>CAWGOD010000007.1:0-144668 GCA_963824175.1 uncultured Chloroflexia bacterium | reverse complement strand
TAAGTCTTTTACTCCTTTGTTGTCTCCCGATGGCTCTCGAATTTTATATAATCATTCATTTGATGCTACCGATATAATGATAGTTCCTATTGATGGAAGTGAACCAGTAAAGATTGGTGTGGGCGCGAACCCCCGTTGGTGTCTGGATAAAAGAGAGTGGTAATACGTACGTTGTATACCGTGAACGGAATGCTAAATATAATGGAGCTCCGCAGGATGGTATTAGCTTCAGGCTTCAGATGGATGAAAAAAATCAACCTGTTGGTGAGCCCCAGATTGTGGCATCATATGGGTTTAGCGGTGGAATGTCTACTGACGGCCGATCGCTGTGTACGGCCTTTTTGCTTGTGTCTTCCATGGACCGTCAGACAGGGGCTATCTCGGCTCCCCTCGGAACAGTACGTCAACAGCCCGATTGGGAAAACCAATGTTGTTGTCCTTCAATTGCACCTGATGATACCGGCAGGATGATGGTCTTGCGTTGGCCGCATGTGCGATTTTCTGTAATGGGATGGGACGGATCAAGTATGACCCATTATCCTATGCCGGAAGGCGCAACTGAATTCCAAACACCTGAATGGTCTACTCATCCAAACTTTGTTACTAGTTCGGTCATGTTTAGCGACGAACTCATCTATGACGTAATGATGATCAATCTTTCGACTAAACGGAATTTTGCAAATAACAACAGATGGCGGTTATGTTCATGCGCATTTATGGATAGGATAGCCATTGATAGCACATCAGGATAAAAAATGACGATTTCAAATTCAAACAAGTTTCCAGTTGGCGGCGCTCTGGCTGGCGACCGTTACCGAGTCATCGTATCTACTGATATTGGGGGAACAGATCCGGATGATTTCCAATCAATGGTGCATTTCCTCCTCTACGCGGATGTTTTTGATATCGAGGGGCTGATTTCAACATCTGGTATCAGTGGTCCGGGTCGTAAACAAGATATTTTTGATGTCATAGATTGTTATGAAAAGGATTATGAAATCTAAAGAAGCATTCTGATAAATACCCGACCCCAGATGCCCTGCGGGCGATAACGAAACAAGGTGAGATCAACTTTGTGCCTTATCCTGGTGTACAAAGCCCAACCGAAGGATCTGAGTGGATCGTGGAGTGTGCCCGGAGGGATGACCCTCGGCCGCTTTATATCCTGGGATGGGGAGGCATTGAAGATGTCGCTCAAGCGCTGCACGACGCGCCTGACATCCTGCCCAAATTACGGATGTACTGGGTTGCAGGCCCAAACAAGAAATGGGGGCCACACCAATATCGTTACGTTGTTGAGAACCATCCAGAACTCTGGATCATTGAAGCCAATTCCACCTACCGGGGCTGGTTTGTGGGCGGTAACCAGGAGGGTGAATGGGGAAATACGGAATTTGTGAAGCAGCATATTGCTGGTAGAGGCGCTCTTGGCGAATACTTCAATACAAAACTCGAAGGCACGATCAAGATGGGTGACACACCTACGGTCGCCTGGCTGCTCAGAGGTACACCAGAAGATCCGTCACAGCCCAGCTGGGGCGGAAATTTCGTCCGGGCTTGGGAACGGTTCTATTTGCTGCTCGATCGTCTTCCCACCGAAAGTGATCGCATGGAAGAATTTGGTATCCTGGAAATGGCACTCCCATTAGGTGAGGAGACACCAGGAAATGCGGAAGCGCATCTCAATGTTGATAACCAATCCCTGCCAGGATTCATGCCCGGTGATGGGACCATGCGCTTCCGGTTCAGTCCAAAATCTGCCCGTGTGTTCAATTTTTCTATCAGCAGTAATGTACCTGCGCTCAATGAGAAAACCGGATCAATTACGGCTTACACACCGGAGTCCGAGACCGCTCTGAAGCCCTCGCCGCGTTACCCAAACTGGTGGACGGATGATCTCGCTCGGGATGTTGCCGAAGCGCATTTAGGTGTCCATACCGTGACGGGAGCAATGACGGTGAGCCAATGGCGCGAGGATTACCTGCGTGATTTTGCTGAACGGATAAACCGATGTAAGGGTTGATTGATTGAGCGATATGAAGCAAATGGCATTATCCGGATTTATCAAGAACTTACCAAGGTTTATTCCGAAAATAGGTACAAAGGTGACCGACTCTGGGTAGGTGGTCACGATTATTCGTGTCACGAAATAGAATAGGAGTAAAAATGAATTATACGAACTTAGGCAAATCAAATTTAAAGGTAAGCCGTATCTGCCTCGGCACGATGCACTTTGGTAGACGTACCCGTGAGGAGGAAGCGGTTCAAATCATGGATCGGGCTTTGGACATGGGTATTAATTTCTGGGATACGGCCAATGTTTATCCCGGCCCCGGCATCCGGGGCGACTCCGAAGCGATTATCGGGCGCTATTTCCAGACCCATAAAGGCAGTCGGGATCGAGTGGTACTGGCAACTAAAGTGAGCGGCCCGATGGAAGATGTAAACGAGCCCAATTATGAGCGTGGAATATCTGCCTACAAAGTACGCAAGCACGTCAACGATTCGCTTGAGCGTCTGCAAACGGATCGAATTGATCTTTACTATGCACATCACATTGACCGTATGATTTCGCTCGAAGAATTTTGGGGCATATTTGAGAGACTGATCGCAGATGGCAAGGTGTTGTACGCGGGATCGAGTAATTTCCCGGGCTGGGCTCTGGCAAAATATCAGACAACGGCGATGCAGCGTGGATCTATGGGCTTTATTTGTGAGCAGACAATGTATAACTTACTCTGCCGTTGGCCTGAACTCGAAGTATTACCAGCTGCCATGGATCTGGGAATCAGTGTGATTCCGTATATGCCTTTGGCAGGTGGGATTTTGGCCCCTAAAGCGCAGTCGGAAGCCGGCTCGCGCACAGCGGAGGTGGAGAACGAATACGGCGTTTCAGTCAGCGGAGATCAAATGAAGGAATTTCAGAAGATATGCAGCGATCTAGGCGAGTCGCCCGTTGCGGTTGCGGTTGCGTGGACATTGGCACAACCTGCTGTATCCTCAGCGATTGTGGGGATTCGCAAGTTGTCACACCTGGATGATTTAGAACGCGCGGGGGAACTTGCTCTCAATGAAGAAACACTTAAGCAGCTGGATGAGATATTCGATACAAACAAAGGGCGCCCCATTCGTTCATCGAAACCTGCCCCAGAGGCATATGCATGGTGACCCATGGATAAAAAAATTGTTACTTTTGGAGAGGTTATGCTGCGGCTCTCCCCGCCAGATCATCAACGTTTTATACAGGCCCACAGCTTCGATGTGGTTTATGGAGGTGGGGAGGTTAATGTAGCAGCCTCTCTTGCCAACTATGGTTTGCCTGTCAATTTTGTCACTCGGATACCCCAAAACGACATTGGTAATTCCTGCTTGTCTTTTTTGCGGCAGTCCGGGATTGGCATCGACCATATCTTGCGTGGAGGCGAACGCCTGGGAATCTATTTTTTGGAATTGGGCAGCATGCAGCGCGGAAGTAAAGTGTTGTATGACCGGGCAAATTCTGCATTTTCTACAATCCAACCAGGTATGATTGACTGGAAACAGATCCTTGCAGACGCAGATTGGTTCCACTGGACGGGGATCACCCCCGCTATTTCGGAATCCGCAGCCGCAGTATGCCTTGAAGGGTTAAAAATCGCCAAAGACCTGGGGTTGACAATCTCTTGTGACCTAAACTACCGCAAGAATTTATGGAAATGGGGAAAATCACCTTCTGATGTAATGCCAGAATTGGTCGAGTATTGTGATGTCGCTATCGGCAACGAAGAGGATGCTGATAAGGTTTTTGGCATCCGGGCTCCCGAGAGTGACATCACTGCGGGCAGGCTTGAAGCCGAAAAATACTTGGAAGTTTGTAGAAAATTAGCAGATCAATTTCCCAATCTTGAGACAATCGCAATAACGCTGCGCAGTTCGATCTCTGCCAGCCATAATGATTGGTCTGGAGTTCTATGGCATGCGGGTGCATTTTTTGAAGGACCTACATTCAAAATCACTCACATCGTTGATAGAGTGGGTGGTGGTGATTCGTTTATGGGCGGGTTGATTTACGGTTTACGAACATATGGAGAAAATTATCAGAAAGCGTTAGATTTTGCAGTGGCTGCATCCTGTTTAAAACACTCGATCTTTGGCGATTTCAATCAGGTATCTGTTGAAGAAGTTGAAAAACTGATGTCCGGAGATGCCTCCGGCCGTGTCTCGAGATAAAAGGACGAATAATGGCAAGGTTTACACGGTTAGAAGTATATCGGGCGATGCTGGACTCAGGCCTGGTTCCCATTTTTTATCATCCAAGTATAGAAGTTGCCCTGAAGGTGGCTGCCGCCTGTGAAACTGGTGGAGCCCGAATCTTAGAGTTCACCAACCGTGGTGATTTCGCGATTAATGTTTTTGAAAAACTCTCAAAAAATACGGCCCGGGAAGGCTCTGGGTTGATCCTCGGTGTGGGGTCCGTAGTGGATGCTCCTACTGCGGCCATGTATATCGGCGCCGGAGCCAATTTTATTGTGGGCCCGATTCTTAATCATGAAGTGGCTCTCCTCTGCAACCGACACAAGATCGCATATTTGCCAGGTTGTGGCACATTGACTGAAATCTCCCTGGCTGAAGAATATGGGGTTGAGATCGTAAAGATTTTCCCCGGTTCAGCGGTTGGAGGGCCCGGTTTCATTAAGGCAATCCTGGGGCCTTGCCCATGGACACGAATCATGCCTACTGGTGGTGTAGCAGCCACTGAAGAGAATATCCGTGATTGGATTGAAGCCGGGGCAGCTTGCCTGGGCATGGGCTCAAAGCTGATCACAAAAGCCGCTGTCAGTGAGGAAAATTACGCCAGCATAAAAGACAATGTACAAAAGGTTCTTGGGTGGATCGCTAAAGCTCAAAAAGGATGATAGCTGGGAGATATATCCGAATTCCGGGGAGGGGCTATCATGCGGGGAGTCTTTTCTGGTCTCTCTCCCCTGCCTATGCCGCTATAATTAAGATCTTGATAAATGAGGTAATTGTATGAGCCATTTCCTGACGATTGACCAAAGTACTTCTGCAACCAAGGCTCTGATATTCAACGATCAATTTAGATTGGCTGATGTTGTGTCGCTTGAACATAAACAAATTTATCCAAAACCTGGCTGGGTAGAACACGACGCGAATGAGATCTTTGAGAATACAATTAAAGCAGCACGGTTGTTGTTGGACAAGAATTCAAGTATCAAGGATTCTTTGGTCTTTCTAAGCATCACGAATCAGAGAGAAACTTTTGTCGTGTTTGATAAGGAGACAGGCCAACCTTTGCACAATGCGATTGTTTGGCAATGCCGCCGGGGAAGCGATATCTGTAAAGAATTAGTGGACGCTGGCAAAGAAGATATTGTGCATGATTTGACCGGGCTTAAAATTGACACATATTTTCCGGCCAGCAAGCTGAAGTGGTTGTTGGATGCCCGTCCCGAAATAAGGGCCCGTTTAAAGGATGGATCGGCATTATTTGGCACAATTGATACCTACCTGATATATCGTCTGACTGGTGGAAAGATTTACGCCACGGATCATACTAATGCATCACGCACATTATTTTATGATATTGATAAATTGTCCTGGAGCAGGGAATTGTGTGAAGTGTTCGGGTTGGATATCAACACAATGCCGGAAGTGCGTGAAAGCTCTGCTTGCTTTGGAGATACTGATCTGGCCGGAAGTCTCAGCAGTCCTCTTCCCATCTATGGCGTGATGGGCGATTCACAAGCAGCCTTATTTGCCCAGCGCTGTTACTCACCGGGCAGCGCAAAAGTGACTTTTGGAACTGGCTCATCAGTTTTGATGAATATCGGACATGAGAAACACTTGTCTGAGAGCGGCACGCTGACAGCACTGGGATGGGTCATTGATGGACAGCCCACCTATGCTTTTGAGGGCATCATCAATTTTACGGGGGCAACAATTACCTGGCTTCGCGACCAATTACAGATAATCGTCAATCCTGCTGAGACAGAAACGCTGGCAGAATCGGTTTCCGATTGTGACGGTGTTTATTTAATCCCTGCCTTTGTAGGTCTTAGTGCTCCATACTGGCGAACTGACGCCCGCGCCGCCATTTTGGGCATGACTCCCTCCACAACGCGGGCTCATATTGTTCGAGCGGCCCTGGAATCCATTGGATACATAATTACTGAGGTGCTAATGGAGATGGTAAAGGATGCCGGAATAAAACTTAACATGATCCATGCTGATGGAGGAGCCGTCCAAAATGCTTTTTTGATGCAATTTGTGGCTGATATGAATCAATTAACGGTGCGTGCGGCTCAGACTCCCGAACTATCAGCTCTGGGCGCTGTCTTTAGCGGATGTCTGGGATTGGAAATTTATTCTTCCCTGGATGATTTGAAAGATCTTTCATCAGGTTTTACCGAGTTCAAGCCCTCCATGAACCCTGCTCGTGCCAACGACTTATTTGCTGGTTGGCAGGCAGCTGTGCAACAGGTTTTATATCAACCCGAACCAACTGTAGTGGAGTAAAAGAAACGTGCCAAAAATTGTTGTTGTTGGTAGTCTAAATATGGATCTTGTGGTCCGGATACCACAAATTCCAAAACCTGGTGAAACCCTCCTGGGCGGAGAATTCAAGACTTTTCCCGGTGGAAAAGGTGCCAACCAGGCAGTTGCTGCAGCTCGTCTTGGTGCAGCTGTTTCTATGATTGGTTGTGTCGGTGACGACGCTTTTGGGCAAGAATTAAGAAATACCCTGATCAAGGAAGGCATAGATACCACTCCTGTTGTAGTTCATCCTGAAGCTGCGACTGGCGTGGCACTCATTCAGGTGGATAAAAAGGGGGAGAACAGCATTGCTGTAGCGTCTGGCGCGAACTTTCAACTGACAGCCTCAGATGTCGAAAAGGCTTTAAAATCCATTCAAGATTTTGATGTACTCATGATGCCGCTCGAAACTCCGCTGGAAACAATATATTGTGCTGCAAAATATGCTTCTGATCGAGGAGCGAAAGTTCTCTTGGATCCAGCACCTGCTCAAGTTTTAGATCAGGATCTGCTGAGCCTTGTTGATGTGTTGTTGCCAAACGAATATGAACTTGCCTTGATGACGGGACTTCCTCCGCTGCAATCTGCTGATGATGTTCAAACTGCTGCTGAAATATTACTTTCTCTCGGCCTGAAAAATCTAATAGTAACACTAGGCGGGCAGGGCGCAGTTCTTTTTAACGAAGAATCAAGATCGAATATAGCAGCTTTTTCTGTGAAGGTTGTGGATACCACTGCGGCTGGAGACTGTTTTGACGGGGGTCTCGCGGTTGGACTTTGTGAAGGGAAATCAATTCTGGAAGCTGCAGAATTTGCTAGCGCAGCAGCTGCTATTTCAGTCACCCGGGAAGGTGCGCAGCCGTCTCTTCCCCGTCGCGAAGAAGTTATCCAGTTTATGAATGAAAGGAATTAAACCCCATGAAAAAGATTGGAATTATCAATGCACCTATCTCGACAGTGATTGCCCATCTTGAACATTCTGATATGCTGACAGTCGGTGATGCCGGGCTGCCTGTCCCTGCCACAACACAATGTATTGACCTGGCGTTAAAACCCGGGGTACCAGGCTTTTTAGAAACCCTCGAAGTGGTGCTGACTGAGATGTATGTGGAAAAGGCCTATGTTTCGGAAGATATTTTAGATATTAGTCCAGACATCTACACCGGGATCCAGAAATTACTCGACCAAGTTCCCATTCAAACCCTACCTCACCTGGAATTCAAAAAATTGACCGGTTCGACCAAAGCCATTGTTCGCACTGCTGAATTTACACCCTATGCGAATGTCATTCTTGTGGCAGGAGCCTGGGGATTCAAATTATAGGCTTAAAGTTAGAAACCACTTTATCAAATTAAGGAGAATTAATCATGAATGCATGTTTGGGAGTCATTTTCGGCAATCGGGACTTTTTTCCCACCCATCTCGTTAGTGAAGCGCGGAAAGATATTCTTGCCTTATTTAAAGAAATGAATATTGAGTCTGTGATGCTGGGCGAGAAGGAAACCAAACTTGGATCTGTAGAAACATATGCCCATGCGAAAGCTTGTGCTGATTTGTTCAAAGCCAATCGAGATAAAATCGAGGGTATCCTTGTTGTTTTGCCAAATTTTGGCGATGAAAAAGGTGTGGCTGACACTATCAAACTTTCAGGACTCAATGTGCCCATTTTAGTACAAGCCTATCCAGATGAATTGGAGGCTTTTAATGTAGAGAATCGCCGCGATTCCTTCTGCGGTAAGATTTCTGTTTGTAATAACCTGCGCCAGTATGGATTTAAGTATTCCCTTACCAGTCTGCACACCAGCCATCCAACATCCAAGACCTTCAAAGATGATCTAAAGAAGTTTATAAGCGTTTGTCATGTGGTCAAAGGATTAGGCAGTGTACGCTTGGGAGCGATTGGCGCCCGTCCAGGTGCATTTAATACTGTCCGCTACAGTGAAAAGATCTTACAAGCAGCTGGCATCACAGTAACGACGGTAGATCTATCCGAAATCCTGGGTAACTCTGAACGCCTGAGCGATGATGAACCAAGCGTGAAAGCCAAACTGGAAGAAATTCATACCTATGCCAAACATGACACCGTTCCGGCGCCGTCCCTGATGCGCATGGCAAAACTTGGTGTTGTGATTTCAGATTGGATGCAATCCAATGAGATCCAGGCGACCGCCATTCAATGCTGGACTTCCATCCAACAAAACTATGGAATTAATGCCTGTACTTTGATGAGCATGATGAGTGATCAGCTCATGCCATCGGGCTGTGAAACGGATATCACCGGCGTTGTTTCGATGTATGCCCTGCAGCTGGCATCTGATTTCCCGGGAGCGTTGGTGGATTGGAATAATAATTATGCTGATGATCCAAACCGTTGTGTTTTATTCCACTGCGGGAATTGGGCGAGTTCCTTTGTCCCTGATAATGAGATCAAGACAGCGCCAATTTTGGGAACCACCCTTGGCGAAGAAAATACATATGGAGCCATGGCTGGGCGGGCCGCTGCTGGACCCATGACCTATGCAAGGGTTGGTACTGATGATACGAGAGGAATCATGCGCGCTTATACCGGGGAAGGTGAACTGACCAACGATCCCCTGGAAACCTTCGGCCACCGCACTGTGGTTCATACTCCCAATTTGCAGGAATTACTGGCTTACCTCTGTAAAAACGGATTTGAACATCACGTCGCTATGACGATGGGACATGTTGCCGGCGCCCTTGATGAAGCTTTCACAAATTATCTGGGCTGGGAAAATTACAATCACTCCTAGGGTCGGTAATTGACCAGCTGGATATTAATCCAGCTGGTCAATGCTCTTCAATAATTCGGCCTGAAAAAGATTGATTTAATATTTAATTTCACGGGTTTGTTCACAGGTCTAGCGGTCTTTTAAAATACATCTCTGTAGCTAAAAAAATCACTGGTGGGTTTATTTTGATTTATAATCAAAAATTAGCGGAGTCGAGCTTAAAAATCCCCGCAATTTAAAGTCTGACCCTATAATAATAAAGGAGATTGCCACAATGATCAGTAGTTTAAAGGATTGCACCGTTTTAAACAACGGGCTTAAAATGCCCTGGCTGGGGTTTGGCGTTTTTCAAATCAAGGATGGCCAGGAAGTGGAAGAGTCTGTCAAACATGCTCTGGAATTTGGCTATCGCAGTATTGATACCGCGACCGTGTACAAAAATGAGCGGGGCGTTGGTAAAGCGATCCGTGACAGCGGTGTCTCGCGTGAGGATATATTCCTGACCACTAAAGTTTGGAACGATGACCAACGCGAGAAACGTATACTGGCAGCATTCGAAGAAAGCCTGGAACGGTTGGATACCGAATATGTAGATTTGTACCTGGTCCATTGGCCTGTGAAAGATTGTTATATGGATACCTGGCAGGAGATGGAAAAGATTTATCAAAGCGGCCGTGCTAAAGCAATCGGGGTCAGTAACTTTTTAGTCCACCACCTTGAAGATATATTGAGTGCCAGCCAGGTAGTCCCCAGTGTGAATCAGGTGGAATTTCATCCTTTCCTCCTTCAACCTGATCTGCTTAAATTTTGTCAAAGCCACGAGATCCAGGTGGAAGCCTGGAGCCCCTTAATGCAGGGTCAGATCATCACTGAAAAGACTCATCAGGAATTGGCTGAAAAGTATCATAAGACTCCCGCGCAAATCGTTTTACGCTGGGATCTGCAGCATGAAGTGGTTACGATTCCCAAATCAACCCACGCCAACCGCATCGCCGAAAACGCTCAGATTTTCGACTTTGAGCTTACACAAGGAGATATGGAACTGTTGGATGCGCTGGATCAAGGAAAGCGCGTCGGACCGGATCCGGATACCTTCACATTCTGAGTGAGAACCGATCGATCGTTTTTATAACTGTGATTGTGGACATGTATGTATACATGTCCATTATCTATATGCGGCAGCTCTTTAGTGATAAAAACAAAAATAACCCGGGTGTTTCCCCCCCGGGTTATTTTTGTTCTAATGTCAAGTTAATACTCATTTGATACGCTAATAGAATAGCAGCTTCAATGGGAGGAGTTTATGGCAGATACTCATAAACCACAGCTGGATAATACCAGCGGTCCAATCGCGTTCCAAACAGAAATCAAAGAATTATTACATATCCTGGTTCACTCTCTTTATACCAAGAGGGAGATATTCCTCCGGGAATTGCTTTCAAACGCATCTGACGCATTAACCCAGATGCGATTTATTCAGCAAACGGATCGTGAAATTCTCGATCCATCCCTGGATCTGGAAATCCGGATTGAAATAGATCCGGAAGAAAAGACCCTTAAGATCACTGACACTGGTATAGGCATGACCAGTGAAGAGATGAAAACTAATCTGGGAACAATTGCCCAATCAGGCGCCAAAGCATTTTTGGAAGCCGCCGAGGGTGACGAGAAGGGGCTGATGGATGTGATCGGCCGTTTTGGTGTAGGTTTTTATTCTGTTTTTATGGCCGCAGATTGGGTCAAGGTCAGTTCCCACAGCTACCAACCAGAGGAAAAAGCATCCTCCTGGTTTGCGACCGGTGCTGACACCTTTGAAATGGGTTCTTCTGATAAAGAAACCAGAGGAACAACTATCGAGCTTAAATTGAATGAAGATGCCCAGGAATTCCTGGCTATTCCCAGGATCCGGGAGATCATAAAAACCCATTCAGACTTTGTGCCTTTCCCGATATTCATTGAAGGTGAAGAAGAACAGATCAATCAACAAAAAGCGATCTGGCGAGATAATCCCCGTTCTGTTGAGGATGATCAATACCAGGAGTTTTATCGCCAGTTAACGTTGGAACTGGAGCAACCGCTGGAAAAGATCCACTTTGTAGCTGAAGCGCCATTGATGATCTACGCTTTGTTATATTTACCTGCTAAACCGGATCGAGGGTTATTCACTCTCCGGGAACAGGATGGTTTAAAACTATTTGCCAGAAAGATATTAATCGAGGATTACTCCAAAGATCTTTTACCTCCCTACTTTCGGTTCATCCAGGGAGTCGTAGATGCGGAAGATCTGCCATTAAATGTGTCTCGTGAAAGTGTCCAGGCTTCTGCAGTGATCGGTAAGATCAATAAGATCCTGACCAATCAGGTCATCCAAAAATTAAAGGTAATGGCTAATAAGGACCCGGAGAAATATTTGGAATTTTGGGTTGAGTTCGGCCAGTTCCTCAAGGAAGGCGTAGCAGCCAATGATGACAACCGGGAAGAGCTATCCCCTTTGCTGCGTTTCAGATCTACTACTTTGCCCGATAAATGGTCATCCCTGGATGATTATCTGGAGCACATGCAGCCGGGCCAGGAGAAGATTTACTACATCCTCGGTGATGATGAAAATTCGGTTTCCCGAAGTCCCCATCTGGATTACTTCCAGACCCATTGTTATGAAGTGATCACCTTAACTGACCCTGTGGATTCCTTTATGCTCCTGGGGTTGAGAGAATATAAGGATATTCCTCTCCAGAATGTGGCGGATTCTGATCTCCAGCTTCCGGACCAATCTGAAAAAGATCTCCAACAAGAACAGGAAAAACCTGTCTCTTTATCTGATGAAGCTATTGAAAATTTGGTAAAAACATTTCAAGATATCCTGGGAGATCGAATTTCTGAGGTAAGAGTCACAGACCGACTGACCAATTCTATTGCTAGGTTGGTCGATGCCAAGGGATCCCTTGGCCAGGAAATGCAGCGTGTGTACCGGATGATGGATAAGGATTACCAGATACCGAAAAAGGTTCTGGAAATCAATCCGAAACATAAAATTCTACAGAAAATAAGTCATCTGCCGGAAGATGACCATCGCAGAGAACTTATCGTGGAACAAATATTTGAAAGCACCTTATTGATTGAGGGACTTCACCCGGATCCGGCATCAATGATCCCCAGGATCCAAGAGTTGATGGAGTCGGCTTTAGCGGAGGAGTAGACAGAAATAGTTTGATATTTTCAGCGGGATGGCAATTAGCCATCCCGTTTTCTTTAACTGACCGGCGCTGCACTGTTTCGATCTTTGGTTTTGGTCGCCATGATAAAAAAGATTAATGCTCCCAGGAATCCTGCAGCACCGCCCCCATACCAAATAGCGCTCGGGTTGAAGGTATCACTGAGAAAACCTCCCAGCAGGGGGCCAATCATGGAACCGGCACCCATTGTCAAAGCCAGCATGCTCATATAGCGCCCACGCATGGTTTCTGGAGCCTGATTGGCTGTATAGGTGCTGGCAGTGGGTATCACCATTAATTCCCCAATTGTAACCACCACCATGCTGACCAGGAATCCCCAAAATCCAGTTCCAAAAGCTATGCTGCCAACTCCCAGGCCATAAAACAGGGTACCTATGGCCATGATCACCAGAGGACGATAACGGGAGGTCTTGCGGGTAACAAAAAGCTGTAGCAATACCACCATCACGGCATTTGTAGTTGGAATTAAACCGTACAGATCCTCGGATAAGCCGAAGTTTTCGATGGCATGGACTCCCAATAGCACCCAGAGAATACTGCCAGCAATCTGCCGGAGAGTGAACCCCACAATAAAACTGGAAAAAACCCTGTCCTTGAATATGTTCAGATAAGATTTGATATTCGCGGATAGTTTTTCCTGGATCTCTCGGGCTGCGTCTGGCAAAGTTTCCACTGTAAAGAGAGCGATCAACAGGGCGAAGAGTACTGATGTGCCGGCAGCAATGGCAAAAGTGATCTTGTAAGAGGAGGCGATCATGAGGCCTCCTATAGCCGGTCCCAGGGCCACACCGACATTCTTGCTGAGGCGGGTCAGGGCATAGGCATCATCTCGTTTTTCTGGAACTACAAGATCGGCAACCATAGCATCAGCACCAACTCTGTAGAGAGGTCGAAACGCTCCCCGGATCGCCATCAGGAACGCAAACTGCCAATAAGTATGAGCGGGTATCATCGCTGCCAGGGCTACCCCTGTGACCACAAGGCTTATGACCATGGTCCACTTGCGGCCGATCTTGTCAGCTATGGACCCAGCAATGAAAGATGCTAACAGGCTCATCACAGCGCTAATTGTTGTTAAAGTCGTAATGATCGTCAGGGGTAGACTTAACTCATCGGCGAGATAGATCACCATAAAAGGCCAGATCATGCTCATACCGAAAAAACTGATCAGCATCCCCCAAAAAAGCAGCCAGAATTGAGAAGGATAAGTTCTAAGATAGTGTTTGATTTTCCCCAGCTTAGAGATATCTACTGGATGTTTGCGGTTAGGTTTGTCCATAAAATTTATCAATAATTCAGTTCATGTCAGTTAACGTCCTCATTGTAATTCAGACTGGGAACTTTGCAAGAAGGATATCCAGATACTGGTAAAATTTCACATCGTTTATAATAGTAGACTGTTAAGTATCCTAATAAAATTGGAATGATAATGACTCATATTTTGGTAACGAATGATGATGGCGTAACAGCTCCAGGTTTATTTGCTCTGGTTGAGGCATTTCGAGGACTGGGGAATGTCAGCGTTCTGGCGCCGGATCGCAATTGGTCTGCATCCGGCCATGTGAAAACAATGCACAAGCCATTGCGTGTCAGAGAGGTCCAGCTCCAGGATGGTAGTACAGCACTTGCCAGTGATGGAGCTCCATCTGATTGTGTTGCTCTGGCAGTAATGGGAATCCTGTCCGATATCGACCTGGTAGTTTCCGGCATCAACCCCCATGCCAATATTGGGCATGATGTGACCTATTCAGGAACAGTGACCGCAGCGATGGAAGCAGTGATCTGGGGTCTGCCAGGTTTGGCCGTATCACTGGACAGCCCCGATAACCATCTGGGGGTATTGGATTTTGAACCTGCCGCCGAGTATGCTCGCCGGGTCGCGGAGAAGATGTTAAAGAAGGAATTCCCGGAAGAAGTGGTTTTGAGTCTAAACGTTCCTTACCTTCAATTGGATGAGATCAAAGGAATACAGGTAACTCGCCAGGGACACCGAGTTTATAATGATGAGTTGCTAAAGAGAAACGATCCCCGCGGAGTTCCATATTATTGGGTGGGGGGATTGCCCCCAACTGGTGTTCAGGATGAGGGAACGGATTATGGAGCCATCAAGAGCGGTTATGCTTCACTGACACCTTTGACATTGGACTTAACCGCTAAAGAATCCTATGGACTTAATATCAAATATATTTGCTGAGTAAAGTGGAAAATAACGACTCTAACAATTCCATCAACAAAAGATTTTTCCGCTACCTTCTGGTCATTCTACTGGGGGGCCTGGTTGTCAGCTGGTTGATTAACACTCCCCCGGGATTATTGGGAAAATCCGATGCAATTGCTTATGCTGTATGCCATCGTATAGGCTCCCACTCTTTTTATCTTGATGAAAGGCCATTTTCCCTCTGCGCCCGATGCACGGGCCAATACCTGGGTTTTATTTGGGGATTCGGGTATCAATTGCTGCGCTCAAAAAAGAAGGTCGGTTTTCCATCCCGCGGAGCCCTGATCCTGTTGGTGGCTCTGTTTGCATTCTATCTCCTGGATGGATTGAATTCTATGGTCCACCTATACCCGGGATTGGATCATCTTTCCCTTTATCAACCAAGTAATACCCTGCGCTTATTTACCGGTCTGGGATTCGGAGTAGTGATCAGCTCGGTTTTGTATCCCCTGGTTGGTCAAACGATCTGGTACGAGGCATCACAATCACCGGCGATCCGGGATTACAGGGATTGGTTGACCTTGCTGGGGAGTACGATCGTTATTGGTCTTTTGATCCAAACTGGAAATCCACTACTGACCTATCCGTTGATATTGATTAGTACTGGCGGTTTATTGATTTTATTGACTGTTCTGTACAGTGTGATCTGGATCCTGATCCGAAAAAGGGAAAACAGTTTTACATCTTGGAAAGAATTAATTTGGTGGGGGATTGCAGGTTTTAGTTCTGCTCTGCTGCAAATTGCGCTTATTGATCTGGTCCGTTTTATGTTGACTGGTACGTGGAGTGGATTTCCAGAGTATTAGTTTAGGGATGGGGGATATTGGTAAACCCAGAATTTTCTACTGGAATTATAATGTTCATTAATAGTAATCAGTATAAAAGTTTAAGTTGGAAAGAATTGCAGGGCTTTATCGGGGGAAAAAGAGATCTGGATGGATTTACCTGGTTGGGGGATTTCCACCCCGCAATCTGTGCAGGTAAATGCGAGCAGGACATTATCCACCTCGATCTTCAGATGGATAGCAGATCCACTGAATGAACTGCTGATAAGTTTTCCTGTCAGGCAGGATGGCTTTTTTTCATCTGCCGGCCCAATCCTCACCTGATCAGATCTGATCAGGATCACACCAGATCCTTGATAATCTTCTTTTACCTGCCAGGACCCGATCTTTGTCTTTAGGATTGTGCCTGCCGGGTTTGAATTCAGCATCTCCTTCAAGCAAGTTATTCATTCCCAGGAATCGGGCGATATAAGGCGAGTTGGGATGGTGATAGATCTCGCGGGGAGTGCCGATCTGGGCAGTTTTACCTTCTCCGAGGATCACTACTCTGTCGGCGATGCGAAAAGCTTCTTCCTGGTCATGAGTAACGTAGAGGGCAGTTTGAGATGCGCTTTTTAGGATTTCACGAAGTTCTTCAACCAGCCTTTCCCTGATGCTCCTGTCCAGGGCGCCGAGCGGTTCGTCAAGCATTACCAGGCGAGGTTCCGGCGCAAGAGATCTTGCCAATGCAATTCTCTGCTGTTCACCACCGGAGAGAGTTGAGGGGTCCCGATCTTCAAAACCTTCCAAACCAACCAGTTTTAGAACCTCTATTACACGGTTTAAAGTAATTTCCCGGGCAGTACCAGCCATTTTCAGGCCGAAGGCAACATTTTCAGCTATGTTCTTATGAGGGAAGAGTACATATTCCTGAAACATTAAACCGAAATTCCGCAGGTGAGGAGGGGTGCCAAGCAGGGATTCTCCATCCCAGAGGATATCCCCCTGATCTGGTTTTGCCAGACCGGCAATGATTTCCAGCAGTGTGGTCTTCCCACTGCCGCTGGGGCCCAGCAAGGCCAGGATCTCACCCTTTGCCTGTTGGAATGAGATCCCTTGCAGAACCTCAATCTCCTCAAAGCTTCTTTTGATGTTCCGAATTTCTAATCCACCCATATTAATCCAAGGGTACAATTCTATAAAATCAGTTGTATCCGACAAATCCGAGTATAACATATCCAATTTTGATGGATCTATATGGATGGATGATTATTGGGAGAGGTAGGAGATATGAAGGTTTATTTTGCCTGCTCTATCAGTGGTGGAAGGAAAGATGAAAAAGCCTATCAGTATCTGGTGGGTGTGATGATTGGGATGGGGATCGATGTCCCAACCGCACATATTGCTGAGACTGGAATCGAGGAGATTGACGATCAGAAGGAACCCTTGGATATTTACCAACGGGATGTGGATTGGATTCAGGAAAGTGACATACTGGTCGCTGAGATCAGTACACCTTCACATGGGGTCGGATACGAGATTGGTTATGCCCTGGATCTGGATATTCCAGTGTTATGTTTATTCAAACAAGGGGTTGTTGTCACAAAGATGATCACGGGTAACCCCCATCCTCTACTCTCGGTGATGGCTTATGAGGATCTGCAGCACGCAGAGAAAATCCTTAACTCTTACCTCAAGGCTTTTGCAGCAGAGAAGGAGCAGGATTAATTCGCAGGGGAACTTTTTAGGGGGGATTTTCGTCTAGATGATACCTGAAAAAACATTGTCACAGAGGCGAAGAGGAGTATACCGATGAAAAAGAGAGTTGTGGTAACCAGACGTATTGTGATGGTCAGCCTGGCGGTGATCATGCTGATAGGAAATACTTTGGCTTGTACTTTGCCAGGGCAGGGGGGAAATGGGGGAGAAACTCCCCAGCCAATACCTATAGATCAAAATGAATCCGGCACTGTTGAGGAGGGAAGTCCTGCTATGAATGGGGGTGATGGAGGTCCGGGATTAACGATCCAACTGAGTGACGGACAGGAAGTGCCATCAGTACTTGAGAGGTTGGTACCTGTAAAGGGTGTGCCGTTAACAGCAGAAGAGATTGAAGAGATTCTGGCTCGTTTGGCACCCTGGGTGGAAGATCAGGGCCTGGAAGTCGATTTCAGGCTGCCGGAGCAGATCCTGCCCCCGCCATTAACAGGCGAAACCATCCCGGAAACATTTCCTAGTTCAGTGGATTTGACAAAACCACAACCTGTATTTGGAGAAGAACTTGAAGTGCTGCGTTATGCTCCGGATGGAGCAGTAGCCATAGCTCCTTTCATCAGTGTCACCTTTAACCAACCGATGATCGCGTTGAACACCTTGGAAGCTCTGGCAGAAGAAGCTGTGCCGGTCCAGGTGACTCCTTTAATTCCCGGATCTTGGCGTTGGTTGGGAACCCGGACACTGAATTTCCTTTCAGATTCGGATCTGTATGACCGCCTGCCTATGGCAACTGAATATCTTGTGACCATCCCTGCGGGAGTACAGTCTGCTGTTGGGAAAGCCCTTCAGGAAACTGTGCAGTTCCGGTTTTCCACCCCGCCGCCTGTAATGGAGGACTATTATCCTTCCTACGGGCCGCAACCGCTGGAACCTCTGTTTTTTATATCCTTTGATCAGCGCATTGACCAGTCTGCAGTGATCGATCATATTCAGGTCACAGCTGGGAATCTTCCGGTCCAGATAAAATTGGCTACCGAAGAGGAGATCCAGGAGGATGAGTATGTCAGCCACCGGATAAAAACGCTGAAGAAGGACGTTGGTTGGCCTTCCGGGCTTTGGAACCGCTGCCCGCAGACACTGGGATATCCATAATTATCAAGGCGGGCACTCCTTCTGCGGAGGGTCCTCTGGTGACAGAATATGACCAGAGTTATTCCTTTTCAACCTATGCACCTTTAAGGGTGGAAGAACATGGTTGCTCCTGGGGCGATGAACCTTGTCGGCCGCTTACACCTCTTTATATCCGCTTTAATAACCCGATCGATATGAACGCCTACGATGGCAGTATGGTGACCATTGAACCTGAGCTGCCCAACGCATCGGTTAATATCTACGGAAATTCTATTAATATCCAGGGTAATACCCAGGGTAGGACAACCTATTGGGTAACAGTGGACAGCTCGATTCAAGATGAGTTTGGCCAGACCCTGGGGAAAGATGAAACTCTAAAATTCAGGATTGGCTCGGCTGATCCGGTCTTGTTTGGCCCGGATGAGATCTTCGTCACTATGGATCCTGCGGATCAGAACCCGGCCCTGTCTCTCTATACCATCAACTACAACAAATTGAATGTTGAGATCTACCAGGTGGAACCTTCGGATTGGCCGGGTTTTCTGCAATATCTGCGTGATTATCAGCGTACTGATATCCAATTAACCATTCCTGGGAAGAAAGTATTCGATGATACTGTTCCCATTGAATCTCCAGCAGACAAACTTACTGAAGTTTACATACCATTAACGGATTACCTGGATGGGGAGAGTGGTCAATTCATAGTAATTGCTAAACCTCCTAAGGGATTATTCGAAGAGGAACGCTACTGGGAGCATGTTCAAATTTGGGCTCAGATCACAGATATTGGGCTGGATGCATTTGTGGACCACTCCGAAATGGTGGTATGGGCGACGGATCTCCTGACTGGAGCGCCCCTGACGGATGTGATAATCAAACCCGGCACTGATGCGGTTATCGGGACAACAGGCCAGAATGGTGTGGCAAAATTCGATCTCCCGTATGAAGGTATCCCTTACCTGGTTGCTGAAAAAGGAGATGATCTGGCCTTTATGCCGCCTTCAGCCTATTACTGGAATGACAGTGGTTGGACCCGGCGCTCTCTGATCGATGAACTTCGCTGGTATGTTTGGGATGATCGCCAGATGTATAAACCTGGTGAAGAGGTCTATCTGAAAGGTTGGATGCGAAGGATCGGAACCGGTGAGTCTGGGGATGTGGAGCTGGTTGGAGATCAAGTCAGCCAGGTTTCATATCAGGTAATTGGCCCCCAGGGCAATGAGTATGCAACTGGCCAGGCGGATGTGAATTCCCTGGGTGGATTTGACTTCCACTTTTCTCTTCCAGAAAATGCTAATCTGGGATATACCCAGGTGATCATTGATCCCGTAGGTTCTTTATCAGGGATTTCCTATAACAATTACTATCATCAGATTCAGGTGCAGGAATTCAGACGGCCTGAGTTTGAGGTTAGCGCTCGAAACGAGACCACCGGTCCGTATTTCGTTGGTGATCACGCCATCCTGGCTGTTGAAGCCAATTACTACGCTGGTGGCCCACTCCCTAATGCAGATACAAACTGGTATGTGATGTCTACGCCGACCAACTATCAGCCGCCTAACTGGTCCGATTTCAGCTTCGGCTATTGGACCCCCTGGTGGTTTTATGATTATTATTATCAGGACAATGGTGGAACGACTGGAGAAAGCTTTAGCGGAGTAACAGATGCTTCAGGAAACCATTACATGCGGATGGATTTCCAATCCATGGAAAATCCCCGGGCGTATAGCGTTATCGCGGAAGGAACGGTCTTTGATGTCAACCGACAAGCCTGGACTGGCTCAACCAGCCTGACTGTTCATCCGGCAAATCTCTATGTTGGTATGCGAACAGAGCGTTACTTTGTAGAGAAGGGGGAACCTTTAGAAGTTGATCTGATCGTTACCGATTTGGATGGAAATACTATCTCTGACCGACCAATCAATGTAGAAGCAGCCCGCTTGGAATGGAAATATCAAGATGGGCGCTGGCAGGAAGTGGAAGTTGATATCCAGGAATGTGCTGTGGGATCAACGGATGAACCGGTCAGCTGCGAGTTTGAAACTCCCAGAGGCGGACGTTACCAGATCACGGCTGTAGTGATGGATTCCGAAGGTCGACTCAATCAAAGCCGCATGACCCGCTGGGTCAGCGGCGGCGAACGGCCTCCCTCCCGCGATGTGGAGCAGGAGCAGGTCAATTTGATCCCGAATCAGGAGATCTATCAGCCGGGTGATGTGGCTGAGATACTGGTCCAGGCACCCTTCAGCAATGGGGAAGGTTTACTGACTATCAGCCGAAATGGCATCATCTCTACCGAAAGTTTCACGATGGATGGCAGCAGCCGAACGCTGCGGGTCCCGATTGAAGATAAACATATCCCGAACCTTTATATCAAGGTAGACCTGGTTGGATCGACTGCCAGGACAGATGACAAGGGAGAAGAACTGGAAGGTGCACCTCCGAGGCCTGCATTTGCGACCGGACAAATCAACTTATCCATTCCTCCGCTAGGGCGTACGCTGGACCTGCTGGTTGAACCCCGGGAAGATAAACTAGAACCTGGTGAGGATACCTGGTTGGACGTTACAGTCCGGGATGCATCCGGTGAGCCAGTTTCCGGTGTAGAGCTAGCGGTGGTAGTTGTAGATGAAGCTATCCTTGGATTAACAGGTTACCAGCTAACAGACCCGCTCTCGGTCTTTTACTCGACCCGTCCGGCAGACACCAGCAGCTACTATACCCGTTCCAGCATCTTGCTGGCCAATCCAGGTGCGCTGCTGGAGCAGGCTGCTGATGAGATCAGGGCCATGCCACAGGCGACCATGGTTAAGGAAGGCGAAATGGCTGAAGAAGCCATGATGGAAGCTCCCGCATTGGGAATGGCTGATGCTGATATGGAAGCCAAGGGCATGGGTATGGATAACGCCGCAACGGAAGGACAAGCGATCCAGATCAGGATAGATTTCAATCCTCTGGCGACTTTTGCTCCGGAAGTGAAAACAAATAGTACTGGTAAGGCAATGGTAAAGATCAGTCTGCCGGACAACCTGACCCGCTACCGGGTGATGGTAGTTGCGGTAGATGACAGTGGAAATCAGTTTGGATCTGGCGAATCCAGCATCACGGCTCGCCTACCTCTGATGGTCCGACCTTCAGCGCCCAGGTTCCTGAACTTTGGAGATCAATTTGAAATGCCGGTAGTGCTTCAGAATCAGACCGATGAGTTAATTGAAGCAGATGTGATCATCCAGGCCAGCAACTTAGAGTTGGATGGTGATATGGGTATGAAGGTCCGAATCCCGGCTAATGACCGCATTGAGGTGCGGTTTCCGATGTCGGCAGAAATGGCGGGGGATGCAAAGTTCCGAATAGCGGCAACTTCAGGCGATTATGCTGATGCCGCTGCCGGTGAAATGCCGGTTTACACTCCGGCAACCACAGAGGCGTTTGCGACCTACGGTGTGCTTGATGATGGTGCTGTGATCCAACCAATCGCTAGACCTGCTGATGTGTTCCCGCAGTTTGGCGGCTTGGAGATCAATACCTCTTCAACCGCTTTGCAGGCTCTGACAGACGCTGTGATGTATCTTTATTCTTACCCCTATGAATGTTCGGAGCAGATGGCATCCCGGATCCTGGGCATTGCAGCCCTGAGGGATGTATTAAGCGCTTTTGAGGCAGAAGGAATGCCGACTCCCCAGGAAATGGAAGACAGAGTGGACAGGGATTTGGAAATGCTGGGCATCATTCAGAACTACGATGGCGGATTCCCGTACTGGCGCCGGGGTCAGGAATCTATTCCCTACAACACTATCCATGTGGCGCATTCCCTGGCTCGGGCAAGGCAGAAGGGTTTTGAGGTTTCCGAAGATATGTGGTACATGGTTTTAGATTACCTGCAAAATATCGAAAATTACTATCCCTACTGGTATGGTGAATATACTCGCAATACTCTCAGCTCCTATGCTCTTTATGTTCGAGACCTGATGGATGATCCCGATCCAACCAAGGCTCGGGACCTGTTCCATAGTTCAGGTTTTGACCATATTTCCATGGCCGGGATTGGCTGGATCTGGCAGGTGTTGGTTGATGATTCCGGATCATTGGGAGAGCTGGAAGAAATCCGCAATTGGGTGGCTAACAGAGTTGTGGAAACCCCTGGGGCAGCCAACTTCACTACTTACTATGATGATCAAACTTATCTGCTGCTGAGTTCGGACCGGAAAACAGACGCAGTGATGCTTGATACGATGATCGCAGACGATCCTGACAGCGACCTGATCCCTAAACTGGTTACGGGGCTCCTGGCGCACCGCAAGCGGGGGCACTGGAGCAGCACTCAAGAAAATGTCTTTGTGCTATTAGCCTTGGATCGCTACTTCAATACCTATGAATCATGTGGAGCCAGAGTTTGTGGCTCGGATCTGGCTGGGAGATACCTATGCCGGAGACCATGAGTATGTTGGCTACAGTACCGAGCGTCATCTGACAGAAGTGCCTATGAACTATCTGGTGGATACCGATCTGGAACAGCAGGACCTGATCATCAGCAAGGAAGGCCCAGGAAGACTCTATTATCGGTTGGGTTTAAAGTACGCCCCGACAGATCTGGAGCTGGATCCACTGGAAATGGGATTTGTAGTTCAGCGAGAGTATGAAGCTGTGGATGACCCCGAAGATGTCAAACGTCTGGATGATGGCACCTGGGTGATCAAGGCTGGAGCTCGTGTGAGAATCCGCATCACAATGATCGCGGACAACAGGCGCTACCACGTGGCTTTGGTGGATCCGCTACCGGCTGGGTTGGAGATCATCAATCCCGCCCTGGCAGTTTCGGGCAGTATCCCCCAGGATCCCAATAGCTCGGATTCCAGCTACGGATGGTGGTGGTGGTGGGGACCCTGGTATGAACACCAGAACATGCGCGACGAGCGGGCAGAAGCCTTCACTTCGCTGTTGTGGGATGGAGTGTTTGAGTACACCTACGTAGCTCGTGCTACAACCCCGGGAACCTTTGTAGTGCCTCCCGCCAAGGCTGAGGAAATGTACTCTCCCGAGGTCTTCGGAAGGAGCGGCAGCGATAAGGTGATCGTCAAGTAAATAATTAGGATACGGTTCCTTGTCGCAGTGGTAGCCGATAGGGTAATCGTGGAGTAAAGAAAAAGATTCCGGAGTCATACAAGAACTCCGGGAGCTTTTATTTGATTTAGGCCTTAGCCCTTTTCTTTATTACATTTCTCCTTATTTATCCCCAAATATATCCTAAATAATTCCTTAATAACCTTTTTATATAATTAGCCAAGATATGGCTATTTTTGTTTAATGAGGAGCATGTAAAGATGAAGTCCAAAGAGAAATCAACAAGGAAGTATTGGATAATCGCTACCACGGTAGTTGTTAGTTATGCATTGGTGGATTCGCAGCTTATCAGCTGGTTGGTATTTGCCATCTCAAATCGTGGAAAGTGAAGTCAGAGCCTATCCAAACCGCCACTGCGCGCCGAGGTGATATCACCCTCTACGCTGCTGGTGCTGGCACTCTGATTCCCGCAGCAGAGGTGGATGTCAGTTTTGTTATAAGTGATGGTATTCAGGAAGAACTGGTAGAGCTGCTGGTAGGGGTGGGGGATCAGGTGGAAGCTGGAGATGTACTGGCTCGCCTGGATGATAGTGATCGCCAGAAGAAATCTGACTGAAGCCCAACGAGATTTACGGGAGCTAACTTCGGCATTCTGCAATAGCTGAGATCGAGATTGACCCTGGCTCAAACCAAGATCGACCTGGAAGATGATATTAATAACCTGGTTGGATTGATCAGCCTGGCAGTCTACAAAGCAGAAGGGTATGTTGAAAAATATGCTACTTCCTTGACTGAAGCTCAGACTGCATATGAAGTAGACCCCTCAGATGAGAATGATGCTCTATTGAAATCAGCTGAACAGGATATGAAATGGGCTGAATCAAATTTGCAGGTGCAGTGGCAGTATTACGAAAATGAATATGTGCCTGAGTATTTTGAAGCTTATTACTGGGATGGGAATGAAAAGATCTTGTTCATTGATGGGCCCACTGAAGCTGAAATCGCCTCAGTGCGAGCGCAGATCAGTCTAGCTGAAGCTACTATTTCAGAATTAGAAGTACTACTTGAGGCGTTAGAAGAAAGATCAGGATCTACCTGAGGACGCCACTGGCACCAAGGCATCGGCTATCCGTCAAGTCCGTCAGGACGTGGAGGACGCCCAGGAAGACCTGGAAGCCACCATTCTAACCTCTTCCATCTCTGGTACTGTCACAACAATCAATGTGGATGTTTTGGAAATGGTTGGGAATGAAGTAGTGCTTGTGATATCAGACCTGACTCCGCCAACCCTGGATGCTTATTTTGATGAATCTGATTGGAAGAACATCCAGGAAGGTTTCCCGGTGGAAGTGATCTTTGACGCCCTACCCAATAGTATCTACGAAGGACAGGTAGTCCATGTTGATCCGGGTTTGGTTTCCCAACAAAATACCACTGTTGTATACGCGGTTGTTGAACTGGATATTTCCAGTACCGGTTGGGATAAACTGCCCGTAGGTTCGGCAGCTGGTGTGGATATTATCGGAGGGAAAGCAGAAAATGCTGTCCTGGTTCCTGTTGAAGCGCTGAGGAAAATTTCTGAGAATGAATATGCAGTTTTTGTAATGGAAGGTGGGGAACCTAAGATGAAATTAGTTGAAGTTGGTCTGCAGGATTTGATCTATGCCGAAATTATCTCCGGTATCAAGCAAGGTGATGTGGTAACTACCGGGCAGGTGGAGACTGCACAATGACAAAGAGCAAAGTGATTATTGATGGAAAGAATTTGGTCAAGGTTTACCAGATGGGAGATTTTGAAGTCCGCGCTCTGGATGGGGCTTCTATTCAGGTAAAGGAAGGTGAATTTGTTGCCATTATGGGACCTTCTGGATCCGGGAAGACGACCTTGATGAATGTTTTGGGTTGTTTGATGATCCCGACCTCTGGAAAATATGATCTTGATGGCGAAGATGTCAGTGATCTGGATAAGGTTGAGTTGGCCCAAATCCGCAATCAGAAATTGGGTTTTATTTTTCAAAGCTACAACTTACTAGCCAGAACACCTGCCCTGCAAAATGTGATCTTACCTTTATTCTATGATCGTACTTCCCCATTAACGGACGACGAACAGAAAGAAAAAGCTGTAAAAATGCTAGAAGCGGTGGGTCTGGGTGATCGTATTTATCATGAACCCCAGGAACTTTCTGGGGGTCAGCAGCAGCGGGTCTCAATTGCACGGGCATTGGTGAATGACCCAGTGATGGTGATGGCAGATGAGCCTACAGGAAATCTGGACAGCAAATCTGGCGCAGAGATTATGGAATTATTGGTGGATTTACACAAACAGGGTGTAACTATAGTTATGGTGACCCATGACCCGGAAATTGCAGCCTATACAGACCGGACCATTCATTTACTGGATGGAAAAGTGGATCGCGAAGTGAAAAACGGTAAGGAGCATAGCTGAAATGAATCCTATCAAAGTGATTAAGATTGCCTGGCTGGCATTATTGAAGAATAAAGTCCGCTCTTTGTTAACAATGTTGGGCATCATTATTGGCGTTGCAGCAGTCATCATCATGATAGCCATTAGCGCCGGTACAGAAGCCACTATTCAGGAGCAGATCACAGGATTGGGTTCCAATTTGATCTATGTTTCTGCCAGTTTTGGGCAGGGGAGACCTGGTGAAGGTATGAGCAGTGGTGGGTTGGTTTATGACGATGCCTTCGCGATTGCAGACCAGATTAATGGCGTGAAAGGTGTAGTTGTTGAACAGAGTTCTACCCAGACACTAAAAGCCGGAGATGTATCTCTTGAAGATGTGACGATAATGGGAACGACAGGTGATTTTCCTTCTGTAAGGGATATGGAAATTGCCAGCGGTCGTTATTTTACACAGAATGAAATTGATAGGACAACCTCCATTGCTGTGTTGGGCAGCAGCTTGGCGGAGGAGCTATTTGGCGATCAGGACCCCTACGGCGAGACGATCACCGTGGGAGGTAATGTCCGCTTAACTGTCGTAGGTGTCTTTGATGAAAAAGGCATGGTTGGTGATGTGGATTATGATTCCCGTCTATATACCCCGATCACAATCGTACTAGAAAAAATGACTAATAATCTATTTTCCCGATTTATGGGTGACCGGGTGAGGTTGATCTATGTTGAGGTGGACGAAACTGTTGGAAATGATGGGGAAAGGACCCTGGATGATGTGATTTATCAGATCTCACTACTGCTGGCAAAACTTCATGATGTTACTCTAGAAGAAGCTGATTTTGTGATCACAACCCAGCAGGATATCATCACTACCCAGGAATCCACTACAGCAGCTTTCCGATCTTTGTTGGCCTGGGTTGCAGGTGTTTCCCTGATCGTAGGCGGAATCGGCATCATGAATATCATGCTTGTCAGTGTCACTGAACGCACACGGGAGATCGGTATCCGCCAATCTGTCGGTGCCACACCCAGTGATATTCGCTGGCAGTTCCTCACAGAAGCATTGCTGCTCAGCTTAATTGGTGGTCTGATTGGTGTTGCCGCAGGAATTATTGGTGCTTGGTTTTTTGGAAAGGCGAGTGGTATGCGGACCGTGATTGTAGCCAGCTCGGTATTATTGGCTTTTGGGTCCGCTGCAACGGTGGGTATCTTTTTTGGATTTTATCCTGCCAATCAGGCAGCCCAGTTGGACCCCATTGATGCGCTACGTTATGAATAGAATGGAATAATCCTAATTTATCTCTCCTATAAGTTCTTTCCCTGACAAATGTAGGGTTAAGGGAAGGTAAGGAAAGATCTGATAAGAACAACTTGCTTTTTTGGATACATGGAAATTGGAATTTCCATGTAACTGGAAGGATATCTTATTTGTGATATGAACCAGGGGCTTATCAGAAGATGATGTTGTGTTTATTAGAAGTAATCAGTATATAAGGAAGGAAAAAATGAATTGGATGAAAAAAGTGGGTCTATTGGTTGTGGTTCTAATTATTTTGACTGCATGTGGATCAGAATCCTCTGTGGTTGATGTGACAAATAACTCCGGAGATACAACGGAGAACTATGATGCAGACCGTGAGCGGCTAAGCATGGATTTTGCCGATGATGCACTATCACCAGCCCTACAGCTAGTGGTAGGAACCTTGTTCCTTGAAGAAACAGATCTGGCTGTAGATGCAGAACTGGCAGAAATACTCCTACCCTATTGGAAATTATATGTTTCGCTGCTCGATAGTGACAGCACAGCACCTGAAGAGTTAACAGGATTGATCAATGAGATTGAGGAGCTGATGACAACCGAGCAAATCAATCATATTGCCGGGATGGAACTCACTCAGGAAAGTATGGGCCCTTTAATTGGTGAACTGGGCATTATGGCTAGTCTTAGGCCAGAAGGATCCGAGGGAGATGGCTCTGGTTTTAGCAGGCCTGAAGGTATGCCGGAAGGGACCAGGCCTGGAGGGGGCCAGGGTGGAGGACCGGGAGGAGCTGAAGGTATGGATCCTGAACTGATGGCGACTATGCAAGCCCGTCGGGCAGAAGAAGGCGGATCGCTGGGAGCAAACCGGATGATCAGGCCTCTGATTGATACCTTAATTGGAATACTAGAAGGTAAATAAGAATAACGATTAAGAAAAAACTCCCGGAGTTTTTAAGAAACCGAGAGCTTTACTGTTTTTACGGCGTAAACGGAAACTCACTCACAAAACAGTTTCCCCCTAAATTTTCCTGAGTACAAGCCTTGATGGTCGCAAAGGAATAGTGGGTGGTGGGATCAGCGCTTAGATCAAAGCTGATCGTAAAGCCAGACTCTCCAGGGAATAAAAGGTCTTCATCTGCTACCAGATCACAACCCTTCGCTGCCAAGAATGAATTCATTTCTGAAAAACCAGTCTGTTCATCAGTAATCGTATCTAGCACGTGGACAGAAATCGATTCGATAGTAACGGGACCAGTATTTTCTATACTGAATTCCACTCGCCAGACACCTTTGCAGGTTTCCAGTTCCCGATATTCAGCATCAAATTCCGGAACAGTATTCGGGGTTGGTCCGGGTGTAAAGATCGGCAACGGTTCTGTATCTCCAGATGTTTCTGCGTAATAACCCCAGATCCAGCAGTAACTGTCTTCAATATCCGGGTTGACGATGTAATACCAGGCGCCGGAAGGATCGATACCATGAACGGTTGATTCCTCACCAACAAAAAGGCCACCCAGGTAGGGATAGACCTTTCCGGGTCCGGAGCGGCAGTTGGTATCCAACGAGACCTGAACAATCGGGGGTTCAAAATCTACCGGTTCCGGGGTTGAAGTGCTGGTCGGTTCTGGAATTGGAGTGTTGGTGCTGGTGGGCGCAGGAGATTGTGTGGGTGTAAAAGCAGCTTCAGCGTCTACGGTCTGCTGTAGGATGGCAGCTTTGGCGGTGTCCGTTTCAGCAACTGCGGTATCCACAGCTGTTAATAAATCCCCTTCATCCATCTTATTTCCACAGGCAGCAGTAAATAGAGAGATACCAGTGATCAATAAGATGAACAGGGTCATTTTGGATAGTTTATTCATAGTTGGAACTCCTTCCCGCTTCTGACAGTATATATTACTGCCCGGGGCAGGTTGATATGTGATTAAACTGATGGCCATCTTATCAGACTTATATCAGCTTGGAAAGCTGGCCAGGATAGGGATGGGAGTTATACGATCGGGAACTCAATCAGGAAAGTCGTTCCTGCCACGACCCGAGTCCTTCACGAAGGCTCAGTCCCTCTGTGTAACAGATGGAGGATACGGTTTCCTCTAAGAAAACCGTATCCGTGATGGTGGTCAGGGCGTAAAGTAAAACTCTCTGGTTCGACAGTAACCATTGAGGTCGCCATCTGTACAGAGGGTGATCGAGGCAAAAACCAGATGCCCGGTAGGATTATTGGATAGGTCCAGACTGACAGTATAACCAGTTGCGCCTGGATCTAGGACGTCCTTAGTGCTATCCACAACGCATCCTGTCTTTCTTACGAATGTGTTTAATGCGGAATTCCCGGAAGTTGCATTGGTATCGGTGTCTTTAACAAAGCTGGACACAGAATTTAATGGATAGACTCCGTTATTGAAGATTTCGAACTCTACCTGCCACGCTCCGCTGCAGGTCTCAACTTCTCTGAATCCGACAGAGAAGTTTGGATTGGGTTTAGGAGTTGGACCGGGAGTATAGATTGGCAGGGGGGCAGTATTTCCAGTAGTATTGGCGAAATAACCCCAGATCCAACAAAAACTTTCTTCCAGATCTGGATTATTTATATACAACCATAATCCAGATGGATCCTTCCCATAAATATTTGCTTCCTCGCCAACCAGTAGGGCGCCCAGGTAAGTATAGACTTTCCCGGGACCGGAGCGGCAGTTTGTATCCACAGAAACTTGAACTGCAGGTCCGCCGATGGTAAATTCTGGTTGCTCTGTTCCTTCCACAATATCTTCTGTATTCTCCGCAGTTTGTGTGTAGGTCGGCTCCGGTGTGGAGGTATCAGGGATTGATGTGTTAGTTGGCGCTGTGGTCTCTGTGGGTGAGAGGGTTGCTTCAGCGCCTTTGGTTCTTTGTAGGTCGAGCTGCTCGGCTGTATCGGTCTCTGCAATAGCAGTGTTTAGTGCATCCTGAAAGGCTTTTTCATCCATTCCTGTTGTGCAGGCCGTGCTGATCCATACTAAACCTGCGAGAAGGATGATCAAAACTAATGTTATTGATTTATTTTGCATTCTTACATCTCCTTACCTGGTCCAATCCAGATTTTCTCCTGTTGGAACAGGTCGATCTACCTGAAGGCAGGCAAATATCTTATCAGTTCAATTGTATTATAGAAAGGATATGATAGCGTGAGTTATTTTACGAAGTTGGAAATGTCACTCTAAATATAGTCTTTTCACCAGGGGTGCTCTTTACAGTGATTTCTCCGCCCTGGGCATCAACCAATTTTTTGGTGATTGCTAGACCTAATCCAGATGAGTTATTTTCCGAAGATCTTGATTTATCTGTTCGGAATGAGCGGTTAAAGATAAGTTGTTGGTTTTCATCTGATATTCCAGGTCCATCATCGATAACCTCCAGGACTAGTTCTTTCCCCTCCTGCCGGGCAGAGATCTCAATTTTCCCGCCAGATGAAAGCACTTGTAGGGCATTATTGATCAAATTTCCCAGGATCTGGGTCAATCGACCAGGATCGAGATTCACTCTAGGCAATATTTGATCCTTTGTCAGGGTTAACTGAATACCTTTTTCTCTGGCAAGGGGAGAAAAAGCAGACTCTACTTGCTGGAGAATATTAGCCGGATCGATATTCTGGATCTGGAAAGCCAATTCCTCGGAATCAAGTAAACTGAGGGTTTTTAGATCATCGATCAGGTAGTTCAGGTGTTTGGCTTGCTGGTGCATTACCTGATAAATCTCTTGAGAGCCAGCCATTTTCCCTTCACTCATTGCTTCGGTATATCCCTGCATGATGGTAAGAGGTGTCCTAAGGTCATGGGCGATATCAGCAGTCATTTGTTTGCGGGAAAGATCGGCTTTTTCCAGATCAGAGCTCATCCTGTTAAAAGAGGAAGCCAATTTTCCCAATTCATCTTTGGAGTTGATGTCAACCTGGAATCCCAATTCGCCGCCGGCAACTTTTTCTGTTGCGCCGGCTAATTTTCGGATTGGTTGGGTGAAAGACTGGATCAAGAAGCCGCCTAAAATCAGAGCTATTAATAATGTCACAATAGAGCTAATGATCAAACCATCCTGAACAGTTCCCAGGAAATTTTGCTGGGTATTGTTGCGCGGTCTCTGGGAAGGTGCTGGTACCAACCAACCAACGATTTCCTCATTTACTTTTAATAGGAATTCCCTTTTCTGCTTCAGTGAGAGGTATCGAAATACCGGGTTTTGGGGATCCTGGACCGGGGCTAGTATCCTGAATCTCACCGGTGGGTGAAGTCAAAATGAATGGAGTGTTTGCACCAGGTGAATTTCCCCCGGCATTTTCACCAGGGTTATTACGCGATATGAATGGGTAAACTTTCTGAAAGACTGCCTGGGCATTCTCCCAATTTCCATTAACAAGGTAATGATCAGTTAATGCTTCAACCAGAACCTGCTGATCCTGATCACGGATGAAGGAATCAAAAGCTTTCTGGGTTCGGTTCTGAATATAAAAAGATGTAAATAACGCCCCAATAAGGCTGATCACAACCAGGACCAAAGTGATTTTTACACTGATGGATCGCATAAAATATTACTTCCTTTCCCGCGCAAAACGGTAACCCGCCCCGTATACCGTTTCAATATAGATCGGATCGGCAGGATTGGGTTCAATCTTCTCTCTCAGGTTGTGGATATGGACATCTACTGTGCGTTCATAACCTTCCAGGTATGTAGATTCGCCCAGGCTTTCCAGTAATTCAGACCGGCTGAATGATCTGCCAGGAGCAGTCATCAGCGTGGCCAGCAGTTCAAATTCAGAGGGAGTTAACTCGACTGGTTGATCTTGAATCTCCACCATATGTCCATTAATATCCAGCGTGATGTCTGCAACCCGGAGAATATCTGCTTTTGGCTGTCCCTTATTTGCCCGTCTTAGAAGGGCATTGATCCTGGCTGTTAGCTCTCGCAAACTGAATGGTTTGGTCATATAATCGTCAGCACCCAATTCAAGACCGAGAACCTTGTCGGTTTCTTCCACTTTGGCGGTTAATACCAGGATAGGGATATCTGATTCAGCAGTAAAGATGCGGATAAAATCACTGCCGCCCATTTCTGGCATCATCATATCAAGCACAATGCAGTCCGGATTTTCTTCCCGGGCAACGAATAAAGCCTTCTGTCCGTTTTCAGCTGTTAAAACCTGAAAACCTTCACTCGCGAGGTAGGTTTTTAACATGGTCCGGATATCGGGATTATCATCAACGACTAAGATCTTTTTTGCCATATTACTTCCATTATCCTATAAAAAGAATTATACCTGTATCAGGTCTATCTTGAGAGAGCCGGACAAACAAATGAGTCCGGCTCTCGGTGAGGAGAAGAGAAATGGATCTCAACGATTATTATTTACTGGTCAGAGGACGGTTTTCCGCCCCGCATTCCGGGCATTCCAGCACCATCCATATCAGGACGTCCACTGGATCCACGCCCGCCAAATCCAATAAAGGGGTTGTCCAGGAAGCCTTTATCGAGGCCTTCCAGAAGCCAATCAGCATGATCCTGTGTGATGTCCCCGTTGTCCAATGCTTCTTCGATCCTGGTTTCTAGGTCAACTTGTTTGGTTTGCCGTATTTCTTCCCGGTAAGCTTCCAGATCAACACCGGCTGCTTCAGCCAGCTCTTCCAAAGTTTTACCATCTTGAAGCTGGTCTCTGAGTTCTTCCCTGGTCAAACCAAGGATTTCGGCCAGACCCCTCTCTCCTATCAGGTCCATCTCCCTGGGCATAGGCAACTCCTGCAACAGTAATACCGGCTACAACAACTGCCAGTAATCCAATTAGAGTGAATTTCAATATCGCTTTCATGTTATATCTCCTTGTTGAATTTGTTAAATCAACGGTCTTATTCAAGGGATCCAACCTCAGTATATCGAGAGGTTGTTTAGAAATTGTTAAGGGTGTGTGGAGATTTGGTTAACTTCAAAATCAAAAATCAAGAGAAGGATGCGGGATCCTCAGTGATCTCGAAATTTCTTGGTTTGTGGAATGGATTTTGTTATTCGAAAACCTTAAGGATACCGCATCCTAAGCAGTGTGGATAAACACCTCCTTTCCAAGGTGGAGTAGTGGGTTTCCAGCAGACCGTTGGAAATGCTGGATGGATCCTATCTCAGGATACAGGGAAAGTATTTATAGAATATTTAGAAGTACTGGAGGTTATGTAAAATGATATAAAGGATGCCTGTTCCTTTATTAGCAAGTTCTGGTTGGATCGCCAGCAAGAGCTTCATAAGCAGACTGGGAGAGCTGATGCTCCCTCTCGAGCAATCATAATGCAAGATCATAGCATCCTAAACAAATGCATACGATATAATCTTAGCAATATGGTCACAAGAGATAAAAACACTTCAGATGATTACAAATTGGAATACAGGCCCAAGTACCAGAACTATCGGTATTTAATGCAAAATCGTATCAATGAGGTATTACTGGTATCCAGCACCTATGACTCCTTTATCATCGATGAAGACGCCAGGCTTTCGGACCAGATCTTTGAGGAATTCCACAATCTTAATCTGCGCACACTACCGCATATTTTTCGGGCCTCCTCGGTCTCTCAGGCTCTTGAGCTTCTCAAGGAACGCAAATTCGATCTGGTGATCACAATGCGGCGCCTGGGCGAGATCAATCCCCTATTATTTGCCGACCAGGTCAAAGCCATCCAGGATATCCCGGTTGTCCTATTGCTGAATAACTCATCCGAGCTGCAGTACTTGCCTTCAAAAGCCCTTGAAAACAGCAATATTGACCATACTTTCGTCTGGAACGGGAATTCCACTGTATTTGTGGCTATCATTAAACTGCTGGAAGATCGCTTGAATGTCGATGCTGATATCATCACCGGGGATACCCGGGTGATCATCGTGGTGGAAGACTCTATCCGTTTTTATTCGCTTTACCTACCGGTACTTTATTCAGAGATCATGACACAAACCCAGCGCCTGATCTCTGAAGGTGCCAATGATTACATGTCCCTGCTGCAAATGCGCTCCCGCCCCAAAATTTTGCTTGCCAGCAATTATGAAGAAGCCTGGGATATGTATCAAAAATATAAGGATCATCTTCTTGGCTTGATCACGGATATTCGCTTCCCTAAGAACGGTCAGTTGGAAGATGATGCGGGTTTTGATCTGGTTCGCAAAATCCGAAAACTAGAACCCACCCTGCCGATCATGTTCCAATCCAGCGATGAGAAGAACCGCAAGGAATCCGAAAAACTGCTGGGATTCTTTGTGAATAAAACAGATCACACCTTGCTCCAGGAGTTAAGGACCTTTTTATTGAATTTTATGGGCTTTGGTTGTTTTACTTTCCGCATGCCGGACGACAGCATTGTAGGAATGGCAGATAACCTGTTCGAACTGCGTGACCAACTGAGCAGCATACCACTGGAATCATTTGTCTATCATGCTCAAAACGATCATTTTTCGGGCTGGCTGGCAGCCAGGGGTGAATTTGCTGTAGCCCGACAGATAAAACCCCAGAAGGAATCGGAATTTGAGAACAAAGAAGATTTACGGCAGCTGATTATCGGCTCGGTTGATGATATCCTGCACGAGCGCATGGGCATCATCGTTGATTTTGACCGCAATAACTATCGTCTCCATTCCCAATTCATCCGCCTGCGACCCGGTTCCCTGGGGGGGAAGGGCAGAGGGTTAGCATTCCTGCTCTTTTTGCGGTCATCGTATAATGCTGGTTTCCGAAAGGAATTTCCTGATGTAGATATCCAGGTTCCCCGGACAGTAGTGATCGGTACAGAACAGTTTGACCAGTTCATGCGGGAAAATGGTCTGTATGACTTTGTTGCCACCGATCATGATGATATCGAGATCAAGGAACGTTTTCTTCAAGGTGATCTCCCAGGAGGAATTATGGGATGATTTGCGTTTCATCTACTCAGACCAGAAAAAACCACTGGCTGTGCGTTCATCCAGCATCTTTGAAGACTCCCTGTTCCAGCCTTTTGCCGGAGTCTTTTCCACATATATGCTGCCGAACAGCCATCCGGAATTGGAAGTGCGCATCAATCAGCTAATATCAGCCATTAAACTGGTATATGCATCTACGTATTTGAAATTAGCCCGCTCTTACGCGGAAACACTGGGTATATCCCTGGGTGAATCCCGTATGGCCGTAGTGATCCAGGAAGTAGTTGGGCAGACGCATAATGAGCGTTATTACCCTGATTTTTCAGGGACCGCTGCCTCTTATAATTATTATCCTCTGGGAAAACATCTCCAACCTGAGGATCGGATTGCCTTTGTCGCTCTTGGACTTGGCAAAACAGTCGTGGATGGGGGCCTGTCACGACGCTTCAGCCCCAAGCGTCCCAAGGTGAATATCTTTGCCAGTGTAGAAGATGAGATTAGCAGCAGCCAGAGTTCCTTCTTTGCCGTTCGAATATCACAGGAGGAACAAATCAACCTTGAACGGGGGGAATACAGCTTCCTTGAAAGCTGTTCTTTACGGGATGCAATTGAGGATAAAACCCTAGGGGAAGTTGCGGATACCTACGACTCCCAGGGGGGGAGATTGACCAGCGGTTTTTGGGATGAAAAGGCTGGTGCTCCGGTCGTGACTTTTAACCGACAGCTTAAATACAATACCTTCCCCCTGGCGGCAATCATCAACCGTGTCCTTCAGCTGGGTGAAGAAGCCATGGGCTGTCCGGTCGAAATTGAATATGCAGGGAATTTTTCATCTGGGAATGGTGAAATGGCTGACTTCAAACTGCTCCAGCTGAGGCCGTTCCTGGAACATGAAGAATCCATGATGATCGAGGATTTGGATCTGCCTGATGAGAAATTATTCGTCTCATCCTCAGTTGTATCGGGCTACAGGTCCATTACGGACATTCAAGACATCATTTATGTCAAACCAGAAGACTTTGACCTTACCAAAACAGTTGAAATGGTTAATGAGGTCATGGCTCTCAATCGAGCCATGATAGAGGAAGGCTCACCTTATATCCTGATCGGTCCTGGCCGTTGGGGTACCTGTGAACGCCATCTGGGTATTCCGGTAGTTTGGTCAGATATCAGTGGCGCCAGGGTGATCATGGAAGTGGACCTGGAGGATTTTCAAGTGGATCACTCCCAAGGCAGCCACTTTTTCCATAATATTTCTTCCGCGGGAATTCCTTATTTCTACATAAAACATAACTCCAGGACAGATTTTCTGGACTGGGAATGGCTAGAATCCCTCAAACCGGTCCAAGAGGGAGCATATTTCCGGCATGTCCGAACAAAAAAACCGCTGACAGTGATTGCCAACGGTAAAAAACGTTCGGGAAAGATAATAAAACCAACCTAGGATTGTTTATTATGAAAGGAATTGAGACCTGGAAAAAGGTTCTATCCTTATTCACCAATAATCAGTTTAGTCCTTTGTTTTCAGATGCACTTCCATCTGTGGGAATGGCAGTTGAATGTTTTCTTCTTTGAGTGCGCTGTAAATTGCGGTGTTCACACGGTCAAACATCCGCCGAGTATCCACATAGGATTCCAACCACCATCGTACCCTGAAGATCAATGCTGAATCTCCGAATTCCAAGAATAGCGCTTCAACAGTGCGGTCCTGTAAAACACCTTCCACATCCTTTACGGCATTTACCATAACAGAGCGAGCTTTCTCCAGATCAGTACCATAGGCAATGCCGATGTGGATCTCAAGCCGGTACTGGTCATTAGGGTAGGCATAATTGACCACCAGACTTTTACCGATTAAGGAGTTTGGAACAACCACCATGCGGTTATCCCTGGTGCGGATGCGCGTGCTCCGCAATCCGATATCCACCACATCCCCCCAAGTGTTGAGATCGAGCAGTTCAATCCTATCCCCGATCCGAAAAGGACGGTCGAGCATGATTAAAAAACCACTAATTGTGTCTTCCAGGGCATTCTGAGCTGCAAGAGCGATTGCCAGGGAACCGATGCCCAAAGTGGTTACCATGGCAGTGATGTTGATATCAAAGTGTGACAGGATAGTTATCAATCCAATCGCACTAAGAAGGATTAAAACAATTCGCTGAAAGAATGGAAAGAGCTGTTCATTCAATGTGGCTTCGGTTTTTAAGGAAATTTCATCACCAAGCCATGAAAAAATATTTGTTACAAGCCTCCAGGTAAATGTAAAACCAACCAAAAAATAGAGAACAAAGAAACCGTCCCTCATCCATTGATTCCACTCTTCTGGGAGAAAATCCAGACGCCCCAGGGCAGCGTTCAACGCCAATACGACCGCGAGAAAATATATTGGGAATCTGGCAGCCTCCAGAATATGATTGTCCAGGTTATTTTTGGTTTTTTTGGTGATTTGCAGGAAAAACCTATTTATCACGAATGAGATGATCCATCTACCCAACAGCAATACTCCAACCATGATGCAAAACGATATACCGATATCAAACCACTGCTGGGCTGTTAAGCCCCAAAAAACGCGATCCATGAAAACCTCCTGAAAGAAGAACAGAATAGATCTGTTCCACGAAATCAAAACCAATCCAGTCTGATTCAGGTGACAAACAGTTGGGCCCAGCCAGCCGCTCGTTCCAGCTCCTGATCCAGCAAAGGTCCTTCTGTGTCGGCCACGTAAAAACCTTCCGGGGGCAGGATGATTTTCGCTCCTTTTTTCTCTAACCGATCTGAAATGGGTTTGGCCCCATACCCAAATATCCGCACAAAAAAGGGCAGGACTTTGATACTGTTGATCATCTCCTCGGTAAAACGAGTGTCAAAGGCAGCTGCTTTGACTCCTTTTAATCCATTTCGGGGGATGGTCTTGATCCAATTTAGAACTGCTGATGTGGCAGTCAATTGTTGAGTAGGGGAACCTACTATTAATCGGTTGATTCCCATGAGATCGCCAGGTTGGACATCTGAGCAGTGCATGACCAGTACCCTGCCAGATACTGCCAAGGCTGCCCCGATCCTTTCTGCGATTAACTTGGTATTGCCATATTGGGAATCATAAACAACTAAACTTCTCACTTAAGTTACTCCTTGGACCATCTGATCCTAACTAATCCCGTAAACTTGACTGGGGGCCAATAATTCCGGATATTCATCCAATAACTTGCGCCTGAGGGTGAAACAGGCCATGCATTCATCCACATATTCATCAGAGTGTGGCAGACTCAGTTCCTCGATCAAACCAGCGGGTCCATTGCGGCTCAGGGGGCCGCAGATAGGATGTGTGTCTGGATCGTATTCCGCCATGATCTCTGAGAGAGGTTTATTCCAGAAGTTGCCGATGCTGATACCCTGGCAGATATGAATATTGCCATACGAATCTACATGCACCCGGGAAGGAGAAACTAGATCTTCGTAGGGGCATTCCACAAGTTCGGTCCAGGGCCTGGTGGGCAGTCCCTCAGTAAGTGTATCAGCTGCCCGCCCGCGGAATTTGGCGCCGCCGCCGATAAGTGAACGCCCCTTCTCTCCAGGCGGAGGTTCTATCACCTCTGGAGGATCGATGCAGATCGGGAATGCGTTTAGTTTTAATTTGTCACCAACCTTGCGGGCTATCAGGGTAGGATTATCCCGAACTTCCCCGTAGTGGAAAGTATCATCACTTACTGACAGAACCGACAATCCAGCTTCTGCCAGGGGATCCAACCAAAGATGGGCATCTTCTTCAGCCAGAGCTCCGTAAGCATTCGTAACAATACCTACTTCAAATCCTTTTTGATGAGCTCTTTTTATGCTTTCCAGGAGGAGGGGGTAATAGAGGGTGGGCTCACCACCTTCAAAGTAGATCATATTAATGGTGCCGATCTTCAAGGCTTCCTCGAGCACATCTTCCACCTGCTGGATGGTGAAGGTGCCTGGTGTGTTGGGGCTGCAGTATAAAAAGCAATGGTCGCATTCAAAGTTGCAGCGGTAGGTCAGCAAAAAGTGGATTTCAGATATAGGCATTTATACCTCTGTTTTATTATTCGCTCTCTGGCACTAGTGGAACAACTGGTAATTCATACCCGGCTGGCCAGAGGTAGTAGGAGTAGGTAGCGTGGAAAGGACCACCCTCTGGGATCTGAACAAAATCTGCTGGATAGGTGTCATTGAGATCAAATACAAGATCAAGTTCAGGGGCAGAATACAAGCCTGGCCCCGGTCCAATTGCGGATCCACAATCACTATTCAAGGTTGGATTGATCCATTCTTCAATAATATGGATCTTCACTGTATTATTGACACAGGTGCCGGTAATTGTTGCCTTCATCTGTGTAACTCCGTCGAAGGTTTGCACCGGGCAATCATTGTCGTTTGGATGATTGGCTGTTCCGTGGTAACCAACTGGTGCTTCTCGGAAGATGCCATCGTTGCTGATCGTGCCATCAGTAAAGATCCAAAGATCAAAAAATGACGGTGGGATATTTTCGTATTCCAGGTGGAATGTCTCCCCATCACCGGCATTGATATCCAATACTTCCAGATGACTGAACCATAAATTGAACAGGGCATCATCTTCCGGGCAGCTTAACATCAGCTGTTCTGGTCCTGACTCTCCTGCTAGGATCGTTGGTGTTGGGGTAGGTTGGACTTTGCTTGGGCTGCACCCGGATATCATGAGTATCAACAAGCTGCTGAAAACAAGAATTATAAAAGGAATTGATTTTCCCTTGAACATTAGAACCGCCTCCTTCCCCCTCTATGAAACCAATCAGCCGGGATAATGATGGCGGTAGAGCTGCTGAAGGGAGTATTTACTCCCTCTAATCATTATAGAATAGGTTTCCTGTTTAATGTGCGATAAAGTTCCTCGTGATGGCATCTGTGATCGTCTTTTTGATCTTCTCATCCGGGTTTTTTCCCTTGGGAACCAATTCCAGGCAGGCAGGATCGAAATTATATTCTTCTCTCCATTCCAGGAATTTTCCTGCCAATTCTGTAATACTTTTTCCGAGGTAGACCACTTCCTCATCGGTCATGGTAGGGTGTAGTGATACCCGTATCCAGCCTGGTTTTTCGGAATAATCGCCCTTGTTGATCAAATCAGTAATATGGTGAGAATGGCCTGGATCGATATTCAGCAAATAATGTCCGTAAGTGCCGGCGCAGGAACAGCCGCCCCGGCTTTGGATGCCGAATTTATCATTTAATAGTTTAACCCCCAGGTTAAAGTGCAAGTCATCAATATAGAATGAGATCACTGCCAGCCTGTCCTGATGTTGAGGGGCGAGGATATGTAGATTGGGCAGGGGGGAAATGATCTCCCACAACAGGTTTAATAAGTGGTGCTCCCGTGCCTGGATATTGTCCTCTCCCATCTCTTCCTTGAGGGTGATGCACATGGCAGACTTGATAGTTTGCAGGAAGGCTGGAGTGCCTCCATCTTCCCGGGCTTCAATATCATCTAGATATTTATGTTCCCCCCAAGGATTTGTCCAGTCAACTGTACCGCCCCCGGGATTTACTGGTACTTTTCGATTGTAGAGATCGCGATTGAAGATGATGACACCGGAGGATCCGGGTCCACCCAGGAATTTATGGGGAGAAAAGAAAATAGCATCCAGGTCGGCATCTTCCAAATCTGAAGGATGCATATCAATTTTTACATATGGTGCTGAACAGGCAAAATCTACAAAACAATAACCGCCGACTTTGTGCATTAGTTGAGCAATATCATAATAAGGTGCGAAAATGCCGGTGACATTGGAGCAGGCTGTGATCGAGGCGATCTTAATCTTGCGATCCTGATATTTATCAAGGAGTTTTTCCAGGGAAGAGGGGTCGACCAGCCCATCCACCGTCGGTTCGATAATCTCTACGGTAGCCATGGTTTCCAACCAACTTGTATGGTTGGAGTGATGTTCCATATGGGTGATAAAAACAACCGGACACTCCTCTTCAGGCGGAATGATATTAAGTTCCTGGTTGGCCTTAAACCCCAACATATGCTGGAATTTATTAACCAAACCGGTCATCCCCGAACTTCTGGTAATGATGATGTCCCTCTTATTAGCGTTGACGTGGTCTTTGATCCGTTGTTGGGCAGTATGGTAGGCATGGGTCATGGCCATACCCGTGGTACTGGTCTCAGTGTGGGTGTTGGCAGCCAGGGGCATTATTATTTCCCGCAGGCGGTCTTCGATCGGTCCGTATAAACGGCCGCTGGCAACCCAATCTGCATAAACGATCCGTCTGCCCTCACCATCCGGACAATCAATCAGGGTATCAATGCCTATAATGCCTTCCCTGAATTTTTGAAAGTGATCTGTCATGGTTTCATTTCCTGCTAATTCCAAATTCTTCCCTGAGAATAAACTGGGGATTTTTTTCAACGATACTGACGAACCTGGCTGATTCTTTAGGTGACCGTAAGCGATGAAATTTGATATGGGAGAATTCCGGGTTATTTATATACCTAATATTCCTTTTAACATGCCTGTGATATTTTGAGATCGTCCAGAGTACAATTGAATCTTTGCTGAAGAGCATCTTAAGATTTTCCCTGTTTCCTGTTCCAGGCCAGAGCTCTTCTCTGCTAATTAATCTAGAAAAGGCACGGGTCACTGCCTGGTATACAGTTCGCGGAAAGCTATAATTCAGCCAGACCACAGCCTGGACACGGTCCCATTTAAACCCCATGGTGCGGGTGTAATTACCATCAAGGACCCAATTATCTCCCTCCAGCAAGTTTGATAATCTGGGATAGAATTCCTCATCGGGTGGAAATGTCCAATCTGGTCCCCAGAAAATGGCATCCATTTCAATAAAAGGAAGATCCAGAACAGCAGCAAGCTCTCTGCCAAAAGTGGTCTTGCCGCTTCCGCTGGTTCCAATGACGTTGATCCTCAAGCTTTGCCTCTCTCAAATGATAACCAGTAATATTGTAGCTTATTTGAGAAATAAATAATGCGCCGCAGAGAATCCTGGGCGCATATTAACACCAAGCGAGGGATTGAATCCTTTTGAAAGGATTCAATCCCTGATTGTTTAGCTTATGGTTTCCAGACTTCCCAGACCTTGCCGACCAGATCGGGTCCTGGTGTGAGTGTGGGATCACCGGGTTCCCAACCGGAAGGGGTCACCTCGCCGGTTTTAACAACATGCTGGAAGGCCTTCACCTGGCGCAGCAATTCTGCCGGGTTGCGGCCCACCTCGGGTGTGAGAACTTCCATGGCCCGGACTACAAAATCGGGGTCAATGATAAAGCGGCCCCGGATATCCACCCCGGCGGCTTCGTCGTAAACACCGTAGGCAGAACCAATCTTGCCTCCGCCATCGGAGAGCATGGGGAATGGAACACCGCCGTCCACCATCTTGGAAAGCTCTTCGGCCTGCCAGATTTTGTGCACAAAACGGCTGTCGGTGCTGAGGGATAACACTTCTACGTCTAAAGCTTTGAATTCGGGATAAAGGGCAGCGACCGCTGCCAATTCAGTCGGTCAAACGTAAGTAAAGTCCCCCGGATAGAAACATAAAACGATCCATTTGCCTTTGTAATCGGAGAGCCTGACGGGTTGAAACCCTTTTCCGGCCACAAATGCGCTGGCCTCAAAATCAATGGCCTCTTTGCCAACTTTTGCTACCACTTTTTTCACCTCCTGGATGATGCCTGGACCACTGCTGGCGGGTTCATCTTTCCCATCCATTATTGGTCCCACGACAGGCTTTACACAGCCGTCTTTTAGTTTGGACATTTCTTCTCCTTATTCATTATGATGGAGATTGATTTATTAATTATATTATACTATTGCCCAAAATTTGTGACAAAAAAGGGGTTATTATTTCTGTTGCTCATCCAATTTCCAGGAGTTGCTGAATAGTTCTACCAGCCCAATACCTATTACAAGGACCGCCACAATCCAGAGGGTGATCAAACCTTTCAGGGCAATATCCAAATTCTTGAAAACCAGCCAGAATAATAGCGTTCCTCCACCAAAGAGATTTATTGCGATGGCTCCAGCCAGACCCAAACCAGTTATACCTTTCCCACCCCTGAGCCCCTCCAGGCACAGAGCAACCCCAATCCCGAAGATCACACCCCCCAGGATCGAGCTGTAAAAATAGGTATCTGTGGCAGGGAGGCCAAGCAGTTCCCCTAGGCCAGCAGGAAATAACAGCAGCAATAGCCCCAAGATGAGGTTGATCACTGAATCGGCAGCTAAAAGTATATTTACTTTATTCTTCATTTTTCCCTCCAGATTTCATTGTAGCATTATCAGGAGTGGAGACTGAAGTAAAGAGTCCGATATGAAGAGATGGGAATAAAGAGACGGGGTTTGGAAGGGCGAGGACTGAATACCGAATACTGGCACTTTCTTACGCTTTACGATTCCAAAACTTTTTCTATCCGCACTCTTTTGACTGCTCGTTTCTGATGGACTTTTTGCGGGACGTGTGAGAAAAGTGGTAAATTGCGCAAAACCCAAATCGGATAGATAATTCCAAAACCAATCCCTACAATAGGAGGAAGAGCTAATTCTAACGGGTAAGGAGCTCCATTCCAAAGCAGAGAGATATATACCAGGGCGGAACCAAACAGGTATATCCCACAAACCATCAAGCCCAGTGCATTGCCCCAGGATAATCGTTTCCAAACCCCGTACGCTGCCAGTAAGGAGAGTGGACCGGTGATCAGTAGGTCAGCCCAGGGAACTAGGACGGCTAGTAAATTCTTCTGGTTGTAGATCGGTCCGTCGCCCCAGGTGTAGAGGGCGCCAACAATGGCAAAGATACCTGTTGAAAGGAATAACCAGGAGAAGAATTTAGAGGTTTTCACTGCTTGGTTCATCGTCAACCCTTTTTAGGAGGAGAAGAAAGTTCTAGTTGTATATACGGGAAATCACTCTCTTTGTTGTAACATTCTCTCCCCTTGTATCACCTTGCCCTTGTTATAATTAATCTATATGTTGAAAAAACGATACCGCAGGGTTCTGTTCTTCTTTGCGAGAGTATTTCTACAGATTGCTTTTATGGATATTTTCCTATCGAAGATTGGGTTGAGGAAAATCTCTGAAAAAAGCCGTGATGCACGCATTCTTGGTGCCGCCCGAGGCTACCGCCATTTGGCGGTAGAAATGGGAGGGGTCTTGATCAAGGTAGGCCAATTCCTGTCTGCCAGGGTGGATATGCTTCCAGCAGATGTGACCGAAGAGCTCAGTGGGCTTCAGGACCAGGTTCCGGAGGAAGATTTCCAACGCATCCGCAAATTGGCTGAAGAGGAGTTGGGACAGACTCTGGAGGAGTGCTTTGAAGAATTTGAGGAGATTCCCCTAGCATCGGCTTCCCTGGGTCAGGTTCACCAAGCGGTTCTAAAGTCAAAAGATGCGTTGGTAGTGGAAGGGGGAGGGGCCATCACAAAGGTGGTTGTGAAGGTCCAGCGACCTGATATCGATGCCATAATTAATGTGGACCTGTCTGCTTTTCGGATCGTCGCTGGGTGGTTGCAGCGTTATAAACAGATTAGAAAACGGGTTGATCTGCCAGCCCTGATGGAAGAATTTTCGACAATTCTAGGGCAGGAAATTGATTATCTGAATGAGGGGAAAAACGCTGAACGTTTCTGGGAAATCTACCAATCAAATCCCAAGATAAAAGTGCCTAGGGTGATCTGGTCCAAGACAACTCAACGGGTATTGGTTCTTGAAGATGTGTATGCCATCAAGATCACTAATTACAGGGAGATCAAGGAAGCTGGCGTGGATTTGAATGAGGTAGCCCAGCGACTATATGCCTGTTATATGGAGCAGATCTTTGAGAAGGAATTTTTCCATGCTGACCCCCATCCCGGCAATTTATTTGTGATCCCTCCAGATAAATCTCCAACTGGTTCATGGCAGCTGGCCTTTGTGGATTTTGGTATGGTTGGCCAGGTACCTTCCAGTGCGATGGATGGCCTGAGAGAAATGGTAATCGCAGTCGGCACTCAAGATGCCGGTAGAATGATCCAGGCTTATGAAAAACTCGATTTTCTATTACCAGGGGCGAACCTGGACCTGATTGAACAGGCTGAGGCCAAAACCTTTGAACGTTTTTGGGGCAAAAGTATGTCTGAACTGCAGGATATCGACCATAAAGAACTGATGGCTTTTGCGAGTGAATTTCGGGACCTGATGTATGAAATGCCATTCCAGATTCCCCAGGATCTGCTGCTGCTAGGCCGGACTGTTGCAATCCTATCAGGGATGTGTACGGGACTGGATCCCGGGTTTAATGTCTGGAAGAGCATCCGCCCTTATGCGGAAGATCTGCTGAAATCAGAATTGGGCTGGGAATTGGGAGATTTGGTGGGGGGAAATCGAAATATTGCTGCGGTCATTGATCAGCCTGCCGCGCCGATTGGACGGCATGCTGGGCCAGGTTGAAAGAGGTGAGTTGCAGGTTCAGGCTCCCGGAGTAGAGAGCCATTTAGCAAATATCGAAAAGAACCTCCAGGGTTTAACTGGGGCAGTTCTATTTGCGGCTTTGTTCATTGGTGGAATGCAATTGGTCCTGGCAGGTTTCTCACTGCCAGGATTTATCTTGCTGGGAAGCGCACTAATCCCACTTTTGGTTATTCTCTTCAGATAATTCGAGAGATAGAGAATTACTCTTCCTCTTCTCCAAATTTTTCAAGGGCAGCATCGATCAAGCTGCGCAGACCTTTCAGTACTTCTTGCTGAGCTGCCTGTCGGTGTTCTTTCACCGTGGGTGGGAACATGGCATCGAGTCCTTTTTTGAACTCTTCTTTGGCAGTACTGAAGTGATCCTTGGCTTCCTGGGGTACATGACCCGCTTTTGGGGTTTTGGTTTCTTCTGTCATCTTTTAATACTCCTTAGAATTATTGATCCCTTCCATATATTATGGATTGAAGGCAATCGGTGGTCAAGTCAACGGAGAGATCAGAATGGAATGATCATCTCTCTTGAATATATACGGGATTATGGGGAAGAAGTTTCTAGGATCAGAGCTGGGTCTTTTTAGAGCGGGTCTGGAAAAAGATGATTAATACAGCAGCTCCGAGGGCGGTTATTAATACAAAGACCAAGTGTTTGGTTGTACCCGGTGCGTAGCCGAAGATATCAAAACTAAGGTTGCTGGTGGTATGTAAAAGCGTGGCAGCCATGATGCTGCGCTGGTTTCCGTAGTAACACCAGGCTGAAAAAACTGAAGAGCTGATCACAAAAGCAATGAAGATCAGGAAATCGATCCCAAAGCCCATTTTGATCTGATTTGTTCCCACTACCCAGAAGAGAGGCAGGTGCCAGACAGTATGGATCACTCCGACCAGCAGAGAACTGGGTGCTGGACCCATTCTCTGGCCTAGTTTGTCCTGTAAATAACCCCGCCATCCTATTTCCTCAACTCCAGCTTGAAGTAAATAAAGAAAGATCACCAGTGGAATGGTATTGGGTTGGGCGAGGAGCTCTGCCAGAAAACCTGATTCCGGAATTGGTTGATTTAATAAGGTAGTGATCCAGATAGCTATACCGTGCAGAACAGGCCAGAGGGTTAAAATGATCAGGTACCAGGCCGGGCGGATGCGCTTAAAATCATAGATCCGCTGCCGGAAATCAGTGATTTGATCCAGATCCCTATCTATATAATTTATTATGATCGCTGCCAGGCCGGGCCCGAACGCACCCATCAATGCTGCAGCTAATAAATAAGGAGAACTTTGGTAATCTACCCTGGTTAGAGCAAGGGGAATCCAGACGGCCCACGATATAGAAAAACTCAATCCCAGGTAGATCCAGAGGCGCTTATTAGAGTAGGAGGTCATTATTCAAATATTTCTGGTTCTTCTGACTCTTCAGGTTCTTCCTTTTTCAGTGCCGCATATCCCCCAAGTCCTGCAAATACAAAGGATAAAACTGATACAGCGAGGGTGATCGGTTTTACTCCCAATAGGTAATAAGCACTGACACCGCCTACAAGGTAACCATTAAATGCTGAAAACCAGACATCCTTGGATTTCAGCACCCGTGTTGTGATCCACCCGCCTACAAATAATCCGATGAAACCGGATATGATCCCGGTGATCAACTGGTATTGAGGCTCTGGATCCCCGGCCAGCCACAGAATGAATAATATGATCTGTGCGGTAGATAGTGTGGCCAGGAAAGACAAGAACCCGGCAATGATAATTTGCATGAAGTTCGTGGTTTTTTTACCCATGTTTATAATGATAAACGATTTTTCTATGCTATAGTTTACAGTTTAATAAGGTCGATTAACCCTTGGCGGAATCCTCATTTATGAATTCCCGGTAATCTTCTGGTATATCCAGACCGAATTTTTGATTAAGCTGTTTTACATCATGATAATCACTATTATCCAGTGGATAACCGGTGTGATAATCCATGAGGATTTTCGATGGTATACAGCGGACGGGTTTGCCTTTAATCTCGCCAGATCCACTTAGGGCGTCCAGAGTATATGCCACTCCATAAACATGATTGCTCTGATCATCAAAGCTGCAAGAATGGATATCTATAACATGTCCCTCATTATTCTCGTAGACGAAGTTGCATTCCCAGCTGTCATCCCTTGCTACTTCAATAAACCCCCGCTTCTCGAGAATAGTCCGGATCCGGGGTACATCTTTGTGGAATACGGCTACATCAAGATCTTCGTGGGGGCGGGTTTGTTCGCCGATCAGGGCATCCACTGCCCAACCGCCATCCAAGATGACTTCGATGTTTTGTTCCGTTAGCAATTGAACAAATTCCAGTACAACTTCGGCAGGCATATTAGGAGTGTTCATGTCATTCATTCTAATGGATTTGGGAATTCTGTGATTGGTTTTTTCAATCCCGTATCTTTGATCTCAACTCAGGGCGAGCTGGCGCTCTGAAAAAGGAATCCGATCCTTGGTCTGAAGCGCCGCTTTCACCGGTATTCCGTCTATAAAAAAAGACCACACCAAAAGGTGGAGTGCACCCCATAAGGTGGACAAATAAATAAAACCCTCTCAAAGCTAATTATACAAACTGACGTCTGAATTCGATAGGCGTCAGTTTTGTTTTTAGCTGGATGCGATCATGGTTGTAGAAATGGATGTAGTCATCCACAATCTGAACAGCTTCCTGGAAATCCTTGATCCGGATATGTCGCACCAATTCTTCCTTTAAATGGGAAAAGAAATTTTCAGTTGGCGCGTTATCCAGGCAGTTCCCTTTTCGGACATGGACGGAATGATCCCAAGTTGAGAAGTCAGCGCACGGTAAGCAGAGGATTGAAATTGGGATCCCTGATCACTTTGAAGAATCACTCCTTTGAGATTGAAGTTGAGCAGCCAGACGAACAGCCTGTAAAACCATCTGAGGAGATAGTTCCTTGATAAAGCATGTCCCAAGATTGTTCCATCAAAAAAGTCCTTGATGATTGCCAGATAGACAAATCCTTGCTGGGTTGGGATGTAGGTAATATCCGTGCCCCATTTTTGATTTGGGCCATTGCTCTTGAAATTCTGACCCATCAAATTAGGATAGGTATGGATCAGCTCCATATCGATTTTGGTATGTGCCGGTAGGGATTCCTTTTTCTGGCAACAGAACGAATATTGAGCTTTCTCATCAGTCTCAGGACCGCTTTGTGATTGATCTTGATACCATGTTCCCTCTCGATCCAGATCTGAATCCGTCCGATAACCATAGGTCTTCCTGGATCTCTCATATGCCTCAAGCACTAGCTGCATCCTCTCCTGGTCTGGATCTGGTCGATCCATTCTCTTTATCCAGGCATAATAGGCTGATCGGGATACACCCAGAAAAGTCACAAGCTTCCTCTATTTCGAATTTCCCTCGATATCTGTATATGGCTCTATATCGAGCCCCTCTGGCAATTCTTCCCCCAGCTCGATAGCCAATGCTTTTAAAAGGGTGTTCTCCATTTCCAATTGCCCGATCCGGTCTTCAAGACTGTCTCGATCCTTCTTGGTCTGCCTCGTCGGGGTTTCTTCAATCCCTCCACCCCTTCTTTTCGATAGATCCTCATCCAAGTTCACTCTGCCCTGGATCACGTATCTCTAATTTCTCAGTGATTTCTTTATAGAGTAATCCCTCCTCTTCTCTCAACCGGATAGCTTCCAGCTTGATTTCCATTGGATAATCTTTACTGCCCTTTTTCCTGGCCATACAAAAACACCTCCTGTATTTATTATTTACGAGAGGTGTTTTTATTTTGTGTCCTGTTTTTGGGGTTCAGTTCAAGGTATGGTCTTTCTTGGATATCATATAAGGTTAGTATTATCCAAATTTATAGGCCACACCAAAACCGCCCCGGGGGTTTTTCCAGGAAACATTCAGGTAAGGGCAGAGCACCCGGCAGGTGCCGCATTCCACGCAGCTTTGCACAGCGATCTGCACCGTGCGGCCGTCCTGGGGACGGTAGGCACCGACCGGACAAAAATCAATGCAAGGCTGGTCTTCACAGGCTAGGCAAACAGCCGGATCGATGATGGCCAGGTGCAGCTCCTGTTCATCTGTGAAATACTTCAGCGACATTAACATGTCGTCTATATAAACCTGGGGAAGCTCACGCTTGTTTTCAGTTTTTTCTTTGTCATAAGAGCTTTCCTTTTTTAGATACCGATAACTGCTCCGGCCAAATGCGACGATATCACCGACTGCTTTGAATAGAGGGCGGCGATTGGTCAGGGACCGGAATATATCCTTGTACAATTTCCTTTGGGTTTACCAAATCCAGTGAAGAACATACCCAGGGCATCATTCAGGAAGGCCGGGTAGATATCCATGAACTCAGGATGGTTCTTCAAGAAGGCGGACATTTTCCGGTACTGCTTGAGATCTTTGAGAACAAAAGTCTCACTCAACCGTGTCCTGGTATCCGGCAAGGTCTTGGCTGAAAAATCACTCTTCTGGTGGGCTTCAATCGCTGTCAGGGCTGCCTGTTTGCCGGCAGTGATGGCCATATTGGTGCCTTCCCAGTGAATGGCATTGACCATTGAAGCTGCATCACCAGCGACCATGGCGCCGTCAGTGTACAGTTTCGGCATTGTGGTCCAGCCGCCTTCCGGGATCAAATGGGCGCCGTATTCCATCAGCTGCCCGTCTTTGACAATAGGAGCGATGGCAGGATGTTCCAGGTAGCGCTGAAGCAGTTCATAAGGTTTGATCTGGGTTTCCTGGAGAGCATCCAGGGTTACGCCAACCCCCAGGGAAAGGGCACTGTTGGTGGTGTACAGGAAACCCAATCCGGGCATGCCCATCGATACATCCCCTACCACTGAGATGGCCATACCATGTTTGCTGTCTGGCAACCCGAGGCGGGCGTTGATATCTTTGGCAGGGATGGAGATCAGCTGCTTGACTGCCAGGGCAGTTTTGGAGATTTTCAGATCATGGTCGATCAGCCCTAGTTTCTGGGTCAGGAGGTTGTTAACACCTTCGCAGATGATCACAACCGGAGCATATACATCACCTTCCGGGCGGTCTGTTTTTACACCGATCACCTGGCCATTTTCATAGATGAAATCAGTTACCAGCGTTTTGGGGATGAAAAATGCTCCTTCGGCAGCGGCCTGTTCAGCCCACCACAGGTCAAACTCTGCCCGGAGAGCCACATAAGCATCGATGGGATCGTTGTTGATATGGCCATGCCTGGACAGTGGCTTTGACCATGCCGTCCTCGGATAGGAACCAGAAACCGGTTTCGGTGATAGGGCGCTCAAGGGGAGGTTTGCGGTCAAAGAAATCGGGATAGATCTCTTCCAGGGCGTGGGTGTATACCGCACCGCCAAAATAGTTTTTCGCGCCGGGTTTCTGACCCTCGTTCAATCACTGCAACTTTCAGGCCTTCCCGGGCGGCAATAGCCGCCGCGGTGGAGCCAGCCATTCCTGCGCCGACAACAATCACGTCAAATTGAATTTTTTCACTCATGCCTGGGCTCCTTTTTGTGCGCGCAGCTGCTGGATCATTTCCGGGATGACCTCGTAGAGGTCTCCCACCACGCCCAGGGTGGCGACTTCAAAAATAGGTGCTTTTGGATCGGTGTTGATGGCCAGGATATAGTCGGAATCCTGCATGCCGACTTTGTGCTGGATAGCGCCGGAGATGCCGGCGGCAATATAGAGCTTAGGACGGACATGTTTTCCAGTCTGCCAACCTGGTGTTCATAGTCAATCCAGCCGCCATCAACAGCAGCCCGGCTGGATCCTACCACACCGCCCAGCTCATCTGCCAGTTCTTTGATCAGTTTAAATCCTTCAGGATTGCCCAGCCCTTTACCGCCAGACACAATCACATCGGCATATTCAAGGTTGAACTGGGCATTTTTATCCTCAATGAATTCCACCAGGTTTGCGGCCAGCATTTCAGGTGTGATCTTGAATTCTTCCTTGATAACCTCGCCTTTGGCTTTGGATTCGCGTTCTGGAGTTTCAAAAACCCGGGGACGGACTGTGGCCATCTGGGAGTGTGATCCTTGCAAACGATAGTGGCTATTACGTTGCCGCCAAATGCTGGACGTGTCGCCAACAGGAATTTTCCTGTCGATTTCGGAAAGGACCCATTTCCAGTTTGGTGCAGTCTGCGGTCAAACCGGTTTTTACAGAAGTGGCTACCGCGCCAGCCAGGTCACGGCCGAGGGTAGTGGCGCCGATCAAGAAATACTTCCGGCTGATATTTTTTCACCAGATGGGTGAGGGCTTCTGTATAGGGCCGGTTGAGATAATGTTCAAAAGCAGGATCATCCACCAGGTAAACCCGTTCCGCACCGTACTGGATAGCTTCCTGGGCAATGTGATCCACCTTCATAGCCAACCAGGATGCCTTCCACAACCGCTTCTTCTCCACTCTCTTCCAATTCATCGCTGATCTTCAGAGACCAAGCAGTTGGCTACACCAAGCAGTTCGGCGGCGACCGGGTGCATCTCACCTTTATTTGTTCAATAAATACCCAAAATCTTCTGGTCATTTATTCCTCCAATAAAGAAGCCACACTCTGTGTTCGAGAACATATCTTTGAGAGCAGTCTCCACCGCGCCTGTAACCCATTTTCTTCAACACTGATCGTTTCAGCCGGTTCGTGAGCTTCCGGGGTGCCGGATTGGGCTACCCATGGTGGGGGAGCCTTTCAGGCCGATCTGGTTCGACATCATAAGCGAGCGGCTCTTCCGCGGTCCAGAATTCTGGCTTGTATCGTCAGGGAATGATCAGATCTGGCAGAGATGCATAGGGGATCTCAGCAATTGATTTTTCTGCGGTTAATACCGCCGGCAGAGATGTCTTGATGATCTCGCGTCCGCTTTCGGTTTTGCGAACGATCAGGGCATATCCTTCTTCTTCATTGATCTCCTGGATCTCCACCGCATAGGTGACCAGGGGCAATCCCAGGCGAACAGCTGCGCCAGGTCCGACCTGGGCAGTATCGCCATCAATGGCCTGTTTGCCAAAGAAAATCAAATCCAGGGGGTCTTCCTGGTGATCTTTCGGATTGCTTCCGCCAGCACATAGGAGGTGGCCAGGGTATCGCTGCCTGCAAATTTGCGATCAGAGATCAGATACGCCCGGTCTGCGCCCATTTCGATGCATTCCTGGAGGGCTTCTTCCGCCGCCGGTGGTCCCATGGTGATCACGGTCATTTTGCCGCCCAGTTTTTTCTTCCACTCCGCGGCAGAAGCCACAGCATGGGCATCATAGGGGTTGAGAATGGCAGGAACACCTTTGCGGATCAGGCTGCCTGTTTCGGGGTCGATGCGGATATTGGTGGTGTCAGGGACTTGTTTGACGCTTACTAATAAATGGATCATCGTTCACCTCGATCTGTTGAATTTGATACCTTCATTTATTATAAATCAACTTGTGAATTCTACCACACGCATAGAGGGGGTAGATGTAAGGAGCAAAGGGTAAGGAGTGAAGATTTGGAGATGAAATGAGTTAAAAATATTAGATAATGAAGAGTATAAGAAATCAGTTTTACGGCCCCTGGCGGTTATCCAATCCTGATTTATCCGGAAAACCAGGAATGCCTGTCAAATTGGTTTCTGGGGACTAATTCCCTTTTGGTCACAAACTGATTTGGAAATGATATCCCTACCTCTGCAGCTTTGGCTGCGATTAGAACCACTCCGATAATGAATTACAGGAGTGGTTCTATTATTTTAAGGACAAACACATTTCGGTGTAGATGTTGCACCAGAACTCATATGCCCACCAGCTGCTTCGCAAGCAGGAGAAATGAGATCTGTTGAGCACACTGGACCGGTTGGATCGGAAGAGGATGGGTTTGGCGCCGGTGGACCGGTTGGATCGGAAGAGGATGGGTTTGGCACCGGCATGAACACGTTGGGTTGGAGATAGACCGGATCAGGGCAGTCATTCATCCGGAGCTCAAACAACTGAGACGTTCCCTCCATACCCTCAGGGATGTGGAATAAACAGTAAAGCCGGTCAGGGAAGCCCTGCAGTCCGCACTGATAGGATGTTATGTTGCCCAATTTAGCCTCGAATTCATTGGGCGGCTCGCCATTTAGTTCATCGGGATCCAGTCCCGGAATGTTTCCATTTTCAACTTTTATGTACATCACTTGGATCCTTGTATCGGCGGGTAGATTTTGCATCATGAGCGAAATTTCCTCTCCTTCAAAGGGATCACAGGGTAGCGAGGGATCTGGACCGGAATCAAGCGGCGGTGTTGGTTGTGGAGGATCAAATAAATAATGCACCTCGGTTGCACCGATATCACAGCTGTAAATGTCGCCAGAGAGGGGGTAAGGACGATAAACTCCACGTTGATCCTTGATCACTTGATCACCAGAAATTGTCAAACAGCGGACCTGGTCGATAACCAGACTGTCATCAGCTACGTGGTGTGTGAGAGTAGGTCCCCCATTGTCGGAAAGGGATGGATCAATACCTAAATCATTTGTATTTGCAAGGATGTTACTGAATGGGCAGGTCGGATCGTGCGGAATATTCTCACCCCACTCGACGAAGGTACCTGCATTAACGCAGCCGCCTGAATTTCCAGCGACGATGATGTTCTTGACATCCATAATTCCGTTGTTGACGAGTCCGGCATTCATCAGGGTCGAAAAGGTCACCTGGGCGTTGCCAAGATTGCAGATTGCGTCTATTGGGTATGTATATCCTGGTTTTTCATGAAAGGTACTGTTGATGATGGAAAGGACGCCAAGGTTGTAAATCCCATCGCCGTCACCATGTGCACGGCTATTTTCAATCAGGCTGCGCTCAATTGCCAGAATCCCGGTGTTGTAGATCGCACCTCCTTGATAATACGAACATTCCCAAGCTAAACCAGGTTCGCTGTGCCAGGTGCCCATTTGAGAACCAGCCCAGTTCTTCTTGAGCGTGGTTTCAAGAATCTCTGTTTCGCCCTCTACATAGAGCGCGCCTCCACCATGGCAGGCTTTGCTATCCTCGCTGCGAACCTCCCTGAGTATGACATTGCTACCGGGTCCTGCATAAAGGATACCCCCAATGCCATAGGCCTTTTGGGTGTTGAAATTGGTGGTGATAAGCGTTACATCTCCACTCCGGCTGTAAATCGCCCCTCCGTCCCCGATTAGAACGTTGAATTTTCCGGCCCAGCTTTCAAGAAATTCGCTGCTGGAAACATAGAGATCTCCGGATTCCATGTAGATCACACCACCATGTTCGTAGGAGCGATTCCAATAGAAAGTACTCCCGACGATCATAAGACCCGCTTCTGGGGAGGCGTTGTAGATGGCGCCGCCATTCAAAGTGGCGAGATTGAATTCGATGGTCACATCTGGAGTACAGCCGCTATATTTGCGGTGCCGCCGTTGTAAATAGCGCCACCGTTGCCGGCTTGATTTGATCGAAATGTAGTTTCATCAAGGGTCAGTATTCCCCGATTATAAATTGCTCCACCTTCACCATCCTGGGCTTCATTAGATTTAATATACTTCTTTCCGTCCGAAGCCCACCACCATCGTTATAAATCGCTCCTCCACGTGAATTGGTTTGTTCGCCAGCAGAGTTAACCGCTAAGCCATTTTCCAGGGTGATATCTTCAAGACGCAGGTTTCCGCTGTCAGTGATGAAGAAGAAGCGAAAGCTTGGGCCATATGAGCTAGATATTCTATCCAGGGTGGCGTTGTTACCTTCGATGACGATCTTGGTTGTCACGACCGGCAGACCATTCCCGCCATGGCCGCCATCCGTATTGTCCACATGGTCGAATTGGTAGGTGCAGTCCGGTTCTAGAATGAGCCGGGTGGTGTCGCTGTTTGCATTGGCCCTGTTAACGGCTTTAATCAGCTCGAAGTCGTCGCAGGCTACGTTGATCTCTGCTGCAGGGGTGCAGGATGTGAGGCAGATGGATAAAAACAGCAATAGCGCAAGATAGGGTAGAGATCTTCTCTTTATTCTCATCACATCTCCCTTATTAACGGTCTGTTGATCATCACCCACAATTTATCGGTGTATAACTCTTTAAAAGACCTGATAAGTGGTTTACTAGCTTTTTTTCGGACCCTACTAGGAACAGGATACAGTATTTGATACATTTCTTATTTAGTATCTTAAATGTCGGATTATGCTGTTGGCGTAAGAACTACTCCGGTTTTAAGTACCGGAGTAGTTGCTATTATTATATCGATCAAGGACAGATACACATTGAGGTTGTATCGTTGATCTTGTGGAATGTTCCCCCAGCGGCGATACAACCTCTTTCACCCAGGTCCGCACTGCAGGTTGAAGTTTCAGGTTCGGTTTCAGGTAGGGATTTAGGCATCGCCGGAATTTGGACAACTATTTCATAGACAGGTTTCGGGCAGTCGGGCAGCCAGACAGTGAACGACTGGTCAGTGCCTTCTATGCTTTCGGGGATATATAACATCCAGTAGGCTCGATTTAGGAAGCCCTGCTGACTGACTTGGTTAGTTTCATATGTTCCCACTTTGGCGATGTAATCGTTGGGGAGGATGCTGTCCGGTTCAAATCCTGGGAAGAATTCCTGATTGACCTTGAGATAAACGGGCTGCTTGCGTGTATCTGGAGAGAGGCTCAACATCATTATCGAAACCTCCATATCCTCGAAGGGATTGCAGAAACTGGCGACGACGTTGATCGTGTGGTCTTCATAATCACCATTGTGCCTGTGGAATCGGGATCACCCAGGGCATACCAATCATCGGTCACCAGGATCCTCAAAGTAAAGGTTCCCAGGTTGCTTCCGTAAATTACTCCTGGTGAAAAGACTATCGTATGGTTGGCGCCCGGTGCCAGCTCAGGAATGGCCTGATATCCACCTGGATTAGGGGGACCCCATCCATAGTGAGGGATCAAAACCACATCATATCCTGAGGCTGAGGCCGAGCCCATGTTGGTGACTGTCACTTCAACACCTACGTGGCTGTTTGCCGGGATGGTCGTGTTGGTTAGGACAACGTTAGTGATCTCCAGGTTGGCAGGGCCGATATTGGGGCCAAACTGGAACTGCCAACCGAAGAATAGATCGGACATGTCCTGCCCTTCGGTGAGGGTGATCTCGTATACATCTCCAACTGGCTCAGTAAATCCTCCCGGGATCAGGATGGAAGTATTGGGTTCTACAAGGGGATCGATGCTGAGGCAGTAGGTTCCCGCATTAGGTGCGGGTATAGTGAATTGGTAGCTGCCATCTGAGGCTGCAATGGTTGTCTGGGTGGGAGTGGCCGTTCCGCATGTTCCAATACCCAAAACTACCTCCACGCCTGCAAAGGCTGGTTCACCGGGAGTATACACTCCATCACCGTCAATATCGTTATAAACCATACCGCTGAGTTCAGCAGGGTCTGAGGAACCACCCTGGTTGCCAGCGAGTTCATAGGATCCCAGGTCGCAGGCAGAACCGTGCGGCCGGGATTCGCCGCGTTGGTCGGATGCCGGACAGGTCCCTGCAGCGGCATTTTTGGCCGGGCTGCTGGGCGCAATAGCGTGAGTTTGGGTTGGACCACCATTGCTGGCCAGGGGATCAAGTTGGGGATCAGCGTTGATCGTAAAATTATCACAGCTTCCATCGTCATCCAGATTAGGACCTGAGGTGGGACTGGTGGCAGGGTAGCTGCAGTTCTGGGGCAGATTGCCGGCGATGATCGAATTGGTGATCTCGATCGTATCTGGTGCCGACCAGACAGCTCCTGAGGTAGTCCCGACATTGGAGGTGATGGTGGTGTAGCTGATGTGCAGGCTGCCCGAGTTCATGATGGCTGCGCCGCTGGCAAGTCCGCTCAGGGTGGTGGTGTTGGCGGAGATGGTGCTGTTGGTGATGGTCATCATACCGGCATTGGCAATCGCTCCGCCAGACTGGCTGGCAATGTTGCCAACAAAGGTGCTGTTGGTGATGGTAGCGATTGCCGGTACTGTTGAATATGGCTCCACCGGACTCACCGGGTTCATTGCCGATATTCACTCCGTTGTTCTGGAATGTGGTGGCGTTGATGGTCATAGTGCCGAGTATTGTAGATCCCGCCGCCTGTTCTCTCAGCCCGGTTGTAATCAAAGTCGCTGTTATTGACTGTCAGTAGTCCCGCATTGAAAATCGCTCCCCCGTAATTGCGGAGCGGGAGGGTGATATCGGGTGGGTTCATACCCAAGGCCATCATATAGCCGGATATCGTTCAATACCAGTTCACCGCCCTGGGAAATGTGAAAGAGCCGGATGGCGGATTTCTGGGAGCCTGTGCTGCGCCGGACTGTGGCGCCGTTGCCATTGATGATGATCGAAGTAGTGATCGAGGGAGTGCCGTTGTTTCCGTCAACTGTATTGTCTACCACGCCTAATTGATAAACACACCCAGCTTCAAGGTTGATGGTATCTGTTCCAGAGCCGTTATTATTAGCGTTATTGATGGACCAGATTAGAAATTCAGTTGAGCAGGGGGCTGGGGGAGTGCAGCTGGATAAGAGCAACCCCGTAATGATTATGGCAGCTGCCAGGAAAACGGATTTCTTGAATGAGAACATTATGGACCTCCGGTTAGTTTTGAGTGGCTATTCACTTTAAAAACGGATAGAAGAGGGTTAATGTTACAACAGATACGACATTACTATTCAGTGTAACCGAAAATTTATTCTCGAGGAATGAAAAACTCCCGAAATTTTCTATAACTTCGGGAGTTTTAATCATTCTTGTTGGGGGAATTAGTTCAAACCCAATACCTTTTCTGCCAGTTTTGTACCTTCCACACGAGCCTTGATCTTGGCAAATGCGATTTCGCGCGAGGTGCCGGCGTCATCGGCGAAGGGGCTGAAGCCGCAATCATCGGTGGTGCCCAGCTGGGAAACAGGAATGTGATTGGCCGCTGCTAGTACTCGGTCTCTCACTACTTCGGCGCTCTCTATCTCTGGGCTGTTTACATCGGTCACACCCACAAAAACCTTCTGGTGGGGTTTGAGGTTTTTAGCGATCTCGTCCAGGGCTTTCTCGGGGTTCTCTTCGCTGGCCATTTGGACAAAGAAACTGCCCACATCCAGGTTAAGAGATCAGGGATTAACTCCTCGTAAGGCACATCAGCGCTATGGGTGGAGTCATGGTCTCCACCGGGACAAACATGCACACCAATTTTCTTCCGCTCTTCGGGTGTGAAGTGGGACAGGACCTGGTTGTTGAGGTCCACGAAGCTTTTTAGCAAACCTTTCGAAGGATCTAATTTCACGGCCAGGCGGCCTTCGGTGAAATCGATCTGAACTGTCTCGGCTCCATTTCGGAAACAGCTGCGGATATCTTCCACGGCGTTTTCCACCAGATCGGAGATGAACTCTTCCTGGGTGTAATCTTCAATGCCGTCTGCCGGGTAAAGCAGTGATATAGCTGAAGCACTGATCACGGCCTGTTTTACTGGTTGATCAGTATATTTTTTCAGGCGTGGGAGGTAGGAGCCAGCAAATTCTCCGTAGCGGAAAGGCCCTTTCGTCAAGCGGGGCAGTTGGCGTTTGTGGCCGTCCTCAAAGGGAATTTCCACACCATCTGGAGCCAGGTTGGTGATGTTGGATAGGGGATAGGTGGCAAAAGAGCTTTTGGTCTGTTCACCATCAGTGAATACGGTTGAGCCTGCAGCTTCAAAACCTTCCACGGTATCCTTGACGGCTTCGTCATAAAGGTTGTTGAGCTCTTCGACGCTGACTTCCCCAGTTGCAAAACCTGCCAGGGCGTTTTGTAGGGCAGCAGGGCGGGGAAGGGATCCAATCGGTTCGGTTGGGATACTCATATTTATCTCTCCTTGAAACGGGTAAACCACTATTAAGTCAGTAATAAGTGAGAATAATATCATAAATATTATAGTATATCAAGAAGTATAAAAAAACGCCTCTCATTTAGAGAAGCGTTTCCTGTGATTATGTTGGTGATGTTCTAATCTTTAGGTTTGGACAACCGGACAGTATAGGTCCAGAAGTTTCCATAAAACTCTTCTACCCGGAAACCAGCTTTTTCACATCTTCGGGCAGTGGTCTCTTTAAGGGGATAGTCCGGATCCATTAGCAGTTCTGAGACTGCCAGAATACCGCCTGGTTTCAAGACTCGTTTGATCTCTTCCAGAGCCCGGGATTGGTCTGGTATTTCCGGCAAGACAGTGATCAAATAGACCAGGTCCAGGATTTCATCTTCAAATGGAAGCTCATAAGCACTGGCCTGGTGTAAGGTTATGTTTTGGATATCCTGGTTTTCAGGCAGGGCCAGTTTCTTTTCCAATTGAGATAACATTGCCGACTGGATATCTAATGCCTCCACCTGGCCTGCAGGTCCTACCGCCCGGGCCACAAAAGTGGTAAATCCTCCGCTTCCACAGCCGATCTCCAGAACTCGCTGGCCAGACTTGATCCCACTACCTTCAATTACACCAGCTGGGGGCTGTAGTTTGCGCCTGTAATCGCTGTCCAGGAATATTCCGATGAATGCCGGAGCAGGAAAAGGGAATATTCTACGAATAAGTCTGAAAAGAATCTGCCAGATCAGGAAAATGCCAATGATGTATAGAATGGTTCTGTCCAATTTGCATTGGCATGGTGAGCTCTCCAGGATAAGACGATTTACCCCACCATAAAATTATATCCTCCCAGGACCGCTCTCCAGGCCATGATAAATGACATCAGAATCAGGATGTGGCTCACAAGTAATAGGATCCATTTGTATTTCTTTCCTGCGATTATCAAGAACAGGCAGATTCCAATCAAGGGATATAAATAAGACTGAAGATATCACCTAGTCCGGGGCAGAGTAGCCAGAAAATATAGGACTTCAATGAATGCCATAACCAGAGTTATTGGCCAGCGATCAGCCCTATGCCCTGCCAGAACAAAGTTTCCATCAGCTGACTGATGTTGAAGGTTGAACTCAGGCTGCAGAATTAGGGGCAAAATCGTGATGCAGACTAGCAAATTGATCACGAGCGAGATCCAAATCAATTTTTGAGATGGGTTATTTGATGAGGTTTCCATGGGATAAGGGTAATCGATCTGGCTTTTCAAACTCTCTCAAGTTACTCTCAGTTCCTATCGTTTCAAAAAAGACAAAATTAGTATAAAAACAAGAATTCCTTAACGAGTTTTTCAAGGATACTTCTGAAAATGTTCCGAATGGAGGAGATCTGATAATATTACTCGGGGGTGGACTATCTTTACAGGTAAGGGTAGGAAAAACGATGCATGTCTAGAGGAGCTTCTTATTCGATCAGATATCCAACAGTTCTTTTACCCGGCCTACGTGGCCGTCTATCAGGCGGACCTTGATGCCATGGGGATGAGTTGGGGATTTTGTTAAAATCTCCTTCACTATGCCTTCGGTAAGTTTATTTGTCCGCTGGTCTTTTTTTAAGGTGATCCGAACCCGAGCACCGATCTTGATGTCTGTTCTTTTTATTTCATTCATTCTTTTTCCATGAGTTTCTGAGAGATGGTTAGTGGCGAAAATGGACTAAGATGCGGCCAAAATTTTTGTCATCTTTTTCAACCCGGTGGTAGAGAGATTTAATCTCTTTTTGATTCAGAAATCTCAGGACGCGTTTCTTTTAATTGGCCGCTCCCCTTGCCGGGAATAATCTCCACCAGCTTGATCCGTTTATCCATAGCTTCCCTGAAAACCTCATCTAAAGCGGCCTCAATTTTTTCTCCACGATTATATATCTGGTGCAGGTCCAGGGTTATCTTTGCCATTTGTCCTTTTTTAGGGAATCTAGGTATAACTGTTCGACTTTTGTTCTGGCCCAAGGAGTCCTGCGCAGGAACTTCAGGCTGGACTTCAGGGAAGGATCGTGAGTAAAACAACGGATTTTGATACGCTTCCCCAATTCGCTCCAGCCGTATTGTTCAACAAGGTTGGTGACGATTTTCTCCAGCGTGATCCCATGTAATGGGTTTCTCGGTTGGGTCTCACTCATGGGTTTGATTATATCCTTTTAGGAATTCAAGCTGCGATCAATGGATCGCCGAAAGTGTGCAGAAGATTATTCTTAAATAAAAGAACCACTCAATAGGAGTGGTTCTCTTTAGCTGGCGGGGACGACCGGATTCGAACCGGCGATCTCGGCCTTGACAGGGCCGCATGTTAACCGCTACACCACGCCCCCAGCGAAAATTATTCTAACACAATGGGTCTTCCAGTCAAGACATTAATCTGAAACTTATAATAAAATATTCATGTAATAGACCGGGAACGGAAGACCGGAGCAGGCTTCACCTGCGACGAGAGGGGAAAAAGACTGGGATTGGAAATACCTGTCCGGGAGCAAAGCGACCCCCGTCCTCAGTCTTCTGTCGGGATGTACAGCATCCCCTCTAAAACTCCCCGATATCTCCTACTCGGAAAAATTCCATTATCAGCATGCCAACCATGGTGGTTATCATCAGGATCGTACTCAAAGCCATGGCTTGGCCGTAATTGAGAGCACCCGGGCGGGATAGTAAACGATAAATAACAATTGGTACGGTGGGATATTCTGGTCGAGTGATCAATGAGCTAGCCCCAAATTCCCCGATCGAGATTGTAAATGCAAAAGTAGCCGCCACTAACATGGCTCGGCCTATCAGCGGCAAATCGATCTCCCTGGTGATACGTCGGGGTGATGCTCCCAGGACCGCTGCTGCCTGCCTTAATTTTGGTTGGATGCTGGCCAAAGCCGGGGTCAGGCTGCGGACCACAAAGGGAAAAGCTACCAGGGTGTGGGCGATAGGCACCAGTAAAGGGGAGGTTCGTAGATCAAGCGGCGGAGTATCCAGCGCTACCAAGAAACCCAGCCCCAAGGTTACAGCCGACGTGCCCAGTGGAAGCATTAATACAGGATCCAGGATCTTGTCCAATAGGGTGAGGTTTTTCTTTGCCAAAGCCCAGGCTGCGGGTAATCCCAAAGCCAAGGCCAGTCCGACAGTGATTAAACCGTATCCCAACGAAACCCCCAATGCAGTGGTAGGGGGAACATAAAAGAGGGATTCACGCGGATTTTCCCCAAGTGCCCTATAAAATGACAGTGTAGGTGGTGATCCCGGCTCCGATCCACTGAATGATTTTAACCCCAGGGATGCCAATGGGCTGATCAGGAACACAAGCAATAATACGATCATAAGGCCGGCCAGGATCTTACTCCGTGTTGATATCAGTGGTTGCTGGCTTATTTCTCGTGATGATAATTCGACGGGTTGATTGATGCGCCCAATCAAGCTTGTGTAAGCGATGGTCAGGATCAGAGTAAAACCAATTTGCAGAAGCGAGAGTGTGGCCGCTAGGGGCAGGTTGAATAGGCTGATAGTTTGGTAATAGATCTCCACTTCCAGGGTAGAAAATAAAGGTCCGCCTAAAACCAGCACGACTCCAAAAGATGTGAAATCAAAAATAAAAACCAATAAAGATGAAGCAGCGATGGCTGGCAGCAGTAAAGGCAGAGTTATCTCTCTCAGGGTTTTCCAACGATTGGCACCTAGTACCCGAGCCGCTTGTTCCATACGGGGATCGAGACGGCTCCAGTAATCACCGACGATCCTCAAGATTATGGTTGTGTTGTAAAAGACATGAGCGGTCAGGATGGCGGCGAAACTGTTTACGAACTGGATAGGTGGAGTCTCCAATTGAAGGATTCGCATCAGGACTTCATTAACCCAACCGTTAGGCCCTAATAGAGCATAAAACCCGGCTGCAACGACCAGAGTAGGCATTACAAAGGGTACACCGGTCAGGGCTCGGAGAATTTTTTTACCCTCTGAATTGGAATTTTCCAAATAAATAGGCGCCAGGCAGGCCCACCGCCAGAGTTAGAATAGTAGATAGAATAGCTTGTTTGAAAGTGAAACCTACTACCTTATTAACAGTGGGCGTGTTCAAAGCATTCCATAATCCTGCCAAAAACCCGCCTTCGGCCCGGGCAAAGCTGAGCTGGGTGATCTTGGCGAGAGGGAAGAAGAAGAAAAACCCCAGGAATGCTAAAGGAAGTATCCACAGTAAGAGATTGGAGGACCTAAAAAAACGGGAGGGTTTTTTCATTGATATTTTATGTAACGATACGGTTTCCTCAGAAGGAAGCCGTATCATCGTTGTGATAGCCATTTACCTTTAACACAGCCTCAGTCCAATCATTGATCCATTTTTCACGGTTTCCCGCAATCATGTCAGGACTGATGTCTGCTGTAATTTCCGGTATCTCAAGGTATTTCTGGAAAGTCTCTTCCAATACGGCATTTACATTGACCGGGAAGACATACATATTCAGGGGTATATCCTCCTGGAAAGCAGGCGAGAGCATGTAATCGACCCATTTTTCTGCCAGTTCCCGATTGGATGTGCCATTTAGAATGCCCACAAACTCGATTTGCCGGAAGCAGGTACCCGGAGAGGTGACTGCAGCTGTGGGGGCATCATCCAAAGGATTTTCCGCAAACAACACTTCAAATGGTGGACTGGAACCATATGAGACTACAATTGGATCCGTCCCTCCCGCCTGGCTGAAGGCGTTGTAATAAGCGGTTTCCCAATCATTGACGATATTGACGCCATTTGCTACCAGTTCTTCCCAATAGCCCAGGTAGCCATCCTCTCCATAATAACCCACGGTGGTCATCAGAAATGCCAGACCAGGTGAAGAAGTGGCTGGATTCTGCACCGTTAGAAGGTCCTCATAATCCGGGTGAACCAGGTCCTCCAGGGAATCAGGGAAAGGCAGGTCATTTTCTATAAAATATGATATCTGATAATTGAGGCAAACGTCTCCAAAATCCACGGGTAAAGCCCGATAACTATGGTCAAGAATGAAGACCGGGTTGACCTCTTCCAGTACAGGGGATCGGTAAGTTTCAAAGATATCTTCTTCCAAAGCCCGACTCAGGAAAGTGTTATCCACTCCATAAAATACATCCGCGAGAGGGTTTCCTTTGGAAAGGGCAGCCTTATTAACTGCTGTTCCTGTATCACCTACTTCCAGGAATTGAACATCAACATTATTTTCGGTTTCAAAATCAGCCACCACGGATTCAGATACCGCAAATGAGTCATGGGTCATGACAGTCAGGACTTTCGGCCCATTCGGAGTTGCTCTGCATGCTGCTATTAGAAACACCAGTCCAACCAATAAAATTCCAATTCTTTTCATATTAATTTTCCTCCTGGGGGGTTGTGCGAGTATGGACCACAGCCAGCAGGCCGCTTTCCAGGTGAACAGTGCCCCTTTTTCCAGTAAGGTGATTGCTGATCCCTCGGGATAAACCAAATTCCAGGGGCTCATTTTTTAGGGGGTATTTAAGTCCTCTAGTGCTGACAACTGATTTCCCCGGTTGTGTTGGCAGAAGGGAGACAAGTTCTCCGGGTTCTCCTACCAGGGTGAGCATTTCTCCTGAATGCAGAAGATGGACTTCTTCCGCGCCGTTGATCAGGGTGGTGGGAGTTTTTAGTTGGGGGTGAGCCAGCAGGCCAAGGTTTCCAAAAGTCATATCCAACCGCCCGCCAACAGCACCATGAACCACGATTTTTCTTGCGCCCCGGTCCTGAGCCAGCATTATTGCCAGTTCCAGGTCGGTCTGGTCTTTATCCTCCGGGTACTGGATGATTTCTACCCCTTCTCCGCGCCATTTCTCCACCAGAGCTGGGGCTGTGGAATCAAGATCGCCGATCAATACTCCAGGTAAGATGCCCAGAGACAGACAGTGTTGGCTGCCACCATCTGCAGCAATGACAAGATCATCTTCCTGAAGATTAAGGGGATGAAGTGGAGGTGTGAATTCTCCATTGGCAAAAATAATGGTTTTCATATTAAAAATAAAACTCCTCTTGACGGAGGAGAATTTGATTGTGCATCCCTCCGCCGGCATGATCCGGATCAGGTTCGCGGGTCGAAAATCGAAGTTTTCCTCTCAGCCGTAAAACGGCTCCCCGTGCTAATAGATTGTTACTGACAGTATAGGGTCAGGACAAGATAATGTCAAGTAAATAGGGTATAAGAATGATATGGTTTCAGAATGATGAAGGAAGACGGAATTGGGGGACAGAAGATATGTGGATTACAGTTCCCGCCTACGGTCGTCTGTGATCGGCTTTATGATCTGATCAATTGAAATTATCTAACGCTGTCCTTAGCGCAGCCCGATTTTCAGTATTGAATTGTCCCATGACCTGTCTTGTGACCCGGAAGATCCTCGGTTTGGCAGCTGCGGCCAATTGGCGTTCCAGGAAGAAGGCTGTTTCCTGCTCAGATCGTTGCTGCAGAACTTTCAATAGGGCAGTGATCTCTTTCATCAAACCGGCTTCTTCATTCTGGAGGATCTCAGCTAATAGTTTATAGATCACTGGCAGATTATCGAAATCAGGGTTTTCACCGAAGACCAGTAAACCAAACAGAGCAGCTTGATGGTTCATTTTGGTTCCGGAAGAGATTAGGTCCCCAATAAAACTAAATATGATTTTTGGTTTTTCTTCAACCAGGTGGGTCAGTCCCCGGGTCATAATCCTTTTGCGGATATCCTCCGCGGTACAGCTCTCCAGCCAGAACTTTATTCTATCCAATATCTGCTCAGGGTCGAACGGAGGTAAATCTCCCAGGCAGATGATGGCTAACTGGCGGAACTCTACCCATTCCTCCATCCAGAGAGCATCGATCAAATTCAGTCCAAGTGATGGATTTTCTTCCAGATATTCTTCCAGCTCGATCACAAGTGCTCGCAGCACCGGCGCAGGTGCTTGATAAGCCTGTAATGTGAGTGGTGTGCGGGAGAGGGAAGTTTGCCGGATACGGGCTGCGTAGAATCCCAACAGGTCATGCAAGCCAGGGATGAATTTGGCTGGATTGGAATAATTCTCACTCAGCTCTGCGCACTGGATCTTCAGTCTGGCTGGATTGATGGCGGTCATGGGATTAAATTACTTAGAACAGAGGCAGCGGAGTCCACATCGGGGACGGCAATGATACGGTTTTGATCGACAGCCGGGATGTAATCTCCTAATTCAATTTTGAAAGTACCCAGGGTTTCTTCCCATCCCGATCCCACAACGATCAAGGGTTTTGGTCTTTCAGGATGGATTTGCAGATCAGCCCAGGCCAGAGCAACTTCCGCCAGGGTGCCGATTCCACCGGGCAGGGCAATAGCAGCTTCACATTCATCGATCAATCGATAAAGACGTTCCCTTAACGTGGAACAGCGTTTCTGTTCCTTAACCCATTGATTGGGAGAAACTGGACGCCAACTTTCGATCTCGTCGCAGGTTACGCCGATGACATGGCCTCCCGCTTCCGAAGCCCCCCGCGAAACCGCTTCCATGGTACCGATATATCCCCCAGATTGTACAGCAAACCCTGCACCAGCCAATAGATTTCCCAGGTGCTGGGCTTCTTGATAGGCCTGGGATCCGGGTTTAGGTAGTGATCCGCCAAATACTGTAATGGTTTTCATGGGGGTATTATACCTACTACATAACTGGGATGCGGGATCCTGTTATACGGTTAACTGACATATTTGGATATTGTATTGGGTTATGAAATATCTGATATATCAAGAGGCTTCCGTTTCCTCCCTCAAAGATTACAGGGTACAATATCCATGACCCAAATGATCAGCGGGGAAAACTCTATGGAAATAATCTTAACCCACGAAAGGACCGATTTTGACGGCCTGGCATCACTGTTAGGCGCGTATAAATTGGACCAGAATCTGGTCCCGGTTTTGCCCCGCCAGTTAAACCGGAATGTGGAGGCCTTTTTAACCCTCTATGGAGTGGAACTTCCCTTTATGGATCCCCGAGATCTGTTAGGAGATCCGATAGAGTCGGTCTGCCTGGTAGATACACAGTCCATGACCAGCATCAAAGGCATGGTCAAGGATATCAAGGTCCAGGTTATCGACCATCATCAATCGAAGGAAGATCTTCCGGAAGATTGGGAAGTGACTATTCGTGAAACTGGTGCTACAACGACAATCTTTGTCCAGGCGATCCAGGAAAGGGATATATTGCTAACACCGGTTGAAGCTACTCTTTTGTTATTAGGGATCTACGAAGATACCGGATCCCTGACCTATACTCGCACCACTGCTGAGGATATCTTCGCCGCTGGAATCCTGGTGGAACGGGGAGCCTCACTGACCATTGTCACGGATTATATTAACCATCCCCTATCGATGGCCCAGCAGCAGATCTATGAAGATCTTCGAGCCAACGCCGAGAGTTTGATCATTCACGGCCACAGTTTGATCCTGGCCCAAGCGGATGCCACCGATCTGGATGAGGAACTTTCCAGTTTGGCTCATAAACTGCGAGACCTGCTTGATCCAGATGCGCTGTTCTTGCTGATTAAGACATCAGGCGGGGTGCAAATCATCGCCCGTTCAACCTCGGATCACATTGATGTCTGTGAAGTATTATCTACCTTCGAGGGCGGGGGAGGTCATCCCCGAGCGGCCGCAGCCTTGGTGGATGACATTCCACTGCCTGAAATATATGAAACTCTGACTAATCTCCTCCCTCAGTATGTAAAACCAGCCATCCGGGCCCGGGACATCATGTCAAATGATCCCCAGACCCTGGCGCCAGACACACCGATCAATGAAGTGGCAGAATTGATGCTGCACTATGGCTTTGAAGGTTATCCCGTAGTGGATAAGGATGAGATCGTTGGCCTGGTCACACGGAGGGCGGTCGATCGGGCCCTGGCCCATAAATTAGAAGTGACTGCAGATAGCATTATGGAAGCCGGCAACATCCGTGTATTCCCGGCTGATTCGATCGAATATATTCAAGATATCATGATGGAGTCAGGCTGGGGGCAGATCCCAGTGGTCAGTTCCCGATCCAAGCAAATTGTCGGCATTATCACTCGAACCGATTTAATTAAGATCCTGGCACCTCACCATCCTTCACCTGGCAGGCAAAATCTGTCTCACCGTCTAGAATCTACTCTGCCTGAAGTTCGGCTGGCTCTTTTGAACAAGATTGCCGATGTTGCTGCCGAGCAGAAATCGGCCCTTTATATTGTAGGTGGATTCGTACGTGATCTGTTACTAGATTTACCTAGCCTGGACTTCGACCTGGTAGTGGAAGGAGACGCCATAGATCTTGCCAAGGCAGTCCAGCAGCAATACGGGGGACGGGTTACCAGCCATAATCGTTTTGGTACGGCCAAATGGTTTATTGACAAGGATGATCTGGATATCCTGGGTTCTACTCAAAAAGTCAAACAAGCCCTTCCAGATTCCCTGGACTTTATCAGTGCCCGGAGGGAGTTTTATACCCATCCCACTGCACTGCCTACCGTAGCCAGAGGTAATATTAAACTGGATTTGCACCGTCGGGATTTCACTATCAATACCCTGGCTATGCGCCTTGATGGCCATCATTATGGCGAATTATATGATTACTGGGGAGGTCTGGCAGACCTTAAAGCGAAACTGGTTAAAGTGCTGCATTCTTTGTCTTTTGTGGATGATCCCACCCGTATCTTGCGGGCGGTCCGCTACGAACAGCGTTATGCCTTTAACCTGGATAAGCGAACCGAGAATTTACTTCTAGAAGCCAAGGAATTGCTTAAGAGAGTATCTGGTGACCGGATCCGTCATGAATTTGACCGTATCTTTGAAGAAGAAAATGTGGCTCAAATTCTCAATCGGTTAGATGAACTCACGATTCTGGAAACCATTCATCCTCATCTGGTCTGGAATGATGACCTGAAGAACTTGATGAAAACAATGCCGTGTATGGATACTCCCGCGGAATGGAATATCGATGGAGATGGGATTGGCGTTTCATTGGAAATGGCGCTGTGCTATTCACTCTGGTTGATGAACGCTCCAGCTGGAAGTGATGTCAGTAAACGCTTGCGCCTGGTCAGTGGTCTGGCTGAAACAATCCGTCAGGCATCAGAACTGAGGGAAAAATTAGTTGATCTTGATGGACATCCTGCCAGTGAAGCAACCGCCATATTAAGTCGGATATCTAACCTGGCTATTTATGCGGTTTATTTGAATGAAAAAACGCCTAAATTGAAGGGCATTCTGTCTCGCTATTTATCTTCCTGGCAGCACGTGGAATCAAATATTACAGGAAAACATCTTCAGGAAGAGGGATTGGCACCCGGTCCACGGTATGCTGAGATCCTGAGCGAGCTTCGCAATGCCTGGCTTGATGGGAAAGTCACTTCTAAAACTGGTGAAAAGAGTTATTTAAAGGAACTTCTGCGAGAAGGGGAGGAAAATACTTCTGTAGATGAAGGGGATCCGAGCCCTTAGGGGCAGATTTTTGTTCTTATCTGGGATGAGGGGATGCCTTGCCAGCCCATTTCCTTCATGATAAAATGTTTTTACAGAGGGGGGAAGCAATATTGGCGGCGTCGGAAAGTGGGTTTACCCACTTTTTTTATTGCCATCCTTAGCCTGAGCCATCCCTCCCGGTAAACGTAGTTGGAGATATTGAAATGAAAACAGAATTTGCTTTGGCATTTAAACAAGTCCTCAATGATAAAAACCTCCCAGAGGAGATCATTGTTGAAGCGATCCAGGACGCTATGGTATCTGCATACCGGCGCTCTGTGAATGCATCCAGTGCTCAGAAGGTTGAGGCGGAGATCGATCTTGAATCTGGTGATGTGATCGTCTTTGTTGAGAAAGAGGTTGTCGAGGATATCCAAGATGATCGAACGGAAGTGCTGATAGAAGAAGCCAAGAAAGTAAACCCGGATACTGAGCTGGGCGACCTGGAAATGGTGGAAAGCACCCCGGAAGATTTCGGACGCGTGGCTGCCCAAACAGCACGCCAGGTGATCCAGCAGCGTATTCGCCAGGCTGAACGCCTGGCCCAGTATGAATATTACAGCGAAAAGATCGGAGAAATCGTAACGGGCGTGATCCAGGCTGTTCACCGCCATGAACTGACCATTGGCTTGAACATTAACGCTGAGGGCAAAATGCCCCGCAATCAGCAGATCACAAAAGAATATTACCGGGTCCATGACCGTATCCGGGCATTGTTGTTGGATGTGGAAGAAACTACGCGTGAACCGCGCATAATCCTTTCCCGCGGTCATCGTGACTTCTTGCGACGTTTGCTGGAAAATGAAGTCCCTGAAATCTACCAGGGGTTAGTTGAGATCCGATCTATTGCACGTGAAGCAGGCTATAGATCAAAAGTGGCTGTATCAGCCCTCAAACCTGGTGTGGATCCAGTTGGTGCCTGTGTTGGTATCCGCGGTGTCCGTATTCAGGCTATTGTGCGTGAATTAAGCGATGAAAAAATAGACGTTATTGAATGGAATCCCAACACAGAAGAATTTATTGGCAAGGCTTTGAGTCCTGCCCGGGTCTTGAGTGTCTTTTTGAATAAGGAATCTGATGGAATGCCCACAGCAACAGTGGTTGTCCCTGAAGATCAGCTCAGCCTGGCCATTGGCCGCAATGGGCAGAACGCTCGCTTGGCAGCCAAACTTTCTGGTTGGCGAATCGATATTAAAGGACTTTTTGAAGCTGTATCCGATACTCTCTTCAAGATCCAGGATAACCCCAAGTATGCCCAATTCCAGGATCTGGAAGCGTCGACTATCCCCCGCATCGAAGCTGTTATGGCTAAAAAAGCGGAAGGCCGGCCCATTTCACCTGAAGAGTACCGCGAATTGCATAATTTCAACAACCGCGTAGAATCCGGTTTGATCAAGGAACGCCAAGAAGTTTCTAAACAACAACAGGCCCGTATCCATGCTGCCAAAGCCGCAGTGCCGGATGATGCTTACGATCTACCAATCATGACCCTGGGTCTGCCCACCAAAGTTGAGAACCTGCTGAATGAAGCAGATTTCAGTAATGTGGGAGAGTTAGCGTACCGACTGTTATTGGTTCCGGAGATGGTTAATGACATTGATGGTATCGGCCCAGCCTCTATCAAGCAGATCGAGAGCGCCCTGGAAGTGATGATCGGTTATAAACCTCTCTCTGAAGAATATGACATCGTGGAAGAGATTGTCCTCGATGAGGAGAGCACAGGGAAGGAAGAAGAGGAAGATCTGGCTGAAGAAGATGGAGAAAAGGAAGAAACCCCTGCAGAAGAAGCTGCAGAGGATGAAGGTGAGAGTGAACCCGAAGAGCCCTCAGCTGAAGAAACTGAGGAAGAAGATATTACAGCAGAAGATACTTCAGAAGAGGAAGAGGTTGAAGCTGATGATGCCGATGAACCTGAACCTCCCGTAGAAGTAGAACAGGAATCTGAAGAAGAACCAGAAGAAGCAGATGATCAAGAAGAAACTACTTCAGAGGATGAGATAGAGGAAGAGGAGTAGATCCTGTCTGATCGATGGCAAGAATAAAGCACAAACCCCAACGCATGTGCGTGGCTTGCAGGAAAAGCCAGGATAAAAAATCGCTGATCCGCCTGGTAAGAACACCTGAAGGTGTGGTGGTGGATCAGACCGGGAAAATGACCGGCAGGGGAGCGTATCTACATGCTGATCCCGATTGTTGGGAGCGTGGAGTGAAAAAAAATCTTGAAAAAGCATTGAACACAACCCTGACTGAAGCAAATCGGGCAGAATTAATAGCTTTTCGGGAATCCTCCTTCAATGAAAAATAAAATTGACTTGAGTGAGAAATAAATCAGGACCAACGAGGTAATAAATGAGTGAAAACGGACAAGAGCTAAAACATGTAGAACTGCCATTCAGTATCACTGTCCGCGATTTGGCCGAAATATTGGATGCCAGTCCGATCGAGATCATCAAGACTTTGATGGCAAACGGCATGATGGCCAATATCAATCAGGAGATTGATTTTGATACTGCGGCTATCGTCTCTGCGGAGATGGGGTATGAAGTGGTTTCTGCCCAGGTCGAGGAAGAGGAAGAAATTGAAGAAATAGCAGTTCCGCTCTGGCGCCAGAAAATGGAGCAAGAGGACGAAGAAGGTTTGGTCCTCAGACCTCCAGTTGTTGCCATTCTCGGACATGTTGACCACGGGAAAACATCTTTGCTGGATGCTATTCGGCAGACTTCGGTGCAAGCCGGAGAAGCTGGAGGTATTACTCAGCATATTGGTGCTTATCAAATTAAACATAATGATAAACCGATTACTTTCCTGGATACACCTGGTCATGCTGCCTTTACTGCCATGCGCGCCCGCGGTGCTCAGGGAGCGGATATTGTGGTGTTGGTTGTTGCTGCGGATGATGGTGTGAAGCCTCAGACTGAAGAGGCCATTGCTCATACCCGGGCAGCCCAGGTTTCCATGATTGTCGCCCTTAATAAGATGGATAAATCAAATGCTGCTCCTGATCAAGCGAAACAGCAACTAGCTGATGCTGGTGTCATAGCGGACGATTGGGATGGGGATACGATTATTGTTCCAGTTTCAGCCACCGAAAAAACCGGTTTGGATGACCTGATGGAAGCTATCTTGCTAATTGCGGATGATCTGGATATCCAGGCAAATCCCGAGGGAGATATTTTTGGTACCGTTATCGAAGCCGAGATCACTAAAGGCCGTGGTGTGATGGCTACACTGTTGGTTCAAAATGGAACTTTGAAAGTTGGCGATACTGTCATTGCTGGTACATCCTGTGGACGTATAAAAGCTATGTTCGATTTCACCGGCGCTAAGATCAAGGAAGCCGGACCATCCAAGCCTGTCTCAGTGATGGGCCTAAGTGATGTTCCCAAAGCGGGTGAGTTATTTAGTGTTGTAGAGAACGAAAAAGTCGCCCGCGAGATGATTGAAGAACGAGAGCTGATAACCGAAAAGATGGAAGTTGAGATAGATCCGGCAGCGAACCTGGAGCAACTTTTTGCCCGGGTCCAGGCTGGCGAAGAGGAAGAGCTTCGGCTGATCATCAAAGCTGATGTGCAGGGATCCCTGGAACCGATCGTCAACTCTGTAAAAGATATGAAGAGCGGCGGAGAACAACAGGATATCGGAGTCAAAGTAATTCATGCTGGTACTGGCATTATCACAAATGATGATGTGATGCTTGCTTCCGCCACAAACTCGATCATTCTTGGATTCAATGTCGGTCCGGATAGTGGGGCCAAACGGCTGGCTGATGCAGAAGGAATTTCCATCCGAAAATACAACATCATCTATCACTTGATCGATGATATTGGTAAAGCACTCAAAGGTATGCTGGAACCGGTGGAAAAGAAGATCCTGATAGGCCGGGCCAATGTCCAGGCTATTTTCCCCTCAGGTAAATATGAACAGGTGGCCGGATGCAAGGTGGAAACCGGTGAAATACGCCGCAATGCCAAGATCCGTGTCCTCCGGGAAGGCAAGATCGCGTTTGAAGGTAATATAGCTTCCCTGAAACACCATAAGGATGATGTTAATGAGGTCCGGGATGGATTCGAGTTTGGTATAGGTTTAAAGGGATTCTCCGGCTTTCAAGAAGGTGATGTGCTGGAAAGTTACGTCATTGAGATGGTTTCAGAATTTTAAGGGAAGTCATGGTTTCAGAATCAAGGACAGATCGTATTGCCGACCGGATCAAGAGGGAACTAACCCTGCTATTTATGCAGGAAATCAGTGATCCTCGCCTGGAAGGGGTTAATATCACCGCAGTAGATTTGGATCGGGAAATATCTCACGCAGATATTTATGTTACAGCCAGAGATGGCTCTGACCGAAAAAAGGATATTTTGGCTGCTTTAAAACGAGCTTCGGGTTTTATCCGATCCCAACTGGCAGTGAGCATTTCCCACCTGCGCACATTCCCTCAGTTACGTTTTCACTGGGATCCTATCCCAGAGAGGGTAGATCGTCTGGATGAGATCTTCGCAGAGCTGGATGAGGAAAAAGGGCTCGAGGATCTGGATGAATAAAGATCAAATACAGGCATTTGGGGATCTGGTGTCACGAGCTGACCGGATCCTGATCATTTCTCACATCCGACCTGATGGAGATGCAGTAGGTTCAACCCTTGGTTTGGGATTAATCCTTGAGGAAATGGGGAAAGAAGTGTCCCTGGTCCTTGAAGATGGCGTTCCAAAGGTATTCAATCATCTGACCGGGTCTGACAGAATCATCAGAGAAGCAGTTGGTGTTTTTGATCTGGTGATAGTGGTGGATTGCTCGGACATTGAAAGAATCGGGTCTGTGCTGGATGAATTTGGGGAACCTGATGTCAATATTGACCATCATCCAACCAATACTCAATTTGCGAAGCTGAATCTGGTCCGTGATAATGCCGTTGCCACAGTTGAAATCATTTTCGATTTATTACAAGAGCTCTCATATCCCATAAACCTACCTATCGCAGAAGCATTATTAACAGGCTTGCTGACCGATAGCCTGGGTTTCAGAACCTCCAACACCAATCCCCAAACGCTTCGAATTGCGGCAGAATTGATGGAAGTTGGCGCAAACCTGCCTATTTTGTACCGCAAAGCCATGCTGGAAAAATCAATCGAGGCAGTTAAATATTGGGGTCAGGGATTATCAGGGATCCAGATGGAAGACCGGTTGGTCTGGGCTTCCTTATCATTAGAGGATCGGATAACAGCTGATTATCCAGGCCGTGATGATGCAGATTTGATCAATGTCTTGGCTAGGATCAAGGAAACTGATATCAGTGTTGTTTTTGTAGAACAGAAGAATGGTAGCGTGAAGGTTAGTTGGCGATCCCGACCAGGTTTTGATGTTTCCAGCATAGCCACCCAATTTGGCGGGGGCGGCCATAAACCTGCAGCAGGAGCAGATATTAAAGGTGACCTGAAGCGAGTGCAAGAAGAAGTACTTGAGGCAACCAGGAAATCACTCCAGAAGAGTGATTAGAATGGTCCGCGCTCAAGATTATCAGTTGGGGAGATTTAGATTATGAATAGCGATCAGTTAAAAGATTTTAGTACCGGCGCTTTGGTTATCGATAAACCAGTTGGGATGACTTCACATGATGTAGTGAAGGTCGTCCGGCAAGGAACTGGTATTCGCAGAGCAGGCCACACTGGTACATTGGACCCCCGCGCTTCGGGAGTTTTAGTAGTATTGATTGGGCCGGCAGTTCGGCTGAGTGAATTCCTTTCAGCATCTGATAAACGCTACCAGGCCATTTTACGCTTTGGCGTTGCCACAGATACATATGACACCGAAGGGAAACAGGTTGGAGAAACCAAATCTGTTGACCATATTACTGAAGATGATTTCCAGAATCTTCTCCGGGATTACGAAGGAAAAATTGCCCAAGTCCCCCCAGCCCATTCTGCCGTCAAGGTAAATGGAGAAAAAGCTTATAACCTGGCTCGCAGGGGAGAAGAAGTCCATCTGGAACCCCGCATGATCGATGTCTATAATTTGGAAATATTGGAATGGGCTCCTCCAGAAGCGGTGATCGACGTTTATGCTTCATCCGGTACTTATGTCCGATCCCTGGCGAATGACCTTGGTAGTGATTTGGGTGTTGGAGCTCATCTGACTGGATTGCGAAGAACCAAGAACGGACAATTTACCCTTCGAGATGCTGTTCGCTTGCAGGATCTAAAAGAATCCTTTGAGGTGGGAGATTGGTATAAACACCTGATACCAGCAGCTGAAACTCTAGCAGATTGGCATACCCTGGATCTAACTCCAGATGATATGGAAAAGATCAAACATGGTCACCGCATCCCGGCTGAACAGGGATCAAGCGGCTGGGCCAGAGGGTTAAGCGAACAGGGGGATTTAATTGCGCTGCTGGAAGCAACTGAAGGCGATGATACCTGGCAGCCTCGTAAGGTATTCATTACATCCTGACTGGATTCTTATGCAGCATTTTCAAGACCTCGAACAAATTTCTTTGGAAGAATCCCTAGTGACCATCGGCAGTTTTGATGGTGTGCATATTGGTCATCAGCAGATCATTAATTCCCTAGTAGACCAGAGCCCATCAAGCTGGGAAACCAGCAGTAGTAGTGACTTTTCATCCCCATCCTCAATTGGTACTGGAAGAAGAGATCCGGCCTTATTATCTAACGATGCCGGAGAAAAGAGCCCAATTACTGGGAGAGTTAGGGGTGGACATTGTTTTAACATATCCATTTACTCTGGAAACCTCTCGGATGAGCCCAGAGGATTTTATCTCACAATTGCATGAGCATTTGAATTTCTCTGAACTATGGGTTGGATACGATTTTGCCTTGGGTAAGGATCGCCTTGGGACTCCTTCCTACCTGCAAGAAATCGGGCAGGGTTATAAGTATGAAATCCATGAAATTTCTGCTTATTTCCATGAGGGAGAATTGGTTTCCTCCAGTTCGATCCGGAATAAAATCCGTACTGGTCAGATCCGGAAAGCAGCTCAGCTGCTGGGTAGGCCTTTTGAGATCAGTGGTGAGGTAATCATGGGTGAAAAACGAGGAAAAAGCCTGGGATTCGCCACCTCAAATCTAGAAGTTCTCCCTGAAATGGTTGATATCAAGCCGGGTGTTTATGCATGCCGGGCAATTATCAGGGGTAAGACCTATTCAGCTGTAACCAATATCGGCTATCGACCGACGTTTGGAGAGGATTTAGAAGCTCCCCGCATTGAAGCCCATGTTTTGGACTTTTCCGAGGACCTATATGGCGATAGTATGGAACTGGTTTTCATAGATCGACTGCGGGATGAAATGAAATTTGCCCAGGTAAGTGACCTGGTTGACCAAATCAGTAGTGATGTTAAACAAGCAAGGGAGATTTTGGAGAGCTGACGAGCATACTTGCCAGATAGGTTCTCTTTGGTATAATTTCCGAGCTGACTAGACCACTTTGCGGCAATGGCTGCGGGGCTGGAGACCTGCTAGAAAGCAGAAAAGCATATATTTTTAGGAGATAGCAGACGTCATGACAATGTTAAAGGAACAGAAAGAAGAAATTATCAAGGAATTTGGACGACATCCGAATGATACTGGCTCGCCAGAAGTCCAAATTGCCCTCTTGACCACCAGGATTTTGGAATTAACCGGACACCTGCAGGATCACACCCACGATGAATCCTCCAGACGGGGATTATTGAAACTGGTTGGTCAACGCCGCAGATTATTGGCATATCTTCGACGAGAAGATTATCAAAGATATGTTGCGATCAGTGATCGATTGGGCTTACGAAGGAAATAAATCAATATAACCGAGTGGGTGCTCAGATATGACCCCTCGGTTTTATTTTTATATCAGGCAGAAATTGCAATGGGGCGGGGAAATGCGGTTGTCGGTGCGGTTAGGTTGAGTTGGAAAGGGGGACCCAACCAGGCGGTGGATCTCTTTCTCCCTGAGGAATAAAAACTGAATAGCTTATATAAACGAACGTTTAACTACTTACCCAAATGTAGAATGTTATCAAGTCCGTGCATTCTAGTTAGGTTGGGTATTGGGAGGTAACGACATTTTCATGTCCTTAGTTCCCAGTCCCTGACCCTAAAAATGCCGGCAGGAGGTAAAAAATGAAACCTGAATCAAAGAAATATACAGCAGTAGTAGAAGGAAAAGAGATCGTTATTGAAACCGGAACCCTGGCCGAGCTGGCAGGCGGTGCAGTCACTGTCCAGATCGGAGATTCGATCATGCTGGGGACCGCCACCATGAGTGATAACGCCCGCGACGGTGCAGATTTCTTCCCATTGACCGTTAACTATGAAGAACGCATGTACGCTAACGGCTCCATCCCTGGAGGTTTCTTCCGCCGCGAAGGACGACCTGGTGAGGATGCTACCCTAACATGCCGTTTGATCGACCGCCCGCTCAGACCACTGTTTCCCAAAGATCTACGCAATGATGTTCAATTGATCCTCTATGCACTCTCATCTGAAGACTATCCCTTGGATGTTCTCGGAATTAATGCCGCATCCGCAGCGTTGGTTATCTCAGATATTCCCTGGGAAGGACCCATCGGTGGAATTCGAGTTGGTCGCGTTGACGGAAAATTCATTGCATTTCCATCCTTTGATGAGATCGAAGAATCGGATCTGGACCTGGTCATGGCTGGCAGCCGCGACGCGATCCTGACGGTAGAGAGTAACTCCAAGGAAATCTCTGAAGAGGATTTCTTGGAAGCTCTTGAATGGGGACAAAAAGCCATTCAGCCGTTTATCGATATCCAGGAAGATATGGCCAAGGAGCTTGGAAAAGAGAAGAAAGGCTACAAGTCATTTAAAGTCAGTGATGAACTGAAAGCTGATGTCGAAGGCAAAGCCTTGGTTTCAATTAACGAAATCCTTGAAAAGAACCTTGAAAAAGTTGATTTTCGTAAATCTCTGGACGTAGTCCGCGATGAGGTTCTGGAATCCTTTAAAGACAATGAAGAAGTTTCCTCAAGTGATGTCAAAGAGGCTTTTGAAGGTGTGTTAAAATCCGCTATCCGAAACCGAATTCTGGATACGGGGATACGACCTGATGGTCGTGACCTGACCACAGTTCGTGATATTTGGTGTGATACCAACACCAGTCCTAGGGCTCATGGAACTGGTCTTTTCACCCGCGGTCAAACTCAAGTACTGACTTCGACCGCCTTGGGAACCCCCCGCGATGCTCAGATTGTTGATAATCTTTCACCGAATGATACCAAACGCTACATGCATCACTACAACTTCCCACCCTTCTCGGTTGGCGAGGTTCGTTTCTTACGTGGAACTTCCCGGCGAGAAGTCGGTCACGGCGCTTTGGCAGAACGTGCCTTGCTTCCTGTGATTCCTTCCGAAGAAGATTTCCCATACACTCTGCGCTTAGTATCAGAAGTGCTGTCTTCCAACGGCTCTTCCTCAATGGCTTCAGTATGTGCCTCCACTTTGTCCCTGATGGACACTGGAGTTCCCATCAAAGCCCCAGTTGCTGGTGTAGCAATGGGTTTAGTCAAAGAAGGCGATCGTTACGCGATCTTGACCGATATCCAGGGACTAGAAGATCATATTGGAAATATGGACTTCAAGGTTGCTGGAACTGATGCCGGGATCACTGCTTTGCAGATGGATATCAAGTTGAAAGGTTTAGCCTCTTCAGTGATGTCCGAAGCGCTGGAAGCAGCCAAAGAAGCCCGAACCCTGATCATGGGCAAAATGATGGAGACCATTTCCGTCCCCCGCGAAGAGCTCAAACCCCATGTTCCGCGCATCGAATCTGTCCGGGTACCCGTGGACAAGATCGGCGCAATCATTGGTCCAGGTGGAAAAACCATTCGTGATATCCAGGAAACCACTGGCGCAAAAATCGATATCAATGATGAAGGTATTGTTTTCATCGCATCTGATAATGGCGAAAGCGCCCGGATGGCAAGAGAACGAATTGAAGGTTTGACCGCAACTGCTGAAGTTGGCCGAATTTATACTGGTCGCGTAGTTGGCATCAAGACCTTTGGTGCATTTGTTGAGATCCTTCCGGGAAAAGACGGTTTGGTGCACATTTCCCAGCTGGAATCCAGCCATGTCAAGAATGTTGAAGACGTGGTCGAATTTGGTGATGAGATCACTGTTATGGTGACTGACATTAGCAAAGACGGTAAGATCCGTCTTTCCAGGCAGGCAGTGCTGGAAGGTTGGTCCTTGGAAGAAGCCCAGCAGGCAGACCGCAAGAAATAAAATAAAAACAATAAACACGAAAATCCGGTTGGACAACCAGCCGGATTTTTTATTTCAGGTAGTTTTGAACTTCCAGGTAAGATTCTGCTCCCCAAGTAGTCTGTTTTGTATAAAATATTTATAAAAACTTGCCAATATTCGAGGTCTGTACAGTAACAATCAGTTTAAATTTGGTAAAATGTGGAAGTGAAATTGTTGTTTAAAAAGATTGAAATAAGGAGTAATTCGCATGACTAAAAAAGAGATTGGTATTAAACCTTTGGGCGCCCGTGTTGTTATTCAGCCGGTCGAGGAAGATAACAGAACAGACAGTGGATTATATATTCCTGACACTGCAAAAGAAAAACCCCAGACAGGTGTTGTAGTAGCAGTTGGCGAAAGCACTGAAGACGTCAAGATCACCGTGAAAGTTGGCGACAAAGTCCTCTTCCCGAAATACACCGGCACCGAGATCAAGCTGGGTGGTGAAGACTACAATATTATGGACTTTGAAAAAGTTCTGGCAGTACTTGCTTGATCTGAAAGATGACTGAATTCTCCAGAAAAAGTCCTCCAATGTTTGATCATCGGTTCAGGACCGGCGGGTTTGTCCGCGGCATTATATGCCGCCCGGGCAGACTTGGCTCCGGTTGTGCTTTCTGGCATGGACCTGGGTGGACAGGTATCTAGAACGGATACTATCGAAAACTATCCTGGTTTTGTGGATGGAATCGAAGGTCCTGACCTGGTAGAAGTTTTCCAGAAACAGGCAGAACGATTCGGAGCGGAAATCGTTTTTGATTCCGCAACTGAAGTTGATCTTTCTGAACGGCCTTTCAAGGTAACCACTTACGGTGGAGAATACCTGGCTGAATCCCTGATCATTGCCACCGGTGCTTCCATCCGCGAATTAGGCGTACCAGGGGAAACCGAGTTTACTGGCAGGGGTGTATCCTACTGCGCTACCTGTGATGGTCATTTCTTCAAAGAGAAGGACCTGATTGTGGTTGGTGGTGGGGACAGCGCCTTGAAAGAAGGTATCTTCCTGACCCGTTTTGCTAAATCAGTCACCATTGTGCATCGCAGGGATGAGCTCAGAGCGGGGCCTTACCTGGCTAATAAAGCCAAGAATAACCCCAAAATTGATTTTATCTGGGATTCCGTAGTCACTGAGATCATTGGGGATGGAACGGTTAACTCCGTCCGCTTGAAAAATAAGAAGACTGATGAGGAAGTAGTGCGGGAAACGGATGGTATATTTATCTTCATCGGACATGATCCCAACACCGAGTTATTCAAAGATCGTCTTGATACTGATGAGAACGGTTACCTGGTACTTGATCAACAAATGCACACAAATCTGCCGGGTGTATTCGCCGCTGGCGAAGTGGGGGATCCTCACTTCCAACAGGTGATTATCTCTGCCGGTATGGGTGCAGCTGCTGCTATGGAAGTAGTGGAGTTTTTGGAAGACGAGAATTAGATATTTGTTATTAAATTGAAAAGGATACGGATTTCTCAAAGGAATCCGTATCCTTTTTGTTTTAAACGTGAGGGGGATTGAGTCCTTTCAAAGGACTTAATCCCTTTAATTTACGCCTCTTCCAACTCCCTCATGGCATTAAAGGAAGCAATGCTGACTTCCAGGATATCCAGTGAAGGTTCATTGGTTGTCAGGTGCTGCAGCGCAAGGTTTGGTTTCACAAGCATTCTTACAAAGGGGCGGTGCAGGTTCTTTGCTGTCCACTGCAGGTATTCATATGCAACACCAGCAAGGACTGGTAGCAGGAGAATGCGGCTGACCAGGCGCCATAGCAGGGACATTGGCCCCAGAGCTGTAAATAGCAGCACTGAAAACAGGACCACGATCAGCAGGAAAGCTGTCCCGCAGCGGGGATGTTCCAAACTGTATTCCTTGACCTTTTCTGGAATCAATTCTGCGTTGGCTTCAAAGGCATTGATCACTTTATGTTCTGCACCGTGGTAGCTGAAGACACGTTTGATATCTTCCATCTGACCGATGCCCCACATGTAGGCAATCAGGAAAACCAGCCGGACCAATCCTTCTAGTATGTTGCCAACCCAGGGTTTCCAGCCTAAATAACGTTCCACTGCCTGTCCGACCCCGGCAGGAACCAGGAAGAATATCAGGATAGCTATACCAATAGAAAGAGCAAAAGTAAGAAACAGGGCAGGACCTTCGAGTTTCTCATCTTCACCGGTTTGGGTATTGGCAGAGATAGTCAGGGCTTTCATCCCCAGGATCAAGGCATCATTCAATCCGATCAATCCCCGTAAAAAGGGGATCTTCATGATCTTGCTTTGATAGATCTTGTTAAGTTTCTCTGTATGAATGGTGATCTCACCTTCTGGATTGCGCATGGCGATTGCAGCGAATTTTTTGCCGCGCATCATCACGCCTTCAATAACTGCCTGACCACCATAATTCGGCAGTTTTGTTTGTGTAGGGGTTTTTGAACTCATATTTATAGATTGAAGAAGAAATGGACCAGAGCTTCAATTCCTTTATAGAATGTGGGTAAATGGATTTTTTCATTGGGACCGTGCATATTATCGCTTGGTAATCCAAATCCGATATTTACCGAATCGACACCAAGGGTCTGTTGAATATGGACAACAACTGGTACGCTGCCGCCTTCCCGTTTGAAGATCGGGCGTTTGCCCCAGGTCGCTTCTGCAGCCTGGACATAAGCCTCGATCCATTTGGATTTGCGGTCGCTCAAGGATGGAAAATCCTTAGACATTTGGGTCAGCTCCCAGGTCACTGTATCAGGAGCATTCTCTGTCAGGTATGTCTTGAACTGTTCGTAGACTTCGACAGGATCCTGGTCTGCCACCAGCCGGCAGGAGACTTTAGCCATCGCATAAGCTGGCAGGACTGTTTTTTGGCCTTCACCAATAAAACCTGAGTACAGGCCGTTGATCTCCAGGGTGGGGCGGGCGCCGGTGCGCTCCACAGCGGTGTATCCTTCTTCGCCGAAGAGAGCTTTTACGCCGCCTTGTTCCAGATAGAAATCATCACCGATCGGAAGTTTGCTGATTTCTTCTCGTTCATCATCGTCAAGTGGTTTGACCCGGTCATAGAAACCCGGAAGGGTCACCCGTCCTTTCTTATCATGCATTCCGGCATAGCAGGTCGGCCATCACCTGGGCCGGGTTGTGGATCGCTCCGCCAAATGAGCCTGAGTGCATGTCTTGTTTAGGACCCTGGACCCGCAGTTCAAAATAAGCAATCCCGCGTAAAGCGTAAGTGACTGTTGGTTGATCAGGAGCCTGCATGCCAGTATCCGGATTCAGGAAAAAGTCACAGGCCAGCAGATCCTGGTTTTCTTTAATGAAGGTTTCTAGATAGGAACCGCCGATCTCTTCTTCGCCTTCGATCAGGAATTTGACATTGATCGGTAAATCTCCAGTTCTGGCGAATGGCGTCTATGGCGCTGAAACAGGCAATGATCTGGCCTTTCATATCCGTTGCGCCCCGGGCATAGAGATTTTCACCTTTTTCGGTGGGTGTGAAAGGATCTGAATCCCATTCATCCAGCGGGTCTTCCGGTTGAACGTCATAGTGACCGTAGATCAGAACGGTGGGTTTATCTTCACCGGCAGACAGATCTTCCGCGTAAACGATCGGATGGCGTGGGGTAGGGTAGATTTCAACCTTTTCCATGCCCAGAACGGTCAATTCGCTTTTTAGCCATTCGGCTGCTTTTTTGATATCTCCAACCCGTTCAGGATCAGTAGAAACAGAAGGAATGGAGACGATCTGTACCATTTTTTCCAGTGATTGTTTTTTATGCTCCTCAGCGTACTTGAGCGCTAATTGGCGATGATCCGACATGGGCTTTCTCCTCTATTGCAGATTCATTTGTTATACACTGGGTCAATTTTACCGCAGACCAGCCAGACTGGGTACTGAGGGAAGCCAGTTAAATGTTAATCTCATTCTAAAATGGTCTTTTTTAAAGCTTCATGTATAATGATTGATACCTAATTTCCACACAATAATCATTACTATGTGAACTTGATTGGATATTGGATTTGATAGTGAGTACAATACTTGATTGGGAATAACTTTATTCTTTACTATTTGTTTGGTTTATCAAGGCTAATGAGGTATCTATGGACTACTATAAGGATTATCTTCAACCGAAATCTATATCTGAGGCGCTGGAATACTTGACAGAAAGAACAGGATCATCAGCTGTGATAGCTGGCGGTACAGATCTGCTTCTTGAACTTCGTCAGGGTCGGCATCCTTCTGTGGATCGATTGGTAGATATCTCTGAGATCCCGGAATTAAAGAAGGTCACCAGGGAAGGGGATCAGATCATCGTAGGAGCTGGGGTGACACATAAAAAGATCATCTCTGATCCACTTCTTCAGGAACACGCCCGCTGCGTTGTTGAAGGCTGCGGCTTGATTGGCGGTCCTCAGGTGAGAAATGTTGCCACGATTGGCGGCAATGTGTCTCATGCTTTACCTGCCGGAGACGGCACGATCTCCCTCCTAGCTCTGGACACAGAGGTCCAGATTGCTTCCCCAGACGGTTCAGCCTGGCAGCCCTTGATCGAGATCTTCGCTGGACCGGGCAAGGTCAATTTTGATCGCTCCGAGGCTATTGTGACCAGTTTCAGGTTTAAAGCCAAGGGAAAAAAGGAAGGATCTGCTTTCCACCGGGTGATGCGGCCCCAGGGTGTGGCGATCGCGATCTTGAATATGGCGGCCTGGGTGAAATTGGATGAAGATGGAAAACTATCAAAGGTGCGGGTTTCTTGCGGGCCTGCTGGCCCAAAACCCTTTAGGGCAAATAAAACCGAAGAATATCTATCCGGCAAAACCTGGAGTGACTCGGTTTTGCAGGAAGCCTCGAAAATCCTGGCAGAAGAAGTCAGCTTGAGGACAAGCAAACACCGGGCTACCAAAGAATATCGCCATCAAATATTACCGGTATTGCTCCGGAAAGTCATTGATACTGCTGTTGAAAGGGCCAAACTTTAGCTGGTTGAGCTGGGAGATAAAAGATGACAAACCTAACATTTACAGTAAATAATAAAAAACATACCCTGGAAATTGAAACCGGGGAAATGCTATCTGATGTGCTGCGTTATCGTTTGGGGCTAACAGGCACAAAAATAAGCTGTGGTGAGGCGGAATGCGGCGTTTGCACAGTCTTGGTGGATGGCGAACCGATCCTTTCCTGTAATTACCCGGCGGAAAAAGCCGAAGGGAAAGAGATCACCACAATTGAAGGATTGGCCAAGGACGAAGAGCTTCATCCTGTCCAGGAAGCATTTGTGAAACATGGAGCGGTGCAATGTGGATTCTGCACACCCGGTCAGATCATGACCGCTACGGCCTTATTGAACGAGAAGCCGAATCCCACGGACAAAGACATTGAATACGCATTAAATGACACTCTGTGCCGCTGCGGAACATACCCGATGATCACCAATGCCATTCACGCGGCTGCCGACAAGATCAATAAAGGGAACGGCGATCGAATATCCCACATTTGATTTTGGGGGAGGGATGGATGTTGTGGGGCAGGTTGTTCCTCGCCCTGAGGCCAATAAAAAAGTCACTGGTGAAGCCATCTATACGGATGATATTAGCTTCCCGGATATGCTTTTTGGCGTTACCCTTCGGGCTGGCATTCCTCATGGAAAAGTAAAGAAGCTTGATATTTCCAAAGCCAAAGCGCTTCCTGGTGTCCAGGCTGTTCTGACAGCTGAGGATATCCCCGGAAGAGTCAATCACGGCTTGATCATCCAGGATTGGCCGGCCTTGATAGGGGTCGGCGAAAATGCCCGCTATGTGGGTGATGCAATTGCCATTGTGGCGGCTGATACTGCAAGAGATTGCCAGGCAAGCTCTGGAATTGATCGATCTGGAAATTGAACCGCTGCCTATGGTGACCAATGCCGTCGATGCCAAAAAAGATGATTCTCCTCTTGTTCATGAAAGTGGAAACTTGCTGAAGCATATTAAAGTCGACAAAGGAGATATCAAAAAAGGTTTTGAAGAAGCTGAGGTGATCTTTGAAGATACATATTTCACTCCTTCATATGATCATGCTTTTATGGAGCCGGAATGCAGCATTGCCCGTCCATTGGACGATGGAAAAATGGAAGTCTATGTCGGATCCCAGATTCCATATTCGGACAGGGATCAAGTTGCGGCAGCTCTCGATCTTCCATTTGACAAAGTGCGTGTCCGAAGCCCGTTGGTTGGAGGAGGTTTTGGCGGGAAAGAGGACATCGCTGGCCAGATCCATGCTGCCATGTTGGCTCAAGCAACGGGAAAACCAGTGAAGATCCTCTATGACTCGCCATGAAAGTTTGCTGGTTCATCCTAAACGCCATGCCACACAGATCAATGTCAAGCTGGGTCTAAAGAAAGATGGAACTATTAACCGCTGCCCAAACCGAGTTATATGGAGATACTGGTGCTTATGCTTCATTAGGTGCCAAAGTAATGGGAAGGGCAACCACTCATTCCACTGGCCCATACATTGTTCCCAATGTGAAGATCGATTGTTATGCCATGTATACCAACAATCCACCATCAGGCGCATTCCGCGGTTTTGGCGCTTTGCAGGCTGCTTTTGCGATCGAGTGCTTGATGGATCAGGTAGCTGAAGAATTGGATATTGAGCCAGTTGAGCTTGCGAAGAAAGAATGCTCTCGAGAGCCGGAGTCAATTACCAATACAGGCCAGCATCTTACCGAGAGTGTTGGCCTGCTGGAGTGTATTGAAAAAACGGAAAAGGAAATGCTGGCTTATACGGAGGGGAAGATCCCTTTGTGTCGCGAGAAGTTGAAGGAGAACCCAATAAACGTCGGGCCTGGGGTTTTGCGGTCACCTTCAAGAATACCGGTTTGGGAGAAGGCGCACCAGATAATGCTTCCGCCGAAATTGAGTTGCTTGAGGATGGGATCGTGGAAACCCGTATCTCCTCAGCAGAAATCGGGCAGGGACTGGTCACTGTGCTGCAAATGGTCACCGCCCAGGAGCTAAGCCTTCCCATCGATCAGGTCAGTGTATACCTGTCTGATACGGATCTCACTCCGGACGGCGGACCGACAACAGGATCCCGGCAGACCTATATTTCAGGTAATGCGGCCAAGTTTGCTGCAATTTCCTTGAGGAATAGTATGCTGGCAACGCTGTCTGAGAAATTTAACCAACCCCCGGAGAAAATTATCTTTAAAAACGGAAAGATCCAGGCCAATGGCCAGGAACTGACCTTCCAAGAGGTAGGCGCCATGATGAGGGAAGAGGGGCGGGTTCCTAAATTGGTCTATGATTACAAATCTCCCAAAACAACACCGCTTGGAGAAGCAGGGGATAAACATTTTGCTTATTCCTTCGCAGCTCAGGCAATTGAAGTTGAGGTAGATCTGGACACCGGAGAAGTAAGGGTAACCAAGGCTGTGGGCGCAACGGATGTCGGCAAAGCCATCAACCCGCTGGGACTGCAGGGCCAGGTAGAAGGTGGACTGATCATGGGTATTGGGCATGCTTTGACAGAAGAATTTATCGTCGAGGAAGGCCAGGTATTCACAGACTATTTATCGCGCTACCGTATGCCTTCCATTCACCATGTTCCAGATGAGATCAAGGCGATTATTGTCGAAGATCCCACTGCAGAAGGTCCTTACGGCGGGAAAGGAGTGGGAGAAATTTCCACCATGCCAGTTCCTCCAGCGATCGTGAATGCGGTTTATAATGCTTGTGGTGTCCGTTTCCATACCATACCGATCGACCAGGATTGGTTGGCAAGGCAGATTGAAAACAAGAAATAAAACTTTGGGGAGATTTCAGAAGGGTAGGATAGGATTAAATGCCTATTCTGTCCTTGAATGACCTCATGGTACAATTTTAGAAACATGGATCGGTGGTCGTTGGTGGTTATGGATTAACCCCGGCGGCGCCAGGGTAACCTGGCGAAAAGTGCTACCGTCCTTTCGAGCTAGAGTCGCCGATCCCATGAATAGAATATATATTTTTATTGTTAACCAACTCATTTGTTCCACACATCCAAAAATGCCTTGTACAAATGTTTCACAGGATAAATATCTGTGAAATTTTTGTTTAAGCACAATTATTATGTTGATAGAATTACCTTTTTCACTGCCCGGGAAAATATTCCGCAGCCCGATGCCGTTCAGCCGGTTTGATAAACAGGAGGTCTGGTCGTCGTATTTAGATGAAGAAATCGGGTTGGTGGTGATATTAACTGAACAGCAGGAATACCTGGTTTATGCTGGAAAAGATCTGCCAGTATTCTATCGTTCCAATGGTATGGAGACTCTGCATGTCCCCGTACCGGATTTTGGCATTCCAGAAGATTTGATTGGTTGGCAGGCTGGTTTAGATGAAGCAATATCAGCCGCCAAAAGCGGGAAAAATGTAGTTGTTCACTGCCTGGCGGGTATTGGAAGAACGGGTATTTTTCTGGCATGCCTTGCCAAGGAACATCTGGGTATGGAAGGTCAGGATGCCATCAGCTGGGTGAGGGAATCTGTAACCGGAGCGATGGAAAATTTGCGGCAGGAAGACTTTGTGATCAATTATCAAGAGAATAAATCCGAATAATAGTAATTATTATGCAGGAGGAAAAATGATTATCAAAAATGGAAAATTAATCACCTGGGAAACCGAGAATCAGATCTTGGAAGGGGCTGAACTGCTTATCCAGGATGGCAAGATCAAGGAAATCGGTCCTGGCTTGACAGAGGCTCATCCTGATGAAGAAGTTGTGGATGCGCGGGGCCAATATGTAATGCCCGGCAATATCTGCGCCCATACGCATTTTTACGGAGCTTTTGCGCGCGGTATGGGGATCCCCGGGGATGCGGCTAAAGATTTCCCGGAAATCTTGAAAAAACTCTGGTGGCCGCTGGATATGGCGCTAGATGAAGAGGGTGTACGTTATTCTGCCCTCGTATTTGCAGTAGATGCCATCAAGAATGGAACAACTACTCTATTTGACCATCATGCTTCCCCTAATTTTATTGATGGATCGCTGGATGTAATTGGAGATGTAGTGTTGGATGCGGGGCTACGTGGGGTCCTTTGTTACGAGGTGACCGATCGCAATGGGCCGGAGGGAGCTAAAAAAGGAATAAAGGAAAATGCCCGTTTTATCAAAAAAGCCGCCGGGATCGATCGACTGGGAGCAGCTTTTGGTTTGCATGCCAGCTTGACTCTGAATGATGATACTTTAGAGGCTTGCCGGAACACTATTGATGATAGTGCTGGTTTCCATGTTCATGTGGGTGAACACCAGTCAGATGAATACGACAGTTTGAAGCGTGGTGGACTGCGTGTAGTCGATCGGCTTAATAAATTTGGAATGCTGGGTCCCAGGACCATCGTAGCTCATGGTGTTCATATCGACCAGGCGGAAGCGGTACAGCTGGCAGAAACTAAAACCTGGCTGACCCATCAACCTCGTTCCAATATGAATAATGCCGTTGGTGTTGCTGAGATTGAACAATTCCTTCGACTTGGGATCAAGGTTGGAATTGGAACGGATGGTTTTTATCATGCAATGTGGGAGGAATGGAAAACTGCCTACTTCCTGCACAAAGTTCACCGGCTGGACCCCCGCAAGATGAGCGCCATGGATATAGTTCAGATGGGCATCTATAACAACGCTGCTCTGGCAAATCTGTATCTGCCAGATACAACTGTGGGTACCATTCAAGCCGATGCGGCCGCGGACTTGATCTTTGTGGATTTCCATCCCTTCACACCATTAAGTGCTGGCAATCTTCCCTGGCAGATCATTTTTGGATTCCAGGAAAGCATGATCACCTCCACCATGGTTGCTGGAAAATTCTTAATGAAAGATAAAGAACTGCTGACACTGGATGAAGAAAAGATTGCTTCGGAAGCTCGGAAACTTGCTCCGGAGATCTGGAAGCGTTATGAAGGTTATGTTGGTATTTATTAATTAAAAAGCTATTAGGACAAGTATGTATAAGAGAGGTATGAATGTCTGAAAAACCAACTATTGCCATCCTGGGAGGAACAGGAAATGAAGGGACAGGCCTGGCGCTGCGCTGGGCATCGAATGGCTATGATGTCATTATTGGTTCCCGGCAAGAGGAAAAAGCGTTAAAGGTAACCAGTGAGATCAACGAGATCCTTGGAAAAGAATTGGTTCGCGGTATGGAAAATGGAGCAGCCGCCAGGGAAGCAGATATCAATGTGTTGACTGTAGTAGCTACCGCACACCAGGCAGCCCTGACTGGATTAAAAGACGACCTGCAGGGAAAGATCTTGGTCGATGCTACAGCTCGGATCAAATTTCCCAATCCTAAACCACCAGCTCCTCCTTCTGCGGCCCGTCTGGCCCAGGACTTGCTGGGGGAAGGTGTTCGGGTTGTGGCTGCTTTCCAGAATATCCCAGCCAGCGCTCTCAAGAATCTAGATAAGGAGCTGGACAGCGATGTGTTGGTCTGCGCAGACCAACGCGAAGATGCTGACCAGGTTAGCGAGTTGATCAGGGAAGCCGGTATGAATGCCTTTTATGTGGGTGATCTCGATATCGCTATTACATTGGAAGGAATCACCGCAGTGCTGGTGTATTTGAATAAATTCAACGATATCAAACATGCCAGCATTAAGATCGTAGGTTCCTGAGGAGTTTTGTGACATCAAAACCTGGTAGTGCCCTGAATTTAGTCACCCTGGCAAATTTCCCTCTGATACAGAAGGGAGACAATCTGGCAGAAACACTACATACCTGCTTGACCGATAATGAAATCGAGCTTCAGGATGGTGATGTACTGGTGATCGCCCAGAAGGTGGTCTCAAAGGCAGAAGGGCGCAAGGTCAGTCTACAATCTGTGACAGTCTCGCCAGAGGCGAAAGAATTGGCAGAAAAAACAGATAAGGATCCCCGGGTTGTGGAGTTGATCCTCCAGGAAAGCGCCAAGGTGCTCCGTCATAGGCCAGGGCTGATCATTGTGGAGCACAAACTAGGATTCGTATGCGCGAATGCTGGAATTGATCGATCGAATGTCAAACAAGATACGGTTTCAGATGATGGAAGCGTGCTGCTTCTCCCTCAGGACCCTGATCGTTCAGCCAGGGAAATTCGCCTGGCCTTGGAAAAGGTCTCGGATAAACAGATTGGTGTTTTGATCATAGATTCCCACGGCCGGGCTTGGCGTAATGGGACCGTAGGTATTTCAATAGGGTATTCAGGCCTACCGGGTATCGTGGACTTAAGGGGAGAACCGGATTTATTCGGTTATGAGCTGAAGGTAACCCAAATCGCCGTGGCGGATGAACTCGCAGCAGCCGCCTCATTAATGATGGGGCAGGCTGATGAGGGACTTCCTGTTGTGCATGTGCGGGGTTTCCCTTATTCTCTCCGGGAAGGATCCTTTCAGGAGCTTCCGCGAGATTTAGAGTGTGATCTATTTCGCTGATGAATAGTTAGGTTGGAATAAGATAAGTGTTAAAGGTGATCACTGAATGAAAATTGTAGCTCTAGCTGGAGGAGTTGGTGGCGCAAAATTAGCGGATGGGATCTATCGTTTGATCCCAAAAGTTGAATTGACTGTGATCGTCAATACGGGCGATGATTTTACTCATTTTGGTTTGAATATCTCCCCCGACCTTGACACAGTTTGTTATAACCTTGCGGGAATGGAAAATCCTGAAACCGTATGGGGTAGGGGATCCGAAAATTGGGAAACGATGGATCTGATCAAAGATCTGGGCGGACCTGATTGGTTTTCTCTCGGAAATAAAGATTTGGCCACCAATCTTGAGCGGACCCGGCGGTTGAATGAAGGGGAGCCGCTTTCTAAGATCACAACAGATTTTTGTAACGCCTGGGGAATCACTGCTCGGGTCATACCCATGAGTGATGATCCGGTTCCGACACTGGTGAACACAGATCAGGGGACACTCCCATTTCAGGAATATTTTGTTAAGTTGGGATCAAAACCTGAGGTCGACGGTTTCATTTTTCAGAATGTTGAAAGCGCCAAACCTGCACCGGGTGTTATTTCAGAGATCGAGGAGGCTGATCTGGTTGTGATCTGTCCTTCCAATCCCTGGGTGAGCATTGCCCCAATCTTATCTGTTCCAGGTATATTTAGACGCACTAAAAAAGAAGATCATTGTGGCAATTTCACCCATCATAGGTGGTGAAGCAGTTAAAGGCCCGGCAGCTAAGATGTATAAGGAGATGGGTATCGAACCTTCCGCTTTGTCTGTTGCTGAAGGTTACAATGATTTGATCACAGGTTTTATTTTGGATCAGAAGGATAAGAATCTTGTCCGTGAAATAGTATCATGTTTTGATGGTCATGTTTGGATATTGCAGGCTGATACCTTGATGAAAAACCGGCAGGACCGCATCCGTTTGGCGGGTGAAGTAGTGATATTTGGCAATCAATTGATAAAGGAGGTTTAAGAATGTCTTTATGGGCAATCGTACCTGTTAAGCCTCTTCGCAGGGGGAAATCTCGCCTGGCAAAGGTGATTTCTGCCGAAGAACGGGCAGATTTGAATCAATATTTACTGGAGCATACTATCCAGGTCTTATCTACGATCAATGAGATCGAGGAAATCCTGGTAATAAGTAGGGATACCGAAGCTCTGGCTCTGGCTCGTGATTTGGGTGCTAGAACAGTTCAGGAGTATGGCAGTCCCGGTCTGAATACTGCTTTAACCCGGGCAGTGGAAATAGCCAAATCTTACGGGACCTGTGGTATTTTAGTATTGCCGGCTGATCTACCACGCCTGGACGCGGAAGATGTCCGTAAAATACTCGTTCATCGAGAAAACCCACCAGTTGTTGTGATCGCTCCGGACAGGAAAAAGGAAGGCACCAATGCGCTATTTGTCTGTCCACCAGATTTGATCGATTTTGAGTATGGCATTGGATCATTTGAGAAACACAGTAAAGGGGCTCTGGATGCCGGAGTGCGCCTCGAGGTATGTGACCTGGCTTCTCTGGAATTGGATCTTGATGAGCCTGAGGATCTAGCATTGATTGAAGCAGAATTAAGAATTAAAAAATAATGGAAATCTAATTACTATCTATGGAGGATAACCATGACTAAACCAGCTGCACTTTATTTACAGGATGCCCATGATCTGCGGGATGGCCTCGAGTACGTTCGTTATGCAGAGGAAAAAGGCTTTGACTCCGTTTGGCAGGCTGAGTCCCGCCTGGTGAGAGATGCCATTGTTCCGATGGCGGCTTATGCTGCTGTCACAGAGAAGATCAAGATCGGCTCTGGTGTGATCAATAACTGGACCCGCAATATCGGTCTGCTGGCATCAACCTTTTTGACACTGGATGACCTTGCACCTGACAGGATGATCTGTGGTATTGGTGCATGGTGGGATCCCTTGGCAGAAAATGTTGGCATTACGAGACGCAAACCGCTCACAGCCATGCGGGAAACAGTGGAAATCATGCGGCGCTTGTTGAATATGGAAAATGTGACTTTTGATGGTGAATTTGTCCATGTTGAGAATATTGAACTGGACGTTGTTCACGGAAATACCAACCCCCGCAATGTGCCGATCATGATTGGCGCCACTGGTCCGAAAATGCTTCAGTTGGCCGGAGAGATCTGCGACGGTGTGGTTATGAATTACTGTGTTCCTGTGGAATATAACAAAATGGCCATCGAAAATATCGAAATTGGCGCCAAAAGAGCTGGGAAGACGATTGATGATATCGATCGCCCTCAGTTAGTTGTCTGTTCAGTTTCAGATGATTATGATGAAGCGATGGACTCCACCCGGCAATTGCTGACCCAATACCTTGCTCAGCAGCCTCATATCGCCATTGCATCAGGCGTTTCGAATGATGTTGTTGCTGAAATCCAGTCGATCTTAGGCTGGCCGGCAACCCATGAACAGATCCAGGCTGCCAAACACCTGGTTACAGATGATCTTATTCACCGAATTACTGCTTCTGGTACACCAGATGTCGCTCACGAAAAAGTAGATCAGTATCGAGCAGAAGGCTGCACAACACCGATCCTGTATCCTGTTGGTGGGGATGTAAAGGTATTGATCGATACTTTTGGAACGAAATAGTTTTTTAGGATAACCAGCCCTGGAGAGATACTTCTCCCTGGAGTTGAAGTGTTTTTCCAGGGCTTTTTGCATGAGGAATTTATTATGATCACTGAATACCACCGTCCAGAAAACCTTGAAGAACTGTTCACCCTGCTTTCTAGAAAATCTTCCCGGACGATCGTTCTGGGAGGTGGACTATATATAAATGAGATTATCAAAGAACCAATAGCGGTTGCTGACCTGCAAAATTTGGGTATGACCGCTATTCAAAAGAAAGGAAAAAATCTCCAGTTTGGGGCGGCAGTCACTCTCCAGGCTTTGGTGGACTCTGAACTCATTCCTGCTGCTCTTAAGAAAGGTATCAAACACCAGGAAACCTATAACAGGCGTCAGGTGGCAACCCTGGCTGGAACTCTGGTTGTTGCAAATGGGCGTTCTGCGATCGGGGGAGTATTCCTGGCTCTGGATGCAGATCTGGTTTTCGCTCGGTCGAAGGATAAAACTGAAAAGATCAAGTTGGGGGACTTCCTGCCAATCCGGGAGGAGAAATTAGCCGGTCGGGTGATCATGGATATCAGTATCCCGGCGGATGTCCGCGTCTCGTATCAGTATGTTGCCAGATCTCCAGCAGATTTACCTATTGTTGGCGCTGCAGTCACTCAATGGCCATCAGGAAGGACTCGGGCTGTATTGATCGGGTATGGAAACCAACCGGTGATGGTCCTGGATGGTCCTGAATCCGCTGGAGTGGTTGAAGCTGCTAAAGATGCTTATTCTGATGCAGATGATCAGTGGGCCAGCGCTGCCTATCGATCAGACACAGCTGGTGTGCTTGTGAAGCGCTGTTTAGAAGAGATTACTGAGACCGTTTAAGGATTAATCATCATGATCGATATCGAACTTACCATAAATAATCAGTCCTACCAGCTTAATATTCATCCGGGCGAACGTTTATATTATGTGCTGCGAAGATTAGGTTATAGAAGTGTTAAATTTGGTGATGAACACGGAAAATCCGGTGCGGATACGATCCTGCTTGACGGAAAACCTGTCAACGCCTACCTGATGCTGGCAGCTCAGGCTGATGGACACGATATTGAGACTATTGAGATGCTGGGTGACCATCCTAAGCAGGGATGGAAAGAGGGCAGGGGACTCCATATCCTTCAGCAGGAATTTGTAAAAACCGGCGCTATCCAATGTGGTTACTGTACTCCAGCCCAGATCCTGGCAGCCAAAGAGCTGCTTAGCCGAGAGCCGGATCCGACAGAGGAGCAGGTCAGGGATGCCCTATCTGGCGTTTTATGCCGCTGTACTGGTTATCTGAAACCCGTTGAAGCGGTTCTGCGGGCAGCCGCCCGAATGAGGGGAGAGGAAGTACCGCCTATTGAAGATCCAATTCAGGTCCCTCCAGAATGGATGAATACGGATATCAATGACTCTATTCTACCTACACGGACAGTCGAGGTTGATGGATCGACTATAACTGCAGAGAGGGTGATCACGGAACTGAAAGTTAGCAACAGCCCGGAAACATGGCGTCAGGTTGGAAAACCCAAAGAAAAAGTGGATGCCGTTAAGCTTGTGCAGGGTAAACCAGCCTTTACCGCTGATTTTGAACGACGGGATATGTTATTTGCTAAAGTGCTGTTCAGCCCTCATGCTCATGCCAGAATAAAATCCATTAACACGGCTAAAGCCTTGGAGATCCCCGGCGTGCGATGTGTGTTAACACACAAAGATCTACCCCGCGTGCCGTATTCTACTGCGGGTCAATCCGATCCGATTCCAGGACCGCTGGATTGTTACTCCCTGGATAATAAAGTTCGTTTTGTGGGAGACCGGGTAGCATTTGTTGCAGCAGAATCTGAAGAGATCGCCCAAAAGGCAGTTGAGGCGATCGAAGTTGAATACGAGATGCTTGAAGCGATTCTGGATACTCGAGAATCCATGAAACCTGGCGCGCCGGTAATCCATGACCAGGATGATTATGTCAATTTCGCTGACTCTGATCCATCGAAAAATCTGGCCGCAGAGATCCGGATCGATATTGGTGATGTTGAGGAAGGGTTTAAGCAGGCAGACGAGATCTTCGAGGCAGAATATGAAGTACCCAAAGTACAACAGGCCCATATTGAACCCCATGTAGTAGTGACTTATTGGGATGAGGATGACCGCCTTGTCATTCGAACTAGCACTCAGGTTCCATTCCATGTCCGCAGGATGATCGCGCCTGTCCTGGATCTCCCAATTAAAAGGATCCGAGTCATAAAACCCCGTGTTGGTGGCGCTTTTGGCGGCAAACAGGAAATGTTAATTGAAGATGTTGCAGCTCACTTAACAATTGTCACCGGGCAGCCGGTTCAGTATGTATACACCAGGGAAGAGGAATTTATCGCATCCCGCTCACGCCACCCTATGCGAATAAAGCTGAAAACGGGGGTGAAGAAAGATGGAACGTTGACCGCTAATGCTATGTATGCATTGAGTGATACTGGCGCCAATGGCGCACATGCGTTGACGGTGACCGGCAATACTACAAAAGCAATGGCTTTATATGTTGGAGATGGACCGTTCCGAGAATCTCCCAATATTCGCTTTTATGCTGATGTTGTCTATACCAATACTCCACCATCCGGCGCCTATCGCGGTTATGGAGTTCCCCAAGGATATTGGCCTGTTGAACGCCATATGGAATTTATTGCCCATGAATTGGGGTTGGATCCACTAGAGTTCCGCATGAAAAACTCTCTGCAGGCTGGAGAGATCCATCCCTTTAGTGTTGCCTGGAGCGAGGGCAGAGAACCGGTCCCGGAGATGATCCAAACAAATGGGCTGGCGGAATGTGTCGTGAAAGGCAAAGAAGCCATTGGATGGGATAAAAAACTGGCGGATAAGGATTGGAAAGATGTACCGGGAAAACCTTACCTGAAACGGGGATTAGGTGTGGCGCTGGTCATGCAAGGAACGGCAATTCCGTATTTGGATATGGGAGGCGCTAGCATTAAACTCAACGATGACGGGTCATTTAACTTGCTAGTAGGTGCAACAGACCTTGGAACAGGATCAGATACTGTTCTGGCGCAAATGGCGGCCGAGATCTTGGGTGTGCATCTGGAGGACATAATCGTATACTCGTCAGATACGGATTTCACACCTTTTGACAAGGGCGCTTATGCCTCCAGTACGACTTATATATCCGGAGCAGCGGTTGTTGATGCGTCAAATAAAGTGGCTGAAAAGATCAGAGAGAGAGCAGTGATGGTTCTGGAATCCCGCCTGGAAGGGATGAGATTCAAAGCTAGTGAGATTGAGTTGATTGACTGTTGCGCAATTGCACCAGATGGACATGCAGTCTCCCTGGCAGATATCGCCCTGCATTCACTCCACCATGCCAATCAGGAACAGATCATGGCCGTGGGATCCTATGTGTCCCCGGTATCTCCTCCACCATTTGCGGCCCAGTTCGCTGAAGTAACTGTGGATATTGAAACCGGCCAGGTTATTGTGGATCACCTGGTAATGGCCGTGGATGGGGGAGTGATCATCAACCCTGTGACAGCCTCCGGTCAGATCGAAGGTGGTATGACTCAGGCTCTTGGGTACGCTGTTTCAGAGGAAATGGTTTATGACGAGAAAGGCAGGGCTCGCGAGAAGAATTTTAGAGATTACCATATCTTTGAAGCGCATGAAATGCCGATCCTGGACACAATATTTATCGAAACTTATGAACCTTCTCACCCCTTCGGTGCCAAGGCTGTAGCTGAGATACCTATGGATGGAGTCGCTCCGGCAGTCGGGAATGCAGTATTTAATGCCTGCGGAGCAAATATCCTTGATAACCCGGTGACTCCAGAGAAGATCTGGAAAGAGCTGCAAGGAAACTAGGCCTGCCGGCCAAAGACATAATCAATGCCCAGGAGCGAGTTGTCCTGGGCATTTTCACTAACTCATAACAGGTGGCGGAATGCGTGTAGACTGCCAATCTGTTATAATTTAGTAGTTATTAACTGGTTGATAATAAGGGGCAGAAAGGCCTCATTTTTTAGGAAAATAGGTAGGTTTTGCCTATGGAAATGATTACCTACGTGATTGGACATGTTAATCCAGATACCGATTCAATAGCTTCTGCAATTGGATATGCCTGGTTGCTTCGGGAACGGGATGGGATCAATGCTGTAGCTGCCAGGGCTGGTACAACTAACCCTCAGACAACCTGGGTGCTGAAACGGTTGGGTTTGGATGCACCCTGTTTGATGACGGATGTATCTCCCCGGTTTGAAGTTGTTGCCCGCCGTATGGATACTACATCACCGGATGAGCCGCTCAGAAATGCCTGGGAAATCGCCAGCAGGACGGGTGGTGTTTCTGCTATTGTGAATGAGGACGGCACGCCGTATGGCTTGATCACTGGAATTACCCTGTTTTCTTTCCTGTCTGAGCTGGTTGGTCCCCATCCAGGTGGCCAGGATATGCGTATCGCAGAACTCCTTGATATGCCCTGTCATGAAGCCGCTGATACGGATGTTCCCCAATTCAAAGCGGGCAGTCGTATTCGCGATGCCGTGAATAAGATACTAAGGCAGGAGCGCAATTATTTCATTGTGGTGGATGATGATGGGCAGTATGTTGGACTTTCGCGACAGCGGGATATCCTCAATCCCCCCCGGGTTCAGGTCGTTCTGGTAGATCATAATGAAAAAGAACAGGCTGTCGGCGCTCTGGAGGAAGCAGAATTGCTGGAAATCATTGACCACCATCGGCTTGGCAACCCTTTTACCCGGGCGCCAATCCGATTTACCACTGAAGTTGTAGGAAGCACCAGCACTATTATCGCTGAGCGTATTATTGAAGCTGGTTTGAGTGCCCCTGCAGATATTGCGGGTATCCTCTTGGCCGGTATTTTTTCTGATACTCTCTTTTTTACCTCTCCCACAACAACCGACCGTGACAGAAAAGCTGCCGAAAGGTTAGGACGCTAGTGCTTTTTCAGCTAATAGTCCCCTGAATGGAGAATCATTAGAATCCTACGGCGAGGCAGTAATAAAAGCGGGAGCAGGTATATCCACCCGAGATCCGGATGAGATCGTTACCTCGGATACAAAAACCTATACTTCAGGTAGTTTGAATTTTGGAATTGCCCAGGCGGAAGTAACCGATTTGGTGCAAGTGGACAAACACTTACCGGAACTGGAAGATGCATTGGAACGTCTGCGGGTAAATCGGGCTCTGGATTTCACGATCCTGATGGTTACAGATGTTGTTCAGAGTTCTAGCCGGTTAGTTTTCAACAACCCTCCTCCAACATTTGATGATTTGCCTTATCCGGAAAGTCCGGATGAAACTAGATTCGCAAAAGGCGTGGTTTCCAGAAAGAAACAACTCCTGCCGGTCATACTGAGTTTGCTTGAAGCCTGATCTCAAATAAGGTGTAGAAAATGAGTGATGTATTATCAGCCTTAGCTGAATTACCTAAAGCAGGAACAGCAGCAGCTCTATGCACAATCATTAGGGCTAAAGGATCAACGCCCCGCAAAGAAGGCTGTAAAATTCTGGTTTATGCGAGTGGATCGATCGTTGGGACGATAGGCGGCGGTGAGGTGGAAGGGAGAGTAATTGAGGAAGCATTAGAATCGATCCAAACTGGGGAAAGGAAGATCCGTGACTTACGATCTGATTAATCCGGATAAAGGCGATCCCGGTATCTGCGGAGGGACCTTGGAGGTATTTATCGATCCATTAACACAACCGGAAGACCTGATCGTTGTTGGTGGTGGACATGTTGGTAAAGCGGTTGTATATCTGGCAAAATGGCTGGGATTTCGGGTGATCCTGAGTGATGACCGGGAAGATTTCTGCTCACCAGACTTTGTGCCAGGAGCAGATGAATATATACATTGTTCCCTGGAGGAATTATCCTCAAAAATTGAGTTCTCATCGGATACAGTGATAGTCCTGGCAACCCGGAACAATCAGGTGGATATACTGGGACTTCCAGAGCTGCTGGCTGCACCGTCTGCATATATTGGTGTGATCAGTTCACGGAGAAGATGGAAGCTAACTGAGGAAGAGCTGCTTAAAGCCGGAATTAAGAGAAAAGAATTGGATCGGATCCACGCTCCAATTGGACTGGATCTCAAAGCCGAAACACCAGAGGAAATTGCACTCAGCATCATGGCGGAAATTTTCCAGGTCGTTCGAGGTGGATCTGGAAAAGGTTTATCATAATTGAGATTGGATTAGTCAGTCAGATTTGACGAAGAAGGAATTATGTGGCAAGAGTATATCAATGCAACTTCAATAGAACAGGTACTCCCACTGTTGGCCGAGAAAAAAAATCAAGCCAGGATCATTGCTGGTGGTACAGATCTGCTGCTGGAAATTCGCCAGGACTTTCATCAGGAAGTTAAAACCCTGATAGATATCTCCAGGGTTGAAAAGTTAGATGAGATAACTCTCGATGATGATGGTTTTATCCATATTGGTGCCGGCGTGACACATAATCAATGCGTGGGCTCGAAGATCATCCGCGATAGAGCTCTTCCATTGGCATTAGCTTCCTTGGAAGTGGGCGCTCCCCAAATACGAAATACTGGGACGATTGTTGGCAATCTGGTGACAGCATCTCCGGCAAATGACACTATCGTACCTTTAGTAGCTCTGAAATCTGTGCTGAAAATACGATCCCTGGATGGAGAACGTCAGGTTGCCCTCAGTGATTTTTATACAGGTGTTCGGAAACATGTGCTCCAACCAGATGAAATGGTTACGGAAATAATCGTTCCCTCCATGGAAGCTGATCAACACGGTGAATATTTAAAGTTGGGTCTCAGAAAAGCCCAGGCGATTTCCCTGGTGAATATGGCAGTCCTGCTGGGATTAGATCAAGGGAAGATCACAAGTGCCAGTATTACCCTGGGCGCCGTTGCGCCAACGATCATCCATGCTTCTGCTGCTGAAGATTTTCTGGTTGGAAAAGAGCTGTCCGAAAAAATTATCGATCAAGCGGCTGATCTTGCCAAGCAAGCAGCCCGGCCAATTGATGATATTCGAAGTTCCGCAGATTACAGGCAGGAGATCACACGAGTGTTGGTTAAGAGAGGCCTTACACATATTATGACTGGTGAAGAAGGGGCAAGGTTGCCCGATTCTCCAGTCTTATTAGTGAGCAAGGATGCTGATATTGATATACCAGTTCTGGGTGATAAACCATTAGTTCCGGGTAAAAACCCTATTATCACCCGTATCAATGGTGTGGAATATACGTTTAATAAAGGGCACCGGGGAACTCTTCTTCAACTGATACGTGATTTTGCTAAGTTGACTGGAACAAAGGTTGGTTGCGAAGAAGGAGAATGTGGAGCTTGTACAGTCTTTCTGGATGGAAAGGCAGTTATGTCCTGTTTGGTTCCAGCTCCACGGGCTCACATGGCAGAGATTACGACCATAGAAGGGCTGGGTACGGAAGAAGACCTTCATCCAGTCCAGGAATCGTTTATTGAACATGGAGCAGTCCAGTGCGGCTACTGCACTCCTGGTTTTATCATGTCCGCCGCGAAACTTCTGGAAGAAATTCCTCATCCGTCGGAGGAAGAGATCAAAACAGCGATCTCTGGTAATCTTTGCCGCTGCACGGGATATTACAAGATCCTCCAGGCAATTGAGGAAGCTAGTCAAAAAGAAGGTGCTTAATGGGACGACATCAATATCAAAGAGACATCCGGGATGAACCTACGAATGTTCACCCGATCTGGCGGGGGATTGGTTTTTTACTGCTAGGAGTGATTGCCATCATGTCTTATGCAGGAGCAAATTTGCTTGTAGAAGCAAATAAAACCAAGGGCTGGATTGTTGTACCGGCAGATATTCGGGGAGGAGTCAGTTGGGCTCCTGATTTATATGCCGAATTGATTGTCATGTTTTTCTTGATGATGATTGGGTTTGGCGTGATTACTATAGTCTACTCAATTATTTATAAGGTCTCCCGCCCACGGGACCTTTTCAAACTGCTCAAATAAGGTCTTCTTCCGGGAATGGAATTAGGAGCTGTGGGATTTTTTCCTGTTAGTTAGATGAGAAAGTGTATTCAATAAATGTTGGTTCGTTATGCCGTTCAATTTTCGTTTATATTTGATTGATTTTTATTACAGCCTATTTCGCTCCAAGGGAACACCTGCCAGGTTATCGAGAAAAAGGGTGTTCCTTTTATTGTTCTTGTTTTTCTTTTTTCCGCTTTGGAATGTTTACATCCGGATCGGATATGCTCTAGACAAGATCTTTTTCCGTCAATATAAAGAAAGTAACTCTCCTGATCCAATTTTTATCATTGGAAATTACCGGTCAGGATCCACTTTTTTCCATCGATTATTATTAAGAGATGAACAGTTTACTTGCTTAAAAGCCTGGGAAATATATTTCGCTCCTGCCCTGGTTCACCGAAGTATTATTCGTTTTATCTTAAAGGTAAGTAAATTTATCGGTAGCCCAGTTCAGAAAGCTGTGGCTGCATTTGATGGCATGATGAATGAAATTTACACCATGCATAAAACGGGTTTATATACCTACGAACAAGATTCCCAACTTTTCTATCACACCTGGTCATCCTATAATATTTTTGCGGTATCACCATTTCCCGAAATGGCCAGAAGGTATATATATTATGATCAAGAAGTACCGCGTAAGGAGCGGCAGGTACAATTTGGTTATTACAAGGATGTGTTAAAACGGCATACGTATCTCCATCCGGATCAACGTTATCTTGCTAAAAATCCGGATTTTTCTCCGGCGGTTGAAACCTTGCTGGAAACTTTTCCAAAAGCAAAATTTATTAACCTGATTCGTCCACCAGAACAAATGATTCCATCTTCAATTAATCTTTGGGCTCACAATTGGCGGGCGTACGGGACACCAGAAGAGGAATTTCCCCAGATAGATGTGATCAAGGAACACGCCAGGCATTGGTATCGTTATCCGCACCAGGTCTTAGCTGATTTGCCGTCTGATCGATATCAGGTTGTGTTTTTTGAAAAACTTGTTGGGAATCCAGAAGCTGAAGTTAGCAGGATTTACGAAGAAATGGGATTAGAGCTTTCGGATGAGTTCCACAAGATACTGTATGATGTCGCTGTTGAATCCAGGAACTATACCGGTCATGGGAATTATTCACTGGATAGAATGGGATTAGATATTGAATCTCTCAAAAAGGAATTTTCTCCAGATCTGAAAGCCTATCAGAATAATGTGCCGAAAGCTGAAAATCTAGATGTGAAGGCCAAGGGATAACATATGGAAAGAACTGTACCTTATACTGCTTCAGAAGAAGTTGACCTCTATCAGCGGACATATTATTCTCTGCTCCGGACATCTGATGCTGTGCAGATCCGTTCCATTGAGGAAGTTCATGCAGGAATGAATTCACTTCTCCATCAGCATGCCAGGCACCAGGAACCGGATATGACAGCTTTTATTTACGCTCTTTTGCGGCTTCCAGAATGTGTCCGGGACACTAAAGAGATTGTCCTTGGACAAACGGGAACTGTCTTCGAGAAAGCGGGCCTGGGCAATGTCTGGGATTGGGAGCAGGTGAATGGTAAAGCACGCCGCCGCCGTTGTTTTTACAATAGCGACAAGAATATCTTGGCTTGCATCATCGCCAGCCGCTCAGATATTGATGATGTCATCCCCATGCTAACAGCATATCAAATCGAATGGAACAAGATCCATCAACTGCTGCAGTATCTGCCGGATGATATTGATCTGACCCAGGTCCATAAACATCATGAAGCCTGGTACAACCTGGCGGAAGCATTAATGATGTCTGTGAGCGATCTGACACGCTGGCGCTCCATATGTGGAGATGACTTTTTCAATTGGATCGAAAAGATTAAATCCCGCGAACTTAATTTCCTGGTTCGATTGTTAAATGGCTCTTTGATCGAATATAACAGGGCAACGAGTAATTGGTGGAAGGTTATTTCCAGCCGTGTACCAGATCTATTAGACCGGCCTGTCTATTTTATTTCTAGCAATATGCATAGTTTTGCAAATCTGTTATCTGGATTTGCCTTGAAGAATCAAAAAGAGATCAATCAGTATCTGGTTGATGCTGGCCAGGAAGAATTACAGGATGAGTGGCGCCAGATCCAGGCCCGGAAAGTTCCTTCCAGTCAGGAAAATTTCCTTTATTATGCCCTTAAGAAATACATCCAGGAACCAGGAAGTGATAAGATCGTCAAGCGGCGAGCAGATCATGAAGAATCCTGTGGGATTCATCGAATATCCAGCGAGCACTCCTTTGATGTCGCAGCCCAAGTTTTTGACCTATCAAAACTAAAACAGGATTGGCTGGATCCCAGGATTACAAACGGTCTGTCCGATCTGGATTTTCTAACTCGAAGTGATGCTTTGATCTTAAATATCGATTATCCTTTGGGTTTAGCAGCATATAACTTATTAATGGAAGTTGCGGAAAATGTGGGAAATATTCTTGGTGTCTATATACTCGGGAAAGCCGCAACGCTCAATGGTGTAGTTGGGGATGTAATGATCCCTTATGTTATACATGATGAACACTCCCGGAATACCTACTTGTGTCCACGTGCTTTTGATGCCATGGATGTGAGTCCTCACCTGGTTTATGGAACTGTACTGGATAATCAAAAAGGTGTCACAGTAAAGGGGACTTTTCTGCAAAACCCAACCTATATGCATGTGTTCTACCGGGAAGGATACACAGGAATTGAAATGGAAGCTGGTCCATATCTGTCAGCGGTATTTGAAATGTTCCGCCCCTATCGCCATCCTGTGGATGAGATTGTAAATTTGGACAGGGTGCCGTTTGACCTGGGTATTCTTCACTATGCTTCAGACCGACCGCTCAGTAAGGGAAAGAACCTGGGCGCAGGTACGCTGTCTTATTATGGCATGGATCCGACTTATGCTTGTTCCCTGGCAATTATCAAGAGGATCTTTGAACTGGAACAAAAACGACTGCAAAAAAGTTGAACCAATATCAAATCAATATGGAAAGAAGAGACATGAGCGAAATAGGAAAATCACATCTAAGAATCGATGCCCTCGACAAAGTATTGGGAAAAGCAGATTATTCCGGGGATTTAGTTATGCCGGATATGCTTTTTATGAAAATCCTTTTTGCCGAACGTCCACATGCAATTGTCAAATCCGTTGATACATCCAAGGCTGAAGCCCTGGAAGGTGTTGTTTTGGTGCTGACATCTAATGATGTCCCTGTTAATGAATACGGCCTGCAGATTCCAGACCAGCCAGTTCTTTGTGGACCTGGTTCCGATAAACCTTTTGCAGATCGAGTCCGCTTTGTGGGTGACCAGGTTGCTGCTGTCATTGCAGAAACAGAGGATATTGCTGCCGCTGCTTGTGATCTGATCGAAGTAGCATATGAAGATTTACCTCTATTATTAGATCCTTATGAATCTGTCCAGAAGGGGTCGATGTTAATCCATCCGGACAAGGACGATAATATCTATAAATACATGCGCATCCGGAAAGGGGATATTGAGGACGGCTTTGCGAAAGCAGATGTCATCGTAGAGGGTGTATACCATACTCCTGTTCAAGAACATGCTTATCTTCAACCAGAAGCCGGTGTAGCATATATTGATGACCAGGATCGAGTGACAGTCGCTGCAGCTGGCCAATGGGCGCATGATGAACAAAAACAGATCGCCCATGCTCTGGGGCTTGAACGGGACCAGATCCGGATCATTACATCCAGCCATCGGCGGTGCCTTTGGCGGACGCGAGGACCTCTCTATCCAGGTAGTGCTGGCATTGGCAGTGTTCCGTTTGAGAGATGAGGGAATCCTCCGGCCTGTTAAGATCGTCTGGAGCCGGGAAGAATCAATCATCGGCCATCATAAACGCCATGCCTATCATATAAAGACTCGTTGGGGGGCGACGAAAGATGGGAAGCTCACCGCTGCCGAGGTTGATATTCTGGCAGATGGCGGCGCTTATATGTATACCTCCAACAAGGTATTAACCAATGCTTTTATTGCTTGTACAGGTGTATATGATATTCCGAATATAAAAGTGGATGCCCGAGCTGTAGCAACCAACAAAGTTCCTGGTGGCGCCTTCCGTGGATTTGGCGGACCTCAGGGTGCTTTTGCAGCCGAAAGCCAGATGAATAAGCTGGCCGAGAAGCTGGATATGGACCCTGTTGAACTGCGGGTGATAAATGCACTGGATAAAGAATCCCTGACATCTGTGCAGACACCTTTGCCTGGTGTGGCAAATGTTACCGAAGTATTAGAGCGTGGTGCTGCAGAATCGTTTTGGGTGAAAGAAGATGGACATTGGCATAAGAAACCCCTCACATTCGAAGAAGAAAATGATTTCCTGAAACGCGGCTTTGGATATGCTGGCGGAATGAAGAATATTGGTTTTTCTGGTGGGTATCAGGAAAATTCATGGGCGACTATCGAACTATATGGCGGTGAGGAAATTGAAAAAGTGATCGTTCGCCATGCTGCTGCAGAGGTTGGGCAGGGCACACATACTGCAATCGTGCAAATGACGGCAGATGCAGTCGGCGTCCCGATTGAGATGGTTGAGATTATCAGCGCTGATACGGGTGAGACCAAAGATTCAGGGAGTGTATCCGCTTCCAGAATGACCTTTATGGCGGGGAACAGCGTTTATGAGGCCGGAGAAAAGGCTTTGGAGATGTGGGCCAATGAAGAAAGGCCAGCGATAATCACTCACCAATATCTGGCCCCAAAAACTACAAGTTTTGATCCTGAAACTGGTGAATCTTTTCCAAATATCGCCTATGGGTATATTGCTCAGGCTGTCGAGTTAACCGTAGATACTGAGACCGGCCAGATCAGCGTAGATAAGATATATTCCACTCATGATGTCGGCAAAGCCATCAACCCGGATCAGTTACGGGGTCAGATAGAAGGTGGCGTTATTCAGGCACTGGGCTATGTTCTTACAGAGGATTTTATTGAGGAAGATGGCTATGTCAAGACTGATAGGCTGTCTACTTATCTGATACCGACCGTGCAGGATGTTCCGCCTATCTTAGAGTCAATTGTATTAGAAACCCCTGACCCTAACGGACCCTGGGGAGCATTGGGTATGGCTGAGATGCCTCTAATTTCACTGGCGCCGGCGATAACTGCCGCAGTCCATGATGCTACCGGCGTATGGTTTGACGAATTCCCATTAACACCAGAACGAGTATTGAGAGGGCTGGGTAAGATCTAAATCCTGGGAGCTGGTAAGACATTGGTGTCCTACAGCAACTGTAAAGCTGTTCGTCGATTCTTATTCAATATTTTTTTTAATAATCGAGGGACCAATTATAGACTCACAGCCAAAAGATTGGGGTTTTTTCTATTGGCTCTGGTTATCTATATTCCATTCGAATTGATCGTCTGGACCGGCTTAATTTTTGATGAGATATTTTTCCCGAAATTTCACGGTATCAAGATTAGCCAACCAATATTCATCATTGGAAATCCACGCAGTGGGACAACTTTCCTTCAGCGGCTCATGGCTCGTGATACCAAAAATTTCCTCTCGATGAGGACTTGGGAAATCTTTGGATCACCTTCTATTATTACAAGAAAACTGATTCGGGGTGCAGTCAGTTTTGGTCGGTCAATTGGCATGCCAGTAGCAAGAAGGATCAGGAAAATGGAGCAGCTTTGGAAAGAAGATGATAGGATCCACCGTTTCAGGCTTCTTGCCCCAGAGGAAGATGAATATTTGTTTGTACATAATTTTTCCACCCTGAAGATCTGGTCGTTCGCTTCCATGGAAGATGAGGCGGACCCTTATATTTATTATGATCAAAAGATTTCCCGGGAAGATAAAGCCCGTAATATGTCGTATTATGAAAGCTGCATCCAGAGGCATTATTATTACCATGGACAGCCTAATAAACATTACCTTTCCAAGAATCCGAATTTTTCTCCTGCGATCGACACCCTGCTTGAAAAATTCCCAGATGCAAAACTCATTTATTTGGTCCGCGATCCGTTGGAAGCTGTTCCATCTCATATCAGCCTTAAAGAACGCGAATGGCAAATGCTGGGTTCACCACTCAAAAAATATGCCTGCGCTGATTTCATCATCAAATCTTCTGAGCATTGGTACAATTATCCATTGAATAGATTAGAAGAGCTTCCTGAGGATCAGACTATCATCGTTAAGTTCGATGAACTAGTAAAAGATGCAGAGGAAACCATATTACGTATTTACCAGCAATTAGGTTTTTCTGTAACAGAAGAGTTCAAATCACTATTAGAATTTGAAGCCAAACAAGCTAGAAATCACCAGAGTCAACATCACTATTCCCTGTCCGAAATGGGTATCAGCCCGTTAGAAATGACTGATCGATTTGGCTCAATAATTGATAGAATTCAGTTTTGGTGCAGAAAATTAGGCCAGGAATAATAAAATGAAAATAGTATTCACTTCAATATTTCGGCCCGGTCATGGGGGTGGGGCAGGAAGAGTCGCTCATGAATTAGCCCATAGCTTTGCCGTAGATCATGATGTTGTAATGGTTTGTCCAGCAAATAAAAATGGGATCATCCAGGATGATGATGGACTGTTAATATATGGCATTCGCAGCGCTGGTGATACAGAGTTCCAAATGCCAGATCTATCTTCCAAGGCAGTGCGCCAATTATTCGAGTTCTTGGATGATTTTCAACCTGATATAGTTCATGCCCATGAACCTGCCTTGATGGGATTGATCGGGCAGATCTGGGCCAAGATGAACCGGGTACCTTTTGTCCATACAACTCATGTATTACCTTCAAGGGCTATTGATTTCGGGACCACGGAAGCTATTAATGTTCCGACTGTATTTCTAAAGAACTCACTCACCGAATATGCAATCCATAGTGTTTTGGGCAATTTCTTCAGGAACTGTGACGCTTTAATAGCTCTGAATCAGTCTGCATTGGAGTCGATCAGGGAATTTGGTTTTGAAGGACCAATCTATGTGGTTCCAAATGGGAGGGCTCTCGCTCACTATAATCAGCGACGATTTGCAGATAACGCAGGTGATCAAAAAATCCTGGTTTTTATTGGATTTATCTCAGAGCGTAAAAACCAGTATTATTTGTTAAAAGTCCTTAAATGCCTTCCAGAATCCTATACTTTGCGTTTTGTCGGAAAGCCACTTAATGCTGAATATCAGGCTAAGCTGGAAAAATATATCCAGAAGAATGACCTGAAAAATGTTGAGTTTGTGGGACAGATCACACACGAGCAGATCCCAGATTACCTGGAAGATGCCCATGTGTTTCCTTCCGCATCTAAAATGGAAGTTCAGAGTCTAGTAGTGATCGAAGCATTGGCATCTGGGACGCCAGTAGTTGGATTATCTAACGAGACAATTGATGAACTGGTGAGTGAGGACGTCGGTGCCTGGCTGGCAAAGGACCAGAAACCAGCAGCATTTGCAAAACAAATTGAAAGAATATGTAACCTTCCTCCGGAGGAATATCAACAGGTATGTCAAAATGCGAGGGACCGGGTTAAACATTTGGATTGGTCCAATATAGTAACTCAAACGGTGGAGGCGTACCAAGAGATCCTTAAGATTAAATTGACAGCCTCTGCTGTTAAAAAAGATAGGTTAACCAGCTTAGTCAGATTCTTTTCGAGGGGGGATCTAAGGGATTACTTATTGGAAGTAATTGAAGAGGTACGGCACCGTCCTCTTAATGTGGCTAGTAAATTACCTCGTGTGAAGGTCCCCACAAAAATACAATCATGGAACCGGGTTCCATCATCAACATGGTTGATATCAGGCATGACCATTGCTATCTCTGTGATCGGATATTTATTCACGCGGGGTAGGGGGAAAAAAGAGGAATAAATCGATCCATTTCCAGGAATCAGGATTCTTGTTCCCAGAGTGTAAATAATATGTCAATTTGCTCCGTCAAACCATTTGTATTTTTGAACCTGTTGTATAATAGTGGCTTGATTGGAGATCTAGAAACTGATATTAAATTACCGATCAAGTGGTATTAAATAAGAGAAATTTTATTGGGAGTGACCGATGAAAGATTATTTAGTTCGTGGAAATATCGAAGAAGTTGATCCAAAGCTGTACGAGCTGATCAAGATTGAGGAAGAGCGCCAATATCGACGATTGATTCTCATCCCAAGCGAAAGCATGACTCCAAAATCTATACGTCGCGCTCTCGGCTCAGGCTTCCATAATATTTATGCAGAGGGCTACTCATTTGATTTGACGGGCGGATTAACCGAAGACGAACTCTTTGATTATGACAAGCTGCTCACAGAGTACCGACGCTATTCCGATGACCGTTATTACAAGGGTGTGGAATATGCAGATATTCTGGAAGGGATCGCCTGTCAGCGGGCTGCTCAGGCTTTTGCAAACGATGAAAAAACCGCTCTTGATATCTATGTGAATGTCCAGCCTCTCTCAGGTGGTCCAGCAAATAATGCGGTTTACCATGGCCTCGTAAATATTGGTGATACGGTTATGGGAATGAATTTGCTCCATGGTGGGCATCTTTCTCATGGTTCGCGGGTCAATCGATCTGGCGAATTCTATAATATCGTTCCTTATTCAGTGGATCCAGAGACAGAGAAGCTGGACTATGACGAAATTGAACGCCTTGCGCTTCAGCATAGGCCAAAAATGATCATTGCCGGTGTTTCATCTTATTCCTGGCAGCTGGATTGGGCCAGATTTAGAAAGATCGCTGATCAGGTCGGTGCATATTTGTTGGCAGATATATCCCATGTGGCGGGATTAGTCGTTGCTGGTGAATACCCCTCTCCAATTGGACATGCTCATATTATCTCGACTACAACTCATAAAACCCTGCTTGGACCGAGGGGAGCGATATTGATGAGTACAGATCTGGATATTATCCAGAAGATCGATAGGGCAGTATTTCCGGGTGAGCAGGGCGGTCCTCACGTAAATGTCTTTGGTGCAATGGCAATCGCATTTAAATTGGCCCAGACACCGGAGCATAAAGATTTAATGAAACAGATTGTAAAAAACTGTAAGGTGTTGAGTGATCATTTGCAGGAACGAGGTTTCAGAATACCTTTTGGTGGGACCAATACCCACTTAACCAACATTGACACAAAATCTGTCAAAGGTAAAGACGGGGCCTGGTTGAGTGGTGACCTTGCTGCTCGTATCCTGGATGTGGCAGGTGTGGTCACTAATCGGAATACTATCCCCGGAGATGTTTCCGCATTAAATCCCTCCGGCGTCCGCTTAGGTACTCCTTGGATCACCCAGCGGGGACTAAAAGAAGAAGAAACCCGCCAGGTGGCGGATATTATCGCCGATATTCTATTCTCCTGTGAACCGTATTACCAGGGACGACGCCTCCGGGCAAAAGTAGACTTTAAAATACTGGAGGAAGCCAAGCTCAAAGTGCGTGATCTGGCACAAAGCGCCGGGATCGATTACAAACCTCAATCCCATGGTTATCCCCATTTTTATTATTTGGATGATACGGCTGATGAAAGTAAAAATACCTCTTCCTATATCATCAGTGGTGACAAATCCCGCGAATTCCTAGATTATCTGGTCAGCAATGACATAGAAACAATGGAATGCGGAGAAAATCAACCTACCATGTTATACACACCGGAAGACAGCATTCCAGCAATGGTTACCTGTGACGAGCTGCAAAGTTTTCACCTCACAGTACCTGCGGAAAAGTCTGGCCTGGTATTAACCTGGCTCCGAGCTTTGTCTGATGGATATGTCCGGGTTGATGATGATGTCTTACGGAAGATTCCGGGACCGGTCATCGTTAGGGAGTCAGATCGGGAGCATGATTCTATACTGGACGGAGAGCGGTATGGCAAATACAAACCTTTTTATCTGGGTATGAGGGAAGAAAAGGGCAAGCCGCTGCCGAATTTTGTATGGGAAGAAATTGAGGATCCGGAATTGCAGCGAACGAAATTATATGATCTGCATGTTGAATTGGGAGCCAGGATGGTTCCGTTTGCAGGTTGGGAAATGCCTGTCCGATACGACTCGGTCATGGAAGAACACAATGCAGTCCGGGAAACAGCTGGAATATTTGATGTTACCCATATGGGTGTTTTCCAAGTTGAGGGTCCGGACGCAATGGCTTTTTTGGACAGTGTGGTGGGAAATGATATTTCTGCTCTGGAAGTAGGAGAATCTACCTACGCTCATTTCTTTGATACAGATGGTAATGTACTGGATGATACTTTGATCTACCGACGAATCGAAATGGAGTACATGGTTGTTGTTAACGCCTCAAATGAAGCCAAGATCTGGAAATGGCTGAACGAAGTGAAAGCCGGAACAGTGAAAGTTGATAATCAGAGACCATGGGCAAAGGCATATGGTATACGCACAATCCTGAGAAACCTGAAGAACCCCATGGAAGGCGCTGACCAGCGTGTGGATATCGCTTTACAGGGACCTAAATCAAGGGATATTCTTCTCGCGCTGGGATTTAATGCAGATGAAACCAGGAAGATCAATCACTTGAGATGGTCCGAGCTGTGCGAAGTGAAAAATGAAGAATACGATCTGGTTGTTTCCAGGACCGGGTACACAGGAGAACGGTTTGCCTATGAGTTATTTGTTCACCCTGATAAAGCGGAGTCGCTATTCCGAAAGCTGCTGGAGGTCGGGAAAGAATTTGGCATTAAACCATGCGGCCTGGGAGCCAGGGATTCATTGAGGACAGAAGCTGGACTTCCTCTCTATGGTCATGAGATGGCTGGAGAATTGGATATTGGCGTTGGCGGAGCGGGATTTAGTTCTTACGTCAAGGTGAATAAACCCTGGTTTATTGGGCGCGAGGCTTACCTGGCCAAAGAAGAAGCCCGCGAACATGTGATCGTTCGTTTCCGCTTTAGCGAAAAACGAGTCCGGAAAGCTCATTATGGCGACCCGGTGATGGACGAGCAGGGTAGGGTGATCGGAAAGGTGACCAGCTGTGCCAATGATTCTGAGGGATATTTCTTGGGGCAGGCCTACGTCAATAAAAGATATGCCAAAAAAGGTACCCTATTGTATATCTATCAGGATGTCGAGAAACGGAAAGGTAGCGAATTATCCGACCTTAGTTATGGGGAGCGAGTGTCTTTACCCGATACCGCGACAATTCTGCGCAGATTTCCCCGTTCGTAACGAAGTAGCCAGAAATAGAAAGGCGTTAGATTTATATCTAACGCCTTTTTTTGTAATGTGATCTATTCTTTTATTACTACCAAAGGTTGAAATCCTTCAAATTTGATCCTCCTATGAATTCCCTCAGGATGGAGTTATCAGGAATCATCTCGATATCCAATGGTAGGAACCACTCCAGGAATGCCAGCAATCGTTTAGCTTCGATCCGCTCTATAGAATCCGATGGGACTTGGCGGAGAATCGGTTCAACTACGGGTTTGAGTGCAGCCATTTCATATACCAGAGCTGAGTTAAACATGGCATCAGCGTTGTCCTGGTAGGGGAATATAAATTGCTTTTCTCCCCGTCGGACAGATTCCCAGCGTCTGATAGTTTCCATGGCAGAGTAGCCACGTTGATTTGCATCCCGGACAATTCTGCGGATCAGCCGCGTATCGGTAGTGGAAACCCGATTGTGGCGGTCCAGGTTGAGCTGCGTTAAAGCAGAGACATAGATACGATAAGTGCAGGATTGGGGGAATTCTGGAAGCAATTCAGGATTAAGCCCGTGGATTCCTTCCAAAACGATGATCTGGCCTGGTCGAAGTTGGACAGTCTCTCCTTTTCGACTTTCACCAGTTTGGAAATCGTAATGAGGTAGCTGGACCGTTTCCCCAGCGATAAGACGTTTAATATCGTGGGACAGTTTTTTCCGGTTGACTGCTTCCAAGGATTCAAAGTTCCATTCGCCGAATTCATCTCGGGGAGTATGTTCCCTATCCACAAAGTACTTATCCATTTCCAATGGGAATGGAGAAATCCCTTTGGCAAGGAGTTGGATTGACAAACGCTTTGAGAAGGTGGTCTTCCCAGAGGAAGAAGGCCCTGCGATCAGGATGACATCGATATCTTCGGCTTTGTCATCTATCTGGGCGGCAATTTCCGTGATATGCTGTTCATGTAATGCTTCAGAAACCAGGATCAATTTACGGATATGACCTTGGTCAATAGAATCATTTAATGCTCCCACACTGTCAATGCCGAGGCGGTGCAGCCAGTTGCCATAACGTTTAAATACATCTAACAAGGTGAAAGATTTGGGTACTGGTTGGAGAACGATTGGGTTCTTTCGGCGGGGATATCGAATGATAAATCCGTCTTCCATCATTACCAGGTCAAACCATTTTAGATATCCAGTTGATGGCACCATGTAACCATGATGGTAGTCCATCCGATCACCGAGTCTATAAAGTGTCAGGTAATCTTTCTTTCTGTGGGCTAATAATTGAATTTTGTCCTTATAGCCCTTTTTCTTGAAATATTCTATGCCTTCTTGAAGTGACAGTTTCATGCGTTCAAATTTGATATTGGCATTGACAAGCTCTCTCATACGTTTCTCGAGCTGCTCCAATTCTTCTTTGTTGAGTGGAGCCCGGTGATAAACCTGGCAAAAATAACCACCGAAAGTCACAGAGTGATCCACTGTTAAGATGGCACCATGAAATAGATCACTGAAAGCACTTTCTAAAAGGAATGTCAATGACCGGCGATAAAAACGCATACCGTCAGAGCTTTCCATAGTGACTGGATGTACTTCTACATCCATCATCACGGGATAAGAGAGCTCGGTCAATTTGCCATTAACTACAGCGCCAACAATTGGAGGAGTCCCTCTTTCTTCTAGAAGGGCAATATACTCTTCGAGTGTTCCGCCTCTTGGTCCTGAGATCACCTCTCCATTAGAAAGGTGAATTTCCACGGTTTCTCGAGGTTCTACAAAGTTAAATTCTTCTTTATTGGCCATTGGTTGCCAAATCCTAGTAATTTCTTTTACATAGATATTTTATCATCTCAATCCAAGGGATAAAAAGCCCGGATTAGTCATCTATCCGGGCTTTTATCCTCATTTTTCCCCTGACTGGACTTTATTTCCCGTAATCCTCTGGCAGCTGTGTTCTCAGAATCAAATCCTTGGCTGCTTTCACCTCATCAAATCTGCCGAAGGGTGCCTTTGTGGGTGCGTTGTGGAGGATATCCGGGTTATTTTTCGCTTCATCTGCGATTTGCAGCAGAGCCTCTGAAAACGCATCAAGTGATTCTTTGGTTTCAGTTTCTGTTGGTTCGATCATCAAAGCTTCATGAACGATGAGTGGGAAGTAGTTTGTTGGAGGATGGAATCCAAAATCTATCAGACGTTTGGAAATATCCAACGCTCTGATACCAGGCGCATCTTCCCAGGAAGCTTCAGTTACAAACTCATGCATGCACAGTCGTTCATAAGGGATATGATAAACATCTTTGACAAGGGATTGGATGTAGTTGGCGTTCAATACGGCACTCTGGGAAACATCCAGTAAACCGTTCTTTCCCAGGCTTAGCATGTAAGTAAACGCTCTTACTACTACACCAAAGTGACCGTGGAAGGATTTCACCCGCCCGATTGTGTTCTTAGGGATTACAAAGTCATATAAATCGGGGTTGTCTTCATCACCTTCTTTTACCTTGACAACATGTGGAGCCGGTAAAAATTCTTCCAGTTCCTTGATAACGCCGACTGGACCGGAACCAGGTCCACCACCACCATGGGGGGTGGAGAAGGTCTTGTGAAGGTTAAAAGTGCATCACGTCAATACCCATTTGCGCAGGTTTATAAATGCCCAGAAGAGCATTCATATTGGCACCGTCCCCATACACCAATCCACCATGATCATGGACGAGCTGGCAAGTTTCGATAATATTTTCATCAAAGAGTCCCAGCGTATTAGGGTTGGTGATCATTATCCCAGCGATGGTATCATCCAGTTTGGTTTTCAGGAATCTCCAAATCGATATTTCCGCGTTCATCTGATGGCAGTTCTACAACATCAAATCCTGCCATTGTGGATGTGGCCGGGTTCGTTCCATGAGCTGAGTCTGGGACTAGCATTTTAGTCCTCTGGGTCTCTCCCCTGGAAAGATGATATGCCCTGATGATCAAGACACCAGTGAACTCGCCATGTGCGCCTGCAGCAGGCTGTAGGGTTACTGCATCAAATCCACTGATCTCTGCCAGCCACTGTTGAGCTTCATGCATCAAGCCCAATGCGCCCTGAACAGTAGCGACTGGCTGCAAAGGATGGATCTGACTGAAGCCAGGTAGACGGGCTGTTTCTTCATTGATCTTGGGATTGTATTTCATTGTGCAAGAACCAAGGGGGTAAAAACCTGTGTCAATGGCGTGATTCAATTGTGAGATGTTGGTGAAATGCCTGATCACAGTATTTTCTGGTAATTCGGGTAAGGGAAGTTCTTCCCGCAAAAATGCTTCCGGCAAAGCTGTTTTCGGAACATCTGGAGCCGGGAACCTGATCCCTTTTCGTCCTGGTCGTGAAAGTTCGAAGATAGTAGGTTCAGTCATGGTATTCCTCCTCCAAAACTGCAACCAGGTGATCAATCTCTGATCTGGATGTCATTTCTGTGACTGCGACCAGGAGTTCATATTTCAATCCAGGATAATCTAGACCCAGATCATACCCTCCCAGAATGTCATGTTGTAAAAGCATCTCATTGATTTCAGCTGCTGGTAGGGGACAATGCACTACGAACTCATTGAAGAAAGGTTGAATTGGGTTTACGGTAAAACCAGGAACCGTGCTGATCTTTTCTGCTGCGTAATGAGCTTTGTGGTAATTGAGTTCCGCCAGGTCCTTAAGTCCGCTTTTTCCGAGTAGACTCAGGTAGATTGTGGATGCTAAGGCTATCAAACCCTGGTTAGAGCAGATATTTGAGGAAGCGTTCTCCCTTCTGATATGTTGTTCGCGTGTACTCAAGGTTAATACATAACCGCGTTGACCTTTAGAATCGACGGTTTCACCTGCCAGTCTGCCAGCCATTTTCCGCACATATTGTTTTTTGGTGGCAAATAATCCCAGGTAAGGTCCACCAAAAGACATGGGGATGCCCAGAGGTTGTCCCTCACCTGTAACGATATCAGCATCATACACGCTGGGCGGTTTGATCATACCTAAGGAGATAGGATTGATATGAACAGAAAAGAGGGCTTTTTTCTCGTGAGCCACCTCACCCAGTTTTGTAAGATCATATATCCTTCCGAAGAAATCTGGATATTGGACCAATACCAGTGCAGTATCTTCATCAATCAATTCAATTAGTTCATCAGGGCTTACTTCAGGATCCAGGTCCTCACCAACGATCTCCAGATCGATTCCTTGCATATAAGTGTGGATGGTCCCGCGGTAGTGGGGATTGACTGAAGGGGAGAGAACGATTTTCCTTTTGCGTCCACGGAAATGGTGATAAGCCATATTTACCGCTTCAGCAACAGCTGTTGCTCCATCATAGTGTGAAGCGTTGGCCACCTCCATTCCAGTCAATGCTGCGATCAGGCTTTGAAACTCAAAGATCGCCTGGAGCGTGCCCTGGGCAATTTCTGGCTGATAAGGAGTATATGCGGTTAGGAATTCGCCCCTGCGCATGATATTATCCACTGCTGCGGGGATATAGTGGTTATATGCTCCTGCTCCCAGGAAGGATATCAACTCCTGAGGTGTTTCGTTTGCTGAAGAAATATATTGCATCTCATCCAGTACTTCCATTTCACTGATGCCATCGGGAAGATCCAGAGTCGGGAAATTTCCCTTTGTCAGGCAGGCCTTGGAATAGGTCATCCAGGTTTTTTACCCCGATCACCTTCAGCATTGCATCCCGGTCAGCCTGGGTATGAGGTGTGTACATAGTCAGTCCTTTTCTACGATTAAATGATCTATATCTATGGGTAGAAGAGATACCGGCTGGCCGGTTGTTAATGATCTCTTTCCAGTTTTTGATATGTATCCGCATCCATTAAACTTTCCAGCTGAGAAGGATCAGACATTTTGACCTTAATCAACCAGGCGTTTCCAAATGGATCTTCGTTGACGAGTTCGGGGGAATCCATCAAGGATTCGTTGATAGCGATGATCTCTCCACCAACGGGTAGATAAACATCCGCTGCTGCTTTAACAGATTCGATCACAGCGCAGGTTTCACCCTGGTTTAGGGAATCACCTTCTAAAGCCACGATTTCCACGAAAACGATATCAGAAAGCTGGTCCTGGGCATAATCAGTGATGCCAATCACTGCAATATCTCCTTCTACGCGAACCCATTCGTCGTTTTTGGTATATTTCAATTCGGCAGGTGTTTTCATTTTCGCTCCTTTCATAATTTATTAATACTCTAATTTTCGTTTAAAAAAAAGCACACGCAAAGGGATACGGCGTGTGCCTCTGTCTGGGGACCTGAGAGATTTTTGCTCCTTCGGTGTCCGGGGACTCTCCAGAGGTTCATAAATGCAAGGTCCGTTTACCTGAGAGTTTATTCTGCTGTTTTGCCAGTATTCGCAGCAGCCTTGCCCCTTCGGTGCCCTTTAGTGGGACTCTCCCCTGCAAAAGTATTTTGAACTGGGTTCATTATACCAAAATTTCTTCAAGATAATTAAAAAAATAGACCCTGCTAATGTCGGCAGGGTCTGTGTCTGAATATCTGATGAATAAAACGGGTTACTGGTTTTGGGGAAGAGCGAGCTCTTCTGTTTTATGTCTTCGGACCAGATTCTTCACATGGGCTAACAGGGTAAAGGATGAGACTGGTTTAACCAGGTAATCATCAGCACCGAGGTTCAAAGTTTTGGTGATGATTTCAGAAGATTCAATTGCTGATATAATTAAAATTGGTGTTCTGGTCATCTCCCGGATGGCTTTACAGAGCTGCCATCCATCCATTTCTGGCATGAGAAGGTCAAGAATGATCAGATCAAGCATCACTCGTTCGACTATGTCGAGGCTTTCTCTACTGGAATTTGTAGTTAAAACATTATAGTCCTTGGTTTCCAGCAGGCGTTTAAATACTGCTGAGGTTGAAGGATCGTTATCGATCACTAAAATTGTAGGACTGACTTTTTGGTATTGGTTGTTCATAAGTGGTTCTATTACAACATAATTTGATTGATTCGTAAACACTGATCACTTTACAGCCAGCTAACAATAGCATTTTGACGGTATATTCAGGATAACAGGTTAGTAAACTTCTGTTTTAGAAGGATTATTTCTCTAATAAATGATTGAAAAACCCTCATTAGCGTTATAATAATTGGAGAAGTTCAAGATCAGTACTGTGACATACATTCAAGCCATTCGTTATCATATATCGCGAGTACATCCATAAATTATGGGAGATCGTACAGTATCAGGAAAAGCGTTCATAGAGACGCTATTTGAATTCAGTAATCTGATTTCTCATACAGAGAATGTGTCTGATGTGTTCCCTGACCTGGTGGACCTGGCCAGGAAACTGATCATTTTCGATAATTTTGTAATTTATCTGGAAGAAAAAGGCGAATTGCGCCCTGCCTTTGCCAGATCGGTTGGAAGAGGGCGATCTAAGGAAGCAGATATTGCCTGGGGGGAATCATTCATTGAGAAGGTTTTTGAATCCAATGAGCTGGCTATCCATCAAGATGTTGTTCAGGGTCCCAATGATGATAGGTTGAAGATCCCTTATTATATTGGCGCTCCACTCCGGCATGGGAAACCGATTGTGGGTGTATTGATCATGATCCGCTTTGGTGGACCGGAGTTCAATCCTAAGGACCAACAAACATTTACATTCATCGCTGACCATATAGCCCAGTTGTTAGAACGAGATGTTCTTGTCAGCACTATTGATAAGATTGAGGGATCCCAGCGCATGTGGGCCATGCAAGAGAATTTTGTAGCTACGGTCTCTCACGATCTCAGGACTCCCCTGGGTTTTATCAAAGGTTATACAACAACCCTGCTGCGAGAAGATACCAATTGGGATGTGCCCACTTACCGGGAATTCCTGGGCATTATTGATGACGAAGCTGACCGGCTGCAGGAATTGATTGATAACCTACTGGATTCTTCTCGACTTCAATCTGGCACATTGCAGATGAACCTGCAATCTGTCCGTCTGGATGTGGTACTGCGGGATATGATCCAGCGTTCCCAATTAAGAGAGATCAATGTAAATCTTGAACTTGAAATCGAAAGCCAGGGTGTTATTGTCCAGGCAGACCCAATGCGCTTCGGCCAGGTCTTTGACAATTTAATTAATAACGCAACCAAATATGCCCCGGAATCGACAGTGATCATCCAGCTATTTGTTGAAGGTGAAAATGCTGTGATCAAAGTGATTGACGACGGCCCCGGAATTGATAAGGAACATTTAGAAAGGATCTTCCAGAGATTCTATCGTGTGCCAGAAACTCGTATGGCTGTCCGGGGGAGTGGTTTAGGTTTATATATTTGCCGCCAGATTATTATTGCCCATAACGGAACGATTAAGGCGGAATCGGACACTGGGCAAGGGACGACATTTTATATCACTCTACCAATTGTAGAGGGTGATGAGACGGTTTAACTGAGGAGACCGAGATATGGAAAAGGGAACCATCTTAATTGTCGATGATGAACCCAGGTATATCCAATTGATCGCTGCCAACCTGGTTGTGGACGGTTTTAATGTCCTCGAAGCCTTGGATGGAGAAAAAGCGGTTGAAATTGTATCAGAGCAGGAAATAGATCTTGTACTGCTCGATGTGATGATGCCTAAACTGGATGGCTTTGAAACCTGCCGTCGGATCAGGGGATTCTCCCAGGTACCGATCATTATGGTAACAGCCAAGGGCGATGAGAGTGATCGTGTCCAGGGTTTAAACGTAGGAGCGGATGATTATATTGTCAAGCCGTTCTCTGCCTCTGAACTATTGGCCCGGGTCAGGGCTGTTCTTCGGCGGTCGATGTTTTCTCGTGACGTATCCCAACCTGTGATATTTAATCATGGGGATTTGAAGATTGATTTCGCCCGAGCAGAAGTATTCCTGAAAGAGGAAAAAGTACTGCTTTCAGCGACGGAATATCGCCTGCTGCTCCAGTTTTCCCATAATAAAGGAAGGATCCTGACTACAGAGGAATTATTATCATCCGTTTGGGGAGATGGATATAAAAATGATAAAGAAATTCTCTGGGTAACGATTTCCAGGTTGCGAAGCAAACTGGAGGTGGATCCAAGTAATCCTGTCCATATTGTTACCCGAACAGGTATGGGATATACCATGCCCAATTTAACTGAATAAATTGAGGAAATCTTGCTATGGATTACGAATTAGCAATCAACATTTTGTCCAAAAAAATGGGAGTCCTCCTGCGATCAGCCAGAACGCAGAGAGGAGAGTCTAAGAAAACCTGCGGAGAAGTCATTGGCGTGACCTCCCGGACGATTAATAAATACGAACTAGGCGAAAAATCTCCTTCTCTGCCTGAATTGGAAGTTTTAGCCTATTACTTGGATGTTCCCCTCGAACAATTTTGGGAGGACATGGCTCCGGACACGCATGATAAGATGGAGAGCCTTAAAGAACCTTTCCCAGCGGCTTGAGCTCAGGAACTTGAAAATTGGCGCCTCATTGACGGAAGTTCCGCCAGGATGCGAATCTGAGCATGAAAGAAGTTTCGGAAAGATTAGGACTGACAACGTACCGCTTGAAATCGTATGAAAAAGGAAGTTTTGCGGTTCCGGTTGCTGAGTTAAACGCGCTGCTGCGATTATTTGACCGAGAACTGAGTGACCTGATTGTTGACAATGGACCCATCGCTGAATGGGCCCACGCAAAAAAAGCAGGCCAGGCGTTTACAGAATTGCCTTTAGAGCTGCAAGAATTTATCCTCAAACCTGTGAACCAGCCCTATCTGGAAGTTGCCCAAAAACTCAGCCAGATGTCTGTAGATAAAATGCGGGATGTTGCAGAAGGATTGTTGGATATCACTCTCTAAATGATGCCTCATGACTGAAAATATAACCAAACCAACCTTGTTTGAAGAAAGCGCAAAAGATCTCTACCAGGCAGGTAAATTTCAGCAGGCGGCCGAAGGTTTTTCCCAGGCCGCCGCTTTTTATCTCGAAAAGGGGGAGAAACTTCTTTCCGCCGAGATGAGAAATAACCAATCTGTAGCGCTGCTAAAATCTAAAAAACCACACCTCGCGCTTGAAGCTGTCCAGGGAACTGATCAAGTCTTCCTTGAGGCGGGTGATTTCTTGAAGCAGGGTATGGCTCTGGCTAATCAAGCCACTGCGTTACAGGAAATGGGAGAGAAACAGAAGGCTATTGACGACTTCAATCGGGCTGCTGAGATATTTAAGAATAGCGGGGAAAAGGAAATGTATTTGCAGACAAAACAGTCTATCTCTGCATTAAAAATGAAAACCCGCAATGTGATTGGTGCCTTATTTTCTATGCAAGAAGGATTGGATGAGTTGGAAAAACCTAACCTTCGGCAAAGGTTACTGCGCAGTCTGTTGAAAATCCCCCAGAATCTGATCAATAAATGACTCTTCACTTCCTCAGAGTGTTAAGAATAGTTAAATCTGGGTCTTTATTATGTTAAACGCTTGGCAAGATCTCATAATCAGGAAAGCAGATCCCACTGACGAGCCTGCCTTGATCCAGCTTCTTCAACAGGAAGTCATTCATCCACCGCCATCTGGGCTGGGAATCTCCCCTGGCCTGGTTGGATAATGACCCATTTTTTATCCTCGAAGCAAAACAAGGTATCGTGGCAGCTTTGGCCTGCCCACCAGACGAGGATCAAATCACATGGCTTCGTTTGTTTGCTGTCCGCCCTGGTTTCCAGGTGGAAGAAGCTTGGAAAAGTCTCTGGCCGGCAGCTATTTCATGGATGGAAGAACATTATCCGGGAGTGTTGATCAATTCATTGGTGATGAATAGTAAGATGGAAAGAATCCTGGAAAGAGCAGGATTTGAGGAAGTGTATCAGGTAGTAGTTCTAGTCTGGGATATCGCCCGGGGAATCTGGCCCAAAATCAAATCGAACTTTGAGGTTCGTGAGATGCAGCCAGAAGACTTTCAACGAGTATATGAGATCGATCTAAATGCTTTTAGCCTGATCTGGCGCAACAGCATGAGCCAACAGAGGGCGGCCTACCAGGAAGCGTTTTCTGCAACGGTGATCGAGATAGAGGGAAAGGTGGTTGCCTATCAGATCAGCACTATCAATCCTCAGGGGGGACACCTGGCGAGATTGGCAGTGGATACCGAGTACCAGAACCAGGGATTGGCCACCAGGTTGGTAGAGGACCTCTTAAACACCTTTCAAGAGCAGGGGATCGTCGAGGTTACAGTGAATACCCAATCAAATAATCGAGCATCCCTTGAACTCTATAAGAAATTCGGTTTTACCAAACTGGACGAAACTTATCCAGTTTTACAGTACAAAATACAATCTTGAGGAACAGGTTTGGGGGAATCGATAGACCTGGAACTAGAATAACGACAATAGAAATACGATCAAAGGGCTGATCACCAGGCTGGGGAGGAAATTGCCTACTCTGATGGGTTTGATCTCCAGCAGGCTGCTGATAGCCAATCCGATCAGCAAGAGACCCCCAGTAGCTGTTAACTCGGCTACCATATGCCGGGGTCATGATGCCCTGCAGCTGGACAGCCAGGACACTGAAAAAGCCCTGGTAGATAAATACCATCGGTCCGGAGAAGAGCACACCGATCCCGAGAGTGGATGCCATGGCAAAAGCAGCAAAGCCATCCATGACTGATTTGATTGCCAGCAGCTGGAAGTCGCCAATCAGGCCGTCTTGAATAGCTCCGAGGATGGCCATAGGGCCCGTGCAAAAGAGGATCGAGCTGGCCATAAAACCAACGATAAAATTCTTTCTGGTAGGAGAGGAGCTGGAATTATTATTGAATTTCGCTTCCAGGATTTCACCAAGTTTGTTGATGCGGTCCTCAATAGCCAGATATTCCCCCAGTAAACCGCCAATCAGAAGTGCCCCCCAGCACGATCAGGGAATTATTTGTTTCCAGGAACATGCTGATAGATATACCGATTGTAAAAAGACCCAGTCCGATGATGATGGTTTCCCGGGACTTTTCGGATAAGAGTTTTCCGAATCGAAGCCCCAATAAGCCTCCCACGATTATGGTGGCCGTGTTGAGTATGGTCCCTGTCATGATGGGTTCTCTGTTCCGGCAGGAGGATTCTGGGTCAAGAATAATTCAAGGGCATAACACAATGATGAAAGTCGATTTAGATAAGAAAGGGCGGTTTCTGAAAATAATATTCCCGCTTCGTCCAGTGCGACAAGCTCTCTCTCTGCTCGCCGGACAATTGTGCGGGCCAGTCCAATAGCCCCGGAGGGCAGGTTTTCACCGGGAAGGATAAAGCCCTTGGGTGATTCGGTTTGCGATCCATAATGATCGATCTGGTCTTCTAACCAGACAACTCGATCAGCTTCGAGATCCGGGATCTTGTCGGGATTGGGTTTCTCCAGGGACACGATCGACATGATCTGGTATAGATCCATCTGGACTGTTTTGATCAGCTGATCGATTGCCGGATCAGAGATCTGAGCCCGCGCAAAACCCAGGGCAGCAGAGGCTTCGTCCAGTGCTCCAACCGTCTGGATCCGGATATGTGATTTGGATAATCTTCCCTTCCCGAGGTGGTCAGTTTCCCCTTGATCTCCCCTGGAAGTGTAAAATTTGCTCATGGCTGGATTATACCTTAGGATGGATTTTGTCTGTTATTCGCTAGATATGTTAAAATATATCTGAAATGATATAAATCTAAGGAATAATTCCGCTAAAACCTAGCCTCAGTCATCCACCTTAAAGGATTTCTTTGAATACAAACAGAAGTTTCCCCCTACAACCATCTAAAAAGAAGATTTTCATTATCATACCATTATTGTTTGCTGGAGTATTGGCTTCTATACTGCTCTTTCGCACCATGAGGTATGGACTGGTATCAGCCCTGATTCCACCGTCTATATGGATTCTGCGAAGAACCTGCAAGAAGGGTTTGGATTATTGATAGATGGGAAACCCATGACCCATTACCCTCCCGTATACCCAATATTGTTATACTTGATCAGCATTATTACCAACGGTGATATATTTATTGCAGGGCAGCTGCTTTGCGCAATTCTTTTTGGGACAAATTTAGTTCTCTTTTGTTATGTAGCTCTCTTAAGTACAGATTGGAATTTGTTAGCTGGGATTAGTGCGTTCCTTATGTTTTCATTTTCAGATCAAAATATTTATGTTCATTCGATGGCTTTGTCAGAAGCTCCATTTATTATGTTTTCTTTGGCAGCGATAATTTTTCTCACTCTATTTATTGATAATAATTCCATTAATTTGCTTCTGTTATCATCCTTGATGGCAGGTCTGGCAATCGCAACCCGATACATCGGAGTTTCTCTAATACCCGTGTTTGTAATTACCCTTATCCTATATAGTAAAGGATCAATGAAGCTCAAATTGAGGAATTCCTAATTGCTGTGACATTGGCTTCTCTTCCTCTAAGTTACTGGATGATCCGTAATGCATTCTTAGCAAATACAGCGACAAATCGGTCATTTTCAATCCATCTCATTAATGGAAGACATATTATAGATTTTATTAATAATATGCATGACTATTTCCTGCCTATAAATATATCGCATTGGAATAAATTGCTTCATCTTCGGATCCTTGCCCTAATTTCATTTGGTTGCCTTGTGATAGTGTTCAATGGAAAAATCCAAAAGCAAAATACGGTATCAGCCAAACTTTCACTAATAGTATGCTACCTGGTATTTTCAATAGTCTATGTCATCTTTATCATTATAACGATATCTTTTTATGACGCAGGCACTCCTATGAGCAAACGCATCCTTTTGCCTGTATACTTATCTCTCTCTTTGGCATTTATATCCTTATTTTGGGTTTACTCTAGATTTTCAAAAACAACAAAGTGCTTGGTACGGGTTCATATGCTTTGTCATTCTTTCAGCTAGCATTAATAGTCCATTATGCGCGTTCAACAGCCTTGGAAATTCAAAGAGATGGTGTTGGTTACTCATCACCAGTATGGTTAAAATCAGAAACAATATCCAAATTAAACGAATTGCAGTATGTCGGTATTATATATTCAAATGGACCAGACGTTATCAAGTTTCTAACCGATAGAACAGCAATAATAATTCCCTATGAGGTTATTGGAAGTTCACTTAAGCAAAACGACAAATATAATGAGCAACTCATCGAGATGTCAAGGGCAGTAAATGAGGAAAATGCAATAATTGTCTATTTCGATAACTTGCAATGGCGTTGGTATCTTCCCACACTAAATGAAATAGAGACTGTTGTTGGTTTACCCCATCTCCTAAATAGTGAAGATGGGACAATTTTTGGAAATCCGTTGATTATTAACTACTAAAATAACCATCTAGGGATATGGTATCGAGTGGAAATTTAAAAATAGCAGGCAATTTTATATTGTTTCTCGGTATTAACTAAATAATTTAAAACAAGTAAATGCCTTGCAGATTTTGCAAAACTTCTTTGAAGGTTTGAGATCGTTTACAATGCCGCAATAGTTGTTAACCACCTACAAAGCTATCCTGTTTGACGCCCATGTTGCCATAGGTCCTGTGTAAAGTAGGATCGAATTGGGTAAAAAACCGCACACAAAACCCTTCTGGCAGATGAAGCTATTGCATTCCCAAATTGATCGTTTTCCCCACATCTCCCCTGGAAGTATAGAATTTATTTATGATTGGATTATACCTTAGGATGGATTTTGTCTGTTATTTCGGGCGACCAGGTATGATAAAATGTGGGCACGTCTCAGACCCTAAAACCAATCGATATTTATAAACGATAGAGCACTTCAGATTGGATTACAGTACATTCCCCGACTGCTCACTTCTTATCCTTTATGAAAAGAAAAATTTACAGCTTGTTTCTGGATTTGGCTCTGATCGAAACGATACTGTTATCAGTATATATGTCGATCAGTATCTTCTCGCAGGGAAAATTCGACTCAATATTTGATTGGATTAATCTGTCTTTCTTCGTCATAGTAATGTTGATCGGGGGATTATTCGCCTGGCAGCTGGTGATCTCACTAAAACCAAACAGGACTTTGAAAATATTAGATTGGATCGAATTCAGGAAGGCTAATTTCTGGGCGACAGTTATTTTTTTCACCTTGATATTCATTGAGGCATTCCAGGATATTCTATATTTTCAAGCTGGCTTGAAGGAGCGGTATATCCCGGTTTTCCTGATGGAAAATCAACCCCTGATGATCTGGGCCAGCTTTGTAGCCGGGCAGGGGTTAGTAGGTCTGATCATTTTGGGGTGGAAGAAGGGTTATCTTCACCTCCCTGAAAAAAAGGATCTATTGCTCTGGTTCTCTGCTGGTTTGATCATTTGTTTTATCGTCCTATTCTCAGGCTCAGGGGGATCTCTACAAACTAACGCACCGGTAACATTCTTACATGTCCTTGTGGTTGTGCTGGGAGTGTTAGGGGGAGCAGTTCTTGGTCAAATATTTAAGCAGAGATTCAAATGGCTGGATGATCTGCTCCAACGTGATATCTTGCCATTGCTTAATTCTCTGGATCCTAGCCTTTTTCATTTGGTCCGGCGCAGAACTTCAAACCAATTATTTTATCGATCCACCCAGACCACCCAATCAGATCTATACTCCGACCTCAGATGCTATCTATTACGAGATCCAGGCCCAGCGTCTTTTAATCGGAGAAGGATTCGAAGACAAAGCGCAGCATTCCTTATACACATTTTTCCTCGGTGGGTTGCATGGGTTGGGGGGAGAGCAGTACATCGATATCGTGCCGCTCCAGATCGCTGTTCTGGCCTTGATACCTTTCTTTTTATTCAAACTCACAAGCCGCCTTGGATCCCCTCTGGCTGGTTGGTTGGTATCCCTCTTATTCATTCTGAGGGAGCATACGGCTTTGCTGCTGGGGGATACGATCACTGTCTCGAATGTCCAGGTATTAATGACCGAACCATTGGCGACTTTGGGAGTCATTATTGTGCTTTACCTGGGAGTCCTGTGGTTGGAAGATCCAGAGAATTCCAGGGGATTACCCTTATTAATTGGAGCCGTGATCGGGCTGGTTGTTTTGATCCGGGTGGAATTAATTTCCCTGGCAATCGCCATTGGGGTGATCAGTCTTCTGGTTTATTTCAGAAAGAAAAAAGGCTGGATAAGATCAGCGGTTGTGATGACGGTGACTATTGGGCTGGTAATCACACCCTGGGTTGTTCGGAATTATCAGAAGACTGGAACAATCCGATTGGACAAGAGTGTGGTCCTTCAGTGGGCTGTAAATCGATATACCCACCAGGAGGATCCAGAACAATCGCCCCTCGCTGAGGAGAACAATCCTTCTCCTGGGATTTTGAGACGGATCAACTATAAAAGTCTGTTACGTATTGCGGATCATTCTGGAAGCAGCTTAAAACAAACCTTGTTATATTTGCCAAGCAATCATCTGGCTTTTGGTGGTCTGGATTCTTTTATTAAGATTGTCCCGGAGAAAAAAACCATCATATTTGAGGGTGGGATCTTTTCCGATCGGTATGCAACCACCTATACCAAGACCTTGCCGTACTGGGAAGTAAATTGGGATGGCAGCCTGACAGCGCGGACAACTATCCCGATCATTTTCGTGATCTTGATGGTCACAGCTGGCGTCGCGGCTGCCTGGGAAAAACAGCGTTGGGTTGGGACCCTTCCGCTGCTGTTGATGGTGACTCATATTGTGATATATGCCTTTTTCATTGGGTCGGGGGGCAGATATATCCAGGTTGTGGATTGGGTTACCTTGTTATATTTCTCTCTTGGGTTACATCGAACGCTGGTCTGGATTGGGAAGAAACTTGAGATCAAGGTTCTGGCATTCAATGAAGCCGGTGATTCAGATGTCCAAGCACCAGTGGATGAAAAAAGTGGAAAAGTGTTCTGGGGCAGGGTTGCTTTGGCAGGGCTTTGTATCTTGATTGCCTTATCCATGCCCATCGTTGAATCCAGAATCCCTAGACGATATTCATCTGAAAATCTGGCCACTCAAATCGACTCTATCGATTGGGAAAATTCACAGGTTGAGAAATCAGAGTTTGATGCCGATCTTGATCTGGCTGAAGATAGTAGCCGCCAGTATTATTATGGAAAAGCTCTCTACCCGGGATATTTTGAAGCGGATGAGTTCATCCTGGATGACCGTGTGGGTAGAGTTCCACCACCGGGTGAATCTCGGGTAGTGTTTTATCTGACGGGGATGGAAAATATCTGGGTTTCATTGCCCATGGTGGCTGCTCCGGAGATTTTCCCACACGATTCTGATGTTATTGTTTTTGGTCAGATTACTCGTGATTCAGAAGAATTGATAGCAATGAAACTCCAGCCTTATTTTCTGGCAGAACGTGTTTATATACTTCCAAATGAGCGACAGGATTTAGATATAATCTACCTTGATTGTGACTTGGATATCTGCCGTCCTCAATAGGTTAATGAATATATTATTGATGAGCCAATTCGATAAGTAGCAATGGGCGGTAGATGAACTTCAGGGTTCGTGTCGGCTGTTTTTTTTACTCTTACTTACCTGATAACAAATATGAATGGAATCAAGATTATGAAAAGTAGAACAAGAGCGGGATATTATACCGGAATGGTATTTATCCTTGGATTAATTTCAGGTATATGTATATTTTTCCAATGGAATGATCTCAATATTCCCTTCCAGAAGTTTCCCACCTCTTTTTAAAATTGTTACATTAGCTACATTGTCGCTGATGTCAATCACAACTGTTGTAAGTATGTTGTGGTTTATATCTTTGAAACTAGGTAGAGAAAGATTCCTCCACTTTCACGATTCTATAACCAGATTAATAAATTGTCCCAAGCTGAAAATTACCATTATTTTCAGCTCGTTACTATTTAGCTCAGTTGCAGGTCAATTCCTGCTTCAAGGTGATTCTATTGAGAAACTAAACCTGATTACATTATTTAATGCTAATCAGGTATTTTTTATCTGGATTATTTTGGTATCCCTGCTGAGCCTTGGTTTTATTGTCGCAAAGAATGGATTCCGAAAATTATTCAACAACCCAGATTTTGGTGGTCCAATTGCCCTGGCAATTTCTGTTTTCTTAATCCTGGTTTTATTAAATGAGTCTAAATTGGGTTTTCGGAGGGCAACGGGAGGTAATATAGCTGGAAATTTCCGGTTACCTGGATTTCCAATACTTGACTACCAAGTATTTTTTGCTTTGATCCTGGGTTTGGGTGGCTTTCTCCTGATCAGGTTGATCATGAAGGGCTTGGAGAAAGAGAAGAAGAAGTTATCTTTATTCCTAGTAGATATATTAATTATTATCGGCCTCTTTGCTGGTTCATTTTTATTGTCAAATTCAACCCCGGTCGTACCTAATGCCTTCATTGATCAACCACGACCACCCAACTTCACGATTTCTCCCAATCTAGATGCGGAACTTTATGAAGGAACTGCCCAGAATCTATTGGCCATGGGAAAGATTCGAACCTATATCGGTGAAGGAGATTATCATTCAGTTGGGCGAAGACCACTCCTAGCTGTGTACCTGGCAGCTCTGCATCAAGTGGCGGGTTTAGGCTATGAGGAAATCCTTCCTCTTCAATTATTGTTTTTTGCCCTGGTTCCTGTTCTAATTTTTATCTTTAACAAAATCTATTCATAACCGAATATCAGGTATTGTGGCAGCTGTCCTGATGATATTTCGGCATCAAAACGGATTAGTTTTGGCAGATAATGTGTGGGGCGGTGCAAACCTGCATATGCTGATGTCAGATTTTCCTACATTGATTATTGTGATCTTGTTTTTGATATTGAGTATTATCTGGATTAAAAATTTCTCTGAGAATTCGTTTTTCCCGATTGTCGTTGGAGGTGTTTTGGGTTTGGGGATGTTGATCCGGCAGGAAGTACTGGTTTTTATGCCAATGGTGGGTATCGTTGCTCTGTTAGGGAGAAAACCACGCTATAAAATTATATTAAAGCAGTTCTTGTTGTTATTTATGGGTACTGTGTTGGTAATCACTCCCTGGATTACCCGCAACTGGGTGAATACTGGAAAGATATATTTGGATAAACCTGGCAACCGGATTGAAAAAATCATTCGAACCTTTACTCTTGAAAGTGATCAATCGAATAACACAATTCAAGAAGGAAATGAATTCATTGATGAGACTAATATCATTCCAATAGAACCAATTCCTGTTGAATCTGATGACAATCAGTTGTCTAGAATTCAATTGGTTGGTAATCACTATGCCAATGCCTTTCCACAATTATTCTTGTATCTGCCTAGTAATCCACTTGGGTTAAATATTGATTATCTTCAGAACCTGTTTGACGGAGAGTTAGAAAAGAGTTATGGCGGAGTATTGTATTCACCATATAAGTATGCTAAAAGTTTGCCCTATTGGTGGTGGAACGCCTGGGATGGTAAGGTAGATATTAAATCCTGGATTTATCTCGGTCTCTCAGTTTCCTTTATATCATTAGGAATCTATCGAGTTTGGAAAAAAGAACGCTGGATTGTGTTTGTACCCTTGTTTTCTTTATTTGGCATGATCTCTATCTATGCAGTTAATCAAACATCGGGTGGCAGATGGCTGCAGACAGTTGATTGGTTATCTGTCATGTTTTTAAGTATCGGCCTGGTCGAAATCTCAATTGGAGCGCTGGATTATTGGAGAGATAAAAAGGTAGTTACTCTTTCAATACGTGATACTGAAATTCTTGAGGGGAGACGTGTTTCTTTACCAAAGAAGACACTTACAGCGATTCTTTTTCTCGGTATTATTATCCTTGGCTCCTCACCAGTGATCGCTGAAGTTATCTTGCCAGATAATTACCCGGAAAACACAAAAGAGATGCTCTTGACATCATTGCTTCAAAATGAAAATTCCGCCTTAAACCAAGAAGATCAAAGGTTGCTGCTTAATTTTATGGATCAAGGTGGAGAAGTGATCTACGGTAGGGCTATATATCCCCGATATTTCCCACTGGATGCAGAATTAATGACACAAAACCAAACCCTGTTTAAATCCAGCACAACTTTCACCATTGCTGGGACCGAATTAGATTTTGTGGTCTTGCCGAGATTAGAGCCGCCATCTTCATTGCCGCATGGATCGGATGTTATAGTTTTTGGTTGCAAAGAGGTCTCCTTCCCACCTGGATCGGCTTTTACTTGTTTAAGTTGTAGACCAGGCGGATTTGACGCCCTGGCAGTGATCCAACTAAACGAGAATGATCAAGTGGTCGATACACAATGGCGGGATGGTGAGCGGGAGGATTTTTCGGGATGCCCTTTAAATTGGCCACAGGAATGAATTTGAATTCTGGTCATTATATACAGACCTTTATCTTGTTTATGTTATTCTGTTCCAATAATTCCTGAATTTTCCTCTATAAGGGTAGTATCAATAACGGAATAACTGATGGTTAGTTATAAAAGATAATTATGAAAAATGGAAAACCGGTTTATTTATGGGCAGCGATATTAATTGTTGTGGGGGTAATCTCACTGCTAGTATTTTTCCAGCGCCTAAACAATCTAGAATATCCATTAGAAGAGCTAACAAAAGCAATCAGATTAGCCTTACTTCTTTCGATCAGCTTGGTAGGTCTACTTACATTAATCGTTGTATTTTATATAACTCTCCTTCTATTAAAAATCGAATGGACACATTCTCTAAACGCTAAGTTCAATCTTTTCATTGGTCGTGACAAACCGAGAATTTTTCTTGAGGTTTTACTGCTGCTGCTGACGATTATTTCCACCCAGTTTCTCCTCCAAGGCGGTGTAAGTGACGAATTATTCGCAGTAATCTTCACTTGGTTTCTTATAACATCTTTTATTAATCTTGGTTTTCTTATAGCAACGAAAGACAACTTACTAGAGTATGGTAAACCAGATCTCCTTGTACCTGTTTTACTGGCAGTCGCAATAATGACTCTGCTCGTTCTATTAAATGGTTCGAAATATGGTTTTAACAATTCATATCAACCAAGTAATGAAGGCGTTTTCCGTTTGACTGGTTTTCCCATCCTTGATTATCAGGTTTTTATCTCTTGGAGTGTTGTAGTTGGGGGAGTAATTATCATCAGTTGGATGGTAAACCTATGGGGGAAAGGAAAGAAAATATCGGGTAGATTGGTGGATCTGATTATTATAATCAGTCTCTTTGTGATTACATTTTTAATCTCCTATTCAACCCCCGTTGTGCCTAATGCCTTTATTGATCAACCGCGACCACCTAACTATACGATAACTCCCAACCTGGATGCCGAGATCTATGAGCGGACAGCTCAGAGTTTACTAGCAACGGGAAAGATGCAGACCTATATTGGAGGTAAATCTAATCTTGTCGTTGCCCGAAGACCGCTTTATGCGATGTACTTAGCTGTACTACATAAAGTGGCTGGTTTAGGGTATGAAGAAATCATACCCGTTCAATTGCTGCTTTTCGCCCTGGTTCCGGTACTGATATATCTTTTTACTAAAACATTACATAACCGAATATCTGCGGTTTTAGCGGCAGTGTTGATGGTATTCCGGCATCAGAACGGGCTTGTATTAGCCCATAATGCTTGGGGCGGCACAAATTTACATATGCTGATGTCTGATATCCTGGCAATGATGATTGTGATCCTGTTCTTGCTCATGAGTGTTATCTGGCTTAAAAATTTCTCTGAGAACTCGCTATACCCGATCATCCTTGGTGGTGTGTTGGGATTGGGTATGTTAATCCGACAGGAATTATTGATCTTACTGCCAATGGTTAGCATAGTTGCACTTTTGGGTAGGAAGTTTAATTTTAAGATCGTTTTTAAGCAATTCTTTCTGCTGTTTATTGGTTTAGTGGTGGTCGTAACACCTTGGATTTGCCGAAACTGGCTCCAGTCTGGAAAGATATATTTGGATAAACCGGGTAATCAGATTGAAAGTATAATCTGGGCTTTAAAGGGTGGTGAAAAGGACTCGAACGTAATAATGCAGGAAAATACGGCAGTCTCAGAGGAGGCAACTGTCGTATCTATAGATCCGTCTTTACATGAGACAAATGAGGATCAATTCTCCCGAATTCAGTTGATTGGCAACCACTATGCCAATGCTATTCAACAACTGTTCTTGTATCTTCCAAGTAATCCTTTGGTATTGAATGTTGATTATATCCGGCAGACGGTTTACGGAAAGATTTCTGATACTTACGGTGGTGTTCTATATTCACCTTATAAGTATGCCAAAAGCCTACCTTACTGGTGGTATGACCAATGGGATGGCAAGATCGATGGCAAATCCTGGATTTATCTCACTGGCGTAGTAGCTTTGATCTCACTTGGAATTTACCGGGTTTGGAAGAAAGAACGCTGGATTACATTTGTTCCTGTCCTGGCCGTGTTTGGCATGATCTCTATTTATGCTTTCAGCCTAATCTCTGGTGGGAGGATGCAGCAATCTGTAGATTGGCTATCAGCCATGTTTATGAGCATAGGCCTGGTTGAACTCTCTAGGAGATTCCTGGGGTATTGGCGAATCAAAGGCAACCGCACAAATCGTATAACTGAATCAAATATTCTTGAGAATACTTCTGGTTCAACTCTGAGCAATAGAATGATTACACTCATTTTCCTGGGTATTGTTTTGCTCGGCGCTTCACCCGTGATTGCCGAAATCCTAATGCCAAACAACTATCCGGAAAGTGGTTTGGACCACCAATTGTCATCTTTGTTTGGGGATGATAATTCTATACTAAATCTGGAAGAGCGAGAATTGCTTCAGAATTTTATGGGCCGGGGAGGAGAAGTGGTCTACGGCAGAGCTTTGTATCCCCGGTATTTTCCTCTGGATGCTGAATTGATGACAGGAAACTTGAGATTGTTTCCATCCAGTACAACATTTACAATAGCTGGTACTGATTTGAATTTCGTGATCTTACCGAGAGAAGAACCACCAAAATCATTTCCTCATGGAATGGATGTACTAGTTTTTGGTTGTAGAGAAGACTCCCTTGAGCCTGATAGAATAAGGGTTTGCCTGGGTTGTTACACAGGTGGCTTTAACGCCGTGGCTGTGATCCAGCTCACTGATGACCAGGCAAGAGAAGTCCTATGGAGAGATGGCACTCAGGGAGATAATTTTGCCTGCCCGTTAGATTTGCCAGGGGAGTGAAATTTTATTTATTGCATATATCCAGTTTAAATCGATTAAGGGTTACTACGTTAGATAGAAATCTCTGACTGGAAATTCAATAATAAGAAAGGATAGTATGAAATACCTGAGGAAGACTGAGACTGGATTCAAGGGATGTAAGCGATGAAGAATAAGAGATATTTCAACATCTGGACCGGGATAATGATCATCATTGGTCTAGTATCCTTGCTTGGCACAGTTCTGCGGTTGGAAAATCTGGAAGTACCTTTCTGGGAACTTCCAAGATCATTTATTGCTGTTATATTATTTTTCATATGTTTGATGGGTATTACATTATTGATCAATGTCGCCTGTGTGTCTGTCCAAATACTCAAAGGAGATAAAGTATCGATCTTTTTTGATGCTTTTTTTACTACTATCAACCGCCCCAGGATTAAAACTTCCCTCATTTTAATATTGGGAATAGCGAGTGCTATTTCGGCCCAGATCCTGCTTCAGAGTAATACCAGTGACGACCCATTAGGTGAATTGTTTGTAGATACTACAGAAGTGTTTTTCATTTGGGCTTTTTTGACGGCTTTTAGCAGTCTGGTTTCTTTGCTCCCAGACAAAAAAAATCTTCAAAGGTTCAAAAACCCCGAAGTGTTCAGGCCTTTCCTGCTGTCGGTTTCTATAATGACAGTTCTTGTACTCCTTAATATCTCAAAATTTGGGTTTAATAAATCAGCCCGGGCTGGGGTTGAAGGTGATTTTCGGCTGACCGGTTATCCCATCCTTGATTATGAGGTTCTTTTTACCTGGATCGCGATCATAGGGGGGCTCTTCCTGATCCAGGGGATAGTAAATAAGTGGGGGAAAGGGAAAAAGTATCCAGCAATTGTCGTGGATATTTTAATTATTCTCAGCCTCTTTATTGGTTCATTTATTCTCTCTAATTCAGTATCAGTTGCCCCGAATGCATTCATTGATCAACCTCGACCTCCCAACTTCTCGATCTCTCCCAATCTGGATGCTGAAATCTATGACCGAACAGCTCAAAGTTTGTTGGCAACGGGTAAGCTTCAGACCTATATAGGTGAAGGAGATAATCTATCTATTGCCAGGAGACCACTTTTTACCGGGTATCTTGCTGCGCTGCATTGGGTAGGAGGATTGGGATATGAAGATATCCTGCCTTTGTTGTTGTTAACATTCTCAATTATTCCTATTCTGGTTTACCTGTTTACCAAAACGATTCATAACAGGATCTCAGGAGTTCTTGCGGCAATCTTGATCATCATCCGACACCAAAATGGTTTGCTCTTGGCAGGAGATGTCTGGGGCGGTAATAATCTGCATATGTTAATGTCAGATTTCCCGGCAATGATCATATGCAATCATATTTTTAACCCTGGTAGTTATCTGGATTAAAAACCCTCAAGACAAACCTATACTTCCTATGATCATTGGCGGTGTTTTAGGTTTAGGTATGTTGATCCGACAGGAAATCGCTTTCTTGCTGCCAGTTATTAGTATAGTTGCAGTTGTCAAACTCAAGGATCGTTGGAAAATAGTAATCCCACAATTATTCCTTATAGGTATCTGCTGTATTGTTGTTATCACCCCCTGGATTAGCCGTAATTGGGTGAAAACAGGGAAGTTGTACCTAGATAAACCAGGCAATCGGGTTGAAAGGATCATTCAGACCATTAGCGCCTTCGGTGATATTTCCTCAGCTAATGATCAGGCTGAAAATCCAGAGGCAATCGGGGAAGCGGTTCAATCAGATGATTCAGCGGCAGAACAAGTTCAACCTGTGAATCCTGCTGAAAGCGAATCGGCTCAAACCATCAAAAGTGTGATTGACCATTTCGGTAATTCGTTTGAACAATTATTTTTGTACCTGCCCAGTAATCCTTTGATGCTGAATTTTGACTACATGTGGAAGGCAGTTAATGGAGAACTGAAAGAGTATTATAACGGTGTGTTCTATTCACCTTATAAGTATTCCAAAAGCCTGCCTTATTGGTGGTTCGATCAGTGGAACGGCAAGATCGATCCAAAGTCCTGGATTTATCTCACCGGGATAGTTAGTTTGATATCACTTGGAATCTATCGGGTTTGGAAAAAAGAACGCTGGATTGTTTTTGTCCCCATATTGAGCATAGTGGGTATGATCTCCCTTTATGCGATTAACCGCGAATCGGGGGGGAGATGGCTGCTAACAGTAGATTGGCTCTCAGCCATGTTTTTGAGCATAGGGCTGGTTGAAATATCATTTCAAGCCCTGGAAAGCTGGTGGGAAAGAAAATTGCACCCAGGCATATTACCTGGAAATGATATTCTAAAGGAAGACCGAGTTTCCTCACCGAGTAGGGTAGTATACTTTCTTATCTTCCTGGGTATCTTTTTGCTGGGCGCTTCACCGGTGATCGCTGAACAATTATTGCCAAATAATTATCCCAGAAGTGAAATGGAGCTAAAATTGTCTTCACTGCTGGATAATGAAAACGCAGTATTAAATAATGATGATCAGGTACTGCTTCGTAATTTCCTGGAACAGGGTGGTGAGGTGATCTACGGCAGGGCTTTGTATCCCCGCTATTTTCCTGAGGATGCAGAGATGATGACTACTAACCAGAGAACGTTTCCCTCCAGCACAACGTTTACCATCGCTGGTACTGAATTGAATTTTGTGGTCCTGCCGCGCTTAAAACCACCAGATTGGTTCCCGCAAGGTACCGAGACCTTAGTATTCGGCTGCCGGGAGAGCAGCTTACCAAGCGAACCAAGTTTCAATTGCCTGGGGTGTTTTATTGGAGAATTTGAAGCTCTGGCAGTAATTCAAATCAATGCGGATGACCAGGTGGAAGATATATTTTGGCGGGATGGCCAGCGTGAATTATTTGTTGGATGCCCATTCTTGTGGCAAAATGAGTGATAAAACCCAGATTTATATTACTTTTTGGTTCTCAATGTCCCCAACTGAGTATGTGGGTTTCTGATAGAATTGATCCAAGTTTGTCACCTTCAATCAAAGTCGGAAAATTCCACTTTTAGATGGTATTGTTTCAAGGAATGGTGAGCAGTCGTTCATATTATGTTTACCTTTAGTTATACAAAAAGAACCCGCCCCGGAAAGAAGGTCGGTATATACTTTATTTTACTATCTTGCGTTTTTTGTTGCGACTCTTGAGTAATCTCATGCTTAACAAAGCGCCACAGCGTCCGGTTAAACGGCGCCGCTGAAGTCTATCATTGGGATGCTAATAAGTATAAAGAGGTGAATTTGCTTTGTTTAGATGTCATCCATTAATTAGGAGACGCAAGATTGAATAATCAGGAAATAATATTTCGGGAAAGTATATCAAATCGGCAGCTCCCAAAAAATCTAAATCAGACAGATTTAGGATTATTTGACCACGAACTAAAAAAGGCAATCCCAGCAACCTTATTACTTCAATTCGATGATATTACTGTAAACCCTGATGGTGTACTTATTCATAAACATAGGATAATCCCAGAGTCATTTCCTCATCCGCTTTTTGCTAAATCTTGGGCAGGTATTCGAGTAGGGTTGAAGTTATTTATAAAAAATTTTATAAAATATTGGGATTATAAGAATTTTGATCGGGAAGTATATTGGATCACAGATATTCAGAGTCAGGGATACTTTCATTGGATTACTGATACATTATCCAGGCTATATGCAATAAAAGATAAAATAGGAAACGCAACTCTAATGCTGCCAGGTGATTATTGTAATTTTGAGTACATTGTATCTTCGTTGAAACCTTTCTTAATACAAGATGTGAGATATATTCAAAGCAAATTCCGATGTAAAAATCTCAAAATGCCTACTCACACAGCACCAACAGGAAATTATAACGAAGAGATTATAAGGGGTTTAAGAAGCCTTTATACTAATTATTATCAAGGTTCAAATAATGAGGCTCTTAGTGAGAAAATTTATATAAGCCGCGGTAAAGCACAAAAAAGAAAGATAATTAATGAAAACGAATTAATTGATTTGATAGAACAGTATGGTTTTAAAACAGTTCATTTTGAGGATTATTCTTTTGAGGAGCAGGTAAAAATTGCTATGGGAACACGCTATTTGATATCAAATCATGGGGGGGGATTGTCAAATATCCTGTTTATGAGATCAGGGAGTAAAATGATGGAGCTTCGTAAAGCAGCGGATAACCACAATAATTGTTTCTTCTCCTTGGCATCCTGTTTAAATATCGATTACTTTTATCAGTTATGTAATTCGCCAAATTCGGATGAAGACCCGCATACAGCCAACCTGATTGTAGATTGCGATTTATTGAAAAACAATATTGAAGAGATGTTAAAAAGCTGATAATGAAAGAGAAAAAAGTTGATGGTGAGGATAGTGAAATAAATGATGCTTATGGGGTGGCAGGTCAATTACAATATGCCAACTTCATTGTGCACAAGTATCCACAATAGGGGGATATCAACAGCTAATAAATTATCCCCTACAGCTAGAGCATTAATTGAATCAATAAGCGTGCAGTATACGGTGGTGATGCAGTCGATCATTGGTACCCAATTATCAAAGACATTAAGAGTCAAATCCTGGAAATATTGAAGGCTCACATTCAATAATCTGAAAGAATTGAGAAAGGGATCATTATGAGAGAATCGCTTAAACAATTTAAAGATCGAATTGGAAGCTGGGAAGGCCGGTTCTATCTAATCATCAGCCTAATGCTGATGGTTGGATATTTTCTCCTTATAGTTCCCACCCTCAGATTAGGAATCAAACATATTGCTGAACTGCTGCTTCAGAGGACTATTAATAATATTATCTGGGATGAATTCCTTTTACAGACACGGAATTACCTCGTTTTTGGGAGTTTGACAGCTTTCATATTCTTCGCCATTGATGTTGACTCAATCATCAGAAGGATTGGATTATTCCTAAGGGAAAAGGGGTTATCCCATAAATGGATCAGAGTGATTGGTATCGTACTGATATGGTCTCTATGCTTAGCTTTGTTTCTGAGAGGAAATATCCAAAATCCCAATTTTTGGTTTGATGAAAGCGGGCAATTTTGGATGGCCAAGGGATTAAACCATTATTCAGATCCCTTCCAATCTAGCGGTGGCATACGAGATGTCTTGGAAAATAACGCCGGATTTAATTTGGATCCGGGTGGGTTTACAGTTATTCTCCATCTCTGGACATTGATTTCAACCGCTCCTGCTTGGCTGCGGTTTTTGCCAATGATATTCTTTTTGGCTTCAATGATCCTGATCACCAAGCTCTCTCTCATCTGGCATTCTGATTCACCTCTTCCTTGGTTTTCCGGCCTTCTTCTACTTACCTTGAGACTTCCAACGAAATATGCCCTGGAATTGAGGCCCTACAGTATGGAAATGTGTTCAGCACTGCTTTCCCTTTATTACTATTACCAAACCAAACAGATCATCAAGAGTCCAAAATTCGCTTTGATAGCCGGTATATCACTTGGCATCATGATGACTTCACGTTACTCTGCTTTTATTTTTCCGTGGATAGTTGTAGTCCTTATATTTTTCGAACTGATACAAACGAATTCAAGTCTAAAGAGCCTAAGGAATTTTGGGTTCTTCTGTTTCCCGATATTGGTCAGTAGTATTTTTATACTACTGATGCTCTACTTTCAAAACCCGAGTGTGGATCCCCCTGCCTACGTACTAAATGGTACTATCAAAGAGGGGAATCTGGCTCAGATCCTATTCAACCTGCCGGCCCTGGTTGTATATCTACCATTCCTAATATTCATATTCCTGTATTTTACAAAAATCAAAAGGGGAGATTTTGCGCCATACAGAAAATATATAGTCTTCTCTTTGTTCGCAAACGGCGTGTTCATAATATTATCAATCCTTGGCAAATACCCCTGGTCATTTACATCAAGGTTTGATATATCGATTAATATATTAATGGGGATCTCTATACTTCCTCTTCTGGTTTTTATAGTGGACCAAATATCTTTACTAACAAAACAGAAGAACGTCTGGAAGATGGCTTTCACGCTGCTCTTAATGGTCACAATCTATAAGGCAAATTCATTCAAATTTCCAGTTAATGATTCCGTGTATGAAAATATCCTCAGTTGTGGAATCACGGAAAACATGCACGGTTTGGCTAATATCAATGCATCTCCGACAATTAGATACCTTTTTGAGTATGGACCGTTACAGGACGTTGATGGAATTTACCGGAATATCGATTGGTTCAAGGACCCCAAAGAATTGCCAGCAGATCTGGATGATTATGATTATCTAATCCTCACCCATTTCTCATTATCCAAATCCGAATTATTGGACCCTATCCTCAAGGCAAAGCAAAATTGGGATGAGTGCAGTAATAAAGAACCGTCCTATATTTACTTGAACCGGATCAAATAAGGAGCAATTTGGGCAGAATTAAAAGTAAGAGCATTTTGTTCCAGATATATTGCAAATATGATCTCATTAGGAGATGGAAGTAGAAGAACTTAGTGACGTACCTCCAAAGATTTTCTACTTTAATAAGCGCATCATCGCTTTTTACCTCTAATCCATAATAGCTATTGGCGCATGTATTGGCAACACTATCAGGGTCTCCAATATTACTTAGTCCTGCAATATTCATTACTGGCATGACAGTTATGGAATCGTACCCTTCTGTTTTAGCCTGCCGGATTAATTGATCAACCTTATCCCATTCCAAAGCATAGGAGGCGAATCGCGGTTGTAGTTGCATTGCCTTATAGGTTGCTCTAAGAGTACCAAGTGTAAACAGGATAAAAATACTCAACGCGGTCACCTTAAACAACTGCAAAGATCGTGTGTCGATTCCCATGAATGATCTGCGAGTTTGAGCGTATTTTCCCAAAATGTATCCCCAAAACGCTAGAGCACATACCAAAATATAAGTTGGAATTATTAATGTGCGACTTGGTAGTGCGGATGACGTGCCATAAGCTGCAGGTGCGAAACAAGCAAAAAGTAGTAAAAATGTCATCAGAGGAAGCCAATGAAGTACTATTATAATCACCTGCCTTGAAATTGTATTCGGTCTATCATCCGCAATCATCTCTGACCCTAGTAAAGCAGAATATCCTACCAATCCCGAAATACTAAGTAATCTTATCGGAGAGAATACTATACTTCTTACAAATTGCATCATGCTTTCCATCGCAATCTTTATAGTTATTAGCAAATTGGGAGGGGGGAGGAAAAAATGCCTGTCGAACTATATTACCCGGAGCGACAATAACTACCACCATAGAAAGTATTGAACAAAGGAGTCCGGTAACCAGAAAAGGAAGTAAATTTCTTATAACAATAGATACATCCAAGGCAAGGTTTTGAGAATCGAGAACAAACGCAAAACCAAACAAGATTATCATAGCTAATATGGAGGTCTGCAGAACCACATATGTCTCACTAAATCCTCCTGCTACAAATGTCAAACTACCAGCAATAATAAACCAATACCACGACTTTTTCGGCAACTGCTCGCTGCGGTATTGAATCAATCCAACGAATGCAGTCCCGAGAATAAGTGGCGGAATTACTGAACGCATCCCCTGTCCCCAATATAATGACTGCGCCACATTAGGAGAAATTATCAGCGTAGCAGATAAGAGAATCGCAGCTAGTAAAAGGGTATCAAGGAATCGCGTTCGCTTACGAGGTGCTGCCATAATAAGGCGAAGCACCCCAATTAACACAACGAGCCAAATTACTATAACAACAGCAGAAGAGTATGGGGTGAAAGACGGTCCAATATAGCCCATGAGACTATCAAAGAAATTAGCAGAAAATCGCCCCGTCCAAGTCAAATACAATTGGCGTGCCGCTCCTAGTACTCCTACAGAATTCGCTAAAGCAGCTGAGCAATATTCATCCGCCATGAAGCGACTATACGACCCCAAGACTGCATGGGCAACTAAGAACGCGCCAAAGATCCCGATTCCAATAATGCGTACGAGTTTTCGCCAATAATGGAGCATGATATCTGTTCTCCTATCTCGGTATAGTGCGCCTAACGGAAAAGCTCACCTGGCTGTATAGAGCTCAGCGGAAGAGCGGGTCAGTCAGGTGTAGCGTTTTGTCAGTTCTTTATATACATGTATAAATCAAAGCCAAAGGCGACTGTCAAAGAAAAATGAATTTTGCATATTCAATCAACAAATTTCTTCTTTTATTTTCCTCTGGCTCTTGGGTCATTACTGTTAGGCTACACAGCAGCTTGGATTACCAATCGCAGTACCAGAAATAATTATAGTTCAAACTACCCATTTTCAGCCAGTTGGACTAAAATAAGGAGTGGTATAAATAATGGGGGTAAGGCACAAAAGTAATAAATTGCAGAGATTTTTGGAGTGATTAGTAAAGTCCATAACATTGGTATAACAAACGTAGATATTTATTTTCAATAATTCGATTTCGTGAATGAGTGAGGACTCAGCGAGAATTCTTTATATTTTCAACAATAAAGATCGTATCTTCAATATCAAGGTGTGGCCCTATAGGAATACTCAAAACATTTTTAGCAATTGATTTGAAACTGGGAAGGAATTATCGCTATAGCCTAGATCCTTATAAGCATGTGAAAGATGAGGAGGCACGGGGTAGTGGATAAGGGTTTCCACACCTCTGCTCTTTAACATTTTTTGAAGTTCATCCCGTTTTGGATGCTGTATAGGAAAAATATGCCATATTGGCGAAGCCCAGATTGGAATGTGCGGAAGGATCAAGTCGGGTAAATCAACCAAATGGCGATAATAATAAGCGGCAATTTCTTCACGACGTTTATTCCACTCATCTAAGTGAATTAGCTTGACACGGAGAAATGCGGCCTGCAATTCATCAAGACGAGAATTATACCCTTTCACATCATTGAATACTTTCTTTCGAACCATAATTACGTAACATTTGGACTTGATTTACTAGCTGGTCATCATTTTAATAGCGCCCCTGCATCGCCAAATGCTCCAGATTTTTCCCTGGGTAAGACTTAGAGCCAGCTGCATGCCCTAGATTGCCACTCTTACGTCCTTTATAACAAGCACCTTGTGCTGTGCAGCATCTTCAATAACTTTCAGGTTAATATTTTTTAGCAAGCATCATAAGTGGATCAGCAATACGATGAATGAAGTACATGCAGCAAAACCATACAACAACAGAAATGTATCGCTGACGGCCGACCAAAGCATATCTATAGCATCTGGAGAAAGATGACGGCGAAGAGTCGGAGTTTCGAGGAGCTTTTCGACGTACGTGCCGTCAGGGTCGTGGTCCTCACAATATCGCGGAGTGTTATGTGGTGCTAGGTCTGGTTCATGCACAGTGGCGACACATCCATAAAGA
>CAWGOD010000006.1:0-31031 GCA_963824175.1 uncultured Chloroflexia bacterium | reverse complement strand
TGGCCGGTTTGATATTAAAAGGGTTTAATTGGCTAATAATTATTGAATTTCCTGGTATACACGGACATAATCCACATCGTCGTTGGCAGGAAATACTGTATCCAGGCCGACTGGTCCTGGAAAATTCCCTCCCACTGCCAGGTTCAGAATTGAGATAGAACGGCTTATCAAACACCCATTCCCGATCACCCACCGTTTCGCGGTTTAAAGGTGCGCTCGGGTTCGCCATCAAAAAACCAGGTAATGCCATCATAATTCCAATCAATTGCATAGGTGTGGAAATCATCTGCAATAGGAAATTCCTGTCGATTCCAGCGGCCAAGGCCGAGAGCGCCAGAATAACCAGGGCCGTGGGCAGTGCCAAAAATAAGACAGGCTCCCGGCCGATATATTCCATAATATCGATTTCGCCAACATCAGGCCAGTTGCTTGAATAAACCCCATCTTCGTCGAATTGAGCCTCATAATCAGATCCGAGCATCCAGAATGCTGGCCAGAGCCCAGCACCCGGTGGGACTTTGGTGCGGGCTTCGATATAGCCATACTGGAATTCTTGCAGGTTTTGCTGTAGATCTTCCCGGAGGTGTAATAGGACGATTTATATTTTTCAAAGCGGGCCTCAATAACCAGTAGCCCGTTTTCAACCCGAACATTTTCGGAACGTTGATTATAGAACTGAGCTTCCCCGTTGCCGAAACCCCAGCCGCCTATTTCAAACTGCCAATTTTCTAGATCAATCGTGTCGCTTCCAAATTCATCCTGCCAAACAAGTTGATAACCGTCAGGTTCTATGATTGGAATCCCGGCCGGTGGTTGAATGGGAGTTGAGGCAGGAACGGTTGTGGGCTGAGGTGTTGCGGTTGAAATGGCAGCCTCTGAACTGCTTTACAACAGCATCCAGGGTTTCTTAAGCTTTTTTGACAGCTGGCCAGGAATATCACTGAAATTATAAGTAATAAGAAGTTTTTTCTACCTATCATGTTCTTTATTTAACCTAAATAACAATCCTCATTCGTCCTGCATGGAAATCCTGGATATTCACTCAACAAGTTTATTGCAGGAGTAATGCCTGCACCCTCAGAATACTGCCTATGTTTAACCTTTTACAGCTCCCTGTTAATCCAGAGATAATGTACCGCTGCATCAGCAGGAAGATCAGCAGCATGGGCATTGTCATGAGTAATACTGCCGCTGCCAGGGTCGGCCAATTGCTGCCATAGACACCCTGGAAAACGATCATACCTCTTGTGATCGGATAATAATCCTGGTTGGTGAGATAAATGGTTGGCAAAATCAATTCATTCCATATGCCAATTGCGTGCAATACTGCGACTGTCGCTACTGCAGGGCGAATTAATGGAAAAAGCACTTGGGTTACAAATCTGAAGTAACCAGCCCCATCAAGGGCAGCAGCTTCATCCAATTCTTTGGGTATTGTCTTAATGTAATTTACCAGGATTACCATGCCGATTGGGTTGATGGTAAATAGCAAAATGTAGCCAATTGGATTATTGTACAACCCAAGCGCTAGCATTAACTGAAACTGAGGGATCAACGCTGGAGGCAGGAACAAAGCAATCACAAACAATCCCAGGAGGAGGTTTGCGCCTTTGACGTATTTCCGGGAGACAGGAAAGGCAACAAAAACAGCGGTGATCACAAAGATCAAAGTGGATGAAATCGTGTAAATTATAGAATTTGTCAGATAGCGTGCAAAATTTGCTTTTGTCCAGGCTTCGGTGAAGTTATCAAAATTAAAGCTTGTCACCGGGGATGTTGCACTTTTCATAAACTCTGGCAGGGTTTTAAAGGAAGTGTTGATCAACATGAGCAGTGGTCCCGCATAGATGATGGCAAAAAAGATCAGGACCAGATAGGTGGCAACACGACCCCATTTGATTGGTTTTCGGGTATTCAGTCTATTATTCATCCTAAAATCCTTTGCTCTCTGCGATTCAAGAAATACTGCGTCACTGAACCCAGAACTAGCACCATAAGGAATAGTACGATTGAGGCGGCTGCAGCATATCCTTGCCTAAAAGCACTGGTAACGCTGCCCGAAGTTTGTCCAAAACCCTGTGCATATACCAAATAACCAAGAACCTGAGTGCCATTCCTGTAACCGATCAGGACCAGGAAAAGTTGCCAGGCTTGAAGTGAGCCGATGATATTGAGGAGCAGGTTTGTGTTGACACTTGGGGTGAGTAATGGCCAGGTGACATTTTTGAATACCTGCCATGCACTGGCTCCGTCGATCTGGGCAGCTTCATAGGTTTCTTCCGGGATGGTTTGCAGTCCGGCTAAAAAGATGATCATTGTTGTGCCCATATTGGCCCATATTTGGACGGCAATCACCCAACCGAATGCTTCGGGCGCGGGACCTCCAAAGAACTCAGACCTCATGCCAAATAATCCCAGGATACTTTGCATGGGTCCATCAAGCGGATAGAGGAAAAGCGACCAGATCAAGCCCTGAATGACTGCGCCCAGGATCACTGGCATAAAATATAGGGTCCGGAAGAAGTTAGTTCCCTTTACTTTTTGGTTAACAAGAACTGCAATTATTAAACCCAGGCTAAATTGGATTGTCGTCACAAAGAAACAAAAGATCAAAGTACGGCCCAAGGCTGCATAATTGTCTTGAGATGCTTGACCCAGGAATAGGAATTCCCTGTAATTTTCGAAGCCAAGCCAATTGATTGGCGCGCCACGAATACCTGTAGCATTTGTGAATGAGAAGACCGTTGTTGCCAGAGATGGACCCAGTGCGATGATCACATAAAGCAAAATACCTGGGATCAAGAGCAAATAAGGTGTGAGTCTGGCAGAACCCCGGCCAAAGTGATAAGAATTCACGGTGGACCTCCTTATTGGAGACATGAGTCGGGTTCTTCGCTTTTGGCAAAGAACCCGACTGTTTCAAACAGTTTTATTGATTTGCATCCAAGCCAGACTGCAGGTCAGCCTGAACTTTAGTCGCTAGTTCTACAGCATCATCAAATTCACCAAAGGGGGCGAAGTAGGAGGCAAATGGATTGGCATATTGACCAGCACCTTTGGGTGCTACCCAATACTGTTCGTATCCAACCCGGAAGTTCTCCAGGTAAGGAGCTACTTCCTGACCGATTTGAGTATCAAGGGTAGCAGTCGGTTGAGTCGGGAAGAAACCTACCGCGTTCACAAATGCCTTGTAGTTCTCGGGTTCAGAGAAATCTGCCAAATACAGCAGGGCAGCTTCTGTGTTGGGGGAGTTTGCTGCGACAACCCAGCCCTGATCATACTTACCAAACAAGTATTTATTATTTTCAGCATCGTCACTTCCCGGGAAGGGGATATAGCCCCAATCGAAGTCGGGTTCTGCTGTTTCAATGGCTGCGGCGTACCAGGTTCCACCGGAGAACATAGCTACTGCGCCAGACGCAAAACGTCCGGGTGCGGCATCGCCAGCAATTCCGCTGGCTCCAGGTTCCATCATATCCTGGGCATAAACTTTCATCTTGTCCCACATTTCCATGGATTTGGCATCATCCCAGGTGATTGAACCGGTCCAGAGACCTTCAACCAGAGCTGCCTGATCTGGATAGATGGATCCGATCAAACCGTAAGCGCCAACAAAAATGGGCCAACCGTCTTTACCGCCTGCAGTCATGCAGGGGATATCAGCAGCCGTAAATGTTTCACAGGCCACAACTAACTCATCCCAGGTGGTTGGAACGCCCACACCGTACTCGGTAAACATATCTTTATTATAGTAGATGCCGCTGTAAGAAACTGTACCCATATTGATCTGATACACTTTACCGTCGTAGGTTCCTGCATCAGCGACAGAAGCCGGATAATAATAATCCAGGAAGGATTGGCCAGTCAGATCGAGCAGGTAACCAGCCTCAATCAAGGTCTGCCAGTTGGGGGGATCGACATTTGCCATGTATGACTGAGCTGCATTTGTAAACGCAAACATGTCAACCACGTCGACATCATTGGCGGTCAAACGGGTTTGGGTCACAGTGCTCAGATCATTAGCATTGACAACAGCCAGGTCGATAGTGATGTTGGGATGAGCGGCTTCAAAGCTCTCATTGAAAGCTTCCACAAACTCCACCATGGGTGGATTCTGATGGATCAATACGCTTAGAGTTACCGGTTCCGCTGCCCCGGCTCTCCTCCTGCTTCTTCTCCGGCTGGAGCTTCTGTTGCGGCTCCACCGCAAGCAGTTAGCAGAATACTCAATACGATAAGTATTGCTGTAAATGTAGATATTTTTCTAAACATGATTCTTTCTCCTCATTTTGAATATTAATTGAGCACTTCAGAAAACTATTTCTGCTATATATCACCTCCTAAATGTTTGAACAATATTGGGAGCGCTCCCGGAAATAGAAAAAATATTTGAGCCGGATTCATTGCGCTCCACAGGATTCCCGGATTACAAGGTGGGTGTCATAAATTGCTTGGTGAGGCAATTTATTTCCATTGGTGATGATGTCAATCAGCATTTCTACTGCGTTAACACCAAATTGGCGTATGGGTTGATGAACAGTTGTCAGTTGGGGGGATGTGGATATGGCGGGGGGTAAGTCATCGTATCCGACTATGGCCAGATCGTTGGGAACAGATAATCCGACTTCTTTCGCGGCCCGTAATACGCCCACAGCCATGGAGTCAGAGGAAGCAAAGATAGCGTCAGGTTTCTTCTTGAGTAATTTTTTTGTACAGTTGTAGCCACCTTCCTCCGTAAAGTCTCCTTCAATGATTAGTCTGGGATCAATCGGGATACCATGTTTCACCAGGGCTTTTTCATAACCTGCTTTTCGATCCTGGGCAGAATGACTCTCCAAAGTCCCTGATATATGAGCAATTTTTTTATATCCCAGGTTAATAAGGTGTTCTGTAGCCAGATAACCGCCAGAATCATTGTCTACGTCGATGAAATTCAAGCTGGGATCCATTTCATTCAAGCTTCCCAGAACAATGAAATTGACGGAACTATGCAGCAAGTGGGGAATAATCGGATCTGAATCTGTGGTGGCCTGCACTATCAACCCGTCAACGAAGCTGTTTTGAGAAATATGCGGCAGCAGCATCTGTTCATCTTCCCTGGTATAAAAAAGGAATAATGAAAGCATGTAGTTATTAGCATAACAAGCTTGGGATATTCCCTGGGTTAGTTTTGAGAAATAAGGATCGCCAAAGAATGTGGAAATGCTGCGGGGGACTACAAAACCCAAGATCATGGTGCGATTTGCGGCCAGTGATCGGGCTGCGGGGTTAGGGATATATCCAGTTTCTTCTATTACTTGAAGGACTTGTTCTCGAACCGGTTTTTTAACACCTGGTTGATCATTGATGACACGGGAAACTGTGGAGCGAGAAACTCCTGCTAATTTACCTACTTCTTCCAGTGTCAATTTATTTGTCATAGTGATCCGTGGACAAACAAGTGATTTGAAACTGGGAGCGCTCCCAGTATTTCAAGTATATAACAGATTTTTCTGGTTGTCAAGAACAAAACGCAAATTATTCATCTATTTTTCTAAGCGATCCAAAAATAACTTAGTACGCGAGCCGCCAAACCAGTTGATTGAATGGTCGCTGCGCGACCGACGGGTAAAAAGAGACGGGTTGTTCGCGTAGCCTGTCCAGAACGGAATGAAAGGCTCGCGACCGGGATACTGAGACCGGTTTTTCCCTGTCGTGGCCGTAGGCCACTCCGGTCAGGCACGAAGTGCCCATGCGGTCGGCAGCATAGGTGCTATCCGGTCAGCCCGCAGGGCGCTTTTCCGGTGCAATTTTGGTGCAATCAGTGTGGAAAGGATGGAAATTATGGACTCAATGGACATTCATTGGTTGACTCCATCGAGAGGATAGACAGAAATTACCCCCATAAACACTGTGTTCAGTCACCCCTTCGGATTCGAAGTCAGTCGCTCTATCCATTGAGCTACGGGTGCGTGGTTTAACTAATTATACCTCAGGGCGGGGGAGCGTCAAATTTCTCCAGTTCCAATTGAGATCTTATCAGGCTGTCGGGTGGAGCGGGGGTAAGCAGGCAACCGTACTAAACTTCCTCCTAAGTAACATTTTCAGGTTTGTTACCAGTTTGATTATACTCTTTGATAATATTGTAACGCTGGGATATAATGCGTCAATTTAATAAGGTTAATAGATGTGCCTAGCTATACTTTTTTATTCCGATCATCCTTCTTTCTGCTAAATATCTATCGTTTGTTCTTAAATAAGCTATGGTACAAATAATGGAGAGTATTTCATTATCCTGTGGAGGTTATGAAAAATGAAAACATTTCAACCCTTGGCATGTATCATCATTGTCATTAGCCTTGCAGCCTGTAATATACCTGGTCAAGCAGTAGTGACTGGGGAGGAAATCAATGATAGGGCGGCCGCTTTCGATGACCCTGCAGGAGTTGATTCTCAAGCTGTTACGGAAGCTTCGGTCACAGCAAGTAGCCCATCGGTCAGTGAGACACCATCACCAAAAGTGCTGAATGTTGATGATTATGGCGCAAATCCCTATGATGATCAACCGGATAGCCGGTCGATCCAAGCAGCCCTGAATGACCTGAAAAGCGGGGAAACATTACAGTTTTCCTCTGAGGGTGGAGAGGAAGGCTATCAGGGCTACTTGATCGATGAAACCCTTTTCATTATCTGGGAAACTGCCAAGCATGATATTACTCTGACATCCACTAACCCTGATGCCCCGGCACTGCTGCTGGCAACTGAAGAACTGCTTGGATTTGTGATCCGGCTTTTTTCAAGAATGAAGTGGTACCACTCACCAGGCCTGATTGACAATATCACCCTGCAATATTTGGTTATTGATGCTGGGAGAGATATCAGGATATGTGCTGGGGATGATGGCATTCCCAATGGTGTAGATGATAATTATGGGTCATGGGTGCCCGGAGAATGCCCGGTTGATGACGATGCCTGGTGTAACGCTGGAGGGATCTCCCTAACGGGGGCAGTTGATTTTAATGACTACAGTCAGGATTTTCAATCCAACCCTAGTCAGTGGAGTACTGGATTGCGGGTGGATTCCGTCGTGATCAGGAATGTGGAATGCGGTACTGGAATTGGTATTTCTGGTGCAGAAAGCTCGGTGACGAATTCAACGATAGACACTGCTGGAGAACATACTCATGTCAATTGGTGTTCTGCCACGGACTCGGATGGGGAGCTGGCTTTCTGGTCAGATGGAATCACGTTTGATGGCACCAATATGGTGATAGAGAACAATACGATCATCAATGCTTCTGATGTCGCAATCGTATTTTTTGGGGGAAAGAATGCTCGCATTGTTGGGAATTCAATTACTTCCACAGATGGCAATTATGGTGCGTTTGCCGGGATCCAGGTCGGCCCAGTCGGGTTTGGCGATATCTCTGGGCTGAAGGTTAGCGGCAATACCGTGATCTCAACATCGGATCAAAGCTGTGGTGGACTGCATACTGGCATTAACATCGGTCAATTTATGTGGAGTAATGGTTGTGTGTGGGAAGCTGGTCCTGGTACGGTAGGAAATGCAAAATCATGTGTTGATATGCCTGATCCACCAGAAGGGAGCCACTGCGTGGTGGGTGAGACTTGTCAGATTTGGGGGTATGTACCAGATGGAGAAACGATCTATCTGACAGACAATCTCGTACGGGGTGCGCATATTAATTATTTAGTACAGGGAATTGAGGTTTATGGTAATTTTGAGATCAGTGGAAATGTCAGCGAAGCACCCCAAAAATCAGATTGGGAAGCAGCAGCTTTTGGATGTTATGGCCGCACCTGGGGACCACTTGATTTTGTAGCCGCGGATCCTCAAATTGAAGGTTGGACAGAAATGAGGATCCACTGCGAGCGGTAAAAAAAGAACACAAAGGAGCATCGCTCAATTGCATTAGGGAGAAGAAGAAAAATATTGGAGTTGCCGAGCCGCCAAACCAGTTGATGGAAAGGTCGCTGCGCGACCGACAGGTTGCTCGCGCTGCTCGCGACAGGATGTTCGCTGCGCTCACGACCGGATACTCGCTACGCTCGTGACCGGTTTTTCCCCGTCGTGGACGCAGTCCACTCCTGTCCTCGGTCGGGCACGTAGGGCCCATCCGGTCCGCCCGCAGGGCGCTTTCCCGGTGCAACTGCGGTGCAAATAGGGTGGAAAGGATGGAAATTATAGACGTAATGGACAGTTTGCTGTCAACTCTGTAGAGAGGATGGACCCTTCGACTGCGCTCAGGGCAGGCTATTCCTCCAGATACAGAATGGACACTCCCAATACACAATTCGAAGTCAAGAGTCTGTCCTGAGTTCTATCGAAGGACCCCCCATTGAACTACGGGTGCGTGTGGGGTGAATTATACCGAAGGGATGTTTACAGTCAAATTTCTTCTGATTAGCTTCAATCCATTTTTCTATCTGGTATCCCATGTCCGGTCCTCGGTCATGAACGAAGGGCTTTTGCCTATCCGGTCAGCCCAATATTCAACCGAAGAGAAGATGATTGGGCCGTGATATGTATATGATATAGTATTATTACATGTTCAACTCTTTACAATGAATTTGCTTGTTTCGACTTGATTGGATACATATGAAATTTAGCCGCTTGATCGGTCTTATGGGATTCTGTCTTTTCGCAGTTGGATGCGTTAACTATGAAAGCATGTCAAATACTGCAGTAGTGATAACAGTGGATATTTCCACGAGTGTGGCAGATAAGCAGCCAACCGCGCCTTTAACTGAGAACCCTGTCCCTACAAAAACTGTTGCAGATCCAACAGTAACCAAAACTTTGGTTCCTCGAGCTACTCAAGAACCATGGGAGCCTACAGGCCATCCCGGGATTGGTGTGACTGTCTATTATCCGGAGGATTGGTCTATTTCTTCGTGGACAGAATATCCCGACACTCAATCGGCCCGTTTTAGTGGGCATGATGGTCATTTTCATTTTTATACAATACCTGCTGAAAGTCTAGAAAAAGCTGTTGATCGCTATCTGAAAGATGAAAGACTTCCCTTCGGATCAGACCCTTCTTTTGAAGCTTTTCAGATTCGGGGTCAGGATGCGCGGTTGATAATTCCTTCCTCTGATCAGCCTGTTGGGCGGGCAGGTAATTTAGTCGTTATCATCCAGCTTCCCAGGCCTGTCCGTTTCAGTGATCCGCCCCACAACTATCTAGTGCTCTGGGCAGATCTGGAGCATCTCAGGAAAATTGCGATGACAATTCGATTCACAGATAATTAATAATTGCTTGGGCGTGAGAGGGAGACGCGAAAGATCGTTCTGTGATTGTCTAGAGCATGTCAATCAAATACCAGGCAAGCCTTCATCAGGAAAACCTCAGCCGTAATCTGTTTGTTCTCAATGGAAAAAGATCAAGCCGCCAAACCAGTTGTTTTGGGTGGATTTCTGGTGCAACGCCGGTGCAATTGGGGTGGAAAGGATGGAAATTATGGACGCAATGGACAGTTGATGTCAACTCCATAGAGAGGATGGACGGAAATTTCCCCCAGATACAGGATGGACACCCCCAACACACAATTCGAAGTCAGACGCTCTATCCATTGAGCTACGGGTGCGTGTGAGGATATTATACCCCAGGTGATTTATAGTCAAATTTGTGGCTAATTTCTAGATCAGATGCTATGATCAAAATCCTTTATGATGAAAGTTAATTGCTGAGATGTAACCGACTCACTAAAAACCTGTGTACAATTAAGGTAAATTTTATTGGTCCGATGTTAATACATATAGGTTTGGTATATTTCTGGCTAGTCATTCGGAGGAAACATGCGGAAACCAATATTCGTACTGATAGTTTTCCTTTTACTCTTTACTTCCTGTTCTTCACCACCACCAACCATTGAATCAGAACATTTCACAACAGAGGACCTAACCGGGTTTATTACGCATGACACCCTTGGATATAAAGGGCCAGATCCAGGGTACGGTGTTGCTGTAGAACTTGAACGAGATCAACGAGATTTTAATCATCGGCGCGAGTGCAGGGGGAAAATATGCCTTAATAGAAGATCCATCTGCTGCCTGTACTTTATCCTGGGTGATTGTTGATTCGCTAGATATCAAATCGATCGATATACTCAAGGCTTTTGAGATGGTGAGTATTATTGACCCTGACTCAGCGGACGGAATCGACCAGGATTTGCTGGAGGCTTTTATGAAGTTAAATGCAACCGATCCGAATACTGATAATGGTGAGCCTTATTTTGAAAAAGTCCCCGTGGTGCTTGATTGCTCAAGAAATTCTAAGGTTTTGTATTGTGATCCAGAAGATGAACCAAGTTTTTTTGAGACTTTTTTCCAGATATTTTCGAATGAGACAGGATCTGGCTCAGAAGGTGAACCGGGTTTTCTCGAGACATTTTTTCAAGAATTTAGTGATGAACCCGATGATGAGTCAAGCGAAACTGAACAAAGAACACTAGATGATCAGGAGTGTATTCCCTGGCCAACCGCAACACCACTTAATGTTGATGAAGCACTTGAGGAAGCGGCAGAGAATATAGTTGATAGCGTTGGGGGTATTTTACATGGTTATTGTGGGAATTTTATATGCCACGCCTCAGATACCATTGACGACTTTCTCACCGAATGTGGTGATTTGGTCTACCCTGTAATTTATTTCCCGAGAGTAGATTGTTCTGAGAAGTCTGGCTGCGTTACCAGTACACCTCCTCCTGTGGAGTTTATCCCATGCACTCCCGTGCCTCCTCTTCCGTCCCCGATAATTCTAAACCTGACTTTGTGCTGGAACGGTCCCGGCCCTGGGTACGAAGTGATCAGTTCTGTTGAACAAAGCACTGTTGTCGAGGTTCTGGGTGCGGGGATTGATGGAGACCATGTAGTGATCACAAATCCCAGATACAACCGTCCTTGCTGGGTAAATGAAACAGATATTGAATTGAATGGCCTTGACCTCACAGGGCTACCGATCTTCAGGATTCCTGAACAAAGTGGGAGTTCTATTTCCCCAGAGATTGGATGCTGGGTAAAAACCACTCGCTCAGGTTCTGCTAAATGCATTAGCCCCTGTCCAGATCCCAAGGTTTATCCAGATGAATGTGAACCATAAAAATATTAAATGTAGCTGCTCTATGAAAATGTAGTACACATAATATGATAGGGTGATAACCCTCTTCGGTATGATTGATAAGGCGAATTTTTATAATGCCTATATCTGTGATATAGGAGCCTTGGCGATTCCTCCCGGATTTGACGAAATAAAAGGGAAGGAATTTGAAACGTACCGTATGGGATATTATTATGAATATTTCGCTAAAAAAATAGCCTTTAGGCTTCTGGGAAAAATTTAATCAATCAAAAGGGCGGGGGAATGAGTATCGAACTAGAGAAATTAGCAAACTTGCTTTCAGGGCTGAATTCTATCGGAGAGAGGATCTCTGAGATCACAGGCCGGCCGGCCACCATTGTATAAGCCAATAGATAGTACGTTTAATACACATGATCAATTAGAGGATATCGAACCGCCAAACCAGTTGATTTGGGTGGGTTTTCGGTGCAACTGTGGTGCAATTAGGGTGGAAAGGATGGAAATTATGGACGTAATGGACAGATTGCTGTCAACTCCATAGAGAGGCTGGACGTAGTTTTCTCCCAGATACACGATGGACAATCCTCCCGCACAATTCGAAGTCAGACGCTTTATCCATTGAGCAACACGTGCGCGTGGGAGATATTTTCCACCAGGTGTATTTTTCATCAATTTCAGGCACCTGCCAGGCAAGCTTTGTTCAGGGTTTCATACAGATTCCTCCAGAAGCGAAATTCGTCCATGCACAACCATGGGCGCTACAACTTTCGGATGTGATGTACGACGAGCAGCTCACAGATTTTCCTGCCTGGGTAGACTCTTCTTCTGGTGGTGCTGGCTGGATCGGACAGTATTAACAGACCCTCGGGATCTGCCTGGGGTGTGCCGGAGGCAATCGATATAAAACAGCGTTTACCATCGACCACGGATGCAAACCAGGTTTCCTCTTCATTTCTTGCAAAGACTGGAATCACAGCGCCTTCTTCCAAAACTGCAACCTCTGGATACTCCTTACTGTCCCCAGCCCTGCAGAAGGTGAGCAGGTCCACTAGAAATTCGATTTGCATGAAATCATTCTGATCCCATCCAAAATTTTGCAGGACCAGGCTCTCACCATCACCTACAGTGATCGTGGTTTGGGTAACCTGGTCGCTTGTAAGCGGTTTGGTCCAGATCCCATGATCCAGGTCAGGGTTGGTTATCTTGCTGACAGACAGACAGTAATCACCAGGAGACGGTACCATGAAGTAATAGCCGCCGTTGTTCATGGAAGTCATCTGGTCCAGGCCGATTGAAGGGCAGGGACCTGATCCCAGGTCGACCACGACCTCTGGGATGCCTGATTTAAATGGAGTCGGTTCTCCTGTGGTTTCATTCTCTCCTGCAGTGTGATTTCGATTCCCGTCTGCGTGTACGCCATGAGGTTCCCCGAAGACGCAAGGGGGCCAAATATCCACGCCTTCTGGTATCCAGGGCCGGGTATTTTTGCAGTAATCTGCAAATATATAGCCTTTGATCAGGGTCGGATTATCAGGCTGCTGATTTAGGAAACAGCTTGGGCTGGTGGAGTAAGTGAAGCTGCGGGTTTCGCTGAACCCTCCAGAATTGTTTCCTGTCCGCGCTTCGATACGCCAGTAAACCTTGGCGCAGCCGGGAACCGGGATAATAGTGGAATAATAATTTTGCATGTATTCCGGTTGGGAAGTGTAGTAATCCTTGAATATTACCTGACCAGAGGTGATCATATTTAAAAAGTTCGGATCTGAGGCTGCTTGGTAATGGAAGGTCTCAGGATAACAATCTCCCGGGTAGTCCCAATCAATAATATAGTGGCCATTTCCGGGTGGAGGGCCTCCGTCGATGGATTCTCCATTTGCTGGAGATAGAAGGTGAGGAGGCTCTAGCTCCGCTGGTGAGCAAATTCCATCTGCTGTGAAACTTGAGCTTTCAGAGGGTGGGCTGAAAATATCGTCAGGCCCAAATGTTTTGTTTTCATCTGTATTTAGCGATGCTTGAATGTACCAATGGTAAGTAAAACCAGGATCAAGGGAAATCCAGTTGTTGAACGATGTAGCTGCGCCATCTATGACCCAACCATATTGGGTATCGCCATCCTCTCTGATGGTCGTAATTTTATAGTAAGACGGCTGGCAGGTTTCCTGATGGGTCCATTCGAAAATGTAAGGCTGTTCATCATGGGGGAGAACGGCTCCATTTCCTGGAGATTGAGGTGTGATGTTAAAGGATTCAATTTCTACAGGAGTGCATTCCGGAACGCAGCCAGCTGCGAGTAACATAATCGGAATTACCAGAAACAGGAAATGATTTTTTACTTTCATGGGTTTCTCCATAAGGATGTTATTTACCATTGAAACGATAAATAACATCAAAATGTTACAGGCTGGATTTTTACCAGGAATATAGCAGTAATAAACCAAAAGAGCTGATGATTTAAAAAGACCGATAAAGGGATCAGTATTAACTCAGAAGTCTCCCTATTCGAAATCAGGGTAATAACCTAATTATTACCGATTTCACCTGAATTTCAAGTAAAACTGTTAATTATGACCACTTTTTTAATCTGAATACCAGTTAAATTTTGTGTCTTTATGCTTCTCACTCATCTTTCAGGTACGCAAATCGAGCCGCCAAACCAGTTGATTGAAGGGTCGCGGAGCCTGTCCAGAACGAAGTGAAGGGCGACCGACGGAAGACCGAAGACGGAAGACAGGGTGAGCGATCGCTTAGCGACCAACCTGGATGTTAGAGGGTGATAACTTTAACCGCCCGACGCTGGGCTTCAATAATGTCTGTCATGCCACCCACTACTCCCACCGCGACTTGTTTCACTAGATCGTAGTAAGTAAGACATGTATTGCAGATCGCCAGATGAACTCCCTTATCCTCGAGCGAGCGCAGGCTTTCGAGGACCGGAGAATCCTCCACCACCAGGAAGACCCCCTCGGCATAAAAACAAATCACCCCCGGCAGAGTGTCGCTTTCATCGAGAAGACGAAAATAGGTGGTAATAAGCTTAGTCTGCAGCTCAGGCTCCGCTTCCCCCATACCGTTGCGGTTGACCAGGACGACTGAATTAGGTGTAGGCATCTCTTCCTCCAGTGTGTTTTTCCCTATCATAATCGAAATATCCTCTTGAAATTCATTTAATCTTGGATTCAAGTTATAAGTATGGATAAACTGCGCTTTTATTATAGTTTGTGTCGGAATATGAGAGATCTCAACACTAGATTGCACCAAAATAGAATGAATTTCGGTAAAATCTTGATGCAAAATAAGGGCGTGCAGCTTGGATTTGCCCTCTGAACGGGGGGAGAGAGGAAAAAACGCGTGGCGTCTGACATGAGATCAGATGAATTCTTAGAGCAACTGACAAAATGTCAGGGGCTTTTTCCATGCAGATGGTTGCAGATTAGTAGATTTTTCTGGGAGTCGGATTGAAAGCCAGGATGGTTTTTCGCTGAAGATTAACGAAGCTCGTTAATTATGAGCGTCTGCAACATCTCTCGACAATCGGGAATATGTCCATAAACAAGTTGTGATGGTTTCTTCTATATTCCCTTTTCAAACCGTTCATAGTACCCTATCAAATCTCTTTTTTCATCCCTAACCGCTACCATGTATATATACTCTTTCTCATCACTCAGCATGAGATATATTTCATCTTCGCCGTTCAGCATTCTTTCAAAAAGTTTAATTAGCTTGTCTTTTGATTCTGGTTAGTGATAATCCAAAACTGATTTCCCTATTAAATCTGGATCCCCTCTTTACTCACAATATCGTTAATACTGACATATATTAGATGGGTGCTGTGCCCTAAGGGATAACAACTCCAATAGTTTCAGCGAGAGGTTGCAGTATCTGAGGATCAAGGATAAGAGAATGACCATGTGCCTTATCGTTGTTGATCTGGACCACCGGTATAGAAACCAACTATTTAGGTGTTCATATCATCGACTGAAATATCCAAAGAGTATAACTCACGTCCTCCGGTTAGATTTCCTTTTGGACGACAAAGTAAAAACAGGCAAATCCAATATATTTCTGAGCGAGGTAAATGGCATTAATATATTGAAATTAGCCCTGATATGTTTAGATTACAGGTAACGTAACCACACATAGCCGCTTGCAATGAGTAGTGATAATACGGTAGTGATAACACCATACCGCAGGAATTGCCTGAAACTGATCGGATGTCCACTTTTTTCCGCCAGGTTAGCCACAACGACATTGGCTGCAGCGCCCACGAGCGTGAAATTTCCTCCCAGGCAGGCTCCCAGTGCCAGTGACCACCACAGCGGTTCTGCTGGCATGACTTGACCTAAACTCTGCACCAAGGGAATTATCGTTGCTGTATAAGGAATGTTATCCACGATACCCGAGGCAATCGCCGAAAACCATAATAACAACATTGAAGTTAACGGCAAGCTGCCCCCGGTTAATGCCAGAGCTGCTTGGGCAATGGTTTCAATGATTCCCACTTCGACAATGGCTTCGACAGTAATAAACAACCCAAAGAAAAAGAAAAGAGTTGTCCACTCGATATCACGCAGCAAATGATGAGGATCGCTGCCTCCCCATAACATCAGGAGGGTCGCACCCGCCAGGGCAATGGTGGCCGGTTCCAGATGCAAGGCTCCATGAGCCAGGAAACCACCAATGACGCCTATCATGACGACTATCGACTTACGAAGCAATACGGGGTCAGTAATCAGCGCTGAGGTATCCAATGTCTGAATATCCACGTTGGCTCTATTACCATTTTTTAGATCATTATTGAAAAGGAACCATGATAATCCAATAAAGACTACTAAAATTATTAAGAGATCGGACCCATATTCGAAAGGAAGGTTATGAAATCGATTTCAGCTGCACTTCCGATCAGGATATTGGGAGGGTCGCCAACCAGGGTAGCCATACCGCCAATATTTGATGCAAGAATTTCGGCGACCAGGAATGGAACAGGATCAACTCGTAAGTTAGCGGCCACAAATAATGTTACTGGTGCCACAAGTACAACAATAGTTACATTGTCTAAAAAGGCTGAAGTGATTGCGGTAACCAAAGAAAGGATCACTAAAACACGAAAAGGGTCGCCTTTTCCTAGTCGGACCGCCTGAAGTGCAATCCACTGGAAAAGCCCTGTTTCTTTAAGCACGTTGGCTATTATCATCATCGCGGCCAAAAGGAATATCACATTCCAATCCACAGCGTGAAAAGCCTGTGCTTGGGGCAAGATTCCAAGAAGGATCATTGCCACACCACCAAGCAGCGCTGAGATCGTGCGGTGGACTCGCTCACTGACAATCAGAGCGTAGGTAAACAGAAATATACCGCCAGCTATCCAAACAGAATTCATTTTATTTCCTCCGCAGAATTTTCTTTCTCTTTTTTATCCATGCAGAGGGCGACCAATTCCAACAGGTTGATATATCCGGTCACGTGGTAAAGGTCATCAACAACCGGTAAGCCTGATAATTCATTGTCATGCATTCGTTGAAAGGCATCTCTGACTGTATCTCTGGGTTTTACCCAAACCGGTTCAATCATGGCGTCACCAGCGCATAAAATCCGGGACTTGTCTGCAAATGCCATCATCTTTTCCACATCAGTACTCTCGGCAATAAATTCTTCTGGCAGGATATGGAAGAATATATCATCAGCAAGATTTCTCAAGCTTAACAATCCTACCAACCTATCATCTTCAGCAACCACGCATGCTACGTGCACATCGGGATGGATCAACATAGCCTGGGCTACTTCATTCAAGGAATTCTCGGGACTCACTACTGTCGGTTCTAATTGCATAATGGCATCAACATCTTCTACGGGTGTATCTCGCAATGTCTGCCAATTCGGTCTCAATGCAGGCGGAGGTATTTCTTGAGGTGGTTTCGGCTTGGATTTATAAAGACCTTTGGTCTGGGATATCGGCAGCACAAGCAGTACTCCACTATCAGGCCGATCAAACCCTCCAACGATTCGTTCTGCCTCAGCAATAGCTTGCTCGAGCAATCCATCATCTTCAATAATGGCTAAAAGGGTTCGCCTTTGGATTTCTTTGGATTCGAATATATGATCGATAGCACTTAATCCGACTTTACTGAGCCAGGTGCTCGTCCTGTACCCACCAACACTTTTCATTATCGTTGTGCCTGAAACGCCAATCTCCCTCCAGGCCTTGATTAAATCAGGCAGGAACTTTGTGTCATCTAAAATTACTTGTAGCATATGTGTCATACCACTCTCCTGTTTGATTGTGATCTGTAAAACAATAGTAAATGGATGTTTAATTAATTAGGGCTTACCTGTTTTTGGGAAATAGAATATTAGTCCCAAATGGGACATTCCAATAACCAAAACAGTGAGCCCAATGGCTACTGCGAGTTGTAGCGGTTGTTGTAAAATATCTCGGGGCCAAAGTAATAGGCCGGGATCTTTTTCATCCGACTGCTGCTATTCGACCGCACTATCCCAATCTTCCTACTGTATTTCTTTTTATACCTTAATCATACATTATCTGAATATTATTTACTCAACGAATGTTTAGCCGTATCTATTGAATTTCTAAAAGTCAATTCCATCTGTGGTATAGGAATTTCGATCTTGGCTTCATTCAACGCGTTATAAAGTGCTGTGTTGACCTTATCGAACATTTGTCGAGTATCGGTATAGGAATCAAGCCACCAACGAACACGGAAAATCAACGCTGAGGGACCAAATTCCAGAAATAGTGCCTCCACTGCCTGATCTGGTAATACTCCTTCCACTCCTCGTAATGCTTCGATCATCGTTTGGCGGGCATATTCCAAATCAGTGCCATAAGCCAGGCCCACGTGAACCTCGATGCGATATTTTGGATCTGGGTAGGCATAGTTGACGACCAAGCTTTGACTGATGACCGAATTCGGGATGATCACCAAGCGGTTGTCGCGGGTCCGGATCCGGGTACTGCGCAGGCCAATATCGACTACGTCTCCCCAGGTAGCTAAATCCTGGATTTCAATGCGGTCACCAATCCGAAAAGGGCGGTCGATCATGATGGCGAATCCGCTAATCGTATCGGTTAAGGTAGCTTGAGCAGCCAGGGCGATGGCCACTGAACCAATACCCAGTGTTGCTACAAAACCACTAACATTCACGTCGAAGTGCCCTAAGAGCATGATGATACCAATCAAACTCAGCAAGATCGTAGCCACCCTGCGGAAGAAAGGCAGCAGTTGATCAGCTAGATTGTTTTTTTCAGGGACAGCTTTTTCACTTCCGTACCAGTTGAAAATATTTTGTACAAGCCTCCAGATAATTATCAGTCCGATAACCAGATACAACACATAATAAATCTCACTCAAGATGTCATCCCAGCCACTTGGAAGAAAATCCAACCTGCCGAGCGCTATTTGAAATATAAAAACAACGCCAATCCAATAAATTGGTGATTGAATGGCAGTGAGAACAGCGTCGTCAAGCGTGGTACGTGTATGCTTAATAAGCCGGAGAGCTAAACGGTCGAAAAGCACTCGAAAAATCCAACGGCCAAAGAATAACGCTGACACAACAATCAGCACAGAAATACCAATATTCACCCATTCATCATATAACAATCCTAAAAATTCATATGTCATAAAACACCTCTTGTTAGTCTGTGAATAACTCCGAGAAAGGATCAGGATATTTTTTTGTTTTCCCCGATCGGTTTCACTGGAGGACGATCAGTAAACAATGGGTTCCCAGTGTTAAAATATTTCCGAAAAATGTAAACACCTGCCCATCCTAAATTATTCTCAAGTTTCTATTTCCATCCTCGTGGCTGTTTATTTTACAGGGGCCAGATGAGTGGTAGGAATATCAGGACGACGAAAAAAATGATAATATTGAGCCAGACTCCTACTTTCGTATAGTCACTAAATTTATAACCGCCCGGGCCGAAAACAAGCACATTGGCCTGATGGCCAATTGGCATCAGGAAAGATGTTGCCGCCGCAATGACCACGGCCATTACGAAAGTTTGCGGGTTGGCGCCCAGACTGCGGGCGGCGTCGATTGCGATCGGTGTCACCAGAACGGTGGCTGCAGCATTGGACATCACCTCAGTCGTGAGCGCAGTCATCAGAAAGATCCCCATCATCACAGCCACAGTTCCCCAATTGCCAACCAGCTCGACAATTTTTTCTGCCAGGAAAAGGGCAGTACCGCTGTTTTGCATGGCGATGCCCATCGGGAGCATTCCCGCGATCAGAAAGACCGATTTCCACTCAATTGCATCGTAAGCCTCGTCCATATCCAGCACCCGGGTTAAGACCATCAGGACAGCGCCAATAAGCATGGCAGTCGCTACTGGGAGAATACGCGTGCTAACTGCGATTAATACGCCAGCCAGGATCAATACTGCCAGGGGAGCTTTTTTGATGCGTTTGGATTCCATTGGAGGAGTTTCCAGGATCAGGAAATCCTTGTCACGCCGCAGTTGGGCGATCCGCTCTTCAGGCCCCTGGACGAGCAATGCATCCCCGAGATTGAGTGGGATATCTGCCAAATTTGCGCTGATGGATACACCATCATGCTGGATTGCAAGGACTGTCAGTCCGTAATGGGCCCTGAAATCGGATTCTTTTAATGTTTTGCCCTGCATCTGGGATCTCGGTGAGAGAGTGACTTCTATCAGGGCTTGGGACTCCTGGCTGAGTTCTTCGAACTTCCAATCATCTATGGTTTCTAATCCCAAAGCATCGCTTGATTCCAGGATGTTCTGAGAGCTCCCTTGAATCAAGAGAAGGTCACCAGCCATTAACACAGGATCCTGCAAGGGAACCAAAAGACCCTCATCACAGCGTTGGATCTGGATGACATTCAGGTTGAATTTCTGGCCCAACTGTGATTGGGGAAGCGTCTGTCCGATCAGGGGGGATTTCTCTCCAATGCGCACTTCGCTTAAATAATCTCGTATTTGATAGGAGTCAGAAATATTTCCACCTGGGGTGCGATCTGGCAGAAGTCGATTTCCAATCAGTAAAAAATAGAGGATGCCAACCGCCAGAACAATCGCCCCCATAGGTGTAAAGTCAAAAAAGCCAAACGGTTCCATTCCTCCATATGATTCCATAATGCTGGAAGCCAGGATATTTGGTGGTGTGCCAATTAGCGTCATTTTCCCGCCCAGCAGGGAGGTAAAAGCCATCGGTATCAGTAATTTAGAAGGAGCAACATTAATCTTGCGCGCCACACTGACGACAGCCGGCAGAAGGATCGCCACCGCGCCAATATTATTCATGAAGGATGACATCACTCCAACGGTCAGCATAATGATGAAGAGCAATCGCAGGTAGTTCTCGCCTGCCAGGCGCAGCATGAAGTTGGCCAGGGTGTCTGCAACGCCGCTGCGGAAGAGGGCTCCGCTCACGATATATACCGACCAGACTGTGATCACGGCAGGGCTGGCAAAGCCCGAGAAGGCTTCTTCGATGGTCACCAACCCAGTCACTGAAAGTGTGATCAGAACCAGCATGGCAATCAGATCGACCCGCAAGCGTTCACTTACAAATAAAATCACTGCAACGGCTAGAATTGCTAAAACGAGTATATTATCTTGAGTCATAGAAAGCCCTCCAAATCGGCTAAAGCTGCGCCAGGTATCTGGCACTTTATCTAATATGGATTACCTGTTTTGGGGAAATAGAATAATAAAGTCATGTATGACAGCCCGATGACCAGAGCCGCCAGTCCAAGGGCTGCCCCGAGTAGAAGGGGCTGCTCTAGAATATCCCTCGGCCAGAGTAAAAGAGCAGGGAAAAGCAATAATCCAGTTCGAAGAGCTGCCATCAGTAATGACCCTTCTTTCTGAAAGGCAGGGATATCCTGTTTGCGTCCCAGCCAGGTGATACCTAGTCCTGCTATTGCCCCAGCCAAAACTTCAAGGATAATTATAGAAGAAACAGGTTGGTGGCCCTGCCATCCCAGGAGCAGGAACAAGGCAAGGATGAGACCAAATCCGGGCCATGTATTCAGAGGCGCCAGTGGATCTGTAATGTGAAAACCCAGCCTGGAATATTGGTTCAGCCAGATAAAAACCATAATGCTTACCAATACTGCTGTCACAGCTGAAACCCCGGCAAAATAAGAGAACCAGTAGGCCAAATACGCCTGTCCGATGCCTATCCAGGAATGGTATTTGGATGGTGTTCTCCGGAGCAACTGGAGCGCGATAAGGGCGGTGATCACACCAAAACTTGCGCCGCTGAAAATCCCTCCCATGTACTGGTTGGGAGATTGAATTAAAGCTTCAACTTCGGTGAGTAAAAATACCAGCGCAAGAGGGCCGATCTGACTCATGTAGCTGGAGCAATTTTCAGGTTCGCCTGCGCGCCAGATCATACTGGCAGAAATCACGCCGAATAATAATGCGCCCGGCCAATTTAAACCACCCCCAAATAAAAGAACGAAACTAAAAATAACCACAGAAATCACCCAGAGGATTACACTTTTCCATCCTTGCCAATCCGCGGTAGCAATTCTCCGGATGTTTTGCCACATGAGCAAAGGTACCACTAACCCAATAATCAGGTTCCATGGGATATTAATTCTTTGAGCCGCCGGCAGGAATACCAATAGGATCCCAACCAGAATGATCATCATTCCCCAGCGCTGCCGGGGTGGTTTGGCATTGAGGACCCCGGTCAATAATAATAATACAAAAATTGTATGTTCGAAATCGATCATCGTAATGACCTCCAGTTGGTTGGGATCAAGATAATAAGTGCTGCCCAGATGTCATCTTGAATATCTGGCCCTGCTTCAAATATGCTTAATTGCTTCCATGCTTCATTATTACTGTCGTCAGTGAGATTTTAAATCTCATGAGGTTAAGGCTTCGCCAAACTGTCTTTGAATATGATGTTGAGGGGCAGTCAACAGGATGTTAACAACCCCTCAGATCTTGTTTACAGGAAATTCACCTTGCCGGTGTTAACATCATACATCGCGCCCGATATACCGATCTCGTTTTTCTCAAACATATCCCGCAGGATGGGACTTTTCTTTTTGATATCTTCAATTGTCAGGATCACATTCACTTCAGCTATCTGATTAATATCAAGTGTTTCGTTTGGACCAATCTCGTTCTTAACAGCTTCCACTGCTGGTTGGAGTTTGTTGACCAATCCAGTGAGATTGCCCAGTTCAACCTGGTCTTTTGCGCCCTGGATCGCTCCGCAGCTGGTGTGGCCCAGAACTAATATATGCTTCGATCCTACGACCTTGGTAGCAAACTCCATCGAACCGAGGATGTCCTCATTTACAAAATTCCCGGCGATCCGAATGCTGAATACGTCGCCGATGCCCAGGTCAAAGACCAGCTCCGGCGGCACTCGGGAGTCAACACAGCCCAGTATAACGGCAAAGGGGTATTGCCCTGAGCTGGTGATCGATGTCTGCACCAGCAGATCTCTTTCCTCCTGTTTCTTTTCCTGGAAGCGCTGATTACCAGTTTTTAACAGTTCAAGGGCTTTTTCTGGAGTCATTTGTTCTAAGGTTTGTTTACTTTGAGTTATCATTTTTTCTCCATTTAGCTGTTCTTCTTAGGCAGCTGCTAATTTGTATTTTCCATCGCTGATCGTTATCAATTGCTCACCTGTCAGCCATTGGACACTATCCTCGAAGGTATCAAAGATTTGCTCTTCAGGAAGCAAGTCTGGAATGATATCGATCGACCTGAGCATGTCATAAGGTTGGGGTTGGACACCAGTTAGCAGCACTGTAACACCTTTCTGAATCAGTTCGAGAATGGCTTCTTCCATCGCATACAACCCGGATTGGTCCATATGGGGGACACGGTCCATGCGGATGATCAAGGAGCAGATGTCTTCATCAAGATTTCGGATCAGCTCCTGGAAATGGGATGTGAAACCAAAGAACATCGGTCCATAGATATGTTTGACATAAACACAGCGCCGTAATCCGGGATATTCCAATTGCTCATCCGGCCAGCGTTCTTCTCCGTCTACTCCGGAAAGGGCTGAAACTGAAGTTCCCCGTTCTGCAAGGTCGCTGGACCGTTTCATAAATAACAGTGAAGCCAGGATGACACCGAAACCTACTGCCTGAATTAAACTTCCAAAGGTCGTTACAAGGAACACCAGGATCAAAACAACCGCATCAGCTTTTGGGACCCTGGTCAAATGCCGAAATCCCTTCTTGTCAATGATAGCGAAGCCGATTGGAATCAGGATTCCTGCTAAGACGGAAAGGGGAATTAAGGCTGCAAGCTGACCCAATCCAAGCAGCACAGCCAGCAGGAAGAGCCCATGGATGGTTCCTGAAAGCCTGGTTTTACCTCCCGCATTGATATTTACTACTGTGCCTTTGGTGGCGCCTGCTCCAGGGATACCTCCGATAAGCGCTGCGGCAATATTGCCAATTCCTTGACCGATGAGTTCCCGGTTGCTATTGTGTTTCGTCTTGGTTATATTGTCAGCGATAACCGATGTCAGAAGAGAGTCAATCGACCCAAGGACTGCAAGCACCAGCGCATACTCTGCAATTAACAAATAAGCCCCAGCATCAATATTCAGGAATTGTCCGACCTGGAGAGAAGGCAGTCCAGAGGGAATGTCACCAATCACAGGCACATCTAACTGAAGGAAGAATGCTATCAGAGTGGCCGTGATCAGGGCAACTAATGCACTTGGAACAGCTTTGGTGATTTTGGGAAATATGTAATAGACCAGAACAGTGAATGCACCCAATGCCAAGGCATAGAAATTAAGTTCCGAGAAAAAACGCGGCAGTTCGGTTAAAACAGCAATCGTGTTCTTGGGTGCAGATACGCCAGCGAGTGGGAAGATTTGCAGCAGGATAATGATCAAGCCAACCCCGCTCATGAACCCGGAGATCACAGGATAGGGCAGGAATTTTATGTATTTGGCGATATTTAAGAGACCAAATAGGATCTGGAAAACCCCTCCCAGCAGAAATGTAATCAGAATGATGCCTAACGCGCTTTCCAGGCTGCCAGTGTAGTTTATTGCAGCAGTGACCAGGGCAGCGGATATTACAGTCATTGGACCGGTCGGACCGCTGGCCTGTGTGGCGGTGCCACCTAATAATGCTGCCAGGATACCAACGGCGATTGCCCCATAAAGCCCCGATACCGCTCCCAATCCCGATTGAACTCCAAAAGCCAGGGCAAGGGGCAGAGCTACAATACCTGCAACCAATCCCCCGATGATGTCCCCCCTTAAGTTCTTTATGTCATAATATTTTTTCATTGTGTTTTCCTTTATTATTCGTTTGATAATAAACAATTTCAGATTGCTGCCGGTTGGATAAGTAATAATATTAAATTAAACTAGTTTATTTGGAATTTCCTTCTTTTTAACCATTTTTCAGCTTCAACTGCCAGGAAGACTACCAGGCTCAAACCCAGGCTGAGGGCCAGCTCAAGGGGAGGTAGAGGCTTGGTGTTGAAGATCTCCTGCAATGGTCCGATGTAGGTGATCAGAAGCTGCAAGACCAGCGTTGACCCTACCGCAACCAGCATGGCTTTGTTACTGAATAGCCCCTGTTCGAATAGTGAACGGTTCTCTGATCGCACAGCCAGGGCATGTCCCATCTGGGATAAAGTTATTGTGGTAAAAACCATCGTACCCCAAAAGGGGTTTCCGGTCTTCCAACCCCAAACGCCAAGCCCCAGTGAAACTCCTCCCATAAGCAGGCCGACCCAGGTGATGTAGATACCCAAACCTGCAGAGAAGATCCCTTTCCGGGGATCGACTGGCGGGCGCTGCATGGCGTCCTTTTCCGTAGGTTCAATGCTTAACGCCAAACCTGGCAGTCCGTCTGTCACTAGATTGATCCACAGGATTTGGAGGGCAGTAAGCGGGAGGGGCAATCCGAAGAAAGGCGCCATCAGCATGACGATCACCTCTCCAAAATTACTGGTCATGGTGTATTTGATGAATTTTCGGATATTCTCATAGATGGTGCGGCCTTCACGAACAGCTCCCACAATTGTGGCGTAATTATCGTCGAGGAGCACCATATCGGAAGCTTCTTTAGAAACGTCGGTGCCGGTAATGCCCATTGCGACGCCGATATCGGCTTTCCTGAGTGCCGGGGCGTCATTAACGCCATCCCCGGTCATAGCCACAATCTCTCCCTTGTTCTGCAGGGCGGTGACGATCCTGAGTTTATGTTCCGGTGAAACCCGGGCAAAAACATTGACATCACTAACGATCTCTTCCAGATCCTGATCGCTCATCTGTGAAAGCTCTCTACCAGTGACTACCCGTCCGTCCCGGAAGATGCCCAAATCCCGGGCGATCCTCTCAGCTGTAAGGGGATGATCTCCAGTGATCATGATGGTGCGGATCCCTGCCTGCTGACTGATCTGGATGGCCTGGTATGCTTCAGGCCGGGGAGGATCCATCATGCCATAGAGACCAACAAATACAAGGTCTCGCTCTGTTTGGGTCTCAATATCTGATTCTGGGAGGTCGCTCTGAACCTGGAAGGCTAAGCCAAGGACTCTTAAACCATCTTTTGCCATCTTATCCGTAGTAGATTCTATCCTGGATCTCCAGTTGGCATCAAGTTCCAGAACCTCACCATTCACATAGACTGCTGAGCAGATCTCGAGCAGCCCATCAACAGCCCCTTTCGTGAAAGACATGATTGACAGTTCTATATCAGACTTTACCTGGGGAATTGGAGGCAAAACCAGTTGATTCTGGTTATTAATTTGATGAAGGGTGGTCATACGTTTGCGTTCTGAGGTGAAGGGTACCTCTGCCATGCGGGGGAAAAGTTGATCAAGATTGTTTTTACTCAACCCAAGATTATTTGCTGCAGCCAGCAGGGCTCCCTCAGTGGGATCGCCAAGTATTTTGATACCTTTTATGTCTTCTTCAAGCTGCGTAATCTGGGCGTCATTATTAAGTGTTCCTCCTATCAGCAGCAGCTGCATTTCCGGGCTGAGCTGATCCAGAACAAGTTCAGGATCACAATCACCTGGCAGGCAGTCGATTTGGAGTGTGTTCCCGGCCACGTCCAGTATTGTGAGCTGCATCTGGTTGGCAGTCAACGTTCCGGTTTTGTCAGATGATATCACTGTGACAGAACCCAGGGTCTCCACTGCTGGAAGTTTGCGGATCAAGGCCTGGTTCTTGAGCATGCGCTGGGCTCCCAGGGCCAGAGCAATAGCGACTACAGCCGGCAGACCTTCTGGTACTGCAGCCACGGCAAGCGCGACTGCTGTCAGGATCATGTCAGCGGGGTTTTCGCCCCGGAGCAACCCCAGGAAAAAAACAAGGGCGACAACTCCCAACGAAATAATGGCCAGGGTCTTGCCCATTTTATCCATTCGCTTTTGAAGGGGTGTTTGATCTTCCTCGACACCCTGGATCATTTCCGCGATCTGACCCAACTCAGTCGCCATGCCGGTATTAACCACGGCGCCCTCACCTCGACCATAAGTAACAGTCGTACCCATATAAAGCATGTTGGTGCGATCGCCGAGCTGCAAATTCTCAGTAAAAAGGGCAGGGATTGTCTTATCAATCGGTTCGCTTTCTCCGGTGAGAGAGGCTTCTTCAACTCGAATATTGGCGGAGTTAATCAGCCGTGAATCAGCAGGGATCTTTGATCCTGCTTCGAGGAAGATGATATCTCCCGGGACCAGGTCCTTGGAGTCGATCTCACTGGTTTTCCCATTTCTTCTGACTTTGACATAAGGAGAGGCCATTTGTTTCAGCGCATTCATGGCTTTCTCAGCCTTGTACTCCTGGAATAATCCGATAATGGTGTTCAATAATACGATTGCGACAATCGCAATCGCATCCTTCCAGTCGCTGACCAGGATGGAGATCACTGCAGCAGCGAAAAGCACCAGAACCATGGTGTCTGTCAGTTGGGCCCAGAGCATCTTCCAGATGCTCCTTCCTCCCCGATCGATAATTTCGTTTCGCCCGTATTTCTCCCGGCGCTGGATTACCTGTTCCTCTGTAAGACCGTGTTTGGGTTCAACCTGGAGTTCCGCCAGGACATCTTCTGGTTCGATCTGATACCAGGTCATATTTTCAGTGAGGTTTTTATCTATCATATTAATCTTTTTCCTGATCCTTGAATCTGTAAAACGCCGTAATCCATCCGGCTTTTAGATCGATCAAAGGGACAACCTGCATGACCTCCCTGCCGGAATAATCTTCGATGGTGGAACTCAGGTCTTCAGCGATCATTTCCAGCACGCTGCGTAGGTATTGATCAAGCACCCGGGTGTTGGTGGTGTTATTAAATAGGACTTTCTCTGCTTGAACCATTGCTCTGGGTATGGTCAATGCTATGCTATTATCTCCAATCAGGATATGGACTTCATCTGGATTGCCGCCATGGCCTGCCTGCCAAGCTTCCAAAAAACGCTGGCTCAGCTCCTTTGAGAAGCTGGTATGATCTGTGTTTCCAATCATGATCTCCCTCCAAAAAAAAATACACCAACAAAACCTTCAGGGAGGTTTATGCTGGTGTATTCGATAACCTGTCGTTCCTATAAGAGCAGACCCTTTATCAAATCAACCGTAGAGAGTAAATTTTATAAAATATTGATGATCCTGTCAAGTTAGATCTTACCGGGGTAGACAGGTTGTTTTAGTAATCACAAATCGATTTGCCGGGTTCAGGATTTTTCTCTGTTTAAGGTCAATACGATCACACGTTCCCCTGTATCGAGACTGACATCAGAAAAAAGACCCAACAGCTTTTTACCGAAGACCTCCATTGTGAAGCTTTCCATGATTGAGCGCGATGTGTCGAATAGCTGGCGGCGGGTGTCCTTGACCAGAATTCTCCCTTCCTTGGTCTCAACCAGTTTCTCTTCGGCTGGTGTCAGAACGCCCCGGAGACGAACTACAACCATATCATCAAGTAAATAGGTCCGGGCCTCTACTGGACCGCGTCCGAGGTAATCTTTTTCAAATTTGACAATCCTTTTGGTGAATTCAGCTTCCATCTCACCCTGTGAATATGTCTTCCTGGGAGCTTTCATGAGAATCTCCGGTGGATCGAGGGAGTGTTCGCGTTAATATTTTTATTTATCCCGTAACAACGAGCCGATACCACTTGGTTTTATTTTAACATAAAGCAAATAGAGTGAGGAATATGTGGAATCGAATCAATTAATGTCCCTTTCCTCTATCTGGTACATGTTCTGCTTGCTTATTACTAAACTACTCCTTACTGCACCGCATGGGCATAGCTGCGGGTGCGTGTGGGTGCAGGGTGGGGGATAGTCAAATTTTTAACAAGAGAGCAGCCGGCATTATATGATCTGTCAGTAAAAACATTTCATGAACTAAAAAAAATGACATATCAATTTTGGAAGTTGTGTTAGGGCTGTCATTGAATTATATTTCAATCATCACCTCATTCAGATCTATGTCTACACAGAAAGAGATGAGAGAGTAGATTATGCCAGATCCACTGGATCAAATCTTTGAAGAACCAGAAATAGCAGGAGAAGTACAACACCAATGCCCTCGTAAGAAAAGACGGGCTGGTGAGTTATTGTATATTCTGTCAGGAATAGTTGTGGTCGGGCTGCCGTTTACGATCACAATCAATAATCCACATCATAGATTAAGTCCGCTGCTCTCTACCAAAACACCTGGGCTGGTCATTGTCGCTGCACCGTCTTCAACCCCTATGCCGGGCTTGCCTCCAACCTGGACACCGACGGATTCACCGACTGATACTCCAACCTTGGCGCCTTCATTTACAAACACACCAATATCAATTATCGAAAACTCACTGACGCCTACTGCTGGCTTGGAGATTCTGATACTGTTGCCACCCAGGAGGGCTCAACCGCATCAGAGGAGGATATGGCCCATACCGATCCGTGGTGCAATACGCATGGGGATGCAGACCAAAATTTCTCTAGGGACAGTCTTCCCGTGAGCTCACAGGTTGTACCAGTATTAAACCAAACCCAGGTTGCTTCAACTACATCTGGACCCTTTCCAACAGAACAATTCCAGATCAAGGATTTTCCACCAGCCGATGGAATCTCACATTTGTTCACACCTGAAATTCAATATTGGGAAGAGGAAATCGTTGCCTGGGGTGAAGAATTTGGGCTGGATCCAGATTTGATTGCCACTGTCATGCAAATTGAATCTTGTGGTTATATCAGGGCCAAATCAGCTGCAGGTGCGATGGGTCTATTCCAGGTCATGCCTCAGAATTTTAAGAAAAATGAAGATCCATATGATCCAGACACAAACGCCTACAGGGGACTGAGCTGGTTGCGGAAAACTCTGATCGGCGGCGGTTCATACAGTATGGCTCTGGCTGGCTATAACGCTGGGCTTGCCCGGGCAACAAATCCTTATCTGGAGTGGCCCGCTGAAACTGAGCGTTATGTTGACTGGGGATTAAGGATCTATCAGGCCGCCAGGTGCGACTATGAATACAGTTCTGCTCTCTACGATTGGCTTTCAAAAGGCGGATCAGCTCTTTGTAATAGAGCAAAGGCAGAACAGCAAGAATAATATAATCCAGCCGTAAATCCTGTGTTTATTTGTGGGGTTCTAGTGCAACCTGATCGAGAAGAAATCCAAGAATATGAGGTCTAGCCAATAAACGATTAGTTTTGTCCTCTAATCACAGAAAAATGGGGGATGAAAAATGGGGGACGTCCAATAAGAGATCAGATACGGTTACAGCTTATTCTAAAGATAGTATGATTTGCTGGAAAGAAATAAAAGAGCTGTGCCTGGACACAGCTCTTTCGCTTTTTTATATAACAAGAAAATTTTACTCAGCTTACTGGCAGCCTATGCCACCAAAACTGCAAAGAAAGTCCTGAACCTCTGCGTTGTCCATTCTGTAAACACCACCTGTGCCGGCACAGCGCTCGTTCATACCGAAGGATGTCACTCCTGCGACGATATTTGTATCACCCAGGAAGTTGGGACCACCGGAATCTCCGAAGCAGGTGCCTCCAGTTGAGTTATTATTGGAAAGCAGCATTGCAAAAGGATTGACAAATCCAGTCTTGTTGATCAGGAAAGGATAGGCCACCATGCGGACTCTGTCGGCTTGTATTTCCCAGGGGGCTCCATCGGGATAACTTGCCTGGAGTCCGTATCCGACAGAAGTAAATTTTGCACCAAAGTTTTTTCCAGTCTCTAAGTCATCTATTTCATTCAACTGAGGAAGGACTCCATACTCGTCAAGTTGGTATCCAGGTTCTTCAAGAATCACAATTCCCACATCGTGATAGATAAATGCATCGGTCTCGTAATCAGGATGAGCAGCCCAGGATTCTGCTTCATAACAATTCCCGAGATTGCATGTACCGTAGGTATAATCATTCGTTATTCCGTCACCAGCATCCACGTTTGACTCAGTATAGATTCTCATGCCGGTGTAAGGTTCATCAGGGTAATTCGACGTACAGTGACCGGCAGTCAATAACACAGTAGGTGATAATAAGGTTCCACTGCATCGATATGCAGGTTCACCACCCACATCCATGAGCAGCAGGACAACATGGGGATGGCCTTCGCCATCCAATTCGCCGTCAGTTATTGCAGAGGCAGGTATGACTACTGCCAATAACAATAAGATAGCGATCAATATACTGATTGTTTTTTTCTTCATTGGGCAGACTCCTTTTAGGATATTTTGAAGAAGGTATACTGAGCAGGGCGATCACATAATCTGGTTGGTTTCACCTCCTGGATAAGATTAAAGAACAAATGAGTTTAAAAAAAGCCGCAGCGCCACGTGACAATCCAGGCCTTTGTTTGCAAATGGTCAGGTTAGAGAGATTGGTAATAAGCGTTATCCTTCTATATCTTCCGATTAATAGGACGTTTAAATTGACAAAAGGATACTCTTGCTTACGTACTAGATTTAAATGTCGAGCAGGCTGGAAATGAATAT
>CAWGOD010000005.1:0-204493 GCA_963824175.1 uncultured Chloroflexia bacterium | reverse complement strand
GAGTTCCTGGACCTTTATAGAAATCGATGCCGCGTCCAATACCAGCGTGGATGATGTCCGGGAGCTGAGGGAGAAGATCAATTTCTCTCCCAATATTGGACGATTTAAAGTCTATGTAATTGACGAAGTGCATATGCTTTCAACGTCAGCGTTCAATGCCCTCCTAAAACCCTGGAAGAACCCCCGCCCATGCGATCTTCATCCTGGCAACTACTGAGATCCACCGGATTCCGATCACTGTCATCTCCCGCTGCCAGCGGCACGACTTCAGAAGAATTTCTGTGTCAGAGATTGTGAACCAATTGGAAAATATGGCAGAAGCGGAGAAGATCAAAGTAAGCCAGGATGTACTGCGATTGATCGCCCGTCAGGCCACGGGGAGTTTACGGGATGCTATTTCCATCCTGGACCAGCTGTCCAGTGCAGAAAATGAGATCACAGCAGATTTGGTCCATCAGATCCTGGGAACATCACCCGGATCAGTCCGTTCTGAATTTTGTCGATGCGATGCTGGCAGGAGATTCTGGAAAAGGGTTGAACACATTGCATCAATCGGCTGAACGGGGAAATGATCCGGTTCAGTTTACCAAACAAGTTGTGGCATATTTCAGAAATGTTCTGTTGATGAAAATGGATAATGCAGATCGGATCGATGTGCCGGAAAATCTGTTCCGACCATAACGTCTCATAGCAAAAAAATATCGATGAAAGAATTGTTGGATCTGATCCGCGTTTTTAATAACGCCGCTAATGATCGGGGTGCTTCCTGGCAGCCAACCCTTCCCCTGGAAATGGCATTTCTGGAGGGATTGGAAGTGATCAATAAGGAAGGAGCGGTCGCTGAGAAAATCAGAAATCCCCAACCAAAAGCTATCAAGGGCAGCCCAAAACCAGCCCAGGTAACTCCTCAGGAGCAGACGCCTTCCCCAGAAGGAACCCCCACCATCGAAAACCGAGAAAGCCGGACAGCAACCGCTGACCGTATTACAGCAATGGAGAAAGATCCTGGAATGTGTCCGTGAGGTAAATCCTGTAACTCAGGGCATCTTGAATTCATGCAAACCCCTGGGTATCAAGGATAACCAGTTAGTACTCAGTTTTCAAAGCGATGCCATCAAGGAAAAGATTGATGGTGGAGACCATATTAAGGTTACCGAAGATGCGATCGAAAAAGTTATCGGAGTTCGGCTTCCCGTTCTCTGTGTTGTGGGAGGAAAGGACCAGGCGGACCTGCCGGATGGTGTGGACCCGGATGGGTTGGTAGCAGCCGTGGTTCGGGATCTGGGTGGTAGTTATGTTTCCGACCAGGACGAGAACTAGTTCTGCTGGGAAGTTATTTGATTTGTTTTAGGAGGACCGCATATGGCAAAAAGATCAAAAGGTAGCGGTAGCGGCCTAGGCGGCCAGGGTGTGATGCAGCAGATCCAACAGCTGCAAGAGCAGATGCTCAAAGCACAAGAACAGCTAGCAGAAGAACAGGTTAATGGATCAGCCGGGGGCGGCGCTGTGCAGGTAGTCGTGACCGGAGACCAGCGAGTGTTGTCAGTTAGTGTTGATCCGGGATTAATTGAAGATGGCGACCAAGAAATTTTGGAAGATCTGATCCTGACGGCAATAAACCAGGGACTGGATGAATCCCGGAAACTGGCTGAAAGTAAACTGGGCCCCCTCGCTGGACAGGGACTTCCTTTTTAAAGGAAGGAGACAGGAATTATGCTGCCAGAACCCATCCAACAATGTATTGACGCTTTTGCGCGGTTGCCCGGCATCGGCCCCAAAACAGCGGCCCGACTGGTTTTTTATTTACTGCGGACCAGAGACAGTGATCTATCCAAAAAGCTCGCGGATTCATTGCTGAACTTGATATCAGGGACTGACACCTGCCCAGTATGTTTTAATATGATGAACGCTGGCCGGGATCAGTGCAGTATTTGTGGGAATGAAAATCGGGACAGACAGGTGATCTGTGTTGTAGAAGAACCTCTGGATGTGCCGGCCTTAGAGCGGACCTCCGGATATCCTGGTTTGTATCATGTCTTACATGGAGCTCTGTCTCCCGTGGAAGGTATCACGCCGGATGATCTCAAGATCAAGGAGTTGATCAACCGGGTAAAGACGGGTGAGATCAAGGAAGTCATCATAGCCACAAATCCCAGTATGGAAGGGGATGCGACCGGGATGTATCTGCAGCAGCAGCTGAGCGGATTTGAGATTAAGGTCACGCGCCTGGCCCGTGGTTTGCCGATGGGTGGAGACCTGGAATACGCTGATCAGAACACTTTGTTGCGGGCATTAATGGGCCGCCAGGAAATGGATTAAAGAGGCAATAAAATATTGCTCAAAAATTACTCTTGATTCACCTTGACAAGGAGTGATTAAGCACTATAATGATGCAGGTTTGACCCACAAAGATTTCGCCCATAAACCGGCAAATCTAAAAAACCGAAAGAATGCAGACCCTGTGCGGAAGCGCAGAAATGCGCAGATGCAAAACCGATTTTCCTAAAGGAAAGATCGGCGGGGTCTTTTGTTCTCTATGTTGACTGCCCTTGACGCTTAAAAGCGCGGGTGGTAGAATAGAACCCGCTCTTAAAAAGGGCCTTGTACCTTAACAGCTGAATAGTGATAGAAAGCCAAAAACAGCAAAAACAAATCTTTGAGATAGAACTTCGTAATCTAATCCCACCTCGTTGTGGGATAATTTTTGCGGAGAGTTTGATCCTGGCTCAGGATGAACGCTGGCGGCGTGCCTAATACATGCAAGTCGAACGAAGATGTTCTTGAGTTTACTCGAGAGCTCTTAGTGGCGAACGGGTGAGTAACGCGTTGGTGACCTGCCCTAAAGAAGGGAACAACCTCGGGAAACTGAGGCTAATACCCTATGTGCTTCTTAAGATTAGATGCTTTTGAAGTAAAGGTTCTGTGGACGAAAGGCTACAGTGCCGCTTTAGGAGGGGCCTGCGTACCATCAGCTAGTTGGTAGGGTAATGGCCTACCAAGGCGATGACGGTTAGGGGACCTGAGAGGGTGACCCCCCACACTAGCACTGAAACACGGGCTAGACACCTACGGGTGGCAGCAGTAGGGAATCTTGCACAATCGACGAAAGTCTGATGCAGCAACGCCGCGTGTGCGATGAAGGCCTTCGGGTTGTAAAGCACTTTTCTGAGGGAAGAGAAAGGACGGTACCTCAGGAATAAGTCTCGGCTAACTACGTGCCAGCAGCCGCGGTAATACGTAGGAGGCGAGCGTTATCCGGATTTATTGGGCGTAAAGCGCGTGCAGGTGGTTTGGTAAGTTGGGTATGAAATCTTCTGGCTTAACTAGGAGAGGTTGCTCAAAACTGCCAGACTAGAGGACGATAGAGGAAGGTGGAATTCCCGGTGTAGTAGTGAAATGCGTAGATATCGGGAGGAACACCAGTGGCGAAGGCGGCCTTCTGGGTCGTTCCTGACACTAAGACGCGAAAGCATGGGTAGCAAACGGGATTAGAAACCCCGGTAGTCCATGCCGTAAACGATGTGAACTTGATGTCGGTGGCGTAATAATCATCGGTGTCGTAGCTAACGCGATAAGTTCACCGCCTGGGGAGTACGATCGCAAGGTTAAAACTCAAAGGAATTGACGGGGACCCGCACAAGCAGCGGAGCGTGTGGTTTAATTCGATGCTACACGAAGAACCTTACCTGGACTTGACATATAGGTGGTAGGGATCCGAAAGGTGACCGACCCCTCGGGGAGCTTATACAGGTGCTGCATGGCTGTCGTCAGCTCGTGCCGTGAGGTGTCCGGTTAAGTCCGGTAACGAGCGCAACCCTTGCCGTATGTTACATGTGTCATGCGGGACTGCCGGTACAAAACCGGAGGAAGGTGGGGACGACGTCAAGTCAGCATGGCCTTTATGTCCAGGGCTACACACACGCTACAATGGTCGGTACAATGGGTAGCAAAGTCGCGAGGCGAAGCCAATCCTCAAAACCGATCTCAGTTCGGATTGCAGTCTGCAACTCGACTGCATGAAGCCGGAGTTGCTAGTAAACGCGCGTCAGCAATAGTGCGTTGAATACGTTCCCGGGTCTTGTACACACCGCCCGTCACGTCATGGAAGTTGGTAATACTTGAAGCCGGTATCTTAACCCTAACGGGAAGGAGCTGGCGAGGGTAGGACCGATGACTGGGACGAAGTCGTAACAAGGTAGGCGTACCGGAAGGTGCGCCTGGATCACCTCCTTTCTAGGGAGATCTGAGCAAAAGTCTTCGGACTGGCGCTCCACTCTAGATGTACTAAAATGTACTAAAGAACCAAAAAAAATCCTTGACGGTGTCAAGGTTATCTCAATGGGTTTTCTATCACTCTTCAGTTGTTAAGGAAAACTGGAGGGCCTGTAGCTCAGTTGGTTAGAGCACTGTGCTGATAACGCAGGGGTCACTGGTTCGAATCCAGTCAGGCCCACTCCCCCCCAATATGGGGATGTAGCTCAGCTGGGAGAGCACCGCCTTTGCAAGGCGGGGGTCAGGGGTTCGAGTCCCCTCATCTCCACTGAGAGAGTGGTAGTGCAAAAGAGGAAAGGACAAAAGATTTGGCTGACATTCTGAATGACAAAACTTAAATAGAAAAGCATTTCTGATGGGATTTCTCTGCCCGGCGAAATGCCGGGCTGTTTTGTCTAAGGAAGCCAAATCAAATAAATTGCCTGGTAGTGCGTGTTCCTGATTGAAAGATGAGGAATACGCACCGACAGACAAAAGTCAGTCGGAATCGTACCTTAACAATTGAATAGTAACTGCGAATAAATATCGATTTCTCCGCATCACAAGTTAAGCTACAAAGTGCTTACGGTGGATGCCTTGGCGTTCAAGTGCCGAAGAAGGACGTGGGACACTGCGATAAGCCTCGAGGAGCCGTGAACAGGTGCCGATCCGAGGATTTCCGAATGGGGAAACCCGCAGCGGAAAACCCGCTGCATCCATTGACTGAATACATAGGTCTTTGGAGGGGAACCTGGGGAACTGAAACATCTTAGTACCCAGAGGAAAAGAAATTATTCCCTGAGTAGTGGCGAGCGAAAGGGGAGGAGCCCAAACCGGTTGCGTTTACGTGACCGGGGTTGTAGGGCCTGATCTATAGAAGTTACAAATTGGTTTGTTAGTAGAAAGGTGTGAGAAAGCCTACCAGAGAGGGTTACAGTCCCGTAAACGAAAACAAGCCAACTTCTTTCAGGTACCCTGAGTACTGCCAGACACGCTAATTTGGTAGGAATCCGGGAAGACCACTTTCCAAGGCTAAATACACTTGACGACCGATAGCGAAATAGTACCGTGAGGGAAAGGTGAAAAGTACCCCGATAAGGGGAGTGAAATAGAACCTGAAACCGTGAGCATACAATCTGTCGGAGGACTATGATGGAAGGGCGCTGAAGAGATTCAGTGGCCGCCATAATGTCTGACGGCGTGCCTTTTGGAGAATGAGCCTGCGAGTTAATCTCTGTCGCTAGGTTAAGGGAGTAACACCCGGAGCCGGAGCGAAAGCGAGTCGTCTTAATAGGGCGCGAGTGGCAGGGATTAGACACGAAACCAAGTGAGCTACCCATGGTCAGGGTGAAGCGGGTGTAAAAACCCGTGAAGGCCCGAACCTTTCAGCGTTGCAAAGCTGCAGGATGAACTGTGGGTAGAGGTGATATGCCAAACGAACTTGGAGATAGCTTGTTCTCTCCGAAATAGCTTTAGGGCTAGCGTCATGTGTTGAGTGTTGGAGGTAGAGCACTGGACGGGCTAGGGGCCTTGTCGGCTACCGAACCTAACCAAACTCCGAATGCCAATACTTTAAACATGGCAGTTAGACAGTGGGAGATGAGTTTCATTGTCAAGAGGGAAAGAGCCCAGACCATCAGCTAAGGTCCCTAAGTATAAACTAAGTGGAAAACGAAGTAGGACTACCGAGACAACCAGGAGGTTGGCTTAGAAGCAGCCATTCCTTGAAAGAGTGCGTAACAGCTCACTGGTCAAGTGGTCTTGCGCGGAAAATTTACCGGGGCTAAGTTTATCACCGAAGCTATGGGTTTCAGCCATTAGGCTGGAGCGGTAGGAGAGCGTTCTGTCAGCAGTGAAGGTCGACCGTGAGGACGGCTGGAGCGGGCAGAAGTGAGAATGCAGGCATGAGTAGCGTAAAACATGTGAGAAGCATGTTCGTCGAATATCTAAGGTTTCCGATGCCAGGTCAATCCGCATCGGGTTAGTCGGTCCTTAGTCGAGGCCGGAAGGCGTAGACGATGGATATCCGGTCAACATTCCGGAACTATTTAGTAGGAGCGATGGGGCAACGCAGGGTGGTAGACCAGCCTACAATTGGATGTAGGTGGAAATGTGTAGGTGATGACGTCCGTAGGAAAATCCGCGGACTGAGCCGAGGCATGAGTACGAGTCCTTGAGACAGAAGTGGTTGATCCATGCTGCCAAGAAAAACCTCTAAGCGTTGAATACTAAGTACCCGTACCGCAAACCGACACTGGTAGATAGGTAGAGCATACCAAGACGAGCGAGAGAACTTTGGTTAAGGAACTCGGCAAATTAACCCCGTAACTTCGGGAGAAGGGGTGCCCTCTATTGTGATAGATTTTCATCTGGAGCATATGAGGGCCGCAGTGAACAGGCTCTGGTGACTGGTTACCAAAACCACAGGTCTCTGCTAAGTCGTAAGACGATGTATAGGGGCTGACGCCTGCCCAGTGCCGGAAGGTTAAAGGGAAGAGTTAGCTGGTCTTCGGATCAGCGAAGCTTAGAACTCAAGCCCCGGTGAACGGCGGCCGTAACTATAACGGTCCTAAGGTAGCGAAATTCCTTGTCGGGTAAGTTCCGACCCGCACGAATGGCGTAACAATCGGAGCACTGTCTCAACGAAAGACTCGGTGAAATTGAAGTACGCGTAAAGATGCGCGTTACCCGCAGCAGGACAAAAAGACCCCGTGGAGCTTTACTGTAGGCTGCCATTGTGTTTGGACATAGTTTGTGCAGGATAGGTGGGAGGCTTTGAAGCCGGAGCGCTAGCTTCGGTGGAGCCGCCACTGGAATACCACCCTCTCTATGTTTAGGCCCTAACTCTGATCCGTTATCCGGATCGAGGACAGTGTCAGCTGGGCAGTTTGACTGGGGCGGTCGCCTCCGAAAGAGTAACGGAGGCGCCCAAAGGTTCCCTCAGGTTGAATGGAAACCAACCATAGAGTGTAAAAGCATAAGGGAGCTTGACTGCAAGACATACGCGTCGAGCAGGGACGAAAGTCGGGTTTAGTGATCCCATGATACCGTGTGGAAGGGTCATGGCTTACCGGATAAAAGCTACCCCGGGGATAACAGGCTAGTCTGGTCCAAGAGTTCACATCGACGACCAGGCTCGGCACCTCGATGTCGGCTCATCGCATCCTGGGGCTGGATAAGGTCCCAAGGGTTGGGCTGTTCGCCCATTAAAGCGGTACGCGAGCTGGGTTCAGACCGTCGTGAGACAGGTCGGTCTCTATCCGCTGTGGGCGTAAGGAATTTGAGAGGATCTGCTCCTAGTACGAGAGGACCGGAGTGGACAGACCTCTGGTGTGTCAGTTGTTCCGCCAGGAGCATAGCTGAGTAGCTACGTCTGGCAAAGATAACCGCTGAAAGCATCTAAGCGGGAAACTTGCCTCAAGATTAGATTCCTCATCCCGTTAAGGGAGTAAGACCGCAAGAAGACTACTTGCTTGATAGGCGGCATGTGTAAGCACAGCAATGTGTTCAGCTTAGCCGTACTAATGGTCGAGGGCTTATACAGTGGTGCGGAGAACTCGATATTTATTCAAAAAAAACTATTCAATATGGTACGTCTTTAACATGTGAATTATGTTCTTGGTGATTGTAGCGGCAAGGGTACACCTGGTCCCATCCCGAACCCAGCAGTTAAGCTTGCCAGCGCCGATGGTACTTGAGGGGAGGCCCTCTGGGAGAGTTGGTCATTGCCAAGAACATTTTCTTTTAACAATGAAGGGACTGAATCCTTTCCAAAGGATTCAGTCCCTTTTTCTATTTAAGGATTCTGGGTCTAATGTGTTATGTCCCTCCTGTCCACATTCAATCCAAGCACCAGTTTCTAAACGGGATTACAATTAGTAAATAATGAGACCCTTCGATCTTAACAGGCTGCCTGTTCAACTTGTTTTCAGCTTCCTGGTAGTGGTTCTTCTTACAGCCGCTCTGGTTGGCCTGCCTGCGATCTGGCTGCTGCAAAATCAACTTGACCACCAGGCCTGGGCTCAGGTCGAACAGGCACAACGTACAGCCATTTCCCTTTACGAAAAGAAGTATTTTGAATTGGAGAATGCGGCTAATCTAACTGCCCAACGCCCAACATTGCTCGACCACCTGGATAAAAAAGACTTTCAGGCCCTGGAAGAGTATTTGGTTATATTGCAGTCCGGTGCTAATCTGGATCTGATCAATATATGCCAATCTGAAAGGACAATCGCTGGAACCGAATGGAAAATTCCCTTATGTGCTGATCCGATGATTGAAGGTTATTATCTGAATGGGAACGATGCCTGGTTGATTGTCCGAAAAGAACTTGATGATCAGGAACACGGCGAAGTGATCGTCGGTGTTAAATTGGATAATGAATTTGCTGTCGAGATCAGGGATCAAATTGGCCAGGATCAAGGGTTGTTCTACGATGACCTGTTAATTAGCTCAAGTTTTCAACCCGAATTGGAACAGTCCATCAATCTGAAGGATTGTTTAGAAGAGAACACAAACCAACTTCCTCATTTAATTTGTTCAGCTGGTGAAGTTGAACACTTTATCACGGTCAGCCTGCTGGATGGAAAGGGATTTTCTGTGTTTGTGGCCATGGACATTTCGGAAATATCAAATGCTGAAAATCAACTGATCATGTGGATGACAGCAACTATGATTGGGATTGCCGGGATTGCAACCCTGCTGGGTGTGGTATTTTCCCGTCGAATAAGCCGTCCCCTGGTAAAACTTTCTAAAAATGCGTTTTCATTCAGTCGGGGGGATCTGGAAACCCCGGTAGTCACAGAATCGAAACTATTAGAGATCGTCAGAGTGGCCAAGGCGTTGGATGATGCCCGGATGGATTTGCGGGGTATGCTGAAATCCCTCCAAGATGAACGGGATTGGAGTGAGAACTTATTATCATCCATTGTGGAAGGCATCGTCACCCTGGACCAGACTGGCCGGATCACTTTTTTCAGCCGCGGCGCGGAACGCCTGACCGGACTGTCTGGCAGTGAGGTGCTTGATCATCATGTCAACGATGTTTTTCGAGTGATTGATTCACCGGCCACTTTTTATGACCTGGTTTCTGCTTCCTCTTCCGGAGCTTATCAGAAGGTGGATGTGTCCTTGGTAGACAATTTACCCAAGTCACTGGCAATTACCAGCGCCAAATTGACCCGGTCTGGCGTGGAGGAGCAGGAAACTGCCTTGGTGATTCGCGATATTAGTGAGGAGGAAGCTGTTCACCGGCTGCTGGCCCATTTCTTAGCCAATGTTTCTCACGAATTAAGAACACCACTCAGCGCCCTGCAAGCTTCCATTGAAATGCTGCTGGATCCGGAGGGTAATCTCACGCCAGACGAGAAAAACAGCCTTTACATTTCCCTTCACCTGGGTATCTTCAGGCTGCACACGCTGGTTGATAATCTGCTGGAAAGCGCAAATATTGAGGCCCGCCGCTTCCGTGTTGCTCCACGGGTGATTGATTTGGGACCAATCATTGCTGAGGCTGTTCAAATTATGCAGCCTCTTTTATTTAAATATGATCAGCATTTATCCATGGAAATGCCTCCGGAGAGAACTTTGGTCCGGGCGGATAAAAGGCGGATCGTGCAAGTACTGGTAAACTTGATCTCAAATGCCAATAAATATGGACCCCCCGGGGAGGAAATTAGCCTTGAAGTCAATTTATCAGCCCAGTATGTCCGTTTGGCCGTGAAGGATCGAGGCTCTGGCATTCCAATGGAACACCGAAATGATCTATTTGAACGATTTGTTTATCCTCATGCTAAGAACGAAATTTCCCAGGCAGGGGCTGGATTGGGGTTGTCCGTTGTAAAAGCTATTGTTGAAGCACATGGCGGAAGTGTTGGCATGGACGACAGACCAGGGGGAGGTTCAATCTTCTGGTTCACCCTTCCCGTGGCAAGTGAGGAAAAATGAAAATTTTGGTTGTTGACGATGATCGAGTACTGGCGGATGTGATCACCTTTATGCTCCATAAAGAAGGATTTGATGTCATTCAGGCTTATGATGGTGCAACTGCTCTTGAACGTTGGGCAAAGGATGAACCTGATATGTTGGTCCTGGATGTGAATATGCCCAAAATGAATGGGTTTGAAGTTTGCCGCCAGATCAGGTCCCAGGCGGACACACCCATCTTGATGTTAACAGTAAAGGACGATGATGAGGATATCCTTAAAGGTTTTGAAATTGGAGTGGACGATTATATTGTCAAACCTTTCAGTCCTGGACAACTGGTGGCCAGGGTCAAAGCTATCCTCCGGCGGTCGAAAGGAAAACCGATCCTCCCGGAAATACAGGTCGGAAATTTAAAGTTGCTCCCAGGAAAACGCCAGGTCTGGGTGGGGGAAGAACAAGAGCTGATCTCACTAACCCATCTGGAGAACCGCCTGCTTGAATATCTGATGATTAATTCAGGTCTGGTGTTGACGATCGATATGATCATAGATAATGTCTGGGGACCATCCGGGGCTGATAGAGATATGCTCCGGCAGCTGGTGCATAGACTTCGGATTAAGATCGAGCCAGATTCAGCAAACCCTATTTATATTAAAACAGTCCCGGGTCTCGGCTATGGATTGCTAGAGTAGGAGTCCCCAGCGGGCTGGCAGGGGGAAATCTGTCACAGTATTATCACGGCATCATCACACGTCTTATCATCTCCTTTTGATATATTATTGCCATGAGCAAAGATTTATGGGAATAAATGGAGGTATTGGATGAGTGATGATTTTTTATATAAAAGACTACTCATTCCACGCCGCACTTGAAAGAGAATTTATCATTGACTATCTGGGACAGAGAGGGTATAAGCTGCAAGACCTGAAAGCCCTGGCTCCTGTCCTTAGAAAAAAAGTTCTTACGCAAGCTTGCCGGTATGCCTCGTTGAAATTAGCGGAAATCGAATCTTGCTCACATTTTATTCACAAGCTCCATTACATTGGGTAATACTATGACTGCATATCCTTTTGTAGAATTGAATGATGTCACTATTGACCGGAGGGTAATGAAGCTGCTTCCCCCGGATATCGCTTATCACTACCATGCCCTGCCGATTGCCACGGATGGTAATAAAGTGACGGTCGCTATGGCTTCTCCGGATGATCGAACGGCCTGCAGGGTTGTTCAATCGATGATCGAGGCGCCAATATGCCTGATACGCGCTGATACAAATGACATTGATCACCGCCTGAATCGTTTGTGGCCAGAGATCCCTGCCCGTATGAAATTCCTGTACTGGTCAATCCCATCAGACGGGGATGAGGTAGCTGAGTTTGCCGAATGTTTTTCAACACTGCTGCGAGCAGATCTCGTTAAGGTTGATTGTCCAGAGGAAGATCGAGAGCACAGCACTACCCTGGAGACAGCCTTTCAGCAAGCCTGTCCTGATTTGTTAATCTTCCCGGCTGTTCATCCAGCCAGGGCGATGAAATGCCTATCATCCTGCCCGTCAATCAAAAAAGCAAGTTGTCTGACAGACTTATTACTCCTGCCGCCAAAACCCATATTACCGATCAAAAAAGTCTTACTTGTACTGCCAGATAGTGGAACCGGGTATGAAACAGCGTCATCCTGGGTAGTTCGAATTTCACAACCCAACAAAATCAAAGCAATTATTCTTCCTGTACTGCCGCAAATCCCGCTCTATTATGGTTCCTTCCTGCGACACGATGTAGATGCGCTGATTAATGGAAAAGATCAGCTGGGGATGAGAATACGCTCGATCTCTGATATGTTCTCTACTGGCAATATCCAAGTTAGTTATAAGATACGCGAAGGGGATCCTCTGGATCAAATCCGGGATGAAATTCAGGCAACAAATCCAGATTTGATCATACTGCCTTCCCCCCCCAGAGGAGGTCTGAAAAAATGGGAAGCAGAGGATTTGGTTAATGTGCTTCTCAAATGCGTAACTACTCCTGTATTGATCACAAAGAAGTATTAAAAAGGACAATGTATGTTTTCATTAGAAATGATTCCAATTATGATATTAGCGTTTGTTTGCGAACTTGTAGACTCAACCCTTGGAATGGGGTATGGAACCACACTGACCCCGATCATGCTGGCTCTTGGTTTCGAACCTATTGAGATTGTTCCTGCAGTATTGTGCTCAGAAGCGATCACAGGAATTCTGGCGGGTGTGTTTCACCATGAGTTTGGCAATGTTGATCTGCGGCGAGGAAGCCCTGATCTGAAGATCGCAATGGTACTGACAGGGTTCAGTGTGGTGGGAGTTTTGCTGGCTACGACTATCGCCATAAACCTGCCAGGTTGGGTGATCAAATTGTATATTGGAGTGCTGGTTCTAGCCCTGGGATTGGTAATTCTTTTAAACAAGAAGAAGGATTACCCTTTCTCATGGAAGAGGATAGCAGGTTTGGGCTTGTTGGCGTCTTTTAATAAAGGCATTAGCGGGGGTGGTTACGGACCTGTGGTGACTGCCGGGCAGGTCTTGTCAGGTGTCAGGGGGCGCAAAGCAGTAGGAATCACATCATTGGCTGAGGGTATAACCAGCATCGTTGGCTTTGGGATCTACTTTTACAGTGGTGTATCCCTTAACACCACCCTGTTGATCTCCTTGATCCTGGGAGCTGTCATCTCTGTCCCCATTTCCGCTTTTGTTGTCAGCCGACTGCCAGCAGGGAAACTAACCTATATTATCGGTGGTATTTCCACAGCCCTGGGCGGCTACACGCTGGTTAGGTTGTTTTTATAGGGATGGGGTGAGGGACTGAGTCTCTTTAAAAGGACTCAGTCCCTGGGTGATATTAAAAAAGCTCCCGGAGTTAAATCCTCCGGGTCCTTTTTGTTAACAATAGTGATGGCTAAACTATCTCCAACCAATCTAGGTTGGAAATTGGGTTGTGACCAATAAATTTGGGATAGGCGATTGGGTCCTCAAGATCTTATTGGCAACATTTCCAGTCCGCCAGCGAGGATTCCCGGTTTCACCATGGGAACCGATAATGATTAAATCGCACACCTCAGTTTGAGCTATCTCGTATATTATTTCAGCAGGATGGCCTCGTTCGATGATTGTCTCCACTTCTAATCCCTCAGTCCGGATATTCATGGCAACTTCCTCTATGTTTTCCTTAGTCAACAGCTCCAATTCATCAAGGACTTGAGCGAGCATATTCGGACTGGCCATGAAAGAACTCTGCAATGGTGGGATAACATGCAGTAAAAGAACAACAGCATTGTGACACTTGGCCTCTGTTATAACGATTGGAAGAACTTTTTTTGCATTTTCCGAACCATCTAATGGCACAAGAATTCGTTTGAACATGATCATATTTCCTTTCTTACACAAAGTAGAGTGATATAAGACCTAAATGGCAACCTGGTTCAAGTAGACTCAGAATGAGGGTGAAGGTATTTAAATTGATCAACAACAAAAAACAGGGCAAGTGATTATTTTATTTTCTACTTAATATAGTATCACGGCTTTATGTTTCCAACTCAAGAGAAGAATGAACATGACAGAGCTACCTTTAAGTAAGCGGGTCAGATTGAAAAAAACACAAAATAAAAAAAGCTCCCGGTGATATATATCACCGGGAGCTTTGATGTTAAATTAGATTGAAACTAAGCTTACGCTTTTTCCTCTTTCAGACTGTAATCCATCTTTGACATCTGTTCATACAGTGACCAGCGCTGTTCAACTCCTTTCTGGGCAGCTTTCATCAGCTTCTCTGCTCTTTCCTCATTGCTCTTCAGTAGGGAGCGGTAGCGCAGCTCATTATAGGCGAAGTCTTTGACCTGAATACTGGGCGCCTTTGAGTCGAGCTGGAGGGGATTTTTGCCCTCATCTGCCCGGTCAGGGTTGAAGCGATATAGGGGCCAGACGCCGGATTTGACTGCCAGATCCTGCTGGTCCAAACCTTTGGCCATATCAATACCGTGTTCGATGCAGGGGCTGTAAGCCAAGATCAAGGACGGGCCGTCAAAGGCTTCGGCCTCGCGGAAGGCTTTCAGGGTCTGGGTGTCGCTGGAGCCCATGGCTACCTGGGCGACGTATACATAGCCATAGTTCATGGCCATCATTCCCAGGTCTTTACGGGGCATACCTTTACCGCTTTCTGCAAAGCGAGCAACAGCACCCATCGGTGTGGCTTTGGAGGACTGACCGCCGGTGTTGGAATACACCTGGGTGTCCAGGACCAAAACGTTGACATTGCGGCCGGAAGCCAAGACATGATCCAGACCGCCATAGCCAATATCATAAGCCCATCCGTCGCCGCCGACGATCCAAACATCTTTGCGAGCCAGTTTGTCCGCGATGCTAAGCAGATCCTTAGACTTGCGGCCTTCCTGGCCTTTCATCTTCTCGCGCAGAGTTTCTATTCGACCCCGCTGCTCATTTATACCTGCTTCAGTGGTTTGATCAGCGTTGAGGATCTCGTCGATCAAATCCTGACCGATGACATCTTTGAACAGAGGCAAAAGTTCGGTTGCATATTCTCTTTGTTTGTCAACCGTCAGGCGCATACCAAGACCAAATTCAGCATTGTCCTCGAACAGGGAGTTGCTCCAGGCTGGACCTCGACCATCCTCGTTGGCTTTCCAGGGGGTGGTGGGCAGATTGCCGCCGTAAATGGAGGAACAACCAGTCGCATTGGCGATCAAGCTGCGGTCACCGTAGAGCTGACTGAGCAGTTTCACGTAAGGAGTTTCTCCACAACCAGCGCAGGCGCCGGAGAACTCGAACAGAGGCTCCAGGAACTGAGAGTCTTTGGGTCGTGTGAGTTTCAAAACAGTCCGATCTGGATTCGGAATGGACATGAAGAAGTCCCAGTTCTTTGTTTCTGTTTCACGGAGTGGGAGCTGTTCAACCATCTGCAGGGCGGGATTTTCAACATCGGATTTTGGACAGGCCTCTACGCACAGGGTGCAGCCGGTGCAATCTTCAGGAGCGACCTGGATGGTGTATTTCATACCTTTGAATTCCCGACCTGTTGCATCAATCGATTTGAAGGTCTCCGGTGCATCTTTCAGTAATTCTGCATCGTATACCTTAGGTCGGATCACAGCGTGCGGACAAACAAAAGCACATTTGTTGCACTGGATGCATGTGTCTGGATTCCAGATTGGAATCTCCAGGGAGATATTGCGTTTTTCGTATTGAGTAGTTCCAGTTGGGAAGGTGCCGTCCTCAGAGAATGCGCTTACTGGCAAGCTATCGCCTTCCCCTTTCAGGATGGTGCCAATCACATCTTTGACAAAAGCAGGAGAGTCTTCCGGAACGGGGGGTCTCATTTTCATAGTGCTGTCCGCTACGGCAGACAACTCGACCTTGAACATGTTCTCCAGAGCTTTATCGACGGCGGAGTTATTCATATTTACTACATTCTCGCCTTTTTTCCCGTAGCTTTTCTGGATCATGACTTTGATCTCTTTAATAGCCCGGTCTTTAGGGAGAACGCCGCTGATAGCAAAGAAACAGGTCTGCATGACGGTGTTAATTCGGGTACCGAGCCCGACCTCTTCTGCTACCTTATAGGCGTCAACGATATAGAAATCTGCTTCTTTCTCGAGAACGGCCTCTTGGAAAGCGAGTGGTAGATGGTTCCAAACTTCATCCGGGCCAAACATGCTGTTGAGCAGGAATTTACCGCCGGGTTTGAGGTACTTCACCATGTCGATCTGTTCCAGGAAGCTGAATTGGTGGCAGGCCACAAAATCAGCTTGCCCGACTTCGATAATGTAGGGAGATTTGATAGGATCAGGGCCAAAACGAAGGTGGGAGATGGTCTTCGCACCGGCTTTCTTGGAATCGTAAACGAAGTAGCCCTGGGCATAGTTCTCGGTTTGTGTACCAATGATCTTGATGGAGTTTTTATTTCCTCCCACAGTTCCGTCCGACCCAAGTCCGAAAAAGACACTGCGGATGACATCATCACTTTCGATCAGGAAGCAGGGGTCAAAGTCCAGGCTGGTGTTAGTAACGTCGTCATTGATGCCAATGGTGAAGTGATTCTTGGGTTTGTCTTTGTTCATCTCGTCAAAGATGCCCTTGACCATACCGGGGGTGAATTCCTTGGATGACAGGCCGTAGCGTCCACCAATTACCAGTGGAGCTTCCTTAAAGGGAGCTAGACCTTCATTCATACCTTCAGTAATCGCTGAAACTACATCTTGATAAAGGGGCTCACCAGCTCCGCCGGGTTCCTTGGTGCGATCCAATGCAGCGATCACTTTCGTGGTGGCGGGGAAGGCATCCAGGAAATGTTTCATTGAGAATGGGCGGTACAAACGAACCCGGACAACACCAAGTTTTTGATCGTCCTCTTTATGCAAGAATTTGGCAGTTTCAGCAGCCACATCTCCGCCGGATCCGATGATCACGATCACTCGCTCAGCATCTTCCGCGCCTTCATAATCAAATAATTTGTATTCCCGTCCGGTGAGTTTTTTGAACTTATCCATGACCGCCTGTACGATTCCAGGGGCTTTGTCATAATAAGGATTTACAGTTTCACGAGCCTGGAAAAAGACATCCGGGTTCTGGGCGGTGCCGCGCAGAACAGGTTTTTCTGGATTAAGTGCCCGACTGCGGTGAGCCATCACCGATTCTTCTGAGAGAAGTTCTTCTAGAACCTCATCGGATAGCATTTCCACTTTGTTCAACTCGTGAGAGATCCGGAAACCTTCAAAGAAATGCAGGAAGGGGATCCGAGTTTCCAAACTAGCTGCCGTTGAAATGGCTGCAAAGTCATGGGCTTCCTGAACGGATCCTGATCCAAGCATGCCAAACCCAGTAGCGCGGGCAGCCATAACATCGGAGTGATCCCCGAAGATGGACAGGGCTTGCGCAGCAAGGGATCGGGCTGCGATATGGAAAACAGTCGGTGTCAAGTTCGCCGGCGATTTTATACATATTGGGCAGCATTAGCAACAAACCCTGGGATGCTGTGAAAGTGGTTGTTAATGCGCCAGCCTGTAGTGCGCCATGCACTGCGCCTGCCGCGCCACCTTCTGCTTGCATTTCCATCACGTCAGGGATTGTGCCCCAAATATTCTTTTCTCCGCGGGCTGACCACGCATCGGCATGTTCTCCCATCGGGGAAGAGGGTGTGATCGGATAAATTGCGATCACTTCGTTGATCTTGTGGGCAACAGCTGCTACTGCCTCGTTGCCGTCAATCATTCTGATAGTCTTAGCCATAAAGTAACTCCGTGTATAGGATTGTAAACGTGTTTAATCGAGGGGTAATATTGCTTAACCCGACTGGTAATTATACTAGATAGTATGCTAGCTTGTGAACCTTATAACTATTACTTCTTTATCCCCCTGGATATGACATTATCCCCATATTTACCCTTAATATCCTTCAGGGTTTCCTGCAATTTGATATTTCTTTGATAATCTATGTCCCACAAACCCAGTTGGTGGGCATCTGTGTCTAGATTATGAACCCCAACTCCGATCAATCGCACCTTCCGGCCTTCTTGCCAGACTTGATTGAGTAGTTCTTCGGCAATCTTTTGGATAACCTTATACTCATTGGTAGTTTGGGGAAGGGTTGTTTGACGGGTAAGGGTCGTGAAATCTGACCAGCGCAGCTTGATTTGGATCGTTTTACCGCGTAAATCCTTTTTATTTAGGCGGGTAGAGACCTGATCGGCCAGTTTGTTTATATGTTTCATAACTTCACTCTTACGGCCCAGATCTTCCTCGAAAGTTCGCTCGTTACTGACTGATTTTATTCCACGCTCGGTAACGATTCCTCGATTATCAATACCCTTCGCGCGCCGGGAGAGATCGTATCCATGCTTACCAAATTTTTTGGCTAATTCAACATCTGGGTATTCAGCTAAATCCCCAATGGTACGAATGTTGAATCTTTCCAGCCTTTCCCGAGTTTTGGGTCCAACCCCCGATAACATATCAACCGGGAGCGGTGCCAGAAATGATCTTTCTTCCCCTGCTGGAACAATAGTAATGGCGTTAGGTGGGCCTTGCCCCATGTGCGCTTTTTTTCCTACATCATTTGCGATTTTCGCTAAAGCTTGTTGCTGGCAATCCCGACTGAATTGGGCAGGTTGAGCTCATCCAGGATTGTTTTTTGCAGTTCAATACCGATGGCTCTAGGAGAGGATCCAAGATCTGTGATATCCAGGAAGGCTTCATCAATGGAGATCTGTTCGACCTGGTCTGTGTATTGAGCCAGGCGTTCCATCACTAATTTTGAATACCGGCCGTAGTCGCGATGATTTCTGGAAACGAAGATGAGATTTGGGCAAAGCTGAAGTGCTTTGGCGGCTGGCATGGCTGATCGGACGCCCATTTTACGGGCCGGATATGAACAAGAAGTGACCACGCCCCTCCCGCTCGGTGAGCCGCCGACCGCGAAAGCCTTCCCGCGCAATCCGGGATCTTTGATCTCTTCCACGGCGCAGAAGAAAGCATCCAGATCCAGGTGAAGGATTACGCGGGGTGAGTCCATAAGAGGGTTTTATTTCTCCTACTGAATAGGGCTTGCGCAGCTGGACCGGTTTGGTTTTGGCGCGCACCTGAAGGTTGATGACTTCCACAAAGACAGAAAAGCCCATAGCAAAGTAAATGTAGCCTTTGGGGATATGGATCCCCAATCCATCGGCGACGAGTGAGAAACCAATCAGCAGCAGGAAGCTGAGAGCCAGGATTTTCAGTGTTGGCCGGTTGTTGACAAAATTGCTGATCGGTCCGGAGGCAAAAAGCATGATCCCGACCGCGATCACAACGGCTGCGACCATGATGGCAATTTCATTGACCATGCCTACTGCGGTGATGACTGAATCCAGGGAAAAGACGATATCCAGCAGCATGATCTGGACGATCACGCCGCCCAGGGTTACGGCAACTTTCTCAGATGCATGCCCTTCTTCGCCTTCCAGGCGTTCGTGAATTTCAAATGTGCTCTTACCCAGCAAGAATAAACCTCCGATGATCAAGATCAAATCCCTACCTGAAATATCGTGAGAAAACATAGTGAACAAAGGCGCAGTCAGACGGGTTAACCACGCAATCGAGAATAATAGCAGGATCCTGGTGACCATCGCCATTAGCAGGCCAACTTGCCGACCGGTTTTCTGCTGGTTTTCCGGGAGTTTACCGGCAAGGATGGAGATAAAGATAATGTTATCAATGCCCAATACGATCTCAAGCGCAGTAAGCGTTAAGAGGGCTATCCAGGCTTCAGGTGATGAAATCCATTCCATGTAATTAATCCTTTTCTAAATTTATTTCTGATAAATATATTTTGCGATATTGAATACGAAAACCTTGAAATTAAGTTTCAAACCAGTGCTTCGGCAAAAACTTCAAGGGGGTGTTTGGCTGTTCGTTCTGTTGTATGGGCGATCTGTTCTCTGCAGGAAGTTCCTGAAGCGCAGATAATGGTTTCTTTTATCGGCATTCCGAATCTGAGGCGCTAGCCCCAGTTCCGCAATTTCCATGGACATGCTGAAAATGTTCCTTTTCATAGCCAAAAGCGCCTGCCATTCCACAGCAGCCAGCTTCAATTTCTTCAACAGTACTCCCGGGTATCGATCTCAGCAGTTGAAGGGTCGCCGCGGTACCTAAGTTGGCTTTCTGCTGGCAGTGGCCGTGATAAAGGATCTTGCGTGGCTGTCCATCAAATTCTAATTGAACCCTACCGCTATCGACTTCATGAAGCAGGAAATCCTCTGCTAAGATGGCCAGATCAGCGATCCGGTCAGCAGCTGGGCCGGGTACCAGGTCGCGGTATTCCTTTTTCAACATTACCATCACGCTGGGTTCACAGCCTATTATGGGAATTCCCTGCTCGGCGTAGGGAGTTAATAGTTCAATATTTTTTTTGGCCAGGGATTGAGCTTTATCAAGTACTCCTTTTGAATAAGCCGGCCTGCCGGAATCCACTTTTTCCGTTAACACTATCAGGTCCAGGCCTGCTTTCTGGCAGATATCTACCAGAGCTTTTCCTATGTGGGGATAGTTATATTCCAGGTAGGTATCATAGAAGAACACTGCCTGCTGTCCTTCGGATTCTTTATTCTGGTGTTGTTCTTTTTTATACCAACCTGTAAAGGTCTGATTGGCAAAAGCGGGCATTTTTCGCTGGGGGTGGATACCGATCATGGACAGCAATCCAGCCAGAGGGGATCCCAGGATCAGATTGACTAGAGGAGCAAAGAGCTGTGCAACTCGGCTCACACCTTCAATATTCGCAAAAAACCAGCTCCGGAAAGGCAGGCCGTGTTCCTGATAATAGCCATACAGAAATTCTGCCTTCAATTTACTCATGTCCACTGCGGAAGGGCATTCGCTTAGACAAGCCTGGCAGGAAAGACATAGGTCCAGGGCTTGATAAAGTTCCTTGGATGTCATACCATTGGGACCCAGCTTGCCGGTCATGGCTGCCCGGAGTAAATTTGACCGTCCGCGTGTGCTGAACTCCTCATCGCGCGTAGCCTGGAAAGAGGGACACATCACACCACCTTCCAGCTGGCGGCAAACACCTGCCCCGTTGCACATTTCAACCGCCATGTCGAAACCCAGGTCGTTCTCAAAACTCAACAGAGTTTTAGTAGGTTTTTGTTCAGTGTTGTAATTCATACCATAGCGCAGCAGATCATCTTGATCCATTGCGGGGGTATTTATGATCTTGCCGGGATTCAAGCAATAGTCCGTGTCAAAAACCTCTTTGACTTCCCGGAAGGCTTTCATGAGAGTGGGACCGTAGAGCTTTTCTGTGAATTCTCCTCGAGAAAATCCCTCCCCATGTTCTCCAGTAGTAGTGCCGCCATATTTCAGCACCAGGGCAAGTGATTTTTCAGCCAATAACCGCATCTGCTCCCGGCCTCGTATACTTTTAATGTTGATTTGAGGGCGGATATGTAATAATCCGGCGCTGGCATGAGCGTAAAACGCGATACCACCAACGCCGATCTCATTTGCAAATGCCTTTATCGCTAGTGCATAAGTTGCTAGATGTTCCACGGGAACTGCCGCATCTTCAATAAAGGTGGTCGGTTTGGAGTCGCCCCGTTTGCTTAAAAGGATACCTAACCCGACTTTGCGAGCTTTCCAGACCTTAGCCTGGTCTTTGGGATCGAGCAGTGGGACAACAGGTCCGTATTCTTAAGCAAATTCTCCTTCCCGGAAATCGAGTTGAGATCATCTGCCTGGTATTCAACGGCCAGAACAGCTTCTGGTTCTCCCTGAATGGCTTCCAATAGCGGCCGGTAGGCAGGATTAGCCCTGGCCAGCTGAATTAACATTCGATCAATCAGCTCCACGGCGCTGGGCTGAGTTTCCAGGATTTCCGGTACAACAGAGAGCGCTTCTCCTAACTCTGTAAAATGGACCAGGTAAAGTGTTTTATTGGCTGGCAAAGTGACAAGATTCAGTTTGGCAGCAGTGATGATACCCAGAGTGCCTTCTGATCCAACGAGTAATGTGGCTGGATTAATGGCTTTCTGTCTTGCCAGAATGTTCAGGTTATATCCAGCTACGTTGCGAAAAGTTTTGGGGTAATTATTTTCTATTTCTTTGCGATAGCGTTCCAGTATTTTTGGGATTTCTCGGAATATGGAACTCTCTAACGTGTTTTGTTGAAGAAGCGCGGGAAGAGATCCATTACTGCGTGCTTTCAGCAAGGCACTAGTTCCATCAGATAAAACTGTTTCTGCTTCCAAAAGATGGTCATGGGCCATACCGTAGAGGATGGAATGGGCGCCAGTGGCATTATTCCCCAGAATGCCCCCGATGGTTGCCCGGTCTGCGCTGGCAGGGTCAGGTCCGAATGTTAGTTTATGAGCCGCCAATTTGCGATTGAGTGGTCCCAGAACAACACCGGGCTGGGTGGTTACGGTTTTTTCATCAGGATTAACATCAAGGATTTGATCCATATATCGGGAGAAATCCAGTATGATCGCTTCGCCGATCGCCTGCCCGGCCAGGCTGCTGCCGCCTCCGCGGGGAAGAACAGGGATTCCGTGTTTTTGGGCAATTTCTACCACTGCAGATACTTCGCTGCTTTCCCGGGGCCAAACCACCCCCAGGGGCATGACCTGATAAATACTCGCATCGGTGCTATATAAAAGGCGGGTGATCTGATCTGTTTTATAGACCAATCCAGACTTTTTCAGATCCAGATGCAGATCTTTGGAAACACCCTCAATCAGGGCTGATTTTTGCATGTGGGTAGTATACCAAAGAAAGGGTTAGGAGCACTCAACACCCTCCCTTCTTTAATCTCTGGGGGAAAATCAACCAGACAAAGAGTGCTATAATTTTTAGGGATTAGAACCGTCGAAAATTTAGGAGGTTGCATGCCTGATAAGCAGGAAATGGAAGATCTCCAAAACAGGCTCAAACACTGGGAAGAAGAGACCCTTCAGCCAACCCTGGATCGATTTCCAGAACGCCGCGACCAGTTCATCACCACATCATCGGAATTGATCAATCGTCTTTATACTCCTGCTGACCTGGCTGACAGCGATTTCGAGGAAAATATTGGTTATCCTGGCCAATATCCCTTCACGCGCGGTGTGCATCCAACTATGTATCGCTCCCGGCAGTGGACCATGCGCATGTTTGCGGGTTTCGGGGCAGCAGACGAAACGAACAAAAGGTTTAAGTACCTATTAGAACAGGGGCAAACTGGTCTATCGGTTGCGTTTGACATGCCCACATTAATGGGATTTGATAGTGACGCACCGGAAGCCGAGGGAGAGTTTGGCCGCTGCGGTGTTGCAATCTCAACATTGGGGGATATGGAGATACTACTGGATGGCTTGCCACTGGATAAGATCTCAACCAGCATGACCATCAACTCTCCAGCGGCTGTGGTTTGGGCCATGTATATTGCAGCAGCTGAAAAGAAAGGCATATCTAAAGAGAAGCTGCGGGGAACCATTCAAAACGACATATTAAAAGAATATATCGCTCAGAAGGAATATATCTTTCCGCCGGAACCATCGATGCGGCTTGTGACAGATACGATAGAATTTGGCACTGAAGAGATACCGCTTTGGAATACGATCAGTATTTCCGGATACCATATCCGGGAAGCTGGTGCGACCGCAGTCCAGGAATTGGCTTTTACCCTGGCAGATGGATTGGAATATGTGCGTTGGGCCATAGAGAGAGGATTGGCGGTTGACGATTTTGCTCCCCGTCTGTCATTTTTCTTTAATGCACATAATGATTTCTTTGAAGAAATTGCCAAATATCGAGCAGCCAGGCGGATTTGGGCCCGTGAGATGAAAGAGTCGTTTGGGGCTCAGAACCCCCGATCATGGTTGATGCGTTTCCATTCCCAGACAGCTGGAGTCTCATTATCTGCCCAACAGCCAGAGATCAACATCGTCCGGGTAGCCATCCAGGCCCTGGCAGCTGTGCTGGGTGGTACACAATCACTGCATACCAACAGCATGGATGAAGCATTGGCTCTGCCTTCTGAACATGCGGCTACCATTGCCTTGCGTACCCAGCAGATCATTGCTGAAGAATCCGGGGTGATAAATAGTGTTGACCCTCTAGGTGGGTCTTATTTTCTCGAAGCATTAACTGACAAAATGGAAAGCCAAGCATATAAATATTTTGATAGAATAGAGAAGCTGGGTGGTGTGCTGCCAGCCATCGAACGCGGATTTTTCCAGGGCGAGATATCAGATTCTGCTTACCGTTATCAACGGGAGATTGACCAGCAGATCAGAAAAGTGATCGGTGTAAATGCCCACAAGGATCAAAAAGAACCAGCGATCCCGATCCTGAAAATAGATCCGGAAGGATATAAAAAACAGGTTGGCCGCATTCAACAATTGAAAAAAGATAGGGACCAGGGCAGGGTTGGGCAAACGCTTGATCAACTGCGGGTTGCCTGCCAGGGAACTGAGAATACCATGCCCTATATTTTGGAAGCGGTCCATGCCTATGCAACACTGGGCGAGATCACTGAAGTAATGAAAGATATATTTGGAACCTACCGGGAAGAGAATTGGATCTAAAGGATGTTACTGTGAGCGACCTGAAATTTAAACCCCTGGAAGATTTGTCATATGAAGAAGCTCTTCAAGAACTGGAGGAGCTGGTGCAGACTCTGGAAAGCGGGGAAAATGATTTAAAAAAGACCCTGCTGTATTTTGAACGCGGCCAGGACCTGGCTTCCTATTGTATTTCCCTGCTTGATGAGGCAGAGATAAAAGTTGAAGAGGTGCTTAAGGGCGATGATGAGTCTTAGTAAAATTATGTTATTTAATCCGATCTTGCTAGCAGCTATGACTGCCTGGTTAATTGCCCAGGTATTGAAAGTCATGATCGAATTCATTAAATATAAGAAATGGAACTGGGCATTGGTATTTCAGGCAGGCGGGATGCCCAGTTCACACTCCGCTATGGTCAGCGCAACTGCATTATCAATAGGTTTGATCTTGGGCTTTGATACTGCTCTCTTTGCTATGGCTGCTATCTTCGCAATGATCGTGATCTACGATGCGACTGGTGTTCGCAGGGAATCCGGGAGACAGGCTGTTTTGATCAACTCGATCATTGAAGAATTTTCAAAAGGGAAGATCCCTCCCCAGGAAAAACTGAAAGAAGTCCTTGGTCATACACCCGGAGAGGCGATTCTGGGAACCCTTCTAGGATTATGTATCGGTTTTTTGATTGCATTCTTTTGGGCTTAAGAATCTAAGATTTTTCTAACCACGTCCCCCATTTTCTAGGAAAACACGATCCGGTCCTGCTTGGTCTATGTCCCAAGGATAAATTATATACGCGTCTGTGATGGCTCCATAATAATCAGGCTGGTACTTTAACAGGTTCCGGTAGGGATTGTAGTGCAGAACGCAGGTGCTAGGAATTCCGCCAGCACCTTCTACTTGTTTACAGACAGCCCAGGTCGTACGACCAGAGCCCCAAGCATTATTCATTACCAGGATCCTTTTATCTACCAGAGGGGCGTCTGCCGGGAATTGAGCAACCTTGGGCCATGTGAATAATTTGGCTTCTTCCAGGTCAGCTTCTGAGGGGAACTGGACCTGGGCCAGATAGATCTCGTCGATCCCAGCCGCCGCCGCCATCATACCAGTGGGTATGATACCGCCGGGCGATATCATGATAATGGCGTTATACTCGGTCACAAATTGGGGGAGTATCAAAGTGATCAATTTGCTGACTTCTCGCCAGCTAATGATTTCTTTTCGGGGCAGTTCCATCTGCAGCGCTCCTGCTGAAATAACTCATCCATTATAGCAATTAAATTGACAGGGAGTGAAGTGATATTCTTCCGCGATTTGGCGGTATGGATGCTTTCTGGATGTAGATTACTTTCCAGCTATGAAATTTTGTTGTTGGGATTATTATTGCGATCCTTCACTGCGTTCAGGATGACAGAAGGGGGTGGAGAGTATTTTATTGTTCTCGTCTTCCTAACTTTATCCTCTTTCCTGCTCTTCCGGTATTTCTCCTGCGGCACTTTCTAGGATCAAAAAACCCAGCTCCAGGAGTGGAGTCAGCTGCTCTAAATCAATATCTCCCCGAGCGAGGGCTTTTGCTAATGATGCCCGGATTCCGCTGGCTTGATGGGCCCAGGGAGAATCGGCTGAGATCCTTTCCAGCCTGTCTAATAATATTTTAGCAATTATTTCAGGATTGGATGATGATTTTTTGACCACGAGATTATAAACACATTTTGAGGGACGAAGTCCTTACATAGAGCTTCGTCCCTGATAGATTTAGTTATCAGTAGATTGGCAAACTTGGATCAACATTAATAGCCCAGGCATTGATGCCACCTTTCAGATTCTTGACTTTCTTAAACCCTGCGCTAACAAGAATTTCAAGGGCCCTGGTTGAGCGCGTGCCAGCTTTACAGAAGATGACCAATTCTTCGGCACTGTCCAGCTCATTCAGGCGGGCGGCGAATTGGCCCAAGGGGATCAAATCTGACCCCTCCAGGTTGGATATTTCCCTTTCGTGAGGTTCTCTGACGTCGATCAGGCGCAGCCCCGGGTCATTCTTCAGGCGGGAAGAAAGTTGGGAGGCTGTTATATCCCATTCATCACCGGCTGATCCCTCATCGTGATCGTTGGCTGGCATTCCGCAAAATTCTTCATAATCGATCAGGCCAGTTATTTCCGGGTGCTCTCCACATACTTTACATTCGGGATTCTTATGCAGTTTGACTGTCTGGAAAGATAGATCCAGGGCGTCATATAGCAGCAGTCTGCCAATAAGCGGTTCCCCGATCCCGAGGATGATCTTCAGGGTTTCGGTCGCCTGGATGCTTCCGATAGTTCCTGGTAATACACCCAGAACACCACCTTCTGCGCAAGATGGTACCAATCCAGGAGGAGGTGGTTCAGGGAATAGGCACCTGTAACAGGGACCTTCTTCCGCGGCAAAGACGCTAGCCTGTCCGTCAAATCGGAAAATTGAACCATAGACATTGGTTTTTCCAGTCAGGACACACAGATCATTGATCAGGTAGCGAGTCGGGAAATTATCGGTTCCGTCAACAATGATGTCATAAGGTTCAGCGATCCGGAAGGCATTTTCTGAGTTGATGACTTCGTTATACACATCGATCTGTATTTCCGGATTAAGGTCCAACATCCGGTCCCGGGCCGAGTGAACCTTCAAGTCTCCCAAGCGAGATTCGCCGTGGATGACCTGGCGCTGCAGGTTGGAAAAATCTACCACATCATAGTCAACCAATCCAATCCGGCCCACACCGGCAGCTGCCAGGTATAAGGCGACTGGGGACCCCAACCCGCCAGTACCTACTATAAGAACAGAGGCGGCCTTTAATTTTTTCTGCCCTTCCAGACCAACATCAGGGATCAATAGATGTCTGGAATATCGATGGATTTCCTTATGTGAGAGTTCAGGGAGCATAATCCCTCCTGCGGGTTCTTTTATCCTCCAGCGATGGAGGGAATGATCAATAAGGTGTCCCCATCTGATAATGGGGTCTTGAGTCCTTTTAGTTGATTGACGTTTTCTTCGCCAAGGAATACATTTACAAATGGCCTTAGCTTCCCCTCGTCATTAAAGAGGTGTTTCTTTAACATCGGATATCTTTCAATTGCCCCCTCGAGGACTTCTTCCACTACCTCGCCGGGAAGTGTAAGAGTGCTTTGTCCTTCTGCGTAGGGCCGTAAAGGTGTAGGTATTTTTAGTGTAGGCATATTTCCTCAACTGATAAATATTATATACTTGCTTCCAGCGATTGGCTCGGTGGTCTTTACAACTGATTCTGCCTTACTTCAGCCTGTTTGAAATAACTTGAATAATTTCTTCAGAAAAACTTTCTCGGTCGTCCTCTAACCTCCAAGACCGGCTTCCCGCTGCTTTTGCGCCATTAATACTGGTAATTAGATAGGAATACCATGGAATAGCGTATTCCCGATCATATTCCGAAGGAAGATTCGGGTGATCCGGGTGGGAGTGGAAGATACCCAGAATGGACGAAGAAAGTCGAGCAGCTTCTTTTTCGCCCAACAGCATGTCTTCGGCTGTGATCAGGTAGCGATTGTGCTGACTGGACTCTTCCCTTGAATTTTCCAGGAATAAAAGGCTCTTAACGGTTCGAGTGCCCTCTTCATCATGACCCAGCATCAAACCAGCCCCTTCAGCGGGATAAGCGTTCTCGCCGTGGGCCTGGATCTGATCCAGGAGGTTTGAGGGGATCTGGATTTTCATTAATTCCTCCATAATTTTTCATCACTAAGATATTTGAATCCGGCGTCGGGAAAGATAGTTACCACCACACCCTGATCCAGCTCATTAGCAACCTGGCGGGCGGCTACGGCTGCGGCTCCAGAGGAAATTCCGATAAAATAACCCTCCTCCCGGGCCAGGCAGCGCACCATGTCATAAGCATCTTCTGTCCTGATGGAGATGATGCGATCAGCAGCACTGGGATCATAAATACCTGGTTGAATGGCGGAAGGCAGGTGTTTTAAACCTTCCAGACCGTTAAAGGGAGAATCCGGCTGGACCCCAATAACCTGAACATCAGGATAATTCTCTTTCATGAAGCGGGAAATACCGGTCAAGGTACCGGTTGTGCCCATACCCAATACAACATGGGTTGCCCGACCATTTGTCTGCTCAATGATCTCTGGGCCAGTACTGCGATAATGGGATTGCCAGTTGGCTGGGTTGTCATACTGATTGGCATAATAATAAAGTTCTGGATGGTCTAAAGCCATTTGTTGGGCGATCCGCATGGCGCCGTCAGATCCCTCCAGGGGATCGGTCAACACCAGCTCAGCTCCCAGGACATCCATGATCTTTAACCGTTCGGGGGTGGCATTGGACGGTATAGCCAGGGTAATGGGGATGCCCAGGGCGGCACCGAAAGTTGCATAGGCTATGCCCATATTGCCAGAAGTAGAATCCAAAAGATGCATTCCCGGTAAGATCAACCCTTGATGGAGGGCATTTTGAATGATGCCCCAGGCAGGCCGGTCCTTCACTGAGCCACTTGGATTGAACCACTCTGCTTTGGCAAATACCTGGACCTTGCTTCTTTTTTTGTCAGACAGCGTAACCAGGGGCAGCAGAGGCGTGTTGCCCACCAGGGAAGGCATGCCTTCGTCAAGAGATATTCTTTTTACGTATGGAATGAAGTCCTGCATCCTGCTTCCTCGTTAAAATGAAAAACTGATCATAAAGATGCTGAAAGCTCTTATCTTGTCGATAATATGCGGAAATCGTTCCGGCTTCCAGACTAATCTTGATCAGCTATCTTGGGAAGCAGGTTTACGACCCCCGCTGTTTACAGGAGCAATTGAAAATCATAAACCATTCCAGTTTATTATGAATATATTGATATATATTGTAAAGTATCATATCTTGTTGTCAATCCACCATCAGACCAGCACTGATTGGATCCCTCTTATGATGGGTCAGCCACAGGGTTTCTTACCTGGCCTCCCGGGCAGAATTCACAGTGTAAGGCAGGTTGAGGTAAGGTATTGCCTGCAGAGTGAATCTAAGGGTGAGTAGCTTATTGAATGAATAAGTAACGGGAAACCAATACTTATCCTTTTTGATCAATAAAGTTTTTTATCGGAGTAAGAAATAATATGGCCTGGTTACAACAAACATTTCTATATATTGCTGGCAGCAACCCCATTTGGCAGGGAGTCGTTGGCGGTCTTTTTATCACGTTAATGAACACACTGGGCGCTCTGGCAGTACTGGTTTGGAGAAAACCTTCTCAAAAAGTACTGGATAGCGCACTTGGTTTTGCAGCAGGCGTGATGCTGGCAGCCAGCTTCACCAGCCTTATCCTTCCCGGCGTTGAATATGGCGGCATTATCCCGGTGTTGATTGGTATGGTATTTGGTGTATTAATTCTGATCTCGGGAGACCGTTTTGTTCCCCATTTTCATCCGGGCCGGGGACATGAAGGCCCGGAAACTAAACGACTCCGGGCAGTCTGGCTGTTCATCCTGGCAATCACTCTCCATAACATGCCGGAAGGACTGGCAGTGGGTGTTGCTTTTGGATCGGGAAATCTGGCGGATGCACTTCCATTAATGTTGGCAATAGGTATTCAAAATATCCCTGAAGGGTTGGCAGTTGCAGTAGCTGCTCTCAACGCAGGTATGGGGACTTATTTTTATGCCGGTTTGGTCGGAATTCGAGCGGGATTGATCGAGATACCTCTGACAATATTAGGTGTAATAGCAGTCCAATATATTCGGCCGCTCTTACCTTATGCAATGGGTTTTGCGGCAGGTGCCATGCTTTATGTGATCAGTGACGAAATCATCCCGGAAACCCACGGCACCGGCAATGAACGCTTGGCCACGATTGGGACGATGGTGGGTGTGATGGTGATGTTATACCTGGATATCTCGCTGGGATAAAAAATCCACCTTATATGGTCCATATTCAGAAGCTGATAGATAAATAAAATTCTTTACTACCTATCCCTTTAAATCTCTTTTGATGGGATTTTCTTTGCTTTAATTAACTTGCTGCGATTCAATGACAAACACCAGGAGTCGTGTTTTGTTTATTCCACATCCAGTCAATCTAAAACAGGCGTATATGTCTGGGCTGGTGGTCACCCCGGGTACTTAACCGGGCTATGGTAATTGGCGGAACTCCTTACTGGTGAATAACTATTTAAAAATCAATTACAATATATGGTCAGAAAAAAACATATTGAAATATACCTTGTTGAGATAAAAGAGACATACTATGAGCTATGCAAAAAGAACCCAATCTCTGTCAGCTGAAGGCGCATACCAGGTCCTGGCCAAGGCCCAGGCCATGGAAAAGGATGGCCGGGATATCATTCACCTTGAAATTGGTCAGCCGGATTTTAAAACCTTTCCAAATGTGAGCCAGGCGGGCATCCAGGCCATCCAGGATGGATATACCCGCTATACACCCCCTCCCGGGATGCCAGCATTACGCGAAGTGATCGCCGAGAGTGCAGGCAAACAGCGAGGATTGGTTTTTCAACCAGACCAGGTTGTGGTCAGCCCCGGCGCCAAACCTAATTTGTTCTTCCCGACCCTGGCCCTGGTAGAAGAAGGGGATGAGGTGATCTATCCTAATCCCGGTTTTCCGAGTTATGAGGCTATGATCCGTGTTGCCGGAGGTGAACCTGTCCCTGTGCCGCTGCTGGAGGATAACCAGTTCTCTTTTGATCTCAGTGTATTTGATGAGCTGATCTCAGATAAAACCCGGATGATAATCCTCAATTCCCCGGGAAACCCCACAGGTGGGATCATTCCCAGAGCTGACCTGGAGCATATTGCACGGGCTGCCATCAAGCACGACAGCTGGGTGCTCTCAGATGAGATCTACACCCGGATCGTATATGATGACACGCAAGTGGATTCGATCATGGGATTACCCGGAATGGCGGAAAGGACCATCATCATGGATGGTTTTTCCAAAACCTATGCTATGACAGGCTGGCGGTTAGGGTATGGCATTATGCCCCGGGAACTGGCTGTTAAAGTTGGTTTACTGCTGATGCACTCCGTAGGATCTACAGCCCAGTTCACCCAGTTTGCCGGGATAGAAGCGCTGACAGGAGACCAGGAGCAGGTTGATGTAGTTGTGGCTGAGTATAAAAAACGCAGAGATCTGATCGTGGCGGGATTGAATCAACTGCCGGGGATCAGCTGTAAGAATCCACAAGGTGCTTTTTATGCCTTTCCCAACATCAAGGAGCTAGGGAAAACTTCTCAACAGGCAGCAGATTGGATCCTGAGCGAGGCCGGCGTTGCACTGCTGCCAGGATCCGCGTTTGGGAAGTTCGGGGAAGGATATCTACGACTCTCATACGCCAATTCGCTGGAGAATATTCAGAGAGCGTTAGATAAAATGGGGGAGATCCTAAAATAATTGATGATTTTAGTATTTTGATATTCTTATAAATCCCGGTCATGAAATGACCGGGCTATGATTAACGCCTGCTGAAGCAGGCTTATGTTTTTTTCTTCGCCAAAATCTCAAACTTTTTTCTTGTTGTCCCATCAGAATGGTGTTGTTTTTGTCTTTTTATATATTGGACAACAACAGAAAGTTCCGACTCTCTAAATGAAAATATTGAATATGCTGATTGCCAATAGAATTTCTCTGAAATGAGACCCGATTGGTTTATCCTGACTGATGATACAGCTTTTATCTGCCCGATAAATTTTGAAATAGATATAGCTGGAGGTATGGATACCGCGAGATGGACATGATCGCTGATCCCATTTATCGCGTATACAATACCCCCAAGATTGATGGCTTTCTTTGCTACATAATCATGTAATTTTTCTTCAATTTGAGATGTTATTGTTGGTTCTCTATATTTTGTACTCCAGACGATGTGGTAAAAGAGCTTAGTATAAGCCACGAAATCCCCCTTATTATTTACTATATTCATTATCTTGCTGGAATTCAAGCCCAGAGAGCGTAAATAATTGCTGGGCGATTAATCGCCCAGCAAATTGAATCAAATTATTAGTCTAAATTTAGATAGAAGAATTTAACGATTAACTTTCTGCGTTTTTGGATCTCTTCAACGACACAAGCACAACCCCCAGTATGATCAGAGCTGCGCCCAAGATTTGCCAACCGCCCAATCGTTCACCAAGGAAAATCGCCGAGAGAATTGCGGCGAAGAGTATCTCAGCAGTGGATATGATAGCTGCAACACTGGCTGGCAGCAGGGCGAGCGCTTTGGTATAAACGCCAAAACCTAACATTGTTGACATTAGCACAAATCCCAGCATCCAGGGGAGAATACCGCTTCCGATAGGCCAGGGATCAGGCCGACCTCCCTGAAAGAGGAAGATAGTGATTGTGCCGATGGCGAAAATATAAAATGTGATAGTCCAGGAACTATAATCCCCACTGAGTTTTTTTCCGAAAAGGGATAACGAACCATAGGTAATTGCAGAACCGATACCAACCCAGATCCCCAGGGGATCTACCTGAATGTCCCAGCTTCCGATCACTCCAGCAGCCAATACTGTCCCTCCAACAGCCGCGCCGATTGCTACTATCTTCCGGAAGGAGAGCTCTTCCTTGAACAGCATCCAGGCCAGGATGGACACAATAACTGTCGCATTACACTGGATCACTGTTGCTAATGATGCCCCCAAACGCAGGACTGCGATATTCCAGAAGATATGAAAGATTCCGATGCTGATCACGCCCATACCGATCAGCCAGGGCCAGTCCTCCTTTTTTACTTTTAGCAGTTTTGGATCTACTATTAAAATTCCAATAAAAAGGACTATGGAAGACACCAGATCGCGCCAGAATGCCAATCCAACAGCGCTTAATCCGCCTTTCTCAATAATTTTAAATATGAAGATCCCAGATGAACCCCAAAAGGCTGATGCGAAAATGACCAGGAATATCCCGGTTATTCTTTTACTACGGGGAGAGGAATTTGTATCCATTTGATCCATCAAACTATCATCGCTGCCTAGATAGCCCCCTTGGCTTTGATCAGCTCCCGGTCATATCCCAGAAGAAACAAACCAGCCGGCTGTCCTTTACCCTCTATAAGGACATTGGTTGTTGGTAGTAGATATAACAACCAGCTTGATTTGAGCGCGATCCTTCGGTAACAAATCAGCAAGTGCGGCCAGAAAGCCTACTGAAAGACCTGGTTTTGTGGTTAATGTTTTAGCCGATTTAAGGACTTCCTATGATCTCCGCTGGATTATAACACCACCAGTGTAGGTACACATTGTATCAACTCCCGGGAAGTAATCACGCAAGTGATTTTTCTTCACCTTGGATGTTGTCTTTCGCCAGGGAAACTAGGATCACACCCGCGATAATTAATATTGAGCCAAACACCTGCCACAGGTCCATGCGCTCCTGGAGGAAAATATAGGCCAGGATGGATGCAAAGAAGATTTCTGATGTGGCTGTAATTGACGCGACGCTGGCAGGTAGCAGTTTCAAGGCGCTGGTGTAGAGACCAAAACCCAAAATTGTGGAAAACAAAACAAACCCGGAAAAAAGGGGCAAAAAATCAGTTTTTGCTGGCCATGGGTCAGGTTGACCAAGCTGGACCAAAAATAAGGTCAGTGTGCCGAAGGTAAAAATATAAAACATGATTGTCCAGGCGTTATAATCTCCGCTGAGCTTCTTTCCGAACAGGCTTAGTGATCCATAAGTGATAGCGGAGCCAAGGGCAATTATCAGGCCGATGGGGACAATTTTCCAGTCACCGGCACTGCTGATCCCCGAAACCAGGATAGTGCCCGCGGCTGCAAGGATCACAGCGATAATTTTACGGGAAGTGATCTTTTCGCCAAACAAGAACCAGGCCATGATGGTGACAAATATGGGAGCGTTGCACTGCACTACGGTTGCTAGCGATGCTCCGATCATGACCACGGCTTTATTCCAGAACACATGGAATATACCAATGCTGATAGCGCCCATGCCGATCAACCAGGGCAGGTCTTTAATCTTAACCAGGAGTAGTTTTGGTTTGATGACCAGAATGCAGGCCAACAGAATCACTGCAGTGGCTAAATCACGCCAGAAAGCTAATCCAACAGCGGATAGTCCGCTTCTCCGGATAATCAGGTTAATAAAGATACCGGATGTCGACCAGCAAATTGTCGCTGATATAACCAGTAGAATACCTAACATCCTGCTGGATAGAGTCTTTCCTGTGGGGGTCAATAATACCTCGCTTGAATTTCTAGGGTGCTAGCTTCATGCCTTCGATATAAAACTGCTGGAAATTTGCATCAGTATCCAGGTCGATTTGTTCTGCCTTCTGGGCCAGTTTTTCCCCCAGGGCAAATCCATCCTCGGTCAGGAACATGGCTGCGCCGAAACCAGCTCCGTTGGCTACTGTTTCTACAATTTCTATTTTAACAGGGGGTATCATCCCTATATCCAATATTGATTGGATATCCACCTGGCCGCCAAAAGATCCGGTCAGGATCACCCGGGTTAAATCCTCAGGTTTGAGATTGAGGTTGGCCAGCAGGACATCCACAGCGGCCCGGATAGCCCCCTTGGCTTTTTGAAGCTCGCGGATATCCAGCTGAGAGAGGTACAGGTCCTGATCTTCTGCTAGCTGAATGCGGCGGCTCCCTTTATCGTCTTGGCTGATTTTCTGAAGATAATCCAGACAAGGTTGGGGAATGTTTCCACTGTCCAGGTCAGATTCTGCCTGATCTGCCTTTCCATTCCGAAGTTTTTCAGCCAATGATTCACATTCGGGATTAATTCTTCCTGATTCCTCAATCAAGCCCACCCGACGGAAAGCTGCGATAGCTGCCAGCAAACCGGATCCTGTTAATCCAACAGGATCGGCGTCGGCGATAGTTGACAGTTTAACCTCTCCGTTCTCTAATGTGAGGTCAGTAATTGCACCATCCACAGCCCGGGAGCCGCAGGATATATTTACACCCTCAAAAGCCGGGCCGGCTGCAGTCGATGCGGTGAGGATGCGCTCCCCATCGGTGACCATCACTTCTCCGTTCGTGCCCAGGTCAATGGCCAGTTGGGGTCCTTCCGGCTGATCGTATCCAAAATAGGCCAAGCAGGCCAGGGCATCTGAGCCCACAAATCCACCAATAAGCGGAGGAAGGGATACCTTTACATGCTCCGGGAATATACCATCCAGCAAGGCTGCTGGCGTCTTTGATGGGAGCACTGTCGTGGGGTTGGAAGGGGATATAAGCCAGTTTTTCCAGTGGCATTTCTGTCAGCAGGTGGTGCATGGCAACATTACCAACAATGGTCACCTGCTGAATACGCTGCCAAATTTTATCAGGAAGGTTCAGGGAATCAACGGCCTGGATTATAGATGCCAATGCCAGGCGGTGGAGACGTCTTTTATTCTGATCATCGTCCAGGGCAGATGCCAGGCGAGAAATCACATCTGAACCAAAGACTGTTTGTTGGTTGAGACCCCCGCCTCCCGCGGCAACCTCGCCATTGTCCAAGCAGGTCAGGAAGGCAGCCACGGTTGTTGATCCGAGGTCAATAGCCAAACCCAAGGGAATGTCGGTTTCTTTTTTATAGCGGCTGCTTCCCCGGAATATCTTATTGGAGTACACAACGATGGGGGAGAGCATAATGCGTGTTTCCCCCTGGACCCGGGCCCGGCAGGCCAGGCGATTATTAAGGGCGATTTCTCCCGCGGTTAGATTCTTTAATTCTATTTCATCAGGAGGTGCTGTTCCTTCTTCGACCAACACCTTGCACTTGCCACATGTTCCACGCCCAGCACAAGGTTGTTCCAGGGGCAGACCTGTTCTGGCAACAACATCACCAAGAATTTCTCCTTCCTCTGCCTGGACAGTTTTAATTTCTGTGCCATATACGACCGTAACTTTAGCCATGTTTTCTGCTCCATTCCAATTACCAATAAAAGTTAAAGCTGATCATTGAAAAAACCAACTATTCTCTGATAAGATTTTTATCCTTAATGATCTCTTGGATTTTTTGATAAAATTCCTCGATGTGGTTTTGCATGATTTCCATGGCCAGCGGATTCATTTTCTTCCTGAATGGCTGCGACCAGATTTATATGTGATTTCACTGCGCTGGGAAGGAAATCCAGGTAGGGGAGGGCTAAAAACCACAGCCGTTTAGAAAGTCCATAAAAATGATCCAAGAGTGTCAGCCAGGTAGCTGTTGTGGGCCAGCCCTGGCGATGGCCTGGTGAAATCTCTGGTCTAGCTTAAATAACTCGCGGGTATCCTGGGCAACTTCTTCACATAAAGTACTCAGGATGACCAGATCATCTTTGCTGGCGTTGCGGACCGCCTGCTGTGCAGCCAGGGTTTCTAGATTCAGGCGGATCGTGCTGATTTTTTCCAGATCGCTGAACTTTAGACTCGGCAACATATAAACCTCGCGGAGGAGCTTCCACCAGGTGGTCGTGGACAAGCATACTGAGGGCCTCCCGAATGGATGTTTGTGAAAAACCCATTTCATCTGCCAGAGCGGCGATATCCAGGATCTCTCCTGGTGCCAGTTCCAGGGAGGTTATTTTCTCCCATAAGAGCTGGTAAACTTTTTCGGTATCAACTTTATTCATTTTCATCTAATTCTTCCTATCCTTCCAGGCGGGGTTTTCCAACTGCCTTGGCTTTCATCACGGTAACTGTCCATCCCATCCTGGATTACTTCTAGATATCACCTGGGGGTTGTCTGCGCCGGAGCGCAGGGCAGCACTGAGGCGTTTTCCCCAGCAATCTCTTTTGCTTTGGCGAGAGCATCATCCAGTTCTTCTATTTCCTCTCGTTCTGTCCCGGGACTGGAGGTAATATCCAATCACATCCACATCTCCAGCAGAGAAGTGCGGGTATATCAGGATCTCTTCAGTTACCATGACGCTCCCGGCAACCGCCCCGGCCGCGTTGGCGACCTGATAATGAGCCGGCAGATACTAGATCCGTATGTAATATTCGGGCAGTCATTCTCCAGCATAACCTCTGCTGGAGCACCAATCCCGATCAGAGGGAATTTAAGGTTGATCTGGGTTGCCAGCTGCTCGTGTTCAGGTTTCAGCGAGTTGTTCAGGAACCAGTTCGCCAGGTTGTGAATGGGCTGTGTTCCGGGCAGGTATATCCTTTTCGGTCAAGAAATAGATCACAGCCTTGACTATTTTCTCGCGACACGCTTTCCCAGAAAACGCGTTCGAAATGCATCCTCCTCCCAATTAAGGTAATGGCTGAACACAGTCAGGGCGGCTTTGCTGGCCTCTCCATCCCAGGGTGTATGTTGTCCCTCCACGTGGAGGATATCTGTGGGTGTGAAACCTGATTTGCCAGTAATTTCTTCCCGCCACAGATTGCTGAGATCGATCTGGCTGGGATCCAGTAAACCCAGGGATTTAAGCACTTCAGTGGCAGGTTTTGGGCCTGATCTCAGGATCTCGATAACCTGTTGTTCCCGTGCTGTGAAGGAATTTTGATCAGGTAACTTCCCGCTGCAGGAACCAGTATTCAAACTCCCGGGGATAGGGGGCAGGCCAGCCCCGTTTAGCAAGTGCTTTCAGTCGTTCGCTAACATTTTTATGTATGATGAGATAGATAAGCCAGCGGAACCACTCGTTCTGGACCGATGAGATATCTCATTTCCCTCGTCCTAGAGTGATATGGCTGTCCCCGCCCAGCCCAATAGATAATAGATTGGCAGCTTTTACAGCAGTTTGATAGCCAGATACGGATGCGCCGGTTTCAGATACTGTGACTTTGCCATCCTTGATCAATGCTAGATCGGTGGTTGTTCCGCCAACATCAAGCACCAGGGCCTGGTCTTCACCAGATAAAAATCTTGCCGCCGATCGCGCTTGCTGCGGGGCCAGAGTGGATCGTTTCCACTGGAGACTGGGCGGCAAATTCAGTCGTTCATCAAGGTGCCATCACCGCGAACAACCATCAGTGGGGCATTAATTCCCCGATTCTCCATGGCCCGGCGCACGGCGATGATGAAATCCTGGAGCACAGCCAGAAGGGAAGCGTTCAGTGCCGCAGTGGTTGCCCGTTCCATAGAACCCAAGCGATGTGGACAGCTGGTGACCGAGCACGATAGGCAGCTCGCAGACACTGGTTATTGCGTTCTGGGCCCGGATTTCATGTTCAGGATTGCGGGGACTGAAATAGGATGAGACTGCTATGGCGTCCACTTTGTTCTTGATTGGCTTTGGTTTTTTCAAGCAAATCTGGAAGATCAAGGGGCGCTTTTTCTTGGCCATGAAGGTCATGTCCCCCATCGATGTAGTAATAATGGGGTGTAGCAGAATCGTTTTCCCATGTCGAAGGAATTGATCAGATCGGGATCATATCCGATTAAGAACAGAGCGACACGTTTGCCTTTCCCTTCGGCAATGGCATTGGTTGCCAAAGTGGTGGAGATTGAGACCATCTGGATCGCGGAAGGATCCTCCAGTTCTATCTCTTTGATCACATTTTCAATCCCAATCGAAAAATCGCGTTTGGTTGTCAGGCTTTTGTGGGCGGCGATGATCTGGTGGGTGTTATATTCCAGCAGCACACCATCGGTGTAAGTTCCTCCAGTATCAATGCCCAATACTAGATTTTCTGGCGGGATTTTTTTGTTCATCTTCCTACCTCATGACAATCAAAGGGCGTGACCGATGATTAATCCCTGATCACGCCCCTTGTCTTTTCAACTGATAGATATCCTACACAAACATATCTAGATCCAGTTCCTGGTCTTTGTATTTCTCATCAGCCAGGTCGCAGATGCGCTTGAGCTCCTTGAACATCTTCTTATCCAGGAGGGGTTCATCTTCGCGATCCAGGATTTCCCGTGACGCGTTCGTTGACACGCTGGCGGTGGGTCTTGCTTCCGGAAGCTTCCCAACCTTCAAAGTTCTGGCGGTCAAGCAATTTGGGCTGCCAGATGACATCTTTGAAGCGATCAAAGGTATGGTCATGGGCCAGGTAGTGGCCGCCGGGACCAACATCATTGATGACATTCAGGGCTCTGCTGCTCGTCATCGACGGGAATTCCTCTCAGGATGCGTTTGACCATATCAATGATCTCATCTGAGGCAACCATCATCTCTGCGGAGCTGGTCAGTCCCTGCTCCAGGTAGCCTACATCGTGGATCATATTGCCGCCGACCAGGGCAGCAGTGGCGATGTTCATAGTGGCTTCCATGGCGGCCTGCTCATCGTACATCTTGGCATCTGAACATCCTGCCGTCTCGTATTCGGGTACGCCGAGCCATTTGGTGATCTGGGTGTAGGCTGCGCTAAGCAGTGCCATTTCTGGTGAACCGTAGGAGTATACTGCTGTGCGCATGTCCATAGCGGACATCAAACCGCCGATGATCATGGGGGCGCCCGGGCGGCGCAGCTGACTGAGAACGATGCCCAGCAAACTCTCCGTCAGGGCTTGCACTGCGGTGCCTGCCAGTGTGGCCGGGGAAGTCGCCCCGGCTAATGGGCAGGGTGTATACACAAACGGGATGCGATGATCAGCACAGAAGAGAAGTTTATCGATCACTTCGAACGAGTGGCTGAGGGGGGACACAGGCTCGATGTAGAGGGAAAAAATGGGGGTTTTTAACCATTCCTTTTCCCCGCCCACACGGATGTAAGCCATTTCCAGCTGGTCCTTCAAACCGTCTTTATCTACGGCGGTGATGTTAATCGGCTTGGTGGTGCCTTCCAGCATGGCCAGGTACTGCCAGCGGTCATAGGTTCCGACCGCGGTATCCTGCACGATGCCCAGGGACATATGGAAGTCCAGGTTGGGCAGGGCCTGCGCCAGGCGGGCGAAGTTCTTGACGTCCTTATACACGGCCCGGCGGCGTTCTCCGGTATAGGGATCAATGGTGAAGGGAGTGTCCGATCCAGCGCCAAAATAGATCTGGTTTTTGAACAGCTCCATTTTGTATTTTTCGGGATCCGCGCCGTAAATGACAACCTTGCGGGGCAGGGTTGAGAGAGCAATATCCACCATTTCTGGCGGCAGTTTTACCAGGGCGCTGTCTTCTTCCACATCTTCGACAGTTGCGCCATGTGCGCCCAGTAGATCGTAACCCTCTTTGTTATACACGCGAACACCGGTCTCAGAGAGGACAGTAAGGCCGCGTAATAAATGGCTTCGATCTCTTCCTGAGTGAGCACTTCAAATGTCGGTGTACTGTTGACTAGGTAGTTTGTTTTTTTAACTTGCATGTTTTTCTCCTCTCAGCTCAAGTCCGACCATTTGTTTCGCCAATTCGGAAGAGGCAGGGGCATTGGCGCCGTATCCATCTGCGCCGATCCTGTCTGCAAATTCCTGGTCAACCGGGGCGCCGCCGACCATTATCTTGACCTTGTCGCGCAAACCGGCTTCTTCAATGGCTTTGATGGTGTGGCCCATGGCGCGCATGGTGGTGGTCAGCATGGCGGACATGCCGACGATCTCTGGCTGGTGTTCCTTGATTGCTTCGATGAATTTTTCGGGTGCAGCGTCAAAACCGATATTGACGATCTCAAACCCGGCACCTTCACACATCATACTTACCAGGTTTTTGCCAATATCATGCAGGTCGCCTTTCACTGTGCCCATGACAATCTTTCCTGCCATTTGGGCGCCGCTTTCGACCAGAAGTGGACGGAGCAGGTCATACCGGAGGCCATGGACTCAGCGGACATCAGAACTTCAGGAACAAACATGTCGCCGGCTTTAAAACGGACACCAACTTCGTCCATGCCCACAATCAGCCCTTTATTTAGCAATTCCTCGGGGGTAACGCCTTCATCAAGTCCCTGCTGGGTGAGGGAAGCGCTGGCATCGCTGTCGCCTTCCAGAATTGCAGTAGATAGTTTCTCAAATATTTTTTCACTCATTTTTTATGATCTCCTCATTAATCTTCTTGCTGCTTCACCCATTCTTCTGCTTCTGCTAAAACCTTGTCAATCAGTTTTTCAGTTTCAGGTTTCAGGGGTACCTGTTCATATTCGGCTAGGATTTTCTGAACTCTGGCGACTGTGCGGTCCTTGAATGATTTTTCGCCCATCATCACCCAGTCTTCATAGGAGGTCCGGTCATTCAGATTGGGCAGCCAGTATTCGGATTTGTAGTAGCGGCGGGTGTGTTCGTCTTTCAGGTAATGTCCATTGGGACCAACCCGGTGGATTGCATCCACAGCCAGGGTGTCTTCGTTGACCTCAATGCCCCGGGTGATGCGGCGGGCATAACCAATGGCCTCATCCATGGCGGTCAGCTGGAAAACTGAGCCGGTCATGCCGCTTTCGGTGTAGCCAACATCATGGCAAAGGTCGCCGCCAGTAAGAGCGGAGAAGAACACAGATAGGGATCCTTCGGTGATAGCCTGCTCGTCAAAGGTCTTGGAATCAGTGCATCCACCGGTCTGCCAGAGCGGCAGTCCCGCAAAATGGGCCAGTTCAGTGATGCCAGCCATCATCAGAGAAAGCTCGGGCGCGCCGTAGCTGAGGATCATGGCGCTCATATCCATCACGGAAAGCACGCCGCCCATGATGAAGGGCTTTCCTGGCTGAATGTTCTGGGCGATGGTCAAGCCCCATCCAGGATTCTGCTGCGGCCTGGATAATGATACCCGCGGGGGTAACCGGGGCAGTGCCGCCTGCCAGGGGGCAGGGGGTGAAGATCAGGGGAATTCGTTTTTCAGCCGCGAAGACCAGTTTATTGAGGGAATCTGTGGTGGAGATCAGCGGGGAAAGCGGTTCACAGTAATGGATATAGGTGGGGCGTTTCTCAAAGGCATCCTGTCCGCCGGCTTCTTCAACGGCAATACGGTGAATGGCATTGGAGTCATAATAATCAAATGACCAGGCCACAATGGGTTTGGTGGTGTAGCGGAACATCTCCGCAAATTCGTATAGGGCACTGAGGTCATAGGGGACATTGTCCACGGATCCCAGGGATTCGCAGAAATCGATATTGGGCAGGGAGTCCACTACCTTGGCGACGTATGGGCACATCGCTGAGCTGGTAAGGGCGCCGTTCCATGGTCTCCACATCAATGAAATTCACACAGGTTGGGCCGGGGCCAAAGTGAGCTCGCCCGGGGCCAATGTGAATATCATGTTCGGGATTGCCGTCGCGGGCATAGATAGTAAAGCTGCGGGGGGCTTTGGATAGGGCATCCTTGACCATGTAGGATGGCAGTCGGACTCGATCTCCATCTACCCAGGCGCCAGCTTCTTTCAGGACCTCGCTGGCATGTTCATGTTTTACTTCCAGTCCAATATATTCCAGGACATGGAGTACGCCGTCAAACAGCTCCTCAATCTGATCATCTGATAACATCCGGAACCGCACGCCGGAATTTGCTCGGTAATTTGTTCTCATACTTTTGCTCCTTGAGGTTAATTCCTGTATTAACCGGCAAACTGTTTGGCCATTTCAGAGGCGGAAGCAGCATTGGCCGCATAGCCGTCGGCGCCGATCTGGTCCGCAAAGTCCTGGGTAACAGGAGCGCCGCCGATCATGATTTTGACGGTGTCGCGCACGCCAGCTTCTTCCAGGGCTTTGATGGTGCGTTCCATGGACTCGCATGGTGGTGGTCAGCAGAGCGGACATGCCCAGGATGTTGGGTTTGTGCTCTTTTACTGCTTCGACGAAAGCTTCTGGCTCAACATCCTTGCCGAGGTCAATGATCTCAAAACCAGCGCCTTCGCACATCATGCCAACCAGGTTTTTGCCAATATCATGCAGGTCGCCTTTGACTGTCCCCAGCAGGACCTTGCCGAGCAGTCTCTGCCCCGGATTCCGCCAGCATGGGGCGGATGATGTCCATGGCTTCCTGCATGGCTTTTGCTGAACGCAGCACTTCGGGGACGAACATGTTGCCGGCTTTGAACTCCACACCAACGTGGTCCATACCTGGCATAAGCCCGTTGTTGAGGATTTCTTCAGCTCCCAAACCTTCTTCGAGAGCTGCGTTGGTTATGTCCACCATGTCCGCGAAGTTTCCTTCGATGACCAGGGTGGAAATGGTGGATAAAATTTCGCTCATTTGAATTAGCCTCCTTATTTTGCTTGTTGTGGATGAATTAGTTTATTTGATTTATAAGATAGTTTTTTATGGTTTTGTGAAAATCCCGAATGTGTTTGGCAATTCTTTCTGCGGCCAATTCCTCATTCCCCGGCGGCGATGGCCTGAGTAGATATCGCAGTGGGCCTTGACATCAATTTCCTCTGCTGCAGCTTGGGGCAGTGCCAGGTACCAGATCCGCAAGGAAAGATTGTAAAAATACTCCAGATTGGAAATCAGGAATCGGTTGTGGGTGGCTTCCCGGATCAAGGCATGGAATTTTCCATCCAGGTCGATCATCTCTTCTTTCGAGTTGTCAGTTGAGTTTTTGTGTACTGATCGGCTAGATTTTCCAGTCGTTTGAAGCTCTTCATCGCGAGATTCGCTGGCAGGCCAGTCGGACGGCCAGGGCTTCCAGCTCTATCCGGACCTCAAAGATTTGAGATAAGATCTGTGATGGCCAGCTCGGACACAAAGATTCCCCGACGGGGTTTTACAACCACCAGATCATCTGACTGCAAGCCTTTTCAGGGCTTCCCTGATCGGTGTTCTGCCAAATCCAAGTTCGTCCATCAACTCCGATTCATTAATCACAGCACCAGGAGCCAGCTCGGTTCTGATGATCCTCTTTTTTATTTCCTGATAGGCTTGCTCAGCGTTGGTTTGATTCATAGTTTGTCTCAGGATTCCTTGGATCGGGCTCGGAAGGCCTTGATCCAGTTCATGCCGAATTCATCCCTTGCCATGACCAGATCGGCTGCCTGGATGCCAGATTGACTTCTTCTTCCAGGGGATTTGTGATGGGGCAGGTCAGCCCGCCAGGATGGACATGGCAATAAATGTGGCGTTGATAACCGGTCGGTCCGGCAGGCCAAAGGATATGTTGCTGGCTCCCATGGTGATATTGGCTCCAAATTCATTCACAATCATGCGGATGGTATCGATGGCAATCATGCCGGAATTGTGATCGGATCCCATCGTCAAAGCCAGGGGATCAAAGATCAACCTCTCTAGCGGAGATGCCCAGTTTGTCTGCTCGCTCGATCATTTTGGCGGCCACGTTGAAACGGTCCTTGGCTGTGGGGGGGATGCCATCATCGTCCATGCAGAGAGCGATCACAGAAGCGTCATACTCCTTCACAAGGGGCAGAACAGCTTCTAGTCGTTCTTCCTCACCATTGACCGAGTTGATCAAGGCTTTCCCTTTATATATGGAAAGGGCAGATTCGAGGGCGGTAGTATCCGCTGTGTCAATGCAGAGGGGGGCGTCTGTGACTTCCATGACAGCGTGCATCATGTCTTTCAGAATAGGTTCTTCGTCAACGCCTGGTACACCGGCATTGACATCGATGATGGCTGCGCCTGCTTCCACCTGGGCAACGGCATCACGTTTGACGATATCAAATTTACCTTCTTTGAGCTCTGCCAGCAGGGATTTTCTGCCAGTGGGGTTGATCCTTTCTCCAATAATCACGGTGGGTTTGGAGCGATGGATCTCTACTGTTTTTGTTTCGTGAACTGACGTATGGTTTTCAGGTTCTCTGTCATGATTTCTCCTTGCATAATTCGATCGTATATCTATGCTTCTATCTCTTAGTATATTACAAATATATCAGAGGAGGAAGGGATTGGGGCAATATTCGATATATGTAATACAAAGCAGGTATTTTTATCGCCCCAATCCGCGTTTAACTGAGTTCTTGGTCGAGGTATTCCTGGATTTGTTTTTTCACGGATGGGTCCAGATCAGGCTCTTGGTATTCATTGAGCAGTTTCTCCCAGTGTTTTGTACAGCGGGCTGTGGTGTCTTCCTGTTCTCCTCCCCACCAGGCTTCCAGGCCGCTGCGGTCACCGAGATCAGGCATCCAGAATTCAGTCCGGCAGCGTTCGATAGTGTGGGACTCTCCCAGATAATGGCCTTCATGACCGACGTTTTTGATCACGTCCACGGCCAGGGTTTCAGGGGTGACTTCCATACCGCCGGAAGAAGTGTTTCAGCATGCCACAGAGCTCATCATCCATAACAAATTTTCATAGGAAAAGGCCAGGTAGGAGCTGATGATGCCCGCCGCGTGGAGTACAAAATCAATGCCGCTGTAGATTGTGGTGTACAGGCTGAACATGGATTCATATCCTGCCTGGGCATCCAGGGTGCTGGAATCGGTCAGGGCACCACCTCCTCTGCTGAGCCAGGCCGTATTTACGGGCCAGCTGGCCATGGGCAGCAATGCACAGGGAAAGCTCGGGGCTGCCGATCGCCAGACCGCCAGTTTTCATATCGATATTGGTGGAAGTGGATCCGTAGATTACGGGCACACCGGGGTTGATCAACTGCGAGAGGACGATCCCGGAGAGTAATTCTGCATTCTGCTGGGCGAGCACACCTGCCAGGGTGATCGGGCCAGTGGAGCCAGCCATGATCAAGCTGGCGATCACGACTGGTTGATTGGAGCGGGCATAGATCAGCAAGGCGTCCACCATATCAATGCTGTAGCCTAACGGGCTGAGCGGGTTGATCAGGCCGGTGGTGAAATGGCCTTTGGTGGGATCACCAAACAGGATTTTGACCAAATCCATGGTGTGCTGAGCACCGTTCTTTCCCTCTGTGCTGCCAATAAAGGCTTTATCTGAGAGCGGATATTGGCAGCGACCATCTGCAGGTGGCTAGTTTCCGGAGGGATGTCCTGGGGTTCTACCAGCAGATGGCCGCTCATATCCTGATTGGGCAGCATGTGGGCCAGCCGGACCAGATTCTCTATAATCCTGTATGGTAGGCACACGTTTGCCAACTTCGGGATCAATTAAAAAAGGAGCTCCATAACCGGGGGCAAATACGGGAAAGCCATCGCCGATGGTGACGTTGTGGTTAGAGTTCCGGGCTTGAATGGTGAATAGGGAAGGGATATCCTTGATTTTTTCCATCACTTGTTCTTCCTGGAAGTAAACTAATTGTCCATCCACTTTGATACCCGTGTTTTTTGAAGATCTCCAGAGCTTCCGGGTGGGGGAAGCGGATGCCAATGTCCTGGAGGATTTCCATTGTGGCCTGGTGGATCGCCTCCAGGTTAGAGGCAGTGAGGTAATCAAGTCGGTTGCATGGATTATTATCTCCTTATATCTTATTCGTTGGTCATTTGATCTGGGGAGAAGTAGAAGCGAGAAAGAGAATCATATTTCTCTTCCGCGAACACCCCGCAGAAGAACGGACGTCAATTCTGGCTGCTGCATATAGCCGAACAGCAAGGGTGTTCTTTTCCGGGGGATCGTGGTGCATTTTTTCTTGAATGAAGCTTTTCACTTTGGCAACTGCCCAGAAGTAAAAGCCGCTGAAACCTTTTGGGTAGTAAATCATGATCAAAACCATCAAAACACCATAAATGACCAGGTGCAGGCCAGGCAAACTGGAAAGGTTTGAGCGCAGGAACTCGATGAAGAACACAAATGGGAAGGCGATTGTGATACCACCCCACAAGCTGCCCCTGCCCCCAATATAGGCAATTGCCAGCACCTCAACGGTTTTTGAGGTGTGCATCAACGTGCTGGGAGTTAAGGATCCGAAGAAATGGGCATAGAATCCACCCAGCAGACCGGCAAAAAAAGCGGAAAGTGTGAAGTTGAAGACCAGATATTTAGTGGGATTGATCCCTGAAGCCCGAGCTGCGTCTGGATTTTGGCCGATCGCTTTAAACGCCAACCCGATATTGGATCCCACGACCAGCTTTAGGACGATGTATATAAAAACCATCATCGCTAAAATGATATAGAAATAAGGCAGGTTGTTGGGCGTATCGATAAATTTCACCGGGTTCATACCCAGTGGGCCGCGGGTGAGGTCGGTCAGGTTATTGACCACCCCCATCAAGGCGATACCAACAAACCAAGCCATCACGGCGGCAAAAATACCACGCAATCGCAGTGTGAGAATGCCAAGCACAAATCCCACCAGTCCGGCCATCATGGCACCGAGCCAGATCGTAAGCCAGGGGTTGAGACCAGGGGCATAAAGCAAAAAGGGAGTGGTGTTGGCAAGAATACCTGATGTATAGGCTCCCAACCCCAACAGGGCGGCAAAACCAAATTAACGATGTTGATATATCCTGCTGTGAAGTCAAACGCCACAGACTGGGCGGCGAGGAAAGCCCCCATGATCAACCAGCGGACAATATATTCCTGCGAAAAGGGATAAAAATTGGGCAGTACGGCCAGGATGATCAGCAGGACCAAACCCAATGGTGAAAAGCCAATCTTATTAAGGAAGGATACAAATTTGCTCCCAGACAGTTCCTTTTTCTCCGTAAGTTGCAGTTGAGTTCATTAGTTTTATATCTCCTCGTTTATTGTTCCTGAACGCCTTTGACTTCACTGCCGAATATACCGGAAGGAGCCAGGATCAGCACCAGGATCATGATGGCGGTCGGAACAACCGACTGCCAGGAGAGTCCGATAAATAGCTGGGTGGCGGACTGTAGCAGGGCGACGATAAATCCGCCCACAATGGCTCCGGCGATATTACCCAAGCCTACCAGCATGACCACGTACCAGGCAAAATATAGCGGAGTAAGACCCACGGTGGGATAAGCCTGGAACATGAATAAAAGCGAGGCACCTGAGATCGCGGCAGTGCCGGTGGCCAGGGAAAAGGTCAGAGTTTGGATGAAGTCCAGGTTAATGCCAACCAGCTGGGCGCCGGTTTCGTCCTGGGAGACTGCCCGGATAGCACGTCCGGTCTTGGTCTGTCGCAGGAAAAACCACAGTAAGCCAATTGTAACCAGAGCAATCGCAGCTGGCGACAATGCGGTCCACAGCGATAAAGGCACCCATTATCTCCAGGGATGGGACATCATAGTAGCGGGGGATGCCCCGGAAGTTTGGACCCAGGGTCAGGGTAGTGCCGTTGATCGAGGATGAAAGACAGACCAACCGTCAGCAGGAAGGCATTCATGACCCAGCCTTCCTTGGTGCGATGGCGCAAGGGGGCAAATATAATCTTTTCAATGATGATGCCCAACACACATCCAGCCAGGCCAGGCAGCGATGATCGCCAGAATTGGTCCCGAATAGATCAGGAATTTGCTGCCGCGTGGCCAGGAAAATTTTATTCAGTGGGGTAAATGCGAAAATAGGCTACATATGCCCCCACCATGAATGATTCCCCGTGCGCGAAGTGGGGGATATTCATCACGCCGAAGACCAGCGCCAGGCCGGTTGCCAGCAAAGCCCACATACCCCCAGTTACGAGCACGTTAAATAATTGGGGTGCGCCGCCTTCAAAGCCGACCAGGATAAAGAGAACAATCGAAAAAATTGACACTACCACAACGGGCAAATTATCTTTGAGCCAGGTCAGGAAATTTCCTGTGGTCATAGGTGCCGCAGAAGTTTCTTTTGCCATATACTTTTCTCCTTAGACTGTACTGCAGTATTGACTCAGCAGTACTAGATTAATTCAGCCGCTCAGATGCCCAGATAAGCATTCCGGACATGTTCGTTGGCTTTCATTTCATGGCTTGGTCCGCTCATAACGATCTTGCCTTGTTCAAGAATATAAGCTCGATCGGTGATAGTCGAGGGTGGCATTCACATTCTGTTCCACGAGCAGAATGGTCACACCCTGTTTGACGCAATTTCAGCAAAGCATCAAAAACATCATAGGTCAAGTTGGGCTGCAGTCCCAGGGAAGGCTCATCTACAAGCATCAGGGTGGGATTGGACATCATACCCCTGGCAATCGCCAGCATTTTCCGTTCGCCCCCACTCATCGTGCCTGCTAGCTGATCTTTTCTCTCTTCCAGGCGGGGAAAAAGCTCAAAAATATAATCCAGGGTTTCCAGCTGGGTTTCTTTCTCTTTTACCGCATAAGCACCCAGCAGCAGGTTTTCCTGGACAGACATATCAGTAAATAGATTCAAGGGCTTCCGAAACATAGCTGATTCCCATCCGACTGATCATGTGAGGGCGCTTGTTTATTGATGGATTCCCCATTAAACAGAATATCCCCGCCCTTGGGTTTTAACAGCCCAGCAATAGTGCGCAATGTAGTGGACTTTCCAGCGCCGTTTGGTCCGATCAGGGCAATGAATTCTCCTTTCTCAACAGTGAAGGAAACTCCCCACAGTACCTGAAGAAAATCGTACCCGGAGTCCAGGTTCTTAAGCTCCAGCATTGGGGGCCTCCTCTTCTCCTGATAACTTCTCTCCTAAATACGCTTCAATGACTCTGGGATTGTTGAGCACTTCATCTGGAGTGCCCTCGGCGATGGTCTATGCCGTATTCGATCACCATCACCTCATCACAGATCCCTTTAATCACGCGCATGATATGTTCAATGGCAATGATAGTCACACCATCATCACGGATGCGCTTGATGAGGGCCATCATGGAATCCAGCTCGCCTGGGGTTAATCCGGAAGCAAGCTCATCCAGTAATAATAATTTCGGTTGGCAGGATATGGCTCGAGCCAGGTCAATTCGTTTTAGCTGCACGGCATTTAACTGCGAGGCCGGTGTGTCAATTGGCAGATTGAACTCCACAAATTCCAGGGCTTCACGAGCCCGGATCTCAGCGGATTTCAATCCGTGTGCAGAGGGACCAAAAACAGCGCCAACTTTGACGTTTTCGAGGACTGTCAATTTCGGAAAAGGACGTGGAATCTGGAACGTCCTGGCCAGTCCCCGTTTGCACATCGCTTCCGCCGGTAGTCCGGTGGTTTCCTCTCCCTGGAAGATTACTTTCCCACTGGTGGGGGGAATTTGCCGGCGATCGAATTCAAAAAGGTGGTCTTACCCGCTCCATTGGGGCCAATCAAACCGAAGATTTCTCCCTCTTCGATTTGCATGGATACCTGGTTGACAGCGGTAAGCCCACCAAATCTTTTGGTCACCTCTTTTGTGTCTAATATCATGTTTCTTTCCTCTCTAACACAAGGGGTGGCGGGTAAAACCGCACCACCCCTTGTTATTCATCCGGGTTGGATCACCCTTTAGGGAACCATCAGGTCCTGTACTGCACCTTCAACCGGATAAATTGGTTTGCCGAGGCATTTGCCGTCAACGTACTCATACTGCAGCACGGGGAAGGTGTAGAAGCCAGGGCCAACCACGGGATCAGGTGTGGTTTCCTCGGTGTACTTGTATTCCACCATCACGATACCGTCAGTCATGGTCCATTCACCAGTCCAGACATTCTCTTCCACAAACTGCTGGATGAGTTCACTGGTAATCTCACCATGTCTCATCGTAAACAGCCTGCATGATTTCCAGCAGCATCTTGGTGCCGTCATGGGCCAGCCCAGCGGAGGAGGTGCTGGGGATGAGGTTGTAGCGCTATTCAAATTCTTCAGCGAAGGCAAAACCTGCATCGCCAGACCAGCCTGCGATCTGGTCCATGACCCCGGTCGCGGAGGAGCCGGTCAGGCCGCAGAAGTCCACCCAGCCCAGACCGTCAGCGATGATCAGGCTTTCCAGGCCGATTTCATCAGCCTGTTTGATCAGGGAGGTAATCTGGGGAGGGGAGGTGCTGGTGCCAGCCAGAACTGCCGGAGCCAGAGTCTTTCACCTGGTTCAGGTAGGCGGTGTATTCGGTCTGCTCGAGGGGGAAATACTCTTCCGAGACGATCTCCCAGCCAGCAGCTTCAAAGAGATCGATCACGCCAGCGGCAAAGCTGCGGCCCCAGTCGGTGTCCTCACCGTAGATAGCAACGGTTTTGGCTTCAGGAGCATAAACACCCTGTTCAATGTAGTATTCCAGGGCATCAATATACTTGTTGCCAAGTTTAGCGGGGGTGGGCCAGCCTTTGGTGGACCAGTAGCCGTATTTCTCGGGGTCGGAGTGCAAAGGTCTCATTCACCTTCTCGGTAGCGCCGAAACCAAAGATGTGCGGGATCTGGTGTTTGGCAGTCACTTCCATGACAGCCACAGCAACTGAACTGTGCCAGTTGAGGGCGCCGGCCTGGATGCCGTCCTGCACCACGGCCTGCTCATAAGCCTGGGAGGCTTTGGCGGGGTCAGACTGGGAGTCAACCCAGACTGGTTCAATGGTGTAGTTGCCGATCCTGTAGTCAACTTCTTCTAGAGCAATTGTGGCGCCGCCCTTGAACTGTTTGCCGGTCTGAGCACTGGGACCACTGTATGGGCCCAAGAAGCCGACTTTGAAGACCTGTTCAGCTTCGGGCTCAGGAGCCTGGCAGGCTGCTAATCACGAGTGACAGCGCGATCAATACAGCCACTATGATAAATACTTTTGATTGTTTGAACTTCATAAAGAAATCCTCCTTAAAGGTTTGCTTGAAAATACTGGGTTAGAGATTGTTTGGTATTTGAATTCTTACGACTTGCACCTCCTTAATTTTTTTTTCAGATTGGATAATGAATAAATGGCCCCAAACCATTGTCTCTGGTTGTCTCCCTCTGATATATTCGTGATATATCATGAGGGTAACAATTTGTCATAAGACTGGGTACCTATCCTGGCGACTAGCTATTTAACCGATATATCTTGAAATAGGGCTTCTTCTTGTAATGTAGATTATTATAGGGAGGAATTCTTTAGCTTACCTGTGACAAGTGTCACTTCTCGGATTAATTTCACTCATATTTCTAACGTCTAAATCCGGAATTTGGGATAATTTGTTCTATTGGGTCCAAATTTAACCAATTTTCAAGCTCTGTTTCTTGCGCAGGAAGTTTATCCTTCACGGTGGTTGACTGCTGCGGACGGGGGACAAGACCGGAAGACTTTATGATTTCCAACAGCAGTTTTCCTAATATTGAGCAGGAGTTTTAGCTCAATATTAGGAAAATTCTACCAGGGCTTTTGCCATCTCCGCAATGTGAGCAGGCGTATTTCCGCAGCAGCCACCGATCAACCGGGCGCCAGTCTGGAAAACTTCTTTGGCATACTTACCCATCACATCCGGAGAGCCGTTATACACTACTTCGCCATCCTCCATAAGCTGGGGTATACCAGCGTTGGCTTTGGCGATCAGGACTAAATCAGGTGCTGCCTCTTTCATGGCACGGATGGCTTCAATCAGTTCATTTGAACCCGTTCCGCAGTTGGCGCCAAGGGCAGCCAGACCTAACTGGCTGAGTTCTTCGGCAGCCCGAGATGGGCTGATTCCCATCATGGTATGGCCGTGGGTATCAAAGGACATGGTCGCCGAGATGGGCAGATCGCTGACTGACCGAATCCCAGCAATGGCTGCTTTGACCTCTTCCAGATCGCTCATAGTTTCAATCCAGAACAGATCCACACCACCCGCTGCCTGACCGGAGGCTTGATCAGCGAAGGATTGGCGAGCGTCTTCAAGGCTCAAAGTTCCCAGCGGTGCTAAGATCTGCCCGGAAGGACCTATTGAACCAGCAACAATTACAAGTCGTCCGGCTGAGTCAGCTTCCGCCCGGGCATTTTTTGCGGCAGCTTCATTCAGCTCAAATACACGATCAGCCAATCCGTGGCTTTCCAGGCGAACCGAAGATCCACCAAATGTATTGGTCAGGATGATCTGCGATCCGGCTTCGATATAAGCGCGGTGGATTGCCCGCACTTTGTCGGGATGGAGGACATTCCATTCTTCAGGTGAATCACCTGAATTCAGCCCAGCAGCAAATAACATTGTGCCCATCGCGCCGTCCAGCAGGATGGGTTTTCCAGATTGAAGAAGGGATTTTAAATTTTCCATAGGTACTCCAGGTTTGAGATTGTGGCGTCATTATACCCCGGGCCAGGCGCTGGGTATAATTATTATTCAGGGGAAGCGTGTGGATCTGCCCTTGTCCGATCTGTATTCAGGAACTGGCTAATCTCCGATCCCGGAAGACGTTTTAACCTGAATATTCGAAAAAGTGATTTCCCCTTCTATCCAGGACTTAAATAAGCCGATCCTTCCGCTGGGGTTGATCTCCTCCTGATCGAAAAAGGTTGACAACACTTTTTCCCCATTCACATACATACTGGCCATATCATCGATCACTTCGACCGTTACTGCATAGATTGTTTCAGAAGGGTTATCATGCGGGACGAAGGTCAAGATTTCATCATCGTATGTCCGGTAATGTGTATCTATATAATATCCATCCCAGTCTACACAAAAAACCAGGCTCCCATGGGATTCCATCGTGCCGTCTCCATAGAGGATCAGGCAGCCTGAATTCTGGTTTGGAATCTGCTTTTGCATATCCTCCCAACTGAGGTCAAGTGCCTCCACCGAGCTTCTTAGCTCCAGGTTTACTGTCAGATCGCCTTGATAACTTTCAGTAGACCAGGCATACACATCGGAATCGCGCTGATCAAGCGCGGTAAATTGGTTGTCAACCGTCAGATCCCAATATTTGGGGATTCGGGAATATAAAAGATACTGGCTGCCAATCCATCTCTATCGCTGATTCTGGTTCTGCTTCCAACCTTGACTGGTTAATGAAAAACCAGGCACCACCAGCCACGATTACCAGGGCTGCCAGGCCAATTAGGATTGATGCCCATAAAGGCAATGGCGAGCGTTTTTTCGGAAGTGTTTCGGTGATAGTCTCGACTGCAGGCGAGATTGTTTCATCAGCTTCAATGGATAATAAGGCTTGAACAGAAGCAGTTATTTTCTCAAGATGCCGTTCCAGAGGCGGTGTCAGGGCGTCCAGCCAATGGAGCGATTTGACATAATAACGCATGGCATCCGTGGGTTCGATGTCTTCTATGCGAATGGGGATGATAGGGATCCCATTATCGGCAGCTATCTCCAATTCGCGGATCACCTGGTCAGAGTTATTGGAACCTTTAGAAATCAGCAGGACGAAAATCTTACTATTTTCAATGGCTTTATCAAGCGCAGCACCGTAATGGGTGCCCGGAGGTACATCCCTGGGTGCGATCCAGCAGCGGATATTCTTTCCCTCCAAAGTGCCGCAGACAGCATCGGCAATGGTTTTATCCTTAGATGAATGGCTGATGAAAGCATCGTGAGCCATGAGTGTTTTCCTCCCGGGAACCATAACCCCAAAGTGTGTTAACCAGCCATAATAACCTGTTCGAACTCAGTTTCTTGTATATATTCTTGTTTATAGTTATTGTTCTTCGATCTGAAATCCAGCTCGCACCAGCAAGCGCGGAAGACCCGTGACGAATTTTTTGTTTTTATCCTTTTCAACCTCAGGCAATTCTATCCAAGGAACCAGGCATGGATTGGTCTTTTTTACAGAATCCTTCTCGGCCCCGTAAGTCCAGCCTTCCTCTTTTTTCTCCTGGCACCAATGTTCATGTTCCATTCGAGCCATCTTGGATACTTCTTCCTTTTCATCAAAGGTCAGATCTTCTGCATCCCAATCTTGCAGGGGAGCGATCCGATATCCAGCGGCAGTCAACATGAGTGGGATCCGATCTGCTTGCTGGCGGTTTTTTTCTTTCAGATAATCCGACAGCTCCTCCCAGGGTACCAGGGCATCATCTCCGTCACCACTACTGCTGTTTTCCAGATACACCGAGTGTAGATTGCGTGCCAGGACTTCATGAGTGCCGCGCTGGAGCAGCTCCGCTGTGCAGGTCTGATCCAGCAGGTCAAAAATTTGCAGATTGCCAAAACTGTCCCAATCAGCCTGTTTATTACCAATCAGTAAGGCCAGACCGCCGCTTTCGACCATACGCATCACAATTGGAATCTGATAATTCCGGAGCTGATTATTGAGCCTGAGCCCGGTTTGCAAACAGAATGTTTCATTATCCAGGCAGATATAAACCTGGTCCAGCTGGCAGCGGCTGTCATCTATAAATCGTTCTGCTACCCTGTCAAAATCACCCGCTGAGATATCCATATCCAGGGGGTCAAATATACCCAGTTTTTCCAGACGGGGATGCTGGATCATCAGGGCGTCCATTTTCTTTTTTGCGTCTATATCAATCAGCGTGAAATTTATTTTCCGGTCCGAAACTGAATCCAGTAACTGCCAGCTCCGGGCAGCTTCCAGGACTACCTGCTGGCCCATCTTTCCTAATCCTACAACCAGCAAATGGGGCGGCCGGTCGGGGCCTTGATCAGTCCTGGGTGGATTGCTCTGCACCATAAGGTGGGCTCCACGATCAAAGATATTGAACATTTCCAGTCGGAAACGTGGACTTTTATTGACCTGGATTTCTTTTTCCCGCAGCAAGCGCCACAGATGGGCATCAAAGATATGAATGATGCAGGTCAGACAACTGTCTTTTCGAGTCTGTGAAATCCTTTCTGCATTTACGGCAACCTCGGCATTTTTGCCATCATCGCCAGCGACCGAGATCAGGCAGCTGGCCTGGTTGAGTTTAACTTTTTTCAGAAGCTCGGGATCTGAAGCATCACCGTTCATTACAATCGCACCTGCAGAACGGATATTTCCAATCCAATCATTTCCTTCATCTAATTCAATGACAACTACAGGCGTGCCACTCTGGAGGAACTGGTTTGCCAGGCGGAATCCTTTTCGACCCAGGCCGCAGATGATGATATGGTCCTGGATGAACCAGAGCCGGACCCGATCAGTTTGCTGAATAAAAACCGATGTAAATGCCAGGAAAGCCGTATAGGCGGTGACCGCCGGTACTAAAAACCGGGCTAACTGCAGCTCCCAACCTATAGGCGGGGGCACGGCACCAGAGTTCAAAGAAATTAATCCCAATGTGAGGTAAAGATTATCCAGGAAGGTTCGTCCTTCTTCAAGGACCAGGCTATTTTTCCAGAAACCAATATATCCAAGAACTAAAGCGAGTGTTCCAAGGAGTATGATAATGAACCAGCTATAGTCCGACCATAGATTCCGTAAAAACCTTCTTTGGTGCATTATTTTCTCCATTTATCACAGGTTTGATATCACTGCGAATTGATTTTAAAGCCTTGTTGATTCAATCCTTATACGTTTCAGGCAAACTTCTGATGGTGATTTGTCGTTTTTTAGGTAGTTCGGTATCTTCTCGGATTCGCATAGGCCGCCATGCCGATAATTTTAAGCAGGGCAGGAATATTTCGGATCGTATCGCGATCCAGGTCTTTGATTTCCTCGCTGAGTTCATCATAAGGCACGAGATAGGGGCTGATCTTCTTTTCAGTGTCTTTAATCTCTCCATATGTCCAGCCAAATTCTAACCTTTCTTGAACCCATTCTTCATGCTCGAAAATTGCTAGTCTTTCTACAATTTCATCGGGTATTGTAGATATAATTTCGCCACCTGTTCCTTCCGGGCGGATCGTCCCATCCCATGAGCCCCAGTTTTTTTGTAATGTCGCGAGCTTGCCTTAAATTGGAATATTTCAGAGAATCAGGTAGGTCAGAGAACTGCGGATAAGTCAGCGGTTGATCTGGATTGCGTTTAAGCTGGTTTTGGTTGTAAAGATCATGAATTGCTATAGCTAACTTCTCTAGATTCTCAAGTAATTGGCGCGGGGCGATGGCGGAATCCTGATCGATAACGTTGGAAGATGGAGTCCATACTTTTCTGGTCTCACATTTTATCGAAAAACCTTCTGAAAATAACACTCCCATATCTAATAATTTAGAGAGGGTGGTTTCCTTATCTGCAGCAAATTGTTCTGGAAGCGGGGTATCCTTATCTATATAGCTCATTTCCAGTCGTTTATCAGTGATCAATACAGATGCTTCCTCTGCCAAATTGCGCTTCTTATCCATAATGCCGTAGGCTGTCCGATTCCACTCCTGCAGTTCATCGCAGAGAATAAGAAGATAAGCAATCGGATGCTCGTGTGGTGAAAGTGGGCCTTTGCTGAAGGGAGGTTTCAAAAGCACATTTTTATAATAGTTGTGGAGTAATATCGCGCTGGCACTATCCAAAACAGAAAAAAAGAAGTATTCCGGTTTATAGTTGCAGCTTTGGATGAGGAAACCATACCATCTAAGGACGATGATGGCACTGTAATATCCGTGGTCGATAAATCCACTTTTTGCCATAATTTCAGTGAAACTATCCAGGGCTGTTTTAATTACCGTCAGATCAACACCTAATGTAAGATGAAGTTTATGTGCCAGTAGATCATTAGGTTTCAGCAGATCCACATAAACACAACTCGGGTATTTATCGTAGTAGGATTTGATAAATTCCTGCTTGGGAAGGACTTCAGCGATTTTGTTCAACTCCTCGAAATTATCAAATTCAAGGTGAGATTTCACCTTGATATCGCTATCAACCTCTGTCGCATAACTTATAAATTTGTTGATTTGTTTTCCAATGATCTCCACTGGATATCCGACGTCATGGAAGAGAGAAGCAATTCCCCAGCGATAGAAGAATTCTTCACCCTTCGTATCATATGAATATGGGTAGATTGTCTTCTCCAGATTTACGGCATCAAAAGCAGCCCGAAAATTTGGGTTTTGTGTATAAACACAAAGGCCGAGGATGAAAACATTGACGGAATGGACGTAATGATCCCTCTGTTTATCAATCAGGGTTGAAGCTCTCTCTTCATAGCTGAGAAGTACGTCCAATAGATCGATGAACGGATTGGTCTTGCCCTCCAGAATGATCCGATAACTGTCAAAAAATGCTCTGTATACAGCAAAAGCGGTTTCTTTGGTTTCGTGCTCCAAAAATTCCTGAACTGCCTGCTGGAGATAGGCTTTATAACTGTGCCCCCTGGATATGTCCTCATATACTTCCAGTTCATTGAAAAAATGATTTGAGTATTTGGATAGATTACTCATACCGAGTCTGCCTTTTTTTATTCTAAGAACAGGTCCAAATCAGTACTATTTTGGAATTGCCTTTTCATGGAATGTGTCAATTATCTTCTCTTGGGGTTGACCTATTGTATTTGTATATGAGATTAGGAATATGTAACATAATAATTATAATCGGTTCTATATTGCCGAGCGAGGGGCATAGAACTAATCTGATAGGTTTGAATATATCCAATCTGATTACTTTGAATACGATGATTTTTCAAGATTTTCGGTTGATATGGAAGCTAGATAGGAAGCACAGGGAGAGTAGCTAAGACCAGAATCGATATAGATCCCCAGGCCAGCTTATAAGCCGCATTCTGTCTGGTGTATTTCTGGTTTACACCCCGGGGGGCTTCCTCCCTTTAATACACTGAGGTGATCATCTGTCTGGGGCGCACTTCTCAGTGCGCCTCGGTGCAGCCTACCTGGAATTCAAAGGAGACGAGCAGCCTCCCCTCCCGAAGGAGTTCATCCCTGTTTGGCCTTGCTCCTGATGGGGGTTGCCCGGCTGCAGGCATTACTGCCTGCACCGGTGGTCTCTTACACCACCATTTCACCCTTACTCCCGGAGGAGCGGTTTGTTTCTGTGGCCCGATCCGGCAGATCTCTCCGCCCCGGACGTTATCCGGCATCACGCTCGATGGAGTGCGGACTTTCCTCACCCCCCGAAGGGGGCGCAACCACCTGGCTGACCTGGGGACTTCATCATAACATGTTAAAGAATTTTCTTGAAGGGAAGGGTAGGTGGTATATTACTACCAAGAATATGGAGAAATCCATTTTCCAGAATCAGCAATGGGGTGGACAAATTGCCTTCCTTACCTTAAAATGTCCCTTCGAAACAGTAAGAAATGATTGGAGGAATACCCTTGGGCTTAAAATCATCACAAAAACGAGAAAGACAGAATGAAAAGCGCCGCTTGCAGAACCGAACTTACAAGAGCAAGTCCCGGACCCTGATCAGAAAAGCCTTTCTAGCTATGGAAGAAGGCAATCTGGAGAACGCAAAAGTTGCAACCGCAGAAGCCATTCAGGCTCTGGATAAAGCTGCTGCCAAAGGCGTCATTCATAAAAATAATGCTTCCCGCAGAAAGAGCCGCCTGATGGCACGTTTAGCGGTTCTGGAAAAAGCTGCCTAAATTTCCTACTGGAAATAAAAATCAGGGCTGCTCCAGCAATTATTGGACAGCCCTTTTTTGATATCTTGGATCTGTGGTAAGGACGCCTGATCATCATAGATCATGGACGAAAATCTCACTAAGGATGCGGGATCATCGAGATAATATGATCGACCAAGGGATAGAAAAGAACTCATCCCAACCTGGCTTCAGGATCCCGCATCCATAGTTTTTACCCATGTTATAATCTCGGTGCAATACTTAAAATTCATTCCCTAATCAATAATTCAGAGATTTGTATGTTCCAGAAAGAAAAACAAGACCTAGAAGTACAGATCCAAAATATCCTCCAGGAAGCTGGCATTCCTGTGCCAGAAGACCTCGGTTGGGCTCCAATCCCTTTTTCAGGTGAATGGGGTATAGCGACTTCCTTCTTTAAGGTCGCTGCCCTGGAAGCTAAAAGTGGGAAAGTAAAAAATGTACCGCAGCGAGCTGAAGAGATTGCTGCTCTGGTTGCAGAGAAGATCACTCCCCAGTCATATTTCCCCCGAATCGAAAATAAAGGTGGATACCTGAATTTATATTTTGATTCAGGTGTATTCAGCGCCCGGGTGATCGATAGTGTCATCCGGGCTGGCAATTTTGGGCAGGGTGAGGACAAGGATCAAACCTTAATGGTGGAGTTCTCGAACCTCAATACCCATAAAGCTTTTCATGTAGGTCACCTGAGGAGTACGATCCTGGGAGATGTGGTCAGCCGAATCCTGGATTTTGCGGGCTACAAGGTTGTCCGGGTCAATTATTATGGCGACATGGGTCTTCATGTCATCAGATGGCTTTGGAATTACCAAAAATTCCATCAGGGAGAGAGCCCTCCGGAAGATGCCACTCAATGGATGGGCGAAATTTATGCAGAAGCAAGCCGGCGATTGGAAGAGAATCCTGAGCTAGAAAGTGAGATCAGGAATCTGTATGCGCGCTGGGATCAGCAGGACCCTGAATTGGTGGAATTATGGGAAAAGACTCGCCGCTGGTCTCTGAAAGGTTTTGAAGATCTTTATGAGATCCTGGATATACACTACGATCGTTATTATTCCAATAGCGAAGTCGAGTTTCAGGGTAAAGAGATGGTTGAAGACCTGATCAAGCGCGGCATTGCTGAAGACTTGCGGCCAGATGATGCTGTTATTGTTCGCATTGATGAACTGCTGGAGTTGGAAAAGGAAAAGTATCGAGTCCTTGTCGTTCTCAGATCTGATGGAACTGCCTTATACGCCACTGAGGATCTGGCTCTAGCAAAACTTAAGCAAGAAGAATATCAGCCGGATCGATCCATTTATGTGGTTGATGTAAGACAGTCGCTGCATTTCCAGCAGGTTTGGAAAACTTTGGAAATTGCCGGTTATGATTGGGCTAAAAAGTGTGAACACCTGGCGTACGAAGTTGTGAACCTGCCGGGTAATGTGGTTATGGCATCCAGGGAGGGAACCGTAGTAAGGCTTGAGGAATTGATCCGTGAGGCACAATCACGGGCTTACGATGTAGTTCAAGAGAAGAATCCAGATCTCTCAGAGGATCAGAAACGGGATATTGCCCGAGCGGTTGGGCTGGGAGCTATCAAGTTCCCGATGGTGGATCGTGAATCTACCCGCATTGTGACCTTTGATTGGGAGACAGCTCTTGATTTCAATGGCCAAGCCGCTCCCTATATTCAATATGCCCATGTTCGAGCAAATAGCATCCTGAAAAAAGCTCCCACCACTCCAATCGAGGTCAAAGAGCCTGGTTATCCACTGGATTCCACTGAGGTGACGTTAATCGAAAACCTGTCCCAATTCCCTATGGCTGTCCAAAATGCCGCAAGGGATCTTAAACCGCTCCATATCAGTCAAGCCCTGTATGATGTAGCCAAGTCTTTTAACGCTTTTTACAGGGAAGCTCCTGTTCTGAATGCAGAGCCCGAAGTACGTGATTTCCGCTTGCAGCTGGTTGAGGCATCCAGGAAGGTTCTAAAAACCGGACTGGATCTATTAGGGATAGAAGCTCCCCGTGTGATGTAATTAATTTTCGATTATTTTTCCATGGAGGGGCTCGTCAGGAAATATCCTCTTAAGGTTAAACAAGTCAGGTAAAATAAATACAAAATCAGTACCCTGCGCAGTAATGAATAGGTTTCTATACCCGCAGGGTAATCCTTTTAAGAATAATGAAATTTCACAATAGTTGGTAATACCTCATGGCGAAATTAGACTGGACTTCAAAATCCGAGAAGCTGAAGCCTGGCGGCAGCCTGGTCACTGAGTCCATTTTATACCCTGGACCAGAGGATAAAATATCCAGCCAACGCAGATAACAGGTTGATCCTGGGAGATAATCTGCGGGTTATGAATGCTTTAATGGGGGAGTATGAAGGCAAGCTGGACCTGATCTATGTAGATCCTCCATTCTTTACGAACAAAGGATACTCTTCCCGTGTTGGACGGGGCGAAGATTCGCGCAAACCGGAAGAATGGCAGCTGGCTGAGGGTTATACGGACCAATGGAAAGACCTGGATTCCTATCTGGATATGCTTTATCCCAGGCTGAAATTAATGCACCGCTTGTTGGCGCCAACGGGATCACTCTACTTGCATCTTGATTGGCATGCTAATTCCTATGCCCGGATTCTGCTGGACGAGATCTTCGGCTATGAAAATTTCCGTAATGAGATCATCTGGACCTACCACGGCCCCTCACCTATCCGGACCGCTTTTAATCGCAAACATGACATGATCCTGTTTTATACCAAAACAGATAAGTATGTCTTTAACGTTGATGACGTTCGGATTCCTTACGCCTCTAATACCGTAGAGACATTTAAGTCATCCAAAAAAGCTGGATTTGGTAAGATGCCTGATCTGGAAAGAGGTAAAGTCCCTGAGGATTGGTGGTATTTTCCAGTGGTCGCCAGGCTGCATCATGAAAGGACAGGATACCCAACTCAGAAACCGGAACGTCTGCTGGAGAGGATCATCCTGGCATCGACCAACCCCGGTGGAATTGTGGCAGATTTCTTTGGTGGATCGGGAACTACCGGTATTGTTGCAAATAGGCTGAACCGCCGCTTTATACTATCTGACCTGCAAAGTAGAGCGGTAATCACTTCCCGGTCCAGGCTGGTCCTGAAAAACCAGGAGTTAGGTCAAAATCTAGAGGGGAAGGAAAAATTCCTTTTACCGGTTTTTCTGCAGCGAGAAGAGGAGCGGAAAGAAGTTCCGCTGAAAAATCTGGAAGAACTGGGTTACCCTGGAATCTGTATAGAAGATGGGATCATCCAACTCCCGCCAGAATTGGTTTCTAAGGTGGAATATTGGGAAGTAGATCCAGATTGGCAGGGAGAGATCTTCCACAGCCGCTTTCAGGCTGTCAGACCCTTGCGCAAGGGTGATTTGCCGTCCTCATTGATCTTGCCTGAAACGGGGGGAAAGGTTTGTGTACGGATTGTTCTGGTCAGTGGTGAGCAGATCCACCAGGTTATTAACTAATAAGACCCCACCGAAAGTGGGGCCGCATAAAACCTCTACAAATAATATCCTAAAGATCGAACTTATACCCCTTGCCGCGCACAGTTACCAGCAGCTTGGGTTTTTTGGGATCTTTTTCAATGATCTTCCTGAGCCAATTGATATGGACATCCAGGGAGCGAGTATCTTCGGTATAGTCTGTTTTCCAGATCTTGCTGAATAGAACTTCCCGTTCTATAACCTCACCTTTGCGTTTGATGAGCATCTTTAATAACTCAACCATTCGGGGAGTGACATGCTCTTCTTTTTTATTGCAGCGGATAACCTGTCTCTCCATATCCAATTTGATAGGACCTTCCTGGATGATGTTCTTTCCATCACCGGGGGAGAATGGGACGATACGGTTTTCCAGTTTTCGAATAGTAAAGGGGTGGATTAGCTGGACTTTAGCTACGATCTCATTGGTGGGCAGGTTATCGGGCGTGTTGATCAAGATAATCGGGACAGTAGGATACTTTGCCTGCACAGATTTACAGATCCGGGATCCAGTAGTGCGCATGGAAGCGGCATCCACTATCATGACATCAGGTTTTTGTTTGGTTAATCTCAGGAGGGCATCTTTCCCGGTGCTGACAAAAGTGACCTTATATCCTTTCGATTCTAGCTCAGGCACAAAGGAAGGTATATCCGCTCTTCTCTTTCCAGCCCAGAGTATTCTAGTCTTTCGGATGGGGTTTTTTGCCATGAATGTTTACCTGAAGGGGAGTTCAGCCAATTCTTTGACGGGATAGTCTGGCAATTATATCGTGAAAGGTCAATATATAGCAAATGCCAATTTGTTAAGATTTCATGATTTCTTGTTAAGGTTACAGATAGCTGGTCTCACAACTACTAGAACATCGATCTTCCATTTTCGTTACTATATTCTATATAAATCCGGACCAAAAAAGAACCCTTCTTTTGACTTTGTAAACCAGGTGAAAGGTTAACTTGATGGTAGTGATACAATTTGTGATATCAACCATCAGAGAGCGGAAAATATGTTAATTCACTCTGCTTCACAAGTTCTAACTTTAGCCGGGGGACCCCAACGTGGTGATCGATTGGGTGATCTGGGCCTGATCCCGGATGGCGCGGTCCTTTTCAAAGGTGCGGATATCCTGGATGTTGGACCCTCGGAAGAGTTACTGAATAAGTACCCTAACGAAGAAAAAAGGAATGCCGGCGGTCGAGTAGTTATGCCGGGTTTTGTCGATCCCCATACTCATGTCATCTGGGCAGGAGATCGATCAGGCGAATTCGAAAAACGCCTGGCAGGGGCAACATACCTGGAAATCCTTGAAGGGGGTGGTGGAATTATCTCAACCGTCCGGGCTACAAGGGATGCAAGCCTGGAAGATCTTAAAGACCAGACCCGGGACCGGATCCGACGTATGTTTATGCATGGCACAACCACGTTGGAGGCAAAATCGGGATATGGATTGGATCAAGAGACCGAACATGCTATGCTGCAGGCTTTATTGGAGTTGGATCAGGAAGAAGTTCCTGACATCGTGATCACCTACCTGGGCGCTCATGCTGTTCCTCCGGAGTATGCTGGAAATCCAGGTGAATATGCGGACTTCCTTTCTCGAGAATTGATCCCAATTTTGTCTGAATGGTGGCCAACCAGGACGGAAAAACCGCTTCCTTATGTTGACGTATTTTGTGAGCGGGGAGCTTTTGATCTATCACAGAGCCGCCAGATTTTGGAAGCAGCCAGGGAGCATGGGTTTCCTACCAAGATCCATGCTGATGAGTTCGAGAATCTGGGTGGTGCCAGCCTGGCTGCGGAGCTGGGCTCAGCATCGGCGGACCACCTGGTGGTCACTTCTAAGGAAGATATCCAGGCTCTGGGGAAATCCGACACGGTTGCAGTTGCTTTACCCTGCACGCCTTTTGGTTTGGCTGAGCCGGACTATACACCAGCCAAGGAAATCTTGAAAGCGGGTGGTTTGCTGGCAATTGCCACAGACATCAATCCCGGCACAGCCTGGTGTGAGAGTATGCAATTTGCAGCAGCATTGGCCTGCCGATATATGAAATTAACACCAAACCAGGCCATCGCAGCGGCCACGATCAATGCTGCCGCAGCAATTGGAATGGATGGGATTGTAGGATCCCTGGAACCTGGAAAACAAGCAGATCTGCTCATTATGGATATTCCTGATTACCGGCATATTGGATATCGTTTTGGCACAAATCTGGTGGGTTCCGTGGTAAAAAAGGGTCAGTTTTACATAGGAGAGGAGGCATAGTGGATTTTTTGGATAATTCACTTTTTATCTGGATAGCTATCGCGGCTGTGGGTTTATTTGTCCTGCGTTTTATTCTAAAGGTAACCAAAAAAATACTCACCCTGGCCATCATGATTGGCCTGGCGGTGGCTGTCTATCTATTTATTACTCAATATGTGATGCCTGGATTTGGACTGTAGTAATCGAAAATACAGGCTAATCAACGATCCTGATCTGGAGAACATTCATGCCAACAATTGAACAAGCCCGGGCATATTACCCGGATGATGATCCGGTGCATGGTTTTTCGCATGTGTTAAGGGTATACCGTTTATGTGAAAAGATCGGGAAAGAAGAAGAAGCCGATCTGAAGATCCTTAGAGCGGCAGCGCTGCTCCACGATGTTGAAGGTGATGTGGATGTGCGGAAGAACCATCACCTTGCAGCGGCAGATTTCGCTGAAAAGATCCTTATTAAGGAAGGTTGGCAGGGGAGTGAGATCCAGGCTGTTCAGCATTGCATTAGGGCTCATCGTTTTCGTAATCGGGAGGAAGAACCCAACACTTTGGAAGCGAAAGTCCTATTTGATGCGGACAAAATTGATGCCATTGGCGCTGTAGGAATTGCTAGGGCGGTATCCTACGCAGTTCGGGCTGGAATGGATGTATATGCTCCTCCCTCGGATCACTATCTTTCGACCGGTGAACTGGCGCCAGGAGAATCCCAATCGGTATCCCACGAATACCTCTTTAAATTACGCCACCTCAAGGACCGGATGTTTACAAAAACCGGCCGCTCTCTAGCTGAGGAGCGGCATGATCTAATGGTGAAATTTTTTGATGGTTGGCTGGATGAGATTGGCGAATATGGAAGTTAGTTCCTGCCAGACCTAATCATTTTTCAGGATATCTTCTAACTCTTTCAAATCGACCCGTGATGTGAGATCCAGGCTGAGCGGTGTTACAGCTACGGCCTTTTGATTGATCACAGTGTGGGAATCTGTTCCAGGGGGGGATTTATCAAAATCTGGAGCAATATCGTAGCCGATGCCATTAACACCTTCATCGGCATTCTCCATCGGTGGAACCGGCTGGTAAAAACGTTTCGTGGATAAGCGGGTGGTTTGCCAGGGTGTATCTGGAGTCGCGTCACTGGGGACTTCAATTTTCAGTACCTGAACATCCGGAGGCATTTCCTTTGATAATAAAGACTCTGAAAAGAGTTTTGTGAAATACCCTGCTGTCGTAAAATCGATCTTTCTTGAATAGGATGCGTGATATTTCTTTTCAGTTTCCAGGGAGATTGCCAGGGAAGGAATACCTGCTGCGGCGCCTTCGAGAGTAGCTCCGACTGTTCCCGAGATCGTAACTCCACTACCGACATTCAAACCATAGTTGATACCTGAGACGATAAGGTCTGGTTTGCCGGGGATCAATGTGAAAATACCGTACAAAACTGCCATGGCGGGTGTGCCATTCACGGCATGGACTGTCCATTCTTTCCCATTCACTACCAGCTTTTCTTCTGTGATCTTGCCATCATAATAACTGGGAAAACTCCGGCCCGTACCTGATGATTGTTCACGGGGCGCGATCACTGTCACAAAGCCAAGTTTATCCAGTGCTTCAGCTGCAGCCCATAATCCGGGGCTTTGAATGCCGTCGTCATTGGTTAACAGGATCTGAGGTTCTTTTTTCATGAGTGTTTTTCCTATCTAAAAAGAGCGGTATTATCCGCTCTTTATTTTCTGGCACCCTCGGCGTGATTCGAACACGCGACCCCTTACTCCGCAAGCAAGTGCTCTATCCACTGAGCTACGAGGGCATATTATTTTCTGGCGGGGAGGGTGGGATTCGAACCCACGATCGAGCTTTCACCCGACAACCGCTTAGCAGGCGGCCCCAATCAACCACTCTGGCACCTCCCCGGAGGAGACTTGTGAAGCGGAGGGAGAGGGATTCGAACCCCCGGTGGGCTTGCACCCACAGTTGTTTTCAAGACAACCGCCTTCGTCCACTCGGCCATCCCTCCCTATTTAAAGGTTCTCCGAGCGGAGAGATTTTACCATAGCTGATTTAGTGAGGCAATGCAAAAGCCCTTCATTCCCCTTGACTGAACCATTCCTGCACGCTACAATGTTTGTCCGCGGATGGCTCATTTATTGAGTCTGTCATCCGCTGTTTTTTTTGTATTTTTTAGCAACACACGTTTATGTTTGAGCAGCTGACCAACCGCCTGGATGAAATATTCCATAACCTGCGTCGCCGAGGAAAACTCTCTGAAAAAGACGTGGATAGCGCAATGCGTGAGATCCGCCTGGCCTTGCTGGATGCGGATGTTCATTATGGCGTGGTCCGGGAATTCGTATCCCGGGTGAAAGAAAGAGCAGTTGGGCAGGAGGTTTCCAAAGCGCTCAATCCTGGACAGCAAGTTGTCAAGATTGTCCACGATGAATTGATCGCGACCCTGGGAGAACCGGCACCTCTCAATCAATCACCTACCTCCCCCCTGGTGATTTTACTGGCTGGTTTACAGGGATCTGGAAAAACCACTGCGGCCGGAAAACTCGGCCGGTTGTTAAAAAAACGTGGAGAACAGGTATTGCTTGTTGCGGCCGATCCCTACCGGCCAGCAGCCGTTGATCAACTTCAGACCCTGGGAAAGGAACTATCCATTCCGGTTCTGTCTGATCTGAGCCTGCAACCCGCTCAATTGGCGCAAAAAGCGCTCCAGGAGGCGGATAAAGCAGGAAGCACAGTGATCATCCTGGACACGGCTGGACGATCCCAAATTGATAAAAGCTTGATGGATGAGCTTGGGTCAATTCAGGAGTCAGCCAATCCGAATGAGATCCTGTTAGTTGTAGATGCTATGGTCGGACAGGAAGCGGTGAATATTGCCCAGGGATTCAGCGATGCAGTCCCAATCACCGGTTTGATCATGAGCAAAATGGATGGTGACGCCCGTGGTGGCTCTGCCATCTCGATCCGTTCAGTGACAGGTGTGCCAATTAAGTTTCTGGGAACCGGAGAGAGCCTGGATGCCCTGGAAAGCTACGACCCCTCTCGATTGGCATCCCGAATTCTGGGTATGGGAGATGTGATCGGTCTAATTGAGCGAGCAGAGGAAAGTATCGATCTGGAAACTGCTCAAGATCAGACCGAAAGATTATTGTCCGGGGAATTTACCCTGGAAGACTTTTCCAACCAGATATCCCAGGTATTGAAGATGGGACCGATCGGAAAGATTTTAGGCATGCTGCCAGGTGAATTTGGTAAAATGTCCCAATCGATTGACCCCCGGGAGGCGGAGAAGCGGGTAAAAGCTACTCAGGCGATCATATACTCTATGACACCTGCGGAAAGACAGAACCCGAAAATTCTGAATGCCAGCCGGAGAAAACGCATCGCAGCTGGATCTGGTACCCAGGTTTATGATGTAAATCAACTGGTTAAACAGTATCAGAATGCAAAAAGAATGTTCAAAGATCTTAAGGAATCAGGGTTAAAGAATTTACCTCGATTTTCTTAATATGACGGGATTTTAATGTATAATAGTCTCCGCTGTGTCAAGTGCACAGCGGAATAAAGCTGGAGAAAATTTAAGGAGTACAAGTTATGGTTCGAATTAGATTACGCCGTGCTGGTGGAAAAGGTCAGCCTACACATCGTATTGTGGCCGCTGATAGAGAAAGCCCCCGGGATGGCCGATTCATAGAAATTCTGGGAGATTACAATCCCAGGACCGAGCCCGCTACTATTCGGGTTAAAGAAGATCGAATTTATCATTGGCTGAGCGTTGGTGCCCAGCCTTCAGATTCTGTGCTTCAGATCTTTCGCACTATCGGATTACTGGAACGCTATGAGCGTTTCAAAGATGGCGCGGATGTTGAGACATTGGTGGCTGAAGGCAAACAGATCGAAAGCGATCGTAACCAGGATACTCGTACACGTAGGGATGACCTGATCGCAGCCAGAAAACCGAAGAAAAAAGAAGAACCGGTTGAAGAAAAACCAGAAGAGGTCCAGGCAGAAGAAATCACTGCTGATGAAGAGGAAGTGGAAGAAGCCCCTGTGGAAGAAGCCGCTGCCGAAGAACCTGCTGCTGAAGTACAGGAAGTGGAAGAAACCGCTGCAGAGGTTGTGGAAGCTGATCCTGAACCAGAGCCTGAACCGGAACCTGAGCCAGAACCTGAGCCAGAGCCGGAACCGAGCCAGAACCTGAGCCAGAGCCGGAACCGGAACCAGAGCCAGAACCTGAGCCAGAGCCGGAACCAGAACCGGAACCCGAGCCAGAACCGGAACCTGAGCCAGAACCTGAACCAGAGCCGGAACCAGAACCGGAATCAGCAAAAGAGATCAAGATCACTGATGCTGCCCGGAAAATCGCTGAAGAAGCCGGAATTGATATTTCAACTGTCAAAGGAACCGGAAAAGACGGCGCAATCTTAAAGTCTGATATCACCAAGTTAATCAAGGATTAATTGGCGTACAGGAATAAGATTCCTTCAGATTTGTTAACGGAGGAAAACATTGATTGATCTAATCACCTATATTGCGCGCTCACTTGTTGAAGATCCTACACAGGTGAAGGTCTCACATCAACGGCATAGGGACAGCATCAATTTCCAGTTGGAAGTTGCTCGAGAAGACATGGGACGGGTCATTGGCAAAAATGGTAGAGTAGCTAACGCTATGAGAACATTGCTGAATGTGCCAGCCTCAGGAATTGGTAAAAAAGTAAATCTGGATATTGTAGAACCACAATGACATCAAACCGGAATTCAAATACCAGCACAGGTTCGTCCCCTTCGGATGAACCTGTGTTTGTCCTTATAGGGAAGTTTCGTCGTCCTCATGGCATCCGGGGAGAGATCCGTATGACTGTGTTGACTGATTTCCCGGAATTGATCTCGCCAGGGCAGATTATCTATGCGGGGGAAAGATATAAGGCCTTTACGGTCAGAGATATTCGCTGGCATGGGGGAGATATGCTGGTTTCCCTCAAGGAATTACCGGACCGCACAGCTGTTGAAATCTTCCGTAATATTATGGTATATATGAGAAGTGAGGATATGCCGGAATTGCCGGAAGGGGAGTATTTTCTCCATCAGCTGGTTGGTATGGAAGTCATCACCGATCAAGGTAAAAAGCTGGGGACATTAAAAGAAATCCTCATTACCGGGGCGAATGATGTTTACCTGGTGGAATCGCCGGAGGGTAAGGATTTACTACTCCCTGTAATTGAAGAAGTTGTCCTAGATATCAATCAGGAAAGCCGCCAAATACTGGTCCATATCATTCCGGGATTATTGGATTATTAGGTTGTGTAGCCGGGGGGAGTTTTGGAATATTTACAGATCGTGTCTATTGTTCATCCTGCTGGCCTGCTGTCAATGATTTTCTTTACGAGTGGGAATTCTCTCTTGACATATATTTAAAAATTATGGTATTCTGAGCGCGGCTCGGGATATGAAGTCATATCAGGCTGGATCTGGGGGACAATGATGGATGATCGAACCAAGTATTGGGTTGGGTTTAACCTTGTAAGAGGAATTGGCCCGGTCCGCTTGGAAAGACTTTTGCAGTATTTTGGAGATATTAGGTCCGCCTGGGAAGCTAAATCGTACCAGCTTATGGCTGCAGGTCTGAGTGAAAATCTGTCGCGGCAATTGATCCAGATCAGGGGAAGCACCTGTTTGGATGAACTTGTGGAAACGATCCTGGAAGCCGGGATCAAGGTTTATTACTGGGACCATCCGCATTATCCAGAGCGGTTGCGTCACATCACTCAGTCTCCCTTTGTGATCTACTTGAAAGGTGACTTGACTGAGAATGATATCTGGGGAGTAGCAATTGTTGGAACCCGGCGTTTTAGTGATTACGGACGCCAAGTCACAGGGGAACTCGCCAGGATGCTGGCAGGGTATGGGATTACCGTGATCAGCGGATTAGCTCGGGGTATTGATGGAATTGCCCATCAATGTTCGCTGGAAGCCGGCGGCCGGACCATAGCTGTTCTGGGAAGTGGGATAGACCAAATCTACCCCCCGGAACACAAGAAACTAGCAGAGCGGATTGTTAACCAAGGAGCGTTGATCAGCGATTACCCGATTGGGACTCCTCCTGATGGATCCAATTTTCCACCCAGGAACAGGATCATATCAGGATTATCAAAAATAATCATTGTGATCGAGGCAGGACAGAAAAGCGGAGCGCTAATAACAGCAGGATATGCGGCAGAGCAAGGAAAAGAGGTGTTCGCTGTTCCTGGAAAGATCACCTCGGCGGTGAGCAAAGGCACAAATTTACTGATTAAGCAGGGTGCACATCCATTGCTATCTGCTCAAGATGTTTTGGATTTGCTGAATATGAGTTTGATTACTGAACAGAGAGCAGTGAAAAGAGTCTTGCCTGGAGACCCCAGAGAAGCATTATTATTCCAGGCAGTTGGAGATGAACCGCAGCACGTAGATGAAATAAGCACTCTGGTAAACTTGCCTATAGAGGAAGTGACCTCAACTCTGGCATTGATGGAACTCAAAGGTATGGTCCGAAAAACTTTTGGAATGAAATATGTTGCTGTCCGGGATATGATGATAGACTATCGTAGCAAGATCAACCTGAACGAGGAAGGAAGTTAACATGATCGAGAATTTTTACGCTGTTATCATGGCTGGAGGCGGTGGGACCAGATTATGGCCTCTTTCGCGCCAGAGCCGGCCCAAGCAAATGTTGAAACTGGGTCAGGAAAGATCATTATTCCAGGTGGCAGTAGATCGATTGCAGGCCATCTTGCCGCCCGAAAGGATCCTGATAGTGACGGTTGAGGACCAGGCCCCGGGACTGCAGGAACAATGCCCGGAGATTCCACCGGAGAATTTTCTGTTGGAAACCATGCCGCGAGGAACAGCCTCTGTTGTGGGGTATGCTGCGACAGTTTTGAATAAGAAAGATCCAGAATCCGTGATGGCGGTCTTGACAGCAGACCATATCATTGGTAATTTAAAGCTTTTCCATCAGATATTGCAGGCATCCAATCAAGTTGCAGGTGAGAACTATCTGGTCACGCTGGGTATCACACCGACCTTTCCCGCTACGGGATATGGATATACCCGCCGGGGCGATCCGATTGGCAAATACCAGGAGCTGGAAGTTTTCAATGTGCGGGAATTTACTGAGAAGCCAGCCCTTCCAGAAGCAGAGAAAATGTATCAAGAGCGGAGAATATGCCTGGAATTCAGGAATGTTCATCTGGCGGACAGATGTGATCTTGCAGGAAATTGCCCGACAAATGCCAGAGCTTTCCTCACAATTATTCCTAATAAAGGAAGCCTGGGGAACATCAGAGCAAGAACCGACCATCCGCAAGGTCTGGCCAGCGATTAAACCGCAAACGATCGATTTCGGCATTATGGAAAATGCACAAAAGGTTGCTGTGATCCCGGCTTTGGATTTGGAATGGAATGATGTGGGAAGTTGGGAAGCGATCTTTGACTTACTACCGGAGGATGAGCAGGGTAATATAAACAAAGGTATAGAGCATATTGCCTTGGATACAAAGGACACCCTGGTTTATGGCGAGAAGTCGTCCAGAGTAGTGGTAACTATCGGGGCAGAGGATTTGATTATTGTTGATACTGGAGATATCCTGTTGGTCTGCAAGCGAGACCAGGCTCAGGATGTGCGCCAGGTAGTGAAAACACTTAAGGAAGAAGGTCGAACAGACCTGATTTGATTTTGATTTGGGTATTGGAGGTTGGTTTTGGAAGCTTATTGTGTGAAGTGTAAAGAAAAACGAGAGATGGATTCTGCTGAGGCAGTGTTCACAAAAACTGGAACACCTGCTACCAGTGGTGTCTGTTCAGTGTGTGGTACAAAAATGTTCCGGATGGGAAAAACAGAAGCCCATGAAGGCCTGACGCCTCCGGAAAATACAAAAAGAAAAGTTAAAAGAACCCAAGCCACGCAAAGGAAAATTGGTGATTGTAGAATCACCTGCCAAGGCCCGAACGATAGGGCGTTATTTGGGTGATGACTATAGAGTTGTCGCTTCCTTTGGGCATGTCAGGGATTTATTAAGATCCAAACTATCGATTGACATAGAAAATAATTTTGAACCTTCTTATCGCGTTCCCAATGATAAGCGCAAGATAGTGAAGGAAATCAAAAAACTGGGTGCGGAAGCTGAAGAGATTTTCCTGGCCACAGACCTTGATCGGGAAGGTGAAGCTATTGCCTGGCACTTAATAGAAGCTGCAGAGCTGGAACCTGAACTCACCAAGAGGGTTGTTTTCACAGAGATTACCCGGGCTGCGATTGAAGAAGCATTTGAGAATCCAGAGATACTGGATATGAAATTGGTTGATGCACAGCAGGGAAGGAGGATCGTGGATCGCCTGGTTGGATTCCAGATCAGCCCAATCCTGTGGGAAAAGGTGCGCGGCGGTTTAACAGCCGGTCGGGTACAGTCTGTTTCACTGCGACTGATTATCGACAGAGAAAGGGAAATTGAGGCTTTTGTTCCTGATGAATATTGGTCAGTTGCTGCTGAGCTTCGCCCAGAAGAAGCTGCGAGTAATGAAACATTCCAGGCAAACCTGACGCATATTGATGGCAAAAAATTACATGTCGGCTCTCAAACCGAAATGGATCCGATTATCATCGACCTGGAAAAGGCGCATTTTGAAGTCCGAAAGATTCGCCGGGGGACCCGAGTAAGAAACCCCTATCCGCCATTCATCACCACCACCATGCAGCAGGATGCAGCCCGCCAGCTTGGCTTTTCTGCTAAAAAGACCATGGCAGTAGCCCAGCAGCTCTACCAGGGCATCGATGTTGGCAATGGTGGCGAAACCGGTTTGATCTCATATATGCGAACGGACTCTACTAATGTTTCAGATTCTGCTCAGCAAAGTGCCCGGACTTTCGTTCAATCCAATTATGGTGATGAATATATTCCTTCTGAGATTCCGCAATATACCACGAAAACGAAGAGGGCTCAGGAAGCGCATGAAGCTATCCGGCCCACTTTGATTGGCCGAACTCCGAAGTCCATTAAAAGTTACTTAAAGAATGACCAGTACAGGTTATATAAATTGATCTGGCAACGTTTTTTGGCATCTCAGATGTCTCCTGCTGTTTATGACACTCTGAGTGTGCTTGTTGGGGCAGATGGAAATGAACATGCCTATGTCTTTCGTGCCTCTGGTTCCAGGATTAAATTCCCCGGATTTTTGAAAGTTTATGATCGCAGTCATGGTAATTCATCCAAAGCGGAAAAAGATCTGGAAAGCATACCTGAAGGCTTAGCGGAAGGTCAGACTCAGAAATTGATCCAGCTGCTTCCGGAACAGCATTTCACAAAGCCGCCAGCCCGATATTCCGAAGCTTCTCTAGTCAGCACCTTGGAAGAAAACGGTATTGGACGACCATCCACTTATGCGCCGATTATGGGAAAACTGGTGGATCGCGGATATATTGTTAAAGATGGTAGGCGTCTGTTTCCAACAGAAACCGGATTTATTGTTCATGACCTGGTTTCGGAGTATTTCTCATCAATAGTTGATGTAGGATTTACAGCAGAGATGGAAAGGGAATTAGACCGGGTTGCTTCTGGGGAGGAGCTGTGGCAGGACAGCGTGGGTGAGTTTTATTCTCCGTTTGCTGACCAACTGGAATATGCTAGAGAGCAAATGCCCAAAATTAAGCCGAAATACATCCCGGTGGGGCGCCAGTGTCCCGAGTGTAGTGGTGAGTTAGTTCAGCGATTTGGACGTTATGGACTTTATATCGGTTGCAGCAACAGGCCGGATTGTAAGTATACAGAACGATGGGTGGAGCGGATTGGTGTAACTTGTCCTAAGGACGGCGGTGAGATAATCGAAAGAAAGACAAAAAAGGGAAGATTGTTCTATGGTTGTGAGAACTACCCTGATTGTGATTTTTCCTCTTGGAAGAAACCGCTCCCAACACCTTGCCCAAGCTGTGGAGGTTTGTTGGTTCAAGCAAATAAGAAACACGCTCAATGCATTGCCTGTTCCCTGGAATTCGGCCGGAAAGAGTTGAAAGAGAAATCCAAAGTAAATTGATTCCATTGGTATGAAAACAAAATGAACGGCGGAATATATTTCCGCCGTTTTTTGATTCTGATTGACAAAAAAACAGGAAAATGGATTATTTATATATTGATTATAATCTGGCATGGACCTTGCATCTATAGGGGTGAGGCTTCAGAGGGTGAGGGAGCATTGCAGGAAAATCATCTCTCGTCTACAATAGGGTTATCTGGCCTCCAGTTGCTTCAACTTTCATTAACCAATGGAGATTGATTATGGATACAGTACGAGACAGTTTTAACAAAGGAATCAACAGTCCTCCGATTATGACTGCAGTGGGTGTAGTAATCGGAATCATCCTGGGATTGGTTTGGGCATATCTAATCAGCCCGGTCCGATTCGTCGATGGAAATATCGAACAGCTCCGTGATGATCTAAAGGTTGAATATTTGCGCATGACGATCGATTCCTATGCCTTGAACCAGGATGCTTCACTGGCTGAATCACGATATAACCAGCTGGGAGAAAATGCTTCCACATACCTGTCAGATATTGAGTTCAATCCCGCTGATCAATTGATCAGCGATATTGATTCATACCGCGATGTAGTGGAAATGACTTCTCCACTGGATGTACTGGAAGAAATCGTCCCTGTTGTTGAGGAAGAGTCTTCGGGGAATAATCTCCTAAAATGGGCCTTGCTGGTCACAGTTGTGCTGGCAGGAGCTCTGGTAGCTCGTTATTTCCTGGCCAAAAGTGCTAAAGGTGGAGGGATCGCACCGAAATCTGCTTCAAGCATGGCACAGGAAATTACAGCAAAGATTAACTCCCCTGAATACAACGGCAAAGGTGAAGCACCACCCATGCACCAATTTGTCACGACCTATGTATTGGGTGATAATCTATTTGATGATTCCTTCAGTATTGAGTCGGCTGCAGGTGAATTCCTGGGTGAATGCGGCGTGGGTATCTCAGAAGCCATTGGTGTAGGTGAGCCGAAACGCGTTACTGCTTTTGAGGTTTGGCTATTCGACCAGAATGATATCAAGACTGTCACAAAGGTACTGATGAGCGGTCATGCTTTTTATGACGATGCTATCCGGTCAGAACTGGAAAAGAAAGGCGAACCTGTCTTGGCAGACCCGGGAGTAGAATTTGTCCTCAATACTAATAACTTGCAGGTGATTGGACGGGTGATGGACATGGGTTATGGAGAAGGCCCGCTTCCTGAAGAGAGTTTCTTCGAGAGGCTTTCCATCGAGCTGTCTGTCTGGCCTAATGATGGAGCCAGCGAAACAGATGCTTTTGAATTTGATGAATTCTAATTAATAAAAAAACAGCTCCCGGAGTTTTTAAAATTCCGGGAGCCTTTTTATTTAACTATCTTGCCAAGATCTATTATTTGATCTCCAGGATCTTCAGTGAGTATTCTCCCCCTACCCCTGGTGTTTTAACCTCAACGATATCCCCAATTTCTTTATCGATCAGTGCTTTGCCGATGGGGGACACATGGGAGATCTTATTCTTTGTTGGATCTGCTTCGCTGCTGCCAACCAGATAATAGGTCTCGGGAGGAAAATCTTCTTCTTGAACTGTGACATTGCAGCCTACACTGACTTTATCCTGCCCAAGACCGTTTTCTTCCACGATAATGGCAAAGTCAAGCGTATACTTGATCTCCATTATTTTCCCTTCCAAGAAACCCTGATCTTCTTTAGCTTTGTGATAATCCGCATTTTCTGATAGATCACCCATTTCAATAGCTGATTTTAGTCGGGCAGCGATCTCTAGCCGCTGTAGGTCCTTCCAGATCTTCCAGCTCAATTAGCAGCTTCTCTTTACCTTCTTTTGTTAAGTAGATTTTCTCTCGATCCTGCATATTTCATTCCTTCAAGTTGATAATTATGGCCTTCGAGTTGGGTCAAATAACTTCTGGTGTTCGTCAATTGCATACCGGTCTGTCATGCCTGCTATATAATCACATATCGATCGTTGAAGTCCTTTTTTCTCAATTCCGGCCTGGATATGTTCTGGCAGCATCAAAGGGTCCTTTTCATAAGCAGTGAACAGAGCGCTGATGATTTTTCCGCCTTGACCTGCATACGAATGACCCGGTGATTTTTATACAAATTCTTAAACAGGAAATCCTTCAATTCCCGGTTGTTCTTTTCCATCTCATCGCTAAAACAGATCACATTATGGGGAAGCTTTTGCAGTTCTTCAACTGAAGTGATGCTGCTATTTTTGATTTTTTCATCAGTACTCTGAATCACGTCCCTGACCTCAATGCCGATCATCCTGCGGATGATTCGTTTCCGATCCAGTTCATTCAGATCTTTACCTTTCCATCCCACACTTTTTATTAGGATTTTCCAAATTTCCAGATCTTTTAATTGAGCTGTTGAAATCAATCCCGACCGTAATCCGTCGTCCAGGTCATGGGCTGAGTAGGCAAGTTCATCTGCAGCATTGGCGATCTGGGCTTCGAGATGCCCCCGAAGTTCAGGATCGAAATCCTCGGCATCAGCGATATCATATTCTGTCTCGTGTTTTACAATGCCTTCCCGGGTTTCCCAGGTCAGGTTGAGGCCCGGAAAGTTCTCAAACCGGTTTTCCAGCTTAGTGACAATGCGCAAGGATTGTTTATTATGATCAAATCCACCATGGCCTTCCATAAGTTGATCCAGAATCCGCTCACCAGAATGACCGAAAGGGGAATGTCCCAGGTCATGGGCCAGGCATATAGCCTCTTCCAGATCTTCATTAGCACCCAGGGCAAGGGCAACAGTCCGACCAATTTGAGCAACTTCCAGGGTGTGGGTTAATCTGGTGCGATAATAGTCCCCTTCAGTATTGAGGAAAACCTGGGTTTTATACTCCAAGCGACGGAATGCTGTGGTATGCAAAATCCTGTCTCGATCGCGTTGAAAGGCTGTCCGATAAATTGGTTTATCGTCTGGATATTCCCGGCCTTTACTGTCTTTGCTTCGGATCCCATAGGGCGCTAGACAATAATCTTCAAGCTCTTCGCGCTTTTCTCGTTTAATTGCCATATTTTCCTCGCTCTCCCCGGATTGTTACGCAGATTCAGTTTAATTCAGCCTTATCCGGCTGTCAACATCTACCTATTCGGAGCTCTCAATTTCATTACTGAGCTGGATGATTTGAGTCAAATAGCTCTTTAATTTCTGATGAGCCTCTTGATTCTTCTCGTTTTCTGACCTGACGAACCTGGTATAAGGCGTGATTGTGTCTTTAATCTCCTGCAGACTGCGGCTGATCTCATGACTGAAATGTTCTGTCAGGGACGTCGTAAGCTGATCCCGCATCGACTTAACTTTTTGGCGCATTTCTTTTTTAGCGTTTCTGCGTCGGGTGGGGATGATAAATAATCCCAGGGCAGCCATAACACCTGCCAATAGAATACCAGTGATATCAGTTGCCATTGTGGTTGCCAGGATTGTTACCAGGGTTCCCAGTCCGACAGCGCCTGCGCTAATAGCTGCCGTGGCAGCAACAGCGTTCTGTGAGCGGCGAGCAATCTCATCTGCCTCGCGGGTCTTGTCGTAGCTATCTATCACTCTGGTAGCTTCATCTCGAATGCTGCTGATCAATCGTTCCCGGTCGTAAATGAAATTGCCGATATCCCCAACCATTCTGCCTTTGTGTTTTTGACGGCTTTCAGAGATATGGCCCGTGATCGCTTGCCACTGTCTTAAATTGGAGTCTACCAGCCAATCTATGATCGCTGTAACCTTGGTTTCTACAAGATCGGGAACGTTTGCAACAACCTGGTCTTCGTAAATTTGCTGGATCTTTTCTTTTTTCATCAGATCAACGATACGTGCCAGCCTGATATATTCAGAGAAAAAATCCTCTCCCCGCTGTTCCATTTCTAACAAGATCTTGACGATGTCTGATATTCTCAGATCAAAACTTTCCAGCATATCTTTTTGGAATACAGTTAATTGTTCTTCAACATCTTTGATCAGAGATAGATCATCTTTTAGTAATTTCAACCGATCTTCAAAGAACTCCGCGTACTGGAATGCCAGGCGCTTGCCGACACCAAGGGGGTTCAATAGTTTGAGTTTTAAGCGGCTTTCTTGATCTAGTGTTTCCAGGATGTAATTTTCCAGGGCTTCAAAACGGCTCTCAGCCCACAGGGCTGGTTCTCCGCTTTTTGCTTTAAGGGCTTGTTGGGCACTGACTGGAAAGATTTCAGGAACGACCTTGAGGATCTTTTTTGCATTCTCAGCCACAAAAGCAAGGATCTCTTCCAATGATTCCGGGGTTTGTAGGATGTCGATCTTATTGATGACCATTACAACTTTCTTCCCCCAGGATTGGATCTGTTCCAGGAAGATTCGCTCACTTTCTGTATAGGGTCTATCAGCCGAAGTGACGAATAGGATCAGGTCAGATCGCGGCACAAAAAGGGAAGTGATCTCTTCATGTTCGCGAACGATGGCGTTGGTCCCGGGAGTATCAACAATGCTGATCTCCTTCAAATAATCTGCATCCAGGGTCAGACTTTCTACATTTTCAGACAGAGTCTTTTTGCCTGTCTCTTGCCCGTAACGAAGGATATTTACTTTTGTCGTTGTGGGAGTTACTCCCTCTTCCAGGAGGCTTTCTCCCATCAGGGCATTGATAAACGCGCTTTTACCGGCATTAAATTCGCCGACTACGACCAGTAAGAAAAAATCATCCAATTGGCGGATCGAATCCATTAAGGCTTTTTGATCCTTCTCGGCCACGCCATACTCCACCAGGGTGATCTGGATCTGGTTGAGCAGTTCACGCTCCCTGCTGAGGAGCTCTTTCTGTGTTTTAGTTAAAATATCCATTCATCCTCATTCTATGATGGTGTCTAACCATTATAACTGATAGGGTATTTGGATTTGTTTACTTACGGGGAATTAATAAAATAACTACAGGGTGAGGAGAGTTCCCATATCCTGGCCTAAAAGTGCATCTGATATACTGCCGGGTTCTTCTCCGGAGAAGATCAGGCACCTTAATTCAGGGATATCCTCGATCAGCTTTAACATCTGTTCAACTTTATCTAGCATCCCGCCAGTGACGTCCGGCGCTTGTGATTGGCTGACTGTCCCAGCAAGAGTGCTTCGATCTGCGGGTTGGATCTTATCATAGAGGCTGGTACAGACAGGGAAATCCCGCCAGACGCCCGGGTCCTGGCCGGCCAGCAAGATCTGAACTGGTTCAAGATTTCGTGCTAAATGCACAAAAAGATCTTCGGTTGATAGGATTGTGCCGCCAATGCTGGAATCAAAGACCACGTCTCCAAAGATTACTGGCAGAAGGCCTTTATCCAATGTGGATCTGGATAGGCCTAAGATCCCAGGAAGTTATCTCCCTATTGGAAGAGAATACTGTCGATGATGGTGGGAATGCTACAAGGGAGAGGCCGGCATCCTTTAAGGCTTTTATCACCAGCTGGTTGAGGGACGCTGCATCATACCAGACCTCTGCGAACCCCAGCCAATCCTCCTGGCTGGATACACCAGCTCTGGTTTTATATTTTTTACCAGAGAAATGCCCAAAGGAACCTGAACCGTGTCCGAGAAGGATCTGCAGGGATGAATCCTGCTCTAGGGCGGATTTGATCTCTATCCCAACCCGTTGAAGGACCTCAATCCGAGCAGTTCGGGGAGTATTTTTATCGGTGATCAGGGATCCCCCGAGTTTTAGAAATACCAGCTTCTTTCCCATATGTGACCTTTCGGGATTATCCATAGAATTATTGTAGTCAGGGCTTGTTTCAGGGTCAAGAGAGAGAAAAACGGGCTGAGAATTCCCAGCCCTGTCTTTTTCTTTGTTTTTGATTAGGATCCCGATCAAGTTTAGATCCAGAATCCAGGCCATATCAGTTTTACTATTGTATCCAGAATGACAGCGATGAGGAATAGACCCCCAAAGCGCCGGGTGTGATGAAAGGCGGCAGCGACGTAATAATTTGGCCAGACATCCGGGAAATCTTCTGGTTTTTCGTCCGGTTTTGGGTTGGAAAGAATAGGCCAAATCTCAACCAGGGTTGGGATTGCCAGCAGGGTAAGCAGCATGACCGGGGTAAAAAAGCGGATCCAGACCAGGTATATCACGATCACATAGGCCAGGATCAAAAGGACAGTCATAACCCAGCGAGCTAGTTTCTCGCCCAGAACAACTGGTAAGGTAAAGATCTTGAGATCTTTATCCTGCGTGATTTTATCTATGTGTTTTCCGAACAACATCGATGTGACTCCGACCCCGTGCGGCAAACTAGCCAGAGCGATTGTCCAATCCCATGGCAAACCTGTGATAACGTAATATCCGCCAGCAATCATCAATGGACCCCAGACCGCGAATACTGTCAGCTCACCCAGGGCGATATATTTCAGTGGGTAGGTATAAAAGAGCACAAAAAGGACTCCCACGCCCATCAGAATCCAGGTTCCTTCACCACGCATTATCCCTAGCGCAATCCCGCAGGCGGCAGCAATAGCTCCCGTCACTCCGGCATAGGTCAGGAGTTCTTTTTTGGTCATTAATCCATGTAAAAGAGGTTGGGGACCATATTGGGCCCGGTAGTAGTTATCGACATCTACTCCCCTGACAAAATCTGTGTAATCATTCAGGAAGTTATTTGTTCCATGGGCCAGGTACAAACCGACGGTGACCAGAATCCAGCGCCAGAAATCAAAAGCCCCAATGCGAACTGCAAAGATTCCTGCAAAAGCAGCTGACAAGAACGTAGTCACAAGGACAGCCGCCCTGGTAGCAATCAGCCAGCGAGAGATCAGATCCAATTCATCCCATTCTTCTTTGGTGATCTTGGGAATAATCTGTAATGCTTTACGCCACATTGCAAAGTTCATATTGATTTAATCTCCTTCAACGAATAATTTTCCCCCATATCATACCACAGGGCTATTTGCCCAGAGCAGTGCGGAAAATGGCGGAAATGTAGGCCAGATTGGGAAATTTATCTGTGGATATTCTGGTTTGTAACCGATGTGATCTGGGTCGAAATTGCACCTTTTTTTACCATTTCATCACGGATATAGTCTGGGTCTGATTTGACCAGCGCGATGATATGGCCTCCCAGGCCTCCGCCGGATAGTTTGGCACCCAAAGCACCCGAAACTCTAGCTTCTAGAACCAGCTGGTCCAATTCAGGGGTTGAGACTCCAGTTTCCTGCAGCAGCTCGTGGTTCTCGTTCATCAATGCCCCAAGATGATCCGGGTTTCCAGTTTCGATGATCACTTTGGCTTCTTGTGTGATCTCACCCATTCTTGAAAAGATCTGATTGTATCGATCTGGTTCTTTCTGCCATCTTTCCCGCACTCCCTCCACTGCCTCCCTGGTATTGCCCGGTATACCGGAGTAAGCGATCAAGATAGAAAATTCCTCACCGATCTCGAGGAACTCAAATGGATTTCCCTTTCGATAATAGACTGGTTTCTGATAGGAGATAACCGTGTTATCAATACCTGATGGAGTGCCGTGGTGGATCTTTTCCACCTCATATGCAAGGTCTGATACTTGTTCATCGTTCAGGCGTTTTCCTAAAAAGGCAGAAAAAGCCCGGATGATGGATATTGAAATGGCGGCGCTGGAACCCAAACCAGAGGAAGGGGGTATCTCTGAAGAGACCTGAATATTGCAGGAGGGAACTTGGTCGAGGTCAATATCACCTATAACCATTTGGATGGCCGATCTCAACGGGTGGTTTATTTCAAGTCGGTCGATTGAAGTAGAGAGAGAAATGTCTGGCGCCTCAATCCAAATCTCGCCGGGTTTACCCTGGATGCGCGCGCTGACAATTGCTTTGGTTTGAGTAGAAAAAACCGGTATTGCTATTGCTGGTTCCCCATATACAACAGCGTGTTCGCCAAAGAGAATGATCTTTCCAGGTGATGTAGCGGAAAATGCAGGCATATCTTAGAAGAAATAAAAAACGAGCATAACAACCATTGACCAGATCAATATGGCTGCCTGCAGCGGTCGGTCAGATAGGGCGATATCTTCCGGGGCGCCGCCTTTTCCAGTCTGAATCAGGTAGAGGTATCGAAAGATGCCGTATATAACAAATGGAATTGTCAGCATCATGGAATGATTGTCGGGTAGATTTTCCGCAGAGAAGGTATACAGGCTGTAGGATACAATTGTCGTTCCAGACACGATGATAATTAGCTGGTCGAGTAATTCAATTGTATAACCTTCAAGTACTGGACGGACTTTTCCTCCGTCATTAGATTGCAATACCAGCTCAGCCCGTCGTTTTCCAAGGCCGATAAAGAGAGCAAATAATGAAGTGACCACGTATAACCAGGGTGAAAAACGCCTTACTTCTATCAAGGTAGTTCCAGCGATAACACGCAGCAAATAGAAAGATGCCAGAACGAGCACATCGATCAGTGGTATGTGCTTTAGTTTGGCAGAATACAACATGTTGAGGATAAAATAAACCAGGCAGATCGCCAAAAATGCGGGGTCCAGGAGAAATGCCAGGGGGAAGGCAATTATCAATAGAACGAAAGCAGCTGCCCAGGCTGCTTTTAGAGGAAGCTTCCCGGATGCAATTGGCCGGTTCTTTTTTGTTGGGTGTTGTTTGTCAGATTCGCAGTCAGCGATATCATTAAAGATATATACTGCACTGGCGATTAGGCTGAATATGGCCGCTCCTGCAAGTGTAGTCAGGAAGGCGGGAATATCCGTCAGTTTTCGGTCAAAAACCAGAGCTGTAAAGATGAAAATATTTTTTGCCCATTGTTTAGGGCGCATGGTTTTCAGTAAGGACATTATCATATGGAAATAATAGCATGAATCAATAAGTAAGGGGAGGGATGGTTACGTTACTGGGCAGGGGATGTTAAAATAGACTATGGCAAAAAAACAGAGAATTGACCAGTCGTTGGTCAGCACGGGGCTGGCCAACGACTTAGATGAAGCCAACAGATTAGTGATGGCCGGTAAGGTCCAGTACCTGGGCCAGTTGGTATTCCAGTCTTCTCAACAAATCAGCGATCCTGAAGGGATCACCCTAATTCCTGGACAAAAATTCGTTTCTAGGGGCGGAGAAAAGCTTCAAGCAGCATTTGACCAGTTTTCCATTGATGTGAAAGGGAAGGTGTGTGCAGATATAGGAGCCTCGTCGGGAGGGTTTACAGATTGTTTGCTGCACCACGGTGCTGACAAGGTTTTCGCCATTGACGTGGGCTACGGGATCCTGGAATGGAAACTCCGCAACAATCCCCGGGTAGAGGTTTTGGAGCGCACCAATGCCAGGAATCTGGAGAAACTTTCTGAAACTGTTGATTTTATAACCGCAGATGTCTCCTTTATATCCTTGAAGAAGGTCCTCCTGCCGGCTTCTGGGTGGTTTTCAAAAAATGGAGGACAGGCTGTGGTTTTAATCAAACCTCAGTTTGAAGCTACCCGGGAGGAATCCGCCAAGGGAGCGGGAGTTATAGTGGACCCTGCTATTCATCAGAGGATCCTGGTGGAAATACTGGGTTTTGCATCGGCTCACGGTTTTACCCCTGCGGGTTTGATACGATCACCTCTAAAGGGTCCAGCAGGGAATGTTGAGTTTTTAGCCTGGCTGCGCTTCCCGGGAGATTGTATTGATAAGGGGAAGATCACGGGGATGGTTTCTAGTTTGTTTTGATCGAGGCCCTTGCTTTCTATGGATAAACAATCACCTCAAATCATCAGAGACAGCATGTTCTACCGCTTTTCTCTATATGGATTTTTAAAGAACCTCAGATTCTTTGACCCATTTATCCTGCTGATATTCCGTTCCTATGGCCTGTCGTTTTTACAGATAGGTATTCTGTATTCCATCCGAGATATTGCAACTAACTTACTAGAACTCCCTACGGGGCTGTTGGCAGATTCCTTTGGAAGAAGAAGAGCCATGGTTTCAGCTTTCATATCGTATATTGTCTCATTTGTAATCTTGTATTCCCTAAAGGGTTTTGGGTTTTTATCCCTGGCGATGATATTTTTTGCTTTTGGAGATGCTTTCCGAACTGGGACTCATAAAGCATTGATCCTGGAATATCTGAAGATCAAGAACATCAGTGACCTAAAAGTTGCCTATTATGGATTAACACGCAGTGCTTCCCAATTGGGTTCTGCCTTGAATTCATTGATCGCGGCCGGCCTGGTATTTTATACGGGCAGCTACAGGATTATGTTTCTGGCATCAACAGTTCCTTATACCCTCGATTTGATAAACCTGGCAACCTATCCAAAAGAACTGGATGGTGAGATCACTCGGGTCAAGGGAAAAGAGATCTGGTCTAGATTTGATTCAACACTGAAAGGGTTCTTCAGAACAATGAAGGACGGGAACGCCCAAAAAATGATCCTGAACAGTGCCAGTTTTACGGCAGCATTTAAATCAACAAAAGATTATTTGCAGCCTATGATATCTGGCATAGCTATTGTCACTGATGCTCTTTACTGTATTGGAAGAGACCCGCCGGGAAGCACTTTTGATCGGGTTGGTCTACTTTGTGATCTATTTGTTGACGAGCTTGGCTTCCAGGCGGGCTTATTATTTCAGCAACCGGTTCAAAAATCTGCCCCGGGCAGTGAACATCACCTATCTTGTAGGTATTGGATTGTTGGTCGCTGCCGGATGGATGGCGACAGTAGGCCTGGAGCTGATCGCGGTGATATGTTTTATCGGAATATTCTTGTTGAATAATATCCGGCGGCCGATCAATATCGGCATCATCAGTGACCAGATCTCATCCAAGGTGATGGCTTCGGGTTTATCTACTGAAACCCTATTAACAACCATGTTCTCAGCCCTGTTTGCGCCATTATTGGGTTTATTCGTAGACACTTTCGGTCTGGGATATGGCATTTCCGGGATGGGTTTGGTGATGGTACTCTTGTTTTTTGTTGTCAGAGTGGGGGAAAATGATAATCTGCTTCCAGCAAACTAACTGCCCTCAAGGCGATCTCATCGGGTATACTAGCCCTGTTCATGGATATTAATAAAATACGCAATTTTTCTATCATAGCCCATATTGACCACGGGAAATCCACTCTTGCAGATCGACTGCTGCAGATCACGGATACTGTATCCGAGCGCGATATGTCGGACCAGGTTCTAGATAATATGGATCTGGAACGCGAAAAAGGTGTGACTATCAAAGCTTCCGCAGTTCAAATGCAATATAAATCTCTTGACGGTCAAGAATATGAATTGAACCTGATCGATACACCAGGACATGTTGATTTTGGATATGAAGTATCGAGGGCTTTGGAAGCTTGTGAAGGTGCGCTGCTTGTGGTTGACGCGGCCCAGGGTATGGAGGCTCAAACATTAGCCAACATGTATGCAGCTCTGGAAGCAGACTTGGAAATCATTCCTATTATCAATAAGATCGATCTGCCGGCTGCCAGGCCGGATGAAATTGCCGGAGATATCAGCGCTTTATTGGGCACTCCACCGGAGAAAATTCTCCGCATCTCTGCCAAGGAAGGGGAAAATATCCAACCTGTTCTAGAGAAGATCATCCAGGAGATACCTGCACCGTCCCACAACCCTGATGCGCCCTTAAAAGCCCTGATATTTGACTCCCATTACAATTCTTTTAAAGGAGTAATCGCCTATATTCGAGTTTTCGATGGGACCATCACTAGCAAAGACACCCTGCGATTGATGGCCGCGGGCAAAGACCTCGAACCATTTGAGATCGGTGTATTCTCCCCAAAAATGACCCCCGTTGATGTAATTTACCCCGGGGAAGTGGGATATATTGCTACGGGTTTGAAATCTGTTCATGAATGCCGGGTAGGGGATACGATCACATTCGCCAAAAATCCTGCTCTGGAACCCTTGCCTGGATATAAACAGGTCAAACCGATGGTTTTCGCTGGATTTTTCCCGATAGAGAATGAGGCATATACCACCTTGAGGGACGCGCTGGAAAAATTACAATTGAATGATGCCTCCCTGGTCTTTGAACCCGAATCTTCCCAAGCTCTGAACCTGGGTTTCAGGTGTGGATTCCTGGGCATGTTCCATATGGAAATTATCCAGGAAAGGCTTGAACGGGAATATAATCTAGATATTATAGCGACTGCTCCTTCTGTCAAATATCGGGTAGTTATGAGAGACGGATCGGTCATGGAGATCGATTCGCCGGCGGAATTACCTGATAAAAGCCAGTATGAGGAGATTCAGGAGCCATGGATGGACCTTCAGGTTTTCCTGCCGTTGGAATACTTTGGCCCGGTAATGGAATTGGTCACCGTAAGGCGGGGAACATATGTCAGTCAGCAATATCCTAGCCCTCAACGGGTTCAACTGAATTTTCAAATTCCGCTATCAGAGATGATCGTGGATTTCTTTGATTATCTGAAATCCGTATCGCGAGGTTATGCCTCTATGGATTATTCTTTTGCTGGATATCGGAGCGAGAAGCTGGTCAAGCTTGATATCCTGGTCAATGGTGAACCGGTAGATGGCATGGCCTCCATTGTCCACAAAGATAAGGCCCAACGCAAAGGGAAGATTCTGGTTGCGCGTTTGAAGGAATTGATCCCCCGCCAACACTTCGCAGTGCCCATACAGGCTTCAGCGGGAGGAAAGATCATTGCGAGGGCTGATGTGAAAGCTCTCCGGAAAGATGTTACAGCCAAGCTTTATGGTGGTGACGTTACCCGGAAACGAAAATTGCTCGAAAATCAGAAAGAAGGAAGGAAACGGCTAAAGCGAGTTGGGAATGTAGATATTCCCCAGGATGCCTTTATGGCTGTCTTGAGGTTGGAAGATGACTGATAAAAACAAAAATGGGAAGCAGTTAAGATTTTTCATCGGAATAGTGTTAAGCCTTGTTGCCCTAACCGTGATAATCTTGTTCATTGACGGAAAACAGGTTGCAGCCGCTTTCAAGCAGGTCAATATTCTGATTGTAGCTCCGTTGTGCATTTTTATTAGTTTTTGCTCTGCTGTGCCGGGCCTATGCCTGGCGGATAATCCTGAATGAAAAAGTCTCCCTTTCTCAATCCTTCTTGATCATTAATGCCGGCTATTTTGTGAATACCATCCTTCCTTTCAGGGTAGGAGAGCTTGCCAGAGTGTTTTTATTACTTCCATCGGGCTTTAGTTTCTGGAGTGCAATTCCAACCATCCTGGTAGAACGGATATTTGATCTTGGTTTTGCTCTCAGTCTGTTTTTTATTGGCTTACCTTTTGCCCTGGATTTCTCTCAGGATATAGTTTGCTCTCTATCTTTTAGCAGGATTTGTCGTGTTGGGGATAGTCATTTTGATCCTGTTAGTCAAGAACAAGGAAAAAGTATATCGGTGGCTGGAAAATCTAAACCTTCTTGGAGGTCGGTTCAAATCCAGTTTGATTGACCTTGTCCGTTCGGTTCTCTCCAGTTTGGAGACTCTCTCTGATCCGCTAAAATTCGCCAAAGTATTCATTGGAATGATCCTCAGTTGGGGGCTATCGCTGATATTTCAATATCTTTTACTGAAGGCCTTTATCCCGGAAGCAAACCTGATCATGGCCGTATTCGCCATTGGGGCTGTCGCAATTGGCATATCTATCCCCTCATCCCCTGGTAACATTGGTTTATATGAGGCAAGTATCACCCTTGCCTTAACTGCTTTTGGGATAGATCGCTCAATCGCGTTCAGCTATGCCTTGACCAGCCACGTATTAAACCTTACTGTGACAACAATATTTGGATCGTTTGGGCTGGTGAGGGAAGGATACAGTTTGCGTGATGTCTGGCAGTATAGCAAACAGCACAGAGAGGAAGGTCATTCATGAGTAAACCAATCCTTATCACGGGTGGGGCAGGTTTCATCGGGACCAACTATGCTGCTCGTTTGATCGAGAGGGGTGAACATCCCACTATCTTTGATAACCTGTCCCGGACTGGTACGCCTGGCAATGTTCAATGGCTTATGTGATACTTACGGTGTGGATTCGTTTGAAATGATCGAAGGAGATATCAGGGACCCTGATGCAGTATCCTCGGCCATCCAGGGAGCTGAATTGGTTCTTCATCTGGCTGCTCAGGTTGCGGTGACGACTTCAGTGGTCGATCCCAGGACGGATTTTGAGATCAATGCCCTTGGTACGTTGAACATCTTGGAAGCAGCCAGGTTATCTTCCCAACAGCCGCCGGTGATTTATGCATCAACCAATAAGGTCTATGGAGACCTGGAAGATGTAGAAGTGGCAGAAGGGGAAGATAGCTATTATTTCCCTGATCATCCTGATGGGATCGCTGAATCCCAACATAATGGATTTCCACTCACCTTATGGATGTTCCAAAGGGGCTGGTGATCAGTATGTCAGGGATTATCACCGAATATTTGGCTTGCCAACTGTAGTTTTCCGCCAAAGCTGTATTTATGGACCCCACCAGTATGGAATTGAAGATCAGGGTTGGGTCGCCTGGTTTGTAATTGCGGCGGTGACAGGAAGACCCATTACTATATATGGTGACGGTAAACAGGTCAGGGACCTTTTATTTGTGGATGATCTATTGACAGCTTATGATCTGGCAGTCGAAAACATTGATAAGACCGCAGGACAAATATATAATATTGGAGGCGGCCAAGAGAATACGCTTTCCATCTGGAAGGAATTTGGACCGTTGTTGGAAAAAGAACTTGGTCAGGAAATCCCTGTCTCCTGGGAGCCCTGGAGGCCAGGGGACCAGCGGGTTTTTATTGCTGATATACAGAAATCTGCCCGCGATTTTGGTTGGAAGCCGAAGATCGATGTTGAAACGGGTATCCAAAAATTATTTGATTGGGTAAGAGCCAACCGGGATCTGTTTTAGGAATATCCATTAATTAATTTTCAAGCAGCGGATTTATTACCATGAAGATACTAACTGTTCTGACATATTACCGGCCCCACACCAGCGGGCTAACGATATATGTGGAACGTATGGCAAAATCTCTTGTTAAGCTGGGACATGAAGTGACAGTTCTGACTTCCCAGTATGATAAAAGCCTGCCCCGGGAAGAAATCCAGGATGGTGTCAGGATCATTCGTGTCCCCGTATTATTTCGGGTAAGCAAGGGCGTGATCATGCCCTCTATTGGCTGGTTGGCCTGGAAGCTGGTGTTAAGCCATGATGTGGTCCATTTGCATCTTCCGCAATTCGATGCCGCCGGGATCGCTTTGCGGGGTCGAATCCTTAATAAACCTACTCTGATCACTTATCATTGTGATTTGCTGCTGCCAAAGTCCTTCTTCAACAGGATAATCAATGCTGTAGTGCATGTCATGAACTATTTAGCCGGGATGCTGGCGGAAAGGATTGGCGCCTATACGGATGATTTTGCGGCTCATTCTCCTTACCTTCAGCGCTTTAAGGAAAAAGTACGGGTGATTCCTCCCCCGGTGAGCATGCCACCCGCTTCTCCTGATATTATCAAGGAATATTTCAGTACGATCAATCCCCAGGGTAATTCACCGGTAATTGGGATGGCTACCCGGTTTGCAGTAGAAAAGGGGGTGGAAATTCTGATCAATGCCATGCCAATCGTGATGGAATCTTTCCCCCGAGCCATGGTCCTGTACGCCGGTCAGTACCAGGATGTGATGGGCGAAAGCGCTTATTTTCAGAAATTATTGCCCAACATCCAGTCATACCAGAAAAAAGGACAATGGGATTTTCTGGGAGTATTAAGCCCGGAAGAGATGACCCTCTTTTACAATTGCCTGGATGTGCTGGTTGTTCCCAGTCTCAATTCTACAGAGACTTTTGGCCTGGTACAGATCGAAGCCATGCTCCAGGGTACACCCACGATCGCTTCGAACCTGCCTGGTGTGAGGATTCCACCCCAGTTGACTGGGATGGGTGAGGTAGTTCCAATTGGAGATGCCGCCTCTTTAGCTAAGGCGATCATAAAAATTGTGTCACATCCAGAAAAATACCAGGGATCAACTCAAGAAATAATGAAAACTTTTGATCCCATGGTTAACGCTGCTGCTTATGAAACGATTTATAAAGAATTACGTGGGGATCTATCTTGAAAGATCATCTAACACCTCATTTAAGAGATCTTCCTTATTTCCTGGCTCCCATTCGCTGGAATTTATTCCTAGCCGATCGTCTGGTCAGGCCGCATTATAATCGTGATACAAGGAGCCCAGAGGGCGTATTTTCTTTTTATATAACAAGATGGATTGAATGATCTGATCTACTTTGAGAGCAGGTATTTATGGGAGAACCGAGTGTCCTTGATTACGTTTTAGAGAAACTGAAATTCTGGCGAAAAAGCAGCCTGGTAATTCCTCCTGCGGAGAAGGGATCTGAGCTGGATAAGCCAGTCCCACCCAGAAGTGACTCCGAAAGAGGTTCCCGGAAAACATACTTTTTTTTCCTGCCAACCCTTTTTGCGATCAGTGCTCAATTATTTGGCGAACCTGATAACCGCTCTGCGGCCTTGATGATCTTTTTCTATGCGGCAGCCGGGATAGCATTAATGCTGCTGATTATATTTAAGGACTGGAAGCTGGATAACCTTCTTCCGGATGAAGGAGAAGCGGGGGATTTTTCAGTTCGCTGGATCCCCTTCCTGGTTGGTAGTTTTTTATCCGTGCTGGCTTTTTTCTTTTTTACCGGCAATTTATTCAACTTGCTCAATTTCAGCATCTGGATCGTTGGGTTGGGATTGATCTGGTGGTCTCTCAGGGTCCCTGAAGATTGGCTGGGGAAGATCAAAACTACCTGGCAAAAATTCATAACTAATGGTTTTAGGGTCACTCCCTGGATGATCCTGGTTATTATTGTGTTTCTGATCGCAGGATTCTACAGATTTTATTTACTTAATCAGGTTCCACCGGAAATGTTCAGCGATCATGCGGAAAAACTGATTGATGTCACAGATGTGCTTCGGGGGAACACACTTTATATTCTTTCCTCGTAATACAGGAAGGGAAGCCATCCAGATGTACCTGACCGCAGCGATGGCGAAAATCTTTGGCACTGGAATATCTTTTCTGAGTCTAAAATTGGGCACATGCCTTGCAGGTCTGTTTTCCCTTCCGTTTATCTATCTGCTTGGAAAGGAAGTAAAGAATAAAGAAGTCGGCCTTTTAGCTATGTTCTTTGCTGGCATTGCATACTGGCCTAATGTGATCTCCCGGGTAGCTTTGCGTTTTGCTCTTTACCCGGCCTTCGTCGCGCCAACGATCTATTTCCTGGTCCGCGGTATCAAAAGAAAAAAATGGAATGACTTCCTTTATGCCGGGCTTGCTCTGGGCATCGGCCTGCATGGTTATAGTCCTTTCCGAATAGTTCCTTTTGCAGTGGTCCTGATCCTGCTGATCTATTTTTTGCATACAAAATCAAAGGATAATCGCCGCATGGCTGTGATTGCCCTGCTGCTGGTGGGTTTGATTTCTTTGATCGTGTTTCTACCTCTGGGTCGGTACGCTTCGACTAACTATTCCATCGTTCATTTATCGGATGCAAACCCGGATGTCAGACGTGGAAACCGCTCTGCCAGGTCCTGTTCCTGGCAATATTCTTCTCTAATCTTTGGAAATCGTTGATTATGTTCCAATGGGATAATGGCCAGATCTGGGTTCATTCTGTCCCGGGCCGGCCGGCACTGGGTAGTGATTTCAGCAGCAATGTTGAGTCTGGGAGTGATCTTGCTGGTGATCCGATATATAAAAAAACGCCACTGGATAGACCTGGCCTTGCTGTTGTTGATCCCTTTGTTAATGCTGCCTTCTATCTTTCGCTTGCCTTCCCCGATGAAAATCCTTCCCTGAATCGCACGGGCGGTGCTATTATTCCGGTTTTTATCATCATTGCCATCGCAATTCAGAATCTTGTTACCAACATCAACTCTAATATTCCTGGCAGGACAGGGAAGTGGATCTCAACGGGAATCGTTCTGGTTCTGGCCGGATTTAGCATGCAGACCAATGCCAGGCTGGTATTTGTGGATTATTATCAGCAGTTCAGATCCAGAGCCTGGAATTCTTCTGAGATTGGGGCAGTGATCAAACAGTTTTCTGACACGTTCGGTGATGAAGACCATGCCTGGGTGGTTCCCTATCCTCATTGGGTGGACACCCGCCTGGTTGGGATTCACGCCGTTGACCAGGTAAGAGATTTTGCCCTCTGGCAAACGGATATCCCGGGTACAGAAATGGCAGCTGCTCCCAAACTGTACATTTACAAACCAGACGATGAAGAAACCTACCAGATCCTCCGGGACTTATATCCTGATGGTATTATTGCGAGGTTTGAATCCGAGGTTGATGGCCGTGATTTTATGCTTTATTATGTGCTGCAGTGAACAGTGCGATTCTTACTTATGGATAAAAAAACAAAACCTGACTTAAATCGTTGGCTGACTATTGTGCTGCTGATTCTTATCCTGGCAGCCGGAGCATACCTGCGTTTTGTTGGCCTCGACTGGGATGTTGAACAACATCTTCATCCAGACGAACGGTTCTTGACTATGGTGGAATCCAGCTTATTTCCTGTGGATTCCGCAGCTAGTTATTTTGATACTTCCCTCTCTACCTTAAATCCAAATAACCAGGGATACAGTTTCTTTGTATACGGCACACTGCCCATATTTATGGTCAGATATGTGGCGGAACTGGTTGGTTCGACAGGATACGGCAGCGTATATCTGGTCGGTCGGGCTATGTCCGCGGTCATGGATTTGTTGTCGGTCGTACTGGTGTTTTTTATTGGCACCCGCCTTTATAACCGGCGAGTAGGGATCCTGGGGGCATCTTTTTCCGCTTTTGCGGTCCTCCAGATCCAGCAATCCCATTTCTTCACTGTAGATACATCCACAACTTTTTTTGCCCTGCTGGCAGTATATTTTGCGGTTGAAGTGATCAGTTCCAGGAATGAGCGGCTTGATCTGATATCTTTCCTGATGTTTGGCGTCGCCCTGGGTATGGCGGTTGCTTCTAAAATCAATGCTGCTCCCGTCGCAATCACCCTGCCGCTGGCCGCGCTAGTTTACTGGCTGGGGCTGGATGATGAAAAAAAGGACCAGCAGGTACCCAGGATCTTCTTATTCCTTGTTCTGGCAGCATTCACCAGTCTCGTGACTTTCCGGATCTGTCAACCCTATGCCTTTAATGGACCGGGCTTCTTTAATGTAAGCCTGAATGATAATTGGGTTTCAGGGTTGAGATCACTCCAGGCTCAAACCTCTGGAGATGTTGATTACCCGCCAGCCCTGCAGTGGGCCAGGCGTCCGATCTGGTTCTCCCTCCAGAATATGGTGATCTGGGGATTGGGAATTCCATTTGGCCTGCTGGCCTGGTCAGGTTATGCCTGGATGGGATGGAAGATCTTTTCCAAGCGAGCCTGGAACCCCCACCTGGTTATGTGGGTTTGGACAGGGCTGTATTTTGCCTGGCAGTCCTGGCAGTGGAACCCCATGATGCGCTATCAGCTTCCCATCTACCCTTTACTGGCGATTTTTGCAGCCTGGATCCTAATAGAGGTTTGGGAAGCCTTCAAAGAAGGGAAATTGAAGATTGGCGGCTGGAGCCCACCTCACGGCTTGATGAGAGCTCTTTTAATAATAATTGGCGTATTTTCCCTGTTATTCACAGCCGGTTGGGCGTTTGCCTTTTCCCGGATCTATACTACTCCACAGCCCAGGGTGGCTGCAACCCACTGGATTTTTGAAAATATACCCGGCGCCGCCACCTTGATGGTGGATGACGGGGACAAAAGCCATCCACAGCTGCTTTCTTATCCTGAAGGGTTGATAATCCAGGGCGATACCAACTGGCTTTCCAGTTTTGACTCAAAGTATGATGGCCAGATTTCCTCCCTGTATTTCCCGCATATCATCAACCAGAATCCTTCGGTCTCGCCGCTTACCATCAAGATCATGGTCAACAATTCGTCCGGCCAGACCCTGACTGAAGAAACGGGCTTATTCACTTTCGAGGAGGATTCTTCCTCGGGAACAATAATCATTAATGACCCGGTATCGGTCATTGCCGGTGAAGTGTATCAGCTATGGGTGACAGTTCAGGACCAGGTAGGAGCGATCAGTATCCAGGGGACTGGAATTGCTAATGAGAGTTCCTGGGATGACGGAATTCCCCTTCGGATGGAAGGATATGATCCCTTTGGAGGAATCTATCAGGGAGGTCTGAATTTTGAATTGTACTGGGATGATAATCCAGAAAAACTGGATCGTTTTCTTTCCACTCTGAATCAGTCGGACTACATAATGATCACTTCCAGCCGGCAGTGGGCTACAACCACCCGGATTCCAGAAAGATATCCGCTGACATCCGAGTATTACCGCCAACTTATGGGGTGTCCGGTTGATATCAGTATTGAAAATTGTTATAACCGTGCCCAACTCGGAGATTTCGAAGGTTCCCTGGGATTCGAGCTGATCGAAATATTCCAAAATAACCCCGCTATTGGCCCAATCGAGATCAATGACCAGCCGGCAGAGGAATCCTTTACTGTTTATGACCATCCTAAAGTTTTCATCTTCCAGAAAACTGATGATTTTTCACTAAGCAGTGCAGCCAAGATCCTGTCCGCAGTAGATTTGAGCAAAGTGATCCATATCACGCCGAAACAAGCTGATAACCACCCGGGAAATTTACTGTTGCCGCTTGATCGCCTGGCTGAGCAGCGGGAAGGTGGAACCTGGAGCGATTTCTTTGATTTCGATTCTATCCAGAATAAGTATCAGATTGTTGGAGTGGTTTTTTGGTATGCGGCTGTATTTCTGATCAGTTTGTTGGTTTACCCATTGATGAGGTTGGTATTGCCCGGTTTAAGTGATAAAGGTTATCCCCTGGCCCGTACCTTTGGGCTCTTGCTACTTTCTTATCTGGTCTGGCTGGCCGGGTCTGCTGGGATTCCTTTTCTGAGAAGCACCATTCTGGGTGTGTTATTCCTGTTAGCATGTGCTGGCGTGTATGCTGGTTACCGCCAAAGGGAAGAATTGCTGCAAGAATGGAAGGGAGCCAAGCGCTATTATTTGACTATCGAGGTTATAGCCCTGGCACTGTTTGTGACCGCAATCTTGATCCGGTACGGAAATCCTGACCTGTGGCATCCCTGGAAAGGCGGGGAAAGGCCGATGGATTTCTCTTATTTCAATGCGGTATTAAAGAGCACGACCTTCCCGCCCTATGATCCCTGGTTTGCGGGTGGATATATCAATTATTATTACTATGGATTTGTGTTTGTTGGTGTTCTGACCAAGCTGTTGGGCATCGCACCCTCATTTGCATATAATCTGATCCTTCCCACAATCTTCATGATGCTTGGTTTGGGCGCCTTTTCTATCGCTTGGAACCTCTTAAACGGAAATACCTTGGAACATAAGCTCCAGGATATGCCTTATCTTGCTGGAGGCTCAGGAGTTTTGGGTTTGGCAATTTTTGGTAACCTGGGAGTTATCCAGATGGTGTTCAGAGGTTTGCAGCGGTTGGCATCAGCTGGGGTGAATGTCCTTGATGGTAATTTCTTCCAGCGTTTTAAATGGACTCTGCTGGGGTTTGTCCAGTTTTTTAATACACCAACTCTGCATTACAGATTAGATGAATGGTATTGGAATCCCAGCCGGGTGATTGGCGGAGAACATGGCGGACCGATCACAGAGTTCCCCTTTTTCACCTTCCTTTATGGGGATCCCCACGCCCACTTTATCTCTCTTCCACTGACTGTTTTGGCATTTGCCTGGATGTTATCGATTATTAAATCAACCCGCCAAAAGGGAATTAACAAATATAGTTTTGGGAATTTGATCGGGGTGACCCTGTTTGGCGGATTAGCTGTTGGGGTTCTGCGCCCGACAAATACATGGGATTTTTATCCCTACCTGGCTTTGGGAGCTGCTGCACTGATCTATGCTTGGTGGCAGGAAAGTAAAGAGCAAGGATATAACTGGGTCCAACCTGCGCTGCGATTGCTGCTGTTCCTTGGTTTTGCTTTTATCACTTTCCAACCTTATGCAAACTGGTATGGCGAAGGATATACCAGTATCAAACCCTGGTTCGGGACCCACACACCGCTGGGTGAGTATTTCACCCACTGGGGATTCTTCCTGTTGATCCTGATCAGCTGGATGTTTGCAGAAACTGTGGATTGGATGGCCAAAACACCTTTATCAGCGCTAAAAGAACTAAGAAAATATCAAGAGCTGATCATAGCTGGCCTCCTGATAATGATAGTGATCCTAGTCAGCTTTGGAGTTACACTCGAGAATGAGTTTACTGTGGGTGGTTTCACACTCATAGGTGGTGGGGTTCATATCATATGGTTCGTCCTTCCAGTCATGGCTTGGGCATTGGTCTTGATATTCCGGCCAGGGCAAAGCCTCATGAAAGGAACTGTTTTATTCCTGATTGGTACCAGTTTGGCGATTACCTTGATGGTTGAACTGGTGTATGTGGAAGGGGATATTGGCCGGATGAACACAGTGTTTAAGTTCTACCTGCAGGCCTGGACCTTTATGGCCGTCAGCGCCGCTGCAGCTCTCTGCTGGCTGATACCCATGGCAAAAGACTGGAAATCACCCTTCCGGATCACCTGGCGCGTTATGTTTTTGATTTTGCTTTCGGGTGCTGCACTCTATCCAATTTTGGGCGGTGTGGCTAAAATCAAAGACCGGATGGTGATAAATGCCCCCCGTACTTTGGACGGTATGGAGTTTATGAGGTTTGCAACCTATCACGATCTGGATACGGCCATGGATCTATCCCAGGATTATGAAGCGATCCGCTGGGTGCAAGACAATATTCAGGGATCCCCCGTCATTGTGGAAGCCAATCAGGTTGAATACCATTGGGCCACAAGGTACACTGTATATACCGGGTTGCCCGGTGTTGTGGGATGGAATTGGCACCAACGCCAACAGCGAACTATCACGCCCCATGACTGGGTCTTTTCCCGAGTGGAGGACGTGAACGTCTTTTATGATACAGCTGATTTGACAGTTGCCAGTGATTTCCTGGAGAAGTATCAAGTCAGTTATATTATTGTTGGCCAACTGGAGCGCGCTAAATATCTTCCAGAAGGTATACATAAATTTGAACTAGGCCTTGGTACCCTCTGGCAGGAGGTTTATCAGAGCCAGGACACTACGATATATCAAACGATCTCAGTAGCTGATTAGGAAATATTATGCTTGATTTTATAGCCTGGTATGTGCTTATCACTGCTCTGGGATGGATAGTTTTTCCCTTGTTATTTCACACGTTATCTGACCTCCCGGGTCGAGGTTTCACATTCTCGAAAATTTTCGGTTTATTATTCTGGGGTTATTTATACTGGATCCTGGGACGGCTAGGATTTACAGCCAATAATTTAGCTGGCCTGATCTTTACTTTACTCTTGGTTATCGGATCCTGCCTTCTGATACTTCGAAAGAAAGGGATTTCAGACTTGCAGGATTGGATTCGATCCAGTTGGCGTTTGATCATAACAACTGAGCTTCTATTTCTGGTGGCATTTGGGGGATGGGCTTTGATCCGGTCACTGAACCCCGAGATCTTGGGGACAGAAAAGCCGATGGAACTGGCATTTATCAATGCTATCTTGCATTCAGACACGATGCCTCCCAATGATCCCTGGCTGTCTGGTTATGCGATATCTTATTATTACTTTGGCTATGTGTTGGTTGCCATGTTGGCCAAGTTTGCCGGGACGCTCGGAAGCATTGCCTTCAACCTGGGAGTATCATTAACTTTTGCATTGGCTGCAGTGGGATCCTTCGGGGTTTTATATAACTTGTTGGCATTGAGGACAAGCCAAAAAAACTCTCAACTACTACCGGCTTTATTAGGGCCATTTTTCACCCTGATTCTCAGCAACTGGGAAGGTTTTCTGCACTATTTACACGCTAAGGGTCTTTTCTGGCGGGGATTGCCTGATCAGGTCAGTTCTCCTTTTTGGAAATGGTTGGATATCCAGAACTTAGTCAATCCGCCTACTGGAGACTCGTTTGGCCATTGGTGGTGGTGGCGTGCCTCCAGGGTGATTCAGGACTACAATTTTTCAGGTTTTGGCAGAGAAGTGATCAGCGAGTTCCCGTTTTTTTCGTTCTTGCTGTCAGATCTTCATCCCCATGTATTGTCGATTCCTAATGTTTTCTTGATCCTTGGCTTTGGCCTGGCCCTTTACCTGCGCCCCAAGGGAAAATCGTTCCGCTGGATCAAATTAGTACCCATTGAAATTTCCCCGCTTTTCTTCCTGATCCTGGCCTGGCTGGCAGGGGGGATGGCTTTTCTGAATACTTGGAACTTTCCCATGTATGTCGGAATACTGGCCGGTGTTTATGCTTTGCGAAATCAGCGAGAGCGGACTAATTGGCAGACTGCTGATTTGGTCAAAGATTTCCTGTCCTTCGGTGCGACACTGGGTCTGACCGGTGGGTTATTGTACTTTCCCTGGTACTTTGGTTTTGCTTCCCAGGCCGGCGGTCTCATCCCCAATGTCTTATATATCACCAGGGGAAACCAATTCTGGGTCATGTTCGGGCCGTTATTGATACCCATATTTGCCTGGTTGATCACTGCCTGGAAGAGAAATGAACCCGCTGGCAACAAGGTTACTGGATTGGCGCTGACAGGAATACTGGTTCTGGGTCTATTACTACTTATGCTGTTAATGGTTGGGCTGCTGGCCTGGTTCCCACTGCGGGCGGACGGCGCTGAATTGCTTCCTCTATTCCTGAGTTCTGTCGGCGGGCTGGAAATCAACCAGGTTTTGATAGAAGGCTTGCGGCGCAGAATTATGAATCCTGGGACACTGATAACCCTTATAGCAATCTCAATTATGGGATGGGGGTTGATCTTTTATAAAAGAACCGAAGGAAAGAACGAGATCCATCGACCCCAAAAATCCGCCAACAATTTTGTTTTAGTATTAATCATCGCTGGAATGGCGCTGGTGTTATTTCCTGAGTTCATATTCCTAAAAGATCTGTTTGGATACAGGATCAATACGATATTTAAGTTCTACTACCAAGCCTGGTTACTATGGAGTATTGCGGCTGCCTATGGCACAGTAAGATTAATTCAATCCCTGAGAACACCCTGGCGGCATCTAATATTTAGTGGATTAGTCTTGTCGATGGTGATGGGGTTGTTTTACCCAGTGCTAGGTTTACAATCCAAGACCAATTACTTCACCAGAGAGGCTGGGTTATCTTTGGACGGTGCCTCTCTATATCCGGCTTCCGATTATGAGGCTGTCGAATGGCTCAGGAACGAGCCCAGTGGGGTCATAGCCGAAGCAGCTGGTGAAAGTTATTCAACTGCCCATTCACGTTTGGCTACCTATACCGGGAATACAACTATCCTGGGCTGGGATTTCCATGAGGTCCAGTGGCGCGGAAATGCTGAACTGGTTAATCCTCGAAAAGAAGACCTGATCACACTATACTGCACCCATCAGTGGGAGGCAGCAAAAAATTTACTGGAAAAATATAACGTTCTTTACCTGGCGATTGGTGACGTGGAATATTCAAAATATGCCGTCGGTAGTGAGAATTGCCCCAATGGGTTGAACGCCGATAAGTTCCTTATGCATCTCCAACCTGTTTTCCAAAATGAACGGCTGACGATCTTCGAGGTCCCACCAGCTTCTTCTTATTAAATGCAAATGCAGAAAACCAGAAACAACTCGACTGGATTGAACAGAATGAACAAAGAAACCGGGATAACAAGAGAAATATTTAATTTACAGCTTCATCTTTATAACAGCCTTGCTGCTGCGTCTGGCCCTGTTGGGAAGGTCGCCCCTGGTAGAATCTGAAGCAGCTTGGGCATTCCAGGCCTGGCAGATTCATCTGGGAGAGCAAATATCTGTAGGTTCCCAGGTTGGATACCTCTCCTTTACTGAGATCCTATTCTCCTTAATTGGCGGGAGTGAATTCTTGGCCCGCTTTTGGCCTGCCCTGACTGGCAGCCTGATCGTCTGGGTTCCATACCTGTTGAGAAAGAAACTAGACCAGGTACCTGCTCTTCTGCTGGCGGTTGGATTGGCTTTTGATCCGGCCCTAGCGTCAGTATCTCGGTTAGCGGCAGGTCCGATACCGGCTCTCGTGTTCCTGTTATTATCAGCAGCAGCTTTTTATAGAGCGAAATGGAGTTGGCTGGCGATCAGCCTCGGATTGGGACTATTATCCGGTCCTGCCTTCTGGCTGGGTATCTTGCTTTTGATCCTAGCCGGACTTATAAGCAGCTTGCTGGGTATTTTTGATTTCCGTCAATTTATTCAAAACCGACTGTCTTTACTTCAGGATAACAAAGGTTTGTTGCCAGAGCTTCTGAATAATTTCCTGGTACCGCTGCTAGGAATAATTTTTATTAGTTCGTTTTTCTTGAGGAATCTTCAAGGATTAAGCGCCTGGACTGGGGCGCTGCCAGAATTTATCACTAATTTGATTCAATTTGACGGATTTCAGGCCGTGAGCCTTTTGATTCACCTGGTTTTAAGCAATCCATTCATCTTGATATTCGGTATTTTAGGATTTGCCTCTTCCTGGCTTAAAGGCGATCAGCTTGGAAAAGTCTCCTCGATCTGGTTTTTATTATCCCTGTTGATATTGTTAATCGTTCCGGGTCGGCAAGCGGTTGATTTGATCTGGTTGGTAATTCCTCTTTGGGTCGCTACTGCCAGGGAATTGTACCGAATTTATCAACTGGCGAAAAATTCTTGGGTGGTTTATGTTATTGCAGGATTAGTTGGTGTTTTGATCGTTCTGAATTGGTTGACTTTTATCGGCATGGTTTTCCAGGGGGGGAATTCAAATGCCGTTTTATTGCAGTGGGGATTGATTGCGGCCTCACTGGCTTTGGTGATTTTGTCAATGACTATTGCGGCCTCTGAATGGGGTTGGCCTGTGTCCCTGAAAGGATTAGGCCTCGGTTCGGCTATGATGCTGACGATCCACATGCTTTCAGTATTGGTCCTGGGATGCTATCTTCGTCAAGGTGATCCTCGTTCTCTGTGGTCTGATGGATCCGGTACAGGACAAACCAGACTTCTGAGGGAATCTATCTACGATGCCAGCATCACACTAACCGGACGTGGAGATGCCATCCAGGGAGTAGTGGTCGGATCCTGGGATGCGCTGCGCTGGGAACTGCGTGATCTGGATGGGATTGAGTTTCAAAACTCGTTAGACGCGGAAGGATTACCCCCGCTGATCATCACCTCAGAAATCGACTATTTCCTAGTTAACCAGGAAATGTATCGCGGTCAGGATTTTGTTCTGGAAACACGCCGGGGATGGAATGGAATCATTCCCTCTGATTGGATAAGATGGATTGCGTTCCGATCTGGACCGGTGGAAAAAGACGACATAATCCTGTGGATTCGAAACGATATATTTTCAGGGTATTAGATCTCAATCCGGAATTAACAGTAAGGTAGAAAAATAAAAAAAACTTGAGGAATATGAAATATCCAAATATCATTGCCATTGATGGGCCTGCCGCTTCAGGGAAAACCACTATAGCCAATAAATTGGCAGAAAAGTGGGAGTATTTGTTTTTTGATACTGGTGTGATGTACCGTGCTGTTACCTGGCTGGCTTTGCATAAGAATATATCAACCAAGGATGAGGACTCGGTAACTGATCTGGCAGACAGGATCAAAATCGATGTGACCCCACCATCCCGGGATGATGGCAGGGAATATGATGTCATTGCTGATGGCATAGATGTAACCTGGAAGATCAGAAAGAAAAAGGTGGACTCGCTGGTTTCTCGGGTGTCTGCCTACCCAGGAGTAAGAAAAGCACTCACTAAACAGCAGCGCCGCATCGGGCTGGTGGGAAAAGTGATCATGGTTGGCAGGGATATTGGCACGGTTGTATTACCTGAAGCTGATTTGAAGATCTATCTGGACGCGTCTGTGACAGAACGGGCCAACCGCAGGTACAAACAGCGAGTAGACCGGGGAGAAGTTGTTGAACTGGGAAAGATCCTGAAAAAACTAGAAAAACGGGATAATATTGATTCTACAAGAGAAGTTGCACCGTTACGAGCGGCCGAGGACGCCGTTTTAATATATACAGACGACTTGAGTATTGATGAGGTCGTTTCCAAGATCGAGAAAATTGCTCTGAATATGATGAAGGAATAATATGGACGATCGATATCACGTACCTTTTTGGACCAAGATTAACAGGGGAATTTTACGGGTCTTTTTCAGGATCTTTTTTCACCTGCTTGGAAAAGTAGAATTATCTGGCATGGAAAATATTCCTGACCATAATAAATATATCGCTATCTTCAACCATGTATCCCTGATCGAAGTGCCGTTTATTGGTGCTTTTTGGCCAACGATTCTTGAAATCATTGGGGGAGCAGACGTTTGGTCGCGTCCTGGGGTGTCGATTGTAGTAAAAATGTGGTCAGGTGTCCAGGTGAATAGGCTTGGATTTGACAAGGATGTTTTTAAGCAGGTCAAGAAAATATTCGAAGCTGATCGACCCCTGATGATCTCTCCGGAAGGCACAAGATCACATTCTCCTGGATTAGGGCGCGGGAAACCAGGTGTTGCCTTTATCATCGATCAGGTAGATGTGGTAGTTCTGCCTGTGGCAGTGATTGGCAACACGATGGATTTCCTTAAAAAGGGAATTAGGGGAAAAAGACCACTAATTCAGATGATCGTTGGAGAACCTTTTAAATTGCCCCCAGTGGAAGGAAGGGGAGAGATACGCCGCTTCAACCGCCAGAAAAATACCGATTATTGTATGGCGCGCTTGGCTGCCCTACTGCCTGAATCCTACCGCGGTGTGTATGCTGAATACGAAAAAATCCTGGCCGGAGAGCAGGTGGTTTTCCCAGAAAAAGAGGATTGATTTTTACACCTTCCAGAATACTTAGGGGGAAAATTGAAGGATGAACCATGCTATAATCGAGTATGGATTTCAACCAGTTGCGTTCGATACAATCCGGGAAATAATGCCCTTCATTCTTACCCTATTTAATGCCCCTGCATATATGATCTGGCCCTCAAACAGGCTGGGTATTTTGGCATTGATAGTGATGGTAGCAGGACTGGTGTACGGAAATTGGCATTGGCGCGGTTACCAACGGGAAATGAAAGAACAGCAGTGGTTCCTGTTCGGTATATTATTGACCCTGGCTCCAATCACAGCTCTTTTATTGGGAGTCCGCTTGCCGGAATGGGGGTCAATACCACTGCCAAATATGTCTCTGGAACCAACTGGTGGCGCCATGATGATCCTGGCGGCAATCCCAGTGCTGATTGCCGGCTGGGTCCTGGGTCCAACCAGCGCCTCGGTAGTCGGATTGATCTCTGGAATTTGCCTGGCTTATTGGGATACCCATTCGCCTTTTACTGTCATTGAGTTTGCTTTTTTTGCAATGCTGGTATCTGTTGCCATTCGCCAGCGTTATCGTACAGCTATATTCAGCATCTTAAGACGGCCGTTTCTGGCCAGCTTGTTAATTGCTGTCGTTCATTCCCTCGTCAATATAACAGGAGCTTTTTTTTGGGCTTCTGGATCTATCGTCGAAAATCTTGATTTTGCAATCTCAAATGCTCAAACAGGGGTGGTGGCCGTGGCAGCCAGTTTTGCCATAGCAGGTTTGGTCATGGAATTTGTCTTGGTAGCTTTTCCCCGTGCGGATGGGATCAAAACAAAATTAAAACCTTCTCCATCTGAAAGCAGTATTAAAACCCGCTTCCTCCAGTATGTGATCTCATTAACTCTAGTATTGGTCCTGGTCCTTTTGCTTGTTAACTGGTTTGTGGCCGGGAAATCAGCGGAGAAGATGATCCAATCCCAATTAGAGAGTATTGCTAGGACAACCACAAATAAGATTCCGTTTTTTTTCAATACTGGACAGAGTCTGATCAGCCAGTATGCCTCGGATCTCTCCGGAGATTTTACCGCCCCAGAGGATTTAGACGAAGTGCTTCGTAAAAGCTTCCGGGCCATTCCTTTTTTCTCCCAACTTTTTATTTTTGATGTCAACACTGAATTGGTAAGTGCTTATCCCGATCAGTCGATCGATAACCAGACCTTCCCTCCGGAATTCCAGGTTGGACTGGGATCGGCATTGAATGGTGTGCCCGTTCAAGTTTATGTCTCACCTCCTTCTGGGATCGGGAATAAGACAATAATAACTTTTATGGGGAGCATCTCTGCACTTGAGGGAGAGACCTCCGGTGTACTGGTAGGATTGGTTGACCTGGAATCGAATCCATTCACACAGCCCATTCTTAGTGATCTAAAGGGTATAAACGAGCTGGGTGGGGTAGGGTATTTACTGGATGAACAAGGCCGGGTATTGTACTCGTCAGAGGAAAATCTCGTTGGGGTCTTCTTCCCGAGTTTTGATCTGCGCTATGAGGAAGTGTTTTCAAAACAGACGACTGCGAATGGCATTCGCCAACTGGTATATATCAGATCTGCGCTTGGGCGGCCTTGGACGGTGATGCTCACCATACCGGCAGTTAATGCCCAACAGTTGGCTCTTGATCTAGCAGCACCATTGTCTGGCGTTGTGCTTTTGATAGCTTTGATCACAATGGCTGTGATGTATTTTGGGTTGAGTTCAGTAGCTGATTCGCTTCATGTATTGACAGAAGAAGCTGACCGGATAACCAAGGGTGAATTGGATCATCCCTTACGATTGACACCGCGCGTAGATGAGGTTGGGCAACTAAGGCGGGCATTTGAAAAAATGCGCCGGAGTTTAAAGAACCGTATGGTTGAGCTCAATCGTTTGCTTACGGTCAGCCAGGGTGTGGCATCTTCTCTGGAGATGGGAGATGCTGTAGTCACGATCCTGTCCTCGGCTCTCGAAATAGGGGCCAGTTCAGCCCGGATCGTACTGGATGCGGATGTCCTTCCCGAAGGATTATTAGAAGGTGCTGAAATGACCAGCATTGGACAAGGAGAAGATACCGAGGCTTTTGCATACCTCGATCCCCAGATCCTGGAATTAGCCCGGAATCGATCCCCGGTTATGTTATCCAATCCCGCCCGAATGCCGCTTTTAGACCTTGAGGATGATGATCCTGTTCCGGGCGCGATCCTGATCGTTGCCCTTCAACACGAACAGGGATATTATGGCGCCATTTGGTTGGCGTATCTTGAGCCACACACATTTATTGACAGCGAAGTTCGCTATATTGTTACCCTGGCTGGACAGGCTGCTCTGGCAGCTACGAATGCATCACTGTTTGGAAGAGCCGAGATCGGCAGAAAACGGATGGCTGCGATTATTGCGTCCACCCCTGATCCTATTCTGGTGCTTGACCATCAGGATAAACTGCTCCTGACTAATCCGGTTGCTGCTGAGCTGCTCGGGATCGAACATGATTTTGGGATAGGGGAATCCATTGAAGGGATCACCGACCAGCAGGAGCTGATTGAGCTGCTGGATGGCGCTCCGGGCGGGAGATCATCCAAAGAGGTTAAACTCAAAGATGGCCGAATTTTCCTGGCAACTGCCTCTCCTGTAATCGCCGGGGAACATCACTTGGGTCGAGTTTGTATACTGAGGGATATTTCCCAGCTTAAGGAAATGGACGAATTGAAATCCGATTTTGTTGCTACTGTCAGCCATGACCTTCGCTCCCCACTTACATTGATGCGGGGGTATGCCACAATGTTAGAAATGGTGGGTGAACTGAATGACCAGCAGCAGAACTATGTCCATAAGATTATTACCGGTGTAGAGAGCATGTCTCACCTTGTTCAAAACTTGCTTGATCTGGGAAGGATTGAGGCTGAAGTGGGATTGAAGCTTGATATGATCTCGGCTCCGGATATTGTCTCCGAGGTAGCGGATTCATTCAATATTAGGGCTTCCCAGAAGAAGATCAAACTGCATGTTGCGCCGCCTAACCAGACCATTCCATTTATCTCTGCCGATAAAGCTTTGCTCCAGCAGGCTTTGAGGAACCTGGTAGATAACGCGATCAATTTCAATCAACAGGGCGGTAATGTTTGGATCCGCTATAAAATGGAAGAAGGAAAGATCATTTTCGAAATTGAGGATAACGGGATCGGCATTTCCCCGGTGGACCAACAGCGTCTGTTTGAGAAATTCTACCGGGTCGAAAGCCGGGAAAAGGATAAACAAGGCGGAACCGGGTTAGGGTTGGCTATTGTCAAGTCCATTGCCGAGAGGCACGGGGGTGACGCCTGGATAAAAAGCGAGTTGGGAGCTGGCAGTACTTTTTCTCTGGCTATTCCAATTCGCCAACCAGAAAAGACACACAAACCATAATATTTATGGAAAGAAGCCCTGTATTGTGGTAGACTGATGCTGCAGTGACCCAATGGGGGAATTTCAGGGAGATTAGGGGAGGAGGAAAAACTCCAGAATGCAAGGAAGTCCTCTTGACTGAGCTCCCTTCAACCTGTATAATAGCTAGTTGCATGTTAAATATCAATCCCCTCACATGATGCTAGCGCTAAAGAGCGTACTCTTTTGCGCTTGATTTTGTGCGTAATGATACTAAAACATCTGTTCTTGCTGACGGTGCCGTTTTTTGGACACAAACAGAGCTCACAATTGATTATCTTGAATGTTTCATCTGACTGATCGCTCAGTGGAGTTATCAGCCAGGGAAAAGTGTGAGTGTTGAGGGGAACAGATAACAGAGTTGGCTGGTGAGGGTTGTAGCATTAAGCGGTTGCGAGCACGATTATACAGGAGGTTTTCTAGTGAAAACTAAGGGGATACAAAAACTTCGAATTGGATTAGCTTCACCAGAAATCATCCGCAGTTGGTCATATGGGGAAGTCCTGGAACCAGAAACCATCAACTACCGGCGTTTACGCCCGGAAAAAGATGGTCTGTTTTGTGAAGCGATCTTTGGTCCTACCAGAGATTATCAATGTCATTGTGGTAAATACAAGAATATTCGTTATAAAGGCATCGTTTGCGACAAATGCGGTGTTGAAGTAACCCGTTCTGCGGTACGCCGAGAGCGCATGGGGCATATCGAACTAGCAGCCCCGGTAGCGCATCTTTGGTTCTCTCGCAGGATCCCTTCAATCCTTGGGCGATTGCTTGATATGTCGCGTCGTGATTTGGATCGGGTCTTGTATTTTGCCCAGTATATTGTTACCTATGTTGACGAAGAAGCTCGGAAACGAGCGCTTGAACAGTTAGATACCCGCTTTACCTCTGGAGAAGGAGAGGTAGGGGAAGACTTCAGCGAAGGAATCAAATCTAAGGAAACTGAACGGGAAGATCGCCTTAAAGAGCTGGAAGCCCAGCAACATGATGTGGAAACCCGTTATGATGAGCAAATTGCAGCAGACTTAGAACCTGTTATCAAACAAGGCCAGCGATTGGAAAAGACACTTCAGGAAAGTGTTGATGAAGCTGCAAAAGACGACCTGATTTTCCCTGAGACGGATGTTGTGATTGTCAAGAAAGGAAACAAGATCAGCACCGCTCATATTGCCAATATTCAAGACGTTGTAAAGCAGCGCTTGACAGAGATTGAAGAAAGCCTTAAAGAAGCCAAGGAAAATGAACTGGAACACATCAAATTGGATGTGGCCAGAGTCCGGGCAGAAACCTCCCAGGAGATCACTCAGCTTCGGGATAATTTGGATTTGGCGATCGATTCCGCCCAATCTGAATATAAACGCCTGAGAGATGAACTGCTGAACATGCAACCTTTGATCTTCCTTGGTGAAGCGGAGTATCGTGAACTCAGATCACGCTGGGGTCAGGTTTTCCAGGCTGAAATGGGAGCCGAAGCATTTTACGATATCCTCAAACGCCTTGACCTTGACGCTCTCTCCAAGGAACTCTGGAACGAGATCAAGACAACTGGAAGTAAACAGAAACGAAAAAAAGCTATCAAGCGATTGAAGGTTGTGGATGCTTTCCAGAAGACAGAAAATCAACCCGAGTGGATGATACTGACCGTACTTCCTGTGATCCCTCCTGATCTGCGCCCGATGGTGCAGCTGGATGGCGGCCGTTTTGCCACCTCGGATCTGAATGACCTTTACCGAAGGGTCATCAACCGCAATAACCGACTGAAACGCCTTCTGGAACTGGGCGCGCCGGACGTGATCGTTCGCAATGAAAAACGCATGCTCCAGGAAGCAGTAGACTCACTGATAGACAACTCCCAGCGAGGGAAAGCCCTTTCCCGCCGGGGACGCAGGGAATTAAAATCCCTCAGTGATATGTTGAAGGGCAAGAAGGGTCGCTTCCGCAGGAACTTACTTGGTAAACGAGTGGATTACTCCGGTCGTTCTGTGATTGTGTCCGGTCCCAAATTGAAAATGTCTCAGTGTGGTCTTCCGAAGAAAATGGCTTTGGAGTTATTCCGACCCTTTGTGATTTCTATTCTTGAAAAAAGAGGTTTTGCAACAAACGTCAAAGGCGCCAAGCGACTGATTGAACGGAATCGCCCTGAAGTATGGGAAGCATTGGAAGAGGCAGTTAAAAGTCGTCCCGTACTTCTAAACCGTGCTCCGACTTTGCACCGCCTCGGTATTCAGGCCTTCGAGGTCGAGTTAATCGAAGGCAGCGCAATTCAGCTTCATCCCCTGGTGTGCCCCGCATTCAATGCAGACTTTGACGGTGACCAGATGGCTGTCCATGTACCGCTTTCACAGAAAGCTGTGACGGAAGCCCGAGAGCTGATGCTTTCCACCAAGAACCTGCTCAAACCAGCCAATGGCGAACCGATTATCGCTCCTTCCAAAGATATGGTTTTGGGTGTGTTCTTCCTGACCAGAGATGATGAACGTCCATATCCAGGTGATGGCCGAATATTTTCAACCATGATCGAAGTTGAAACAGCTTACCTTCTCGGTCAGGTGAAGATTCCAACCAAGATCAAGATCTTGGCGGAAACCTGGTACGACGAAGATGGTGAACGAATGAACGCCCCGGAAGAAAGGGTGATCGATACCACAGTTGGTCGGACTATTTTTAACTTATCCCTCCCATATGAAGTCCAGTTCATGAACTGGCCATTGGTTAAGGGTGATGTAAAAGACCTGATCACTGAAATTTACGAATATTGTGATAATGAAACAACAACATGGGCAGCTGACAGTATCAAAGATCTGGGATTTGAATTCGCAACCAAATCCGGTTATTCGATTGCAGTGGCCGATTTGCAGATTCCACCTGAGAAAGAAGGGATTGTAGCAGAGGCATTTGAAAAGGTCGGTGCAGTGGAACGCAGTTTCCGGCGCGGTTTGCTGACCGCCCAAGAACAGGATGATAGACTAATCGATATCTGGCAGAAAACTACTGCAGATGTTGGTGATGCGGTTAAAGCCAACATGAATCCCCACGGCAACATGGCTGTGATGGCCCTTTCCGGAGCGACCAAGGGTGGTTTCGGACCGGTTTCCCAGCTGGCGGGTATGCGTGGTTTGATGGCTGACCCTTCCGGTCAGATCATCCCGGTTCCGATTCGTTCCAGTTTCCGTGAAGGACTGACTGCGCTGGAATATTTCATTTCCAGTCACGGTGCCCGGAAAGGTTTGGCAGATACTGCCTTGAGAACTGCTGATGCTGGTTATTTGACCAGGCGGCTGGTGGATGTATCACAGGACGCTATCATTAACAATGAAGATTGCGGTACTGATAATTGCATCGTATTGGAACGGTCAGAAGATGTGGCTGGCCAAACCTTGCAAGACCGGGTCTTCAGCCGGGTTCTGGCCGACCATGTAGTTGACCAGGAAACTGGTGAGGTCCTTGTTGAAAAGAACACTTTGGTATCTCGAGAAATCGCGCGTAGGATCCAGAAATCCAATGTTGACCGAGTCAAGGTGTTTTCTCCATTGACTTGTACCCTGGAATATGGCTTATGCGCTAAATGTTATGGTCTTGACTTAGGACGTGGTCAACCGGTCGAGAAAGGTGCTACGGTTGGTATTGTTGCCGCCCAATCCATCGGTGAACCTGGAACCCAGCTGACGCTGAGAACCTTCCATACTGGTGGTGTGGCTGCAGCTAGTGACATCACAACGGGTTTGCCCAGAGTTGAAGAGCTATTTGAAGCTCGTAAAGCTCCAAAAGGCGAAGCTGTATTGACGGAGATCGCTGGCAGGGTCAGTATCGAGAAATCTGACCGCTACAGTGATATGCGTGTGGTGCGGGTCACTCACAGTGAAATGATCAGCGATGCTTATGATTTAGAGAAGAGTTGGCGAAAACGAGTTAAAGACGAAGATAAGGTTGAAGAAGGCGATGTGATCGCTTCCCTCGATGCAGATAATCAACTCTTGGCTAGAAATTCTGGCCGGGTTCGCATTGAAGGCAGAACGATCATCGTTTCATATGAAGTGAAAGACGAAAAATATTATGATATTCCAAGCAATGCCCGCCTTGCAGTAGAAGATGGCGAAATGGTTGAACCGGCCCAGCGCCTGACAGAAGGATCATTGAATACGCATGATATCCTGCGCATCAGCGGGCGAGATGCTTGTCAGAAATATATGCTCCTTGAAGTCCAGAGAGTTTATCGCTCCCAGGGGCAAAATATCCACGACAAACACTTTGAGATCGTTATCGCCAAGATGATGTCCCGAGTGAATGTGACGGACTCTGGTGGCTCAGATACTCTGCCAAGGGAACTGGCCAACCGGATGGGAGTTATTCAGGAGAATGAAGATTTGCTCCAGGAAGGGAAACAACCGCTGAAATACGACGATGTTCTTCTGGGCATAACTAAGGCGGCATTAAATACAAATTCATTCCTGTCCGCTGCTTCCTTCCAGCATACGATCAAGATACTCACGCAGGCTGCTGTCAATCGGGATGAAGATCCTCTCTTTGGTCTGAAAGAAAATGTGATCATCGGGAAACTGATTCCCGCCGGAACTGGTTTCATACGAGGGCCTTTTGCACCTGAAGACGAAAAAGAAGCAGTTGAGGAAGATGATGCTGCAATGGAAGCGGTAGAAGAGGAAACCGATCTTGGTGAAATCACCGAAGATACTGTTGTAGAAGAGCTCGTAACTGAGGTAGAAGAAGAAAAATAATTCTTCACCAAAATTGTGACCAAGGATACGGTTTCTTCTGTTGAAATCGTATCCTTTTTGTTTAAAATGCATCCCCCATCGGAGTAAGTTCAAAAACGGCCGGCCTTTTAATGTTATAATGCTCATCGGCTAAATTCCCTGAATATTTTGAATATGGATAAATTGCGGAATACGAAACGTGTAAAGTACACCGGGTTCATCGTATTCCGTGTTGTTTTTGTTGGAGGAAAAATGGATTTTGGTTTGATCCGACCGATAGATATTAACGACGAAATGCAGCAAGCCTATTTGGATTACGCTATGAGCGTGATCATCTCTCGGGCTTTGCCAGATGCTCGAGATGGTTTAAAGCCTGTACATCGCCGGATTCTGTATGCCATGCATGATATGAACATGGGTCCCGATTCTGCATATAAGAAATCAGCTCGTATTGTCGGTGAGGTGCTGGGCAAGTACCACCCGCATGGCGATATGGCGGTCTATAAATTGATGGCCCGCATGGCTCAAGATTTTTCCATGCGTTATCCTCTGGTCGATGGTCAGGGGAACTATGGCTCCATTGATGGGGATTCCCCGGCAGCAATGCGGTATACGGAAGCGCGTATGGCTCAGACAGCTACATTGATGCTGGATGATCTTGAAAAGAATACGGTTGAGTTCCGACAAAATTTTGATGGAACTCTTAAAGAGCCAGGCGTTCTGCCAGCCTCTTTCCCGAACCTGCTGGTAAATGGGGTTACAGGAATTGCAGTTGGTATGTCTACCAGCATTCCACCACATAATCTTGGCGAGGTGGTCGATGCCCTTGACTATATGCTGCAGAACTGGAAGTCAATGGAAAAGATCACCGTTGAAGAGTTAACAAAATTTATCCAGGGACCTGACTTTCCAACCGGAGGAGTCATCATTGAAGATAAACGACGAAGCGGTTTAAAAAGCGCTTACGGCTCTGGTAGGGGTAAGATCCGCGTCCGAGCGAAAGCTACTGTGGAAGAGATGTCCCGCGGCAAACACCGGATCGTAATAACTGAGATCCCGTATATGACCAAGAAAGTCACAGTCCTGGAACGGATTGCCAAGCTTGTTCGGGATGAGGAGTTGGAGGGCATTGCTGATCTGAGGGATGAATCCGACCGTCAGGGTATGCGCATTGTGATCGAATTGGTGAAATCGGCCCTGCCGGAAGAGGTTCTTGAAGCGTTATTTAAGCGCTCTACACTGGAAAATACTTTCAGTATTATCATCTTGGCATTGGTGGACGACGAACCAAAACTGCTGAACTTGAAAGAAGCACTGCTGGTATATCTGGAACATAGACTGGATGTCATAAAACGGCGCAGCCAGTTTGATCTTGAAAAAGCGCAAGCCAGAGAACATGTGCTGGCAGGCTTAACAAAAGCGTTGGACAATCTGGACGCTGTGATTGATACGATCCGGAATTCTCGTTCTGCTCAGACTGCAAAAAATAACCTGATACGAGACTTCTCCTTGACCGATATTCAAGCCCAGGCGATACTGGATATGCCGCTGCGCCGTTTGGCAGGACTAGAACGGAAGAAGATCGAGGATGAATATAAAGCTGTTCAGAAGCAAATAAAGGGACTTTCCACGTTGTTAAAATCTCCTAAAAAGATGCGGGAAGTGATTGCCGCATCACTTCAGGAGATCAAGGAAGAGTTCAACGATTCCCGTAGAACCCAGATCGCCCTGGTGGAAGGAGGCTTGGAAGCAGCCCCGATGCAGCTTACTCATCTGACGCCTTCTGAAAATGTATGGGTGATGATCAATCGAGATGGTTTGGTTGCACGCTCACAGGGCGATGATCCTCCCCGCCCAAGTGGTTGGGATGTGCCTAACTGGTTGGTACGGGTCAATACCCGGGATACTCTGTTCCTGGTATCCGAACAGGGGGACGCGGCAGCTATTCCTGCCCATTCTGTACCTGAGGCATCCAAACCCAGTCAAGGCACCCATTTTTCGAATCTGTCGCCTTTTGACAAGGATGTGAAATTAGGTTCTGTTTTCGGATTACCACCCAAAAAGGATCGGGGTGAAAATTGGCACGTGATTACAGTCACTGAGCAAAGCATGCTGAAAAAGAGCGAGATCAGTGAATTACCGGGGCCTTCTGCTCAGTTGTTCACTCTTGTGAAGGTAAATGACAATGATCGTTTAGTCTCCATCAGGCTAAGTGATGGCACCAGGGATATCTTCCTGGCTACTGACCAGGGAATGGCGATTCGATTTCAGGATGAAGATGTTCGAGTTATGGGATTGATGGCTGCCGGAGTGAACGGTATGAAACTATCGCAGGAAGACCGGATCATTGGTATGGAAACACTTTCGAAGAAAGGAGAGCTGTATTTCTTGACATCTTCCGGCAGAGCAAAACGTGTCAAAGTGGATGATTTCCCCATCCAGGGAAGGTATGGGAAGGGAGTTATTGCCTGGAAGCTTCCGGAAAAGGTTACCCTGGCCGGTATGACTGCCGGAAAAGGGACCATGCGTGTGACTGTCCACCTTGAAAACTTCGCGCCAAAATCAACCAGGTTGGATGATGCTCCCCTGCAAACCAGGGTAGCTCAAAAAGGTAAAGAGGTTGTGGATATGCGGGATGATGACCGGGTAACCCTGTTAACAATTCCCTGGGAAATGGTGCGCCCGATATCTAAAGGCTAAATGATTTGGCAGCAGATTATTTACTGACGCTAAACTCTGAGAAATGGTAGGCAATTTTACCGTCTATTAAACCCAAAGTATCGCTGCCATTTTGAACATTCCCTGCTGAGGAACTGGCAGTCCAGCTGATCTGCCTCGTACTACCTTCCCCACTATATCCCGCCAGGGTAAAGGTCGCATTCGGTAAAATCTCACTGAACATAGTGCTAAACCAACTTTTAACAGCCTCTTGGCCCTGCACGGTCCTTTCACTGGTTATGTGAACTGCATTTCCTCTATAAAGAGCCTGGACTTGATCTGCTTTGTGGGAATTTAGTGCATCGATTAATTGTTCTGCGATATCTTTGGGTGGAGCAGAACCGCTGTCCCATTCAAAGTCTCGGATCAATCGATAGTAATCCACCGGTAAGGCATTGTGAAGACTGCTCCATTCCCACATATTGAATCCAGATAAATTTAATTCTTTGGATTTGCGCATGAACTCACTTACTTCAGAGAGAGTAGGTGTCCAGCCAAGATCTGTGCAAGCAGCTCCTGTGGGGAAAACTGGCGGTGTATACTTCATGTTCTTGAATTCAGAAACACATGCTTTTAACTGGGCGCCCGGATTGTTGGCCCACATCCAGTAGACCTGTGGCATATTCAAGTCGACCTTCTGGAGGAATTCGTTCCAGGGGAGCTGGGGATGATATGAAGGATATCGATAGGAGCTGAGGGCGATCGGAATATCTTTGATGGATGCTGTCAGCTGGTTCATAAAAGTTGTTGCTGAAGCGAACTTCCCTTTGTAATGGCCTTCTGCGTCTATGGCATAGCCATCTAACCCTAATTGCCGGATACGGCTGATCGCTTTCTGAGCCTCCTGACCTGGTTGGTCACCAAATACATAATGCCATCCCCAGACCTGGATACCCTTGCTTTTTAGAGCTGCAGTCAGCGGAGGTACTAGATCAATATTCTTATCCCAATCGTAATTGTAGCTATAAATACCATTGGCGATTTTTATTAGCACATGACTGTAATTTGCTTCGACGGCTTTTTTAGTAATTTCACTTACACTGCCGTTATGGCATTCCTGGATCCTCCAGATGAACATTCCTTTTCCAGTTAACATAGCACAACCTCGCTCAGTAAGTCTATTATTGAAACCTATAAGAATTTTTTACTTAATTCCATGCTCCTAAACAGTATCCCAAAGGTCTACCTAGGGGGTATTCAAGGCCTCGTTCAACATATTTCGGATCAGTTGGTAGTTTGGCAGCAGTACCTGGGCTCCGGTAGGGGAGATCCAGTGGGTTATCATAGACTCTTTTATGAAATACTGATTGATCAATGACCTGTCAGTCAGTCTCACCGCTGTTGGTGCCATGGAGAGGATGGTTTGCAGGTCGAGATTAGTGGTTACGTTGCTCACATAGGTTTCATAAAGCTGGGGAATTTTGGTCAAAGATTCCAATGAGATCAACCGATCCATAATGGCACCTAAGATGAGTTGCTGTCGATAATTTCTGTTAAAATCATTGGTTGTGACCCTGGAACGAGCGTACCAGAGGGCCTCCTTGGCATAAAAATGCTGTCTTCCAGGATAAACACAGTGCGATAACCCGTGGCCCCATTTATCATCACATATGGTTTGTGGGACATCGACATATATCCCACCCAGGTCATTCACAAAATATTCAAAAGCGTACAGATTGACCAGGACAAAATAATCCGGTTTAAAACCGAAATTATGGAGCATTGTGTCCTGCAAAAGCTGGAAACCGCCATGTGCAAAAGCTGTATTGATGCGCTGATTTGTCCAGCCGGGGATGTAGACATATAAATCCCGTGGGAAGGATGTGACATTCACTGTTCCTTCTTCTGTGTTAACGGTCATCAGTATGATAGTATCTGTCCGTCCAATTGACCCCTTATATTTTTGGTCCGATCCCAGAATCATAATATTAATCTGATGATCAGGTTGAACTATCGGGTCAACACCTACGGTATTACTAACGGGTACAATAATGGCCGGAGTGGGTGTAAGAGTTGGTGTTGGTGTTGGATAGTCCGTAGGAAAAAAAGTGGGGGTCGATTCCAGTGGTTTGAAGGCGGTTGGTGTTGGCGTTCCTCCTAGAAATAAAACACTCTCGGTTGAAGCCCTGGAAAATGGCAATCCACCTCCCAGCTGGAGTCCGAGGAATATTAGTCCCAATAGAATAAAGCCTATTATGAAGATCAAATACCGTTTATTCTTTAACATAATCTTTACTCTCGGATTTCTATGTTTCCTGGTATGATTTTCCTTGTCAAATACTTCTTAAATGACCATTCTGCCCTATTATTGAAGTCTGATTTAATTCTCTCAGACAAGGGAAGAGGATTCTTGCCAATTCAACTAACATCTTAGGTAGCAAGATTTGTACCATACTAATCATTTTCTAAGGGAATTCCTAAAGGAATGCAAGTAACAAGCTGACTGTTGTTCCTGTTCCGGGTTTGCTCTCCACCCACATACGTCCCCCTTCATTTTCAACCAAATTCTTGGTGACATATAGGTTGGTCATCACCTGACTGAGTTTTTCCTGTTGTTGTGTTGTCAGGTGATCGTTCAGAATATCTGAAACATCGTCCGGGAGGTAACCTTTACCTTGATCACTGATCTTGATATGGGCAAAGTGCTGGGTGCTATCTTCTTTATAGATCTGGGTTCGGATCTGGATCTCCCCACCGGGTTTGTTATCTTCAATTGCATTAGCAACCAGGAAGGAAAAGATTTCTTTGAACAAGGCGTGGCTCATCTTCAGAAGGGGAGGATTATCAGGCATGTCCAGAGATTTAACTAGACTCTTCTCATCGATCTTGGCCTGGGCGTCGTCGAGGCAATCCAGGATTGCTGTGTTCAAGACGGCAGGCTTAATGGTATCTGGATCCTCTTCTTGCTTTCCCTTATCATCTTTTTCCACAGGGATGGGGGCTTTTAGTTCTACCGGTTGAATGTCCTGTTTCTTCAGCTGTTTGATTTCTTTTTCGATCACGCCAACATATTTTTTTAGAGCTTCTGTTGAATCCTTCTCAGTTAAATCTACCAGCATCGAGAGATGTCTCTGAAGGGCATTGCCCCAGCCCAAGACCTGGTCGTATTTTGCCCTTAAATTGTCGAAATCCAGAAGCATGTTCTGGTGCTCTTTATTTTAATATGGCCAGATCATCCTTGAGAGAGCTTTTGTCTTGAGTGAGGACTGTTAGTTTTGAGGACAGTTCCCGAATCGTGTTCTTTACACTGTCAGATTCGCCATTCTGTGAAACAAGGTGATGGCTGAACGCTGATTCGAATAACTTGCAAAGCAAGGTGATATATTCCTGATCGTCCTTGGTCCAGGGCCGGTTGGAAAAAGGTGAAAAGAGCACGACACCTATGGTTTTGTTGGCGCCTGCCACGTAAACTGGAGATGCCAATAAGTGCCCCGGCCTGCTCAATTGCAGCATTTTGGATAGGTGAGATAGATCTCTTGAGGTGCTGCTGGCAGGAATATGGAGCATTTTTCCACGCTGGATGTAATTCGACAGCAGGGGAATGCTTTTGCTTTCGAGAGTGATGGCTTGCAGCGGTTCTTCTCGGATCAAGTCGTATCCGGCGATTATGCGGATCTTGCCGTGTTCATCCGGGGTGTCTATCACCAATGCCAGATCCGCCAAGATCAGGTAAGCGGTAGTCTGGGCAATTTTATAGAGGATCCCGATCGAGTCATTCTCGTTAAAATAGACGTTCAACCAAATCCAGGATGTTGTACTCTATACTGAACTGCTTGCGCTCCAATTGATCCTCTTCAGAGCTTTGTTTCAGTGATAGATCTCCGATTGAGAACCGGTCAGACAGCAGGAGCAGTAATGGATAGGCCACCAGCTGAGTCAAATGCATGGTTTCCAGGTTTTCGCTCAACAAACTCAGAGTAGCACCAATGAAGAGGATCATGGCCATGAAGAAACCATAATGCCACAGATTTGGTTTCCGGATCAAGATCAACCCGGATCCAATTACCAGGACCATAATAGATAAGCCCTGCCAGAAAGACATGGAACCTGCGAATCCTTCCATCAAGGAAGGCATGATGAATATTTGTCCGGCAACGAGCAGGATGACCAGGCTGATCGACAATAGGGCTGCTGAATCGACCTCTTTGCTGGGCTCTGGAAAATTCCAGAGCCAAACGATCAGGATAATACCTACCAGGGAGGCTGCTTGATCCAGTATTAAGAGAGTATTAGTAAACTGGGGAGTAGCTTTCCAGGAGAAATAGGTGATTACAAAGAGAATTAATCGCAGAAGAACCAAACCTAGGACAATTTGGATCATGCGTATACCCTGGGTAAATCTGCCTTTTTGCCAAACGCGGAATACCTTCACCAGGGTTGTGGCGCAGATCAGAATAACCAGTAATGAATAACCCAGGAATGCTAGGGGTAAGTTGGCGGGATTGGTCCCTGTTTGAAGTAGAGTCATAAGGCGCACCTGACTGAATTATAGCATGTGTTCTAGGTTGGGAGTACATCCCTATCTTGAAGAAATCATTAAATTATCTTGATTGGAACAACAGAACCTGGAAGGTTGACAAACTGACAAGTCGGGGTAAAATTGCCACTGCAAGAAAAAATTGCCGAAGTGGCGGAATAGGCAGACGCGCTACGTTCAGAGCGTAGTGGGATTACTCCCATGTGGGTTCGACTCCCACCTTCGGCACACATATTCAATAAACCGGTCCATGTTCAAGGGGATCGGTTTTTCTGTTTGTGCAGATATGGTTTATAGATAATCAACTTTTTGTTAATCGCTTGACTGATAAACGTAATTGATAAGCAATTAATGAGAGGTAAAAGTTGATTGAATATTGGGTGTTGATCTTATGAAAAAGAAGATTGAAAAAATTTATCGATCATCGAATATCAGCAGCATCGTGATTGCTCTCGTGATAGGTTTGAGCACAGGCGTTGGAGCGGTCATTTTCAGATATCTGATAGGTTTCGTTGAGTTTGTTGGGTATACATGGATACCCGCGACGGTACCGTCACTGGGTAGACTGAATGTGGTTATCGTGCCTGCGATTGGTGGTCTGATTGTTGGTTTGCTTATCTATTATTTTGCCAAGGAGGCCAAAGGGCATGGCGTTCCAGAAGTTATGGAAGCCGTGGCACTACATGGAGGTAAGATTCGCCCTGTTGTGGCTTTGGTTAAATCACTTGCCTCTGCTATATCCATCGGAAGCGGTGGGTCAGTAGGGCGTGAAGGCCCAATTGTTCAAATAGGCAGCTCCATCGGATCGACTCTCGGTCAGAGATTACACATGTCCGATGACAAAGTCCGCATCCTGGTGGCTTGCGGCGCTGCAGGAGGAATTGCTGCGACATTTAATGCGCCCATTGCAGGTGTTATCTTTGCTCTTGAAGTCATAGTGGGAGAATTCAGCGTAAAACACTTCAGCCAGGTAGTGATCTCATCTGTAGCAGCCAGTGTAGTCGGTCAGGCAGTTTTTGGAGATCTCCCGGCATTTTTGATCCCTGTAGAATATGGTGTTACCTCATTGTGGGAGTTCGCGTTTTACCCTCTGTTAAGCATATTGGCTGCTTTATTGGGAGTGTTATTTGTCCGATCATTATATTGGACTGAGGACTTATTTGGAAATTGGAAAAGCGTTCCAGAATGGTTGAAGCCAATGATAGGGGGAATATTGTTGGGGGGATTGGCCTTGTTGTATCCGACCATCACTGGAGTTGACTGGGAAGGTTTGCCGCAGATTTTTAACGTTGGCTACGACGTGATCGAGAGTGCCCTGGCCGGTAACCTGGTAATAGGAGTGGCTCTTGCTTTCCTGTTCCTGAAACTTATCGCAACCGTCCTGACATTGGGTTCCGGAGGATCAGGTGGTGTATTTGCTCCAGCGTTGTTTATGGGAGCTATGCTGGGAACTGTCTTCGAACTGGGAATCCGGATGATCTTCCCGACAATCATTGCCCCGCCTGGAGCTTATGCGTTAATTGGCATGGCCGCAACCTTTACTGCAGCAGCTCATGCACCTATAACTGCAGTGATCATTCTATTCGAATTGACAGGTGACTATCGGATAATTCTTCCATTGATGTTAACAGTTGTTATCACCACGATAATATCTCAACAGCTGCTGAAAGGAGAATCTATCTATACCCTGAAATTATCCAGGAGAGGTGTTCACCTTAACAGGGGTAGAGATGTTGATATTCTGGAAGGTGTCATGGTCCAGGAAGTAATGACCCATGATTTTACAATCATCTCCATGAATGACACCATAAGTAATTTGTCAATATTGCTGAATAAATCTTACAGCCATGGTGCCGTTGTCCTGGATGAAGAGGGTAAGCTGTTTGGTATTATTACGGTTAGTGACCTGCGGAATGCAATTTCAGCCAAACTCAATCTGGATAAAACTTATGTCCGCGATCTCGCAACCAAAAGGGCTGACCTGTTATTTACATATCCCGACGAAACTATTGGACAGGCATTATACAGGATGGGATCGCGTGGACTGGGCCGCCTTCCTGTTATATCCCGGGATGACCCTGGACAAATTCTGGGCCTGGTCAGAAGACAAAATATCATCCGGGCCTATCATGTTGCGTTAACCCGACGGTCAGAGATAACTCATCGAGTGAAACAACTTGAAATGGAAGACCATTTTGAAGTAATCCATCTGCTTGTAAATGAAAAATCAACTATAGCGGGAAAAAAGGTCAGTGAAATTGCCGGCTTGCTGCCGGAGGACAGTTTACTGGTTTCAATAAAACAAGATGGCAGGAGTGTAATCCCTCATGGGTCTACGTTGATCTCTCCCAATGATTTCTTGACGGTCATTGTTAATAAGGATGATGTTGAAGTTTGAATGAGATCATCAAAGAAGAGAATTAATCAGGGACTGATCCTTTTCAGAGGAGACAGTCCCTTAGATTGCAATTGGCAATAAACTTGCAACTATCCCCTTATTGCGACTGGCAGGATTGTGCGTTAAGATAAAGATATGGATCTAAAAAAGGGCAGAATGGTTTTTCTGATAGGTTTCCTGGGGCTGATCGTGGTCTGGATGATCGCCTTTGGCAGCCGAATCGCTGATTTAAATCGGTTATCCGCTGAGTTTGACGAATCTCAGCTAACCATTTCTGCTTTAACCGCGACCACTGGCGCTTTAGCGACGGAGGTAGTTAGGGCAGGCTCAGATGCAGCTGTGGCAGAATGGGCCTATAACCAACGTAAATGGATCCGGGAAGGGGATCATCGAGTGGTGATCATGCCGTTGGAAGGTACACCCGAGGTGCCCTCGTTGTTTTCTACGCCAACTCCGGAACCGGAAAACTTGTTCCGGATCTGGTGGGAGCTGTTTTTCTCTACCAAACCTTGACCGGATTTTTAGCGCGTGCTATAATCTGCAGTCGATAATTAACGCGGGGTAGAGCAGTGGCAGCTCGTCGGGCTCATAACCCGGAGGTCAGTGGTTCGAATCCACTCCCCGCTACTCAAAAAAAGACGCCCATTTGAGCGTCTTTTTGTTTTCAATAATTCAATCCATTGATTTTTTTATCAATTAGTTAACAGGCCTGGGCATCAGGCCTGCCTGGTCGACGATCTCTGCCACCAATTCTTCCTGTCTGTAAGCCATGATATGAATGCCGGCGATGCCATCGATTTCCTGGATCTGTTCAATGAGTTCGATACAGATCTGCTTTCCCTCTTCCTGTTGTTTTTCTTTGGGGGTCTTCTTGAGCCGATCGACAAACTGATCTGGTATGACGACACCAGGAACTTTTGTCCTCATGAATTCTGCGGCACCAGCTGATTTTAATGGCCCAACTCCAGCCAGTATGAAGGCTTGTTTGTCCAACCCCAGGTCTCGAACTTGAGTCATATATTCCTTGAATCGGGGGAGATCAAAACAATATTGGGTTTGGATGAACTGGGCTCCAGCGGCAATTTTTTTTGCCAATCGCTGAGGACGCCAATCGTAGGGCTGCACAAAGGGATTGGCTGCGGCTCCCAGGAAAAAACAGGGGGGTGAGGTGATCTTGCGACCGCTTAGAAATACCCCTTGATCTCTCATCGTTCGGGCCGTTCTCAGCAGCTGTATGGAATCAAAGTCAAATACACGCTTGGCTTCGGGCTGATCACCTGCTGTTACATCATCACCCGTGAGACACAATACGTTCAAAACGCCCATTGCCGCAGCACCGAGCATATCGCCCTGGATGGCTATCCGGTTCCGATCCCTGCAGGTCACTTGATAAACAGGTTCATACCCAGCCCGGGTCAGAAGAGCGCACATAGCCACACTGGAAATGTGGCAGTTTGCGCCGGAGGCATCTACTGCATTAATACCATCGCAAACTTCTGCCAAAACTCGAGCGGCTTTATAAACATCTTCAGGGTCCGCGCTGTCAGGCGGGTTGAGCTCTGCGGTGACCGCAAAATGGCCAGCTCTGAGAATTTCTTCCAATTTGCTGCAGGGAGAATTATTATTTATTACCATAATGATCCTCCTTGATGAAATTTACGGGAATATCCGCAGTAGATGCCCATCCAGCTGGCAGATTCAAGATCCAACCCGTGAAACATATTGATCCAGGATGATGACCCTTTGAGCTGGTGGTTCATGGGGGGCTGAAGGGAAGCGAATTGTCGACCGTATTTGGGCATATTCAAAGAACGCTGATAGGCCTCAACCCAGACACAGTTCATGTCTGGTTTAACTTCGCATTTTCCATTCTGGCGGACACCACCACAGGGGCCATTGCGTAAATGTTTAGGGCAGGTCATCGGACAGGTCATGCCGGTGCTGTGCAAAATACACTGGCCGCACATTTTGCAATTGAAGACGGCACCTTTGCCGACTTTTTCGACAGCGATCACCAGGGGCTCAGCCCTGCCGCCTGGATTAAACCAGCGTTTGAGTGGGGTTAGACCAACCTCAAATAAGTTGATAGACAATCTCAAGAAAATGTGGAAAATTCTGTAGCCACCTAAACATTTTGATCCTCAACTGATAAGGAAATACTGATAATGGCTTATTTATACTTTATAGATCGATTTTTAAGTAAAAATTGATGGTCATCCTAACTTGCGCAGCTTCCGCACAAAGAATAAGGAGCCAAAGAAGATCGCAATCACGGCAAATCCAACCAGCTTCAGAAGCACAGAATTAAAATCCACTGGCCATGTGTTAAAGAGAACAAGGTCGCGAATGGGATCCACAGCATAGGTATTGGGGAAGAGCCAAGCAATCCAGGTGACTGCGTCCTGATTGGCTCGAACCATTGATAACCCTCCGCCAATGAAAAAGATGATCATTGCGCCCAGGACCGAACCGATGGCGCCTGCCATGTAGTTTTTAGCGATCAAGCCGAATACCAATCCTACCTGGATCCAGAATACACCGACCAGTCCGGCCAGCAGCCAGACCGCCCAAAGATATCCTCCTGGCCAGAAGCCCAGCCATAAGCGGATGATCACCAGAAAAATGGTTCCTGAAGCCAGGCCAGCAAGCGTGGCTAGAATTGTTTTTGGCACCAGCACCCAGGCTAACGAACGTGGAGCAAGACCCATCTCCAAAGTGATCTTGGCCATTTGGGCCTTATAGGTCAGGATGAACATATTAAAGATTCCCCCCAGGGTCACTGATAAAAGCACAATACCGATCGATATGACCGAGACCCAGTCCACCATTTCCGGCAGAGGATATTTTTCGGCCATTTCCAGGGGCGGATCCTCCAGCCCGATCTTTTGATAGAAGGCCCATAATATCTCGGAAGAGTAAATACGGTGATTCTTGGCCCGATCATCGTTGTAGTTCATGAAATGCATATCGATTGTAGGTTCGTTCCCGGCAACTATTCTCTCAGAAAAATCCTCCGGGATGATCCAGATACCCTCGATTTGATAACCTTGGTATGCCAACCATGCTTCATCTTCACCCAGGGATTGGACCGCATAATATGGCTGGTTGTCCAGGGGAGATATCACCTCTGGAAAGGTATCCACCAGGAGCTGTCCGTATTCCCCGTGGTCTTTATTGATCACGGCGATTGGGAAGGATAGACGCCCTCCAAATAGCAGGGCAAAGGCAATCAGGATGAAGAGGCAAGGTATGATCCCACCCATAGCTGTGATGGGGTCATGCCGCCAAACGTTAAACTCGGTTTTGAACAAGATCCATAAACGGCGCATAGAGATCACCTGTCTTTTGACAGAACCCGTTTATGATAAATAATCACAAGTATGAATAACATGGCGAGAGTGTAGCCGATCAGCTGAAGTTTGGCAGCCAGGGGATGAGCAGCCACCTGGCGCCCGTAATAAAAATAGGGGAACATCATTTCGATGACTGGTGTGTTTGGGATCAGGCGGCTTATCTTTTCGAAGATAGTCGAAAATCCAGCTGCCAATCCGAAACCACTGCCTAATAACCAGAATGCGAATGCACTGGCCAAAGCAATAAGAAAGGATGGTAAGGTGCTGCGGGTTATCAGACCGGCGACAAGACCTATACACGATGCGATCAGGATCAGCGGCATCAATATAACAAGGACAGTAAGTAAAGAACTGGACCAGACCCCGGTGATCAAACCCAGGGATAAATATAGAATACCTGCACCTGCTAGGGCTGTGATCATTAGCCGGGTGAGCTTGGCTGCCAGTATTAATCGATATGATGTTGGGCTAAGCCGATAGGTCAGGATCGTGCCGTTTTCAAATTCTTGTGCCATGAGGTATCCTCCGATCATGGCTGCGGACAGATAGGCAGCCAGGGGGATCATAGCCATGCCAAAATAGACTGTATAGGGGATATCATTGGGCAGCCAGGGATGCTCATGGATAGTAATCCCTTGATCTCCTAACTCGGTATTCCAGAGAACCAGCAATGCTGCGGTCAAGCGGTTACGCAGGTTTTTGACCAGGTTGCTGTCGATGTAGCCGTAGGTTTGCATTGCGATCGGATTTCCATCGGTTTCTATGATCTCAACTACCTGGCGGAAACCGGGAGATGGGTCATCTATGAGGATTGGCTCGATATAATCAGGGCCAATTGGTGATTCAACATCATCAACAGCAGCTATGAACCTTGCCCCGAGTTCAGATGCAGGATTAACTATCCTCATTTCGAAGGTAGGCACAACCATGATGACCGACATCAGGATGTACATCAGGGTGGGCTGGAGGATGGCGATCATGTGCACAACGGGTGCTGTCAGGAAAGATTTGAACTCATTATGGAGCAGCAGGGAGAATCTTTTCATTTTCACTCCCGCAGGGCCCGGCCGGTATGGTAGAGGAAGACGTCATCAAGGGAAGGCCGGGCGATCAGGATCGAATCCAGCTGGTGGTCTTTGGTAATAGTATTGATCAGTTCTGCTGTCCGGGTGTCGGCATTCTGCATTTCAAATCGCAGGTAGTCTGGTTCAAGAAGAGTGATGTTCTGAACCGGATAGGGGGATAACAGGGTTTCCGGTGCATCAATTGGCGGGGAGGTATGGATGGATACAACGTCATAACTCATACTGGATTTCAAGTTGTCTGGCGAGTCCAGGGCGATGGATTGGCCGTGGTCGATGATTACCAGCCGGTCACATAACGTGTCTGCTTCAACCATGTTGTTTGTGGAAATCACAAATGTTTTCCCAGTTTCCCTTTGTTCCTGTATGTGTTCCCAGAGGGCAAACCTGCCCTGGACATCCACACCCAGGGTGGGTTCATCGAAGAAGATCACATCAGGATCGTGAAGTAAAGCCCTGGCCAGAGATAGGCGTCGTTTCATCCCGCCGGAAAATGTTCTGACTGGATCCTTTCTGCGCTGCCAGAGATTGGTGAACTGCAGCAGTTCTTCCATTCGGCCTTTGACTGTGCTTAAGTCTTGACAGTATAAGGCGGCATGATGCCAGAGATTATCGATAGCGCTCAGATCTTGATATAGATTGGTTTCCTGGGGTACATAACCTACCCGATGATATACCTGCCGGGTCTGGGAGTTGATATCAAAACCCAGCACCCGGATCTCTCCCTGATGGGCTTTTAACAACCCCAAGATCAGATTGATGGCGGTAGTTTTGCCGGCGCCGTTAGGCCCCAATAACCCAAATATCTCTCCCCGCCCCACATTAAAAGACAAATCATCCACCGCAACCAGATCACCGAATTTCCGGGTGACAGATCTGAATACAATTGCGTTTTCTTGGGCCATAATTACTCCTCGGCTTTAAGTGTGCCGCGCACAAAAAGCTCAACAAACTGGGCCACGATCTCATCTGGGGTGACTTCAGGCTGAATGTTGTCCAATAAAAATCCCTGCAAGACGGTATAAGAAAAGAACATCCCCAGAAACGCCTGGGCCAATAGTTCGGGGTGCCCCTGGTGGATCTGTTCTTTATCCATTAAAGTTTGGAAATAGCGGGCCAGCATTAGCCGCAGTTGGCGGGGATTTTCAGCTACTACATCGCGGAACTCGGGGAAGTGGCCTGCCTCACAGATGGCCATGCGCATGGCATCATTTCGTTCTGTCATCACAGTTAACATCATTTTTCCGATCATCAGCAGGTCTTCCCGATAATTACCACTGAGATGGTTCTCCATGTTTTCAGCAACAGCCATTCCCCCGAATTGATTCATAATTTCCCGGGCCAGGTTTTCCTTGCTGCCAAAATGACGAAACAGGGTGACTTCATTTACGCCTGCGGTTGCAGCTATGGCCCGGGTAGTGGTGCCAGCATACCCTTTTTGTGCAAATAAATCCGAGGCCGCCTGCATGATCCGATCCCGGGTATCAGGTGGAATTGAGTTTGTGAGTTTAGGTTTCATAGGCTCCTGATGAAATGTAAGCAAGTACTTGCTTTTATTATCCATAATCCAGTGCTGTTGTCAAGAGGGTAGACTGAGAAACGAAAATTGAGCTGGATTGCAGGGTTTCTATCACTTGTGCTCCCTTCTTTGTGGGGATAGAATCACAAAATCAGGACTTATTTCTAACCAGGAGATTATTTTGAAGGCTGATAAGAAGGATCTTGGTCCGAGATCCAGAATCTGGGAAGACCCACACTATATTTGATATCAATCGGCGTCCTATGACTGCAGCAGCCGTCCGATATCAGCAGAGAAATGATGCTTTATTGGAGAATGGACCTCCGACCAGTATATCTCATTGAATGGACCCTGGAAATTTCACTGGACCTCTTCTTCTCCTGAGGAACTTGGAGGATTTTTTTAGCCTGGATTTTGATGACAGGGGCTGGGAGCGATATCGAAGTCCCGGGGTTCCTGGCAGATGCAGGGGTATGGCAATCCTCACTACCGGGACATCGGGCTCCCTCCCGGCATAGATGAAAAACATCCTCCCCGGATCGATCCGCAGCAAAATAACCTGGGAAGATACAGAAAAAACTTCACTCTCCCATGAATTGGTTAGGACAGCCAATTTTTCTCCACTTTGGTGCTGCCCAGGCGGCTTTGCAGGTCTGGGTCAATGGGAAAGAGGTGGGATACAGCCAGGATTCGAGACTGCCGGCAGAGTTCGAAATTACTGAGTTCCTTGTCCGTGGAGATAACCTGATCTCAGCCTTGGTTTTTCGGTTTAGCGATGGCAGCTATCTGGAAGACCAAGATATGTGGTTTCTGAACGGGATCTTTCGGGATGTCTATCTTTATTCAACACCTCCAATCAGGATAGAAGATTTTTATTTACGATGTGATTTTGATCCTGCCTACCATGATGCCAGATTGTTGGCAGATGTATCCCTTTTCAAGAAAGGATCGGATGACCAGGAATTAAATCTGTTTGTTGAATTGATCGATCCAAATGGAAAACAAGTAATCTCTCACCAGGAGATAATCACAGACTGGGAAGGCACTATATGTAAGATCAAGATCGAGGAACCGGTGAAAAAGCCTGCCAAATGGTCTGCTGAGGATCCGGTACCTCTATACTGTTCTACTCAACCTGGTGGATGGAGCTGGAAATTCGATCGAAGTGATCCCGGTCAAATTCGGTTTCCGGGTCGTGGAAATCATCGATCGCCAGATCCTCTTGAATGGGAAACCGATCCTGATCAAAGGGGTGAACCGCCATGAATTCGATCCCCGAACGGGATATGCCGTCACCAGAGAATCCATGGAAGAACAGGTCAAGCTCCTGAAACAATTCAACATCAATGCGGTCCGGACGGCCCATTATCCAAACGATCCATATTTTTATGAGTCTATGCGACTGTTATGGGCTTTATGTGATGGACGAAGCCAATCTGGAATCCCATCAATTCGTGAAACACCTTCCCCGCGGTAAAGCAGATTGGCGGGATGCGGTAGTCTCCCGGGGAACGCGGATGGTAATGCGGGATCGCAATCACCCCTCGATCATCTTCTGGTCGTTGGGTAATGAGGCTGGACAGGGGGAAGAATTTCCAGTATATGCGCCAGGCGATGCTGGAACTGGATCAAACCCGTCCGATCCATTATGAAGGCGAACACACTTCTCCGAATTCCGATGTGATAAGTACGATGTATCCATCCCCGGACTTTTTGGAGAAATTGGCTCAGGGAGATAAACCCAGACGTTTTGGCAAAGCCGGGGAAATTATTGGCAAATGGGTCTGGCCCAAGGATTATGCCAATAAACCGATCCTGGTCTGTGAATATGCCCATGCCATGGGAAACAGCATTAGCTCCCTGCACAAGTTCATGGAGATCTTTGAAAAGTATCCCCATTGTGCAGGAGGTTATATCTGGGACATGATCGATCAGAGCTTGATTCAGGAAATGGAAGATGGAGCAGAAGCATGGACCTACGGCGGTGACTGGGGAGATGAGCCAAATGATGGCTATTTCTGCATTAATGGGCTCTTCCAGCCGGATTTGCGACCCAATCCCCATGCTTACGAGGTTCAAAAGGTGTACCAACCGCTGACAGTGCTCCCGGTGGATCTCGACAGGGGAGAAATGATCCTTATTAATAAGAATAGCTTTATATCCCTGGATGATCTGGATTTGCACTGGTCGCTCACCCGAGACGGTCACCCGGAGCAGTCCGGGGCACTAACGTTGCCCGTTGTCCCAGCTGGAGACAGGAAAAAATAATCATTCCCTATAAATTACTGATCAGATCGGGAAGCTTCAGAGTACCATTTGCTGCTGGAGTTCTTCTTACGTGAAGATACATCCTGGGTGAGAGCGGGGCAGCGGATTGGCTGGGAGCAGATACCTATACCAACCACAGGAACTGAAAGACAAAATCTTGTCCAGTCGGGGCACTGAAACCACACCGCTCATTATCCATCCGCGGGATAACTTGCTGGAGATATTGATCCCTGGAACTAAATTGACCTTTGATACTGATACAGGATTCTTGCAATCATTGGAAGTAGATGGAGCACTAATACTGATGGGAGGTTTGATCCCCAACTTCCAGAGGGCGTTGGATAATGATTTTTTCGTTGAGAATATGTTCCCCCGTCTGGGTCGGCTGATATCCCTGAATCGGAAGTGGGAGAGTGCCAGGTCCGAAATGAAATTGAAGGATTTCCGGGTTGCGCGATTGAATTCCGGTTGTGTCTTGATCAAGGCTCTGTACCAGATCCCGCAGAGTCATTCACCCTTCGAACTTACAACCCGGGTGGACCTGAAGGGTGGAATCGATATTTATTATCAACTGCGGCCCAGGATCGAGATGCTGCGTTTTGGTTTACAAGCAACACTGGCTAATACATTATCTGATGTGGAATGGTTCGGGCGGGGACCTCATGAAACCATGCCGGACCGAAAAAGTAGCGGAGTAGTTGGGATCCATCAAAGAAAAAATGATGATATTTACTTCCCTTATATCCATCCTCAGGAAAATGGTAACCGCTCCGATGTGCGCTGGGTTAGATTCCTGGATGGTTCCGGGAAAGGGATCCTTGTTGAACACCTGGAAAGTCAATTATTCAATTTCAGCCTCTGGCCATATACACAAAAGGACCTGCTGAAAGCCGGACATATCCACGAGCTGCCGAAAAGGGAGAATTACACCCTGAATATTGATTTGACCCAGAGCGGAGTAGGGGATCTTTTCAGTATAATCTACGGAAAGGATCAGGAATTCCGCTTGAAAAAGGATAAAATCTATCAATTTGGCTTTCGGATCACACCTGTTTTGAGCTGATTACAGCAAGATTTCTCCTATAATACTGACCTTATTACTCTACATTGACGTAAGGTTGGTTTACGTTACCCTATCTTTAATTTAATTACAGTTCTGTAACATGGGCTAGACTTGTGTGTTACATATAATAAAATAAAAGAAATCAAGGAAGTCTTTTTGTGATATTTAATAACGCCATAATTGTGATCCTGGGAGCGGTTATCCTGATAGCCGGCTTGATCTATGCCCTTAGAATAGTCTTTCTTCTGAGAAATTTTGGCCCGGCCTGGCCCTGGATCGTACTTTCTATTATGATCGGATTCTTTTTTCTGGGCTATATCTTTATTGCCTTGTTATTCCTTGATATTGCCATGGTACCTGCCATTACCCTGGAAGGTTTGGTCACGGCGATCTTCTTTTTCGGTGCTGTATTTGTGACTGTTCTGGCGGTACTGAATCTCAATCTCTTTGGTGATATCTTTGGAAAAGGTATCGATGATACCAAAGCTTTTTCCATTATTCGCTGAACATGTAGGCATGCCAGCTCGTAAGGTGATAGCAATGACCCGACCTGAATATATGGTATCTTGTGATATTTGTGGGGGTGATGTGCATTACTCTGTCCCTGACCTTGTGCGATCCCATCCCCGGATCGAGCGTGGGGTGGTGGTAGACAGGGCGATGGGCGGAACCAATTATCGGTTTTATGTACGACATTATTGTGAAAAGGAGTTAAGGGAAATTCCCGTCCGCCATGACAATCAGTTTGAATACCGATCGCACCGACCTTCCCGTCCCGTATAATCTAATTATGTCCGAAAAAGTTACTGGTTTTGTGATGTTGGTAGGCAATGGGGCAGTAGGGAAAAACTACTGTCTCAAAGGTGCTGTCATTAATCAACCAGGGGGATAAACCTAACGAAGGGATCCTGTCTGGTATTCGAAAAACCAATAACCTGGAATACGAGTTTCTCACCACCCAACAGCAGATTGGCAATAAAGAGTACTCTGTCTCACTGCAGTTCCTGGTCCCGCCCGGTCAAAAAGAATTTGATGGTGATCCTTCAGGTCGTTCCTTTGAAGAGGTGATTGATATTTTTAGACCGACGATCCACCGCCTGGATGTAGTGCTGTTCACCTATGACATGACCAGCATGGCAAGTTTCCATGACCTGGTTTACTGGATCGATGGGGTAGGTGATTTACTGAATGATGCTTCCCATTTTATCTTGCTGGGTACACATCTTGACCGGGGAGAAGAGTTGGAGATCACCAGGGGAGATATTGAAGAAGGTCTTGAATATCTGGCAGATGAGATGAGGGCGATGCGTCCCAGCTGGAAAGGCAATTTTGCCAGATTGGAAGTCTCAAATTTGACCGGTGAGAATTTGGATTCTTTACTTTTTTACCTGGCCGGCAGCGTGATCAGCTCCAGGAATATGATCCCTTAGCCCTGTGAAAATTATTTCCCAGGATGAAATATGTTAGGACCTATCTGAAGATATCCAGGTGGGTCCTTTTTAGTTATATAAGCTGAGATCATCAGGTAAGATAATGAATGATTTGTCTATCTATGATAGGTGAAATCAGGATAAAATACGTGACTTAGTAGAATTATTGAAGGAATATCAATTATGAGAGAGAACTGGACAGCAAATAAAATTCCGGATCAATCTGGAAAAGTAATTATCATCACCGGTGCAAACAGTGGAATTGGATACGATTTCAGCTCGGGAATTAACCCGAAAAGGCGCGGAAGTGATCGTTGCCAGCCGGGATCCATTCAAAGCTGATAGCGCTATCCAAAAAATCATGAACGAGATACCAGGAGCGAAACTGAAATTTATTGAACTTGATCTTGCCAACCTGGAATCCGTTAGAGAATTTGCCCGACAATTCAATTCAGCTTATGACAGATTGGACATTCTGCTGAATAATGCCGGAATCATGCTGGTGCCTTTTGGGACAACTGCAGACGGTTTTGAACGAACCATGGGTACTAACCACCTGGGCCATTTTGCACTGACTGGTCTCTTGCTGGAAAGACTTTCAACAACTCCGGGTGCCAGAGTGGTAAACGTCGCAAGCAATGCTCATTACGCGGGAGAGATGGATTTTAACAACCTGCTTTTTGAAAATAAACTTGGATACACCCCCATGAAAGCATACAGCCGGTCCAAGCTGGCGAATCTGCTCTTTACTTATGAACTGCAGCGGCGATTTCAATCTAGAGGTCATGATGTGATCGCCCTCGCAGCTCACCCTGGCATCTCGGCCACCAGCCTGGCCAATCATTTATTCTTCAACGTGATATCCTGGCTGATCCAGCCCTTGATGAAAATGGTCTTCCAAAGTTCTGCTATGGGCGCATTGCCCAGCCTGCGAGCAGCTGTGGATCCGGAAGCCTTGGGCGGTCAATATTATGGTCCAGACGGCAAGGGAGAAAAATCTGGCTATCCAATCGTTGTTGATTCGAATGCTGCATCCAAGGATGAGAAAGGTGCCATGAAGCTGTGGGAGATATCTGAGGACCTGACAGGAATTAAATATTTGAGTTGATCTGGATAGGGATCCCACCCCAAAAGCGCATAATCATTTTATGAAGAAATTGGGGACCAGATAATAATTTTTTGTGAGAATACTGGATATGACCGGCAGTTTTTTACTCAATCGGTGCCACTAGGATCCTCCCAGAGATCTCACGACCCAGGGCGATCTCTTCACCGCCAATTTCCACGGTAAATGGACCATTATAAGGTGCCTCATCCACGATCTTTAATATCGTGCCTGGCAGCATGCCCCTTTCTTCCAGGTATTCACACAAGATCAGCTCAGGTTGGTCAATGCGCAGGATCTCCACTTCCACCTCACAGCCAATCTCATTAAGAGGAAAGGCAGTCGGAATCACTACAGTGCCATCAGCATCTGGTATGGGATGTCCGTGAAGGCAGATAGTTGGATTCCCGAGGTATTCAGCCAGTGCATCCGTCACAGTAGCGTCAGTGGCATGCTCCAGACGGCAGGATAGATCATATACCTGGGACCAGGGGATATTCAGGTGGTCTGCCAGGAAACGCCCCCACAAACGCTGACGCCGGACAACGATCAATGCTCGTTGTCGGCCCGTATCAGTCAAAACAACTCCCTTGTAAGGTGTGTGGATGATCAGGTTGGCTGCTTCCAGCCGTTTTACCATCTCTGCCGCAGAAACAGGAGACACTCCCATGCGTTTGGCAAGTAGGGATACAGCAACTGGTTCTTCTGCATCTGCTATTTCATAGATCGATTTTAAATACATTTCCCTGCTTTCAGTTTCTGGCATAAAATATCCTGGTTTTATCATATTTGTCACCTTGATTATAATCCTGAAACGCTGATTCTTTATGGGATGCCCGTAAATTGAAATAAGAGTTTCTTTAGAGCTGATTAATTGGTTATCCTAATAATGATGATTTTCCAAATTATCTGAGGCGGCCAGTCTGCCTGGTCTCCTGACAGCCGCTACCTGGTATAGGATTACCGGGCAGTGGTAGATGGCCAGATTAAACCCGGCATCAAGATACTGGAGCTAAAAACAAGCCGGATCACTGATCTGGTTGGGCCTGGCAGCAGGCCAGACTGGTTGAAATGAAGAACTCAGGGACGAAGCCCTTACAAAGGACTTCGTCCCTTTCATAAGTAAAAATTGTGAAGCTTGGCATATAAATTATATTATGGTATACCTTATAATAAATTATAAGATATTATTATAAGTATTAATTCATAACTGGTTTGATGGATTTTATGCCCAATATTACTTTAGATAAATTAGTCCCGGGAGAATCGGGCAAGATCACAAAAGTCCATGGCAGGGGGGCTATCCGGCGCCGGCTGGTAGATATGGGTTTGACTAGTGGAGTGGTCGTTGATATGGTTAAAGATCTCTCCCCTTGGTGATCCTGTTGAGTATCGGCTGCGGGGATACCATCTTACGCTGCGAAAATCTGAAGCATCCACAATTGAAGTTGAATTAATGGGCGATCCGATTCCGGTAAGAGGCTGGAGACATACTTCCAGTTCAACGATGTCCTTGGCAAAATGTCAATCAGGACAGAGAGTTGAAATAACTCGAACCCCGGGAGGTCGGCGATTCCACGAAAAGTTAAATGAACTGAGGTTTAATGTCCGGTTCGTTTATCCAGGTTATCCAGAATGATTTCCCTGGTCCTATGATTATTTCTCTAAACGAAGAAAAAAGGCTGGTAATTGGAAAGGGCATGGCTAGGCATATCATGGTCAAGCCTGCCTGACCGAACCTGGAGAAGACTTATCCCATGACTTATACTATCGCCCTGGCAGGCAATCCCAATGTTGGAAAAAGCACTCTGTTTAATGCTCTGACAGGTTCCCATCAGCATGTCGGTAATTGGCCCGGAAAAACTGTTGAGAAAAAAGATGGAAAACTGCAGATAGATGATCAGGAGATCCTGGTCGTAGATCTACCTGGAACCTACAGTTTGACCGCTTATTCGATCGAAGAGATCATCACTCGCGATTTTATTGTCAATGAAAAACCCACAGCCGTGGTAGCGGTTGTAAATGCCGCTAACCTGGACCGAAATCTTTACCTGGTTACTCAGTTAATTGAATTGGGTATCCCGGTCATAGTTGCTTTGAATATGACTGACGTGGCCAAAAGGCGGGGCATAGCCATCTCGCTGAAAGGATTATCAGAGCGTTTGGGAGGGATCCCGGTTGTTGAGACGGTAGGGAATCGCAGTGAGGGTTTAGAGGATCTAAAAAATGCCATAAAAATGGTTGTTAAATTTCCTCATACCGGGAATATTCGGACCAGCTTCAGCGGTATTCTCAAAGAAGAAATTGAGAACCTGAAAGTTGAGATAAAAAACAAGGAGTTCCTCAAAGAGACATATAGGCCCGGTTGGCTGGCTACCAAACTGCTTGAAAATGATCAGGTTGTAAAAAGTAAACTGGATTCTCTGGGAGCTGAAGATTTGCTGGAGATAGCTCAAAATGCCCGGGAGCGGATTGAACAACACACTGGAGAAGACCCCGAGATCTTGATAGCCGATCAACGCTACCAGTTTGTAGACCAGGTTGTTGATTCTGCCGTGGAACGTCCCCGGGAAACGATCATTACCCGTTCAGAGAAAATTGATGATGTTGTTACACACCGGATCTGGGGTTTACCGATCTTTTTGTTATTAATGTGGTTTGTATTCCAATTTACATCCAATGTCAGCGCTCCTTTCCTTGACTGGGTGGATGTATTCATTAATGACTTTTATTTATAAATGGGCTGAAAGAGCTCTGGATCTGGCAGGACTGAGTGGTTCATGGATCAGCTCTCTGATCACCGATGGCGTGATCGCTGGAGTTGGTGGAGTGCTGGTTTTTATTCCTGTTTTACTTTTCCTTTACCTGGCGCTGGGAATTATGGAAGATTCCGGTTATATGGCCCGGGCAGCTTTTGTGATGGACAGAGTTATGCGCTGGATGGGCTTACACGGAAAAAGTTTCCTCCCTATGATCATCGGATTTGGCTGCACAGTTCCGGCAGTTTACGCCACCAGGACCTTGGAAAACGACAAGGACCGTAAACTTACTGCTTTCCTGGCTACATTTATGAGCTGCGGCGCTCGCCTCCCTGTATATGTTGTATTTGGAGCGGCTTTTTTCGGAGCCTCATCAGGCTCGCTGGTATTTGCCATGTATATTTTGGGTATTGTCGTGGCCCTGATCACCGGTTTTGTGATGAAAAACACGGTTTATCAAAGTCAGCCCCCTGCGCCGTTTGTGATGGAATTGCCGCCCTACAGGATCCCGAGACCCAAAGATGTTTGGCAGCAGATGTGGGAGCGCACTCATGGTTTTCTTGTAAAATCAGGGACCGTGATCCTGGGAATTTCAATTGCCCTGTGGTTGTTAATGGCTATTCCAGCTCATCAGGATAAGGGTCCATTTAACGAGGTTCAAGCTGGTGACAGCCTATTTGGACGCATAAGTGGTTTGTTGGCCCCGGTATTTGAACCGGCAGGATTTGGAACCTGGCAGACTACTGGATCGTTAATGACCGGCATACTTGCAAAAGAAGTAATTGTCAGCACCATGAGCCAAATTTATGCCGAAGAAAGCCATCCGACCTTGGAAATGAATGTTTCCTTAAAGGATGACTTGATCTCAGTGGGAACGGGTTTTGGCCAGGCCGCTCTTTTAACAGTTCAAGAAACCATTAATATCTTTCCACGCACATTAAACCTGATCCCATTAATTGATATCGGGGAGCTGGATTTCTTCCATATGAAAGGGGAAGAGCTGGATTACACTCGTTTGGAGGGGTCATTACGCAATGGATTTTCAAAATCTGCTGGATCTCCTGAAGCGGGAGCCATTGCCGCGGTTGCATTTAATGTCTTTGTTCTGCTTTATATTCCCTGTGTATCAGCGATTTCAGCGATGAACCAGGAATTCGGACGGCGCTGGATGTGGGCCCAGATTTCTTATACCCTTATCATTGCCTGGGTGGGGGCAGTAACGGTATTTCAGGTGGGTAAGTTAATATTCCTTTAATTGGATATCTTATGGCAACCAGTAAACTTAGTAGATTTTTAGACTTATTTGAAGGATCATCAGGGGCTTTATCTGTGCGGGATATGGCAAGAGAATTGGATATCTCTCGAGAACGGGTGGATGGCATGATGGAATACTGGATCCGGAAGGGAAAGATCCGGGTTTCTGCAGCGCTGACTGATTGCGGCAGCTGCGGCTCCCTGGGTGATTGCCCATTTATCTTTGAAATGCCACGGACTTATGAGCTCGTAAATGATCATGATCACAACCAGGAATTAGTTTCACGGATCCCCTGCACTCAAAAGTAAATATATCGATGATTATTGATACCTACATATTATGTCCTGCTCCTTCTACTTTGTATAGCTTCAGGTCGCGATAATTCACCAGTTGGCGTTTCTTTTCATCCCATAAACGATAGGTTAAGATTTAAAGCTTGAAAAAAAATTGACCGGTTTAACCTGGAATATTACATTTTCCTGATGGCATTTCTCCAATAAATAATTGGGTATGCGGGGGCTGAGGTGGTGGATGTGATGGAATCCGATGTTGCCTGAAAACCACTGCATGATCTTCGGTAATTTATAAAATGAACTGCCTTCCAACCCGGCCTTAACGAAGTCCCACTCCTGAGCTCGTTCCCAATAGACCCCTTCAAATTGATGCTGCACATAAAACATCCATACTCCAACCGTGGATGCCACCCAGATCACAGGCAGCTGGATTAATAGATAATTCTTTAATCCAATAGTCCAAGACATTATTAGCATAATTATTATGAGGGCTAGGTTGGTCAGGTGCACGCTGTTCTTTTCCCGCTTTTTATAAGAATTATTAGGTAATCGGTGCAAGATCAAAAATGTCAGCAGCGGTCCAACCCCAAACATGATCAACGGGTTCCGATAAACCCGGTAAAACAGTTTTTTCCACCAAGACGCTTCCAGGAATTCCTCGACAGTCAATGTCCAGACATCTCCAACGCCCCGTTTATCCAGGTTAGCAGCTGTTGCATGATGTACGGCATGACTTTGCCGCCATTGGAAGTACGGAGTGAAGACCAGCACACCCAGGATGGATCCCACCCAATGATTGGCTTTAGCGCTTTTGAAAAAAGACCAGTGTCCACAATCATGTAAGATAATGAACAGGCGCACTGCCAACCCGCCGGCGAGGATTGCCAGGGCAAATACCAGCCAGTAGGATATATCCATTAAATAAACCATTAAGACCCACAAACCGATATAGGGGACCAGAGTATTTACTAGCTGCCAGATACTTTTTCTAATATCTGGATTCTGGTAGTCGTTGACGACCTTACGCCAGGTTTTTGCAGCAGAACTGGCATTTGCTTGAAGGGTTTTCATCGAAGATCCTCCCATTTTGGGTAACATAAAAAACTTCTCAGCAATTCCGGGATTTCTGGTTTAGATAGGTTAGGGAAGGAATAATGCGGCAGAAAATCGGGGAATGATAATTTCAGTATAACTGCTGAAATTTCCATCGTCCAGATAAGTAGTGACAGGAGTCATTTATTCTAAAATATTCCCCATAGGATGAAGGTGATTTCTTGAGCTTTAGGGAGAGCGATAAATTCCCTAGCCCAACGGCTGAACCCGTGGGCTGGGAATAGTAAACCTCGCCTGGCGAGGGCAGTCTTCGAGCATTATTGAGAAAATAGATATATTATTAATGTTTTCAGTGCCCTTGACATTCTTTAATTCCTCTATATAATTAAGCGGGCTTAAATATTAAGTGAGGTGAATTAATGTCTTCGGGCGATCAATTTTACGAGATTTTTCATAAATGGATGGAATTATCCATGCACAGATCTAAGCGCAGTCATATGCTTTATGCCCGTAAGAAAGGTTTGTCGAGGTCAATGATCGGGACCTTGTTCCATCTCAGTCACCGCGACCATACAGGAGTTACTGACCTGAGCGAACACCTGGGTGTTAGCAGCGCTGCTGCCAGCCAGATGTTGGAGCGCCTGGTGGAAGAGGGTTTGATCCAGCGTTCGGAAGATCCAGATGACCGCCGGATGAAACAGATCATTTTAACTGATAAAGGGTCCCAGATCATTAAAGAAACCGTTAACGCCCGCTTGGGTTGGCTGGAAGAACTGACAGAGAATTTTTCTGATGAAGAAAAAAAACAGATCACTTCAACCCTGGAGCTGATTATTGCTAGAGCAGAAGAAATGAATTTCCAGGAAAAGGGAGATTGTTAAGTAAAGGAGTTCCAATATTATGCGGCGATTACTAAAATATTTAAAACCATATACCCTCTTGATCCTAATATCGACCATATTTCTATTTATCCAGGCTAATGCAAACCTGGCTCTGCCGGATTACCTTTCCCGGATCGTTAATAACGGTATTCAGCAGAACGGCGTGGAAAATGCGGTGCCAATGGCGATCCGCCAGACTGAAATGGATAAGCTGCTGATCTTTATGGATAGTGAGGATGCTGATATTGTCCTTGAAGCTTATCGCTTGATTAAACCAGGTACAGCAGATGAAGTTAACTATATCGAAGATTACCCGATTCTTTTGGATGAGGCGATCTATATCCTCGATGACATAGACCAATCTCAAACAGATACGCTGAACCCGGTTCTGGGAAAGGCACTGGTAGCAGTATCTGCTATTCAGCAGATGGTGGATGATCCCTCGGCAGCGACGATGCTTGGTGTTGATTTTGCGTTTGATCCTTCCAGGATCCCGGCTGGGATGGATATTTTCCAGGCCCTCGGCATGTTGCCAGAACCGCAGCGGGCTGAACTAATCGGAAGAATGGATGAAGTGTTCACATCGCTAGGTGAAAGTATGGTTAACCAGATGGCCGTGGGAGCGGTGAAATCAGAATACGAGGCCCTTGGTATGGACTCCGGGGCAATTCAGCGAAATTACATACTCCGAACTGGTGGCACTATGCTGATCATTTCTCTGATCGGCGGAATCAGTACGATTGTAACCGGTTATTTCTCTTCAAAAACAGCGGCTGGAGCAGCCAAGGAGATCCGGAAGGATGTTTTTAAGAAGGTGGAAAGTTTTACCAGTGCTGAGTTTAATAAGTTTTCAACAGCGTCTTTAATTACACGCTCAACCAATGACATAACCCAAGTTCAGACTGTGATTTTTATGATGATGCGCATGGTTCTCTTTGCGCCAATCTTGGGGATCGGAGGGATCATCCGGGCGATCGAAAAAGGTGCCAGTATGTGGTGGTTGATCGCCCTTGCTGTAGGCACGCTCATTATTCTAATCATCGTGGTCTTCTTTGTGGCTGTCCCAAAATTTAAAATAATGCAGGATTTGATCGATAGGCTGAATCTGGTCACACGAGAAAACCTGTCCGGTATGATGGTCATTCGTGCCTTCAACAAGCAAGATGATGAGTTGGTCCGTTTTGATAAAGCAAACCGGGATTTGACGGATACAGGTCTGTTTGTGGCCCGGGTGATGGTAACGATGATGCCATTAATGATGCTGATTATGAATGGCCTTTCCCTGGCGATCATCTGGGTGGGCGCTCATCAGGTAGCAGAATCTGCCATGCAGGTTGGCGATATGATGGCGTTTATGCAATATGCTATGCAGATCGTTATGGCATTCCTGATGATGTCAATGATGTTCATCTTTTTGCCCAGGGCTGCTGTTTCAGGCGACCGCATTGCTGATGTGTTGGAAACTGAGGTTGAGATCAAAGATCCCGAGGCACCAAAAACATTTGAGCAGCCTGTCAGGGGTAGAATTGAGTTTCGTGATGTCTCGTTCCGGTATCCTGACGCAAAGGAAGATGTGATCCACGATATCAGTTTTTCCGCAAAACCCGGACAAACAACTGCGTTTATCGGTTCTACAGGCTGCGGAAAGTCCACAGTCATAAACCTGATTCCCAGATTTTATGATGTCACCGAGGGCAGTATTCTCCTTGACGGAATTGATATCCGGGATGTGCGCCAAAGTGATCTCAGAGACACCATCGGTTTTGTACCCCAAAAAGGGACCCTGTTCTCAGGAACGATTGAAAGTAATCTGCTTTACGCAAACCAGGACGCCTCGCCGGAAGTAATCCGGGAAGCACTGGATATTGCTCAGGCGAGTGAATTCGTTTTTGATGATGAAAAAGGCCTTGAGTCGGAAATATCTCAGGGAGGAACTAATGTATCAGGCGGACAGAGGCAGCGTTTGGCAATTGCCAGAGCGCTGGTTAAGAAACCACCCATTTATATCTTTGATGACAGTTTCTCGGCACTGGATTTTAAAACCGATTCCTCTCTGCGAAGAGAATTGAAGGATAAGACGGGGGAGAGCACTGTTCTGATCGTCACCCAACGTGTCGCCACTGTAAAGAACGCCGATCAGATCATCGTTTTAGAAAAAGGAAGTGTTGTTGGCAAAGGAACCCATCAAGAGCTGATGAAAACCTGTGAGACTTATCAGGAAATTGCGTCTTCACAGTTGAGCGAGGAGGAATTGGCATGAGTGAGAATAAACGTACTTCGACACCAACTCGCCCATCAGGCGGCGCAATGCGCGGTGGTCCAAGACGGGGGGGACCGGGTGGACATATGTCAATGATGAAGGGAGAAAAAGCCCGAGATTTCAAAGGCACAATGAGTAAATTATTTGATTATTTGGGCTCCTATAAAATAGGCATTCTTGTAGTGATGGTTTTTGCCATAGCCTCGACAGTATTTACAATCATTGGTCCTAAGATCCTTGGTAGAGCAACCACAAGACTCTTTGAAGGTGTTATGGCCATGATTGCTGGCACTGGTGCTGGCATAGATTTTGACTTTATCGGCCGCATTATTTTGATCACGATTGCCTTATACCTGGTTTCAACGATCTTCAGCTTTATACAGGGCTGGATCATGTCCGGTATTTCTGTGGACATTACCTATCGCTTCAGGAAAGATATCGCTAAAAAAATCAACCGGATGCCTTTCAGATATTTTGATAACACCAGCCAGGGTGAGGTTCTTTCCAGGATCACAAATGACGTAGATACGGTTAATCAAACCCTGAATCAGAGTCTCTCGCAAATCATTACTTCTGTAGTGACCGTGGTCGGTGTGCTGATCATGATGCTGACCATAAGCTGGAAAATGACCCTGGTGGCGCTAACGATCATCCCTGTATCTGGATTAGTTGTCATGCTGATCGTGCGCCAATCTCAAAAGTACTTCACCCAGCAGCAGGAATATCTGGGTCATGTCAATGGCCATGTAGAGGAGATGTTCGGCGGCCACCTGGTTATGAAAGCCTTTAATGGCGAAGCTGAAAGTGTTGAAAAGTTTGAAGGATATAACGACACTCTCTATAATTCTGCCTGGAAATCACAATTCCTGTCAGGATTAATGATGCCGATAATGCGTTTTATCAGCAATCTGGGCTATGTGGGAATTTCCATAATGGGAGGTTATCTGGCAATCCAGCAGGCAATCACTGTGGGAGATATCCAGGCCTTTATTCAGTATGTAAATAACTTTACCCAGCCAATTACCCAGATCGCCAATATTTCAAATGTGCTTCAGCAAACCGCAGCAGCGGCAGAACGGGTATTTGAATTTTTGGAGGAAGAAGAGGAAGTTCCAGAAGCTGCTGATCCCGTGATACCGGATGAGATCCAAGGCCATGTGGAATTCCAGAATGTTCAATTTGGTTATGATCCTGACGAAATGGTCATTCATGATTTCTCTGCCGATGTAAAACCGGGGCAGAAGATCGCCCTCGTGGGACCCACCGGCGCCGGTAAAACTACCATGGTCAAGCTGTTAATGCGTTTTTATGATGTAAATCAAGGCGCGATCCTGGTGGATGGTCATAATATCAAGGATTACAAACGCGAGGACCTGCGCTGTTTCTTCGGCATGGTACTGCAGGATACCTGGCTGTACAATGATTCCATTATGGAAAATATTCGCTACGGCCGCCCCGGAGCGACAGACGAAGAGGTGATTCAGGCTGCTAAGGCTGCCCATGTGGATCACTTTGTTCGCACCCAATCCGAGGGTTATGATCTGGTATTGAACGAGGAAGCCAGCAATATTTCCCAGGGTCAGAAACAGTTAATGACGATCGCCAGAGCTATTGTGGCTGATCCCAGCATGTTGATTTTGGACGAAGCCACCAGTTCTGTAGATACCCGTACTGAGGTGTTGATCCAGAAAGCGATGGACAACCTGATGAAGAACAGGACAAGTTTTATCATCGCTCATCGCCTGTCCACCATCCGCAATGCGGATAGGATACTGGTCATGAATGAGGGGGATATCGTGGAGCAGGGCAATCATGAGGAACTGCTGGCAAAAAATGGCTTTTATGCCGAGTTATATAACAGCCAGTTTGATGTGACTGGAGAGAATTAAGTTCTCTGATTAAATAAAAAAACCGCACTCCGTATTCACGAGTGCGGTTTTTTTGTGGATTATCCTTGTGTATTTTTGAAAATGCTCTGACCGATTCCAGGCCAGATCCGCAGAATTCCAAATAACCCTCGCAAGATGTTCCAGCCACCAATTAGAATCCATACTAAGAACAATGAACTATTGCCACTTTGTTCCAGAATCCAGATGCTAATGATTCCGGCCAGAGAAGCCAGTAACATGGCATTGCGCAGGTAGCGGAAATCGCCGGTCCCCCAATGGACGCCATCAGTTAAGAAAGCCAGGGAATTGATGGGTTGACTGATTGCCGAGATCCCCCAGGCGGAAATAAAGACACCCACTGCTGTGAAAGGTACTAACAGATCGACCACCAGATTTCGTCCAACCCACATCAGAACACCCAGAACTGCACCAGTTCCTAGACTCCACCAGAATCCTACTCTCACTACATTTTTTACGTTAGATAATGAATCCCGACCAATAAAAAATCCGACCAGGGATTGAACTGTGGCCGCAAATGCATCCAGGACGAGAGCGGTAAAGACCCACATTTGGCGAATAACCTGGTGCGCTGCACCTGCATCAGCACCGAGTTGATTGGCAACCCGGGTTGTATAGGCCAGGAATAGGTTTAACATGCCGGTGCGCACAAACATATCTCCGCCGATCGAAAGCAGCGCCCCGGCGTCCTTAAGGACGATTTCACGGGTTAATCCAAGTTTTTTGTTTACCAGTAGAATACCAGCCAGGGCGCCCAGCCATTGGCTGATAGTGCTTGCCAGAGCCGATCCGGCTACGCCGAGTACTGGAAAGGGACCCCGACCGAAGATCATCAACCAATCGAGCAGTATATTCAGTAGGTTCACTCCCAGGGCGATCCACAAGGGTGTTTTCATGTCCTGGCGGCCACGTAGAGCGCCGAAGCTAACCAGGGTCAATAGCACGGCCGGCGCGCCGAAAAGGCGGATTTGCATATACGAGACTGCGTTTGATTTTACGTCGCCAGAAGCACCCAATAAGCCTGCTAACCAGGCGGCGCTGGGTCCAATCATCAAAATTAGCAGCAACCCAAATCCAGCTGCTAGCAATAAAGCAAGGCTGAGAGTCTTTTTAACTTTTTCCAGATCACCTTTTCCAAAAGCCTGGGCAACCTCGGTTTGAGCGCCAACACCAAGGAAGTTAAACATCCAGAATAAGCTGGATAAGGCAGTTGTGCCCACTCCCAGGGCTGCCAGGGGAATTACACCCAGGGAGGAGATAAAAGCTGTGTCTACCAGGGCAGTGATTGGTTCAGCGGTCAAGGACAAAAGTACAGGTAGAGATAACCCGATCAGGGTTCTGTGGGGGCGTTCGATAAACGGGTGGGAGCTTGATTCCATAATTTTCTTGCTATAGGGGAAATGGATAAACCCTATTCTACCGCTGTTATGGGCTTGTGAATTTAGCACTTGCTTTGTGAATTAAGAATGTTCTTGGTCCTCAATGTTCCAGAATCCACAGTTTTTATCCTTATCCTTCCGCTCCCGGAAGAGCATATCAGCCCCTTCTTGTGGAGGGCTTTGCTCATACTTTATCTGAAAATCATCTATTTTATGGATGACAGAAAGACGGTTATTGTCTATGCTATAACCATTGCTACCAAGGATCCGATTGTCTGGAAACAAAATAGATAGCAAGAAGGAATAAGAAGAATGGCTAATAAAAATCCTCTCAATCTGTGGATTCTGGTGATATCAACGATTGTTTTTTCTGGTTGTAATTCAGTTGAGTATAATCCAGAGTCTACGTCTCCTCCTCCTCCTGAACCGATTGCAATTGATACTGTTGATCCATCAGGAGGGATTCGAATTGAGGATACTGTTCGTGAAAAGGATGGTATGGTCCAGCTTTCTGTGCCTGGGGGCATATTTTTGCGAGGGAGTACAGAAGAAGAGGTTGAAGTTGGAATTAATCTCTGCCAGCAGCATTACCAACCATGCAATTCCTGGTATTATATGCGGGAATTTCCCCCTCATGAAGTGACCATATCCCCCTTTTTGATCGATCAGAGTGAAGTTACCAATCAGCAATTCCAAAGCTGTGTTGATGCGGGATTCTGCACTGAACCGCTGGTTTGCAAGAAAGGAGAGCCCACCTATCAGGACTCTCAGATGACTGACCATCCGGTGGTTTGTGTGAGTTGGGAAGAGGCCAGCAACTATTGTAAGTGGGTTGGGGGAAGATTACCAACTGAAGCGGAATGGGAGTATGCTTTCAGGGGAGAGAAGTCCCTCACATTTCCTTGGGGCGACGAATTCGTGGGATCAAATTTGAATTACTGTGATGTTAATTGCGACCAGAGTCATGCCGATGATGCATTTGATGATGGTTATAAAAGGACCGCCCCGGCAGGGAGTTTTCCATCTGGAGTGAGTTGGTCTGGTTTAAATAATCAAGGGGGGAATGTATCTGAATGGGTCAGTGATTGGTTTGGTGAATATGAACCGGGCGATCTAACAAATCCTACAGGTCCCATATCTGGCACACAAAAATTGATCAAAGGCTGCAGTTGGTACTCTCCTGCTGCTTACTGCAGGGGAGCAGCGAGGGGGTCAGTTGACCCGGTTACCAGGTTCGATTATTTGGGGTTCAGGTGCGCTGCAAGCTCATTTCCGCTTATCGATGGGGTGCTGCAGCCAAAAGAATGGGATCAGGCAGACCTTTACTATTTTGAGGATGGGAGCGAATTATATTTGCTTCAATCTGGAGAATATCTCTATCTGGCGATTAGGGCCATTCCTTCCCAAATGATCGCTGGTAATGTTTTCCTCAAAGAAGGAGATCGAATAACGATCCATCATACATCCGCGGCCCTTGGCACAGCGATTTACCAAGAGGAAAACAATACTTGGCGAAAGATCGAGGACTTTGACTGGTGCTGCCGTTCCAGGATCGATACCGACACAGAAGCCCGCGAGGATTTCTTTGATCGGGATGGCTGGTTGGGAATCAACTCATTTCTGGGCAATGAGAATGATCTGGAATATCAGATCCGCCTTTCTGAGTCTGTTCAATCCATTGCAGTTAACTTGATCTGGGCAAATGATCCGGACAGAAAACAAGTCTGGCCTATTGGCCTGGCTGATGGAGTTGCGGCACCAGCAGCTGGTGGTTTTCAAGAGACGATGGATTTTTCGCCAGAAAAATGGTTTGTTGTTGAGGAACTTCCATGAACTGGAATACTATATTAAGGTCTAGCACAATACCAACAGTACTGATCAGCCTGTTTTTGACGGGGTGCCTTGAAACTGAGGCTCAAATTACTCAGGACCTATCACCAGCCAACCAAGATGCTGTTGAAATTCAGGATCCATTGTCTGGGATTAAAGTAAGACCCGGGAACAAGATGGGATGACTGTGTTCTTTGTACCGGCCTTGGACTTCAACATGGGAGGTCAGATTTGGATAAGCATTCGGATGAGTACGAGCTCCAGCCCATCTGGTTCACCTGGATGACTACTGGATTGATGAAACAGAAGTAACCAACCGGCAATATAACATCTGTGTTGAGGCGGGGATGTGTGCCCCTTCAAAATATAGCAGGAATGAATTGTATAACGGCGAGGATTATCCAGTGGTAGGAGTCGCCTGGCAGGATGCCCTTGATTACTGTACCTGGGCAGGAGGCCGCCTGGCCACTGAAGCTGAATGGGAGTACGCTGCCAAGGGAAATGAAGGCCTAATCTATCCCTGGGGAAATGAGTATGATGGAAATCTCTTGAATGCCTGTGATGTGAATTGCAGCGAATCCTGGGCGGATCCGAATATTGATGATGGGTACCAAATAGCGCTCCGGTAGGTAGCTACGGCAGGAGCCAGCTGGGTGGGGGCTCTGGATATGGCGGGGAATGTTTGGGAATGGGTTACGGATTGGTGTGGTGAATATGAGGAAGGATCCCTGGATAAACCCCCTGGACCTAATGACGGGATTTGTAAGATCATCCGGGGAGGCGCCTGGGCCAGCCCTCCTGCTGGACTGAGAGCGACTTATCGAATAATCAATACTAGTGAGATCAATCCTGATATTCGCCATCCCAATATCGGCTTTGTGTGTATTAACCAAATAATGAGAGGAGAATTATGAATAATGAAGTTAGGAATAGTTCTTTACGGGTTTTGATATTGAGCTCTCTGTTCTTAATCCTGGCGGGATGTCAACTCAATTCATCTATACCATCAGCCAGGCATGGAGCAAAGATGGTATATGATCCTGTGGGAAAACAGGTCATTTTGTTTGGTGGCAGAGGAAGAGGCAGTATTTCAGGGGATCTTTATAATGATTTATGGGCCTTGGATATGGAATCGCATCGCTGGCAGGAAATAAAAACGTCTTCAGGACCTTCTCCGAGGTTAAGCCCAGGGTTAGTTTACGATCCAGCCCGTCATCAATTAATTCTCTTCGGGGGATACAGCAATCAAGGACAGATTAAGGACACCTGGTTGTTCGATTTGTACAGTAATAACTGGGAAGAGGTCTCCCTGGCTCTGAGCCCACCGGCGAGAAGTGATATGGGAATGGCGTATGACGGAACTAATCATATTGCAGTGTTATTTGGGGGATATTGTATCGAAAGTCAGAGAGATATGTGTGATGATACTTGGTATTTGTTGCTGAGTTTATCACTGGATTGAAATGAATCCGCCATCGTCACCGCCGGTGATGTATGGTCACTCGCTGAATTATGATCCTCTTAAAGACCAGTTCCTTGTTTGGGGTGGGCACATGTCAAGATTTGACCAGGGCAGTATTTCTTCTGCAGGTTATAACGATCAATCTGGTCATATCGCTATTCTGAAAACCAATGGCAGGAGATATAATCAGGGGGTCAAAGCCATCCTGTTGCAAGATATTGGCATCAGGCAGCTTACGATTCTGGGCACCCCGGTTTGCTCGTTTTCGGAGGAGATGGAGGGTATAGTTACTTGGCCGACACCTGGTTCTTCAATTCAGAAGCAGAAAATTGGACCAGGAAGAGGTCAGAGCAGACTCCACCGGCCAGGATTGTTGGAGCCTCGGTGTATAGCTCTGATTATGAGGGGGTGATCCTTTTTGGTGGGTTGGATGTGGACTTTTCAAATCTAGATGATACCTGGATTTATTCTGATATCTCTGGAGAATGGGAACAGATTTCTCCCTAGAATGAGGTATATTGAGGTTATATCAGGAAGAAGTAATGAGTGAGCATACAAAACACAAGAAACCAAGATCTCTTTTATCCCAGATCCTCCTTATATTTGCAGTTGTGGTTGTGATCGTTCTGGTGATAGTTGCCATCATCGCCGGGATAGGCTGGTGGGCTGGATGGCAAACAGAGGAAAAGTTCAAAACAGCTATCCAAATCGCGGGATTGATTCTTATTGGGATAGGTTTTTTTGGGATTAAAGGGAATGGGGATAGGACCCGAAGTTTTGAGGACCAAAGCAGCCTGACGGTCAAGAAAGACGAATGGTGGATAAGAGCCCAGCGATCCATGCTTGATTTTGCCCAGAGCTTCTCCTTTTTGCTGATTATGTTTTTTGCCGGGGGATTATGCATGGTGATTGGGTGCTTGATGTGAGATATTACATACTCTCAATCCAGTAAGACTCAGTCCAAAAATCTTTCCAAATTACTAAATGAGTTAGTGAAAGCCCATGCTTGAGGGCAGTTTTCCTCATTAATCTGTAGTATGATTTTATTTTATATTCCCTTTATTCTTAGAATGGCCCAAATATGAATAGAATTGTAGTAAAAATTGGCTCATCAACCCTGACTTCCGGGAGCAATGAATTGTCCAGGGCTCAGATTGTTAACCTGGTGGGGCAGATTGCTCATCTTAAAGAATGGGCACCAATTGATCCTGGTATCTTCTGGTGCAATGGCGGCCGGTTTGGAGACCCTGGGATATCCAGAATTACCCAAATTTATTCCGGCTAAACAGATGCTAGCTGCCGTAGGGCAGCCGCGGTTGATGAATATTTACAGTGATCTATTTGGTATATATGATCTAACGGTTGCCCAGGTCCTTCTCACACGCTTAGATTTATCGGACCGGACCCGCTATTTAAATGCTCGAAATACTATAGAAGCCTTATTGGCCCAAGACCTTATTCCAATCATCAACGAGAATGATACGGTTGCCACTGAAGAAATTCGAGTAGGAGATAATGATAATCTTTCAGCCCTTGTGAGCAACCTGATCGAAGCGGATCTGCTGATAATGCTGACTGATAAACAAGGCTTGTTCACTGCCGATCCTGATCAGGATAAGGATGCAGTTCTAATTCAAGAGGTTAATGAGGAACGGATTCCAGATACACTCTGGAATGCTGCTGGTAAATCTACCAGCGAGACCGGTACGGGAGGGATGTACACAAAAATCCAAGCAGCTGATTTGGCTAGGCGATCCGGAACAAGGGTTGTAATTACCAAAGGATCTACCCCAGAAGTGATCCTCCGAGTTGTAGATGGTGACCCCTTGGGAACCCAATTTAGAGCTTTGGTATCTAATTTAGAAAGCAGGAAGAGATTCATTTTGGCAGGTCCAAAGTCTAACGGCAGAATAACAGTAGATGCCGGTGCTGAGGGAATCCTTAGAAAAGGAAAAAGTAGCTTGCTCCCTGTTGGAGTTGTTAGTGTGGAAGGAGAGTTTGTAAGAGGAGACACAATTTCTATCCGAAATGATCAAGATCAGGAAATCGCATTAGGATTGGCTAATTATAATGTCGACAGTATGAGGTGTATCCAGGGACATCAATCGGGGGAGATAGAAAGTATACTTGGATTTAGTTATGGAAACGAATTGGTCCATCATGATAATTTAGTGGTAGTGTAGTTCCGCGTTTAGGAGGTTGCCGTGTTAACGAAAATGGCTCAGGGAGCCAGGTCTGCAGCAAGAGTACTGGCATTATTAAGTGAAAAACAAAAAAACAATATCCTTACAGAGATTGCTGATCAGTTGGCTGTAAATATATCTGCCTTGGTTGATGTCAATCGAGAGGATGTCGAAGAAGCCCGGAAGGCAGATATGTCAGAGCAGATGATCGACCGCCTGATTCTGACTGAAAATCGGCTGAAATCAATTATCAGAGATTTACGGCGCGTGACAGAACTACCGGATCCAGTGAGTGAGGAGTTTGATGAGTATTATCCACCCAATGGATTGAGTGTTCATAAGGTCCGGGTTCCCCTGGGAGTGATTGCGGTGATTTATGAATCCAGGCCTAATGTTACCCTCGATGTTGCCGGGCTGGCCCTGAAAACTGGCAATGCAGTGATCTTAAGGGGTGGTAGTGAAACCATTAGAACAAATAAAGCGCTGGTGAGTATCATTCAGGCGGCATTACAGAAAAATCAATTACCTCCTGAAGCTGTGCAGTTGATTGATTCGCCGGATCGGAAATACGTTGCTGATCTACTGAAAATGCATCAATGGGTAGATATGTTAATTCCGAGAGGTGGTGCTGGATTGCATAAATATTGCCGTGAAAATAGTACTATTCCGGTGATCACGGGTGGTATTGGTATTTGTCATCTCTTTGTAGATCAGAGCGCTGACCTTGAAGCATCAGTTGAAGTGGTTCACAATGCTAAAGTTCAGCGTCCTACCGTTTGCAATGCCCTTGATACTGTGCTTGTACATGAAGCGATTGCTAATGAATTTCTGCCCTTGGTCGCCAGACGTTTGATAGAAGCAGGCGTCAGTTTACGGGTTGATAAAAGGGCAGGAAAGATTCTAGATTCCCAAACGTATGATGGAATCCACCTTGCTGGGCCGGATGATTTTGATAGGGAGTGGCTTTCGCTTGTTTTAGGTATCAAGATTGTTGGAGATCTTCAAGAAGCGATACAACACATAACCGACCATGGCACTCAACATTCCGATGGAATTCTCACAAGCAATAAAGACCAAGCCAGGCATTTTGTCACTGTTGTGGATTCAGCCGCGGTTTATGTTAATGCCAGCACACGTTTCACAGATGGATCCCAATTAGGATTGGGTGCTGAAGTGGCAATTTCCACGCAGCGCTTGCATGCCCGGGGACCGATGGCGCTCAAAGAACTTACGACCTATAAATGGGTGATCCAAGGGGATAACCATATTAGGAAATAATTGATCAGTTCTTTCAATAATATATATAAAAAGACACCTCCCCGAGGTGTCTTTTTTGTTTGTTTTTTGCATTAAATCCCTCGAAAATCATTTAGTTTTGTCCATTATAAGAAAATACACAATATTTGGTCTTGACAATACTGTGTGATATACTGTATAATGTGAAGCATGATGATGAAACACACACAATCCGATCAATATCAGAAGCTGACTCAGGAACTCCGCAGGGGTATTCTGGTCCTAGCTGCTCTCAGCCAACTTGAGGAGGAAAAGTACGGTTATTCATTAATTAGCAGTTTGGCTGAAAAAGGTTTGGACATTGAACAGGGTACTCTCTATCCTTTATTACGAAGGTTGGAGGAACAAGGTTTGCTGAACAGCGAGTGGAATACAGAAGGCTCGCGCCCCAGACGTTATTATCAGATCAGTTCAGAGGGATCGCAAGTTCTAGGGAGTTTGACCGAAGAATGGCGAAATCTAACTGAAGTAATGGAGAGTTTATTAGCTGGTATATCCAGCTGAGGAGAAAATGATGAATTTAATTGATAGATATATTCACGAAGTAGGTAGATTTTTACCGCGAAACAAACGGGGATCAATCCAGGCCGAATTACGGTCCTCAGTTGTTGATACCCTGGAAGATCGTTATGGTCCGGAAGCTGACCAGGATCAGGTAGAAGAGATCCTCTTGGAGTTTGGAAAACCCAGGAACGTGGCAGCATCCTATCATCCCCGCGGACAATACCTTGTTGGTCCCGGCCTGTATCCCATATTCCAGATGGTAGCCTGGATTGTAGTTGCTGCAGTGTTGGGAGCTCAGCTGCTGGCTTTTGGAGTAGCAGTGTTTATTGCCGGAGAATCGTTCTCGGCTCTGGAAACCCTCGGCTCATTGGTGAGCAGCATCCCAGCCGCTCTGGGTTGGGTTTTGATCACATTTATGATCCTGCAGTACTTTGACGCGAAACCTTATCTGGAAGAGGAACCTTGGGATCCTAAAGCCTTACCAGAACTGAATCCAGAAGAGAATCTCAAAAAAGGAGAACTGATCCTTGGATTGGTAGGCGGAATCCTGATCCTTGTCCTGGTGACATTATTCCCGCAGTGGGTAGGTTTTCTTACTACACCTGGCGGAACGTTTTACCCCAATCCGGTAATTCTGGATTACCTGGTCCTAATCCAGGTATCTCTGCTGGCAAATATTCTGATGAATATTTACCTGCTCTGGAAAGGGAGTTGGACCTTCCTGACCAGAGTGATCAAACTGGGATTGGACGCCTTTGGTGTAGTAATCCTGGCATTCCTGATCCAGGGACACAATGCCTGGTTAGCAGCGAATGGCTCTTCCAGCTTTATGGATTGGATTTCGACCATTGAGAGCAATAATTGGGAGCTGGTCGGCATGCATGCGTTCAGGCTTGCGTTTGTAGTTGCCTTTATCGTCACAGTCATTGAAATATTTGCCACTATTTACCGTATGATGAGATCAAAAATGGCGAGTGATGTATCTGCCAAAGATTTTGTCCTGAAAGTTGAATAACTCCTCCTGGAGAGTATCCAGAAACTACCCTGAGCCAGTGATTTCCACTGGCTCAGTTAATTTTAGGGATGGAATCTTTCCTCAATGATAGGGACTGAGTCCTTTTGTCTTTAGCATCAGGTTATAATCCGGGCAGGAGGTGTTTATGTGTGATACCCTGATCGCTGTCCCAGATCTGACCAAAAACCAATTCGCGCTTTTTGCTAAAAACTCTGATCGTCCGCCTAATGAAGCCCAAGTGTTGGACTGGGTTCCTGGAAAGACATATGCGGGTGGGGAGTCTTTGAGGTGTACCTATATCGAAATACCTCAGGCTCAGCACACCAATGCTGTGTTATTATCCCGTCCGTTCTGGATGTGGGGCGCGGAAATGGGCATTAACCAGCATGGGGTGGTGATTGGCAACGAAGCTGTCTTTTCCAAGATTCAGGCCAATAAGGAACCTGCCCTGCTGGGCATGGATCTGCTGCGCTTAGGTCTGGAAAGGGCTAATACAGCAGCGGATGCCGTTGATGTCATTGTTGAATTATTGGAGGAGTACGGTCAAGGCGGAAACTGTGTTCAGGATGGACATCTTTACTACCATAATAGTTTTTTGATTGCGGACCCAATTGACAGCTGGGTTCTTGAAACTATCGATAAACATTGGTTTGCGCGCCAGGTAAAATCGCTTTACAGCATATCCAACTTGCTCTCCCTGGAAGGGAGCTGGGACAGGTCCTCCTCAGGCTTGGAAGAGTTTATCCTCGAGAAAGGTTTTGCGAAAGATAAGGAACAGATCAACCTAAGCAGAGATTTCTCGGACCTGATCTACACTACTTTTGCGGCTGGAAAGAGCCGCTGCTCACGCTCCCTGGATCTGATGCTGCGTAATACGGGGAAGATCACAGTGCAAACCATGGCTGCGATCTTACGGGATCATGGAGGAAATCCTGATCCTACTCCGGGATTGTCCGGCGCGGATATTTGTATGCATGCCAGTCTGGGGCCCATCCGCGCTAGTCAGACAACAGGATCGATGATCGCTTCTCTGGAAGAGGGAAAACCAGTGGTCTTCGTTACAGGAACCGCTGCGCCATGCACGGGGATATTCAAACCAGTCTGGGTGGATGCACCACCAGCCCTCGGTTCCCTGCCAACAAGCAAGTTTGACAGCGAGACAATTTTCTGGGCTCATGAGAACCTGCATCGGGAAGTGCTCAAGAATTATCCTGCCAGAGCAGCGGTTTTTCAGACAGAGAGAGATACACTGGAAGTAGAATTTTTTGAGGGTGCTATGGCGATCAGGAATGGGTCTATCGAAGAAAGGAAAGCTTATTCTGAAAGTTGTTTCCAGAAGGCAGCTGATGTTGAAAAGAGTTGGCTGCAACAGGTTATCAAAGTCCCAGTCAACCAAAGATTCCTGCACTCCCTGGCATGGAAAGGGTTTAATAAAAAAGCTGATTATGTGTAATGCAACTATCCTTCGGATATCACGTATTTAAGTTAAGGTCACTTTTCCATTAAGGTACATGATGGCACTTCCAAAATATCTGAAGCAGATAAAATCTACCATAGATCATGAATATAAAAGAAGCCTCTATCGAAACCTGGTTTTTAAGGGCGGGGGAGTAAGAGGGATCGCCTATATGGGTGCAGTGGAGGTGTTGGATGAATATAGGATCGTTGAAAATATTGAGCGTGTAGCAGGTACCTCCGCGGGAGCCATTGGGGCGACCCTTTTGAGTTTTCGACTCAGCATCCCGGAGACCAAGAAGCTTTTTAATTCACTGGATTTTTCCAAGATTCCACAAAGCGCGACCAAAACCAGGAGATTCAAAGTACCACGATTCGCCGAAGAAGAATCCTATCGCCGGTTCATCACAAAATATGGCTGGTACTCCAGTGAGTACTTTTATCAATGGGTAGAGAGTGTTATCGCTGATCAGTGTGATGGCAATGGCCGGGCAACTTTCGCGGATTTCCATGATCGAGGTTTCAGAGACTTATATATAATTGCTGCCAATATTTCCCGACAGCGGCCTGAAATATTTTCTACTACTCATACACCTGATGTTTCTGTAGCTGATGCCGTCCGTATGTCAATGTCAATTCCAATTTTCTTTGAATCCCTGCGATTTGATGGTAAATCATTTGGCGATGGGGATTATTATGTAGATGGTGGTCTATTTGATAATTTCCCAATGCATATCTTTGATAGTCCTGATTTTTCTGGACGTACTTGGTCATTTCGAGACGGCATCAACTGGGAGACTTTGGGTTTATTTCTCTATCCTGACCGATATTTACATCCCTCCGATCCAGAGATTCCTACTAATGTCTGGGAATACCTCATGTTGGCTTTCCGGAACCTGTATCAATCTTATGAGCTGACCTATTACGAAACCAGTACGGTTGATCAGCATCGGACTATAGAGATAAGTGACTGTGGGATTGAACACAACGGATTTTGATATCAGTCTTGAGGGTGAAAAATATAACCTGCTCTATGAATCAGGAAAAGCAGCTGTCCGTGATTTCTTTTCAGATGAAGGCTGATATCATTATTTTCTACTAATTTTTATCTGGCGTAAACTGGAACCAATCCCCACTCGATTGATCATTTACAAATACCTTCTTATCTTCTGGATCCTTGATCTTTTTTCCCAGTACCACAGCTTGATTGTAGTGATGTTTTGCCCGGTCTAGACTGCCTGTCATGGCGTAAGCCCTGGCTAACCCTTCCTGGGCGAATGCCAGATCAAAATCTTTCATCTCTCCCGGTTTGTTATCCGTGATTTCCTGACATCTCAAGGCCCATTCCATAGCATCTTCTCCCCGGTTCAGGACCTGATAGACCCGGGATAGCATCCAGAAGCCCCGTTGTGAATTTACTGCTGTTCCTGCATTCATCCAGTGATATAGAGAAGCGTATACAGTCAGAAGCATTTCCTGGTCATCAGCGAGGGAGCGGTCTGCTTTTTCCAGCAGGTCCCAGACCCTGTTGTTAGTGCTTTTGGCAAATTGTAGATGTTTTTCTTTCAAAGAATTTTTTTTTTCATCACTCATAATTGATCCCTGTATACAACTTTTATTAGGCTGCTTCCAAGTCGCTCTCCATCAGGCCAAAGACATTACCTTCAGTATCCTTGATATAGGCCATCCACCCTACTCCGGGTATAGCCATCCTGGGGCGGATTACCTTTCCACCATTGGCTTTTACATTCGCTAGAGAGGCGTCCAGATCTTTGACATCAATGGTATTTTCTACACCTGTGGTGGGATTTTCCCTGCGAGCCAGACCGCCATCTATACCTGGTTTATCCTCTTCGCCGGTCATGATCAGCCAGTATTCAATCGGCCCATCCCATTTTTCAATCTGCCAGTCAAACACCTTCTCGTAAAACTTGATGGCGCGTTCTGGATCATCGGCGGGAATCTCAAAATGCACTACGCGGGACATAATCAGCTCCTTTTGACCACATATAAAATAGCCGGCAGGTTTTTTTTCTTTCAGTGTAGATATCTTTATAATCTATATAAGAGTTTCTCTCAAGTAAGAATCCTGGTCTCCACCACATCAAAATATATACTAAGGAAAACCTTTATAAAGAAGAAGAAAATGAGCAGGAAGATAAAAATGTTGATAGCCGGTCTGATTATTGGAGCAATTCTTATCGTATTATCTATCTGGGGATGGACAAGGATCTCGGTGGTTGAGAGTAAGCTTGCCATTCGTGAGCAGGGAGCTCATTTCCCACAAGTTTCCGGATCTAACCTAATGCGGGAGGAGTTTGAATTCCCGAAGGATTTTGAAGGAAAATATAATCTTGTGATTATTCCCTTCCAGCAGATCCAGCAGCGTGATGTTAACACCTGGATTCCTGCCGCTCAGGAACTGGAAAGAAGATTTGATAACCTGATTTATTACGAACTTCCAACTATCTATAAACTGCCGACAATTTCCCGTACTTTTATCAATGAGGGAATGCGTGCCGGCATTCCTGATCAAACTTCACGAGAAAGAACAATAACGTTCTACCTGGATAAGGACGTGTTTAAGCGGGCTCTGGAGATAGATTTCTGAAGAATTTATCCATCTCTTCCTAGTGGACCAGGAGGGTAGGATATATTGGCGCGAAGTTGGGTTATTCAGTGAAGGAAAAGCCCAATCCCTGGTTGAGATCCTAGAAGAATTGCAATAGATCAGGACATTGAGCCCCTACTCAACTGCCAGATTTTCTCTGGCAGTTTTTTATTTAAATCCAACCCTTGACCTTAACGTTACGTTAAGGTGTAGAATAGGGCAGTTGAGGAAAATTTGATATGTACACAATTAAAGAACTTGCTGACCTGGCAGGGGTTACGACCCGGACATTGCGATATTACGACCAAATGGGAATTTTGACCCCCGCAGAGCTCGGTTCCAATGGCTACAGGTATTATGATCATGATAATTTGCTGCGCCTGCAGCAGGTATTATTCTACCGGGAGCTAGATGTACCATTAAAGATATCCTTTATATATTGAGCCGCCCGGATTTTCAACTGCTGCCGGCCCTGCAAGACCACCAGGATGCAATCCGGGAAAAAGTAAAAAGATATCAAGAACTGCTGGGGACGATACAAAAAACTATCATCAGCTTAAACGGAGATGAATACATGCCAGAAAACGAATATTTTGAAGGCTTTGATGAAACCCAGCATGAAGAGGAAACCAGAAAACGCTGGGGTCATACCTCCCAGTATAAAGAGTCACAGCGAAAATGGTCCAGCTACAGCAAGGATCAACAAGAAGAAATTAAGAAGGAAGGTGGCCGGATCACTGTCCGGATGGTTACTGAAAATCCCGATGCCCGGCCGGATGACCCTGATGTGCAAAAAGCAGTTGGGGACTATTACACCTATCTCAATCAGTATTTTTATACTTGCGAAGTTGAGTTTTTACGCACGCTGGCGAAAATGTGGGTTGAGGACCCCCGGTTTTCAGTGAATTATGAACGGGTTCGAGAGGGCGGAGCTGCTTTTGTGACGGAAGCTGTTCAGATCTACTGCGACCGCCATCAGGAAAATATCTGAAAGTAATTCCCTGTTAATCTGAAATAAAATCGGATGGACGGATCTCATTCCGTGACCAGTATTCCACAAGCAGATCCATTAATGGGTTGGGGAGAGTATCCCCAACGCTTTTGGGATCCTGTCCAAAACGGTAGTTCATGGCATTCACTTCTTCGGTCCAGGGCTGCCAATTCGGGTCCCACATCCAGATGGCATGGTTAAGTCCACGGGATTCGAATAAGGCAAGCTGATCATCCAGGAAAACCTCTCCCCCTGGAATCCAGCGCACGATGCCATATTCATTTACAGCCAGGGAAACTTGCCATTTTTCCTGGAATTGATCGATTATTCCCAGGTAGTTATCCAGCCACTCCTAGTTGAAATCATCTTTTTTCCCATCCCAATTGAGGTCGAATTGGTCTGGGTAGCCATGTTTGGGATGGCGGCTTTCTTGATGTGTATACTGGGTCTGTGGCTCATACTGATGTACCAAGTAAACCGTACGTGGATCGCCAGTCGGCTCGAGGTACGGCAGCCACCTGACTGAACTCCATCCCATCCCTCCAATCAGGATAGGTGTGTCAGGATCCAGATCGCGAATAGCTGACGAAATGCGGGGGTATAGTTGATTCCAATTCGCGCTCGTATCGCGGTAATCCTCGAAGAAGACTTCTGGCTCATAGATATCTCGGATTCCGGCTGGATGGGGCTCGCACATCAAATCATATCCAACCACAACTGGATGCTCCCTATAACGCTCAGCAGTATAGCGCCACATCTCAATCCAGGCTTCCTGGGAGGTTTTGTCTTCCCAGACCCATTCCCGGAGCAGTTCTGGATCAAACCAGTCTCCTGCGCCTTCGCTGTAAAAAGTAAAATCGCTCCTGCCTGGTCCGGTTCGAAAGGTGATCACGGCAAACATATCAGCTTTGTGGATCATTTTTAGGAGATTGTCCAGGTTGGCCTGTACTTCCAGGTCTACGACATACGGAGGAATCTCAGTGAATAATCCGGGTCCGGAGATATTAACATAGTTGGCGCCCAGAGAGGCTAATAGATCAAAATCAGCCTGAGTATAGGGAGGTCCAACGTGAGATGATCCCAGGAATTCAAGACCATCAAGATCCGGCACTACAACTCTTTGCCAGATATTTGCGCCCCGAAGTTGGGTTTCTCCCTGCCAGAGGGTTATTTTATCTAAATGCGAAGGAACTAGAACCTGGGTTCCTACTTCATCCGAGGTTTGAATAGGTGAAACTTCTCGCGGTTGAGGTATTGGAAAATCATCTATTTGGTCCTTCTCCTCTCCCGTACAGCTGGAAAGCGTCAAAAAAAGGATGGAAAATAGGATTAAACCCGGGATGGAATGACGGGATGCAGTTTTCATAAATCTTCTTCTCTCTGGGATAATTATACTGTCATGAAAGTTCGAATACCCAATATTAGACTAATATTAATTGTGTTCTGATGGATATCCAAGCCCGTAGTGGATTGGTATAATGTCTCTGCTTCCTATAACGAAGCAAGTTTTTAAAGTATACTGAACAACATTGTGTGCCAGCTAGTTTTCCCTTTGGCGCACTGTGTTTCTGCCCAACGGAGGTTTTTGTGGATTCTGGATCAAATAATCGACAATCAATTGTATATATGCTGGTTTTTATCGGGATCATCATCCTGGTATTTTATGCTGTCCGCCAGCAATCTGTTACTACCGAGGATATATCCATCGGTGAGGTTGCCCAGCAAATCATTGACGGCAGATTGAGTCGCATTGTTGTTAATGAAGATGAACTGGATCTGATATACGCAGACGGCTCAGATGGTAAATCCCATAAAGAATCGGATGCGACCTTTGTGGAACAACTGACGCAGTTAGGTGTTCCTGTAGAGGATCTTCGTCCTAATAATGTCATCATTGAAATTCAACCTCCCAGTGTCTGGTTTGGTGTTGTTAATATCCTGGGTTATATTTTGCCCTTTATCATGATTGCTGGATTATTCTGGTTTGTTTTCCGGCAGGCACGGGGCGGAGGCTCCGCTGCGATGAATTTCGGTCAATCCAAGGCCAGGAAATTTACTGGCGATAACCCCACAGTGACCTTTGATGATGTCGCGGGAATCCCTGAAGCCAAGGAAGATCTCTTTGAGGTGGTTGAATTCTTGAGGGAACCTGAAAAATTCATTGCCCTAGGCGCTCGGATCCCTAAAGGTTTGTTGTTAATGGGCGCGCCCGGTACTGGAAAAACGCTGCTGGCCAAAGCCGTCTCCGGTGAAGCTGGTGTGCCGTTCTATTCGATTTCCGGATCCGAATTTGTGGAAATGTTTGTAGGTGTCGGCGCTAGCCGCGTCCGGGACCTATTTGATAAGGCGAAGGCTGACTCACCCTGTATCGTTTTTGTGGATGAAATTGACGCAGTTGGACGCCACCGAGGTGCGGGTTTGGGTGGAAGCCACGATGAACGCGAGCAGACTCTGAACCAGATCCTTGTGGAAATGGATGGTTTTGACACAGATACTAACGTGATCATCATTGCTGCTACCAACCGCCCTGATGTGCTTGACCCAGCGCTGCTGCGCCCGGGTCGATTTGACCGACGCGTGATCCTGGATCGTCCGGATATGGTCGGCCGTGAAGCGATCCTCGAAGTTCATGCCCGAGGTAAACCTCTGGCACCAGATGTGGACTTGAAAATACTTGCCAAAGGCACTCCGGGTTTTGTGGGTGCTGATCTGGAAAATATGATCAACGAGGCCGCCATCCTGGCAGCCCGACGAGAAAAGAAAGTCATTGAACAGACTGACTTCCAAGAATCAATTGAACGTGTGATCGCCGGACCGGAACGCAAGAGCCGCCTGATCAGTGAGATTGAAAAGCAGATCATTGCTTATCATGAGGCAGGTCATGCAATTACCGCTCGTTCGCTTCCTGAGGCGGATACAGTACATAAGATATCTATCATCGCCCGCGGCCAAGCTGGTGGTTATACCCTGATACTTCCTGATAATGATCGCACTCTGGTTTCCAGGAAAAAGATCCTGGCTGACATGGTGAGTTTACTGGGAGGTAGAGCTGCAGAGGAAATCGTTTTCAGCGACATCACTTCTGGCGCTTCAAATGATCTGGAAAGGGTAACTAAGTTAGCCCGCGAAATGGTTACCAGGCTGGGAATGAGTTCGGAACTGGGTCCAATGGTTTATGGTAAAAAAGACGAGATGGTCTTCCTGGGCAAGGAATTCACCGAACAGCGAGATTACTCCGAATCCGTGGCTGAGAAGATCGATGCTGAAGTCAAAGAATTGGTCATTGATGCTTATGCGCGTGCTAAGGATATCCTGCTGAAGCACCGTGATGTGCTGGATACACTGGCAGAGAAACTGCTAGAGCAGGAAACTATCGATGCTAAGGAACTGGAAGAGATATTCCCGATCCCAGAAGCAAAAAACGGCGGAATGCCTGTAAAAAACAAGAAATAACTCTAAAAATATCAACAAAATTAGATACGATTTCCTCATGGAAATCGTATCTTTTTTTAAACTAATGAAAGATGTGGGATCCTTGGCGAAATTGAGAAAATCCGAATATTGTGATATTTTAAGTTTTTGATTAATCCTTTAGGATCCCGCACCCTAATATTTTATCTACAGTAAAATTGGCTTATGGACATATCTCTCTGGAAAGAACACCTGGCACACCTTCCTTTAGGGGATATTTACCTTTATCCGGAGGTGACCTCTACTAATTTGTTGGCGGAGGAAAAGATCAAGGCAGGCGCCCTGCCATTTTCATTGGTAGTCGCTGATTCCCAAACCGAAGGAAAAGGGCGCCTAGGGCGGACCTGGATCACTCGAGCTGGCAAAGCCCTGGCGCTGAGCTGGATCCTCTATCCAGAACCGGGCCGGCTCCAGCCGGAGACCCTGGGTATGGTGAGCGGACTCGCTCCGGTTGCGGTTGCGGAAGTCCTGAGAGAAAAATATTCCCTGCCAGCAGAGATCAAATGGCCTAACGATGTGCTGGTGGATGGAAAGAAAGCAGTTGGCGTGTTGGTGGATGTTCGTTGGAATGGATGCCAGGTGACGGATGTGGTCCTGGGGGTCGGAGTGAATGTGGCTCGGGATTCAGTTCCTCTCCCTGAGGAGTTGAACTTCCCGGCAATTTCCCTCGAAGAGGCTGCTGGAAAAGAGATCTCCCGTCTCGATCTTCTGGTCCATATTATGGAAAGCTTACTAAAGTGGTATTCCAGGCTGATGGAGCCCTCTTTTGTCCAGACCTGGGATTCAATGCTGGCATATAAAGGTCAGCAGGTTGAATTAACCACAGAAAGAGGGGTGAGAGGACAGGGAAAAGTATCTGGTATCAGTGATGATGGATCTTTGATCCTGGTAACCGAGGCTGGACAGGAAACCGAATATCACTCTGGCGAGATCCAACTTCGGCTGGTTGACAGATCCTGAAAATAAGCTACACTAGGAAAAGGATTGTAATTCCAAGGGAGTATTCCTATGTCCTTAGATAATATCCGAAACGAAATGGAAGACGATTTTGATTTTTCTGAAGATGATGTTTGGGGAGATCCTGTAGAAGTCCCCAAAAAACAATTCCTGGGAATGACCCCGGGACAGCGTTTTGTGCTGGCCTTCTTATTATTCCTGACAGCGACCATTCTGGCAGCATTTTGCCTGTTGGTGACCGGTAGGATATCACTGCCTTTCTAGTAGTTTCCTTATCTATCGATACAAAAAAGGTTTCCAAAATGGAAACCTTTTATTTTTTAAGAAGTAAGTGTGATACTTATACAAGCTGTATGAGTATCACACTTACTCTCAAAACAATATCCAATTAAAATGATTCGGGATCATGTATTCTATTTGAACTATGATCCTGTTTCTTTCGGATCTGCCTCTGGATTTTCCAATTCAGCGGCCTCTATATCCTCTTCAGAAAAACGGGCGATAGCAACCACCACATCATCTTCCCGCATTTGCATGATGGATACACCCCTGGCAACACGGTTGTATTGGGAGATGGTTTCGGCTTTGGTGCGCATTACTGTGCCTTCAGCAGAGATGACGGTGATTTGGTCACCTTCGGGTTTTACAACCCGAGCTGCGGCAATGGTGCCAATGATACCCAGGGCTTTTTTATCTACTGTCAGGACACCCATAGTGGCCCGGCCGCGGCGGGGATATCCGTCCAAGGAGGTTCGTTTTCCAAACCCTTTTTCAGTGATCACTAACAGATCACCACCTTTTATGACGATATCCATACCCACAACCTGGTCTTTTTCACGAAGCCGGATACCGATCACTCCCATAGCTGGTCGATTCATGGGGCGGACCTCTTTTTCCTCAAAGCGCAGGGCATAACCATTCCTGGTGACCAAGATAAGATCATTCTTTCCACTTGTAAGTTGGACCCAACCCAGCCGATCATCCTCTTTCAGGTTCATGGCTATCAAACCGGAAGGTCTGACCGATTCAAACTCTGAGAGATCCACTCTTTTGATCAACCCGTTCTGGGTCACTATGGTGCAGTATTTGGCTTCTTTGAAATCAGCAACTGGCACGATAGCAGTGATCTTCTCTTGAGGATCGATGTTCAGCACGTTCACGATCGGCAGTCCCCGGCTGGTCCGGCTGGCTTCTGGGATGCGGTAAGCCTTGGAAGAATATACCTTGCCACGATCTGAGAAGAATAACACTGTGTTTAGCGTTCGGGCAGGAATGATGGCCATCACTTCATCCTCTTCCCGCATGGAATGGCCTTTTACGCCGATGCCGCCCCGTTTCTGGGAGCGGTATGCACCGGCCATAACCCGTTTGATATAACCTCTTTCTGTGATGCTGATCAGGATGGCCTGGTCTTGGACCAGATCTTCTTCGTCAATTTCCTGTTCTGCATCAGGAGCGATATCTGTGCGGCGTTCATCGCCGTATTTTTCCACCAGATAAGCCAGATCATCCTTGACTTGAGTTAGCTGTTGTTTCTGACTGCGGAGCAAACTCTTGTATTTTTTGATCTTCTTCGCTAGTTCCTTATGTTCATCCTCAATTTTCTGACGCTCCAAGGCAGCCAATTTCTTCAACTGCATATCAAGTATGGCCTGGGCCTGGATCTCGGTCAGTTTAAATCGCTCCATCAATTCGATTCGAGCGATCTCCGTATCGGCCGAACCGCGGATGGTTGCAATCACTTCATCGATGTCAGCCAGGGCAATTAACAATCCATCCAGGATATGAGCCCGGGCTTCGGCTTTCTTAAGTTCGAATTTTGTTCTGCGCTGGATGATATCCAAGCGGTGATCGATATATAGGGTCAGGGCTTGCTTGAGAGAGAGCAGTACTGGCTCTTCGTCAATCAATGCCAGCATCTGGGCCCCGAAAGTAGTTTGTAGTGCTGAGTATTTATAGAGCTGGAAGAGAACCTTGCGAGGTTGGGCGGAGCGTTTCAGTTCAATTATGATGCTCATGCCTTCCCGGTCAGATTCATCTCGAAGGTCCGAAATTTCCTTGATCTTATCTTCACGAACTAGACTGGCAATGCGTTCGATCAAGGTAGTCTTCTTGAGCTGGTAGGGGATTTCAGTGATCACAATCCGGAAGCGGCCGGCCTGGTCCATTTCCTCGATATGGGCCCGACCACGCAGTATGATCCTTCCTCGTCCGGTTACATATGCCTGGCGAATACCTTCATCACCAATGATGGTGCCGCCGGTAGGGAAGTCTGGTCCTGGGATAAACTTGATCAGGTCTTCAATTGTGACTTTGTCGATCGAGTTGTAATTATCGATCAAATGGTTGATTCCAGCCGCTAATTCGTTCAAATTGTGGGGCGGGATATTGGTTGCCATACCGACTGCGATTCCAGCTGCTCCATTCAGGAGCAGGTTCGGAAGCCGGGCAGGCAGCGTGTTAGGCTCCTGGAGAGACCCGTCAAAGTTATCAACAAAATCAACCGTATCCTTGTCGATATCGGCCAGCATTTCTTCTGAAATTGAGGCCATGCGAGCTTCTGTATAACGCATGGCGGCAGGCTGGTCACCATCGATGGATCCAAAGTTACCCTGTCCGTCAACCAGCGGATAGCGCATGGAGAAGGTCTGAGCCATACGCACCATGGAATCGTACACGGCGCTATCGCCGTGGGGATGGTATTTACCCAGACATTCACCCACGATTCGGGCTGATTTCTTATAGGAACCAGTGGAGCGGATGCCCATATCATACATGGCGTACAGAATTCTACGGTGGACAGGTTTCAGTCCATCCCTGGCATCCGGAAGCGCCCTGGCGACAATCACGCTCATAGCGTAATCGAGGTAGGAAGAGCGCATTTCTTGATCAATATTGATCGATTCTACGGTGCCAATATCCATAATTTGACCCTTGTTTTTTTAAAACATTTTAATGAAAATAAGTGTTGCTAGAAGAGAAGCACACTCGACTTTAATTATACCACTCAGGGCCTCTGGATAACCCGTTCTGGCCCCCTTGTGGAAGGTCTAAAAACGGGTCATTATTTAAGCAAAAAACCCCGGATTTCCGGGGTTTTTTAGGGTTTTTATGTGGGAATTTAGAGTCCAGACAGGTATTCGTTGATGGCTTTGGCGGCCACTCGTCCAGCGCCCATGGCTTTGATCACAGTTGCGGAGCCAGTAACGATATCTCCCCCAGCAAAAACTCCTTTTTTCGAAGTTTCTCCGGTCTCTTCATCAACCAGGAAAGTACCCCATTTACTAGTTTTTAGATCGGGGGTGGTCTCAGAGATAAACTTCCTGGGAGTGGTACCCAAAGCTACGATCACCGTATCCGTTTCTACGGTATGTTCAGATCCTTCGATAGGGATCGGACGTCTTCTTCCAGAATCGTCCGGTTCTCCCAATTCCATTTTTATACATTCTGTTGCTACGACTGCATTATTTTCTCCGCCGATGAAACGGATTGGATTGGTCAGCAGGTTGAAAATGATGCCTTCCTCCTCCGCATGATGGAGTTCTTCCGCACGAGCAGGCATTTGGTCTCGTGCCCGACGGTAGATAATACTCACTTCCACGTCATCACCGCCTACTCGTTTTGCGGCCCGGGCGGCATCCATCGCGACATTCCCAGCTCCGATCACGGCAACCTTTTTGCCTACTTTAATGGGAGTGACATATTCTTCCCGGTAGGCTTTCATGAGATTGACCCGGGTGAGAAATTCATTGGCTGATGAGATCCCGTTCAGGTTTTCGCCAGGTAGATTGAGGAACATCGGCAGTCCTGCGCCTGTTCCGATAAAGACTGCATCATAACCATCTTCATCCAGCAAGGCATCAATAGTTCTGGTTTTACCTATCAGCATATTCAACTTGATCTCTGCGCCCAATTTTCTAATGGTTTCGATTTCGGAGGCCACAATTGCTTTGGGCAAACGGAATTCTGGAATACCATAAACCAGCACACCGCCCAGTTCGTGCAGCGCTTCAAAAATAGTGACTTGATGACCGGCCTGCAGTAACTCGTAGGATACTGTGATCCCCGCCGGGCCGGAGCCAACCACGGCGACCTTTTTCCCGGTCGATGAAGCGACTTTGGGAAGTTCCACAGCGCCCTGTTCTCGCTCATAGTCCGCCACAAATCTTTCCAGCCTACCAATAGCAACCGGCTTATCGATTTTCCCAAGCTACACAAACCTGTTCACATTGTTCTTCCTGGGGGCAAACCCGCCCACAGACAGCCGGCAGCAGGTTGGTTTCCTTGATCTTTTGAGCCGCGGCGATAAAGTCGCCTTCCACAACCAGATGAATAAAACCGGTGATATCAACTGATACCGGACAGCCATCCACGCAGGGCTGCTTGGGGCATTGTAAACAGCGCTTGGCTTCGATCAGGGCAAGTTCAGGGGTAAAACCCAGCGCAACCTCATTGAAGTCCTTATTGCGGACATCCGGGGGGCGGACTGGCATTTCCTGGCGAGGTATACGTTCTGGTTTCTTCCGGGGAGGGCGGGTTCGTTTTTCTTCGGCCATTATGCTCTCTCCTCTTCCGCTTTGTCTATCATTACATCCATCTGGCATTTCTGTTCTTCATCGTAATAGTGGTGTTTGGCGATTTGTTCGTCAAAATCTACCAGGTGAGCGTCAAATTCTGGTCCGTCCACACAGGCGAATTTTATTTCATCACCAACTGTTACCCGGCATCCGCCGCACATGCCGGTGCCGTCGATCATGATCGCGTTCAGGCTGGCGATAGTGTGGATCTTATAGGGCCGGGTCACTTCCGCAACCGCTTTCATCATCATTGTCGGGCCGATGGCAACCACCAGGTCGATTTTCACCTTATCATCGATCAATCCCTGGAGTACGGTTGAGCCAAACCCCTTTATTCCATAGCTGCCGTCATCAGTGGTGATAATCAGTTCGTCGCTGACTGCTCCGAGTTCTTCCTCCAGGATGAGCAGTTCCTTATTCCTGGCGCCGTTAATTGTGATGACTTTATTGCCGCTTTCTTTTAGTCCTTTGACGATAGGATATAAAACGGCAGTGCCAACACCACCTCCGACACAGACTACTGTGCCGACCTTTTCCATATCGGTTGGCCTTCCAAGCGGCCCCAGAACATCCAAGAAACCATCTCCAACTTCAAAACAGACCAGGCAGGTTGTGCTGAATCCTGCTTGTTGGATGATCAGGTCAATGGTGCCTTTTTCTGGATCTGAATCTACGATTGTCAATGGCACCCGCTCGCTGGTTTCATCAGCGCGGATGACTACAAACTGGCCGGGTTTTCTGGACCGGGCCACTTCGGGGGCTTCGACACTAAATCGGGTGATATTTGGAGCGAGAATCTGTTTTTTCACAATTTTATACATAGGGCTACTCCTGAAATCCGTTCAGATTTAATTGATCTGATTTTGGCACACTATGATTATAACTTTTATCCCTATCTGTAAGTCATGATTTTTAGTGTAACTTGTCATGAGTTGGCAGGGTATATTATCTAGTTTTGATCGCGAAAAATAGCCTTTTTGCCATCTGGAACGACTACCAAGCCATAAATGTTTTCCAATAGACTGGTTCGACCGGGAAATCAGTTCCTGTTATCATATAGAGAATTACCAGTTGGCATTTAAATTTAGGATACTTATGACCGTAGATTCCACTGATCAGCCTCGGATAACAGAGAAAAACAAGTTCCAAAGACGATATTACCAGAGCTGGTCCAGTTTCTGGAGCGATCTGAAATTCCTTGTTTCAAATCGAGATCAGATCAAATCCGCCATGAATTCCCCAAAGTTAAATCCAGCTTTTCGGGAGCGATTGATGCTGGCAGTTACAGAAGTGAACCTCTGCCGCTACTGCAGAACGTTCCATGTCGGTCAGGCCAGGCAGGCGGGAATTCCGATTGAGGAAATTTCAGTATATCTAAAGGGGACAATCCCGGATGAAGTTCCTGAAGAACAAAAATTGGCCGTTTGTTATGCCAGGCACTGGGCAGAAACTGACAACCACCCTGATCCAGATTATATCGACCAGGTCAAGGAAACTTATGGAGAAGACGGTTTCCAGGCCATTACTATGGTGTTAAGGATGATCAGGATGGGGAATCTGCTGGGAAATACCTGGGACTATATAGTATTCAAGGTATCATTTGGAAAATTAGGCCAATAAACCTCACAAACAGAGGGAAAATAGGCCTGAGATTATTACTGAAAATCAGCTTAGTTATGGGGTAAAATCCCTTTCAGAAGAGTTGTGATAGGGGTTTTGATGCTTGTCAGATATTTTCAAAAGAAACACTTCAGTTAATCAATCCAAATTGAGGGCACGGAGAGGAAATCATGCAGGAAAAATTAGATCAATTGAAATCAATCTTGGCGATTATTTCTGATTTATACGGCGCAGCAGCTCTATTGGGCTGGGATCAGCAATGTTATATGCCTCCGGGGGGAGTTGTTGGGAGAGGAAACCAGCTAGGTACCCTGAGCAGCCTGGCACATTCAAAATTCGTCTCCGATGAAGTTGGATTGCTCCTGGAAGAACTGAAACCCTATGCTGAAACTCTCGATCCGGAAAGTGATGATGCTTGTTTGATCGAAGTTACAGACCGTGAATATCAGAAATCGATCAATGTTCCCAATGAATATGTAGCAGAATGGTCACGGGTGACCACAGTTGCTCACGGTGCCTGGGAAGAAGCCCGGGCCAACGATGATTTCTCACATTTCCAGCCTCACCTTGAAAAGATCGTCGATATGAGACGCCAGTATGCTGATTTTTTCAAGCCTTATACCCATGTTTATGATCCGCTCCTGGATGATTTTGAGCCGGGAATGACAACTGCCGAAGTGCAGGAGATTTTTACCGGGATGCGCCCCAAGCAAGTGGAATTGATCAAGGCTATTAGTGAAAAACCCCAGGTAGATGATAGCTTCCTGCATTTACATTACGAAGACCAGCAGCAGTGGGAATTTGGAGAAGCGGCAATTACAAAATATGGATATGACTGGAATCGCGGCCGGCAAGATAAAGCCGCCCACCCATTTACAACCAACTTCGGGTTAGGTGATGTCCGCATCACAACCCGGGTAGATGAGAATTTCCTCAATACTGCCCTGTTTGGCACCCTGCATGAAGCCGGCCATGCAATTTATGAACAAGGAGTTGCCGAAGAGTTAGACCGTACACCTTTGGGCAGCGGTGCTTCCCTGGCAGTTCACGAATCCCAATCCCGGATGTATGAGAACCTATTGGGACGATCCTACGATTTCTGGGTCTATTTCTACCCTCAACTGCAGGATCGGTTTAAGACACAACTAGGAAACGTGGACCTGGATACTTTCTACAATGGGATCAACAAAGTTGAACCGTCATTGGTTCGGGTTGAAGCCGACGAAGCTACCTATAACCTGCATATAATGCTCCGGCTGGAGCTGGAAATTGCATTGATGGAAGGCAAACTGAAGGTTGCTGATCTGCCAGAAGCCTGGAACGACCGTATGAAGGATTATCTTGGTGTTGTACCACCCAATGACGCTGACGGTGTGCTGCAGGATGTGCATTGGTCTTCTGGAATATTTGGGTACTTCCCAACCTATGCCCTTGGAAATCTGGTTTCTAATCAGCTGTGGGAGAAGATCAATCAGGATATTCCTGAACTATCATCTCAGATCCAGAATGGAAACTTTGCGGAATTACTGGCCTGGCTGCGAGAAAATGTTCACCGCCATGGCGCAAAATTCAAACCGCAGCACCTGGTGAAACGGATCGTCGGGTCAAAAATTGCTCCAGAAGCATACTTGAAATACTTGAACGATAAATTCGGAGCGATTTACAAGTTGTAAAAGTTATCCCTGATTACCGATTGAAAATCAATAAAGTCTCTAAGGAGAGGCAGTGGGACAGATCCTTTTTATCGATGATGATACTGATTCTCTGGCGATGTATGTCAGGGCAGTTTCACTTGCCAATCATCAGGCGGATATAGCCTCCAGCGTTAAGGAAGGCTGGGAACTGATCAGGGAAAAATCCTATGATCTGATTTTTGTGGACTTAAATATCCCGGGAGTATCTGGATTTGAGCTACTGAAGCAGGTAAAAAAGGATCGCAAGACAAAGAAAATTCCAGTGATTATAATCTCTGCTATGCCAGAGGATAGCCAGGTAGAGGATGTATTAAAAGCCGGGGCCGAGCTTTTCCTTGAAAAACCGGTTGCCTTGGATGAATTATATTCAGTCATAGAAAAATATAAAGGGGAATAAACCCATTCTGTCTGATTTGGGCTCCAGACCTCCTGCATGTCAATCCGTCGATTCCTGATCTTACCCGTGTGTTTATCATTTCTCATTGCAGGCTGTGATGTTTTATCCTGGAAACCTGCCCCGACTTTTATTCCCGAAGAACATATACCAACTTTGATCGAAATGACCGCCCAAGCTCTGGTTGACCAAGGGCTGGTTACCCCACCTACTCCAGATCCCGCGGCAATCACTCCCTCACTTACCATCACCGACATACCCACGATCACGCCTACACCTCGGGATACAGCAACACCGACACTGGATGTGATCATGGGCACCCCTGAACCATTGACTCTGCCAGATCCTCTTCCCCATGCAGAGATCCAGATCATTAATCCTGGTAGGTTATCCAGGGTCATTTCCCCTTTCAAACTGCATGTCTACCTGGCCCTGCCCAAGGGCGAACAGGAAGAAAATTCCTCTATAATGATCTCTCTATACGGGGATAACGGTCGAATTCTGGAGAGAGAGGTTATCTCCAGCGAAGATGATGAAAGCGGAAATTCTCATCTGGTGACGGATTTTAGTTTTGATATAGCGGGAGAAGCGGAAACAGCCCGATTAGAAGTCAGCGCGGTAGATCCATATAATCGAATATCTTCTTTGGACAGTACAGATGTGATCTTGTTATCAGATGGAACCCAGGAAATAAAATCGATCCTTGATCTTTACGCCAGTTTGATCATCCAGCAGCCGATTCCAAGTACTTTAATTCAGGGTGATGTTCTGATCGTCCAGGGTGTGACCCGTTTCGCACCGAATGATGAACTTTTGGTGGAATTGATCAATCGGGATGGGAATCAAGTAGGATCAGCGCTAGTATCCGTGGCGGATGATGATCTCGGGAACGGTTTTCGCCCTTTTAGTGGGGAAATTCCCTATCAAGTAAGCTCCTCATCATGGATCAGGGTCCAGGTCATCGCTCGGGACGGAAAATTCTCCGGTATTCAGCATCTCATCAGTGTCGAAGTTTTGGTCAGTCCCTGATCATTTGGGTGTTCTTTTTAGCTTAATCTGGATCTTATAACCTGATACAGCTGTTTTAGCTCTCTGGTTTTGAAAACCCCTAAACTTACAGTATATACAACAATCCCGATCAGTATTCCCCCAAGTGCCAGAAGCCAGACAGAATAATCTCCTGCCAGGCTGATCCAACCCAAGATGGCAGCTGTCATTAACACCTCCAGCGGCCAGGGATTTACCCAGGCCGGATCCGACCTGTTTCCCATTCAATCCGCCGAGTCGTTTCCGCATAATAAAGATCAGGCCGACCATCTCCAGCGCTGTGGCCAGAGTATTTGCCAATGCCAGTCCACCATGCGGCATCCAGCCCTGACGTATGAACAAAGCGGAAAATAAGTAACTGAATAAGACATTTAAGGACATTGCTGCAATGCCGATCATTACCGGTGTTTTAGTATCGTGAAGGGCATAGAAAGCCCGGGCCAATATTTCCACCATGGCATGACCTACCAGACCAATCCCGTAAAATAACAAAGCCCAGGCTACTAATTTTGTTGATTGGGTGTCAAACTCACCCCGCTGCAAGAGCAAGGTGATAACAGGTACGCGTAGCGCTACCAATCCCAGGCTGGCGGGAATGGAAAGGAGCAATATTCCCCTCAAAGTTGCCGAAATGAGAGTTCCTCATCTCCCCTAGTTTGTTTTTCGCTACCTGGGTGGAAAACGTGGGTAGGGCAGCAGTTGCGATAGATTGAGCGATAGCTGCTAGAGGCATTATCATTAGGGAAAAAGCGACCTGGATGGCTGTTACGCTACCTTCCGGCATGCCGGAGGCCAATCGAACGTTGATCCAGAAATTCAACTGCACCACAGCAACACCCAACACCCGGGGGCCCATTAGGCGGACAACTTCACGAACATCAGGCGAGTCCAAGTTAAGTGCTGGATGCATAAGATGCTTTTTGTTTGATTAGCAAAGGAAGCTGTAAAATGAGATGTAAAGCGGCTCCGATTAGAACTCCCCAGGCCAGCCCGTAAATTCCCATACTGGGAGATAGAACTGTGACGCCAAAGATCATCCCCAGTTGGTACATAGCCGGGGTCAATGCCGGGATGAAAAATTTCCGGTGAGAGTTTAGAATGCCCATTACAAGGCCGCTCAATCCGAACAGAACTGCCGACGGCAGCATTAAGCGTGTAAGAGCGATTGTTAAAGCTTCCTTGGCTGGGTCAGCTGCATATCCTGGTGCGAGCACATAACGTACAACCTGGGGGGCAAATATTGCTGCCAGGGCTGCCAATGTTGTGAGGATGATCAGGATCAGGTTAAATATTGAGGAGGCCAGTTTCCAGGCTTTCTGACGTTTATCCTTAGCCAATAGACTGGTGAAAGTAGGAATAAAGGCGGAACCGAGAGCGCCGCCGGCAACCAGGTTAAAGAGTGTTTCGGAGATCCTGTTGGCTGCATTAAAAGCTTCCATGGGCGCAGATGTGCCAAAGGCATTGGCAACCAGGATCTGGCGGATAAGGCCGGCGATATTGCTAAGCACGTAAGCCGCTGTAACAAGGCTGGCTGCGCGGGCAATTTGGCTATTCGCTGAGGGTGGAGCAGGGGTTTCAGATTGGTTCTTCACAATCTTGGATTATATCATCACCCTTTCCCTTGTTCTTCCAGCTAACTGACACCCTTCTTAGAAATTGTATATGCCCTTATGCTATAATCGCTCCAGAACTGGCAGAATTTGAGCAAGCAATCAATAGTAATTAAGGTGAGCTAATGTTAGGTAAAATTGTCCGATTGGTGGGCGGAGATCCCCATCAGAAGATACTAGATGGCCTCGCAGTTGAAGTTGAGGCGATAAATGCCCTTGAAACAGAATATGAAAGATTAAGCGAAGAGGAACTCCAGGGCAAAACGAATTCATTTCGCGTCCGCCTGGCCAAGGGTGAAACTTTGGAAGATATCCTCCCTGACGCTTTTGCCACCATTCGAGAAACCAGCAAACGCATGATCGGACAGCGTCATTATGATGTCCAGATGATCGGTGGGATAACCATGCACCGCTGTTTTGTAGCGGAAATGCGCACCGGTGAAGGGAAAACACTCGGTGCCACGTTACCACTCTATCTAAATGCTCTCAATCTGTCTTTGGATTGGATCAAAAAAGCGCAAACAAAATGGGGAGAAAATCCTGATTCCTGGCAGTTCATCCCCCTGGATGGCTTGCCTGTTGGACGCGGCGCCCATCTGGTGACGGTTAATGACTACCTGGCCCGGCGTGATGCCCGCTGGATGTCACCGATCTATTATTTCCTTGGTTTAAATGTTGGTGTCCTGCAAATGGCCGCCAGAACTGAACACGGCAAGAAAGCATTCCTCGTCAATCTTGAGAATAATTCCCCTCAGGAAGATCGCAATCAGCTGGATATGGTTCTGAGGAAAGAGGCGTATAACGCGGATATCGTTTACGGAACCAATAATGAATTTGGCTTTGATTACTTGCGCGATAATATGGCTATGGTCTTGGATAGCAGGGTGCAGCGCGGCCATCATTATGCCATTATCGACGAAGTGGATAATGTATTGATTGATGAAGCCCGGACACCACTGATCATTTCAGGACCATCCCATGATGACCCGGAGTGGTACCGTCGGATGGCTACAGTTGTGAAGCGGCTTAAACCTGAGGATTATGAGATCAGCATTCGTGATCGAAATATCACTTTGACACCCCTGGGCGAAATGCATGTGGAAGAATTATTAGGGCAACCTCTGGGAGACCCGGACAGCCCCGAAGATATAACCCATGAGCAGGCCCGGTTATTGGGATACCTGGAACAGGCTCTGCGGGCCGAATTCATATTTAAGAAGAATAAGGATTACCTGGTTCAGGCTGGCAAAGTGGTGATCATTGATGATTTCACCGGGCGATTGATGCCAGGCCGGCGCTGGTCTGATGGTTTACATCAGGCTGTTGAAGCCAAGGAAAACGTCAAAGTCCAGGGCGAAAATGTCACCTATGCCACGATCACTATCCAGAATTATTTCCGGATGTATGAAAAACTCTCCGGTATGACCGGTACGGCAGTGACCGAATCTGAAGAATTCAATGAGATTTATGGACTGGATCCGATAGCAATCCCAACCAACCTGGACTATATGGCAGCCCAGGAAGAGACTTCCCTGGTGACGCTAAAGGGGAAAGAACCTGATAGTGGTTTTGAATATATTTATTATTCTTCCAAAGATGATTCTGAGAAAACCCCACTTTATTGGAAAAGAAAAGATTATTCCGATCTGATCTATATAAGCGAGGAAGCCAAACTGCGGGCGATCACTGAAGAGATCCTCACTTTCCATGTGGTAGGCCGACCATTATTGGTGGGTACCACATCAGTCGAAAACTCCGAAACCTTGTCAAACCGGCTAGATGGTCCATCAATCCGAAACCTGGCTTTTACACTGATGATCCGGGAAAGCTGGATGAGGAAACATGACCGCTTCCCTGATGGCAGGCGGATTCCCGAACTGCAGCAGCTGAACGTTCCTCTTACCACTCTGAAATTAGGAAATCTCAGGAACATGATCAAGGAATTGGATCTGGATCTTGAGCTGAATGTCAATGATCCGGAAAATATGCAGCTGCTGCTGGATATTTTGGAATTGAACTCATCCCATAGTGAGCGTCTGGCCCTGGTCCTGAAACGAGGGGTCGAGCATAATGTTCTAAACGCCCGTAAACATACAGAAGAAAGCCAATTGATTGCTGGTGCGGGTGCGTTTGGGGCAGTGATGATCGCTACCAGCATGGCCGGCCGCGGTGTCGATATCAAATTGGGTGGTGACCTTGCAGAAGAGGTCACTGCGGATGTTGTCCGGGTTCTAACCCGGGCAGGTTTTGAAGACCCCTTTGAGCTGTCTCTCCAGGAGCAGGAAAAACTGGTCAAGCAGCTGGATAAGGAAGATTACGGCATTTATGAAACAGAGATCAACTTCTTCCTGCAGCATATGCGGGATCAAGAACAGGTGAAGGCCTTGGGCGGTCTGCATGTGGTCGGTTCCGAGCGCCATGAAGCCCGCCGGATCGATAATCAGCTGCGAGGCCGTGCAGCCCGTCAGGGAGATCCTGGGTCGTCCCGATTTTATCTTTCTATGGAAGATGATCTGATGGCCCGCTTTGGCGGTCAGCAGATGGAAGCTCTCATGACACGCCTGCAGGTTGATGAGTCAATGCCCATTGCAAATCCCCTGGTGGATAGGGTTGTTGAGCAATCCCAGAACCGTGTGGAAGGGGCGAACTTTGATGTCCGTAAACATTTGCTGGAATATGATGATGTGTTAAATACTCAGCGTGAGAAGATCTACGGACAACGGGACCTGGTTTTCCAGAAGACAGACCTTTCGGAAGATATCGTGGAGATGCTTAGCACAGAAGTCCAAAAGCGAGTGGAAAATACAGTCTGGGAAGTTGAAAACGATGAAGATCAAGAAAGCGCCTGGCGCTTATTAGCCTGGCTGTCCCAAACACAACCGAATTTAGCATTCCAGCACAAGCAGGTGCCTTCCTATACAATTCGTCTGCTATTAAATAAGATCCACGAAGAAGCTCCGGGTTTGAAGAAGGATGCAGTTGTACCCGTTTTGGTTGATTTGGGTAAAAATACCCTGGCAGCTGAAGAAAAGTATATGCTAGGAGCTGTGGATCGGATCATGGCAGACCGCCAATTCCGCTATCAGGATCAGCTGGATAGCAGGATGGAAACCCTGGATACATTCCTGGAAGGTTTGACTCTGGGAAGTGAAGAGCCGCTGAATCCCCAGGTAGTATTCAATGAAATGCGAGAGCTGATCAGAACGCGATTTGAACTCACCCAAAATGAGATCAAAGAATTAATTGAAGGCCCGAGTACAGAACTAGAAGAGAAACTTAGGGACCAGGTTGAATCCCAACTGAAAGATCTGGAAATTAAGCGCCTGATAGGAGGAGTGGAACGACTGTTGGGGGCACCCCTGGAAGGAGAGCAGATCCAAGCGGTAGGTACAAGTTGGGAATCTGTAACAGAATGGATCTTCAAAAAGATCGAGGAACAATTCGCGAATCGGCACAAGGCATATTTTGATGATCCTGGAGGATTCCCATGTCACTAAGAGCATTGAGGCCGGACTTAAAGAGGTCCAAACGGCAGAACTTACAGATTCAATTCTAGTGAAGATTCTTGGATTAATGGCAGAAGGAAGAAAAGCGGCTTTTGATAAAAAGAGTCATAAACGCATTTGGCTGCGAACTCAACGATTGCGGTACACCTTCTACGCAGCGGGACTTCTAATGGAGATGGATCAAGAATCCGCCCAAAGTGATATTTTGGATCATCTCGAGAATGCCCGGCTTGTTGTTCAGGAAGCCTGGGGTTTGAATGAGATTACTCGCTTAAAGGAAGTTCAACTTTCCCAACTGGAAGAGAAACTCAGAGAGATCATTCTGGAAGAGATCGGAGAGGAAGTTTATAATAAACACTCCCATCAAAACCTGGAAACACTGCCGGAAAATCTCAAAGAGAAAATTCAAGATCTGTTAGGCCGTTCCGTTGTGAGCAATATCTACCGGGATCTGTTCTTGCGAGTGATTTCTGAGCTGTGGGTGGAATATCTGACACAAATGGAGGCCCTGCGGGTGGCAATTGGCCTGGAGGCTTATGCTCAGAGAGACCCATTGGTTCAGTATAAAACCCGCGGATTCGAAATGTTCCAGAACTTGATGGATGATATGAGAGTTGGTGTGGTCAATCGCATCTTTACCTTCCAACCCCGCAACCTGGATCGGATCCAGGCTGGTTTTGAAGGATCACCTTTAGTTCTAAAAGCTGACTGATCATTTAATAACCTTGTAAGTTACCACTAACCAGACCGCTCCTAAATGAGTGGTCTGGTTTTTTTTGGAAGTGATTTTCAGGTACAATAAATGAAATCGATCTCTGACACACGAATACGATGTCAATGGATGAAAATCAGGTTCCTGAAGTAGCTGATTTCTATAAGAATTTGCCCAAGGTGGAGCTGCACCGCCATTTGGAAGGTTCTTTGCGCGTTAAAACCATGATGGAAATCGTCCGCGCTCATGAGATGGATGTCAAGAATACCGGTTATTTGCGCCCCTTGGTCCAGGTAGATCATGAGGATCCCTACACCTTCGAGAATTTCCTGGCTAAGTTTGGAACCCTGCGCCTTTTTTATAAATCCCCTGATATCATCAAACGCATTACCTGGGAAGCAGTGGAAGACGCTGCTCTAGATAATATTCGCTACCTGGAACTGCGCTTCACGCCTGTTGCTCTCAGCAGAGCAGAAGGTTTCCCCATGACCCAGGTAGTGGATTGGGTCATGGAGAGTGTTCAGGAAGCTTCAGCTCACTTTGATATCCTGGTTCGGCTGCTGATCAGCATGAACCGTCATGAAAGCGTAGCTCAGGCTCAGAAAGCGATGGAGATCGCCCTGGATAAAAAAGAGCAGGGGATTGTTGGTGTCGATCTGGCCGGCAATGAAGCGGATTTTTCAGGAGAACCTTTCCAGGATTTGTTTATGGCTGCCAGGAAAAATGGATTGAAGGTGACCATTCATGCTGGGGAATGGGGTGGAGCAGAAAATGTGAAACAAGCCATCGAGGTGCTGGGTGCAGAACGGATCGGTCATGGAATCCGGGTTTTAGAGGATCCCTATACCGTGGCCCTGGCCCGTGAGAGAGGAACGTTGTTCGAAGTTTGTGTGACCAGCAACCACCACTCCGGCGTGGTCGAAAATATCACAGATCATCCAGTCAGGAAAATGATCCAGGAAGGTTTAAACGTCACTATCAATACCGATGATCCCAGCATCTCCAGGATCAATCTGTCCAGTGAGTATCAAACAGTAAACCAAGTGTTGGGGATTCCTATAAAGGTAGTCGGTAAGCAGGTTACCGCTGCCGCCCAGGGAGCCTTCTTGCCCGCTGATCTGCGCACCAAGTTGGGTGCAGTTATATCAAGCGAATTCACCGAGATGATCAATAAGCGGGATTGATCTTATTCCCGGCTCTTTTCCCATTCTCTTACAGACTCATCTATGATTTGCCGCACTTCCGGATCTGGGATTTCTTCCACATCATTGAAAGAGTTCAAGCCTACCCAGAAACGAATTTCCTTGTTGTGATTTTCCATCAGGTGGATACCTTTGCCTGCCAAGGGAGATCCATGTAGCTTCTTCTGGAGGATGTCATTTACCTCATCCACCACGCTAAGCATTTTGATCTCTGGTTCCCCTTCTTCCTCGACTTCGATTATCGGAGGTACAAGAGCATCTTCACTGGGGGATTGAGGCTGAATTGGGGTCTGAGGCTCAGGCGTTGAACTAGCCTCTTGCTGGACTGTAATGATGTTTAAGACTTCCTGGGGCAATTTATCTTTGTCTACATAGGTGCCGTTAAGATCATAAACTGGCGGTTTGCCTTCTTCTTTCCAGACTTGCATCAAAAGATGTGAATTTGGACTGGGTTTCTTGATTTGGGGAGAAGACTCTATAGTCCCCGACAGGGTCTTTTCGACTGACCCCGGTAGCATTTCCTCCGATTCGGGTTCATCTTTTTGGAAGAGTTTGTTTAGCAGGGGCGAATTCATGGATAACAGGAATAGTCCCAAGAAAAATCCGATCGCCAGTGCGAAAATCACAATGAAGACAAGCAGGGCTGTTTGCATAGGAACTCCTTCTCACTCAGGAAGCGATTGGCAGGTGGGGCAGAAATATGTACTGCGCTGCGCGATTTTTATCCGCTTTATGGGCGTTTTACAACGTTTACACGGTTTCCCTTCTAAATTATACACCGAGAGATATTTCTGGTAATCCCCTCCCTGGTACATCCAATCAATGCTAGATCCTTGATTCTGAATGCCTTCTTGGAGGACTTCCCGGATACAGACCCAAAGTCGATGGGCTTCAGTGGAATTAATGGTGTCAGTTTTTCTGACCGGGTGCAGTTTTGCGCGGTAGAGGGCTTCATCGGTATAGATATTTCCCATACCGGCAATCATTTCCTGGTCCAGGAGAAAATATTTCAGCTGCCGGCTGCGGTTTCGGAGGATTTGATGGAAAAGCTCGGGTGTGAAATCATCTGCCAGTGGTTCGGGTCCAAGGTTCCCGATCACCTGTTTGGGGTCTTCAACAAGCCAAACGCGCCCGAATTTTCGGATGTTATTAAATGCAAAGCGGTATTTATCTGTAAAATTCAGGATAACCCGGTAGTGTTTTCCAATGGGGTTGGTTTTTTCTTCGACAATCAACTCGCCGCTCATACGCAAATGAATGATCAATGTATCCCGGGAGAGTTGGATGAGCAGGTTTTTACCGCGCCGGCCGATCCCAGTGACAAACTGCCCCTGAATGCGGTCCTTAAATTCGCTCGGCTTTGGAGAAGCGAGGGTCTTGTCCCAAAGCAGTTCAGCATCCTTGATCTGTTTGCCAAGGATAGACGGTGATCCAGATTCTCCCTGAAGAAGATATCGGCGGAAGGTTTCGACCTCTGGTAATTCTGGCATAGGGATTATTCGTCGAACATCTCGCCGACGCTGCGTCCCTCATGAGCTCGACGGATGACTTCGCCCAAAAGGGGAGAGATATCAAGGATATCCACTTCGCGTTTTTTTCTAAGGGCTTGTATTCCTTCAGGTGTGATGGGGATTGTGTTGGTTGTAATCAGGTGGGTAATGGGTGATGCGGCCAATTTCTCTATCGCCGGACCGGAGAAGACAGGATGCACAAATACAGAGATTATTTTCCGGGCGCCGTTCTGTTTGAGCCACCATGGCTGCTTCAGCCATCGAGCCCCCGGTATCCACTTCATCATCCACGATGATGACATCCCGGTCGGCAGTATCGCCGATCAGGGATAAGGCCTGGGCGGCATTGGTCTTCGTTTGGCGGCGTTTTTCAATAAATGCAATGGGTATGCCCAATTCAACAGCCAGATTGCGGCCCTTTTTAGCGAATCCGAGATCAACCGTAAGGACAACTGGATCTTTCAATGTTGGTAATATTTGGAATAGACGGTCCTTTAAAAGGTGATAGGCTGTCAGAACATCCCCGGGAATAGAGAAGAATCCCTGGATCTGGCCAGCATGCATATCCATGGTCATATAGCGGTCTGCCCCGGCAATTTCGATCATATCAGCGATCAAACGTGCTGTGATCGGCACCCTTGGTTTATCTTTTTTATCTGACCGGGTATAGCTCAGATAAGGGATCACCGCTGTCACCCTGCCGGCAGAATCCAGCCGCAGAGTTTGCAGGGAAATTAACAGCTCCATCAAATTTCGGTGGACAGGTCTTGAGGTGTTCTGGACCAGGTAGACATCCTGCCCGCGGACACTATTATGCAGCCTGACCCAGATATTCTCATTAGGATAGTTGATGATATCCTGTCCGCTGATTGGGACGTTAAGATAATCAGCTATGCCCTGGGCCACTTCGGGAATTGCTGTCCCGGCAAAGAGTTTGATATCACCATACATGCCTTGAGTCAGGGAGTTTTTTTTCGCCATAAGGGATTCCTTTACTGGTGATCCTGCCATTCTGTTTTCAGCACACTCATAATCATAACATCTACATATTTTCCATCAATGAACTGAGCCTGGCGAAACTTGCCTTCCTGTATGAATCCGGCTTTTTCATATGAACGGATAGCTCTCAGATTGGTTTCAAAGACTCTCAGCCAAATTCTGTGCAGGTTGAGGTTATCAAAGCCGTGTTTGAGGATCAAACGGATGGCTTTAGTCCCGAATCCTTGGTTCCAGTATCCTTTTTCACCAATGTGGATCCCAATTTCAGCATATCGGTTTTGCCAATCTATGCCAAATAAACCGAAGTTGCCAACAAAGATCCATTCGTCTACCTGAGGATCGGGTTGGATTTCTATCGCCAGAGGTTTTTCGTATTGTGGTTTTTTTAATAATTCCTCAAACCAATTCTCTTCTTCAGCCAAAGACAGAGGCATGATCATAGATAAACCCTGCCTGACCTCGGGGTCATTTAGCCATTTGACGAAATATTCTAAGTCATCTTTTTCAATTGCCCGAAAGCGAATTTGTTCACCGATGATCATAATCCTGCTCCTAGGATCAACTCTTCAACTGCCCGCCAGGGAGAGAGTTCCCTTTTGATGACTTGGGCAAGGGCGGCTTGGTAGATATCTGGAGAGATCCTCTTTTCCCAGCGAGAACGCAGCGCTGTGCCCAGCAAGGTTTCTAGTTGGTTCTTCAAACGTTTCTCCTCTCTCACCTGCCAGATTCCGCTGGATTTCAGATAATCATAATGTGCTGTAAGACTATTCACCAGGTCTGGGATTCCTTCCCCGGTTGTAGCAATGGTGGGTAATACGTGTGGGATCCAGCCATTTTCGGCTTGCTCCACATCGGTATCTTGCTCCATAAATTGGCCGTGGTGATTTACATGATCCCCATCTGGATGAGCAAGAGATAACATATTCTTGAGGCCGCGGAGGGTGTTCTCCGCACCTGGTTTATCGGATTTATTTACTACAAGGATATCGGCAATTTCCAGGATGCCAGCCTTGATGGTCTGGATCTCATCCCCCAATCCTGGTGCTTCGATGACAATGGTTGAGTGTGCCAGCCTGGCGATATTTACTTCAGCTTGTCCTGCGCCAACAGTTTCAATAATTATGATCTCAAAACCTGCGGCGTCAAAGACCTGCACAAGTCCCGCAGTTGCAGCTGCCAGGCCGCCCAGGGAGCCGCGAGAAGCCATAGATCGAATGAAAATACCAATATCACCTGCCAAATCCTGCATACGCACCCGGTCGCCCAGAAGAGCACCTCCGGTGAAAGGGCTGGTGGGATCCACGGCCACGATGGCCACTCGGGGAGGAGTGGTGCCTTCTCCAGATTGGCGATATGTCAGAGCGAGCTGGTTGACCAGGGTTGATTTTCCCGTACCTGGCGCGCCTGTTACTCCAATCAGGTGTGCATTTCCGGTATGGGGGAAGAGCGCTTCCAGGATCTCTAATCCTTCAGCTGTGTTATTTTCGATCTGGGTCAGGGCGCGGGACAAAGCCAGCCGCTCCCCGTTCAGGATCGCTTGAGAGTGGGTTACAGGCATGCCTTTTGGATGTCTTCAATAATAGTCTGGGTGGAGGTGCCGGGACCATATATTCCATTGACGCCCAGCTTTGTAAGTTCGGGTTTGTCTTCATCTGGGATGATGCCGCCCAGGAAGAGCTTGACATCATCAAGTCCTTCTTCTTTGAGTAATTTAAGTATTTTGGGAACCAGGGTCATATGCGCCCCGGAGAGGATGGACAAACCGACCACGTGGACATCTTCCTGGAGGGCGGCCTCAGTGATCATTTCTGGGGTTTGACGTAAACCAGTATAGATCACTTCCATACCGGCATCGCGCAGAGATCGGGCGACGACTTTGGCCCCTCTATCGTGGCCGTCCAAACCGGCTTTTGCAATTAATACTCTGATCTTGCTTTGAGAGTTTCCCATACTGCCTCCAGAGTACATATGTCCTGAAAAAATTATACCCCAAAGGATGGGGAGAGCCTTAATCGAGATCGATCAGCAAACTCACCGGGCAGTGATCCGAGCCCATGACCTGGTCGTGAATGATTACGTCTTCCACCTGATCAACCAGCTCTTCCGAGATCAAGAAATAATCCAGGCGCCAGCCCACATTCCGCTCCCGTGCGCCGCCCCGGTAGGTCCACCAGGAGTACTGCTCTTTGTCGGGGTATAGATTACGGAAAATATCCACAAATCCATGCTCGAGGAAATTGTCGATCCATTCCCGTTCTTCCGGGAGGAATCCGGTATTGCCTTCGTTGGCTTTAGGATTTTTTAGATCAATATATTGGTGGCAGGTATTAAAATCACCGCCGATGATAATCTTCTCACCTTTGGCGTGGAGTTCATCGCAGATTTCCAGCAGTTCCTGGTAAAAATCCAGCTTATACCCTACCCGGCTCAAATCGCGTCCGCCATTGGGGAAATAGATATTGAAGATCCGTGCCCCTGGCACCAGGGTTTGAATAACCCGACCTTCAGTGTCAAAGCGGGGGATTCCCAGGCCGATTTCCGTTGCGGCTGGTTCGGTTTTTGCGAAGGTTGCGACCCCACTATAACCAGCTTTTTCAGCTGGATTCCAAACAGGATTCCTTCTTTCGAGGGATTCCCGCTGGGTGGTAGTTAGTTGATCCGGCCGGGCTCGAACTTCCTGCAGGCATAACAGGTCGGGATCATATTCCTCCCACCAGGTATTGCCTTTATTTTTAAATACGGCTCGTAATCCGTTGACGTTCCAGGTTGTTATTGTAAACATCTTCTGATTGTAACTTAAATCGAGAACAATACGATTTCCTCGAAGGAAACCGTATTCTATTTTTCCTATTTAGGTAAGAATTCTAACGAGAAATCCATCTTGTATATGTGAAATAAGAGTTATCTCTCATTCTGTTTCTCTCCTCCTTAAGTAATGGCGTGTGGGCAGATCGGCTCACACGCTGTTGCTTTTTCTTAACCAGAACTGTACCGATTACTGCCGGGGGAATTGGTGCTTACAAGATCTGAAGGGGAAGTACCGTCCATCCAAACGGATGAAAGTTATTTTATACAAGTTGGGAAGGTGGTCTGGAAGACACAGATTGTCTGGTATATGGAAATATTGATTTTGAATCCTAGACCCTGGTTCCGGCTCAACTGGTATACTGGTTTTTATCCTGAATCCAACCTGTAAAAATCTGGTAGATCGCCTCAATAATATAAATCTTCAGGATCTCACACCAAAATGGTTCTGGCAAATTGAATGTCAATTAGTTAGATTTTTTACAAAAGGGAAAATCATTGAGTACGGAATTGGCTGGATTGAATAATTCGGAAAGAATCCAAAAATCCTCTAAAAAGCGTGTACTGAAGATCCCTCGGGTGTCAAATTTTCGGGAACTGGGCGGTTATTCAACCCGGGATGGGCGATCTGTGAAATGGGGGCAGCTTTATCGATCTGGTCATCTGGCTGACCTGACTCCGCGAGGGTTGGACCTACTCACAAATCTTGATTTATCTACCATTATTGATTTTAGATCCGCCTATGAAGCCCAACGTCATCCAGATCGAGTTCCTCCAGATGTAAGGGAAATTCATTTGCCCGTTATGGATCAAGCCAATCGGGAGATGTCGCAGGAGATTAGGGAAAGGATTAAAAACAACAGATTTGATGGATTTTCCGCGGATCATTTGATTACCAAGGCCTATCGACAATTTCCTACCGAGTTCACTCCGGCTTTCAAGACTTTCATTCATGCTGTGCTTGATGCTAATGGAAAACCTGTTCTGTGGCATTGTACTGCAGGGAAAGACAGGACCGGTTATGCGACCGCAATTCTGTTTCGGATCTTGGGTGTTGATCAAGAAACCATCTATTGGGATTATTTACTCAGCAATCAATATGTCAAACGGTTGAATAAAAAGATGTTAACCGCAATTTTCTTCAGGGGTTATAAAGCTTACAGAATGATCAAACCGTTAATGGGGGTTCAATTAGATTGGCTGAAAGTTGCTTTTAATACTCTTGATGAAGAATGGGGGAGTTTTGAATCCTACGTTAGCGATGGGTTGGATCTCAGCTCTTCTGATGTGAGGCAATTGCAGGATGATTTATTGGAACAGCTCACTTAGATCAAATAGCTAATGTTACAATAATTCCCTGGATGTCAATATTCAGGGAATTATCTATGTCCAACCCCTTTGTGATTTCCCAACAAACAGCTCGTCGTACTCTTTTAGCCTGCCAGGGTTTATACCCGCCCCGGTCCTGGTCTGGAAAAAGGGGCGCTAAATCCTTCCTTAAAAAGGTACGCTCGATCCAGTTCGATCCCATTAACGTAGTAGGGCGCAACCCGGACCTGGTTTTACAGTCCCGGGTAAAGGACTTCCGTCCCAAATTACTGGATGAACTCCTTTACAAAGACCGCTTCATGGTAGATAACTGGGACAAAATGGCCAGCCTCAGCCTGGCAGAGGATTGGCCCTATTTTTCCCACCATCGCTCCCGGATGCAAGATATCTTTGGCGTGCCTTCGGACGTGGTGATGAGTTTAGCCCCCATTGTGCTGGGGCAGATCCGACAGGAAGGACCGCAGTGTTCCCTGGATTATCAATTTGAAGAAAAGACTGATTGGTCCTGGGGACCTACCCGGGTCACCCGGGCCAGCCTGGAAGGATTGTTCAAGATCGGGAAGCTGGGTGTACACCACAGGGTCAACAACCGGCGTTATTTCGACTTGATCGAAAACCTGCTCCCAGCTGAAGTGCTGGAAAAATCTGATCCCAACCAAACCCTCAGGGAATATCAACATCTGGCATATAAAACGCCGGATCAATGCCCTTGGTTTGGCCCATCCCAATGCCGGGGAACAATGGGGCGGGATGATTGGTGTGAAATCACCCCGGCGGCAGCAGATCCTTCAAGAACTGGTTGAAACAGGGGATTTGGTGAAGGTTGAAGTGGAAGAACTGCCAGGAGAAATCTTCTATCTGCTTCAGGAGGATAAAAAGCTGGTCAATCGGTCAAAGAAGGGTGGTCCAGTTCGGGAAGCGGCCTTAATTGCCCCTCTGGATAACCTGCTTTGGGATCGGAAAACCGTCAACCGCATGTTTGATTTCAGCTATAGGTGGGAAGTATATAAACCTAAAGAGAAGAGGGAATACGGCTATTATGTGCTCCCGGTTTTATACGGGGATAGATTTATTGCCCGCCTGGATCCGGGATTTGATAAAAAAACCAGGATACTGACGATCAATGATTGGTGGTGGGAGGATGGTGTTAATCCTGACCAGGAGATGATGGAAGCGCTTAAACGCTGCCTGAGTGATTTTATGACCTATCTGGATGCTGGAGAATTGAAATATTCCAAGACGCTGTATAAGAAAGGGGGGCTGGAATGGTTGGGGGATTTTCGTACATAATACTCTGTGCATCATTTCTATTCTTTAGATCCATTCGATTTCCAACCTAATAATTGGTGTCCGTTCAAGCCTCCCGCGGCCTTTTTTATTTGGGCAAATATCCAAATAAACTCTGCCGGAATGACGAATTCTTTTTTCGCCAAAACATGATCTGTTTTCAGAAAACCTCAATCCGTCACAATTTTGGGTATAGATGAGAGGGCAGAAAACCGTTAAGGGCACTAATTTTGTACATATTTTGTCTATATTTGCCCTTGACAAAACCCTAATACCTTGGCATAATATAGACAATAAGTATACAAAACCTTTATTAGTTTATGTTTAGGAGGAAGTTATGAAGTTCAAACCGTTTTTACTAGTTTCTTTAGTTGTTGTTTTATTGCTCGCCGCCTGTGCCCCTGCTGCAGTTGAAGTGGTTGCCACAGAAGAGCCCAAACCAACCGCTACCCCGATTCCGGAACCCACTGAAGAACCAATGGCCGAAATGGACATTGTAGACACAGCAGTTGCGGATGGCCGTTTTACCACTCTGGTTGCAGCCGTTCAGGCCGCAGGTTTGGTGGATGCTCTGAAAGCTGATGGTCCGCTGACAGTCTTTGCTCCCACAGATGATGCTTTTGCGGCTCTGCCGGAAGGCACCGTGGACGCATTATTGGCTGACATCCCTGCTCTGACCAACATTCTGCTTTATCATGTAGTGGATGGCAAAGTAATGGCATCCGATGTTGTTGAGCTCAGCCAGGCACTCACCCTTCAGGGTCAGTATGTTGATGTCCAGGTCATGGACGGTAAAGTTATGATCGACAACGCCCAGGTGATCATCACTGATATCGAAACCTCGAATGGTGTCATCCATGTTCTTGACGCAGTCATCCTTCCTGAGGCTCGAGATATCGTTGATATCGCAGTCGAAGATGGACGCTTCACAACACTGGTAGCCGCAGTTCAGGCCGCAGGTTTGGTGGATGCTCTAAAAGCTGATGGTCCGCTGACAGTCTTTGCTCCCACAGATGATGCTTTTGCCGCTCTGCCGGCAGGCACCGTCGAGGCTTTATTAGCCGATATCCCAACCCTGACCAATATCCTGCTTTATCATGTTGTTGATGGCAAAGTGATGGCTGCTGATGTGGTTGAGCTGAGTTCTGCTTCAACCTTGCTAGGGCAAGACCTCAGTATTTCCTTAATGGATGGGAAAGTTATGTTGAACGAATCCCAGGTTATCATCACAGACCTGGAGACATCCAATGGTGTCATTCATGTGATTGATGCAGTATTATTACCCCAATAATATTTTCTCCTTGATGGAGCAGAAAAAGCGGAGCATTATGCTCCGCTTTTTTTGATTAAGACTGGTTCATATCTAAAGGAAGAATGTATTACTCGGCAATATTTTTATATCAATAAATGTTCCCAGATGACTAATCAATCATCCTTTGGATGATGTTGTGCCAGGAGAACTTTGATATACTCTTTTTATGGTTTAGGAAAGGATACCGTATGATCACCAAAGACTAGAGCGTTAGAGATCTTACATGAGAATATCAAAAATAAGAATCTTCGGAAACACCATTATGGTGTAGCGGCAGCCATGAAAAGATTGGCTCTAGAATTAGAGGGGGATCCAGCTGTTTGGGAAGTTGTGGGATTGCTGCATGACGCTGATTATGAAAAAACCAAGGATCAGATGGACCAGCATACCATCCTGTTGGCTGAGATCCTGAAAGATGAGGATTTGGACGCTGAGATCATCCGCTGTATTCAATCCCATGCATCTGAATATTCAGGAGTTGAACCCAGTACTTTGATGGACTTATGCCCTGCTGAGCTGTGATGATCTGACCGGGTTGATTGTGGCAACGGCCCTGGTGCATCCAGAAAAATTGGCCGCGGTAAGCGTGGATTCAGTCCTGAAAAAGTTTGGGTCCAAGGCTTTTGCTGCCAGTGTAAACCGCGACAAGATCAATAAGTGCGAAAAGAACCTGGATATCCCGCTGGACAGGTTTGTCGGATTTGTGCTGGAAGCCATGCAAGCGGAGTCCGAACTATTGGGATTATGAGGTGATTTAATTAATATGCAGCTCGCAGATCTTGTTAAAGTGATAACCGTAGATCGTCATGGTCACCGCAGTGGCAAACATGGCGGGACGTGTTTTTAGTGTCCAGAATAACAAATCCCAATAATGCCGGCGTTCACGGTTGAAAATCCCTAAATGGTAGACGGATCGGAAGAAAGCCAGGAATTTTTGCCAGGTTAAGGGGGTTTTTATTCTCGGGGGTTGATATTCTTCCAGGAATGTTTTCACGCGTTGATAAAAATATTTTGGCGAGTAGATTTGTTCCATCAAATACTGGTACCCCGACCTCAATTTCTCAATCCCCATCTGGGGAATGATATTGGTACTGCCATCCACATTATCTCCGGACATATCACCCAAAACTCTGTTTTCTTTTTTTAATCGGTCATAGAGTTTGGTTCCTGGAGGGGCCTGGAGCAAACCAACCATTGCAGTGACAATTCCGCTTTTTTGTATAAAATCGATTTGCCGTTGGAAAATTGTTTGGGTATCAGAATCAAAACCGACAATAAATCCGCCTTGTACTTCCAAACCAGAGCGTTGAAGATGTTTTACATCCTTGACGAGATCACGATTGATATTCTGGCCTTTATTGCATTCTTCCAGTCCCAGATTGTCAGGGGTTTCGATGCCAATGAATACCTTGTTGAAGCCTGCTTTAACCATTAATTGAATTAGTTCGTTGTCATCCGCCAGATCAATAGAAGCTTCAGTATTAAAGGAAAAACCGGTTTTTCCTTTGCGCCAGCGCGCCAGGGCTGGGAGTAATTCGTCCTTCAGATAGCGGCGATTGCCAATGAAATTATCATCTACAAAAAAGATCGAACTTCGCCATCCCAGATCATAAAGACCATCAAGCTCAATCAGGATTTGCTCAGCGCTCTTGGTTCGCGGTTTATGGCCTAATAATGCAGTTATATTGCAGAAATCACAATTAAAGGGACAGCCGCGGGAAAACTGCAGAGGCATGGAGTCATATTGATTGAGATTTACCAGAGACCAACGGGGTGGAGGTGAAATTCGAATATCGGGATACTTGTCAGTGGTGTAGATCTGGCGAGCTTGGTTCTGTTCAAGGTCGGCTAGGAATTCGGGCAGGGTGATCTCTGCTTCATTAAGCACCAGGTGATCCACTTCGCTAAACTGATCAGCTTCCATGGTGAATAAGGGACCCCCAGCTACAACTGGGATCCCTGCTTTCTTGCACCGCTCAAGCACTCGTTTGGCAGGATCCCTTTGCACCGTCATGGCGCTGATAAATACCATATCAGCCCACTCCAGGTCTTTATTTGATAAAGACCTTACATTGAGATCGCTCAAACGCTGTTTCCAATGATTGGGCAGCAATGAACTTATTGTAAGTAATCCCAGAGGTGGGGCGGAGGATTTCTTTCGGATAAACTTGAGGGCGTGTTTAAAACTCCAAAATGTATCCGGAAATTCGGGGTAGACCAAAAGTACTTTCACTGAATTGCTCCTTGGTTGAACAAATATAAATAAGAACTTAATGTTTCAGGAGATTCAGGTTTGGGTCTACAAATCGATTATACCAGTTTGCTTTCAGTTATATTTATAACCCCGGAAAGTTCGATTCGTTTTGTGTTAAATCAATTTATTGTCCAATCATCCTGGAGTTTGATCAAATCAATAATGAGATTGAACCACGTGGGGAAGCCGAAGGAACTTACTGGCTCAAAAAAGAGAACCTTAAGGCTCACTTCATTAGTTGGATCTCAACTGCCCAAAAATCCAATAATCAGCATCAATATGATCAAATAGAGAGAAAAAGGGATCAGAAGCAGCAGGGGAAGTAAAGCGCGACCCCAGCGTTTTTTTGTAGTTTCTGCGGGAGGCAGAGCGTTTTCCAGGATCCAGGCCGGAGGCAGCACCATTGAACTGTATACCGGGATGAACTGCCAGAAGGCGGCGAGTAGGGAAAGGATCAGGAATTCGATCAGGTTCACCGGTATGCCCATGATGGCAGCCATTAGGACCCCGCCGATAATGCCATCAGCGCCCATTTCGTAAACCGCGCCCAGTAGTAATACAGCCGCAAGGGGAAAGCGTTCTTTTTCCTGTACTTTTACGAAAATCCAGACCATCCCGATATACCAGGGCATAGTCAATAACAGGTCGATCAACAAATTGGGATGGGCGGCTACTCCAGAAGCGCCAAAGGCTTTTTCGATAAAGAGGAATAAAGTTTCAATGACTGCAGCATTGAAAGATCCCAATAGAATGGCGTTACGGATTGGTTTTCTTGATAATCCGTTCAACCAATACTTCCTGGTTAGAAATAACAGCCCCGTGTAGAGACCGCTGAGCGTGATGGAAACTGCCAGGGTAAGGTTTTCTGGGGTAGGTTCTAAATATACAACGAAAAATGAGAATGCCAGTCCCCAAAAGATGCCGCCGAGGACAAATTTACTAAGCCGGGAGAGTTTCATAAATTTAGTACAGATATTGATGGGAATAAGTTGCGCTGAATAACTTGCGCGAAATTTTCTCGGGATAGGGTGATTGAGTTACTGTTCCCGTTGGATTTGATATAAATGTAGATCAAGGGGGAGGATCAGTTACCTGGAGAACCTTTCTTCGATTCCAGTGCGAATACTCCAAACCAGATTACGAACCATGCGGTTTATAGCGCGATTTATCTCTGTAAGCTTTTCAATCAGGGTGTACATCGCCTCCTCAGGTTTGCGAGCATCGATCCCTGTGTAAGCAAAAAAGATGATGATCAGGAGCATGAGGAAGATAACGATCAGGATTGCTTTTGAAGTGTTCATATCAGTCCCGTTTGGTAATTCATGTTGTTATTATAAAGGGTTATATTGTAATTTGTAAGTAATAATCCCTTAGAGACTTTCAAAATATCTCTTGACAAAGACCTGTAAATCATATAAAATACAACAAATAACTTTGTGGCACAAATAAGAATGTGAGACAAATATACGTTCTGGGCAGAACAAAGGAGTCAAAATGTCTGAAAGTATCAACCTCAAAGAAATAAAAAGGCAGGTTTACCTGTTCTATTCTGAAGATGGTCTCGCTGATCTCGCCATCGGCCTGATGATCTTTGGATTTGGGATCTTCCTTCTGATAGATCTGCCAGCTCTGGTTGGTTTACTGGGATTTCTCTCCTTCCTGGTGTGGTATTTAGGAAAAGAATACCTGGTTTTACCTAGGATAGGATCGATTCAGCCAGACCAGGAAATGAAAAAACGTTTTGTGGGCTTTTTCATTAATTTGTGCCTGATCGGTACAGGAGTTTTAGCCTTATATATTATGAATAGAAATTCGGGTGAAGCCTTCCTCAACCAACATCCATTGATGTTGTTCGGATTTGTATTAGCGTTGGCTATCAGCTCCTTGGGAATGATTATGAAAACATCCCGATTTTACCTTTATGGGCTGCTAGTTTTTGGTGCCATGGCAGTTGGAGAGTTCCTGGGTAGTATGGTCACTATAGTGGACCCCTACCTGATCTCTGTGATCAGCGCCGGAGGGATCATACTTATTGCAGGGTTCATCGTCCTGACCAGGTTCCTGAAAAAATATTCGGTTGTTTCACTGGAAGGATAATAATGGCTGATCAAAAACAACCCAACTTGAATATCGATCTGGAGATCGACCGCCTTGTTCATGAGCCGGTCAGGTTGAAGATCCTGGCATACCTCTCAGAGGTAGAAAGTGCAGATTTTGTCTTCCTGGTCAGCCGTCTGGGGTTGACGATGGGGAATCTGTCAGCTCACATCAGTAAATTGCAGGAAGCAGGCTATATCAAGATAGATAAATCCTTTAAAGGGAATCGCCCCCACACGATGATCTCCCGGACAACATTGGGGGCAGATGCTTTTTCCAATTATCGTGATGGGATGCTGCAGCTTCTGAAATAAGATCCATATCAAACTTCTAAGGGTTTTCCTCCGTAAAAGGTCTTCTTTGAGACTTCAGAAGTATTTTAATTCCCCTAAAATTTCATCGACATATCATTCACTATCAATATCACCTACCTCAATGGTTTACGGGAGAAGTAAGAAGACCTTGCCCCACAGTGTCAATAGAACATATTATTACCATTACCTTCCCCTTGTGATAGGGGTACTTACTATTTAATGGTTCCGAAGGATAATCAAACTATGGCTCAATCTCCCTTGAATAATGAACGCCCATTCGAATTGGGTTTGTATACCTTTGTTGATGATGGTAAGAATGCATTGACCGGGGCAAAAAAAGACCCAGGAAAAGTAATGGCCGATTTCCTGGAAACTACCGAGCTAGCGGATCAAACCGGCCTGGATGTGATTGCGATCGGAGAGCATCACCGGGAAGAATATTTGTCTTCTGCGCCAGAGGTGATCCTGGCCGCGGTCGCTGCTCGTACTAAAAATATCCGTCTTTCTTCTGCGGTGACAGTCTTAAGTTCCGATGACCCGGTCAGGGTTTTTGAGCGATTTTCATCCCTGGATCTAATTTCCAATGGTAGGGCAGAAATTATGGCAGGCAGAGGATCTTTTATTGAATCTTTTGCACTGTTTGGATATGATTTAAATGATTATGGGGACTTGTTTGAAGAGAAATTACGCCTATTAACCCAGATCACAGACAATCGATCGATTTCCTGGTCAGGGAAATTCCGATCAGAACTTGAAAACCAGATCATCTACCCCCGTCCAATCCAGAGCAGGATCCCGCTGTGGGTGGCGGTCGGCGGATCCCCGGATTCATCAAAAAGAGCGGCATCCCTTGGCCTGCCGATGGCATTTGCGATTATTGGCGGCTTGCCGGAACGCTTTGCACCGTTTTTCGACCTATACAGGAAAACATCGCGTGAATTTGGATTTGATCCAGATAGGATCCCCCTCAGTGTTAATTCTCATGGGTTTATTGCCGATAAAGCCCAGGATGCGGTTGATGAATATTACCCTCATGCGGAGATCATGTTCAACAAGATTGGCAAGGAGCGTGGCTGGGGACCAACTTCACGGGCTCAGCTGGAGACCCAGCGGGATCTGCGAGGTTCTGATTTTGTGGGATCCCCTGATGAGATCATTGAGAAGATACTTTTCCAGCATGAGATCTTCCAACACCAGCGCTTTTTGATCTATATGGGCAATAATGCCATAGAACATAAGAAGATGATGCGGGCAATTGAGTTATTCGGCACCAAGGTGGCACCGGAAGTCCGGAAAGAGATCTGCTCGTAGAAACAAATCCTGAGAATTATGATAGATCCTAACTTAGACAAATAACCTGCCATAGGCAGGTTATTTTTATATCCCCACTGTCTGATTTAAGGAATCACTCTTCTCAAAAGAGCCGCCGCGACTATAATAGGCAGGGAATAAAACTGATATAGCGGCTGGAGGATTGGGATGACCAAAGAAGAATCATTATTGAGATTGTATATAGACAGCGCGAATCCGGATGATTGGGATACATACCTGGCAACCGGCATGTTCTATGGCGTGACAACGAATCCAAAGTTGTTGGCTAAATCCGGAATTGAATTTAAGATTGAATCGCTGAGAAAACTGGCCAAAACCGCCTTTGGACTGGGGGCGCATGAGATCCATCTCCAAATCTGGGGGAGTGAGCCGGAAGAAATGCTGGAAGTTGGGAGAGAGCTGGCTGCCATCGATAAACGCGTGATGGTGAAGGTGCCTATTGATATCACCGGCATCCTGCTGGCAAATCAATTAATTAGTGAAGGTGCTAACGTTACCTTAACCGCACTTCATTTTGCCCAGCAAGTGTTGATTGCAGTCAGCCAGGGTGCGACATATGCCGCGCCTTACCTGGGAAGGATGACCGAAAGCGGTCTTGATGGGTTGAGTGAAGTTACTACCATGGGCAAGATCATCACTGAAATGAACAGCCCACTTCGCCTGCTGGTAGCCAGTATTCGCAGCAGTGAGGACCTGGTCACCCTGGCATCCAGAGGGTTGAATACTTTCACCCTTTTACCATCTATCATTCACGATATGATGGAGAACGAACTCACTCGCTTGGCAGTTGAGGCGTTTGATAACGCTGTAAAGCAGGTCGGGGATTAATTTCAGGTATAAATATATATACAGGTAGATATATCCGGAGGTGCAGGATGCGTTTTAATGACAAAGTAGCTGTCGTTACCGGAGGGGCGAACGGAATTGGCCGGTCTGTAGCCGAACAATTTGCCAAAGAAGGTGCCCGGGTGGCCATCTGGGATCTGGCAGACGAGGTCGGTGAGAAGCTGGCTAATGAGATCAATCGCCGAAATGAAGTGGCGCTATACAGGCATGTGGATGTCACGCAGACTGAAGATGTGGATGCTGCTGTAGAAGAACTCATTCGAGAATGGGGAAAGATCGATATTCTGATCAATAATGCAGGTATCCTCAGAGACAGCCAGCTGGTCAAAGTCAAGGATGGGGAAATACAGAAACGCATGTCGGATGAGATGTTTGACTTGGTGATCGATGTTAATCTCCGGGGAGTGTTCATCTGTACCAGAGCTGTTGCTCCGCATATGATCCAACAAAAGGGAGGCGTTATTTTGAATGCGTCCTCAGTTGTGGGCTTATATGGCAATTTCGGACAGACAAATTATGTGGCTACCAAAGCCGGAGTGATTGGCATGACCAAGGTTTGGGCGCGTGAGCTTGGCCGCTACGGAGTTAGAGTTAATGCCATTGCTCCAGGATTTATTGCGACAGAGATGGTCATGGCCATGCCTGAGAAAATATTGGATGGAATGAAACAACATACTCCTCTTGGCCGATTGGGAGAACCTCAGGATATTGCTAACGCCTATGCTTTCCTGGCTTCTGACCAGGCTAGCTTCATCAGCGGTACAGTTCTGAGTGTAGATGGCGGGATAGTGGTTGGAACCTGAAATATCATATAAACTGATCAGCACTTATAAACAAAACTTATTTCCATTCAAATCAATACAAGGCCGAAGATCTGATCAGATCTTCGGCCTTTATGTTCTTAATGAATAGATATTATGAGGGGTGGAAAATCGGAGTCCCTGTTTTTTTTTGAGAATATTGTATTCTCTGATGTGGGGCTAGATGATCGCAGTTCTATTTGGCAAGGACTTCGAACCCTGTCCCATCTGCCGCCAAAGAGAGATACACCTTGGCAATAAGTCCGGTTTTTTCCTGGTATTCACGGACCACTGCTTCCTGGAAACTCTCCACCTGATCTGCAGCTACCAGGGCAATAGCGCAGCCCCCGAAACCGCCCCCGGTCATGCGGGCGCCGTAACAACCGGGTTGGTCCTGGGCGATGGCCACCATCTGGTCCATTTCTTCCCGGGAGATCTCAAAATCATCCCGCATGCTGGCATGGCTTTCGTTCATGAATTAACCAAGGCGCAGAGGCATCTTCCCTTTTAGCGCATCCACAGCATCCAAAACGCGTTGATTTCCAGAGACTCACATGCTGCGCCCTCCGGTAAAGGGTCATATCCAGAATGCCCGCCTTGTCTCTAACTGGTCTTGGGTTGATATCTCTCAGGGCTTTTACATCAAAATGGCAAGCTACTGCATCACATTGCTGCTCTTCGTTCGTTGTAAGCCGAATCGACCAATCCACGCCGGGTGGCAGTATCCAGGATCACAATGCTGGGTGTTTTCAGGGAAGTGGGACCATGTTCAGTCTCCAGGCTCCTGCAGTCGATCATCAGGGCATAATTTTCCTTTCCGCAGGCAGATATCATCTGGTCCATAATGCCAGAATTGATCCCAACCCATTGGTTTTCAGCTTTCTGACAGATCAGGGCCATTTGAGCTGGATCCCAGTCCAGATCTGAAACCAGGGAAAAAGCGCGAGCCAGGGCGAGCTCCAATGCGGCTGAAGAAGATAAACCGGCCCCGATGGGTACGTCACCAGCGAAAACACCTTCCCAGCCTTTTAACTTGTAACCTGCTTCCTGTAGTGCCCAGGCAACGCCAGTGATATACTCTCGCCAATCATCCTTTTCCTTTTTCAAAATCTTCTAAGATCGAACTCCAGTTTTTCATCTTTATCGAGGGCGGTGATAATCACCTTCTATCATCTGACTTGGCCGTAGAGCGAACCATGTGCCATAGTTGATGGCCATCGGCAGAACAAAACCATCATTATAATCAGTGTGCTCACCGATGATATTCACTCTCCCGGGGGAGTGAGTGATAAATACCGGATCTGATCCGAATTCCTTTTGAAATGCCTGGATGACTTTCTTCTTCATCATCGTTTATTGGGACCATTCAGTTGGGGTCCTATCCCACCTGTGAGTTTTCAATTGAACGTGCAGATCCTCTGAAAGCGGACCACTATCGCTGGCGGCGATATTCATTTTCACGTGTTTAGCCTTGCGCATACCAGGAATTATTGTCTGCACCCGTGATTCATTGAGGATGAACCGCAAGGCCATTTCTGGCATGGACATCCCGGGAGGTACAAGATCCCGAAGGGGATCTGCATGCGCCACGCTGGATTTCAAATTATCAGGAACAAAATAACTACTGCGCCAATCATCCTCAGGCCAGGTGCTGTCCAGGGTTATATTTCCGGTCAAAGTGCCTTCATCGAAGGGTACCCGGGCGATAACGGCCACATCATTTTCATCACAAGCTGGCAGCAGCTCGTCTTCTGGATTCTGGTCAAAGATGTTATAGATTACCTGAACGGCATCGATAAAACCGCTTTTTACGGTTCGTACCGCATTCCATGGTTCCCAGCGATTGATGCTGATTCCGATTGCGTGGAATAGGCCTTGTTCTTTAAGTTCTGCCACCTTCTTGATCCAGCGGTCGTCCTCTACAAAGTGGTCTTCCCAGACGTGAAATTGCATCAGGTCGAAACTGTCCAGGTCGCTATTTTTGAGACTGCTGGTGACGTATTCCTCAATATGATCGGGTGGGAAACAATCGTCAAGGGTAAACTCTCGCCGGGAAGGCCAGATGAAGTTTTTAGGAGGGATCTTGGTTGCAGTATAGAGCTTTCTATCAGGGTTGGCCTGGATGATCTGTCCGAGGAGTGCTTCACTGTGTCCTTCGCCGTACCCCCAAGCTGTGTCAAAAAAATTGCATCCCAGATCGATCGCCAACTGCAGAGATGCCAAGGATTCCTGATCATCAGATCCTGTCCATCCACCCATACCCCACATTCCGTAGCCGATCTCGCTTACTTGCCATTCTGTTCGCCCAAATCTTCTGTAATTCATGAGTTAACTCCTAATCAATATTTTTAATTCCAACCACTAAATAAGTACCCGAGTTATACCACAAGAGGTTTTTTCATTTCTCATGGAGATAACCTACTCATCCTTATCGACGTATGTACCGAACTCTTCTATCATTCCATTTTCCATGCGCAGCTCATAGATCTCTGTTGCTCGATAAAGCTTTTGCTGGAGCTGGAAGAATCCATGCCAATGAGCCCAGTCGGGTGCGCCCATCATGGCTCCCTGGCGTGCCCGCCGTCCTTCGTGATGCCAAATATAGTAATGGAGGATCTGGAATTCATCGTTCCAGGGATTCTCTTTCAATAATCCTGCTTCTGCCAGTTCAACGCGCATGGTTTCGATTGGAATCCAATACGCTTCGTTATACAGCTTGACCGCCTTGTCGCCGCTTTCAAAGTAACCGGCAGTGTGGGAGCTGCTGTGGCACGCGGAGCAAACCTGCATCATCTCCGCCCGTCCGGCTTCCCCGTCGCCCAACAAGGGTGACATGACATCATCACTGTTCCTGACCTTACTTTCTGGTGTCCAGAGATTCCAATAAAGCCGCTGATTGATATTATGAGTGGGTTCCAGGTCGCCGATACCGCTCATATGGCAGGTAACACAGGTGGGAGCCCGGTAATCACCCGGTTCCCATTCCCCGTAAGGACGATCCCAAACCCAGTCCCCTCCTTCGGTGTCGTAGATCTGCCCGTGTTTGGTGTTCTCATAGATCTCGATATCCGGGTGATCGGGTCCCAGGTGGCAGCTGGCACAGGCCTGCGGTTTGCGGGCTTCAGCCTTTTCAAAAGCATGCCGGGTATGGCAAACAACACAGTTTCCGATCTCACCGTTGGGATATACATTGCCGATTCCCTGGCTGGGATAGGTCTCTGCGGTGGGGTGGCCTGTTTCATCCACTATCAGATCGGTGCCGTGGCATAACATACATCCTGTTTCATCCGAGGCGGTCTTGAATTCGGGGTGGTTCTGGCCTTCGTGAACTTCGACCAGCGCTGTCAGGCCAGCTTTGGGTATCCGTTGGATATGAGCCCGGTAGTGGCCGCTGGCGCTGAACTCGGCCACCTGGTCCTCGTGGCATTCTCCGCAGACCGAAGGCGGGATCAGCATCGAGACCGCAACATCCAGGTCCTCATGGCCTTCCACACCTGAAAGAGCCATGGAAGAATCGGGGTCGACCTCGTGGCAGTCGATGCAGGATATACCTTCTTCTGCGTGGCGGCTGTTGTCCCAATCTGCCACGATGCCATGGGTTTCCGTGGCGTGGCATTCGATGCAGTCCCTGGCCGCATCTGTGATTTCGTATTCACTTACATCGGCTGCTGCTGGTTGGTCCGCGCAGGATACCATGACCAGGCTGATCAATAGGATGGAAATTATTAATACCAGGGGTTTTATAGATCTCATTTTTCACCTATCCCTATTCTAATGACGGCTGTGTTCATCAAAGTGGTATTTGTATTTGGTTTCGAGCAGATACTTGTTTAGATTGGCGTGCCCGACCCCATCGTGGCAGGTGGCGCACTCTGAATCTGTGGTTTCATTAAAATACATATCATGGAACCCGTTATCTGCTGTGGCTTTTTCAAGATTTTGATGGCAGGTCAGGCAGCCGGAGTCATAGACATATTCTTCCCGGCGATCTCGTAATGCCTGCCAATCCAGGGTACCTTCTTTCCTGGTCAGAGTGACCCAGGCGTCATGGGTCCCTGATTGGGCTTTACCGAGGAAGTGGACGAAAACATTTTCGTGGGAAACATGACAATCAGTGCAAGCAGACATAATCCCGCGGTCATTATTGCCGCCGTGGGTTGAGTCAAGGTATGATTTGACCATAGGCTCCATGGCGTGGCAGGTGCCGCAAAATTCTGCCCGGGAAGTGACCTCGATCCCGGTTTCAATCACCATCCAGGCAAAGATACCTAGAATCCAGGACCGCGCTATACCTCCCAGCCAGTAAAGCGCTTTTTTCCCTTTATTCATATTATTCTCTTTATTTGATGATATTCGGACATGGACTCTGAAGGCAATCTCACCAACCCATACCGTGGATTGCTTCATTATTATTCTAAACCAAATTTTGACAGACGGACACAGTATCTTGGTCCCTGGAAATGATATTCTCCTTTGGAATTGAATTTCTCCGCCTTACACTTTCCAAAAAAAAACAAAACAGCTAATTTGATACATTTTCTTCCTTTTGTAGCCTATAATCAGAGAATGACCAAAAAGGAGCCATCATGAACGAAAAATATAAGCTTTATAGTTATCGCTGGGTTGTGCTGGGGGTTTTTATGTTCATCAACCTCACCATCCAGATGTTGTGGATCGCCTATGCGCCGATCACAGGACTGGCAGCTGACTTCTACGGTGTGACCGACCTTCAGATCGGTTTGTTGTCAATGGTCTTTATGATCGCTTTTGTTCCCTTTTCCATTCCGGCTTCATGGGTCATTGATACCTACGGATTCCGGCTCGCGGTTGGGATAGGTGCTGTATTAATGGGTATCTTTGGCCTGGCCCGCGGCTTTGCCGGAGCGAATTATAGCTTGGTACTGTGGAGCACGATCGGGATCGCGGCAGCTCAGCCATTACTATTAAACGCTTGGACCACAGTCCCGGCCAAGTGGTTTCCAGTCGAGAGCCGGGCCACAGCAGTTGGTTTGGTGACCCTGGCAAACTTGGTTGGGGTAGCTCTGGGCATGGTGCTTACTCCCATACTGGTCGAAACCATGCCAATCGCATCTGTGCAGATGATCTATGGTGGATTTGCGGCATTTTCATCCCTGCTTTTTTTGGTGCTGGCCCGCGAGACTCCTCCCACACCGCCCTGTGCTCCTGGACAGGAAACCAGGGCGCTGATGTTAGACGGATTGAAACACGCTATTAAGATCAAACCCTTTTGGTTCTTCCTGATTGTGTCTTTTGTTGGCCTGGGTATTTTCAACGGATTGACCACCTGGATCGAAGCCATCATCCGTCCCAGGGGTTTCACGCCAACGGAAGCCGGGACTATAGGCGCCTTGATGATTGCCGGCGGTTTGGTGGGCGCGGTAGTTTTGCCAGCCTTGTCAGATAAACAGGGAAAAAGACAGCGATATTTAATGCTGGCATTCCTTGGGGCAATCCCTGGATTGATCGGGTTGACCTTTGCCAGTTCTGGTATTTTGTTGTATGGTTCTGCGGTGATTCTGGGCTTTTTCCTGGTCAGTGCTATGCCGATCGGTATGCAGTATGCGGCCGAGATCACTTATCCCACCCCTGAAGGAACATCGAATGGCTTAGTCCAGTTATTTGGACAGGGCGCGGTTGTTTTTGTCTATGTTATGGAAGCCATGAAAACCCAAGATGGCTCCTTTACGCCGTCGCTGATCCTGGCGCTTGCCCTTCTGGTTGTCAGCGCTGGATTGGTAACCCAGATGAAAGACCCCCTGCCGGGGCAGAAATTCATAGATAGCTGAAGTTTATTCGACAAACGTATTGCAGATAACAAAAAACCACCCGTAAGGGTGGTTTTTTTGTGTGACCCGCCAAGGAATCGAACCTTGAACCTATTGATTAAGAGTCAATTGCTCTGCCAATTGAGCTAGCGGGCCATGAGTGAAGATTGTATCTTTTCAGAGGGGAAATGTCAAGAAAATTCTGATTCTTATCCTTACTTCAACTCTACTTGCTCCCAAAATTCCGGGAATCTTTCAACCCGTTTAATTTCATCCTTGTTCATTAAGAAGGGAGCCACATCATCTGCAAGATCTTTAAAGTTTAATCTCGGCTATTCTGGAAGAGATCTCTTCCCTCAATCCCTCTGCTGTCTTTAGACCCATTTTCTGTTGGATATACCCTAGATCAGGTTTTGTCCTGCTGGATAGGTAGGTGATGTCATAAAAATCTCTACCCTTGGTCTTTTCTCGGTTTACAGATGTAAAGATCTTTTGGGATAGGAGGATCTCCAAAGGAGTCACCCTGATATCAGTAAAGACGTCAAACTTGTTTAGAAGAAAGGTCTCAGGCTTGTACGAATATCCTTGAGCCGTTGTATCAACTTGGATGAGGATCTTCTCCTCTGGAAGTGGAGAAAGACCCTGCTCGTAAAGCAGCGTCGGAATTTTTAGATAACACCGATAGGCACCCTTGGCTACATTTCTGACTTCTACGGTAAAACCTTCTAATTCCAGGAAACGTTTTACTTTCTGAATAACCTCTTCGAACTCGGGCCATTTCAGACCGAAGTTATCTAAATCAATATCTTCAGAAAAACGATTGTTCCCGTGGACAATTCTTAAGGCAGTCCCTCCCAGGAAGGCCAGTTTACTGGCATTTTTGCTGTCAAATATCGCTTGCAGGATCTTATACTGCAGATACTCCCGCAGGATAGCCCGTTCGAATCTATGCAAATTTTCTGGATACTGATCTTTGATCTGTTGGAAATCAAGCATGAATAAACTCCATTAATATATCTACCTTGTCTTCAAGGGCCTTACTATTATAGATATTCAAATACTTCCAAAATAAGGTGTTGTTTTCCAAGCTTCCTAGTTGCTCCTGATTCCACCGCAGCCCGTCAAAATCTGCCCCGGATTCGATATTAGGATTCCAGTAGAGATAGTCCAGAACGGCCTTTTCCAGACTGGCGATCTTGTACTTGATCATCCTGTCCTTCTCAATTACCTGGTATCCAAACATCAAACCAGGCTTGATGCTGCGATAGCTCAATCTTCCCCACTCGCTGTCAAACAACTTGGTCTTTCGGGAGCTGACACTGGTCACTCCTAGTACGGACTCAGGAATCACCAGATAATAGGCCAGAGCAGACTCCCTGCTGATATAGGAGGGTTCGTAGATTTGATTGGCCAGCATGAACAATGTGCTCTCGTCAACCTGCGCATCAGCCAACAGGTAATAACCACCCGTCAAGGACTTGATATATCCTCGATCTAGCCAATCATTTAGCTGCTGCCGATGAAAATTGGGATCGATCTTGCGGACATCGTTGAGATTAAAGGCCGGCAAGGTCTTCATTTGGGTTTCAAAGTTTCTAATAAGCATGATATATTTCCTAATGACAATACTATTATTTACATTAGGAAATATATTATACCCATAATTGAGTCCTGTCAAGCCTATTCGAGTGGCTGCAGGACCGTTATTTGAATGTGTTTTTAATCTGTGATCGGTAATATTGGAGGTAAAGTTTTCACTGGGAGTGAAAACTTTCTGGTTTCTGTCTGCTGAAAATGGGCTTCCCGGTGCAGTTATGGCACTGAAATAGGAAAATGAGAAAATAAGCCAAAAAACCCAGGATTTTTTTGTTATGCTCGGAATTCACCCCCTGAAATGAGTAAAAAGGTAGTTGAAACAGGCTCGCCATTGATAGCAAGTCAAATATTTATTATTAGGCGTCTGAAATGAGATCAGACCGCTAGATGATTGAGCAGTGGAAAAAGGTCAGTGTATGAGTTCATCTCGGGGGCAAGCATTATTTTTTCACCTATCGCAAGTATTAGTTTTAGGATCAGATATCTTTGGTGGAGTAGAGATCCACAGTGAATGTCCCCCATCCTGAACGCTCCAAACCTAATATTTCATATAGATAAGAATTTGTTGGGCAGGTCAAGTTGTTAATCAATTTAAATGAAAAGATATTTATCGAATCGCCTGAATAATAATTCCAAAACCGGCAATCAGAGAGACGATTAATATTCCCATGCGAAGTTTTTTACCATTGAGTTTTTCAATGGAATACTTAGATAAGACAAAACCGACAATTATTCCTGGAAATAAGATTAAAGATCGGATAAAGTCAGCAATTGTGTAATGGCCGAATATCGTCAGGATAATACTTATTGATCCTGTGTAAAAAAACCACTTAGAGTTGAGCGTATTTTTGCTCCACTTTCGTGTTGATAGATCAAAGCCGATTGGAGCACCTCCAGCTGACGTGAGGGTGCTCATAAATCTGAAATAAAGCCAGAAATCAATAATAAAGCTGTGTTGACTTTTGAAAAGAAAAGTTAGTGAG
>CAWGOD010000004.1:0-193778 GCA_963824175.1 uncultured Chloroflexia bacterium | reverse complement strand
AATGTAATACATTGGATTATGTCCTCAGATTTTGTATTATTGAGTATTGGAGTAATTGTACCTTTGCTTCAGATCATTAGTCAAAATACTGTTTAATCCTGATCTCGGTTGAAAATGTCAATGACCAGGTTGCCTTTCTTATCCCCGCTTTCCACATAACGATGGGCTTCGGCCATTTTCTCCAGGGGCAGGGTGTGGTCGATGATTGATCTTAGCTTGCCTTCCTCGATCAGTTCTCTGAGGTATTCCAGGTCTTCTTTCTTTTGTACTGTCATTTCTGTGATTACTTTTTTTGAACCACGGCTTGAGACCCATTTTCCACGGATCATACTCCCCAGACGGGGATTCGCGATCAGGTAGACGCCATTTTCAGTTAAGGATTGGAGACTGCGGCCGAAATGGCTTTTTCCGATCACATCAAAAATGACATCATAGATCTGGCCGTTCTGAGTGAAATCTTCCTGTGTATAGTCGATCACGTGCGAGGCTCCGATTTCCCTGAGCATCTCATGTTTTTCACTTGCGTCCACTGCTGTTACCTCCGCGCCGAAAAGGATCGCCAGCTGGATCCCGAAGGTGCCGATGCTGCCGCCGGCCCCGTTGATGAGGACCCTTTGTCCCGGTTGAATATTTGCCAGACGCAGGAAATGCAGCGCTTCCAACCCGCCGGTTGTGACCGAGGCAGCTTCCAGGAAGCTCATATTCTCTGGTTTGAGCGCCAGGACACCTTCATCAGGGATCTCTTCCAGACAGACATACTCGGCGTAAGTACCCTTGGTGAATCCGGTTCCACCGAAAATCTGGTCTCCTGGTTTGAAGCGAGTTACTTCGCTGCCAATAGCTTCAACTTCCCCCGCCAATTCCTGTCCCAGGATCAGAATTTTTTTTGGTTTGGTGATTCCCACAAATAGACGTATTAACAAACCCAGCCCCATTGGTAATTTCAGCTTTCTGGTTTCACAATCCCCAGCGGTAACCGTGGTGGCATGGATCCTGACCAGCACTTCATTATCTTGAGGAATAGGTTTATCGACCTCCTGCAGCTGTAGCACCTCAGGCGATCCATATGCGGTCCAGATGATGGCTTTCATGGTCTCTTTCATAATTGGTTTTCCTTAATCGATAGTGATCACAACATCACCTATCTTATGTCCTTCTTTCACATATTTGTGGGCCTGGGGGATCTCCTCCAAGGGAAAAACTTTATCGATCACCGGGATATATTTACCCTCTTCTATGATCTGATTGATGATCGCCAGATCGACGAGCTGCTTTGATGTTGATCTGAGAGCAGTGGCTGCAAATTTTATCGACCTGCCTGAACTGCTGAACGGATTGAGCATATGGGGGATCATCTCCAGCGTAGGTACAGTGGTCAAATATAACCCTCTAGGGTTCAAAGAACTTTTGCAGCGGGAAAAGGAACTGCTTCCTACTGTGTCGAAAATAATATCGTAAGTTTCGCCATTCTGAGTGAAATCCTCCTGAGTATAGTCGATCACCTTGTCTGCACCCAGGGATTGGATCAAATCGATCTTTTTGGAGCTGCAAACCCCGGTGACTTCCGCCCCGTAATATTTGCAGAGTTGGACGGCAGAGGTGCCCACCGTGCCGGAAGCGCCGGTGATCAGCACTTTGTCACCGGTTTTGATCTGCGCCAGGTGGACCAGGAAAGGAACCGTGGTGATGGCTCCATTGGGCACAGCGGCTGCTTGCTGGAAGGATAAGTTTTCCGGTTTCTTAACAAGAGCCGCCTCTTCGGACAGGCAGAAATACTCCGCATAGGTGCCCCCCTTTATTCCAGCGGATCCATACACCAGGTCGCCAACCTGAAAGCGGCTTACCTTTCCACCAATACCCTCGATTTCGCCTGCAAGGTACATGCCCATGATGGGGTTTTTAGGTTTCCTCAGGCCGTTAAAGCCGGGGGCAGCCCGCATATCCGGATCTTCTTTGGCGACAGTCGTGGCATGGATCCGGATCAGGATCTCATGTTCGGCTGGCACAGGTTTTTCGATCTCTACCAAGTGAAGGACTTCTGGAGGGCCGAATTCAGTGTAAATTATTGCCTTCATAGTATCTTTCATTATTATTGCCATCCTTGTAATTTGTTATTGGTTTTCCAGAATTGATTTATCTCTAATCTACAGTTACAATCACATTTCCCTTTTTATGCCCGCTTTCGACATACCTGTGGGCCTCTACGATTTGATCCAGTGTATACCTTCGATCGATCACTGCTATTAATTTTCCGTCTTCGCAGAGCTCTTGAAGGAAGGTTAGATCTTCAGTTTTGAGTTCACCCCCAGCCCCGGAATCCTTCCCTACATTGAGATAGACCCCGTTCTTTTTGAGAGCCTTTTTGCCGCGCGAGGATGAAAGTTTATCAACTGCATCAAGGATCACATCATAGACCTCTTCATTCTGCGTAAAATCCTCCTGGGTATAGTCAATCACTTTGCTGGCTCCTAGCGAACTCACCATCTCGAGGTTCTTCGTGCTGCAAACTCCGCTAACCTGTGCCCCGTAATACCTGGCAAGCTGGACCGCAAAAGTACCTACGCTGCCAGATGCCCCATAGATAAGGACTTTCTGCCCGGGTTGAATATTGGCAAATCTCAGCATATTTAAAGCAGTCAGCCCACCTGCCGGGATGGGGGCTGCTTCCTCGAAACTCAGATTTGCGGGTTTGAGGGCCACGATGCCATTTTTAGTTCCACCTCCCGCTTCAGGCAGACAGATATATTCGGCATAAGCCCCGAACCTGAAACCGGCGAACGCAAAGACCTGGTCGCCGACCTTAAATCGGGTAACTTCTTTTCCTGTCTCTTCTATTTCCCCAGCCAGATCGAGCCCAAGCACAGGTATCTTTTTGGGTTTAAGAGACCATTAACCAGTCTCGCCAGAAATGGATCGGGGATTCTCATTCTTACATCCCCGATATGGGCTGTGGTTGCATGGATCCTGATCAGGATTTCATTATCCCTTGGTGTAGGTTTTTCAACCTCTTTGAGCTGCAGCACCTCTGGTGGGCCGTATTTTGTATAAATAATTGCTTTCATAATATTACTACTTTAGGTCGGATTTGAGCTTTGCAAGCTCAAATCCGACCTATTGATTTATTTGTTAGATTTTATTTCAAGCTGAAGGGAGGATACTGATCAGTCACCAGCAGGGTGGTGTAGGCTGCAACCCGCAGCCACCAGCGGCTGACGCCCACATTATAGTCAAATAGCCCCTTGGGATAATGCCCGGTGAACAGGATCGCAAACCAGGCAAAGACCACTGCAAACATCGCCCCAACAGATAGGAACCCCAGCACAACATAGTGGGGGATGGCCAGGAACCATTTGAAGACCGGCATCCAGCGTCCCAAGTCATTTTCCACATCAGGATAATCGATCTCCAGGTGGACGGATTGTTCCTCAACCACGGAAGGATACTGATCGGTCATCAAGCCAGCATAGGCGCCGACGCGATACTCAAAGCGAGTGAGTTCGCGGGTGAAGTCGAACCACCAGCGCGGATAGGTCTGAGTGAAGAGGATCATTAATGCGGTAGCTGAGGCCAGGCCGGCAATCAAACCACCGGCCGTTTCCTGGGTGCTGCGGATCACTTCCCCTGCTTCATTGACTAAAACAGTGTTGGTTACAGTTTCTCCAGCACCTGAGACCAACCCCAGGATGATGGCGATGGGGATGATCCATAGGATTCTGAAGAAAGTTGTCATGCGATCCAGTTTTTCTGGATAATCTATTTCCAGGCGGGCAGCGTAGCCAGCTGGATTGGTGGGGGTTTCGTTTGTTGCAGTCATCGTTTCTCCTTTAATAATAGATGGATAAAATGGGTTCCATTCCTGTCTTCAAATACTGTCTTCCAATACAATGTACGGAAATTTTCTTCTCAGGTTGTGCCCTGATGATCAGGCCAGGTTTTGAAAGGGTCTACCTCAAATCTTGTTTGTTTGATTTCATAAACTTCCTTATTCCTGATTTGATTATTTGGATATGTAGAAACTATCCAGGTTTTTGCATCTCCAGGTGGAAGACCATCCCGTTTGTTTGGGATCCATCCTTCAGTATGAAAGTCTTTCGGCTCACTTTTTGTTTTTTGAGGAAAAAGGGTGTTTCCCTGGTTTCATTTGTTTCCATATTCAAAATCTCCGATTCGATGCCATCAAATCATACTGATTATTGAATTTATTTTTTATTTTCATCAATTCATATAAGATTGATATGTAGCAACAATGGCCATTATCACAGTGCTGAATGCAGCCACCCCCCAAAGAGTTAAAAATATATAAGATAGCTTCAGGGTATTAGGTTTACCAATCGAAATACCCCTGCGCTGCATTTCCAGACGGACAATAATTCCCCGTCCGGCAAAGTAGAGATACATACCTCCACCGATCATCCCAAAATAGACCCAAAGTGGATTGTTTAAGAGCAGTAATACTCCAGCAGCCGGCAGAACCCAGAGGATGGTTGTATCCCATATTGATTCTCCGCGTACATCCGCATAAAAAGTTGGATCGACATCACTCTCTGGTTCGGTTAGAGCCAGTTTAGAAGCGACCTCCGGCCAAAAAGCTGTGATTACCTGACCAAAATAACCAATTGATGTAAGTATCGTTAGAAAAATACCCCAGATAATATGCATAGTTTTTCTTTTTTAGTTCTACTTGGCGGAGTGGATAATTACCCCGCCAAGTAGATTAGTTATGAATGAACTTTCAGTGTTTTGAACATCGAAACCAAGTGGTAGTTATCCCTCGTCCTTACTACCTTTCAGCAGGGCAATCCCCATCCAGATGAACCAGATAATTTGGGTCAGTCCAAAAATGCTTGCCAGCTCGCGGAGAGCTGGAACTGCCGAAAGGATGCCCGCCGCACCGACCACAAAACCAAGGTAATTAAGGACTTTGGAAAATCCTTCTGTCCGCAATGCTGCCCAGCTTACCAGCAGAATCCAGACGCCTCCTAAAATCTCGTTCCCACCGCCTAACCCATCCCGCACCAGATCAACTGCCGCCCAGACTGATGCGGCCTGGGTCGGATCCGCGGCGTTAAGGTTGACCACACTCTCGATTCCGATATTCGCGATCATACCGCTGGCAACTACTACTCCAGCCCAGATCAAACCGATGGCTGTCGCGATTTGCATCATCGCTGGAGAGCCTGACTTCAAGCGATCGTTGAGCGCCAGCGCCAGGACAGCAAGGAACAACCCGGCTACGATATAAACGACCAGGTTCAACATGTACCAAAGATTTTGGTTTTCGACGAACGAAGCCACCTTTTGAGCAGATGTGAGATCGCTCGAATACCCCAATACGCCGATCCATAATGTAAAACCCAATATATATGCTCCTGCTTCATACAATGCTGCTATTCCACCCATCTTCTGTAATTTCTTCATTTTTTACTCCTTTGTAAAAATAGTCTGCACTTGCTTGAATTAAAATCCTTTCTGCATACAATCCAGAAATAGTGCACCAGCGTTGGGATCATTAGACTTCCGGAAATTTATTCCAGAGGATGACTGCCAGGGCTGCCAGATCGATCAGGATCCCCACCGGCAGCCAGGGATGCCAGAACAGGACCAGCAGCACCAGCGAGATGACAGATGAAAAGGCAGCGCTTAACCGCCAGATTGAATACAACCCGCCGGAGGTCAGGATCCCGATTCCGGCCAGGATGAATCCCAGGGTTGCCAACCCGACCAGGATCAGCCCAATCCATTTCACTAAAGCAGGATTCAGGTTGATCCGGGAGAACAGCCAGCTCCGTTCCGGTGTAGTGAAGAATGCCAGCGGCTTCGCATCAGGTACGGCAGGGTTGGGAGCAGCCGCCAGGCCCGCATGGACCAGCCCGTGCGCAATGAGCAGGATGCCAAAAAAGATTTTCATTTCTCCTCCTGATTGGCAAAATGTTTCCTCAACCCGGGCAAGATTGCCACGATCAATATCAAGGCGCCCTGAATTGCGGTAACCGTTGTGATCGGCCACCAGCCGATCAGCAGCCATTCCACCAACAGCCAGAGGGCCAATCCGATCACCTGGATGATCGTCCCTGTCCAGGCCCAGTGATGTTTGCTCCACTTAACATACCTGGCAAGCCAGGGCCAATCTGGTTTGGCGATTAATCCGAAGGCCAGGAAAAGAGGGAAGAACCCCAGGAAAAGCAACAAAAATAATCCCGGCAGGATGAAATTTGACACAGGCAGCTCAGATAAAAGCTGCCCAAAATCAAGATACCCGCCTGACTGTGGATCAGCCAGCATGGGAATCCCGCCTGAAAATCCGCCTAAGGCAAGTGATACCAGCAGTAGAACCAACAGCCAAACAGTGAATGGTCGTTTCATTATTTACTCCTTTTTTCTAAACCAAGTTTTCCGCGAGTTACGATACTGACGATCAGGGCAGTGATCAGGAATAGGGGAAGCAAAATCGTGGATGCCTCCTGGCTGATGGCCAGGGAGCAGATATTCCAGCTGGCATGCAGCAGCACAGGCATCAATACGCTACCTTTACTGCCATTGAAGACCCAGGCACACATGATACCCAGAGCCAGCAGCACACCGGACTGCATGCCAAAAGCCATCAGAAAGCCAAACTGTTCCCGGGAAGCCATCGCTATTGGCAGGGTCCAGTAGGTTGGAATATGCCAGATCCACCAGAAGAGGGTCAGGATCAATGTGGCGACAAAGGGTTTATATCTTTTCTGCAGCTTGGGAAGGGCAAATCCCCGCCAACCAGGTTCTTCCCCAAATGATCCCAGCAAGAAGAGCATGAAAGTGATGACCGGACTGAAACCCTGAGCAACCAGAGCCAGTACCGGATTCCATACCGGGGATGTCCACAAATCGACTGATCAAAACGGCCATCGCCATCAATAAACATAATCAGCAGAACAGACGCCGCCCACCATTTCCAGCTGACCTCCAGTTGAACATGGATTGGAAGGTTTGCCGGATTCCTTCCTGACCCTGTTCTGCGCTTCTGATAATCAGGACAGCCAGCAGGGGACCCAGGGTGCTGAGTATGGTTAATAACGTTCCATCGAAATTAATTCGATCCATCCCAGATTGGCAGCCACGCCTGGAGCAAGGATCAGCCAGGTAATTAAAAAAGACAGGATGAAATATGTTGTCAAAGGCGAGCGATTGATTAATGATGTATCCCTGTTATTCATTTTTCTTCTCCTGACATCAATTATTTCTGGTCTGTTTCTCAGTTTGGAGAGCAAGGTTGAGAGGTTAAAGGTATTTTTTTCTATTGTTGGATTGAATTGGCTTTTCTTTTTTTAATGATCCAACGCACCAGCAGAACTAGGATCAGGATCAATAAAATCATTACTCCCACGATGATCTTGGCCATGGCCGGGAAGCTCAACCCGACTTCAAAATCCATTGGTTGATAATTGAATAAGGAACTGTCTACTTCCCCGGTATCAAAGAAGATAGTAAGCATGTGAACTGTGGCTTCCCCCTGCAATCCCCAGACATCGTCTGTATGTCCAAATTCAGACAGGATAACCTGTTGACCGTTATTCAAGAACGGGAGCAATTCATCAGTCGCCCATTTGGCGGGCGTGGTGGCGTCGATATTACCGCTCACCAATAATGTCTCCACATCAGAGGTTTGAACTTGCCGCCATTCTTGAGGGATTTGTGGGATATCCCAATTCATTGCCTGGACGCCGCTCCAGATAAACTCGGACATCGGCGCTCCCAGGATCGAATCGGGTGGATTCATTTCCTGAAAATAATCCCGCTCGGGGTCATAATCTGCGCTGACACCCTTGACTCCAAGTTCACCCCAGACCATATATTTAGGGATCATCATGTCGTACATCAAGGACATCAGGGCCAATCCACTGGGATCACCATTTTCGGCTGAGATGTAGATGTCATATGCAGAAGCTGCCTGTCCCCGGTGCCAGAGGAAAAAGTGGGTCATGAACCTGGTCTTGCCAGGATCGATCTTTAAGAAGAGCCAGCGGCGGGGCATATTCTCAGCCACATTCCGCATTGTCTCCGCCAGATCAGGAGTCCGAGAGCTGCATATCATCCGCAGCACAAAGCTCAGCATCGTATTCGATCTGTTTATCAAGGACATCAGGCTCCCATACCATGTGTCCCGGTGGATTTACGGATATCATGACTGATCGAAAAACGCTCTCCGGATGCATCCAGGCGTAGATCTGGGCTACCCGGGTTCCATAACTCCCACTGAGAAGGTTCACTTTTTCATACCCCAATGCTTTTCGGGCAGCTTCGTTATCCTCAACCACTCCGGTGATGGTGTAGCCGTCCAGATCATAACCTTCACTGGATAAGCGAGAAAAACACCGTGTAAAGGAACTGCCGATATTGTTGATGGAATCTTCGCCAAGAAGATTTGCCCCATCACCCTTGGCAACCTTATTCAATTCCGGGCAATCTAACACTGAAGATCCATCCACGCCGCGATAACCAACCATGACGATGTCATGGTTATCGATCAATCCGGCCAGACGGGAAAAACCCATATTAGAACTGCCAGGACCGCCCGCGAACCAGAAGATGGGGTCCTGGGGAGATATCCCAGTGGAGTGGATCCGAGTGACAGGTAGTCCTATCAGCCGGGATCCAGGATCAGAACGGTTCTCCGGCACAATCAATGTACCGCAATCAGCTTGATACTCGACTTTCTGGGCTTGATATGGGCAGGGTTCCAAATTTATTATCTGATCAGCTATTGCTCCGGGAGGGACAAGGTTGATTGGTTCTTTTGATCCTGAGCAGCCCGTTAACATAATTGCTGAGAAGATGAGTATGAAAACTGGAAGAAGCTGGTCTATGTTTGAGTTATTTTCTTTTGTCATATGATTTCACCCTGTTTTGTTTTGACTCTCTTTGGATGAGGGGGTTCAGGCACTATTAAATTTAACTTGATTCTTCCTCTGCGAACACGAATCCACCCGAGAAGGATTAAAAATCCGGCAGCAAACGCAAATAATCCAACTAAACCAGCCTCGGGACCAAATGCGCCGCCGGTCCAAAGTGCCGGACCATTTTGCTGAATTGAGAATACTGCCGCTGATTCGAGAGGGAATATCTCCCCGCTGACAGGGAACCCAAATACGTTGCCCTGGAACAGGTTCCAGGTGGTATGTAAGCCGATAGCAATGGCAATTCTGCCGGTTAAGCTGTAGGACAGGCCGAATAAAAATCCAAAAACTACTATATTGAGCGTACTGATAAATGTTGCGTGAGGACTGCCTAGATGAAATATCCCAAACAGGAGGGATGAAAAGATAATACCCAGGGCCAGGGCATTTTTTGCCCCAATGGATTTGCCGTTAAAACCCTCGGCTAGATTGGTTAAGAAATAACCCCGGTACATCAATTCTTCAGAGAAACCAACACAGGCAAATAAAACCAGATAGACAAAAAAAGTAACGAAAAATGATCCTTCATTGCGGATAGTGAAAAAAGTATCTGTAATTGTGATCCAACCTGCAGCCAATTCCACAAGGAATATCAGACCAATCAGAAAGGCGCCCAATCCCAAGCCAAAACCCAGTTCTTCCCACCACTCTTTGTTCATCTGAAGTCCAAACTCAGAAAAAGGGCGGCGATCGATCCATTTGCCGGTCAGCCAGACGCTGATCAAAACCCTGAATAAGCGAATCCCCGACAGCATCAGGATGGTACCAAGAGGCAATAAGGCTGTGATCTGATCTGGAACCCCGGCCAGAGCCGCCAGCCCTTTCATCAGGATAAAGAACGCAGTTGCCTGAATGAGAATTCTATAAATTGCTCGTAAACGGGATTCATCTTTATTCCAAAATAGTCCTTTTACAAAAGTCATTTTATGTTCTCCAATGAGGATGTTTCCTATTTTATTTTTCTGACCAATTCCATGCTTTCCAGATAATGAACAGCAAACAGATCACCTCAACAGCTGCAAAGAAATAATAGTGAAGCACAGCTGACCCGCCGCCAATTACAAATGCAATTGTGATTACTGCGGCGATAATATTTGCCCAGCGGTTCACACTATCTTTCAGGATACGAGAAAGGAAGATCATCGCGATGGGGATCTCCATGATCACTGCAAATATCAACATCGCAACTTGGTCAGGCTGGAAATCATGGGGAGGAGCTCCGGACATTATCTCCAGGGCAAATCCAAAAATATCAGCCATGGCAACATTGATCATGACCACGATCCATAATGTAGAGAGCATTGCCTTGATATCCATTTTCTTCAGGTTTGCAGTAGTATTCATATTTCTCCTTTTGTCCTGAAATTATTCCGATGTTAGCTCCAGTTCCAGGCATACCAAATTGTGATGCCATTAAAGACCATACTCACTGCCAGTAAAAACTTGTCATAGTGGCCTGGATAGGTCGGCAGCCCTACCAAGTTAAAGAGGAACCAGAACCCAGCGATAATTATGTTCACCCAGCGATTGACGCCCTGGGGTAGGACCAGGGAAAGGACTACCATCAAAATAGGAATGACCATCAGGACTGCGATTCCCAAGGACATACCCTGGGTGAATTTTGTACCTTCAATTTCTCCGGGGACCATATCGCCAGTGAAAATCCTGAGCACATCTCCCAGGAGATAGGTGAGCATGACGGCGATCCAGATAATCGATAAAGTGATTTTGATATCCCTCATGATTATTCCTCCCCGACAATTTGAATGACAACTTTGCCCTGCATATGGCCGTCCTGATAATGCTGAAACGCTTCAGCGGTTTCCTCCAGCGGGAATACCCTGTCAATCACAGATTTGACCTTACCGCTTTCCATGAGTTGGGCGATATATTCGAGGTCAGCCTGGCTGATTTTGTGAGACAGACTGGTTATGGTTTTATTTCCCTTCCTGCCAAGAGCTCTGCCTTTTCTCATCGTTTCAAAAAGGCCTTTTAGATCACCGCCGGCCCAGACAAAGATCCCACTCGGACGCAGGACTCGCTCATAATCTTCCAGCGGACGATAACCGCCCATGGCCAGGATCAGATCGTAAGACTCTCCGGATTGCGTAAAATCTTCCTGGGTGTAGTCGATCACATGATCAGCTCCCAGGGATCGAACAAGCTCGATATTGCGGGTGCTGCACACGGCAGTCACCTCAGCGCCATAAGTTTTGGCAATTTGAACTGCATAGGTGCCGTTCCCCCCGGATGCGCCGGTGATGAGAACTTTTTGCCCGGACTGGATCTTTCCTTTGTCTCGTAATCCCTGCAGGGCCACTTCAGCAGCCTGCGGCGCGGCGGCAGCTTCAACAAAACTGACATTCTCAGGTTTCAGTGCCAGCTCTTTTTCCGGCACTGAAACATATTCAGCATAGGTCCCGAATCCGCCGGGCATATTGTCACCAAAAACTGCGTCTCCGGCTTGGAATTTTGTGACTTTCTTTCCAACAGCCTCTACTACACCTGCCAGATCGCTTCCTGGATTAAGGAAATTGGGTTTGAATAAGCCCGAAGATAACCTGGCTAGGAAAGGCTTTCCTGTTATAGAGTACATGTTGCCTGTGTTCACAGCAGCAGCATAAACTTTTACCAGCACCTCGTTTTTGTGAGGGATGGGTTTATCAGCCTCCCCATATTTCAGCACATCAAAGTCGCCATATTTTGTTTGTACAACTGCCTTCATGAGATACCTCCAAAAATTACTGCCTTATCGGACCGGGTTTTACATGGGTTTGTTATTTTTCACCAAGGCTATGTACCCTGCCGAGACCATTGATCTCCTTGGAAACGGATGGATCACCAAAATAACTCACATCTCCTGCTCCGTTGATCGTTACCTCAAGGGCTTCATGGGCCCAAACATCAGCTCCGCCGGCACCATTGATGGTTATTGTTGCCACCTGGCTTTCTAATCCAGCGGCATCATAATTTCCCAAACCGCTCAGATTGACCATTTGGATCTCAACCTTACCGGCTATTTCGATATCTCCTGCTCCACTGACATTTACATCCAGATAATCAACGACCAGAGAATCGACCTTAATATCGCCCGCGCCTGAAAGAATAATCCTAAATTCTTCCCCAGTTAACTCCTGAATATCAATGTCGGCTGCACCGGTTAAGTTTATTGAGCTCATATCAATCACGCTCAGGTTGAAAGTAAAAGAGTCGCTGGGAACAAGGATTTTTCGCCCCCCGCCTCTTTCAAACGATACATCATCGGTAAAACCAATTTCCAGTAGGCCATTCTTGACCACAATTTCGACATATTGGATCAAATTATCATCAGTAGTGACCGTCAAAGCTTCCTCGTCAGCCTGGGTGATAATCAATCTACCCACGCCTGTCAGGAGAACCTCATCAAAATCACTGACATCGATCTCTTCAGTTACGATATTTCCTGAGCCAGTGACCTTTTTGAAAGTGAGAGGATTGGTGCAAGCAAAACTAACTGCGGCCAAGATTAATATTGTTGTTAAGATTGTTATTTTTTTATTCATTTGAAGATCTCCAGAGTAAATGTTACTGATTATTTTCTTGGGAATCTCTTTTTCCCTTTCGCTGAATAAATGTGCGGATGGTCAACCACAAACCGGCAATGATCAAACCAATCGGCGCAACGTACTTGACTCTGTTTTCAGCAATCAGAAAAGCAAAACCAACAATCGCGGTAATGAGTCCCGGAATGAGGGCCCACCAGTTCTTTGAATTTCGGAAATAGACCACAAAAAATGGGATCGCGACAGCGAACAGGACATAGGCAGCGATCAAGACTCCATCCAAAAAGCCTTTTATGATCATTGGAACCATCACAGCAACCGCTGCTAAAATATAGACAGGGATTAACAACCCCCATTGTTTTCTATCTCCCTGAAGGTAGATAACCAGGAATGGAATGGCGATGTTTAATAACACAAATGTTGGGATAAACGGAGCAGGTAAAACCTTCAGTGTGAGCAGAGCAACCAGGGCCGCCACCGTTTCCAGGACATAGGACACCACCAGCATCCATTTCTCAGCTCTATCAGTGGAATAGAGAGCGTAAATACCCGCTCCGGCAGCTGCCAGACCAGCCACCCAGATCCAGGGACCTAGGTAGGTAATAGTTTCGACAAAGGTCATTGACCCAATCAGGATCAATAATCCTCCCCAAACCAGGCTTTGTTTTGTTTGTTTGTTCATCGTATCTCCTTGATTTAGTACTTCTATAGATTTTGAAGATGAATATTTCTGGATTCTGTATTTTATTTTTCCAATAATCCCGATCAACCAATTTGGACGAGAATTTTTCCTCGAGCATGTCCTTTCGCGATATAGCGCAAAGCATCCGGCACATCAGCGAGTTTATATACCCGATCGATAACGGGTTTGATTTTTCCAGTCTCAAGGAGTTTCTTCAAATCATGAAGGTCCTGTTGGATTGGGCGTTTCATGGGTAGCGGCACTAATCTCTTGTCTCCCGTCTGCGCTACCCAAAGACTCTGGATGATCAGCCCGGGAGAATATTCAGTGGTGACATAAACGCCGCCGACTTTCAGGGCACCCTTGCATTCTGCGAAGTTTCGTTTACGGACCACATCGAAAATCAGATCATAGGCCCCGGTATTTTGTGAAAAGTCTTCTTGGGTGTAGTCGATTACGTGGTCAGCGCCATTGGCGAGGACTCTTTCCAGGTTGCGGGTGCTGCAGACCCCGGTGACCTCAGCATCAAATGATTTGGCAATTTGCACGGCAAAGGTGCCTGTTCCGCCGGACGCGCCGTTGATCAATACCTTCTGTCCTGCTTGAATCCCACCTAAATCTCGCAGACAAAACAGGGCTGTAAACCCAGAATAAGGAACAGCAGCTGCGTCTTCAAATGAGATACTGGATGGTTTTTTCACCAGCTGCAGCTGGGAAGCTGGAACACAGAGATACTCGGCAAAAGCGCCATTATAAAAGCTCAGACCAAATACTTCGTCCCCGGTCGAAAACCGGGTGATATTCTTTCCGACCGCTTCAATGATTCCTGATAGGTCTGTTCCCAATATTTTGTGTTTTGGTTTAAGCAGCCCAGCGATCAATCGGGCGAGATAGGGTATGCCTGTCAGTAAATGCCAGTCCAGTGGCGTAACGGAGGCAGCCTCAACTTTGATCAGGATCTCATCATCTTTTGGTGAAGGTTTTTCAATTTCTCGATAATGGAGAACTTCAGGTGGACCGTATTTTTCATATACAACCGCTTTCATTTTTTCTGCACCAGACATGTTTATTCCTTTTATGGTCTTCTCATGAATTACAGGTTTAATAAGCTCCTGATTTCCTTTACCAGACTGGATCCAAGCATTCCTTTGACAATCACCAGGTCCGCCCCTGCCTGGTCAAAATGATCCCTGCTCTGGTCATCGTTTACCAATACCAGGCAAATGATCTCCGGCCAGCGACCTTTGATCTCTGTGATGATTGAAACCAGTTCCTTTTTGGAAATATTCTGATCAAGAATGACAAGGGCAGGTTCATACCGTTGGATAACCTTGATTGCGGAATCCACTTCACTAACCGCCAGCACATCCACATCGAAGTGAGTTGTTAATAAAGCCTGCAGCCCGATTTGCAGATCTCCGGGGGGGTTTATGATCAGGATCAATTTTTTCTCATTCATTTCTGTTCTCATATGTAATTAATCATCGCTGATTAGGGCTGATTTCACATCGGGAAGAAATTTATCTTTAAATAGGAAAAAGACCGCTAATGGGCGGTCTTTTTCTAGTATTTTTCTCTTTAATCCTAGGTAGAAATACCTACTCTTCTTCCGGCGTTAAATCCGTAAACCCTTTCCTCAAAGCATACAGCGCTGCCTGGGTGCGGTTGGCCAAATGGAGTTTTGCGAGAATGTTGCTGACGTGGGCGCCAACGGTTCTCTCGCTGACAACTAATTTGTCTGCGATATCCTGATTTGAGAAACCTTTTGCGACCAGTTTCAGCACCTCGAGCTCCCGTTCGGTGAGAGGATCCTCTGTAACCTTGCCTTCCAGGGGCTTATTCAGTTCATCCATCAATTTATTCGCGATACTGGGGTGTAAAGACATTCTGCCCTGGCAGACATCTTCGATGGCCTGCATCAATTCCCCCGGAGAGGAATCTTTCAGGAGATACCCCAATGCGCCAGCTTTTATGGCCTGGAATACATTTTCATCCTCGGCAAAGCTGGTAATAATCAAAATCCTAGCTTCCGGGTTATCCGCTTTGATCTCCCGGGTGGCTTCAATGCCATTTTTTACCGGCATCATCAAATCCATCAGGATGATATCCGGTTTAAGTGAGCGCGCCATTTTGATTGCTTTTTCGCCATTCTCGGCCAGGCCCACAACTTCAATGCCATCTTTGACAGATAACAAGGCTTCAAACCCCTGCCTGACAAGATTATGATCATCGGCGATCAGAATTCGGATATCTTTATCCATTTTTGCTCACTCCTGCAATTTCATTTTATTTTATCTTGGACATCAGTCTTGATGGTAACTTTCAAATGGGTGCCCTTGCCAGGCCCAGAGTTTATTTCGAGCTTCCCATCCATTCGACTCACTCTGCCTTTGATGTTTTTCAATCCCATGCCCGGTCCATCTTTTAATGATTCAGGCTCAAAGCCAATACCATCATCAATGATCTCCATTTCGAGGGTTTCTCCATCCTGCAGGAAATGTACCTCCACAGAGGAAGCATTGGCATGTTTTAAGGCATTATTTAATGCCTCCTGGGCAATTCTGAATAATTGCGTCTCGATATAAGGTGGTTGTTTTTGATACCCCTCATTAATAATTTTTGCATCTACGCCGGTTCTGCCCTCGACTGCTTTGAGGCGCTTTTCCAAAGCTTCGACCAGATCATCCTCTGCCAAGGCATGAAGGCCCAGCTCAAATACCAGCAAGCGCATTTCCTTGAGGGCCTGCAGGCCCAGGCTGCCGATCTGCCCCAGATAACCCTCAAGTTTTTCATCTCCGGTCGCTTCAGAAAGATGGCGGGCCGCTTCAGTGAATAGGGTCAGGCTGTATAAGGATTGAGTAACCGAATCGTGCATCTCTCTTGCCAGCCTGTTACGCTCTTCGTTGACAGCCCGTTCCAGATCTGTTTCTTTGAGGGCTGCATAGGCTTCCATTAATTCATCCGTGCGGTCCTTGACTTGAATTTCCAGCTCCTGCTCCCGTTTTTCCAGGCTGCTGACCCGAAGTTTAAAGCCTCCATAAGATGCAGCTATAAATAAGAGAACTACCAATCCCCAGAACCACAATGTACCCCAGAAAGGCGGTATGACAGTGATCTTCACGAGAAGTTCCATCCTCGTTCCAAATCCCATCATTATTGGATCCAATCAATCGCAGGGTATAAGTCCCACCGGGGAGATTGGTATATTTCCCATAACGCCGATTGCCGATCTCAATCCAATCGCGATCAAAACCCTCAAGTTTATAGGCATATTGGTTCTTGTGGGGATTTGCATAGCTTAAGGCTGAAAATTCAAATTCAAAACCATTGTCCGGCCACTTTAATGGTGATCTCTGTCCAGGAAATTTATTTCAGTTTCTAGAAGGAGATCTACTCCTTCTTGCGAAAAGGAAGTTATTACGATGGGAGGAATAACTGGGTTGTCCAGGATCTGCCCTGGGAAAAAGGCATTGAAGCCATTGATGCCACCAAAGAACAATTCTCCTAGAATCACTTCTATAACAGGCCCCGCCATTAAATTCATTGCTTTGCAATCCATCTGTTACATCATAATTGCTGAATGTTCCTGTTTTTGGATCAAGCTTTGATAAACCTTTTGCGGTACCAAGCCAGAGATTTCCCTGGTTATCTACCAAACCACAGTAAACGGTATTGTTCGCCAAACCGTCAGATACCCGATAGTGATCGAAAGTTCCAGTCTCTGGATCATACCTGTCAAGTCCTCCGGAAGTGGCCACCCAGAGTGAACCTTCACTGTCCTGGATTATTGCCGGGTTGAAGCTGTCGCTCAATGCTGTCCGGATCCTCTGGATCATGCTGGAATGGGGTAAAGTATCTCTTTTTCTGGATCGAACCTGTTCAACCCTCCCCCAAATGTTCCCAGCCAGATCATGCCTTCGGAATCTTCGAGAAAGGAAAAGATCCAGTTTTCGCTCAGGCCAAGAGGGTTGGCAGGGTCTTGATAATAGTGTTCGGTCCAATCATTTTCTCAGGCTGTCAAAGCGAAACAATCCGCCTTTGGTACCAATCCAAAACTGGCCAGCACCGATTTCGTGAATTGTCCTGATGTTATTAATGGGCGTTCCCGGAGGACCATCTGGATCAGGTTTATAGTGTGTAAAAGTACCGGTTTGGGGATCAAATTTATTCAACCCGTCTGCCGTTCCGATCCAAATGTTTTTTGAGCTATCCTCAATAATTGCTGAGACAAAGTTGTGGCTCAAACTGCCCGGCTCATCAGGGTTGTGGCGGTGATTACTCCAGAGATTATTCTCGCGGTCAAAACGATCAACGCCTCCATCAAGAGAACCAACCCAGAGATCGCCATCAGAATCCTCCACAAAAGCGCGAACCATGTTATCGCTCAAGCTATTAGGATTATTGGCCATATTTTGAAAATGAGGAAAATTCTTCCATCCAGTATTTAATTTATTGACTCCTGAGCCAAAGGTCCCAAACCAGAGCAGGCCTTCATGGTCCTCGAATATCGAAACAACATAATTGCTGCTTATGCTCTGTGGATCAGCAGGATTGTGCTGATAATTAATAAATATTCCTGTTGCTGGATCGAAATTGTAAAATCCACTGCCTTCGGTTCCTACCCAGATCAAACCCTCTCTGGTCCTGGTAAATCACTGCTGTGGCATCGGTGCTCAGAATATCCGGATCAGCGAATTCAGGATGAAAATGGATGAATTGATCGTTTACAGGATCAAACCTCTCAATACCCCCACCAACTGTTCCGATCCATAGATTCCCTGAGGAGTCCTCGATAATCGTCTTTACAAAATTGTGGCTTAGGCTTTGTGGATCATCGGGGTTATGGCTGTAATGTGTCCAGTGTTTAGCCTCAGGGTCAAACTGATTTAATCCGGCATCCTCTGTTCCTATCCAGAATAAACCCTCGCTATCCTCGAAGATAATTGATATCGAATTGGAACTTATACTATTTACATCATCTGGATCATGCTGGAAATGTGTAAATGATACATTTTCGGGATCAAATATATTTAATCCCCCACTCCGTGTGCCTGCCCAGATCAACCCTGACTGATCCTGGAAAAGTGCTGTGACCTCATTATCGTTTATGCTCGTGGGATCCCCAGGATCATTCTGGTAATGGATGAAACTGGTCAAATTCGCTATCGTAACGTTCAAGGCCTCCCTCGCGGGTTCCGATCCAGAGTGTCCCTGATTTATCAACAAGAAGGCATAAGATCCAGTTATCACTTAGGCTGGAGGGGTCTTCCGGGTCATGTTTATAGACAGTAAAATCATAACCATCGTATCTGTTTAGACCATCCTCAGTCGCAAACCACAAAAAACCCTGCTGATCCTGAACCATTGCAAATATTGTGCTTTGGGATAAACCCTCTTCGAGGGATATGTTCTCAAATCTTAGGCTCTGCCCGGGATATAAAACCCCACTCCTTATTATTGGTTCGTTTTCTGCAGCGCTGTTGGAAGCAAGTGGATCTATTGATGGGCTTCTTTCAGTAACTGGATTGGATGGAGTACAGGCAGTAACCAGTAATAATCCAACTGTCAGAAGCGTGCCCCGTGCAGCCGCCAGGAAAATATTGATCCGAGTGCCAGATTTCATAGGGTTTGTCTTTGTTAAGTTTCTGGAAAATGAAACCAGTCAGGTGTAATATAGTGTCTCATGGTATTGTACATCAAACCCACTTCTCTTTCAGCGTTCAAAACCAAATAAAATGATCGAAAACTTTATCGTGTAATATACCTGCAGTTGATAACATCTATAGGTGTAAGGGAGCCTGATCTGCAGGACCAAACGGAATTATTGAATTATGAGGAAAATTTACAAAAAAACCTTTCTTCCACTGTTATTGCTGTTATTTACGGCAGGCTGCAGCTTACAGGGTTCTAGCCCTGGTGTCGTATCTCAACTTAACCCCACGGAATCTGTGTCTGCGGTATTAATTCCTGGCACAAATACCCCTTTTCCTCCCTCAACCACAACTCCAACGCCCATTCCCAGCAGCACTCCCACTCCCACACCCACGGAGATTGTTTTTGGATATGGCAAAGAACTGACAATAAATTACCTGCGGGAAATGGAGATCATCGGAAGCGAGATCGTTTTCCACGAGAGGCTCTCGCCGGGTTACAACTACGCCCGCCACCTGGTCAGCTACATCTCGGAAGGCAACCGGATTTTCGGCCTGCTGACGGTACCCTTTGCAGAACCCCCGGAAGGTGGTTTTAAAGCGATTATTTTTAACCACGGCTATATTCCACCCACGATTTATCAGACCGCGGAGCGCTACCAGGCTTACGTCGATTACCTGGCCCGGAGCGGGTTTGTGGTCTTTAAGATCGACTACCGGGGACACGGAAATTCAGAGGGCGACCCTACAGGATCCTATTTTTCTCCGGGATATACCATTGACGCTATCTCAGCCTTAAAAAGCCTGCAAAACCTGGATAATGTAGATCCAAATGGCATCGGTATGTGGGGCCACAGTATGGCCGGCAACCTGGTACTGCGGGCCATGCTTGTGGAACCCGAGATTAAGGCCGGGGTGATCTGGGCTGGAGCGGTTTACAGCTACGAGGATTTCCTGGACTATGGGATCAGCGATAACACCTACCGCCCGCAGGCAACGCCGGAGGATATTGAGGGAGATGAACATCTCAGGGGAAACAGGGCGGTATTTGAGATCTACGGCTGGCCAGATACTGATGAACCATATTGGCAGGCAGTTTCCCTGACAGAGAATATTGATTATTTGGGAAACCCTCTCCAAATCCACCATGCTGAAGACGACCCAGTGGTGAATATCAATTATTCCTATGGGTTAGCGGGGGTTTTGTTGGAGAATGGGAAAACCTACGAGTTCTATCCCTATGAGGGCGGAGGCCATAATTTGATCTCCCCCTGGTTTGACCAGGCTATGTTGAGAACAGTCCAGTTCTTTAAGGATAATCTCTAATTCCTGATCAAAAAATTCTAGTTTAGAGACGGGTTTGACCCCGGGATAGGGTAGAATGATTTGATCAGATGAGCATTTTTTAGACTACCGGGAACCGAATTTTAGGAGTTTATTTATGAAGAAGGTCCAGCGCTGGGAAATCCTGGGAATTATTGTAATCATTGGATTTGGCACCACGCTGCATTTCTGGTTCGAATGGACTGATTATTGGCGGCCAATGGCCTTGATAGCTGCCGTCAATGAAAGCACCTGGGAACATTTTAAAATGGCTTTCTGGCCGGGTTTGATCTTTGCCTTGATCGAATATCCTTTTCTGAAGAAGGATAGCCCATAATTTTGCCCTGGCAAAATTCGCCGGTTTGCTGGCCATGCCGATCATTACCATGATCCTGTTTTACGGGTATACAGCCTTGACCGGCACTCACATGTTGTGGGCCGATATAATTGTGTTTATTTTGTCGGTGATCGGAGGACAGTGGCTCAGTTATTTGATCCTCACCAGATCAAAAAGACTGCTGCCAGGTGCTCAAAAACTGGCTCTGGTTGGATTAGCTCTGATGATTTTAGCGTTTTCTCTTCTCAGTTATTATCCCCTCAAGAATTTTATCTTTGCCCATCCCGGAAACGGTGAATATGGCATTTTAAGTGATTATGAAGGCCATGAAGACCACGATCATTGATCTGCTCAGCCTGAAGGTCCAATCTTCGGGCTGAGATCCTTTTAATCCCATTTTTCAATCCGTAAAATGATATCTCCACCAGGGGACTTGCCACGCGGGGTAACTATGGTATATTTAATAGCGACCATTGGTCGCTATTGGAGAAATTATGCCCAAAGGAATACCCCTTACGGATGATTATCGGCTTGAAAAGCGCCTGGCGATTGCCCATGCGGCGGCTGAGCTGATCTTTCAGCAGGGATATAACGAAACATCCTTGACCCAGATCGCCAGCAAAACCGGCATCGGGAAATCAACCATCTATGATTATTTTTCCAGCAAGGATGAGATCATCCTTTTGCTGCTGGATGAACCCCTGGGAGAAGTCAGGTCCCGGGCGGAAGAGATCGAAGCTGGGCCTGGAGCGGCAGCAGAGCGATTAACTCAAATCCTGGAAATGCACCTGGATGTGCTGCTGCGGGATAAAGCATTTATTTTTAAATTGAGTTTTGAGTTTCAGCGATTGCCCCTTGATGTCCAGGCCCGGCATGAGACAAAACGCCAGGCATACCAACAACTTTTGAGGGATTTGATCCAGAAAGGGATCGAGGAAGGAAGTTTCCGCCAAGTTGATCCGGACCTTACAGTAAAAATTCTGCTCTCGATCCTCAGTTCAGTGATCCTTACCTCGCGGCCCACAGGAACCCCTTTGGAGATGTTAAAGAGAGGTTTGGATCTGATATTCAAGGGGCTGGAAGAAAATAATATAGCATCTTAAGTGAAGGAAATATGATGACGAATTCAACAGTTAATACTATTTACCGCAGAAGGATCTCTCCCCTGGAGGGCATGTTCCTGCATGCTCCTTATGCGATCGTGACCATGACAGCACTTATTAAAGGATCAGTTTCGGAAGATAAACTTCAGAAAGCTGTCATAAAAGTCCAGGCCAGACACACCAATCTTCGACTGAAGGTTGAGTATGACGACCGGGGGGACCCCTGGTTCACTTCCCGGGATGTTCAAGCCATACCGGTTGAGATCATCCCCAGGGAGAACGATCAGGACTGGATGGAGGTCATCCAGCAGGCACGCCTGATCCCCTTTGATTTTGAAGTCCGTCCAGCCATCCGATTCCTGCTGGTCCAGTCTTCCCAACAATCGGAACTTGTGATCCTCTGTCACCACTTGATCTGTGATGGACTTTCCCTGGCTTATCTGGCTCGTGATGTTCTGACTGTGCTGGGAGATCCATCACATAGAATTAGAAATCCTTGCCATGATCCAACACCGATCGATCGGGATAACCTTCCTCCTGGTGTGAAAATGAACGGCCTGGTGAATTATTTCATTGAACGCATCAACAAAGAATGGAGGGAGCAAAAAGTCCACTATAACCATGAGGATTATGAGGCCATATCCGAGGCCTACTGGTCTAATTTCAGCCACAGGATGTCTTTGCTGGAATTCACGGAAGAGCAAACCACGGCCCTGGTAGATAAATGCAAAATAGAAGGGGTCACGGTGAACTCAGCTCTGGCAGTTGGGCTGGCTGCAGCCCAGATCTATGTTCAGGGCATTGAATCCTACCACTCCAATATCACCATCGCTGGCAGCCTGCGAGATCGGCTTAGCTAGCCGGCCGGGGAAGGAATGGGTTTTTTCGTGGGAGCAGTAAGTCCTAAATTCGTTTACAAGGAAAAAGCGGGATTTTGGGAGAATGTCCGGCACTTCAACAAGAAGGTCCAGCCCCTGTATACAAACAAAAACTTATTCAAGGATCCTTTGGTCTGGAGCTATCTTGATCCCGGCATTCTGGAATCCTTGAGCTTTAAAATGATCGGAAGCATGGTCCAGCCTTCTTCACCACAATCTCAAAAACTCAACTCTTTCAGTCAGCGGGAAGACGTGATCTGTTCAATGATCAAACGAGAAAAGATGGATTCCTTCGAGAATGTGCTCATTGGTACAGCGGTCACAAATTTAACCAGGATGGATTTCCCCCGGATATACGGGGATCTGGAATTGACACGCCTGGTCATGAACCCGGGCGGTGCCTACCCGCTGGTCTTTGTAAATATCCTGGCTGGTGCAGTCACCTGCTCGGGCAAATTGAGTTTGATGCTGGAGTACGCAGTAGAAAGAATTCAGGCCGAGACAGTTTCGAAGATCAAGGATAAATTAGTATCTTTGTTGATATAGGATCCTCATTATAGATCTTCAGGTAATGGGGTATTTATCAAGCTTAGTTCACTATTTTGTATTTCGATTGTACAAACCCGTTATCCCAGGAGCGGGATTCCAGCAATTTGAGTTTAATATCCTTTTCCAAGCTGCCAAAGAGCGGTATGCCCTGGCCGAGCAGGACGGGGATTGTGGTCAGGGTTATATCATCCACTAATCCTTCCCATAAAAATGATTGGATCACCTGTCCGCCGTCCAGGTAGATATGTTGGTATCCTTCGGCTTCCAGTTTCTCGAGGAGCTTTAAAGGAGCGGAATTATCGATTCTGACGCTGCCTTTTAATTTTTCAGGTACCTCGCTCAGGCTGCTGCTGAGCACTGTGATGGGTTTGGTCCCGTAAGGCCAGTCGAAGGTCAATATTTTTTCAAATGTCCCCCGGCCTATGATCATTGAATCGACAGCCTTGAATAATTCGCCATACCCGGCGTCTTCACCATCACCGAGGGACTCATATTCATCCAGCCAGGACAGATCCCCATCCGACCTGGCGATAAATCCATCCAGACTTGCTGCAATGAAAACAGATACCTTGATGGCTGGTTTTTTCATTCGATATTTCCTTTATTGTTCTTTCCAAAGAACCTTGAATTTTTCGAGGACAACTGGCATATCTTCTGTGGGTTCTTTGCCAATCTCCTCACATTCCCTGCTGAAGAATTCCCAGTGCACCCTGCGCCAAAATTCGAGTGTTTTGTCGCCTTCCCCTTCCTCGAAAGCAAACTCAGCTGAGACCTGGTTGAACGGCTGGATCTCCACCGAGGTGGTCTCGATAATACACTGTTGGTTCCCCATCCCAGTTCGTGATCACAGATAGCCCCCCAATTTCTGGCAAGTCCTCATTTTCAGCTTCGTAGCTCCATAATAAACCTGCCGTGGCCCTTTTTTCACCCTGTAAAACCAATTCAGCACAAAGATTGGCGTTTTCCTCGTCGGCGCAGAAGTAGTAGGCGTCAAATTGTGTATAGTTTGCCTGAACATCAGGAGGCAGTGAAGCTAAAAAAGTATCCAGATAGGCTTTTGATTTTGGTTCCATGAATTCATTCCTTCAGGCAGCGATTATGGAAGAATAATTGCTGCTTCTGCTAAACTATTCGGCCAGGAAAAACCCCTTGAGGGTTGCCAGTCCCCCGGTTGACCAGGCTGTTTTTTGTTTGGGATATATTATCTGAAGATATCCTGATAATTCTCAACCGCCTTTCTATGCTGGCCAGATCCTGCCAGCTGATTATAAAACCCCGCCAGGTCTTCTGGGTTTTGGTACATGCCGGATTCAAACCAGGGGATCAAGAGCCCCAACAAGCTGTAGGCGTTAAAGCTGATCACATACCTGGCCAGTTCCAGATCGACAGAGGGCATTTCCCGGCTGACTTTCTCATAAAAAAAACGGGTGAAAAATACTTTGAGCCTTTCCATGATTACAAATTCGATATCGATTGATTTTAACAGCTCAACGATATCGGCATGATCTTTCCAGGTCTTGAAAAAAGCTGTTAACATGGCCAGTTCTTCGGCTGGATCAGCCAGAAATAGGTTCCAGTTGTCAAGGTTCACGAAGAATTGATCCAGAACGGAATCGACTATATGTATCAAGCAAGTCCTGCTTGGTTTGATAATGATTATAAAAGGTGTGCCTGGCTATTCCTGCTTTACCTGTGATATCTGTAATAGTGATCTTCTGATAGGATTTGACCCGCAGCAGATCTTTAAAGGCTTTCTGAAGCGAGGCCCGGGTTCGAACAGCCCGGGGATCATGGGATGGTGTTTGGGCCATATTATTCCCCTTCTTTGTGTACAGGGACTTCAATTTGGTATGGAAGCTTAGGGCCATTTCAATTATAGTACAGCTGTACAATAAATATCCAAAAAAAAGAGCTGATTGTGGTATGAATACCAATCTAACCTTGGCTCGGGAGAAATAATCATGAGAGTAGATCTGCTTGATAGTGAACACAGACCCTGGTATATGAGTTTGGGCCTGCGTTTTGCGCAGTGGAGAGTCGGGGCGCTGCCTGGTCCACCATTGACCATTTCATTTAAACCCAATTTTTTCCAGCGGGATTTTATCTCCTATATCATCAGGGCTATGGCGGGATCCGGGGGCTGGACAAAGGGAGAGGCGGAGTTATTCGCCAGTTTTGTCTCCAAACTTAACCAATGTGAATTTTGACTGGAAGCTCATGCCGCGGTCGCGGCTATTCACCTTCCCCAGGAGATACTGGACGCTGTGTTGAAGGATTGGACAACAGCGGATATACCCGACAAGATCAGGGCGGCCCTGAAGCTGCTTGAATATATGACTGTCCACCCCGGGGACATCGATCGGGAGCTGATCGATGAGCTGCGTAGTGCCGGTTTGGATAACCTCGCCATTCAGGAGGCAGCCAATGTGGGTTTTCACTATAATCTGATTGATCGTGTGGCAGATGCCTTTGACTTCCCCATCCCGCAGGGTGTCCAGAAGCAGCGTCTGGCCAAGATGCTTGATTTTACAGGAAAACTTCTGAAAGGTTCCCGGGCTGAGGAATCGTCGGTTGAAGGAGAGGATGGCGTCCTCAGACCGCCAGAGGTAGAAAAGGGCAGAAATTATCTCCTGAAGATCAATGGTGTAACTGATTCTGGCTTAAGGCGAGCTGTTGAGGCCTTTGTTGTTGCCCAGTGGGGTATAGATCGAATGGAGGCCCCTAACCTGCCATCTGAACTGGAAACCTATCTGAAAAAGTTATCACTGCATGCCTACCGGATTATCGATGAAGATATTGAAGACCTCACTAATTCGGGATATTCGGATGAGATGATCTATGAGATCACCCTGGTGGGTGCTGTGGGCGCTGCCCTGGTAGGATTGGAAAGCGCCTATAAAGCCCTGTATGGTGCAGGAAAATAAATAGTATTGATCGAGGGAGTTTATGAACATATCCAAAGTGTTGAGCAAAACCAGGATGTTCACAGAGGTAGACAAACTGGAAAATGACCTGGCTGCCAGGTTGGATGTAATTCAGCCAACTGGGGGTTCTCCAACCCGGTTTGATATCCTGAAAGGCAGATTGGAAAGCAGTGAGGGTGGCCCGCCGGTCAGGCTGCTGCCGACCATGCTGCAATGCCTGGCGGGTATTAAAGAATCCCTGCGGACTCTGGATGAGAACTCGGCTGAACCAAAGACCGAAGCCCCCCCGGCGTTTATTGAAGCTCTTGAAAAAGAAGCCTTCGCCCTGGGTGCCGCCAGCATCGGTTACACAAAACTGCCGCGCCGCTGGGTTTTTAAGGACAAAGCTGTTGTCTATGACAATGCGATTGTGGTATCCATGGAAATGGATAAAGACGGCATCAACAGCGCTCCCAGCATCGCTTGTATGCGAACAGTGATGGAAACCTACCGGGACCTGGGCCGCATCAATAATAGTCTGGCGATATTCTTGCGTGAACAGGGGTATGGCGCTCACGCCGGCCATCCCCTGAATGGGTTGGCGCTTTATCCACCCCTGGCCCAGCTGGCTGGACTGGGCTGGATGGGATTAAATGGTCTGATCATCACTCCGGAATTTGGTCCCCGTGTGCGCTTGGCGGCCGTGTTCACCAGCATCCAGAACCTGCCGGAACCTGAACCCAATCAACATGGCTGGGTGAGGGACTTCTGCGAAAGCTGCCGGATTTGCCACAAAAAATGTCCCCCGGGTGCTTTTTATGATGATCCTGTGGAACATGATGACGGCCGGGTGACCTATGTTAAGAATGAACTCTGTTTTCCCTATTTCAACAAGTACCACGGCTGTTCGGTGTGTGTGAAGGTCTGCCCCTTTAATCAACAATCTTATGAAAAGATCAAGGCCGGGTTCTTGAAATGAAATTCAAGGGAAGGAAATGAAAAAACTGTTCCGATTGGAGCGGTTTCTTCATTCAGTTGCGCTACTTATGGGGTTGTTCAAGGAATAACTGGTCCAGAACCGAAGAAGTACATGGTCACAGCGCCTCCGGCCGGATCATTTTCAATTCTCAGAATATGGTTGGCGATCAGTGGTAAATTCTCAAGCTGCAGGTAGTTCACAAATGCGCCACCTGGATAATTGACATCGGTTCCTTCTGTATTTCCTTCCCAGACCAAGTCTCCATCCAGATAGACATGGGCAATCCCATCTCCTGGATCCCCCCAGAACTGAACACCTACTGTGTCTGTGGGTTCCGTAAATATTACATCATAGGAATCACCAGCTGTTACCAAACCAAGCCAACCGTTATACCGGAAACAACCTGTCTGGCAGAAAGGGGCTAATTGGACCCACTCGGGAATGGGTCCTGCCTGGTCGTCCGCGTAAACGACTCGATCGGGGGGCTGAGAATATCCCAAAATATTCCCTTCAAACAGCCTGATCTGGATCCCCTCTGGGGTTGGCGTGTTTTCCGTGAATGATGAATTGGTTGGACTGTCATATCTTTCCTGGGAAGACTGGGAGGTATCCTGGTTTGTGGAATTTGACGAGGATGAGATTGAGGAAGACTGGTTTCCGGAAGGCTCTGGCAGAATGCTCAGGGATCTGTTTTCAGGATTAAGCAGACTGCTAAGGACCTGACTCCGGCCGAAAAAGACCAATGGTGAGCATACGGCAGTTAAAACCAGACCGGCGATTATTCCGAGGATGATATGTTTGCGGGACAGGCCGTTTGGTTTGGCTGGTTTCACTGGAGGTTGTTGGGGAGTCTCCAGTGTGGTTTCTGCGACAGCCGTTCCACAATTCTGGCAAAACTTTGAATCTAGAGGGACTGGTTTACCGCAATTTCTGCAGTACATGATTTCTTTCTTCATATCTGACTATCCGTGAGTAAGAATTTTTGTGTAATCATTATTGAATATTGATCTTTCTGCCATAGAATCCATCTGGATAAATATCGTGCAATAGGATTCTGGCTCAGGGATTTATGCTATCGACCTCGCAAATATAACAAGCGAAGGGATGGTACCAGCTAGCAATTAGTTTATCCTTCCCAGCCGCGCGCAAGTCATCAAAATCTGCTGAAAACTCGTTTAGCTTTCCTTCCCCATTGTTTTCCGATGAATTCAGGGTGCAGATGACCACTTTTTCCATTTGGTCATCTATATATCCATAAAAGCCGCTGCTACTTTGATATGGCTTGTCGTCTGGATCGTCTAAATATCCTGAGTAATAATCATAATTTCCGCTGATCCAACCATCTTTCTGAAGAATTCCTTCAGCGTCAGTTCGGGCTTCTACAATCAGGATTGAATAGATATCAGATTGATCCCATTTGATGCTGCTCCACTCTTCGATCTGATGCTGTTGTAGTGAGAATGTTCGATTGGAAAAATCTAGTTCCATGTCAAGATCGATCTCATAACTAAGAAATGCCTGCTCAAATGTATAACTATCTCCAAAATTGTAACTATTTAAGGAATATTCCTTTTGCCTCTCAATTTCTTCATCGCAGCTGATCGATACATTTCCATAGGTAGGCATCTGGCCTGGCACGAGAGCAGGGGAGGGCTCAGAGGTGGCAGATTGTGCTCCGGTATTTGCCGTTTCTTCCTGAAAGGACCGGCCCTGGGGACGATCTCCAATTCTGAGAAATGCATCGGTTACGTCCGGTCCAAGAAATAAGAAATAGAATGCCGTTATCAGGAATAATCCAAACCCTACAACGATGCCGATCACTACTTGCAAACCTTTCCTGGTTTTGCCCTTGCGACCCATGATCAAACGCCGCAGGAACAGGTTCCCGTAATAACCAACCTGCAGGCCTGTTGTGAAAGTAACCGGGATCAAGCCCAGGCTGGCTAGCAGCGGAGAACCGAACAAGCCCAGCAGCTGACTGAGAGCCAGGGATAAGCCCCACAGGATTATAAATAAGATTGAGTTGCGCCCGATCACCTGGCTGTTTTCCCAGATCAGTTTAACAGCCGTGCCCCTTAAATATCCCAGAAAGAGACCAGCCATCCATAAAAGAAAACCCAGGTCGAGGTTTAACGACATTCCCCCCAGGATGGTCAAAGCTGCCAGGCTTAAAAGGGATATCAAACCAGATAAAAACGTGGATACGGCGGTGATTTTTCTGGGTTTTTGATAGTTGATCATGGATAATAAGGTCATCACAACCGCAAAAACGCTGCCAAGCGTACCCAGGATGATAAAGATCGTATTCATTTTTCCTCCCGGGACATTTCATAGCCAGATAGATCCAGCGGGCTGCTGATCGCCAGATTGCCGGAAGCTTGCTGCGATAAATCCTGGCTGGTTTCTAAGATGTCTTTTTTGATCTCCGGATCCTCCTCTAGGTCTGCCAATGCTTCTACTATCCCGGCCGTACATTTAAGGTTGTTGGCTTCTGCCCGCAAGGAGAGGTCCAGCGCCATCGATCCTCCCAGGTTTTCGGCCACACCGCCGATCAAGGCATCCAGGGCTTCCAGCTGATCCTCTTTTAAAGAGGGAGCGGATCTGAAAAAGGACCTCGATCAAAGTGAGATAAAGTTTGGCTGTCAAATCAAGGTTGGGTGGAAACGCGGGGAGATCGTCAAGGACACCTTTCACCAACTCCAACGCTGTATGAGCCTGCACGCCTCGGCCCATGTAGTTGGCGTCTTCTGCCAGCTTGCAGTGCAGAATTGATTTTTGGAGATCGACCCAGGCAGCCTGCCAGGGCTGGTTTTCTGCCAGGAAAATTACTTTTGCCTGATCATAAGAGGTCAGGGAGTTTTCCAGGGCAGCCTGAAATGTCTGTTGATCTTCTCCTGCTGATTCCAGCTGGTCCGATATCTTTTCCAAGATTGAATAGGCTGGTTCAAGCGCTGGAAGGAATTCCCTCTTTTTCTTGTTACTGGTTTCTTCTTGCATGTCAACTCCGGTTGTGTTGCCTGTCTCAACGGTCGTGGAATATGGCGCGCATGGTATGGTTCCACAACTCCTTGGCTTTTTTGGTTCCTTTACCCCAGGGATCAAAATGATCCACATTTTCCCGCTTATAAAGATCTTTCATTTGCTGCCCATCTTTGCGGATCTCGGGAGATGAATCCTGGCTCATTTGTTCAGCCTGTTCCATCATTTCTCCATGGGTAATATCTCTGGAAACCTTTTGCACAGCTTTGGGAATTCCCTGACCGACTTCTGAGATTGCCTGGCCAGTTTCGTCCATGGCTTTTTCCCATTGTTGAGCCTGCTCTGCAGGCAGGAATTTGCTTCCGTATGCCTTGGCGGGTTCGATCACCGAGGCATTGAATCCGTCAGATAACACATGCCCTCCAACTTTCAGGGCCTGGACAAGGCGGACAACACCTTCCCGCTGCTCTACCGGGAGATGATCCAGTTCTCGGTCAATATCTTTACGCACCTCTAATATTTTTTCCGCCCGATCCAGCCAGGTGCGGGCTTTGTCCAGTTCTCCTTTTTTAAGCAAATCCTTGGCTTGTTTGAGTTTGGGGCCGACATGTTTTTTCCAGGCCTCCGCGTTCTTTAACTGATCGGGAATCTTACCTTCAAAAGCCTCAATATCCTTGTTGGTTTTCTTCAGGGCATCATCATGATCCTGCGCATCCTTTATGCCCCGCAGCAGGCGGTCCTCGCTCCCTTCCTGGACAGGTGTCTGTCCGGCTGGAGTTTGTTCCTCATCATCAGTGGGATCTGGGTCTTCATCCGGCAGGTGCCCCTCGATACCCCCATCCCAGAAATCAGTGGGTATGTCCGCTTCCGCCCCGATCGGCGGACGTTCTCCTTTTTTCCAGGCCTTGATCACCTCGAATGATTTTTCTGTGCTGGTCCCGGCCATTTGGTTGAGCACCAGCCAGCCTGCCAGGAGAGTGGTGATGGCGATCCCGCTGGCAGTCATCTGGCCTGGTGTGGGTGCGGTGATGCCTTCCCCGGCTAGGAAATCTTCCAGGTCGTCATAGAGCTCTGCCAGGGAAGTTCCTTCGGGCTGTTCAGTTGTCTCACCGCCTTTTGGCTCCGACGGGGATGAGGATTGAGGCTGCTGGTCGGATGGGGCCGGAGCGCTGCTGGACTGGTCCTGATTTTCTTCACTGCCAGCCACTTCATAAAAAGTGTAAGTTGTGCTTAGGGTACATTTAGCTCTCTCGGCGGTTGGATCTGAACAAACGCCCAGTAACATCACTCCACCTGGAGGGCAATAGGATATCTCTACCGTGATTACTGCGTCTCCGGGAACTGATCCAGCTTTTAATATGAGTGGACTTTCGAGTGTTTGTCCATTGGAGATACTTCCCAGGGTTGTAGATGATTGAAGATTGAATAAACCTTTACTGTCAATTGGATATCCACCCCAGGTACAGTTATTTAGATTCATTTCCAGCAGGGTTTCACTTGTGTTATCTGCAGGCAGCTCTGCAGGATGGCCGCCAAAAACCCAAATATCAGGTTCTTCCTCCTGGCCAAAAACAGGGCTCTTTTCCCAGAGGGGCGATATAAAAAAATATCCTGCCACAATGATCAAGGAAAATATCAATCGGCTGAGCAGTGCTAAAGCAGTATGGGGAGATACAGAAATGGGTTTTTCCGAAGAGTTAGTCATGGGAACCTCAGTGTTAAATCGGAAAGTTTTTCGACGATATTTTTAATTCTTGTGAAGTATAAAACCAAGGAATACTCCAATAAAGTGACATATATCACAAAGTATAGGCTAGCTAAGATTTTGATTGCTTTAGAAAAAATTAGGACAAGAAAATCAGTTCTGAGATCCCGATGGAAAACCCTCCTGAAATATATATTCCTATATGGAAACCTCCTGATGTTCTTCGGTAAGATATTAAATAGGATGCGGGATCCTCAGTAATAGGACCCCCCATCCTTCTAACATAAGGGACGAAGTCCTTCAAAAGGACTTCGTCCCTTTTATTATTCCTTGCGAGTGAAACTTCCCAGCGATAAGCTAACTCTTTGATTTACACCAGCTGCATCACTGAAAAATAATGGAAAACACTGCCGCCAAGCACAAAAAGGTGCCAGATGGCATGGCCGTAGGGCAGTTTTTTCCAGCGATAAAAAATGATCCCCAAAGAATAAAAAGCACCGCCAATCACCAGGAATACGACTGCCAGGGTGCCTAGCTGAAGCCCTGGTTGAAAAAACACAACCATGCCGGCCCAACCCATTAACAAATACAGCCAGACGGTCGGTTTTTCGAATTTATCGCTGAACCCCAGTTTGAGAATTAATCCCACGATCGACAAGCCCCAGACGACACCAAATACAATCCATCCCAGTTTTGTTCTGCTCTGAGTCAGCAGGAATGGGGTATAGGTGCCAGCGATCAGGAAATAGATCATGGCGTGGTCCAGCCTCTGGAAGATACCTTTCCAGGGTTTGTTGGCAAATGAGTGGTAAACCGTGGAGGCCAAATACAACAGCAGCAAAGAGATTCCGAAAACCAGAAAACCTGCCAGATGCCAACCTGAACCGAGTTTTACGCCCCTGATGACCAAGAAGACCAAACCGGCAATACTCAGACCGACGCCAATCCCGTGGGTGATGCTGTTGGCAATGACCTCGCCTTTGCTGTTTGTGGCCAAGCTGGTATCTGTTTTATAAGCCATAATAAACTCCTGTAATCATAATATATCTCTTGAAATCTTCAAATCAATCCATCGATGGTCATGGTTTATTGCAATTGTCCAAGCATATCAAAACCATAAAATAGCAGCACTAAAATAGTAATAGAAATAGACATCACCGCTCCAGTCACCTGCTGCCAGACATCATGCCCCTTGGCTGCAATGCGGGCGAATATTGTCAGTGGAATCAGGGCTGCCAAAGGGGCTGCCGCCAAGCCGAAGAAATAGAACATGGCTGCTACCGGCCCCGCCACACCTGCCGCATGGCCGCTGGCTTTGTACCTCAGGATCAGGTTAAAAATGATCAAGCCCAGGGTGATGAGGGTGTAGTTGACCGCGATTGCTTCGAAGATCCGGGGTGCATTGATCAATTTCAGGACAATAAAACCGATCGGGTAGCTGATGATCATCAATATAAAACTGGCAGTGCGCTGCCGCTTAATGACCTTGGTCCAGTCTTTAACCTTGCCTGGGATATAGAAAAACAAACTGGCCAGGGGGATCAGGCTGATGAAGACCAGGGCCCAACCAAACCCCGCCATGCGGTTGGGGATATCTGTGGGCAGCTTAAAGAATATAACTGTCACGAGGGCTCCCGAAAGCATGGGTACATTTAATAAATGGGAAAGGATCTCACCCAGTAATCGCCAAAAACGGGATTCGGATTTCAATTTGGGAGAGTTCATAAATACAATTACTCCTGGAGACTGCAATCGGCCACGTTCAGATCGCGGCCAACAAACTGTTATTTATTTGGATTTCTTTTTCTTTTCTTTTTTCTCTTTGGGATCTTTTTCTGCCTTTTTGGGATCCTCCAGAACTTCCTTCTGGTATTGTTCGAAGGTGATATCTTTCCAAAACTCAGCGGTGTCGGCGATAAAACCCCTCACCATTTCGGAAGCCCGGGTAGTATCCAGGGCTTCAACTTTGGGGCCTAATTCGATCCAGAGTTTGCGGGCCTGTTCGCGGTGATGGGGTGTGCGGTAATAATAAGATGCCAGCTGGTAATAAAAATCACGGAAGGTGTTAAAGATCAAACCATAGACCAGGTTGTCGCAGTATGAGATCAACATATGATGCAGCTCCCACATGCATTGTGCGTAGGCTTCTGGCTCATCGGGAATTTTAGCGAAGCTCTCCAATAGATCCAGGATCAGGCCCGGGGCCCTGCGCACGGACGATGCGGTATATTGTGGCGCCAGAAGCTGCCACATTTCCAGCAGATCAGGTACGAGGTTGGGAATAAGATCCGGATCAGCCTTAAGCAGGCCGGCCAGGATGTTCAGGTTGCCGTCCTTCAGATAATCTTTGATGCGGGTGGGTTTTCCCTGCTGGATATCCAGCCAGCCGTCCCGGCTGAGGCGCTGCATGGCCTCCCGCAGGGCAGGGCGGGCAATATCAAGTTCCTTGCTGAGGGTGCGTTCGCCGGGCAGGTCGGTGTTGGGCGGGAATTTTCCGCTGACGATGCCTTCGATTAAATGTCGTTCGGCCCAATCTGTGGCTCGCTCTTCTTTATGGTCGCTCATGCTGGTCTCCTGTCTGAACACAACACTGGTATTACCAGTTATATATAAATAATAGCACTGGTAATACCAGTTGTCAATACTTGGTTATAACAGGGTTTTGATAAGAGAAAAACCTCTTCAAGGGCACAGATCCGGACGTATCAGAGGGAAGATCTTCAACTTCGGAGCCCGGAATTGAAATGTAAGGAGAAGCCTTCCGAATTTGAATCAGATCACCCAGGGGCCGAAAGGCATTTGGAAGTGAGCAGATCAGTCATTTCGACCCCGGAAGGGGTCTTCTAAAATGATGTTCGTGGTGCCAGATCAGAAGTCCAATCCGCTGTTCATCAATATAGGCCGATTTATTGACCGGGTTATTTCTGTCGCCAGCGGGAGTTTGAGAAAGGCATAAAGGCTCTGTACCGATTAATGCCCCAGGTACATGGCTTTCTCCCCTCCATGAACAATCTGGAACCTCGTATCTGGCGGGGTAGATGCGTTCAAATTTTGAGGTGTGGCAAAATACTCCCAGACTTCATGTCTGTGACGCATGGATGATCCTGTAGATGTTTTAATGGTCTTAAATTCCTGGATCTCCTCTGAACAGGATTGATTGTTTTCTAGATACATATTTATAAGCTTTCGGAAATATGCAAAAACTTTTTTATTCTTTAGCCGGCGTTATGTTGAAGAGGCGGGGGGTAACGTTATGAACTGCTTGTATTTAACCGAAGCCATATGAGACAGGCCGCTGAGGTATGAAAGCCTCACCATCAGCTCTTCGGTTAAACTACGGAGCGTAGAGCGAATGTCCGGAGAATATTCCTCAAGTTTGGGTATATTTGATAACAGATCTCATCCCCGATTGTGATTTCGACTGGTATCTCGGGTTTGTGTTTAATTGGGTTGTGGGAGCTGATCGGTAAAGGGATAGGCGTGGTTGGTTCCTTTGATACCGATGGGCAGGATCGGAGTACCGGTTCGGATCGCCAACCGGACCGGGCCGGTCTCTCCGCGGGCGATCTCGCTTGATCTGGCGCCGTCCATTCCGCCTTCAGGGTAGATCAGGACAGAATTCCCTTCTTTGATTTTTTCCACACCTGTTTCCAGTTGGGATCGGTTGAATCGTTTGATCCTGTTATTTTTGCCCTTATTCATATTGATCGAGATTGCATCCAGGGGTACTGTCAGGGGAAAGAAGATATTGTAAAAGATATGGCTCAGAAAGAGATTGATCTTGATATTGGTCCGGGGCGTCAGAATTGTATATGCAATCGGAATATCCATCACGCTCTGATGGTTCATGGCAAAGATATAATTTTGATTCGGATCGATCTTCTCTAAACCAGCCACATGGATGGAAAATTTCTTATTTACAAACCTATATATCGGCCTTAATTTATTTTGAAACATATAAATCACAAATAACCTTTGTATATTTTCCAAGAACTCGGAAATTGAGAGACAGTAACAATAACACGTAAATTGATTAATAGTTATCCGCTTTCATATATTGTGGTTAGATACCTTTCCCTGGAGTAGCACGGTTGCTGAATACGTGAATATGACCTTACAGCGAACTAACCAATGATTGACAAAGGAAAAATAAGTTAGAATCAGAACAGCTATTCATCTGAATAAGGAGTCTTCATGGCAGACCAAAGCCTTGCTGAACAGGTACAGAACGAAATCCAAAGCCTACAATCCACACTGGGGGATTTACAATCCTCTGTCCGATTGACAGATATCCGCGATCGGGTAGAGGATCTTGGGTCCACAGTTTCAGGCCTGGATCGGCGGATCGAATCTTTGCGGGAAAGGGGATACGCTTTTGAGAAAGAAATGGAAGGTCAGGCAAAGGATCTTGTCAAGGAGTGGAACAAGATCGCTCCTGGATTGAAGAGGGAAATTGAGAGCGAGGCTAATATTCTGGAAAATGCTTTGCGGCCACTGGAGTCCCAGCTGGGGCTGCTGGCGGGTGAACGAGGAATGCCAGACAACCCTCAGTTCACGAGTAAAAAGACTGCAATCCCAGGTGAAATCTCTGGAAAGCCGGGTTGAGTCAGCCGAGGAAAACATTCGAGGTGGATACGATCAGTTCAGCAGTGGTGTAGATCAGCTTAAGAGTCACCTCTATAAACTGGAATGGATGATGACTGAGATCAGTGAAGCCAGCTTTGAGATGCTGGCCACCGAATCGGGCATTATGGCAGTCAAAGCTGTCTGGGCCAAAGCTGGTAAACAGGAAAAAGAGGATCCCGAAGGAGTTCTGTATCTGACCGACCAGAGGATAATCTTTGAGCAGAAAGAAAAAGTTGCCACCAAGAAGGTTCTATTTATAGCCACGGAGAAGAAACTGGTCCAGGAAACCCTCTGGGAAGTCCCTGTCGTGTTGGTCGAGGATGTCAAACCTCACAAAGAAGGATTTCTGAATAAGGATGATTATATAGAGCTGACCTTTGCCAGTGGTGCTCCATTTGACATTATTCATCTGCATATCTGGCAGCGGGGAGATGAATGGCAAGCCCTGATCCAGCAGGCCAAGGCCAGGGAATTTGATGATAACCGGGCCATCCCCATCGATGAAGAAGTAGCCGAGAGGGTTAAGAATGCGCCCACCAAATGCCCCTCCTGCAATGGAGCGATCACTCAACCCATCCTGCGGGGAATGGAGAACATCAAATGTGAATTTTGCGGGGATGTGATCCGGTTGTAGTTCTTCACCACCCGATAGGCTGTTTTGATATCTGGATATTCTTCCTGCTAATAGGGTCTAAAAAGCCCTACTTGTTTACCCTTCCAGGAAGTAGAATTACATCATTCGAAAGGAGGTTTATAGGAAATAAACCTCCTGTTTTGTACTATAATAGCTAGGCTGTTTCGAAATATACTCGCGAAAACGATTCACATTAAGGAGAACGACTTGATGAATACTGCTGATGTCCACAAAATAATTTCCAAAAATATGCTTGCAGATGGGTATTCCATTCTGTTTGACTTGGAAAAATCCCATGGTACGTATTTTGTTGATCAAATCACAGGACGTGAATATCTCGATTTCTTCACTTTTTTCGCGAGCAATGCGGTTGGGTATAACCATCCCAAGCTGAAAGACCCTGCCTTTTTGGAGAAATTGACTCTCTCAGCAATTCATAAACCTTCCAATAGTGATATCTACACGACCTTGATGGCTGAATTTGTTGAGAAATTCAACCAGGTGGTCATGCCTGACTCGATGCCCCACCTGTTTTTGGTTAGCGGCGGCGCTCTGGCGGTGGAAAATGCACTGAAAACAGCCTTTGACTGGAAAGTGCGCAAGAATCTGGACTGGCTGAAAAACACACCTGCTAACAAAGTTGGACTGATGCACGGCCTGGGATCCAAAGTGATCCACTTCAAGGAAGCTTTCCACGGCCGCTCAGGCTACACCCTCTCGCTGACAAATACCAGCGACCCTCGCAAACACATGTATTTCCCGAAGTTTGACTGGCCCAGGATTGCCAACCCCAAGTTGAGCTTCCCCATTACTGAAAAGGTCTTGGAAGAGGTTATGAAGATCGAAGAATTCGCCTTGACCCAGATCGAGATGGCTCTGAAGCAGTACCCGGGAGATATTGCAGCTTTGATCCTGGAACCGATCCAGGGTGAGGGAGGGGACAATCATTTCCGCCCCGAATTCATCCAGGCTCTACGCAAGCTGGCTGATGAAAATGATTTCCTGTTGATCTTTGATGAGATCCAGAGCGGTATCGGAATCACCGGCAAGATGTGGGCATATGAACATTACGGCGTGGAGCCTGATATCATTGCCTTTGGTAAAAAGAGCCATGTGTGCGGGATTATCGCCAACAAACGCATCGATGAAGTGGAGAATAATGTTTTCACTGAATCCAGCCGGATCAACAGCACCTTTGGAGGCAACCTGGTCGACATGGTGCGCGCCACCCGGATCCTGGAGATCATCGAGGAAGAAAAACTGGTCGATCACACCGCCAAGATGGGCGATGTGATGTTGGACGGCCTTGATAGCATCTCGGCCGAATCCAAAGAAGTTGTCAGCAACGTGCGCGGAAAGGGTTTGATGGTCGCATTTGACCTCCCGAATCAGGACAAACGCGACGTTATGCTGGACAGCATGTTTGATAACGGTTTGCTAGCCATGAAATCTGGCGACCACTCGATCCGCTTCAGGGGAATGCTGGACACACCAAATGATGCTATAAACCAGGCCCTGGAGATTATTGCCAAAAGTATCCCCGAAGCATAAGTAAAAAAACCCTAATTTGGGTATGAATGAATAATGCCGGGCAGACCAATATTCCATCAAACGGACTGCCCGGATCTGGAAGTAGAACAAAATAACTGGAGGAATTAATGTCAAAGCGTAAAGTGATCATCATTGGAGCGGCGGGTAGGGATTTTCATAACTTCAACACCTATTTTCGGGATAATAATGCTTATGAAGTTGTAGCTTTTACTGCAGCCCAAATTCCAGATATCGACGGGAGAAAGTATCCTGCTGAATTAGCTGGGAAGCTCTACCCGGCTGGTATTCCGATCTATGCCGAAGAGGACCTGCCAAAATTGATCAAAGATCTGAAAGTTGATGAATGTGTTTTTGCCTACAGTGATGTAACTTATCAGCACGTGATGGCGATGAGCGCAATTGTGAACACGGCAGGGGCTTCATTTATTTTGATCGGCCCCAAGGATACCCAGGTAAAAAGCACCAAACCGCTGATCTCGATTGGCGCAGTCCGAACAGGCTGCGGCAAAAGCCAGACCTCCCGCCGGGTGATCGAATTACTGATGGCCCAGGGTTTGAAGGTTGTTGCTATCCGGCACCCCATGCCTTATGGAGATCTTGCAGCGCAGAAAGTTCAGCGTTTTGCAACACTGGATGACCTGGTAAAACACAAATGCACCATCGAGGAAATGGAAGAATACGAACCCCATGTGGTTCGCGGCAATGTGATCTACGCTGGCGTCGACTATGAAGCGATCTTAAGGGCAGCGGAAAAGGATCCAGATGGATGTGATGTGATCGTCTGGGACGGTGGGAATAATGATTTCCCGTTCTACGTTTCCGATCTGCACATCACTGTTGTTGACCCCCATCGGCCTGGGCATGAGCTTACTTATTATCCTGGCGAAGTGACTTTGAGAATGTCAGATGTGGTTGTCATTAACAAGATGGACAGCGCTGATGCAGCCGGCATTCAAATTGTTCGAGAAAATATCGCCAGGCTAGCTCCGGATGCTGTTGTTATAGATGCTGCTTCCACGCTTGATATCGATGATCCTTCCCTGGTAAAGGGTAAAAATGTGCTTAGTGGTTGAAGATGGGCCAACTCTAACTCATGGCGAAATGAAAATTGGCGCGGGCACGGTTGCGGCTCAAAAATTCGGCGCGGCGGGATTTGTGGATCCTCGACCTTTCACCGTCGGAAAATTGAAGGAAACTTTTGAAAAATATCCCAATATCGGCATATTACTTCCGGCAATGGGATATGGCGAGCAGCAGCTCAAAGACCTGGAAACCACGATCAATAATACTGAATGTGATTCGGTAGTTATTGGCACTCCTATCGATTTGGGCCGGATCATCAAGATCAATAAACCCTCCACTAGGGTTTACTATGAACTGCAGGAAATCGGTCGCCCCAACCTGGTTGGTGTCCTGGACGAGTTTGTGAAAGAACAGAAACTGGGATAATATTTTAGATGTACCTGGGCAATATTTAGGTCAGGTACATCTTTTTATTTAAATGAAGATCCTATCGGCTTTCTAGGAATAGATCTTATTTCGCAGTTTTAGATGATTCGGGTCGTAATTTCCGATCGGGCAATCTGAGAGCCTTGAGCAAGGATAATGCTTCCTATATGCACGGGGGAAATGTCCAGCCATCTTGAGCGGGAGAATGTATGCTTACTAGGGTGCGGCAGATTTATTATGAATTTCCGAGACGATTCTGGTTAGTTGTCCTGGTTTCCTTCATTGATCGGCTGGGCGGAAACATGCTCTGGCCGTTTTTCACACTCTATATCACGAGTAGATTTGATGTGGGAATGACACAAGCTGGTCTGGTTCTGGGCACATTCTCTGCCTTTGGATTAATCGGAAATATTCTCGGTGGTGCTCTGGCAGACAAATTTGGTCGGAAGAATATCATCCTGATTGGCCTGGTATTTAGCGCACTGAGCACCCTGTCACTTGGATTGGTGTCAGAGTTTTCCATGCTGCTTCCACTTGCGATTGGGGTAGGATTACTATCGAGGATTTCTGGGCCAGCTCACCAGGCCATGGTGGCTGATATTCTGCCGAAGGAGAAACGCCAGGAAGGGTTTGGCATCCTTCGGATTATGTCCAATCTGACCTGGATCATTGGTCCCATTATCGGCGGGTTCATCGCTGGTCGGAGTTATTTTGCTCTTTTTATGATCGATGCTGTTGTCAGCTGCCTGGTGGCAGTCCTGGTGTTTTTGAAAATCCCGGAAACTAAACCTGAGACTGGAAAAGAATCAGAAAGTATGTTCAGAACCTTTACGGGATACGGCGAAGTGGTTAGAGACTTGCCTTATGTTGCCTTTATTATCGGTATCAATGCTGATGCTGATCGTGTATCAGCAAATGTATAATTCTCTATCCGTATTCCTGCGGGACACCCATGGCATGACTACCCAGATGTTTGGGTTTATGATGATCGCCAGTCCGGTCGCAGTAATCCTGTTCCAGTTCTCAATAACCCGGATAGTAAAAAAACGACCTCCTTTTAAAATGATGGCTCTGGCCACGTTCTTTTATATGATCGGATTTGGGATGTACGGATTTGTGGCCACGAACTGGCTCTTTGCCTTGGCTTTGGTGATCATCACCATCGGTGAGATGATCCATATGCCCATAGCCAGTGCCCTTGTAGCAAATTTCGCCCCAGAGGATAAACGGGGCCGTTATATGGCAGTGTCTGGTCTGGCATGGGGCTTGCCTTCCATTATTGGACCCAGCGCAGCGGGATTGATCCTGGATAACTACAATCCCTTTCTGCTATGGTATGTGGCAGCCGGTGTCTCTGCTGTGGCGATCGGAGGATTTTACATCCTCCATCAATGGCTGGGAAAACGGCCCAGGTTTGAATATTTTCGAGGGATATAAAAACCCAGGAAACAAGTTAGTGCAACCCGAAAAATAGTATTGGAGGAGCTGCTCCTGCCACCCCCAACCTTGTTCTGGGTATGTTATTAGATTGTATAGACAGGTATCTTAGATAGGATAAACATGGGCATCATTTTCTCGCTCCTGGCAGCGCTTTTTTTCTCTCTCAGTCATATTACTGTCAGAAAAGGGGTAATAATACTGGGGGTATCTTCCGGCACGATCATCATGCTCCTTGCCGGGACAATATCTACTTTGGCGATTGCCATTATTCTAGAAGGTTTTGGGGTCCTCAGGCCGCTAAATCTGACCAGTATCTTGTTTTTCGCTGCGGGAGGCGTCATCCATTTCCTGGGGGGCTGGGGATTTCAGAATGCCAGCGCCAGCAGGATTGGCCCGGCACGCTTAAGTGCGATGACTGGATCGACACCTTTATTCGCAACAATCCTGGCTTTCATTTCCCTGAACCAGGTAGTTAAATATTTACATACTGGCGGGCATTCTATTGATTGTGATTGGCATCCTGGCCATCACCCTGGGGGAAAAACATGAAGAATAAAGAGATCCAGGGTTATCTCTATGGCATTTTAACCGCTCTGTGTTGGGCAACCAGTCCTATATTCATTGCCAGGGGTTTGGAAGGCATCCCCTCATCGATCTGGGCCACTGCGATCGGCCTGGCCGTAGCGACCTTGATCTACTCGGTTTATTTTATTCTCCAAAAGAAAGGTCAGGAGCTGCTCAAGATCAAGAATAAACATTTGATGTGGCAGATAACTGCTGGTGTTGCCGGGGGATTGGGCATCCTTTCCAGGAACATTGCTCTAGATACTACCCGGGTAGCAGTTGTGATTGGACTGGTCCAGTTGCAGATATTAATTACCCTGATTCTGGGCCCGATCATCCAGGGCAAAGCCAATCGGGAACAGATCTCGGCCAAATTGCTCGCGGGGGTAGTGTTGATCCTTGGGGGAACAATATTGATCATTTATGGCAGGAATTTATGATCTTGTTTTTCGCCTGGTGGGAGATTGACTCAATCAAGTAATAAAGAAAGAAAAACCGCACAACTTATATATGTGCGGTTTTATCTTCTGAGTTGTTATAGTCAGTATTAAAAGATAGCCTACTTCAATTCCAGTGAATAACTGCTGAAAAACTCCCACATCAAAGCCGAGGCATTAATATCCTGGTTGGTATAACCGGCGATCCAGACGGGCAGTTTTTCACCCCCAGGCCAGGTATGGCCGGCACCCTCTATGGTATATAGGATCACCTCCGCATTTGTTTCACAGCTGCTGTAATGTCTTCGCGTGATCTCATTGGTTATCTCGCTGATCTCAGGAGTAGTGCTACAGGAGTTGTTCTCAGCCCACCCTGCAGCCCAATCCTCAACCCCAGGAAAAATAAACTGCTCATCCCGCGAGCTGGCGCCGCCCTCGTAAAGAACGATCTGATCGTCCACTCCATGAAATGCGATCACAGGCATGGGGCGGGCAGTATGACAGTCTTCTCTGGGATAGACATAAGCCCCGGCGACACCGCCGATGGCTGCAATTCGGTCGGAGAATTCGCAAGCTAAAAGATCAGACATGCCTCCCCCGTTGGACATTCCGTTGACGTAAATGCGAGCGGGATCGATAGTATAGGATTGGACGAGGTGGTCGATCAGGTCAGAGAAGAACTGCAGCTCTTCTTCCACTGCTCCGGGATCCTTCTCAGATGGCCTGGTGCTCCAGCGCAGCGGGAATCCCGTCCCTTTAGGATAGACAGCTATGAATCCGTATTCATCCGCCAGCTTGTTCCAGCCGGTCATGGATTGCTGATGGGCTGGCCACTGCACAAAACCGTGGATGCTGATCACCAGGGGTGTTTTTTTGTCGGGATCATAGGATTCCGGAACGTATATCAGGTATTTTCGAGTTTGTCCGCTAGACTTGATCTTGCCATTGGTCCCGAATTGGGTCGATAATCCGAAAACGCTGATTATCACTAGGCCAGCAGCAATAAACAAGATACTCTTTTTATTGGGTTTATTCTCAGCCATCTCTCCCCTTATTGGTTTATGAATTTGATATATTTCAGCATTATTTATAACATGATTGGGATTACCATTTTGTCACGATTGGAGAAAAAAGAACCGCTATTCAAAATGAATAGAGCGGTTCGAATAACACTGGAGTTGGTATTGGAGAATTGCCGAAATATCTACCCCTGAAACAGCATCAATGGGATCGGATATTCAATACCATTGCAATGACATAAAGGACGGTATACCCTCCCCACAGCAACTGGCTCATGGGCCAGAGCGGCCACCAGTAGAACATCACTGTTACCAGGTACAGGATCACATAGGGAATTCCGACCGACATATTAAACGGGTTCCGGAATTGGATTTGGGCTATATAATCAATATAGAAACCAAAGATAGCGTAGAGAAGGAACAGGAATCCCCCCAACCAGAAATGCCAGCTTTTTCCTCCCCGCATCAGAATGATGCTGATGATCACTGCCGGGATGCACAGGGCGTATACAAGCCAGCCATATTTCTCAGTATAACTTTCAAAAAAAGGTTTCCGAAGTGCAAAATGCAGGATGAGTATAATCTGGAAAGTGAAGGCCCAGATGACAAATAGCTTGTCATAACTATCAAAATTTTTCCAATTGATCATGATTTTCCTCCCCAGATCTCCTTTATTTATTTCAATCCTGATAATTCCATTATAGAATAAAAAAACCGCTGGTCAAACATGAACAGCGGTTTCATTGATCTTGGGATGGTACTGGACCCATCTCTACTGTGAACACATCGCCGAAAGGACAAGCTGGACCTCTTCTCCATCGATTTCAAAGACCATTACTCCTGTACCTTCCCAGCGAGATACACCTACCACAACTTCCATCTTACCATCACCATTTAAATCCCCAATAAATTCAAGGTTGTAAGTCAGAGGGAATTGATTCACGACCTCTTCAGATATAATAGTCGCCAATCAGTTCAACCGTTACGACTTCAGACCCGATCACCGTCCGCATCAGAACTACTGAATAGTCTCGCGGTCCAGCATTATGTCCGGTTTTTTCAGCGTAACGGGTCCCATTGATGAAGACTTCATCTGTCCCATTCCCTTCAAGGTCAACCTTCCAGATCTTGTTAATCGCCGGGATGGGCATCGATGGCGCCTGTTCAATTTGCCAGCCTGTTATAGCCCGCAGGTATACTTCAAGTTCTGTTGATAATTTCATCGGCATTCGCGGCAGAACATCCCAGTCACCTGAAACACCCACTGCGCTTTGGCTGGGAAAAGCCGGGTCTATGGTTATAAAATGCTGGTCACAAGTTCGCGCAAAGGTTAGCTCCTGCCCTGTAACCCAATCCTGGATCTCAAAAGGAGTATAGAGCATGTAATTTGATCCACCTGCTATAGCGCCTTCCATCTCAGCTGCACTGACCCAATTCCCGTTTTGACTTCCCCCGACCAGCAGGAAAGAATCCGGCCCACCCTCTACTCTGGCAATGATCGCGGCAGGTTGAGAGAGTATGGGTTGTGCTGGTGCAGGAGTAAGAGTCATCGTAGGCGTTGGAGTGAATGGATCTGTTGGAAGTGGAGTGACTGTACTTGTGAAGGACAATTCTGGCGTTATGGTAGGTAGTAAATCGATCGGTTCATTGACCTCTGTTGGGGGAGGTGTTGGAGAGATAGGGGCTGTACAACCGGCGACAGCCAGGATGAGAATTACGATACCAATTTGTTTTTGCCGCATAATGTCATTCCTTTTCTGGTAATTTCCTCACATTTGTCATTAGCAAGGACTTGAAGTGATAAGCCATCGTTTATTCGTAGACGGATGAAATGCTTTCTAGTGCGCCAGACCAACAAGTTATATCAGTGGAATCTGTGAACTGGTTCACCGATCCTATTGGTCTTTTAATGGATTTCAACAGGGGAGATTTAACCAAACGGAGAAGTGCTTCGACGAAACGCTCTGATTTAGGCACCGCGTATGGTCGGTCAAAGAAATCGACGATCTTCGGTTCTACATATTCAGTGATAGCCAGATTGTTATGCATTTCTGCCAGGATCAAATAAACTTCGCTGAGGATCTTTTCTCTATCTTTCCAATGTTCTTGCAAGAATACCTGGTTCAAAAGTGGCTCCAATTTCTGAGCAGATTGCAGTCTACTGAACGCGGTACCAAACCATTTTGTATAGGGAGCGAACTCTTTTTCCATATAAAAACAAAGCTGCATGATCTCCTTTACCTGCCTGGCTGCCACTACTCTTGAACCAAGTTCATCTCCAACATCACCGCATCGTGCCACAAAAGGCTCTTCTTGATCTATTCGCTTCCACTGACACGCCATGATGTAATACCAGATATCATCGGGATACCAATTGAGTATGTTTTTGATTTCCTGGAGAGTTGAAAGACCATCATGAAAGATCTTGCCATACTTGATAGTCCTCAAAGTCTGTTCTGGAATGCGCAGCCAATCGATCTCTGAGACCCCGTTTAGCGGATTGAACCCAAGGATATAAGTGAAGTATTGATCAATAGAGAAAGTGCGGGCCCGATGAATGATTGGGTATTCATCAGTCTCCCCCATTAAGTAATCATCAACAAAATGAGTAGAGAAACCTTTGAAAGTGAATGGCAGCTTATATGAGAGAACCTCATAGATGCCCTTTCCCTCTGATTCGAAATCTTCCGATGAAAAAAATAATTCAACCCGGGGACCCCAATCATGGTCGACGGATCGCTGGTCATCAAAACCCAGGACATCGGATCCACCGCCTATTCGTGCCGCGGAATATTGGATTTCAGGAAAATGTTTTTCCATTAACGGAGCAACAATCTCGAAATAGAAATCCTGACATAGGTCCATGCCTTTTATAAATGTGGGCATTTGGATTCCTCCAGTTGGTCATAAAAAAATTACAAAACTTCAAAATTATTGCACATAGCGGAAGATCTTTGCGAAGCATCCCTTAGGGCACCCGTCCAGTTCAGTAATCGGTATTCAGTAAAAAGGATTCAATATGGCAAAGCCCAAGAATGTTTTTATCATTTAGTTTCACTGAAATGTTTAAAAACTCTCATTGCTCTCAAGGTATTCCAGCGGCTTGGACCTCCAGTTTTTTCCATATCAAAATGGGTCTGTCCCTGATGCTTTGCCTGGACTGGCCATTTGTTATCTTTCCGACGTTTTTTCATCAGTATATCAAGCGCATCCTGCATTCTCGGATCGTAGTTGATCCCAGCGAATTGAAAATAATCTAATGCTCGTAAAATATCATATTTCCAGCGCGAAGGATAGGACAACATCAACATGCGCTTATCAATAATCTCATCGGTGTGATCTGACCGATACAGTTTATGCTGCAAAATGAACTCTCTTGCATCTGACTCTATCTGGATCAATTCTGACGCTTTATAAGAATAGCCATTAGCAATATATTCCAATATCCCTTCCAAAACAGATATCGTTGAGTGCAAGGAGCTATGAACCGCTCCTCCTCTATTCGCCCGACAATTAAATCCGCCGTCCTGCATTTGCTCTTTTATCACAAAATCAACAACGGACTTTAGATCCTTTTCACGCATCTCAAAATAACTCGCATAATTCAAAAACATTCCGTTAATACATACATCACTTTGCTGGATAGTTACCGACGGATTAATGCCCCCATCGCTGCCTTTATGGTTTTGGATGATAAAGAATACTGATTCCTGGATCTCTTCTAGTGAGGGAGGTATTCCCAAGTGTTTTAAATCCAGAATTGTATAGTGCGTGGAAGTCCATTTGGGTTGATAAAAAGCACGGCCCCAATGACCTTCTTTCTTTCGAAAACTTAGAAATCGAGCGCCCCAGCCTTCGGTCGCTATGCAGGTCCGTAAGTGCGGTTTTTCAGAAGCCAACATATCACGATGAACCTGATACTGTATCGAAACATCCCCTTCAAGAAGCCAATTAATCATTTGTTGCTCAATTTTAGTATGTGAAGATTTCTTCATAATTTATATTAATGTCTAAAGGATGAGCTTTGCGAAGCACCCTTAGCGCAGCGTAGGGCACCCGCACGGTTCAGTAAGTAGTAAGTTGTAAATAGTAAGTAGTTTTGAGCAAAGCACAATACTTATATTTCTTCTGGAATCTGAGTTCGCCTTACTACTTACTAAACTACACATTACTGCGCCGAAGGCGCCGGGTGGAGCATGAGTTAGCCAACATATTTCAATAGTTTGCAGTAAATTCATCAAAAAGCCGCATAATTGTCCTTGTGCGGTCCCCCACTAAACCGGTGCCCACTTGATGAGCATCAATTCTTGTTACCGGAATAACGCATTTACTAGTTGCTGTTATGAAAGCTTCATCGATAGAAGAGAGCTCTTCTGGGTCAATCTTTCTGACTTCAACTGGGAAATGATCTGAAGCAAGTTTCAAGATAATCTCTCGAGTTATTCCATAAAGAATATGGGAAGACGGTGTCACCAAAGTATCGCCCTGAAAAACAAAAAAGTTCGATCTCGGACACTCGGTGACACCATGTTCAGAATGATAAAGTATATCGAATGCATCCTTCTCACGCTTATAAGGTTCAAGCCGAATCGAGTTCATGTAATTAATCGATTTAACATGAGGTAACTCCCGCTGATATTCCACCATGATCAATTTTGTGCCTTTCGTGTAAACCGATGCCGGATACGTCGGGAGCTCTTCGGCAATGATTACGAAGTTCGGATGTTGGAGAAAAGGAGCGTCTGAATAGCCTCCAGTCAGTATGAGACGTATCGCTGGATTGTTCAGATCGCTTTCCTGTATCAGATGCTCTGCTATTGAAGTAATTTCCCCATCGGATATAGGCAACTTCAAATACAACTCTGATGCTGAAAGCTGAAGGCGTTGGATGTGGTCATCAAAATGAAAGAGCTTTCTTTTATAAGTTCGCGCAAAATCAAAAACACCGTATCCTCGCTGCAAAGCAAGATCCGTGATACCAATTACCCCTTTGCTCGCTGGTAAGATCTCTCCATTAACATAACATAGTGTACTCATGCCATTTCCTATTTCGTAAATTTCGCGGCTTCTAGAACCTGATCGGCTTACTACTTACTAATCTATTATTTACTGTGCCGAAGGCACCGGGTCGGGTGTAGATGGACCAGGCACCAAAATACATAACCAACATTCGCTCTACCTCATCTAGTTATCTTCATTCCAAGCAACCAACCCGTAACTTTCCAGCGACGCGCCAGCTCATATACAATGAACGTTGAGCCAGTTGCTATTAGAACGATCAAGGGATATTTGACTACCACTGGCGCATCCAACTGGATCACGAAGAAACCTGCCAATACTGTGAAGGTCATGTGCAACAAATAAAATGGCATTGCCGCTTCGTTGGCATAGCGCAAGAAGTTATTGTCGCGTTTTAGATACCGGTGCCCAAGCCCAAGCGCAGCCAGTGTTAATGTCCATCGTCCCATTTCATAGAGCAAGCCATGAGCTATCCATGCGGGCGTCCATTCCGAGTAATTGTGGATGGTTATCATCTGGATCACAGCGGCGAAAACACCAAATGCCAAGACACCCCAGGTCAATGTGCTTACGGCTTGTTGAAATCGCGTATCGCTGGTGATAAGAAATCCATAAACATAAATAAGAAAATAATAGATCGGATTCTTGTCTCCGAGAATGTTCATGGCCGCGGCAAGTATCAGCGGAACACCGAAAAGGAGCAGTGTTACAGTTGGTGGGAACGCCATAGCTGCATTTCGTATCGCATTTTTGACCCACTCAGAACGTATGGCTAGAAAGATGGGTAAACCGATCAAGGAAAAGGTAAACAGATAGAGGATGAACCACAGATGTGCCGGTGTAAATGTCCCATTCATGCCGTCCAGGTGTGCGAAGTCGAATATGAAAGAATCCCAGATATGCTTCTGGCAGTGAGGTAGTCTTGCTGTGCTGGATGTAGGTGGTCAGTGGAATATAGGTCAGAATGCCAAATGTTAGCGGGACGAACAACCGCAGGAAGCGTTCACGAATATACTGCCCTGCCGAGCGGACGCCGAGCGCTAAATAGGTGGCGCTTCCTGAAATGATAAACAGCAGAGGCATGTGCCACATATGAATGAACCCCGCCATAAAGGTTAATGCGCGGCTGTTGATTGTATCCTTGACGTACATGATGGAATTTGGATCAAGTATAAAGATTTGTGCCGCGTGGAAGGGAACTAGCAAGAGAACACCCAGCACGCGCAGCCAATCAATATCATGGCGATGTTGGGAAACGATTTTCATAGTTTTCCATATCCATAGTCATTTAGAAGAAGGTGTCTAACGGATGAGCTCACCCGCAGCCGGGTTTGCTCTGTATCATTATAGAACCAAAACTAGTAAGTGGAAACCAAAGATCAAAAACCAGGCGCCACAGGCTGTCGGGTGGTCCCTCCTGAGAGTAGTCGAAGGAGAGCGGGGTTTAGCTGGTGTAATCCTATTATTTAGGACCGTCATTTATCCAAGCAATTAAGGGGTCAATCCAAATTGGATCTGCAGCATAAAATGCACCGTGTTGCTTTCCAGTCCGAAACTCAATTTCTTCAAATTCCATAACTTCAGGTGATCTATCAGCCAACGGCTTGCAAGTTGATCCATATTCATCAGAGCTCTCAAAAAGAGATAGAATTCTACCTGTCAGCTTAAAATCCGGGTTGGAATTGACCTCTTCCCCACAGATTGCAATCAAAACGAAATTCAAATCAGGTTTTCTGAGCTTTGCCGATAAGAGCATAGTAATGTAAGCACCTTTGGAGAAACCGACGACGGTGACGTTCTTACCTGGCACACCAGACGAAAGCAATTTTTCGATCTGTGCTGAAACTTGCTCGGCATATTGGTGCCCATCGGGTGTTTCTGACCTGACTTCACCGACAACATTGAATCCCCTATTTGCGAAGTAATTCAGTATCTCTTCAAACTCGTAGGCTCCAAATTGAGTGCTTACAGCATTAACGCCTTGATCTTCGATGATCCTCCCATGAATATAGAACAAATATCGACCCATCGGATCAATCTTTTCCGGCAGTGTAGAATTGAGTGTTCCGTATGATTCAGTAATTGAATCAACTTGATTATCAAGATCGGTATTCTTCCCACCGCAAGCACCGAGAAGAAATGAAGCTAGAAGCAATAAAAGCATCCAGGGAAGAACTGCTTTGTATCGGTTTTGTATTGGATAGATATTCATATTACATAGCTACTAACCTGTTGATATCGCTGAATTTGAACTGAATAACAGGAATAATCGGTTCACTTGGACTGATATCTGCTTATCTGTATTATATATAACAAAACCGCTATTCTTATGAATAGCGGTGCCAGTTATGTGTGGATGGTATTGGACTCGAATCGGTTTATCATTAGATTTTTCTTAATTTATTTCATATTTTGACCCCGTAACAGCAGAGCTCTGGGAAGCTTGATCCTTACTTCGGTTCTTAGTCCCATGATCTCATTCCGTTCTAGATGTCTGGTGGAGAGGGGGTTAAGCTGCGCAAATTGAATAGAGAAGCCTTCTTGCAAGAGACACCGTCAAAGGGGAATGCTGGTTCATCAACATTAGAATGAATATATGAGACCCATTAACATTATCCATTTGATCTTATTTGCCTATATACGTGATAGCATCAACAAACCTGGGGGAACAACCAATATCTGTCTAGAAAGTTCGGGTTGTCAATTAATTAAATCCAATAATCACAGTTTCCACATGATCCAAAAGGAATAATATTACTGGTGGATGTTGTTTGGGGTTCCCCACTCATTCTATTCAAAATATATCAATTAATAACCATAAAAAAGGAATAACGATGACTTTCAAAGAAACACCGATTTCAATCCAAAAGACTGCAAGAAATACAGGTTTCCTATATCTACTATTGATCCCCCTCGGAGTTTTCGGGATGCTGGTTATTCCTAACACTCTTTTTGTTCCCGGAGATATCGCCGCAACAGTTAGCAATATCATGGCTAATCAAATGCTATTCCGTGGTAGTATTTTCATTGCTCTACTCACTCAGGTAGTTCAGATATTTGTGGTTCTTAATTTGTATAAAATACTCAAGCCAGTAAATAAAAACCATGCGGCGTATATGGTCGTGTTCATTTTAATTGGTGTACCTATTGCAATGCTCAATGAGCTAAACCAGATCGCTGTCCTGCTACTTTTGAACGCCCCGGACTACTTGTCATTTTTCACAACAGATCAGATACAAGCTCTCATAGCACTGTTCCTTGATTTACGCCTAGCCGGGATTAATATCGCTCAAATATTTTGGGGGCTTTGGTTATTCCCCATGGGCTATTTGGTTTACAAATCTGGTTTCCTGCCCAAGATTATTGGCGCTTTATTGATCGTGGCATGTTTTGGGTATCTGGCAGATTCCATTTTGTACTTTTTTGTCCCTGACTTTGGCATAACCTTTAGCGAATTTACATTTCTCGGAGAAGCGGCGATAACCTTTTGGCTTATTGATTAAAGGCGTAAAGGTCGAAGAGTGGAAAAAACGTGCTCTTGAATCTGCCTAAGAGATGTCGAACAGGATTTCGTTGTTTTGGAAGTAATAATTTAAATATCAAATTGGTGCACCTGCTGCTATGAAGCGTAGCGACAGGTGTACCTTGATCATCAGGAAGAGTGGCCATGAAAGCAATTGTATGGACAAAATATGGATCACCAGATGGACTTCAACTCAAAGAGGTTCAAAAACCCACCCCGAAAGAGGATGAAGTTCTGGTAAAAGTACATGCGACAACAGTTACAGCAGGAGACAGCGAGCTGCGAAGGCTCAAGCTCCCGCTTATGTTATCGTTCCCCATGCGGCTATATGTGGGACTCACGAAACCAACAAGAATAACCATCCTAGGACAAGAATTAGCTGGAGAAGTTGAGGAAGTTGGTAAAGATGTAGAACTATTCAAGAAAGGTGATCAGGTTTTTGGAACCACTGGTTTCGGTTTTGGCGCATATGCTGAGTACATCTGTCTGCATGGGGACCCTAGTGAAATGCAAGGGACACTGGCAATAAAACCAACCAATATGACTTATGAAGAAGCTGCCGCCGTACCCACTGCTGGATTTGAAGCGTTACACTATCTTAGAAAAGCGGATATCCAGCCAGGGAAAAGAGTTTTGATTTTTGGCGCGGGAGGAAGTATCGGCACTTTTTCGGTCCAGCTTGCTAAGTATTTTGGAGCTGAGGTAACGGCCGTTGACAGCGCGGGGAAAATGGACATGTTACGTTCGATTGGCGCTGACCATGTCATTGATTATGCTCAAAAAGATTTTACCGAAAACGGTGAGACCTATGATGTTATTATCGACGTAGTAGGAAAGAAATTATTTTCACGCAGGTTAAAATCGCTAAAAAGAAATGGATATTATTTTTTAGCTAATGCTGGGCTGTCACATGTTGTTCTTGGCCTATGGACTTCGATGATAAGTAAAAAGAAAGTGATAATTGGATCCGCAAGCCAAACGAAAGAAGATTTACTTTTCCTAAAAGAGCTGATTGAGGAGGGAAAGATTAAAATCTGTTGTAGATAGATCCTATTCGTTGGAGCAAATCTCAGAGGCACACAGATTTGTTGAAACTGGGCGGAAAATGGGGAATGTTGTTATTACGGTGGCATAAACCCTCCGCCAAGTAAGGAAAATCTCTATGGCGGACTCAGAGGACACAGAAGGTTCTTCTCGCTGTTCCGTAACCAATAACCATCGAGGTTCCTCTACCCAAAAAACTGATCCTGCCAACAGAACCATCATTAAGGATATCAATATGGAAAAAAAACGACAAAGCCAAACAATGCTACTCAGTGACGGACGAACGCTTGGGTTTGCAGAATTTGGGCCAAAGGATGGCAAACCAGTTCTGTATTTTACAGGTGGAAATAGTTCTCGCTTGGAAGGAATGTGGTTTGATGAATTTGCACACAAGAAAAACATTCGATTAATTGTTCCGGATCGTCCAGGATTCGGATTATCGTCTTTTCACCCCAAACGTCAGCTCCTTGATTGGCCTGATGATGTCATTGAATTAGCTAACTTTTTATCAATTGATAAATTTTCAGTATTTGGTTTATCGGGGGGTGGACCACATGTTCTGGCGATGATACATCAAGTACCGGGTAGAGTGAACAAAGCTGCGATTGTAAGTGGGACTGCTTTGCCAGAAATGCCAAATAAATTTCATGGAATGTGGCCACCAGTAAAAATTATATTTGTAACAGCAGAGAAATTCCCGAAAATAAATCGTTTTCTCCTGAAGCAAATGGCGAATTTTTATAGCGATGAAGTGCAAATGATGAAACGTATGAAACAGGCCATGCCATTACCAGACGTAAAGATAATCGAAGAACGACCAGAAATCATCAAAATATTTGCAGAAGCAACGAAAGAAGCGCATCGAAATGGGGTAGATGGAGATGCATGGGAATGGCAATTGTATGTCAATGATTGGCATTTTCAATTACGAGAAATTCAAAAAGAAGTCAAACTCTGGTATGGCAAATATGATCAGCAAGTCCCGATAGGGATGGGCAGGTATCTATCCCAAGAATTGCCAAATGCCGATCTGATTGAAGTAGACGATGGAGGTCATTTCTCTACAATCAATAATCACATTGATGAGATTTTTGAGTATCTTAAGCAGCCAGCCTCTAAATCCTGATCAGCGCATTATTTGACGGTCCAGCACTAACAGAAGGAGATATTAATGACTACACCTAATGTTACAAATGAAAGAAAAAATATTCTTGTAAAGTTCTTTTTGATCGCTTTTTCAATTACTTGGCTGCTTCAACTTCCCCGGGTGTTGGCAGACAATCAACTAGCTCAAGTTCCGGAATTCCTCCTAAGCCTATCTATAATTGCGCCTATAGGGCCATTCATTGCTGCATTTTATCTCACCGCTAAGGCTGGGGGACGTGAGGGAATGAAATCCCTGTGGAAACGCGGTTTGGACTTTACCTTTGAGAAGAAATGGTTGGCAATTGTGTTCCTCGTGCCTGTAATAACTTCTGGACTGACCATCCTGTTCATCAATCTTCTTGGTGGAAAAATCCTCTGGGAACTTCAACCCTTACCTTTGCTGTTGGCAGTACCAATATTTATAGTCATTTTCCTCACCCAGGCTCTGCCAGAGGAGTATGGTTGGCGCGGGTTCGCGCTCGACCGACTGCAATCACGCTGGAATGCCTTGGCTGCAAGTTTGATCTTGGGATTTTTGTGGGGTCTATGGCACCTGCCGCTCCATTTTATGAGCGGAACAACGCAGGAAATCATCCCGGTGGCGGAATTCATTTTAAAACAGATGGTGGGTGCGATCTTCTTCACCTGGATCTACAATAACACGAACCGAAATGTATTTCTGGCTATTCTTTTCCACGCGATCTGGAATGTTTTTGGCGGCCTGATACCTTATTGGGTCACCAGCCAGGGACGTTGGGTAAATTTTGGTGTTGAATTGATGTTGGCTTTGATTATTGTGGCTGTATATGGAGCAAAAACATTGGCTCGAGATAAAAAGTTGACCGCATAACACATACGGAGAACCTTATCTCAAAATAAATTCGCCGGTTCGGAAATCCCCCTTCATCCTTTGTTTATCAAAATTCTATCGTTGACGAACATTCAATTAATGGTTCGGGATGGGACCAAGACTGTGGACGTTAGTGGACAGATCTCGAACCGTTTGTTTAATAATTCTGTTCATCCGATTTGGAAGATACTCTACTATATCCTATACCAGCTCGTTATATAAGTAAGCCCATCAGGTTTATCAATATTGGGTTCATTAATTACTAATTCTCCAGAGATGCCCGTTTCATCCAGGCCAACCTTAAAATGTTTATAAGCAATACCAATGTCTAAATATTGAGGTTCACACATGTAGAGTGGGTTATCGGCTAAGGGGTTTGTGACATAAAAATGGACTTGTGCCAGGTCTCTGCTAAATAACAGTCGCCATGGTTGTTTGTTCTGTGCTGAAGGACCAATTCTAACGTAATGAAGTGCTTGCCGGAACTCTTCTGCTCTATCTCTAAGGGGTTGTCCAAACGCTTCATAATTGAATAGCTGCTCTTCGGGTTTTCTCTTTCTTGCTTGTAGAACACTTCTTATCATTCGCTCTTTCAGGCGTTGCTTATCTTGGGGATAACCGATAGGTGTAATGGCAGGAATAATATGATTTTCTTTAAAACATAATTGGCTCATTGCTTCTTGTTTTTGAAATCGCCCCCCTAACCAACATGTGCCAATATCGATAGTAGTCAAGTAAAGGACAATGTTCTCAAGAACATATGCATAGTCAAAAAGAGACTTCGTTTCGATGATGCTTGTGCCGAGAATATAACCCTGTGGATTCTTTATAAAACCATAGGTCCCAATCTGATCTTTATCTCGATCCTCAGACTCGATCAATAATTCAAAATCAAATTGATAACCAAAAGGTCCAATCAGATTCTCGGGCTTAACTAGATAGCTAGATATTTTTTCTATATCGGCCGGGCTTAGCGGCTCTTTCTGAAAGGTTCGTGTGCTTTTGCGAGCTTCGATTGCCTTTTGTAAATGGCTGGACTTCATACACTTTCCTTGATAAATGCAAAACTGCACATCTGTATTATATATAATAAAACCGCTATTCATTGAGAATAGCGGTTCCTGATAAGTGTGGGCGGTATTGGACTCGAACCAACGACCTTTGCGATGTCAACGCAACGCTCTAACCAGCTGAGCTAACCGCCCATCGAGGAAATATTATACAACTTCACTCCTGATTAGGCAATACTTTCAGGGATTGAGTACCCGATCCATAAACCCCCGAACCTTTTTGGCTACCACCTCAGGCTGTTCCAAAGGCAGCATGTGTCCCGCACCCTGGATCACTTCCAGATCCGGGTTATTGATCTCCTCTGCCAGCTCCTCTGAGAAACGGATCGGTGTCATTTTGTCTTCATCCCCCACCATGATCAGGGTGGGTATCTGGATCTGATCCAATTCTGCTTTGATGTCAAAACGATCACAAGCCCTGAAATCACCTGCCACCACGGAGGGCCGCATCTTTAACATGTGTTTCTTTACATTTTCAACAAGGGCGGGTTCAATTTTAGAGCTGAATGACCAGCGCATAATATTATCTACTGCTGTTGGAAATCCAACCTGGGTAGCAAGCTCTTCGATCAAGGAAAGATTCACTGGCAGGGTGGCACCGGTGCTCATTAACACAAGGCCGTGTATCAACTCGGGATGGTTGATCGCCAGCCAGAGAGAGATCGCCCCGCCCATAGAATGGCCGGTAAGGAAAACTTTGGGAAGCTTGAGTGCCCGGATCCATTCCAAGACTGTTTCCCCATAAGCATGGATGCGCTGAAGACCGTGCCCTCTGGATTTTCCATGACCGGGAAGATCAGGCGCAAAGACCCGATAACCACTTAAACGACGCAGTTGTGTCGGCCATGAAAGATGGTCTCCGCCGGCGCCGTGGATCAGGATCAAGGTCTTTCGGGAAGGATCGTCGGCTTGGTAAGCTTGATAATAAAGATCAGTGAGATATGGCATGGAGAATATTATATACAGAAAATTCCTGTTGTTCAAAGATGGACCTGGAAAAAGAGACCGGAGTGAAGAGACCGGGATAAGGAGGCTGGTTAAAAAAGAACCGGTCGCGGGCTCTGCCCGCCCCGGTCTTCGGTCGTACGCAAACCGCACATCGGTCACGCCGTAGGTGTTAGATCAATCGTAAACGGTCTGCGGCATCCGGGGTCAGCGGTAAAACTACCTGGATCTGAGTCCCCTCGCCGGGAACAGATTTGATATGGAACACACCCTGGACCAGCTCAGCGCGCTCGCGCATATTCAACATGCCCAGGCTGCCCCGATCATCATAGTTGTCCATTACATTTTCCACGAGGAATCCCTTTCCATTATCCTCAATTTCCAGGAAGGCTAAGTCCGATTGCAGCCTTTGCACTTTAACCCAGATCTTAGTCGCTTTGGCATGCTTGCGGGCGTTGTTAACGGCCTCTTCTGAAATTGTGAAGATTACAGTCTGGGTGTTCATGTCCAGTTCATCCACCAGCTCGGAATCACATTCGATGATCACGTTTTGCCCAAAGGTGTCCTTGGTTTTTTCGGCCATAGAGTTCAGGGCCGGGATCAACCCTTCTGATTCCAACACCAGCGGACGCAGGGTGAAGAGCATGTGGCGCAGCTGCTTGGAAGTCCGGCGGGCCAGTTCCTCTGTTTGATAGAGGGCTTCCCCGGCGGCTTCAACGTCCCGGTTAAGTAGATGGCGAGCTCGGCTGATTTGCATCGGGATAGCAGCCACGGTCTGGGTTGGTCCATCATGCAGTGCTCTAGCCAGTCGGTTCTGGGCTTCTGACTGGATCTTAATGATCTGGTCCCGCTCAGCTTCCAGTTCCTGGAAGAGGTGGGCATTCTGCATTGCTATCTGAGCCTGGTGGCCAACGGTGCTGATCGTTTCCTGGGCTTCTTCTGTGAAATATCCTTTATCAGGATGACCAAATAACATCACACCGAAGGTATCCAAACCTGCCCGCAGCGGAACACCAAAGCCACTTTGACAGGCTCGGAAGGAGATAAAGGTTTTTAGCTCTGGGTCGGCAGCTAAATTGTCAGTCATTTGTGGGTCACCTGTTTCGATGATCCGCTCCAATAAGCCAGTGATTCCTGGTACTCGTGTGGTCATATCCGGCCGGGGTAAACCCCTTCCGTAGGCAACTTCCAGATCCGGTGAGGAAATATCATCTGAGGCGAATAGGAGTACTGCGCTGATCAGCCGGTCAGTATCCATATTCGAGACGCGCAGCGCCAGGAAAGAGACATCGAGACTCTTCTCCAGTACCCGGGAATAGTTAAGGGTTACGGTTAGGTCTGTGATCAAGGCAAACAAACGTCGAATCCGATCATCGCTTTTATTGTTCTTTTTGGGTTTGGGAGCAGGACCCTGCTCCGGAGTGGGCTTAGGTAACAGGAAATAGGCCGCGCCTGCTCCTAATAACAGGGCGACTACTGCGGTCAATCCTAGGACGATCCAGAATTCTTGTACTGATACCATATGTAGCTCAGGTGCCAATCAGGTTAATCCAATATATCATAACCCAAAATGGACAACTTTTCATGGTGACAAAATATCCTCTTAAGAAAGGATATTATTGCATTATTCGCTTACCAATTCTTCGACAAACAGGCTTTCAAGAATTGGGATTAATTTTCTTTACTGCCAGGGCCCGGTGGCTTAATTCATTTTTCTGTTCTGTCGTCAGCTCGGCCATGGTCAGTCCAGTTTCTTCCAGGCGGAAGATCCTATCATATCCAAAACCACCATGTCCTCGTCCTTCTGGGACAATATCTCCAGGACAAGTTCCCTTGGTGACGATCGGAGATCCTTCCGGACCTACCAGAGCAACCACACTCTGAAAGGACGCTTTCCAGGGTTGGGGAGTTCCTTCCAGGTTCTGGATCAGATAACGACGCCGGTCCTTGTCCGTTGCGTTCGGCTCCGGCGCATAGCGCGCGGAATAGAGTCCGGGAGCTCCATTGAGGGCTTCTACCTCCAACCCGCTATCATCCGATAGGGTCCAGATCTTGGCGGCATCAGCAAAGATAGCTGCCTTAAGAACCGCATTCTCCAGGTAGTTCAGACCCCGTTCCTGGACTTGAATGTCCAGGTCCAGGTCATTAGGGGAAAGCAGTTCTATGTTCATTCCACTTAAAAGCGAGCGCAACTCAGCCAGCTTCCCTTGATTGTTGGTCGCCAGTAATAATTTGATCATAAGTTTAGTACCATCCTAATTACCCTGATTTTAGTTGATTATTAAAATCTGGTGCTTAAGAAAAACGTTAGGTTAAGAGGGTGAAAGGGAGCCGGGTTGAGGTAAAATGGAGTTATCAAAACTATCGACTGATTTCCTATGCCAACCAACCTGCCTGCCGACTATTTCAATGCTGAAGAGCGCTTCCGGTCAGCCACGACGACGGAAGATAAGATCAAGTACCTGGAAGAGATGATGGGTACGATCCCCAAACACAAGGGGACCGATCATCTCAGGGCTGATTTGCGAAAAAAGCTTTCTAAATTGAAAACTGCCGCTACCTCGAAAAAGACCTCGAAAAAGCAAGTATCCGCTTATCACATCAACAAAGAAGGGGCGGGGCAAATTATCATCATTGGCACAACCAATGTGGGAAAATCGAGCCTGGTAGCAAATCAGACCAATGCCGATCCAGAAATTTCAGCAGTACCATTTACAACCTGGTCCGCTATGCCGGGGATGATGATGATCGACAATATCCAGGTACAGCTGATCGACACCCCTCCTTTCAGTGAAGAATATATCGATCCTGAATTCCTGAACCTGATCAGGCGAGTGGACCTGGTTTTGATCATGATCGATCTACACGCCCACCCGGTCCAGCAGTTCGAATTCGTGCTTCAGAAGTTACAGGAAAACAGGATTGCTCCCAAATACCTGGAAGGGATGATCGAAGTTGAGGGATTTTTACTGCATGTCCCCACTCTCGTGGTGGTGAATAAATACGACAGTGAGGAATTCGAAGAACATTACCAGATCTTCCAGGAACTGTTGGGACAAGAATATCCCATGGTGCCGGTCTCAGTTCAAACCGGACATAACATGGATATTCTTAAACAAACAATCTTCGAAAAACTGGGTGTGATCCGGGTCTACTCCAAAGCGCCTGGCAAAGATGTTGATAAAACAGCGCCCTTTGTGGTTGATCAGGGAATTCAGCTGGGTGAATTTGCTGGCAAGGTCCACAAGGACTTCCAGGAAAAATCTCAAATCCGCCAAGATCTGGGGCACCAGTGCAGACTTCCCAGGTCAGATGGTCAGCCGGGACCATGTGCTGGAAGATGAGGATGTGGTGGAGCTGCAGATATAGGGAGGACGCTATGCGTCCTGACCGGGGACAGAAGACGGGGGGATACAACGCATCCTGATGGGGAAGAAAATAATGGAAGAAATTCATTAATTTCCGTTTACAATAATAATTTTATTAGGGAGATTTTATTAGTGGGAAGGCTATCAATCATATATGCTCTGATCTTTCAGGTAAGATAAAGGAGATAGTCATGGAAACACCACAAACCGAGGCCAATATTCCACAGGAACAAGAACAAAGAAAAGAAACGCTCACCGTGGCTGGTAGTCCTCATCATCTTATTGATCATGATGATGTGCTGCTGTGTTATGGGAGCAATTCTTTGTCGGGGTGGTGCTATGCTGCCTGATTTCTTGGAACGTTATTTGAGAGATATACCTGGGTTGGAAGATGGTGTGAACGATATCTGGGGTTTGTTCGATGAGATTATAAATGATCCGGAAGGTTTTTTCCCTGAAGGAGATTTACCCGAGATGGAAGAATTTTTCCCTGGAGATTCGGGTGAGAATATTTGCGATGGATTGAGTGGAAATTTTGAAATGCAAGTATTGGTGGGTCCTGCAGAAGTTGCTGATCTAGAACCATTCGGTATTGGATCGATCCCATTTAGTGTTGAATATGATCAAGGTTTGTATCTTGTCCAAGGTGAGGGGACGATAGATTTTGAGGATGAGCTTGAAGCAGTATGGGGGACATATACTGTTTTCTTTGATATGCTTGGAGTGATAGATGGCGTATGTACCCAAAATGACGATGGGGCTGTATTGGACATCACATTTAATATGACTGGGCACCAAGTGTTTATTGTGAATGCTCCCGGTATGATGCAGGCAGAATATCCTCAGGACTTTGCTCATGAGTTCGATTATAGTTTTCCTGTTGTTGACGAGGCTACAGAATCAGGTTACGGCTGGGCGCTTATACTCCACCTGGATTGATGTTGAAATAAAATATCAGTACTAGATAAAAGGATTCTCAAACGATCCCCTGTGTATCACGGGGGATCGTTTTGTTAAGTTCATCATTGTAAACGGTTGACAAGATGGTTGCTGTCAAAGAAAAACAGATACAGGAAAAATGTGGCTGCCGTGATCCAATCCCAATCCGGATTGGCTTGATTAAATCTAGGTAACTCTTAGTGAGTTTTAAGCAACTGTCATTGCGAGACGTGAACGCAGTGAACGACGAGGCAATCTGAACTAAATCCAACTGAAATTCCCATAGAAAAACCGATGAATGATCAAGGAAATTGATCTGATCCACCCTCAATCCGGTTTGGCTTGATTAAACTCTCTAATTCATAGTGAGTTTGAAGCGAGATTGCTTCGCTGCGCTCGCAATGACACTTCTGTCCACTGTCATTGCGAGACGTGAACGCAGTGAACGACGTGGCAATCCCTACTATATCCAACTGAAAATCCCCTGAGAAAAACCGATGAATGATTAAAAAATTGATTTGATCCACTCTCAATCCGGATTGGCTTGATTAAATCTCTCTAATGATAGAGAATTTGAAGCGAGATTGCTTCGCTTCTGCTGAGCTCAGGGCAGGCTGTTAGTCGCTCCGCTCCTTTCTCGCTATGGAGTGTAAGCATGATATTATAGGGAGATTATGAAACTATCGAAAAAGACCTGGATCCAAATCGCAATCACGACCCTGATCAGAACGGTGACCAATACTGGTTTCCGGATGGTCTATCCCCTGCAGCCATTCATTATGAAAGGTTTTGGAATTAACCTGGTCCAAATATCCCGCATGTATGCAGGTCAATCACTGGTGGGTATTATCAGCCCTTTCCTGGCCTCATTGGCTGATTCCCGCGGCCGCCGAACCGGTATGCTGGCTGGCATGATCGCTTTTTGTTTGGGAACACTTCTGGTCATTTTCTTCCCAACACCCCTTGGCTTTTTTATCTTTCTTGTTCTATCAATGCTTGGAAAGGCTCTTTTTGACCCCTCACTGCAGGCATATTTTGGGGATACCATCCCTTACCACAGACGGGGATTTGTTCTTGGGATTACTGAGATAAGCTGGTCGCTGGCTTTTTTCCTGGGAGTGCCACTGGTGGGTTTCTTCATGAACCAATTTGGTTTGTTATCCCCCTTTATTGTCATGATGATTCTGGGGGTTCTGTCTTTTTTGGCGGTGATCCTATTAATCCCTTCTGATACAAATTTTGAAGTGACCAAGCAGCCGATATCAAAAAACTTTTTACTGGTATTGGCCTCTCCTTCCGCATTGGCCGGTCTTGGAGTTACTCTGCTGATCTGTACGGCCAATCAATTTGTGAATGGAGTCTTTGGTGTCTGGCTGAATGCGTCATTTGGGATGCAGATAGCTGCTCTGGGAGGAGCATCGGCAGTGATCGGTATCGCTGAATTGATCGGTGAGGGTGGCGTCAGTATAATCTCTGACCGGATCAGTAAAGAAAAAGCTGTCCTGCTGGGTTTGATAGGCAGCATTTTGTCGGCTGGGATTCTTCCATTAATTGGGGGATCAACCCTGGGAGCATACATCGGTTTATTTCTTTTTTACCTGGCCTTTGAATTCACGATAGTCAGTTTGATACCTTTAATGACAGAGATCCTGCCAGAAGCCAGGGCGACAGTTATGGCATTAAATATCGCCAGCGCAAACCTCGGACGAGGTCTTGGTTCACTGTTTGTGGCTCCCCTGTTCCTGAGAGGATTCTGGCTAAGTGCTCTAGCTGCCGCGGTTGTGAACCTGCTGGCGATACTGGCCTTACGGTATGTGGTTGTTCAGGAAGATTCCTGATATTACTCGATTGGCAGATCCTCCAATTCTTTCACCATTCCATCTATAACATCAAAACCGCCCTGCCAGAAATCCTGGCTGGCGATATCGATCCCGGATTCTGCCAGAATGGATGCCGGGGCTTTGGAGCCACCTGCTTCCAGGATCTTGATATAACCTGGTTTAAAGCTGTCGCCCTCTTTCTGATATCGCTGATAGAGTGACAGAACCAGGAGCTGGCCAAACGCGTAGGCGTAGACATAAAATGGGGTGTGATAAGAAATGCGGAATGGAAACCCATTCCCAGCGGAATTCTTCACTGATAGAGACTGCCTTTCCGAATTGCTTTTTCAGGTTTTCCATATACATCTCAGATAGATCATCGATAATGGCTCCATCTTTGATCATCTTATGAGCTTCGCGTTCAAAGAGGGCAAAGAACGACTGCCGCATAATGGTGGCGTACGCATCGTCAACCTGTTTGAAGAGAATATCCCGCCGCACAGCCTGATCCTCTTCCTGGGAGAGCAGCTTATCAATTAACAACATCTCTGCGAAGGTGGAGGCGTTTTCTGCCAGCGGCAGAGTGGAACTATATGTGAAAACACTGTGATCCGCTGCCAACAAGGCATGGATGCCGTGTCCGAGTTCATGAGCCATGGTGGCCACTGAGTCAGCGGTTCCCTGGAAGTTCAACAGCACCCAGGGAGAGAGGTCCTTATCTACGGACCAGCAGAATGCACCGCCTCGTTTGCCTTGGCGGACTTCACTGTCAACATGGCCATCGGCGATGATCTTTTCAGCCAATTCGGCAACCCGGGGATCAAAGGTCTGAAATGCATCCAGCACCATATCCACGCTTTCCTGGTAAGTATACGTTTTATCTGCCTGAGCTACTGGTGCGTAGATGTCATAACGGCGCAGTTGATCGGTTTTGATCCACTGTGCTTTTAGGTCAAAGAAACGCTGGAATACAGGGGCGTTTTTCTGGCAAACTTCCAGAAGCGCGTCCACTGCTATATCAGGTACGTCATTGCGCAGGTTGCGGACCGAGATCGGGCTGCTGTAATTCCGCAGATCGATATTCTCATTGGCCCAATCGCGTACTACAGTCTGGTAGATCTGACCCAGAATGGGGCCGTCATCTCCATAGACGCGGTATTGTTCCTTATAGATTGCCTCTCTGAGGGCAGGATCATGATGCCGGGCATACACCATTAATTCTCCCCGGGTCATTTCCTTTTCTTCTCCATCAATATCCACTTTGAATGAATAGCGGTTAGTGATCGAGTCATAGAGGGTGATCAGGGCACTGAACCCGGTCACATTCTTGATATTGAGAATTTTCTCTTCCGGTTCTGTGAGTGTATGGGGAGTAAAGTGGCGCATTTCCTCCAGCCAGTATTTCAGATCGCCAGAGGCAGCCATTAATCGATCTGCTGTCAACTGGTCCAATTCTTTCCACCACAGGCTGAAGAAAAGGGTCTTATTCTGGAGCCCGACCAAGAATTGTTCGATCTGGGCTTGCAGGGCTTGGGCATCCTGGTCCTGGGTATCCTCAGTGAACCATAACCCGGCATAACCATACAGGCGATTGCTTTGTTTAGTGATCCCTTCCAGTTCGGTGACGATCTTTAGGAAATCCTTTTCGTCGATCTCAACATTCAGTTCGGGGCGCAGTTTCTCGAACGACTCGATGGATCCTTCGAGTTTTTTCATTGCATCTGTATATTCCGGTGCCTCATGGCCAGGGAACAGGGCATCTAAACTCCAGCGTTCTTGTTTGTAAGAGGTTGTCATAGATAACTCGCTTTATTATATTTCTGATTGGATTTTTATCGAACTTTGATTTAGCGATTATACTTCATGACCCTTTCGGTGTCCAAAAAAGGGTTCTTTAGGATGGGCGCTCACACCCCTCGACCGAAGACGGAGGACGGAAGACCGGCAGTCGCGGTATAAGTTGACTCGGAAATCCAATTTAATATTCATCTTCCCCGAGCTTTCTCTCTCCCAGGTCTCTTGTTTTCCGTCTCATCTTCCGTCTCTCATTGCTGCGGTCTCTTTTGATACACTCCCACATGTTATAATTTTCTGACAGTTTTATCTCATTTTTTGATTGATTTCAAAGCTATCTTAATCTTGATTTTTACGGGATCGCAGGAGTTTTTTATGACTGAAGCGTTCGATTTCCAATCCCTGATCATGGCCCTGGAGAAGTTTTGGGCTGATAACGGTTGTTTGATTTGGCAGCCTTACCATACCGAGGTCGGTGCGGGAACCATGAACCCGGCCACATCGCTGCGGGTTTTGGGTCCTGAACCCTGGAGTGTTGGTTATGTAGAGCCCTCTATCAGGCCGGACGATGGCCGTTATGGCGAAAATCCTAACCGTTTTTACCAGCATACTCAGTACCAGGTGATTTTAAAGCCAGATCCGGGAAACCCCCAGGAGCTTTACTTGAAATCCCTGGAAGCGATGGGCATCGATCCTGCGCTGAATGACATCCGATTTGTGGAGGATAACTGGAAATCGCCCGCACTTGGCGCCTGGGGTCTGGGATGGGAAGTGTGGTTAAACGGATTGGAAATTACCCAGTTCACTTATTTCCAGCAATCAGGTGGGCAATCGCTAGACCCGGTTTCCGTCGAATTGACTTACGGGCTGGAGCGGATTGCCATGGCCCTGCAGGGTGTGCGCGATTTCAAGAATATTCGTTGGAATGAAAACTACAGCTACGGGGATGTGCAGCTGCAAAGCGAACAGCAGTTCAGTAAATATGCCTTTGAGCTGGCGGATGTGGATAATATGCGGGAAATGTACCGCTTGTATGAGGAAGAAGCAAACCGCTGCCTGGAAGCAGGCCAGGTGCTTCCAGCTCATGATTATGTTCTGAAATGCTCCCATGTCTTTAACCTGCTCGATACCCGCGGTGCAGTAGGTGTTACGGAAAGAGCTGGTTATTTCCACCGCATGCGGGACCTTTCCCGCAATGTGGCGGATGCCTACCTGGAAGAACGCCAGCGGTTGGAATTCCCCTGGCTGGACAAAGCCTCCGGTGAAGGGTCTGGTGAAGATAAGGTATCCAGTGTTAGTTACCCCTCAAAACCAGCACCCTTTGTACTGGAGATTGGCACTGAAGAATTACCTCACGGGGATATTGAGGATGCTATTCAACAACTGGAAGAGAAAGTCCCCGCTGCCCTGGAAAGTCTCCGGCTTGATTATGAGGGATTACGGATATTGGCAACACCCAGGCGACTGGTGGTGCAGGTCGAAAAACTGGCTGATAGGCAGGAAGATCTAGAGCAAACCGTAAAAGGTCCTCCTCAGGAACGAGCCTATGATGAAGATGGAAAACCCACCCGGGCGGCAGAAGGTTTTGCTACCTCTAAAGGTGTTTCAGTAGATGATCTGGAAATCCATGAGATCGATGGCGGAAAATATGTCGTAGCTGTCGAAAAGAAAGCTGGGCTGCCAGCCTATGAAGTCCTCACCGCTGCTATTCCTGATATCATCAAGTCGATTCGTTTTGGACAATCCATGCGTTGGAATGATCCCGCGCTGGCATTTTCGCGACCCATCCGTTGGCTATTGGCACTTCACGGCGAATCCTCTGTTCAGTTTTCCTATGCAGGATTAACTGCCAGACCCTTTACTCGTGGACTGCGATTCATTGATGGCGGAAAGGAAATTGCTGTCAAATCGGTCAAAGATTATCTGGCTGTACTTGAGAAACATGGCATCTTGCTTGACCAGAACTTGCGCCAACAGCGCATCAAGAATGATCTGGATACCCTGGCTGCCAAGGTCGGAGGTGTGGTTAGCGAGGACCAGGCATTATTAACAGAAGTGACTCACCTGGTAGAGGCGCCAACAGCATTGCTGGGTAAATTCGATCCGGCATTCCTTGATCTGCCCCATGAAGTGCTGATCTCGGTTATGAAGAAACATCAACGTTACTTCCCTGTTGAGAAGGGCGATAAACTGCTGCCGAATTTCATCACCATTGCCAATAAAAAATCTGCTGAAAATGAATATCCGGAAATGCCCTTGATCACAAATGGTAATGCTGATGTGATCCTGGCCCGTTTTGCGGACGCCAAGTATTTTGTGAAGGCGGATCTGGAAAAGAAATTGGCTGATTATTTACCAGCGCTCGATTTATTGACCTTCCAGGTCGATCTGGGTTCAATGGGAGATAAAACCAAAAGGATCCGAAACCTGATTGATCAACTGGCTTCCCTGCTAGATCTGTCCGGAGATGATCTGAGTACCACCCGTCGGGCAGCTGAACTTTGCAAGGCGGATCTGGCAACCCAGATGGTTGTGGAAATGACCTCCCTCCAGGGTGTTATGGGCTATTATTACGCCAAGAATTCGGGTGAGGAAGAGGACACTGCTGTCGCGATCCGGGAACATTATTTACCAGCTTCGGCTGGCGACCCGGCGCCAAAAACCAAAGCTGGTCTGGTGGTTGGTTTGGCGGACAAACTGGATTCGCTGGCTGGTTTATTTGCAGCTGGACTGGCGCCAACTGGAAGTAAAGATCCCTTTGCACAGCGTCGGGCGGCACTGGGATTAGTTGGCAACCTGATCAGCTGGGACCAGGATCTGGATGTGACTAAAGCTCTTGACCAAGCGATCAGCGAGCTGCCTATCAAGATGGAATCGGAAACCCGCGACGCTTGCCTATTATTCATCAGTGATCGTTTACATAATTACCTCCGGGACCAGGGATATGCCCATGATGTAGTAGATGCGGTAGTTGCTGTACAGGGCCAGAACCCCGCTGGCGCCTTCCGGGCTGTGAAAATCCTGACTGAGCGGATCAAAGATAAGGATTGGGAAAAGACCCTGGATTCGTTTGCCCGCTGTGTGCGGATCACCCGTGATCTGGAGAAAACTTATCCAGTAGAAGGGAAACTGTTTAAGGAAAAAGCTGAAACAGCTCTGTTTGAAGCAGTGCAAAAAGCCGATAAGGAAAAGTTATCAGGCGGGGATCTGGATGGATTTTTTGGTTTGTTTGATCCGCTGATCCCGCTGATCACTGATTTCTTTGATAATGTGCTGGTGATGGATGAGGATCTGGCTCTACGGGAAAACCGCCTGGGTCTGCTGCAAATAATCGCCGGTTTTGCGGAAGATATCCTTGACCTGACCCGATTGGAAGGTTTCTAGATTTGGAATTTTGATTATGATTGAACATCATCATCCACCCTCTGCCCAAAAGGGCGAAAAGAGGGTGGATTTTCATAAATAAGTATCACTGAGCTTGGTATAATCGGTTCTGACCCTTTTTATCGTGGTGAAATCTATGAGCGTAACAGACGAAATCAAAGATCGAATTGATATCGTGGACTTAGTGTCCGAGAGTGTGGAAATGCGCCGGGCAGGCCGGAACTTTACCGGTTTCTGTCCTTTTCACCATAATGTAAACACACCCTCCTTTGTGGTTTTCCCTGATACCCAAACCTGGAAATGTTTTGGGGAATGTGACGAAGGCGGCGATGTTTTTAGCTATGTGATGAAAAAGGAAGGATGGGATTTCGCGGAAGCCCTCCGCAACCTGGCTGATAGGGCAGGAATCGAACTAAAACCACTCACGCCGCAAGCCCTGGAAGAACAAGAGGAAGGGGAGAGGCTGAGGGATCTCTTGGAAGAGGCGGTAATTTTCTATCGCCATAATCTGATAAATACTGAAGCTGGAAAAATCGCCCAGGCTTATTTGGATCGCCGGGGGATCAGTGGGGAAACAGCTGAGGCTTTTGGATTGGGTTTTGCTCCCAAGACTTGGGAATCGGCTCTGCAGCACTTCCAATCCAAAGGATATACAAATACAGAAATTCGAGATGCTGGACTGGTCACTGAAAAGGAAGAAGGTGGCATGTATGATCGTTTTCGGCATCGCTTGATGATTCCGATCCGGAACCAGAATGGCAAAATGGCGGGATTTGGCGCCCGAGTGTTGAATCCAGATGATGTGCCCAAATACCTCAATTCCCCCCAGACACAAACATTTGATAAAAGCCGTTTGCTCTATGGCCTGGACAACGCCCGCAAGAATATCCGCGAGCTGGACCAGGCAGTGATTGTGGAAGGTTATATGGGCGTAATTGGCCCTTACCAGCATGGGTATCGAAATATCGTAGCCCAAATGGGAACCGCCCTGACTGAATACCAGCTGAGGATTTTGAAAAAATACACCGGGAAATTCATCCTCGCTCTGGACAGTGATGCCGCCGGCCAAAAAGCTACCCTGCGGGGCTTGGAAGTTGCCCGGGAAGCACTGGACCGGACCCAGGAGATCGGATTTGATGCCCGGGGATTACTTCAACATGAAGGCCGCTTAAAGGCGGATATCCGGGTGTTGACTTTACCCCCTGGCATGGACCCGGATGATGTGACTCATCAGGATCCAGACCAATGGCAGCAGCTTCTCAAAGATGCCAAACCAGTGGTTGCTCACGTGATGACAACTCTGGCCAAGGATCAGGATTTGGATGACCCCAAAGTAAAAAGCGATATTGGCTACCCAGGTTTTACCTCTAATTGACGATCTACCTAATCCAATTGAACGGGACGCTTATATCCAGCGTTTAGCACGTTTGCTGGAGATCAATGAGAATACGTTGATAAGTTTTCGTCCCGAGCGAAAAAGAAGGCGTCCAGCAGCCAGACAACGCCAGGAAGTTCCTTGAAAAAAGATCCAGCTGTTAGAAAAGCTGGCCGTCGGGAAGGTGAAGCCTACGAAAAACATTGCGTGGGTATCTTGTTACGTGAACCGGAATTGATCTACAAGGTTGATCAGGGCATTAACCAAGGATGGACTAGATCGTTTTGGCGAGAAGGATTTTCAGAATACTGATTTTCAGATTTTGGTGAAATATATCAGAGATGCTTTGATACAGTCGGATGAAGAGCCCAGGGATTACATTTTAAAGCAGCTCCCCGAGGATTTTATTGAAATTGTCGACGAGCTGCTGGAACTGACTGAGGATCTAAAACCTAAAACAGAAAGGGTTCTGGAAGACTTAATGAGGGCTTTTTTGAACTTACGTATGTGGCAAATCATAAAACAAAATGACCATTATAGATACTTGCAGGAAAATAACCATGAAAATGGGGATTATAAATCTGCTGAATTTCAGAAAAATATCTCCCAAAATTTACAAGAAAAGCATAAAATAGATATAGCGATGCAACGTTATACCAGTCGGACCGCTGCTTTCGATTCCTGACGAAGAGAAAGCCCATTATTAGTATGTTTATTGCCTGCCAATTCTGACCTTTCATCGGAGAAGGCCAATGCAGAAGGAACATACGATCCCAGAAGCTGAAGGCGCCAATGTCAGAGCTGCTCTGCGCGATGATCCTGTACAGATGTACCTGAATGACATCGGTACCATCGATCTATTAGACGTCCATCAGGAATTCTGGCTGGGTGCTCGATTGCTTTCTACCCGCAGGATGGATCGTGTGAGAAGGGAACATCCCCAGGTAGATACCGATCACCCTAAAGAAAGGGACCTTTACACGGCAATTTATGATGATCTGCGGGTGCAATACCGCCGGATTGAAGAGGATGTTAAACGCCTGCGCATGGATTGCCCGGACTGGAACCTGATAGTTGAAGAAGCCCGCGAACTGCGAACTTCCTGGTTCCTCAAGCCGCCATCCTATACACGGAATTACCTGGACAATGGTTTATGGGGGGAAAACGAGGATTGGGGCGAAGTGGCTCGTAATATTTTCCATTTTTTTGTGGCATTTTATTCTTTCCCGGATGAGATTGCCAGCTGGTTGCGGGACAGTTTAAATGACAAGAAGACCCTGCCAACCGTAAAGAAATTTCAGGAACATTTACCATCTGACGAAGTGCTGGAGATTGAGATCGAGGATCTCTGGAGTCGTTATTATGATGCTTACCATGCCCTCATCCGCCGTAACCTGAAACTGGTTGTCAGCGTCGCCAAACATTACATCGGAAGAGGAAACTCGTTCCTGGATTTGATCCAGGAAGGCAATGTTGGATTACTGCGGGCGGTATCAAAATTCGACCCGACCCGCGGTTTTAAGTTCAGTACATATGCCACCTGGTGGATTCGCCAATCTGTCAGCCGCTCGATCGCTGACCAGGCTCGCACTATCCGCATCCCGGTCCATGTTTTTGAAACGGTTACTCAGCTGCTCCGGATCCGCCGCCAGCTGACGCAACAGTTGGAGCATGAACCGACCCTGAAAGAAATCGCCCTGGAAACAGAATATTTGGACGCAGCTGATAAAAAGGCTATCAAGGAAACGCTCAAGGAGCATAATACACTATCACCAGAACTGCTCCGGAAGTGGCGGGAAGCCACCAGTAAGGTACACCGCTACCTGCGGGCAGCAGAAGATCCCATGTCATTGGATCGACCAGTTGGAGATGAAGATGATAACCAGCTGGAAGACTTCATTCGGGATGAGGATGCTGCTTCTCCAATAGAAGCTACGGCAACCGAGATGATGCGGGAGCAGCTGGGCAAAGCGCTGGATAATCTCTCAGTCCGCGAGAGGCAGGTCCTGGAATTAAGATTTGGTTTGATGGATGGCAAAGTCCATACCCTGGAAGAGGTGGGAGCGTATTTTGATGTCACCAGGGAACGAATTCGCCAGATCGAGGCTACAGCTTTGCGGAAGCTTCGCAGCCCTAATGTGTCTTACAAGCTGGAAGATTATGTCGATTAAGCCCGGACAAGTTCTCATAATTCTCTGGAGGATTTGTTGATCCGACGCCTGGGAAATTTTTCTGTCTTAATTGGCTTGATCTGTCTGGTAATTTTCTTTACTTCCTCTGCTTTTATATTTGAAGATGCCTGGTTCCTGCTGGCAGGACTTGGTTTTACTTCTTTTGGATTATTACTTCGACGGGCTTCCTATTCAAAGAAGGACCGCCGGAACAAGAAGAAGAGGAAGCGGCGCCTGGATCAAGAGAAAGAAGATGAATAAACTGGATCCGATCCAACTGAGTTATCAGGGCCCCCTGCTGGTATTTGCTCATGCCAATGGCTATCCGCCCCAAGCCTACCGAACCTTTTTGGAACCATTCCTCGAAGACCACCAGGTTTTTTCTTTGTATTTAAGATCCTTTTGGCCTGACTCAGATCCCCAAGAGATGAAGGATTGGAGGACTTTCAGGGATGACTACCTTCCAGAAGTGCGAGTCGTTAATTGATAAATATGGAAAACAGCCTGACTCTTCTGGCCGAGTGATCGGGGTGGGGCATTCATTGGGCGCGATGACAACTTTGATGGCTGCCATTAAAGACCCCGAATTGTTCAGCTTACTGGTCTTAATGGAGCCGGTTTTATTCCCGCGCTGGCGGGGAATGGCGATGCGCCTGCTGGCGCCTTTCAAACTGATCAAAAAGATCCACCCCTTGATCCGCGGGACCTTGAAGAGAAGAACCCGGTTCGATTCCCATGAAGCTATGTATCAAAGATATCGTGAGAAACCAGTCTTCTCCGGTTTATCTGACCAGGTCCTGCGGGATTACGTGGAAGGATTAGCTGTTGAGGACTCAATAGGGGGTGTCAAGTTGAAGTACCCCCCAGCTTGGGAAGCCCGTATCTACGAGACCGGGGGAATCGCGGATTGGTATGTCTGGCGGAACCTGGACAAGGTCCCATGCCCTGTGCTGGTCATCCGCGGAGAATATACCTATGTTCTCTTTGATAGGGTAATTAACAATGATGATAAGAAAATTACCGAAAGGGAAGATTATACTATGGAGGGAACTGGCCATCTTGTGCCCCTTGAAGAACCCGAAGAGACAGCTGAGGTGGTGCTGGGATTCCTGAATAAACATATTGGTTAACTACGGGGATTGCTTCGCTGTGCTCGCAATGACGTTTCTCTCACTGTCATTGCGAGGAGAGAACGACAGGGAACGACGAAGCAATCTCCTGATATTCACTAACTCTTCGAGGAGACCGATGGTCGACGTGGCAATCTTCTGATTATAAGTATGACAGGGGGGATATGTGGCTACTGATATTTATTCAATAATAAGCCCTCATCATACGGTGCTCTTCGGTGTGAGCAGTTCTCGCGTGGACAGAGTTCGCAATTTGAAAAATCGGTCTCGGAGCTGTAGCGGATCCCGGAAACGGATTGGTTGGGGATCATCAGCATACTTTCCATTAGCTCAACCCCAATATATTTCAACGGATCACCCAATAATTCGAACAGCGCTTGCTGGGCTGTGATTGGCCAATCCTTCAGGGATCCCGGATTTAGAGTTGAGGTTTTTCCTAACTGATAGGTAGCTTTCAAATGGGATAAAAGATACTCCCCCGCAGCCCGCAAAGCCATCTGACTGATTTCCTCTGCGTAATATTTTTCCAGCATATCCTTTTTGGATTGGGTCCAGTTGAATAATTCCCTGCCGGAAGTATTCAAGTAAGGAAAAACCCTGTGAACTTCACTCAGGTTGATTGCCATTACTTTGCTATCCATCTGGATCCCGTTCAGGATAACCCCATCTTCAAGGTGTTGATCAATACCGGCAATGGTGTATAGCGCTTTTGGACGAGCTATCTGACGCCCTTCATTCAGCAGGGATAAGACAAGATCTTCCTGTCCTTTGCCTGATCTTACATGAAGTTTTTTGAATACTTTCTCTGGGGAGGGATCAAATTCTATCTGATCGAGAATAATTGGTTTCATCATGACCTCTGTTTTTGTTTTCCTATTGAAAAACTATTGTAGCATGAGGTTGATCACTTCGTTGGTCTTCTAGCCGCCTTGCAATGACAGGGGTGATTGATGCTACAATTAGGATGTTATTTTTAGGATAATCGATTACCTATGTTTATTCTTGCTATTTCCCCGATCCTGGTCATTCTGATTCTGATGGTAGGTTTTCGATGGAAAGCCTCCCGGGCTGGTGGTTTGGGTTACCTGACTGCCCTGCTGATATCCTGGATCTGGTTCGGGATCAATCTTGATACCCTGGCCTATGCCCATGCCAAAGCGGTTTTTCTGATCATGGATGTACTTCTGATCATATGGACGGCTTTTCTTTTATATCGGGTAGTTGCTGAAGCGGGTGGGATTGAGATCCTGAGCACCACTCTCCCGCACTTGACCGGCGATAAAGGCATGCAAGCTTTACTGATTGGTTGGATCTTTGCTTCTTTTTTGCAGGGTGTGGGCGGTTTTGGCGTGCCAACAGCCGTGATCGCACCGATACTGGTGGGATTGGGTTTTTCGCCATTGAATGCAGTAGTGATCCCCTCCCTGGGCCATACCTGGGCTGTTACGTTTGGTTCTTTGGGTGCTTCTTTTAACGCCATGATGGCGGCAACTGGCCTGGGCTGGGAAGTCCTGGCTCCTTCCGCTGGTATCTTTCTGGGCATTACAGGTTTGCTGGTTGGGATTGCGGTTGCCTGGGTAGTCGGTGGTTGGAAAACACTTCGAAAGCTGTGGATTCCGATCCTTGCCATTGCCGTGGGGATGTCCACGGCACAGTATCTGACAGTGACACTGGGGTTATGGAATATTGGCGGTTTGATGGGTGGAACAGCGGGTTTGATCATCGGTATTCCCCTGGCCTGGTTCTTCCATGGAAAAAATAATTCATCCGGAAAGATCAACTGGCGCGAGCTGCTGATATCATTGGCTGGTTATGGTGTGCTGGTCCTTCTAACGCTGGTCATCCAACTTGTCCCACCAGTAAAGGAATTTCTGAGCCAGGTGAAGCTGGGATTTACTTTTCCAGAGACAATAACTGCTGCAGGTTATGTCGTGCCTGCTGGGCCGGGCAGGCAGCTATATATCTTTAGCCATGCAGGTATGATCTTGCTGGTCTCTTCTCTGGCAGCCTACCTGATCTTCAACAAAGCAGGTTGGTACAAGGAAGGAGCCTTAGGAAGGATCGTCAAAAGCACTGGCTCGCGAGTGATCGGATCCAGTGTTGGGATCACGTCCATTGTCATGATGGCTGTGATCATGCAGCATGCCGGTATGACTGATACCCTGGCGCAGGGATTCTCCAATACGATCGGTTGGTTCTATCCCGCAGTTGCGCCGTGGTTGGGTGCTTTGGGAGCAGTGATGACTGGAAGCAATGCCAATTCAAACCTGGTATTTTCAGCCCTCCAGCTCCGAACGGCTGAGATCCTGGGTCTGCCAGCAGCGATCATCCTGGCGGCTCAGACCACAGGAGGTGCGCTGGGATCTGTGGCTGCACCAACAAAAGTGATCGTGGGTGCCAGCACCGCCGGCATGGAGGGCAAAGAAGGGGATATCCTGCGAAAGCTGCTACCGATCATATGTATTCTGCTGCTGCTGATAAGTCTGATCACAGCTCTGGCGGTCTACCTGTTATGAATAAGATCACTGCTTTTCTGAAATCCCATCCAGCTTTGTATTACCTGGTGGTGTTCCTGTTGATGATCATTCCGGCTCTTCTGTTATTTCCTGCCGCTGAAGGGGAAAATCAAATTGGGTTGATCGTTTTCTTGGGGCTTGTGATCCTGGCAAATCTGGCTGCTGTATTTCCTTTTAACTCCAAGTAATAATCTTGATTTAGATTTCATCTATTAAACAAATAAGTACCGGGATGGATCATATCCGGACTTTTCATTTATAAGGGTGTTAATCATATGAAACCTACCTGGTTGTCTATTCTGTTTGTTTTAATTCAATTTCTATGCCTGGCAGTAATTGGATTGACGGGTCCGATTTTCGCGAATCCGTTTCTTTTGTTATTGATCGAACTTAGTGGCTTGTTCCTGGGGATCTGGGCAGTCCTAATTATGCGGATTGGGCATTTTAATATTGCTCCGGAACCTTTATCCTGGAGTAAAATGGTCTCTCGGGGTCCTTATAGGATTATTCGCCATCCTATGTATTTGGCGTTATTAATTAACAACACTCCCTTTAGTGATCTCTGATTTTAGTTCCCTGAGGTTGGTCTTCTGGTTCATTCTTCTGGCGGATTTAGTTATTAAAAATGGGATACGAGGAGGGCTTGCTACAAGAGCAATTCACTGAATATATCCATTATCAAAAACAAACCGCCAGAATCCTTCCGGGTATTTATTAGCTCCGAGAATCAATACAGTCCTGCCATTTCGTTTTTATCTCCTCTCCTGCAAATTTCAACCTGATAGGATTTGAGAGATTAGATAGCCATAATTGGTAATGTCACCAGTTATAATGGAAATCGATAGATCTATACTGTAAGGATTGTGATTTATGCGGGAAGTCGCTATTTTAGGAATTGGGCAGGTCCCTGTTGGAGAACACTGGGATAAACGCCTGGTAGAGTTAGCCGGGGATGCAGTATTTAAAGCCCTGGAGGATGCTGAACTCAAACGGGTGGAAGCCCTTTATGTTGGGAATATGATGGCTGGCCAGTTGGATAAACAAAGCCATCTGGGAGCTTTGATTTCTGATTGGGTCGGATTCCGAGGTATTGAAGCTATGACTGTAGAAGCTGCTTGTGCCTCAGGTGCTTTGGCACTTCGAACAGCTATGGTAGCCGTCGGATCGGGATTGGTTTCCAGCGCTCTGGCAGTTGGCGTCGAGAAAATGACCGATACTTCACCCAGGGAAACCACTGCAGCTTTAGCTACAGCAGCCAGTGCAGATTGGGAAGCAATCCACGGAGTGACCTTTGTGGGGTTGAACGCATTGATCATGAGGCGATATATGTACGAATATGGTTGGAAACATGAGGATTTTGCTCCGTTTTCAATCAATGCCCATAACAACGGTGCCAAAAATCCAAATGCGCGCTTCCAATCTCCCATTACACCAGAAATTTATAAAAAAGCAGCGATGATCGCGGATCCGATCAACCTGATGGATGCATCTCCAATGGGTGATGGTGCTGCAGCAGTCGTTGTAGTTCCGGCTGACTTGATCAAAGGACAGAAGGGAAAGCCGATTATCAAGATCGCTGGTTCAGCAGTAGCGACAGATAGTTTGGCAGTGCATGATCGCCATGATCCTCTCTGGCTCGCCGCAGCAGAAAAATCCGCCAAGGAAGCCTACCGCCAAGCCGCTGTTACTCCGCAAGATATCGACTTTTTTGAGATCCATGACGCTTTTTCGATCATGGCCGCCCTTTCCCTGGAAGCCTGTGGTTTTTCAGATAGAGGGCAAGGGCCGCGGTTGGCCCTGGATGGAGAAATTGGACCCGATGGCAAGCTACCCTTATCAACAATGGGTGGACTGAAAGCCCGGGGTCATCCAGTTGGTGCGACCGGGATGTACCAAATTGTGGAAACTGTGCAGCAGCTGCGAGGGGAAGCCGGTCCGGCTCAGATCGATGGTGTTAGTGTCGGTATGGCCCAGAACATTGGCGGCAGCGGAGCGACCATTATCACACACATCCTGAAAGCAGAATAAGGATCACGGAAATCATCTGTGACAGCCCTTTATTCTATCTCCCCTCTCAGCGAGGAAAATGCCCGGGAAATCACAACCTGGCGTTATGATCCTCCATACGATCTATATGACCAGGAACCTGTCCATTTAGCTGGATTATTAAATCCCGATTATCGCTATCATCAGGTCTTGGATGAGATTGGTAACCTGGTTGGTTTTTGCTGTTATGGTCTCGATGCTCAAGTTCCGGGAGGGGAATATAATGAAATAAACCACGAAGTACTGGATATTGGTGTGGGGATGCGGCCAGAGCTGACAGGTCAGGGGCTTGGCGAAACATTCGTCGCCGAAATCCTGGATTATGGGCAAATAACTTATCGTCCCGATGTATTTCGGGCTACCGTCGCCAGTTTTAACAAACGTTCCTTAAAACGTTTCAGAAACTCGGATTCAAGATCCAGGGAAGTTTTATGAGGGAGCTTGTGGAAATAGAATTTCATCAAATGGTTAAGCCAGTCACGGAGGAATAAAATGGAGAAATTAGCCAGTCAACCGATCCTAAGTTATACCAAATATGAGTCACCCCTGACTGAGGAACAGACTGAGGTTTTTATGAAGGTGCTGCCAGACTGGAAGATCGTATACCAGGAGGGCAACCCTCGCCTCGAAAAAAGCTATTCTTTTGAAGATTTTATGGGAGCAACAGAATTTGCCAATCAGATAGCTGACCTCGCTGAGGAAGCCCACCACCATCCTGATATCCTTATCAGCTGGGGAGCGTGTAAAGTAAGTTGGTGGACCTTTGTTTATAAGATGCTTCACGAGAATGATTTTATTATGGCAGCAAGGACTGAATTGCTATTTCAGAATCAGGACAAATAGTTTTAAGCTTGGTGCCCATTATCGATCGAATCTGAATCTCCCAGGAATGATCCGGGAATTCAGATTTGTCGATGCTGTCATTTTCTCTGATAGAGGTATAGAGTAATGATCACCATTTAAGAAAGGGAAAATAAATGAAAATTGCCGATCCCAGTTTAGTCACAGATCCCCTGGTTACGCCCACTGGAGAGATTATCGCAGAAATGATCGGGAAAGCTGTTGGAGATGATACCAATCACAGCCTGGCCCGGATCGTGATCCCAACTGGAAAGTCCAGTAATCTGCACTATCACAAGGTCACTGAGGAGACTTACTTTATCTTAAAGGGGGAGGCAGGGATGCAGGTAAATGGGAAGAAAATTCAGCTCATTCCCGGGCAGGCCTGTTATTTGGCGCCAGGGGATGTTCACCAGATCCATAATGAAGGTGAAGCAGACCTCGTTTTTCTGGCTTTTTGCGCACCGGCCTGGGTGCCGGAAGATTCGTTTGAGGTAGCAGAGTAGGGATTTTTTTCACTGAAGTTCCCACTTCCGAAGGCAGATAATTGTTCATTGAGGAAAATATTGGCCTTAAGACTTCGGAAGGAAATAGCTAATCCAAATCTACTAAATTATCCAGACGCTGGAGCAGTTCCTGGATATTCTCTTCCCCATCGATAGTCAGTATAATTGCATCTTCTGGGCAAATTTCAACACACCTTCCGCAGCCTCGGCATTCCAGGCTGATTTCTGCTTTTCCGTTGATTACATGGATAGCTTCAGCAAAGCATACACCCTCTTCACAAAGTCCACAGCCTGAGCAGTCCTCGGTAACGGTAACCTTAACTCCCGGCATACTGGTGAGCTTATTACCGATCTTAGGAGTCAGATCGGTGACCAAGCCCCACAGACAGCAGCAGGGGCAGCAGCTGCAAATGGTCATCAGTTCTTCGGTCGGAGTTACACCCAGCCAAACTGAATCCAGGCGGTTGCTTCCAATTGTATGCACCAGACCGGCTTCGCGGCAGCGTCGGACATGATCCAGGGCTTCTTCTTTTGTTACCAGACGTCCAATTTTCGAGTTGATCTGTAAGACAGGTTTGCCCAGGAACAGACAGCCCAGATCCCTGGGATAATCCTGGCACTTATCCCCATCACGGCAGATACAGAAATCCATGATCCAGTGGTGGTTAGCTTTGTTTATGTAATGTTCCACTAACTGGGAGGGAATGATCATGCTTTCGGGGCGATCCAGGGGTTCATTGATCTGGATGGTCTGGTCCTTTGGTAGGACGTACATCTCATCTCCCCGGAAAAGCCAGTGGTCTACCAGGTTGCCGATCAGGGGCACCTTGGTAAGTTTGGCAAGGGAACGCCGAGTAGGGTAGATCGTTTTTAGGAAGTTTACGAACCAGACAGGAGAACTCATTGTTTTTGGGATGGCGCGTTTAGAATTTAATTATGGGTTGATTATAACTGAGAATGTATTCCTTATTATTCACGTTGTAAAGTGTAAGGTGTAAGGTGTGGATTTTATTAAATCACTTTACTCCTTACTCCTGATCCAATATCTGAGATTCATGGTAACAGTGTTATGGTACACTGACAACGATGGATCAAAAAACGTTAAATACCCTGGAATACCCCCGCATTTTGACTGCCCTGGCAGCCCACTGTCATTTTAATCCGGCTCGCGAGTGCGCTCTGGAAATGCAGCCATCCATAGATCTGGAAGAAGTTCGCGGATTACAAAGCGAGACTTCTGATGCAGTGGCACTTTTGACTCTTTACCCTGGAACAACTATCGGGGGAGCCAGGGATCTCAGGCCGATTGTAGAGGACGCCAAGCGCGGTATTATTTTGGATCCTTCTCGCCTGCTGCAGGTAAAGGATTCCCTTGTGGCAGCCCGAAACTTAAAGAGAGTATTCCAGAAAGACCTGGGAGAATTTCCCACCCTGGAGAGTATTTCCGAGCAGCTGCCGGATTCATTGGGTTTGGTAAGTCTGATTTCCAAGGTTGTCTCAGAACAGGATGGGATCCTGGATACCGCTTCAGATAAACTAGGACAAATTCGCCGGGATCTAAGAACACAACACACGAGGCTTAAAAACCGCATGGACCAGATGCTAAAGAAGCCTGAGGTTGCCAAATATTTGCAAGAGTCGATCATCACTCAGCGCAATGGGCGTTATGTGCTGCCGCTTAAAGCGGAGGCTAGAACCAATGTGCCAGGCATTGTGCACGATCAATCTACATCTGGTGCGACGATCTATATCGAACCACAGGTGATGGTGGAACCTAATAATAAATTCCGGAAGTTGGAGTTAGATGAACGGGACGAAATTCAGCGCATTCTGGCACAAATCACTGCCAAAGTGGCTGAACAAGGACCGGTTTTGCAGGATATGGTAGAGATATTGATCCGTTTGGACCTGGCATTTGCCCGGGGAAGATACGCGCTTGAGTTGAACGCTTTCCCAGCGACCTTGCATCCTTTTCCAAAAAAGCAGGGAAAAGGTCATCCTGGTGTTGTGTTACGGCTCTTCGGTGCCCGGCATCCACTTATGGATCCTCATCAGGTGGTGGCTATAGATGTCGCTCTGGATAAAGATACATATGCCTTGATCATCACTGGCCCCAATACCGGGGGTAAGACAGTTACATTAAAAACTGTAGGATTACTGGTATTAATGGCCCAAAGCGGACTCCATATACCTGCTTCTGGATCGTCTGAGATCAGTCTTTTTGCTAATATCTATGCTGATATCGGGGATGAACAATCCATTGAACAGTCCTTATCTACTTTTTCGGGTCATATTACCAATATCATCAAGATCCTGGAAATAGTCGACCGCCGATCTCTGGTGATCCTCGATGAGTTAGGTGCTGGTACGGATCCCCAGGAAGGCGCTGCGCTGGCTCGATCTTTGATGTCCAATCTGTTGGACCGGGGGATCACCACCCTGGTTACTACCCATCATCCAGATTTGAAGGCATATGCCCATAGCACACCAGGTGTGATCAATGCCTCGGTAGAATTTGACCTGGAAAGTTTACGACCTACCTATCATCTCACAATCGGGTTGCCGGGCCGCTCCAACGCATTGGCTATTGCAGGAAGGCTGGGCCTTCCGGACGAGATCATCCAGTCAGCCAGAGGAACGCTCGACCCCGCTGATTTGAAGGCGGATGATCTGCTGGATGAGATCCATCGGCAGCGGAAATTGGCAGAAGATACTCGCGAGTCTGCAGAAAAATCTCATCAGGAAGTCGAAAAACTACGGGTCCAGTTAGCTGATCGGATCGTGGAGGTTGAGAACGAACGTTTGGAAATCCTGGAGAAGATTCAACGGGAATCTAAAGAAAAACTTCAGTTCCTGCAGGATGAGCTCAATTCGATCAAGGAAGACCTGGAAAAGGATCAAATCCCTGAGGAGAAGATCGAAGAGCTGGAAGAGAAAACCGAACAGGTGGAAGAAGAGATCTCCCAACCGCTTCCAAGTAAGAGAACAAAACTTGATTTGCCCATACCCATGGGGCCCATCCAGCAGGGTGACAAGGTATATTTGCGTGCGTTAGGGAAAAAGGGAAACGTACTGTCAGTTAACGGTAATTCTGTGGAGATCCAGGTAGGAAATATGCGGGTCCGGGCTCAGAAATCAGATCTTGAGCACACAACCATGGATGAGACGGCGGAAGTGGATGCCGGTTATGATGCGATAGTAAGGACACCCACAGAAGTGGTTTCACCTGGGATGGAGTTGGATCTGCGCGGCCAGCGAGTGGATGAAGCCCTTGAAAATTTGGGATACTTCCTGGATAAAGCCTTTCTGGCGCGTCTACCCTGGGCTCGGATCATTCACGGAATGGGTACTGGTAGGCTTAGGAAAGCGGTCCGCGAGGTTCTTGAAGGCACATCCACAGGTGGATCATTTTGATCCAGGGAAGGAAGGCGAAGGGGGAGATGGGGTTTCGGTGGTGAGCTTCCTGGAATAGACAACGATTTGGATGCGGGATACTTTAAGGATCCCGCATCCTTGTTAATCGGGAATAAATTCCCGGCCTATTCGATGCAATCCCCTCTAGAGAGGTCGGGTTTCTTGTATTTGTTGAGTTAGCTTCTACGAAATAGTAAACGATTTCCTCTGAGGATACATTTTCCTTCATTATGTTTTCATAATCCCTTAACAATAACTTAACAACCCGATCGTATACTTGTGTGTATTAGTAGAATTTACACACAAGGAGTTCGATCATGAAAAAAATATTATTGGTAGTTTCAATTCTTACGGTTGCAGTAGTGGCATTAAGTGTCGCAAGCCCGGCAATGGCATCCGAGTCACTCAGAGGTGGTCCCAAAAATGGCGATCCTGAAGCATTGGGACTCAAACGTAATTCTTATTTGGGAGAACTTGGTACAGGAACTGGTATTCCCGTAAACCAAAACCTTTCCATTAATCAAGAAATTGCCATGGATGGCTTGCTGGATACTTTCATCCATGAAAACCTGGCCAGCGAATTGGGCATTTCTAGTGAAGTTTTGGCTGAGCGTATAGCTGCCGGGGAGTCCATCTATGATGTTGCTATCAGCCTGGGTTTTGATGCGGCTTCATTCAGTGTGTTGATGGCTGATGCTCGGGCTGATGCCCTGGTTCAAGCTGTTGACCTCGGTCTCCTTACCCAGGAACAAGCCGATTGGGTAGCTTCCCGGGGTTTTGGAAATCCTGTATTTGAGAATGGGGACGACTGCAAAGGAAATTAGTGCCAAAATAAGAGCGCATCAGTTTTCTGTATGGCTCGGATAATCAAAAACAAAGGCCTGTTATTAATAACAGGCCTTTGTTTATAAATGACCTAAAAAAGACCGGGAATAAATCCCCGGCATATTCGATGCACGCCCCTCTTCTCGAGGGGCTTCATTTGTTGTACGATCCATAATATGGAAAAGGGGAATTCTATGGATTCGTCATATCATCAGCCGTATTATCATTTAGAGTGGAGTACTTATTCAATCGGGAGATCTCAGAGGTATTGTAGGTTATTCAGGAACAAAATCACCCCGTTTTTCGTCATAAATGAGTAAATCAATAATAATTATGATGGAGTGACACATGAAGAAAATAAACCTATTACAAATTATCATCCAGACGGGCCTGTTGATCTGTCTCGCCAGCTGTTCAACCATCGCAAGTTTTATCCCGGAAGGATCGAGTTCCCAGGTGCTGGTTTCAGAGCTTCCTCGCGGTGATGTGAGTGGGACCACAGGGGACGATCTGAATCAACTGGCCGCTGGAAACAGGATCTTTGCAGTGGATCTATATCACCAGTTAGAAACGATGGACGGTAATCTTTTTTACTCTCCGTACAGCATTTCCTCTGCTCTGGCGATGACCTATGCCGGGGCGGAAGGCAAAACCGCTGAGGAAATGGCAGCTGTGTTTCATTTTTTGATGGAAGAGGACAGATTACATCCTGCTTTTAATGCCCTGGATTTATACCTGGAGGGGCTGGCAAATCAGGAAATGCCCGATGATGTTGGAGAGGCTTTTCAATTGAATATAGCCAATGCTATTTGGGGCCAGAAGGAATTCCATTTTGAGAGTGAATTTCTGGATACTCTGGCTGCCAACTACGGCGCAGGATTACGCCTGTTGGATTATGTCCAGGAACCTGAAAAATCCCGGGTGATCATCAATGACTGGGTCAGCGACCAAACCAAGGAAAGGATCCAGGATTTGATACCCCAGGGAGCGATTGACAGTGATACCCGGCTGGTATTGAGCAATGCCATTTATTTCAAAGCTACCTGGTTGGAACCTTTTGAAGAATCATTGACTGAGGATAAGGTTTTCCACGGCTTTGATGGCGAGGAATTCATGACTCCGATGATGAGCCTGGGCTCAGATGCCAGTTTCCCGTATTACCAGGGAGAAGGATTCCAGGTTGTGGACCTTCCCTACCTGGGTGGTCAGGTATCCATGCTTGTCATAGTTCCTGACGAAGGAAAGTTCACTGATTTTGAGGTAAATCTGAATTCAGAGAAATTGGATGAGATCGCAGGAAATCTGGCTTACCAGCCCATGTACTTAAGTTTCCCTAAATTTGAATTTGAATCAGAAATCAGCCTGGCACAGACGCTGGCACAAATGGGTATGCCCAGCGCATTCAATGATGCGGCTGATTTCTCCGGAATGACCGGGCAGAAAGATCTGTTTATATCGGACGTGTTCCACAAGGCTTTCGTTAGCGTTGACGAAGAAGGAACTGAAGCAGCAGCCGCTACCGCAGTGTTGATGGCGCTGACCTCCGCTCCGGCGAATCCGATCCGGCTGGTTGTGGATCACCCCTTCCTGTTCCTGATCCGAGATATCCAAACCAACTCGATCCTTTTTATGGGCAGAGTTGTGGAGCCCTAAATGGAATTCCATTTGGGGTTTTTCTATAATGATCTAAATCATAAAAAAATCCCTCGAGAGAGGGATTTTTTATTCCATATATCTAATCAATACGACTAACTACCATCCTAAGACGATCCATTATTATTCATCGGTCTACCGTCCTCTGTCCCCGGTTCATTCTAATTATGGAATAAAAGTTAGCTCAACTGTCATTCCCCAGCGCAAGTTTTCGTCGCCCTCATCCAGACTGATAACGACAGTATAAATAACATCCCCTGCCTGGGTTTTGAAGGATTGTCCGATCCGTTCCACTTTTCCGGTCAAGAGGACATCCGGCAATGAGTCGGGGACGATATCTACCGTTTGATCCAGGCTGATTTTGACCACTTCCAACTCAGTCAAATCGCTGGTTTCAATGATAAATTCACTCAGGTCAGCCAGTTGGGCTGCTCTGGCTTCGGGGCCAATAAACTGACCTTCTTCCAGGTAGATGTCTGTAACTGTTCCAGCGAAAGGAGCAGTTAAATGTATAGTTATCAAGTGTATCCCTGGCAGCGATCACACTGGCTTCCGCGGCTGCGAGGCGGGATTCCAACAGGGTTTGTTGATCGAGGTCAACACCCTCTTCCAGCCACATCTCATACTCCCTTTTAGCTTCGGCTTCCGAAGCCAGGGCGGCATCGAGGTCAGCCCGGGGGAGGTCGATCTCTCGACGGGCTTTTTCCAGATCGCGTTGGGCTTCATTAAAGTTTTCCTGAGCATCCTCCAGATCATCTGCGGCTGCCTGCCTGGCATAGTTATCTTCGTCGACATCCTCGTATTTTTCCCAATCTTCCTGGGCTTCTTCTAATTCAGATTCACGGTCCCGAACTTCAATCAGGGCATCATCAATTCGATCTTCCAGGTAATCAAGATCGAGATCTTCCCATTCACTTTCGGCTTCACCCCGCTGCGTTTGGATACCCAGATAAGTCTGCCAGGCGTTTGCGGCTGCCAATTCTGATGTTCGGATGAAATCATCATAATCCTGTTGAGCCTGGATTAATTCAAGTTCAGCTGCTTGCATGGAAGCTTCCGCTCTTTCGCTGTCAGCCAGGATCATAAGGGGTTGACCTTTGCTGACCTTTTCGCCTTCACTGATCAGGATCTCTGCGACTTTGCCCTGAACGGAAAAGTTGAGCCAGCTATCACGGGCAGGTAGTAAGTGTCCTTCCGCGATGACATGATCCAGGCTGATACTAATAATTGGCTCAGGGATCGGGGTTTCACTCCCCCTGCAAGCACTTAACGCGAAGAGGAGGACCAGGCTCAGGAATAGGATAATTTTAGTTTTATGAGTGTTCATTTTCAAATCCTTTATTATGGTAGTAAAAATCAGCCAACATTTTTTATTCGTATGCTAAAACCTCACGAATCGTCAATCTGGCCGCATTGCGAGCGGGCAGGACGCTGGCCAGGGATGAGAGAATTATCACCAATCCCAACCAGATTAAAATATCCTACCGGTGTGAAGACTACGGCGATGGGTGTGGCGAATACGGCATCACTGACAATATTGGAGAGTAAATAGGTAAATGGGATTGCAAGGATTATCCCTAATCCAAAAGATATCATGCCAATTAATAATACCCTCCACGATCACCATGCGGATGATCTCCCAGTCAGTGGCCCCGATGGCCCGCATGATGCCGATCTCCCGGGTGCGCTCCAGGACATTCATACTCATGGTACCGGTCAGACCCATTGATCCGACTGTGGCCGTCAGTAGGGCCATGATCAGCAGGAAGGTGATCAGAATATCGAGACTTTCCGAGGCCTTATCCAGGGTAGATAATCCGGGGGTAGCTTCCTGAACCTGAAAACCCTCAGCCCTGAAATAGGCGTCCAGTTCTTTGGCCATCAGTTGCTGGTAAACCCGATCATGCTCCAGGGTGACGATCCGGTAGGAGAAAGAACGGTTGGCCAGGTTCTGTTCCCGGGAAATATACTCATAGGGCGCGTAGCCGATCACCCCTTCCAGACCGATGAACTTAAATACACCCACAACCTGCCACGATTCAACTTTCCCCTGGATCTTCAGTGGGATGGTATCCCCAATTTGCAGATCTGGATAATAATCGTAAATTCCTTCACTGATATCCAGTTTTTTCTCGTCACTGGGTAAAATCCAGCGTCCTGACACCAGCAGAGGGGACACCAGGCCGCTGTCTGCTGGAGGAGCCAGGATGCTGATATTTTCAGCAGTCGAGCCGTCAGGGAACTGGATCTCTGCCGTGCTGTAGGTCCAACCTTCCACGTGGGTCACCCGCGGGTCCTGGTAAGCGTACTGCTTGATCTCTTCCAAACGGTAAGGCCGTTCAAAATCCAGGGTGACATCCGCGAGAAAATAATTGCCGATATTATCCACGTAATCATGCAGGGTGACTCGGACATTAAAGACAGAGATAAAGATGGCCCCGCCCATGGTGAGTGTGAAGAGAGTCAGCATTAACCTACCTCGCTGGCGGAAGGTGTTGCGCAAAGAGATCAGCATTTGGCGTGGAATACGGATGCCCCGGTCGGCCAGAGCCCGGGTGGTTTTCAACTGGAAGTTCTCAAAACGGGATCCCTTGTCCCTGCCCTCAGGGTCTTTGTCATTGGTATCCCTGGAACCATCTCCATCCAGGGCCTGCTGGACGGTGACTTTTGAGCCCTTGATCACGGGAACAAATCCGGCGATCAGGGGAACCAGAAGGCCCACCGCTACCTGGAGGATAAAGGAAATCGGTACAATCCTGTATCCCAGCAAAGAAAAACCCATCTTGTCAGCAATATATTGGGCTAGCCAGTATGCACCTTGGCCGCCGGCCGGGATGGCGATCAAAAGGGATAACAAACCAAAGACTAATAGCAGCACCAGGTACATCCTGAAGATGATCTGATCCTGTCCGCCGATCAATTTCATGACCCCGATATGGCGCAGATGCTGATTCAGGAGACCACTGAGGGTATTGGCAATCAGTGAGCTGGACAGGAAAACGATCAATACACCCAGGGCCATCAAGATGCCTAATACCGCATTGATGGTGGGCTCCAGGGGATGCTGGTGGGTTTTAGAGATAAAAGTCCGTCCGACAACATAACCGTTTTTGTCGATCTTCTCTTTCAGATCAGCCAACACAGTCCGGATCTGGATCTCGTCATCCTGGCCGACTTCGACCGTCGCAAAAATGCGGTTATAAAGATCCGGCTCCGCAAAGAATTTCAGGGTATCGGAGGTGATATAGGCCAGGGGCGGGGACAGAAAATCGATCGCGCCGGTGGAGGAATCCTGAACGATGCCGGCCACGAATATTTTTTTGATGGTTCCGTCCCGGAGCTGGACTTCAAGATTATTTCCGGGAGAGATCTTGATATTTTCCAGGACATCACGCTCCAGAAGGATTTGGTTTTTCTCTGCTGCCACTGCACCGCTGACGGGTTCGAGCAAGTTGATGCGGTTCTCTGTAAAATCTTCCAGGGCCAGCACATCAACCGTGATCCAGCGGGTTTCGCCCTGGGGTCTGACCTTGAGATTAAAGACACGGCGTGCTTCGGCTTCCTGGACCCCCTCAAAATTCCGTATCGTATTAAGCAGGTCCTGGTCAAAATCATCCATCCTGATTTCCATATTAGAAGGATTGTTAGCCGCATAGCTGGTGCCCATGTCCTCGGAGATGATCACGTAGGCCCCGGCGATGACGCCAATGGCAAACACACCCACGGCAATGGAAAAAACCACCAGTACCGTGCGGGCTTTATTATCGATCAGATCTGAGAGCACTTTTTGCCAGCGGGGGCGCATACTTATCTCCTGTCAGGTTTTCAGCCGAATAATCCTCTGGTCTTTTTTCTGCGGTCAGCCGCTTGTTTTTCCTTGAGCCTGTCCTGAACCATCTTAGTAATGGCTTTTTCTGTCAGTGGTGACTGGTCTATCAGCCAGTTAAAATCTTCCCGGGAAATGGACAGCAGGTCGACCGGACCATCCACTGAGGCCCGCACGCTGGCAATTGACTTGCCGCCGCTGAGCAGTTCCATTTCGCCGAAGATGTCGTTGCGCTGTAAAGTTGAGATGAGCACATCATCGCTGCGGCGCTTCTTTAACACGATATCTACTGCCCCCTTCTGTATCAGGTAGAGGTTGTTGACCGGCTTTCTGATCTCGAGGATGGTCGCCCCAGGCTGAAAATGGAGAGGTTTGACGCGGTGGCCAAGTTCCATCATCAGCGGATGGGTTAACAAGGGCAGGGACTGGGCAATGGTCTCGTTGACCAGCTCACCGTCGGAAATGAAGACCGTGCGGGAAGCCCTCTTGGTCATTGAGGGGTCGTGGGTGACCATAATGATGGTTTTTCCCTGTCCGGAAAGTTTTTCAAACAGCTCGATGATTTCCCCTGCGGAGCGGGAATCCAGGTTGCCGGTAGGCTCATCGGCTACCAGGATTGGGGCATCGTTGGCCAGAGCCCGGGCGATAGCCGCACTCTGCTGTTGTCCTCGGGAGACTGCCCGGGGAAGCTGCTGGGCCTGTCCTTCCAGGCCGACCAGGGCCAATAACTCAAGGGCTTTTTTGGGCCGCTGATCAATATCGTATTTGCCAACATAGTCCATCGGCAGCATGACGTTTTCCAGCAGATTAAGCATAGGTAAAAGCTGGAAAAACTGGAAAACAATGCCCAGGTTTCGACCCCGCCATAAGGAGCGTTTACTTTCACTCATGGCATAAAGATCCACTCCGTCCACCAGAACCCGTCCGCTAGTGGGGTGGTCGATACCGGTCAGCATGTTTAGCAGAGTCGATTTGCCGCTGCCAGACTTGCCGATCACAGCTGCAAATTCTCCCCGCTGGAGGGTGAGGTCGATACCCCGCAGGGCAGTGAATTCCCCTGCCGCGCTGCTAAAGGTTTTCACCACTCCCTGCATCTGAATCACCTCTGTTTCCTGGGCAGGAAGGGCTGGGCTGGAAAGACGACCGCTCATAGCTCTCCTCCTTCCTTAACCAGCTCACCATCGGCGATGTTGACGAAACGTGAGAATCGGGGCAGTAAACTACGGTCATGAGTGACCATGATAATCGTGCGGTCTGCTCCTAAAAGTCCCTGAAAAATGCTGAAGATATGATCTGCTGTGACAGAATCCAGGCTTCCAGTAGGCTCGTCAGCCACGATCAGGGGAGGATCGTTGGCCAGGGCCCGGGCGATGGCTACCCTTTGCTGCTGGCCGCCGGAAATCTGGGAGGGAAATTTATAAACGTGCTCGGAGAGCTCAACCATCTCCAGCAGCTCCAGGGCCCGCTCTTTGGATCTGCGGGGATGGAACAGTCCGCTCATATCCATGGGCATCATTACGTTCTGAACCAGGTTGAGCATGGGTAATAGTTGAAAGGACTGGTAGATGACACCCATCGTGCGTCCGCGCCAGAGAGTAAGCTGATTTTCAGTGAGCTCGGTCAGGTTGAGACTGGAGCCATTGGCCTGCACTCGCACCTCACCAGAGGTAATTTGATCGACCCCGGTGATCATATTAAGCAGTGTTGATTTGCCAGCGCCAGATTTTCCAACCACGCCCAGAAATTCGCCGGGATAAACATCCAGATCGATGCCTTTTAAGGCAGGGAAAGCTCCGGCTTTGGTGTGATAATTTTTGGTCACATCAACCAGTTCGATCAAGGGGGAATTTGATTTAGCCATCAGTGATATATATCCAGAGGGTTAAGATTTTTGGGTCATTACCAACCAGGTGGGCTTGACGACCAGGTCAGTAAAAATGGCTCCCATTTCCTGGGAAGAAGGCTGATTGTCGTTTTCCAGCCACCAGCGAATGAGTGAAAAAACTGATGAGATGATATGGTGGGCAGCTAGATCGGGAGGAATATTCATCTGGGGCAGGTTGGATAAAAAGACCTCGAGCCTATCAGCGGCCCGACTCATGATAGGTTTGAAAACAAAACGCATGCTGTCATCTAAAAGCAAAAAACGAATATTAACCTGGTTGTTTTCAATATGCTGGAAGATCATGCGCCCGATTGCTTGAAAATATTCCATCGGATTCCCGGACAGATCCCCCAGTTGGGGTAGGTCCAGGATTTCGTATATTTGATCCAACCTGTCCTGGGCGATACTGATCAGCAGTTCATCCAAACCGGAGTAATGGCGGAAAAATGTGCGATAGCCGATATCAGCCCGTTTGGTTACATCCTGGATAGTGATATTTTTATAGCCTTTTTCAAGGGCTTCGGCGATCAAGGCCTCACCCAGTAGTTTTTTGGTCCTGCGAACCCGGCGGTCCTCGCTCATGGTTATGACACCTCGCATGCATTATGGCATATAATGGGTCATAAATATAACATTCGGCTATTGCTGTGTCAAGGAACGGGAATCTTGGAACGCGAGAATAATTTTGTGCTCGGATTGTCGTTAGTGCTTTACAATATGTAAAGCATACTTGACATATTGCAAGAATCATTGTAAAATGTCAGTGTCAAGCACGCTTTACATAAGGAGAATACTTATTATGAAGACCGACGAACGGCAATCTCTGGGAAATGATGAGACCAAGACTATTATTATGACCGCTGTCACTGGTGGCGCCTTTGGGCTTTTATATGGATACGGTTTTGAATTCAGCCTCTGGCTTGGTGCAGTGATTGGTGCCCTGTTTGGAACTGCGATAGGTTTCCGAATCAGTAAAAGGCCACCCAAAATGGAATATCCCATGGCTATGTTCCGAAGGATTATGCTGGCTGCGACTTTCTTACTGTTGACCAGCTTTGGATACAGCTATTTACTGGATCAGGATCTTAGCCAGGCCCAACAGTATTGGGCGGCGACCCTGCCCTTATTGGGATGGTCATTTGTAGTCATCAGCATTGGGATGGCAATAGCGAGCCTTGATGAACTCCAGCGCCGGATCCAAACTGAAGCGATAGCGATCGGGTTTGCGGGAACGGCTATCTTCGTGGGTGGCTATGCCCTATTCCAATTTGCTGGATTGGCAGAAGTGAACCTGGGTATCGTTATATTTGCTATGTCTGTTTTTTGGCTGGCAGGAAAATTATGGACCCTGTGGAGATATCGGTGAAAAGCAAATTAAAGATATTGCGGGCGGAGCGGGATTGGTCCCAGGCTCAGCTGGCTGAAGCGCTGGATGTTTCCCGGCAGACCATAAATGCGATTGAAACAGGGAAATATGATCCCAGCCTGCCCCTGGCATTCAAGATGGCTAAACTTTTTGAGTGTTCGATCGAGGATATTTTTATGCCGGATGATGGAGAAAATTAACTGGACATTATCTTAAAAAGGGAGCGGGATCCTTTCTAATATAAAATAACCTCACACATTATCATTCTTATCTATGCCGGGAATGAATCCCCGGCCTATTCGATGCAAGCCCCTCTTCGAAGAGGGGCTTCATTAATTGTATGATCAATATATTAATGAGGGGGAATTTATGGGATCATCATATCATCAGCTCTACTACCATTTAGTCTGGGGAACTTATCGGCGTCACGAATTAATCGATGAAACAAATGAGAAAGATTTGAAAAGATTGATCAATGATAAAATCATCGAAAACAAATCTGAGTTGCTCAGATTTGGATGTTCATGTGACCATGTCCACCTTCTTGTTCGATTACATCCTTCGATCAGTGTGTCGGAACTCATCAGTGAGGTTAAGGGGTATTCTTCTTATATTCTCGCCAATCAGATCTATCCTGACAGCGGTTTTCGTTGGCAAGGCGGTTATGCTGCTTTGACAGTTGATAATAAGGATTTGCCAAAGCTGATCAAGTATATCGAAAATCAAAAAGAGCATCATGAAAAGAACACTCTAAATAATAAATGGGAAATGAATGGATAATAGAAACCGCCCTTAAGGGCGGTTTGTTTGGAATAGCTCCCGGTTTCAATCGGGAGCTATAATTCGATATATTTCCTTCAAGGATACCGTATCTTTATCTAATCACCCTAATCTTTCCAGCTCCTGCTTCTGCAACTTCGGGCTCAAGTTTCTTGAAAAGAGGTTTGGGTTTGTTGAAAGGCCGTCCAGCCTGGATATCGCTTAGCTGCCAATCGCAGCACACCTCTCCCTCACGGTAGCGGAGTACGGTATGAGTTCCCAGATTGTCGCTAATCTCTTCTGTGTACTGCTCTCCGAAGAGCGGCTTATCATATCCCAAGATTTGGTGCAGCTGTTCGCAGGTGAAAGGTAAGACAGGCGCAAAAAGGACCTTGAGTGAGTCGATGGCCTTGATTGCCGTGTAAATAGTTTTGCCGGCGCCTTCCTTATCTTCTTTGATCTCAAACCAGGGGGCTTTACCATCCAGGTATTTATTCACTTCCCCGGCCAGGCGCATGGTTTCGGTCAAGGCAACCCGCAGTTTGACCCGGTCATACAGATCGGCCACTTTTTCAAATCCTTCTTCAATAATTTTTAGAATATCTTTGTCTTCGGGGCGCAGCTCTCCGGGATCAGGGACTATGCCATCCCACTGTTTATGGGCAAAGGACAACACTCGATTGACCAGGTTTCCCCAGGTCGCGACCAGCTCGTTATTATTGCGGGCCACAAATGCACTCCATTCCCAGTCAGCATCCCGGGTTTCGGGCATATTGGCGGTCAGGTAGTAGCGCAGGGGATCAGGATCATAGCGAGAAAGGAAATCCAGGCCGTCCACAACCCAGTTGCGGCTGCCGGAGATCTTTTTCCCTTCCATATTAAGGAATTCATTGGCAGGCACGTCATAAGGAAGCACCAGCTCGCGGGAATCATCTTCGTCAAAGAGGGCGCCAAACATGTTTCCAACACCGGCCAGCTCTGCCGGCCAGATCACAGCATGGAAAGGGATATTATCCTTGCCAATGAAATAATAAGCCCTGCTGTCTGGCTTGTACCACCAGTCCTTCCAGCGCTCCTCATCACCTATTATTGAAGCCCATTCAATTGCAGCTGAAAGGTAGCCGATCACAGCCTCAAACCAGACATAGAGACGTTTATCTTCCCAGCCAGGCACAGGAACAGGGATGCCCCATTTCAGGTCGCGGGTGATAGCCCTGCCATGCAGGTCATTGGCCAGGATCTGGCCCAGGGATTGGCGTAAAACATTTGGACGCCAGTAATCCTCCCGGTCTTTCAGGAATTCCACGATCTGGGGTTGGAGAGCGCCCAGGTCAAGATAAAAATGTTCAGTTTCCCGAAGTTCAGGAGTGGAGCCGTCCATTTTGGAGTGGGGGTCGATCAGCGCGTTGGCTTCCAGCAGGCTGCCACATTGATCACATTGATCGCCGCGGGCGTTCTCATAGCCGCAGATGTAGCAGGTGCCTTCCACGTAGCGGTCCGGCAAAAATCGTTCCTGGGTTGTGGAATACCACTGCTTCTGGGTCTCAGCGTAGAGGTAGCCCTTTTCTTTCAGTGCGCTGAACATAGTCTGGGCCACCCGGAAATGGTTCTGAGTATGGGTGCTGGTGAACAGGTCATAGCTTAAGCCGGACTTCTGGAATAGGTCCAGGAATTTGGCATGATATTCCTTATAAACCTCTTCCGGCGTTTTATTCTCCTGATCAGCACGAACTGTGATAGGCGTGCCGTGGGAATCAGATCCTGAGACCATCAGGACTTTATTGCCCTGCAGGCGGTGGAAGCGGGCATAGATATCAGCCGGGAGGTAAGAACCGGTCATATTGCCAACGTGGATGTCAGCGCTGGCATAGGGCCAGGCAACGGCAACTAGGATGTTTTTGTTCATAATAAGCTCCAATAAATAACTTAACAAAAAAAGCTGTCCTTTGTGGACAGCCATGGTTTTTGTGAAATACGAGATTCAGCGCTCTTTTTTGACGCGCACGGCTGCCAGGATGGAGGATGGGCTCACTCGGCCCTTCCGCATGACCATCATCATCAGTGCCATCATAATCACAAGTGTAAAGTAGAACATGTTAATTCCTTTTCAACTTTCCCCTAGTCTATATGGCGAGGGGGATTTTGTCAACCCTCGCACTTGCTGTTATTGATCGATCGTCCGGATGATCTTGGCGGGATTGCCAGCGACGACAACATTGGCTGGAACATCTTTTGTCACCACTGCGCCTGCTCCCACAACTGATTTATCTCCGATTGTCACACCGGGTAACAGGATGGCGCTACCTCCGATCCAGACGCTATTGCCGATCGTTACCGGTTTTGTGATCTCCCAGTATTGATTCCGTGACTCTGCATCCAAAGGATGGGTGGCAGTATAGATCTGAACGCCGGGACCCAGCATAGCATGGTCTCCGATCTCCACCCGATTATTATCAATGAACATACAGTTTAGATTTAGGAAGACATTATTTCCGAGATAGATGTTTTCGCCATAAATGCAGTTAAAGGGAGTCCAAATGATAACATTATTTCCGATCCTTCCCAACAAATCACTGAGCATGGTTCGCCGGTTGGCATCTGGAAAAGAGAGATTGTAGGTATGCAATTTCTTTTTCGTTTCCTGGCGGATCCGGTCAAGCTCTGGGTCGAGGAGGTTGTACTTTTCACCTGCCAGCATTTTTTCTTTTTCTGTCAGATTACCCATAGGTTTTTCCGCTTATATTATGAGCTTATTCTATGCAGGGCAATGGAAAATCAATGTTGGATTTACCGCAATAGCTCACGCGCCCACTTCAGTTATCAGTAACCAGATCAACCAGTCGGAGGTTTTGCTTCCCCCGGACACTGGTCTTTGGTCCTTCGTCCTCGGCTTCAGTCCTCAATCGGCTGACGGGTTCATGGCACAGCTGGGAGGACTTTCTACAATGAGATTATCCACCCGCGGCGGTCCATGAACCAGGCCACGAGACTCAGAACGCCAACAAATCCACTCGCTTGGAGTACGATCAGCCACAGCGGGGCTTCCATATGCCATCCGCTTAGCAGTGGACCGATGAACACGAACACCCAGATCCAGTAATGCAGCAGATATAAGACCAAGGGATTTTTTCCCCAAGAGATCAGCAGCGGCAGACGGACATTCAGTTTTTCGGTCAGCTCGTGAAATCCCATGAATATCAGGCCGCTGGCGCCTACACTGATCAGCACATAATTGGCGGACACAAAATATTGGCTGATCTCGATCCAATTTGATAACCCCAGCCCCAATCCCAAGAATGCCAGGCTCCCCAAAAGAGTATTCCTTCGTCCCTGCGGCTGGGAGTAGAACCAATCAGCAAGGACGCTGGCCAGGATCAGCATCGCCGCCCAACCGAGGGTTCCCTCGATCTCGCACCATGAGGAAGTTCCTGAAACCCGCTCCATCCAGACTGTGTCTGACAAGATCTGGTAACCACCCAGGATAGTCCCTCCGATGATCAGTCTGGCCAGGGATGGCAGCTGGATCACTAGCAGTGTGATTAAGCTGGCACCTCCGATCGTTTGAAGAAGGCCCCAGGAGTATCCTCGCGGTGTCAGCATCCCTATCCCTATCAACGCCAGGAAACGCCGGATGAAATGAAAGAATGTTTGGCGCCGTCCTTCGCGCTCAAGCCTGCGCTGGAAAGAGGGTTTGAAAGTCAGCCCGATAGCCATAATGAACAGGGGGGCAATCAGATCGACGATGGTCAAGCCTTTTCCGCCAGGCGCGTGTTTGAGCCAGGCAGGTACGCGTTGGATGTGAGAGAGATAATCCGCCAGCACCATCAGCAGGATTGCAGCTCCCCGGTACTGATCTATGGCATCCAGGCGGCTTTCAGAATTCTCAATGTATTTATTGATCTGGCTCATTAGTTTCTTTTAACTGACCAAAAATATATACCCTGGCTTTATCTTGATTATTTTTATAAATCAACAAATGAGCAGCAGTAATCAGTTATTGTGATGACCCTCAAGCCAAATTTGGATTGAGCAGGGACTTCAAAAGAATCTCCAGCGCCATAATTTTTCCATTCTTCTTCATCAGATAACAACACTTTAAGATCCCCAGAGAGGATTTCTATGATTTCTTTATCATCCGTATTGAATTCATATTCTCCGGGGAGCATGATACCGAGAGTTTTTCGCGAACCATCTGAAAAGACGAGTGAGCGGCTTGTAACCTTCCCATCAAAGTAAATATTAGCTTTTTTAATTATTCTTACATCATTAAATTCTGTCATATCCACTTCCTCCAAATAATATTGAATACACAACCTGTAGATAGAGCTCATCATATCCGGAATATCGGTAATATTCTGATGGTCTTGCCTGATATCTGATTGCCTCCATTATATAATGAGAATGTTGTCCTGGAGAGCAGAGTAAATGGGTCAATAATTGGTAATCTGTGTCTGATATCAACTGCTAAATGCCAAATGCAGCAGGATCTAATATTCCAATTGAGTTAATCCAAGCAAGAACTTCTTAGAAATCGAGCCGCCAATCCAGTTGATTTGGTACAGTTCTGATGCAATTGGTATGGATAGGATGTTCAACTTCCCCGTCCAATTCGAAATCAAGAGCCTGCCCAGAGCGAAGTGGGAGTCGAAGTACCAATCCATTGAGATACGGGTGTGTGGTTTTCCTCATTAAACTGTAGGGCAATAGTAGTCAATTCAAAGCCAAATAATATTCATTTTTTTTATTTAAGGGGAGCATTCATCTACTCTTGTTTGAACCTTTTTGGGGGTGTGCAAATCTCCCCTGGTCAGGATAGATGTGATATTTATCCTAATTTACTGCAAAAACAGCCCAGGGCGTAATTTATATTTGACAACCGTAACAAATTATGCTAATCTGATTGCACAAATGGTCAAATCTGCACAATCGTGCAAGATTGAGGAAACTATGGCGGCTGGACAAAAAACTCATTTGATGATCAAAATTGCCAAACAATATTTTGAGGAAGGATTAACCCAGCAGGAGATTGCCACTTCGTTGAGAATCTCCCGGTCAACAGTATCCAGGTTGCTTTCACGCGCCAGGGAAAATGGGGTTATTCAAATCTCCATTGAAGTTCCCCCGGGAATTTATCCTGAATTGGAAAGATCATTGGAAAATAAATGGGATCTTCTTGAAGTTAAAGTCATAGAAACCCGTGATTATGAAAATCCAGCTGGTGTGGCTTTGGAATTGGGATTGGCTGCTGCAGATTATTTGGAAAGAACTATCCAGAAAAACGACACTATTGGTTTTGCCTGGGGAACCACGATGAAATCAATGGTGGATGCCATGCCGCCTTTGAAAGTTCCCGGTGTAAAGATATTTCAAATGAATGGCGGATTGACTCCTCAGATGACAGAAATTCACGGCACTTTACTAACCAGAAACCTGGCTGATCGGTTTGGCGGGGAAGGATATATGCTCCAGGCCCCAGGCGTAGTTGATTCTCCCAAAACACAAAAAATCTTTATGAATGACACTCATGTGCGGCAGGTTTTCGATATGGCAAAAAAAGCCAACCTGGCATTTTTTGGAATTGGCACAATTGCGGATGACACCCTCTGGGGCCGGGCTGGCCTATTATCCGAAGACGTAACTGTGGAATTGGAAAAATTAAATGCGGTAGGCGATATTATGTCCCGTTATTATGACGAATTTGGCAGGATGGTTCAATCCAGCCTTTGCCAGCGAGTCGTCGGAATTCCGATAGAGCAGCTGCAGGGGATTAAACGCAGGATTGGTGTGGCCGGTGGGAGCAGCAAATACAAAGCTATCTTAGGAGCCTTGCGCGGAAGGTATATCAATGTTTTGATTACGGACCATCTCACTGCGCAGAAGCTCAACAGCAGTATTGATTAATGTTTTCTGATAAATCTTAATCGCATATAAAGGAGGTTGCTGGAATAACAATTAAAAAAAATCCAATCAAGTTCAGTAATATTATTTTGAAGGAGAATGTAATGGATATGAGAAAAATGATGTCGTTTGTTGTTTTGGGAGCTATGATGCTTACTCTTCTTGCAGGCTGCAGTACAGCTGCTGAAGAACCGGCACCAGCTGCGGAACCCTATGAGATTGCCGTGATTGTTAAAATCACCGGGATCCCCTGGTTCAACAGACTGGAAGAAGGCGTAGTTCAGGCCGCAGAGGATTTCGGCGTGAATGCCTATCAGGTAGGACCTGCGGATGCAGATCCCGCGCAGCAGGCCAGAATTGTTGAGGATATGATCAGCAAGGGTGTTGACGCGATAGCAGTTGTACCGAATGATGCTACTGCCCTGGAGCCAATCTTCCAGAAAGCAAAAGATGCCGGTATTGTTGTGATCACACATGAATCCCCAGACCAGGTTGGCAATGATTATGACTTGGAACTGATTGATAACGTTGAATTTGGACGTCATCACTGGGATATGCTCGTTGAAAATATGGGTGATTCCGGACAGTACGCCATCTTTGTTGGTGGATTGACCGTTCCTCTCCACAATTTATGGGCTGATGAAGGTCTGGCTTACGCTGCTGAGGTATACCCCGACCTTGAATTGGTGACAGAGCGGATCCCTTGTGGTGAAGATCAGGAGCTTTCCCGACAGACAACCCTTGATTTGCTGCAATCCTATCCTGACTTGAAAGGAATTGTTGGTTTTGGTAGTTTAGGTCCTCCTGGGGCCGCCCAGGCCTTGATTGAAAAAGGTCTCACGGATGATGTGGCTGTTGTGGGAACAGTACTCCCCTTACACGCAGCGCCTTATCTTCTGGACGGTTCCATGGATCATGGCATCCTTTGGGATCCCAAAGATGCTGGATATTCCATGGTCTGGACAGCTATTCAATTGCTAGATGGTGAAGAAATCGTTGACGGCATGGACGTTCCTGGGGTGGGCCAAATCACCCTGGATGGAACAGTCATCAAAGTTGATGCGATGCTTGATATCACCGATGAGAATGCTGAAGAACTTGGCTTCTAAGTTTTTATGTGGAATTAGAGGAACCTGCGTCACTGCGGGTTCCTCTAAACCCTTAGAAGAAAATCTTTGTTGTTTATTTCCCGATCAGTCAAAAAAAAGAAAGTGATTGATAGCTTATGTCAAAAAAATTCCTTTCACTAAAAAACGTAACAAAAAATTACGTAGGGGTCTGTGCCTTAAACGCAGTGGATTTTGAGTTGCGGGAAGGAGAGATCCATTGTTTGGTTGGTGAAAATGGATCTGGAAAGTCCACCCTGATAAAAATCATATCCGGAGTAGTCAGTCCGGATAATGGGGCTGATATTGAACTAGGCGGCAAAAAGTTTCAAGAATTTAAAGCCATTGATGCCATTCACCAGGGAATCGAGGTTATCTACCAGGACTTATCCCTTTTTCCGAACTTAACAGTTGCAGAAAATATTGCCCTGAGTGAGACAATAGCATCTGGTCAAAAATTTATCAACTGGCAGGAGATCAGAAAAATCGCTCAAAACGCGATGGAAAAAATCTCCGCGGATCTGCCTCTGGAGTCCCTGGTAAGCGAGATTTCATTAGCAGACCAACAGTTGGTAGCCATTTGCCGTGCATTAACCCATGATGTAAAGCTTGTGATCATGGATGAACCTACGACTGCTCTGACCAGGATGGAAGTGGATTCCCTTTTTAAAGTTGTAAAGGATATGCAATCCAGAGGAATCGCTACAATGTTTGTCAGCCATAAATTGGATGAAGTATTAGAAATCGCCGAAAGCGTCAGCATATTGCGTGATGGAGTGAAAGTCGGCACTTTCAAATCAGAAGAATTGGATGATGAAAAGCTCATCATGTTAATGACTGGCAAAAAACTTGAGCATGTAAGATTTAGTGGAAAAGGGCAGATTGAACACAATTTGCTTGAAATCAGAAATCTGGCAAAACCAGGCAATTTTATTGATATTAATTTTATCCTGCACCCCGGGGAAATCATGGCGATTACAGGCTTGCTGGGGTCTGGTCGGACAGAGCTGGCCCAGGCATTGTTCGGTTTGAATCCAGCCGCGTCAGGCGAAATTTTCCTTGAGGGAAAGGCCATTCAGGTTAAGAGCGTCGCGGAAGCCATGAAACTGGGCATCGCTTATGTTCCGGAAAACCGGTTGGTTCAAGGGTTGGTGATGCCTCAATCCGTAAATAAAAATACCGTTATCACGATCCTTGATAAATTGGTTAATCGATTTGGTTTAATCAATCACAATAAAAAAATGGATAGCGTTCATTATTCGATTAATCACTTGGCAATTAAGGTGCCTTCAGTAGAATCACCTGTCCAAACCCTTTCGGGCGGCAATCAGCAGCGAGTTGTGCTTGCGAAGTGGATTGCTACCGAACCAAAAATATTAATCCTGGATGGACCGACGGTCGGCGTTGATGTGGCTGCCAAAGGGGCTATCCACGAGATTATCAGGAATCTGGCCGCGGACGGGGTAGGCATAATCATTATTTCAGATGAGCTCAACGAAGTCTATTACAACTGCAACCGAATATTTGTGATGCATAAGGGTAGATTTATCGCTGAATATGATACTGCGATAACACCAGAAAGTGAAATTCGGAATTTTATTGGACAGATCGGTTAGAGGAAGAACCATGAAAAAACTGTTTTCTAGCTATGAAGCTATTGTCTTCCTGGCCATTGTGATTCTTGGAGCGATCATCACCGCAGTGAATCCAAATTTCCTGACAGTGGAGAACATACTAGATTTGCTGAAAAGCTACTCATTTGTTGGTATCCTGGCAATTGGTGTGCTATTTGTGCTGGTATCTGGCGGTATCGATATTTCCTTTACTGCAACGGCAACAGTAGCGATGTATATCATGGCAGTGATTGTGAATAATTATGGCGGGAATATGTTCAGAGCCTTTCTGATAGCCAGTGTTGTGGGAATAATCCTGGGAATATTCAACGCGCTGCTCTTGTATTACTTCAAAATTCACAGCATTATCATTACGATCGCGACTTTGAACATTTATTATGGTTTATTGACGTTTTTTTCTGGAGGTAAATGGATATATTCTCTCCCCGTTTGGTTCCGTGAATTCGCCCAGTTGCGTGTCTTCACACTGTCCAATCCGACGGGAGGTGAGTATGGATTGTCAATTATCACAGTGATTTGGTTAGCGGTGTTGTTGATGGCGTGGATTATCTTGCGATTTACTCTCATAGGCAGAGGAATTTATGCATTGGGTGGAAACCCGGTTTCCGCAAAACGGGTTGGGTTTAATATCTTGCGATTGCAGTTATTTGTTTATGGCTTTATGGGATGGCTGGCAGGCATTGCTGGAGTGGTACTGACTTTGCTTGTCCAGTCGGTTGCCCCAAATTCCATTGTCGGAAAGGAACTGGATGTTTTGGCGGCTGTTGTACTAGGCGGGGCCAGCCTGATTGGGGGAGTTGGCACGCTTGGAGGAACAGTCCTTGGCGTACTGCTGATTGCTACTATGAATAACGGTATGACTTTGATGCGAATTCCAGCTTTTTGGTACGATGTTTTTATTGGTTTGATTATTGTGATCAGCGTCAGTGCTAGCGCTATCCAGTACAAGAGGAAAAAATCGCAAAAGATCGCAATTGAAGTTGAATAAAATTGGAGGTTACTGTTGAAGCGAGCATTATCTGAAAATTTGATTTTACTGCTGGCGTTATTAGGGATCACTGGTTTGATGGCTGGATTAAATGGTGCTCAATTTTTCTCAGCTAGAAATATTCAATCCATGGCTTTTCAAATGCCAGAGTTAGGGATCCTGGCAATGGCCATGATGGTCACGATGTTAACTGGCGGGATCAACCTTTCAATCATTGCCTCAGCGAATATGACCAGCATAGTAATTGCACTTTTACTAACACAATTTCTGGGATCCCATATGAGTGAGGGAGGTTCTGCAGGGATTGTGCTTCTGGCAATCGGGGCTGGTTTGCTGGTTTCACTATTAATTGGTGTGCTGAATGGATTTTTAGTTTCGACGGTGGAAGTTTCACCGATATTGGCAACACTCGGCACCATGATCCTGGTGAAAGGTGTCGCAATTGTGTTGACAAAAGGGTATGTTATCTCTGGATTTCCTCCACTGATTATTTATCTCGGAAACGGTTCATTATTTGGGATCCCCATGCCGATGGTTATCTTTGTGCTGTGTGCCGTTGTGTTAACTATTATATTGACACAGACATGTTTTGGCGAATGCATTTATATGTTCGGCTCAAACGAGACAGCCTGCCATTATTCAGGCATAAATAACCGCAAATTACTCATGAAAACCTACATGATTTCTGGATTATTGGCGGGTATAGCCGCAATTGTCATGATGTCCAGGTTTAATTCTGCCAAAGCGGATTATGGGGAATCCTATTTGTTGATGACGGTCCTCGCGGCTGTCCTTGGGGGAACCAGCGCGTCTGGAGGTTTTGGAAAAGTCTCGGGTTTGGTAGTAGCCTTGTTGATTTTACAGGTTGTTTCCAATGGGCTTAATTTGCTGAGGGTAAACAACTTCTTAACAATTGCGATCTGGGGCATCATCCTGATTCTGGTTATGGTAGTTAATTGCCTCAGTCAGGAATATCAAAAAATGATGTGTAGAAAATGATTAAATTGCATGGCATTAATCTGGGTACACCGGGATAGAAGAACGCACTGCTGGCCGAAATTGGTTTGGCTCTTGACTCAGCGTACTTCGGATATCCGTTTGATTCCCCCTGGTCAGATTATGCAGATCAAAGCGAGAGTCAACAGAGATTAAAGGAATTGCACCTATGAATCTGGACTTCAAAGGAAAAACAGTAATCGTTACCGGCGGCAGCTGCGGTATCGGTGCGGCCATTAGTAAATTATTTGCTTCCAGCGGCGCAAATGTAATGATCGACTATCTCCCGGTTGAAAAGGATATCGAAGGGCTGAAGCAAGTCGAGCAGGAGATCCGAGATAACGGCGGTGTTAGCGATTCCTTCGCCGCAGATGTCACTTCTCCAAAAGCCATGGAGGATTTGTGCGCGAAAACACTGGACCGCTTCGGCAGCCTGGATATTCTGGTCACCAGCGCCGGTTTCACCATTCCGGCGAAGGTTCAAGATCTCTCCCCGGATTTATGGAAGAGCGGAGTCGACGTAAACTTGAGCGGCGCCTATTACGCTACCCATTCCGCCTGCCGGTACATGATCTCTCAAGGTGCGGGCAGAATTATCTATATCGGATCGGCAGGCTCAATTACAGGCGGAGGAGGATCGGCTGCCTACTCAGCAGCCAAGGCGGGTATCAACGGGTTGGTCAGGGCCCTTTCCAAGGAGCTGGCACCTCAAGGAATTACCGTGAACGCGGTACTGCCCGCTCTTATAGAAACAGATCTATTTAGGGAAAGAGAACCTGATCCGGATAAACGGAAGAAAAAAATTGAGCGAATTCCTGTGGGGCGTTTTGGTACACCCGAGGATGTAGCCTATATGGTGCTGTTCCTGGCGTCGGATTATGCAGCGTACATCTCCGGACAGAACATCATCGTTGATGGTGGATCCACCTATAAATAAGTGAGTCAACGACTGGCTCGGCATAACTGAGCGAATCGACATACTACAACTTTTGGAGGATAGTATGAACAAACAAGAAATGATAGAAAAAGCATATAAACTTGGTTTCGAGGGAGAACACGACGTCAGAGGCTGCGCCCAATGCGCACTCGCGGCGGTTATGGATGCCACAGGGATTAAGAACGATCTTGTGTACAAATCAGCCAGCGGTCTGGCCGGGGGCGCCGGGGAGTGCACTGATGGGATCTGCGGCGGCTATTCCGGGGGAATCATGGCAATGAGCATGTTCTTTGGACGAACACGGGATGAAGAAGCCACCACAAAGGGACGGGCGGACAAGTATGTGTCCTTCCATATGGCCGCAGCCTTGCACGACAAATTCATCGAAAAATACGGCACTGTGATTTGTTCGGAGATACACAAGAAGATCTACGGTGAATCCTTCGACCTCAGAGATGATGATCGGAAGCAGGCCTTCCGGGATGCTGGAGCGCACGAGCGGGAAGACGGCTGCTGTGCTGCGGTCGGGGATGGAGCCCGCTGGGCCACGGAACTTCTCCTGGATAAAATCGAAGAGGAAGGAATGACACTGGAAGATTTCAAAGATCTGATCGACACTGTTGAAATGATTGCTAGAACAAGTAAAAATGAAGCAAAGAAGTACAGATATCTAAAATATACAGGAGGAAATGATTATGCCTGAAGCCGATAAAGAGGGAAAAATATATTACGAAGATATACCCCAGAAGGGGAAGTTGTTTTTCTTGAAAGGTTCAACTGAGCTGGATTGGGGAATGAAGAACCGGCTGGCCCGGATCTTCAATCCCAAGGACGGACGCACCGTGATGCTGGCCATTGATCACGGCTATTTCCAGGGTCCGACATCGGGGCTGGAGCGGATCGATGTAAGCATTATGCCTCTTGTGCCGGAGGCCGATGTGGTGATGTGCACCCGTGGTATTCTGCGTACTATCATACCGCCGGCTGTCACCAAGCCGATTGTGATCCGGGCATCCGGGGGACCGAGCATTCTCAAGGAGCTGTCCGACGAGCAGATCGCCATGGATATGGAGGACTGCATCCGACTGGGAGTGTGTGCCACAGCCATCCAGGTGTTCATCGGAGGAGAGTTCGAATCCCGTTCCGTGGTGAACATGACCCGACTTGTAGACGCAGGTCTACGCTACGGGATTCCTACCATGGCGGTCACCGCTGTGGGCCGGGATATGGAGCGCAACGCCAAATACTTCCGCCTGGCCACCCGTATGTGTGCCGAGCTGGGAGTCCAATACGTGAAGACTTACTACGTGGAAGAGGGCTTCGAAACGGTGACGGCATCCTGTCCTGTACCGATCGTGATCGCCGGAGGAAAGAAGCGGCCTGAATTGGATGCGCTGAAGATGGCCTACAACGCCATTGATCAGGGAGCCTCCGGTGTGGATATGGGACGCAACATCTTCCAGTCCGATTCCCCGCTAGGAATGATGAAGGCGGTCAGGGCAGTTGTGCACGGTAAAGAAAAACCAGAGAAAGCCTACGATCTTTACCAGACGATCAAGAATAAAAGGAAATAACATAACCTTATGAGCTACTTACAAAAATATTCTGATGAGGTCCGGGAGTTCACCAAGATCTGCAAGCTTTTAGCGGATCGGATGTACGTGACAAGCCAGGGGGGCAACCTCTCATATAAGCTAGAAGAGAACCTGTTATTGATCTCCCCGACCTGCGTCTGCAAAGCAGATATTTCGGAGAAAGACGTGGTTTTCATCGATTTTAAAGGAAATACCATTGAGGGTACACGCAAGCCAACCGGGGAAATGCCGATGTACCTCAACTTCTATCGTGACCGACCGGATATAAAGTCGGTGATCCACTGCCACCCTCCCTACACAAATACCTTTGCTATCCTCAAAGGAACCAACTGGCTGATGAGGCCAATGTTTCCCGAGACTGTGGCGGAGGTTGGGCCAGTACCTCTTGTACCTTACGCCGAACCCCTGACCCAGGAATTGGCTGACAACTTTGATCCGTTTGTGAAGAAGTACAATGCCTTTCTCATGGAGAGCCACGGACTGACAATTCTGAGCACTGCCGACATCTGCAGGACCATGCAGCTGGTAGATATCCTCGAGATGAGTTCCATTTCTATCCTGCAGGCTTTGGCAGTTGGGGAGGTCAAAGAGCTGACACGGGAGGATGTTCAGAATCTCGAGAACACCATGAAAACAAGAAATCTACCCATGATTGGAGCCCCTGGAGTGAACGTGTCCATGGTTGACCTGTACTTTCCCGAAGAGAAATAGAACCTCTGCTGTACACCACTCTTCGGGTTTGGGGCATGTCAAATATTCGTTAGGAATAGAGGTGAAACGGATCATTAACCGAAAAAATCATACTGTGGAGAAAAGAAAGGGAATATAAGCACTGGAAATGTCAAACGTTATTATTCTAGTCCACAACTAATGGTTGTATTGGCGGGGTGTGGTACCTCAGGTGACACTCATCGCAACTGTTCCAGGGGTTGGGTTGGAGCTTTCCACTGGCCGATGTCAGCCCTTTTTCAAAGCAATCCCTATCCCATCTCAAGAGTATGGGTGCTGAATTTGGCGTTGATATTCGAAAAAGTCCGAGTTAGATTTAGAGGAAAAAGGAATTGTGATGCCATCATCCAATAAAAAGATCAATTGTGTTGCGTTTGATTGCGGTAATTCTTCATTTCGTACCGTTCTTGGGCAATTTGATGGAACTCGTACAACGATGGAGGTTATCTCCCAGGTATCTCATAATCCAATCGAAGTAAATGGACTGTATTATTGGGATATCCTTCATGTGTTTGATGGACTAAAAAAAGGCTTGAAGCAAGCAGTAAACCACGTTGGACATATTGATTCAATAGGGATTTGCACCTGGGGGATTGATTTTGGTTTTCTTGACCACAATGGCTTTCTATTATCGAATCCTCTTTGTTACCGTAATTCCATTGGTGAAGAGGAGCTTTCTGGTCTTTCAGATACTGAAAAAAGATGGATGTTTGAGAAGACCGGGATACAGAATCATAGAATGAATTCTCTTTACCAATTAGCTGGTATCAAACGGATAATGCCAGACTTATATGGAATATCCCGACATTTTTTGTTGATTCCTGATCTGCTTGGGTATTTCTTTACCGGTGAAAAATACACTGAGTTTTCGATTGCCAGTACAACCCAATTGTTGGATGTAAGAAATAAAAGCTACTCTCAAGAAGTCATTGACCGGTTTGGGCTTTCCCTAAGTATGTTTAAACCTCTTAAAAAGCATGGAGAGGTAATCGGAATGCTTAAGAACTCAATTGCTGAGGAGTTGCGAATTCCAGCATGTCCTGTGATTTGTGTACCGTCACACGATACTGCCAGTGCGGTTACTGCTGTCCCAACTCAGGAAAAGAATTTCTTGTTCATCAGTTCTGGGACCTGGTCATTGATTGGAACTGAATTACAGCAACCGATCATTAATCAAAAAGTGTATGACTGTGATTTTGCAAACGAAGGTGGGGTTTTCAATACGATCACATTATTAAAAAATTCTGCTGGGATGCATATCCTACAGGGAATCAAAAAAGATTTGGAATTGGAGGGGAAAAAGTATTCCTGGGACGAGATCGTTGCATTTGCAAGAGCCTATCAGGGATCTCCAAGTTTGTTTGATCCGAACTCATTTGAGTTATTTAACCCGAAGAGCATGATCAATGCTATCAGCAGCCTGATGAGGGATTGTGATGGGTCCATAGAGCAGGTCATTGCGTCAACTTATGCCTCGCTTTCTTTTACTTACCGGCAGGCGATTGAACAGATTCAAGAGGTCACTGGAAAAGATTATTCCTCCATTCATATTGTGGGAGGTGGTTCTCAAAATACCTATTTAAACCAGTTGACCGCTGATTTGACAGGAAAAGATGTCATCTCAGGGCCAAAGGAGGCTACGTCGCTTGGAAATATTGGCGTTCAATTAGTTGCGCATATCGATGGATTTTCCCTGAGCAATATAAGGGAAATGGTGAAAAATTCCGAAGCAATCTCATCTTTCCAGCCTAATGCTCTCAGGAATGTCCAGCTTGTTGAAAAACAATACAAGGAATTTATTGACACTTGTATTGTTTAAAGTTGAACGGATCACGGAAAACAGGCTTGGCAGTAGTAATGTCATTATTGTGAAATACGTGGAGAAAATAAGGTGAGTGAATACTTGGTAATGAAGAAAAAAATATCCAAGGAGTTATCTGGTGTGTGGGTACTCCAGGATATAGATTTGTCATTAATTAAAGGTGAGGTTCGTGTCTTATAGGGAGAAAATGATGCGGGGATTTCGACCCTAATTCATCTCTGCAGCGAGGTTAGGGAAGGGTATATATGGGAAGCCTATTGCTTGGAATCGATATCGGTACATATAGTAGTAAAGGAGCACTGGTTGATCTCAGCGGGAAAGTGTTGAAGTCAACTGTGGTGGAACACACGATGGTTGTTCCTCGCCCTGGTTGGGCTGAACAAGATGCAGATAAGGTTTGGTGGGCAGATACGGTAGCAATTTGTCGGAAGTTACTTGATGGTAATCCATATGTTGGCGCTGATGTTGCAGGTGTAGCATTAAGCGCGATAGGCCCCTGCATGCTGCCCCTCGATAAGACCGGGAAACCTTTGCGACCTGGTGTGCTTTATGGCGTGGACACGAGAGCAAGCAAAGAAATCGAAATACTGAACGATCAAATCGGTGCTGAAAACATCTTTAATTTTAGTGGAATGGCTTTTACTAGCCAGGCTGTTGGACCGAAGATTCTTTGGTTCCGGCAAAATGAACCTGAACTGTGGAAAAAGACAGCCATGATCACCACGGCGAGCAGTTATCTTGTGTTCCGTCTAACTGGCGAAAACGTGATGGATAGACATACCGCAAGTCACTACATGCCCCTCATGGATATCCATTCCCTTGAATGGTCGGATCACTATTCCGAAGGTTTACTATCATTGGATCAACTTCCTAGATTGGGGTGGAGTGATGAGAAAGCTGGAGAGGTAAACCGCATTGGTGCGGAAGAAACGGGGCTAGCTGAGGGAACGCCAGTTGCTGTAGGTGCAGTTGATGCATTATCCGAAGCGATTTCAGTTGGCGTAGTTAATCCTGGCGATATGATGATTATGTATGGAAGTACAGCATTTTTCATCTTGTTTTAAACAAACCGGCCCCTGATGAGCGGACTTGGACTGTCGCAGGAGCTTTCAAACCTCAGTACAACCTGGCGGCAGGAATGGCGACTACTGGTTCTCTGACTCGCTGGTTTCGAGATGAATTTGCCAAAGATCTTGCCGATGATTTGGCATATACAAACCTCTTTAAGTCTGTGGAAGCAATACCTCCTGGATCGGGAGGGTTATTACTGCTGCCGTATTTCAGTGGAGAACGTACACCAATTAACGATCCGAAGGCTCGCGGTGTCATAGCTGGTCTCTCATTGGCCCATACTCGCGCCCATCTCTTTAGGGCGATTTTGGAGGGTGTTGCATTCGGGATTCGACATAATATTGAGACGTACCGTGAGATAGGGGCTCCAGTTCAGCGGATCGTAGCTGTTGGAGGGGGGACACAAAGTCCTGCCTGGTTGCAGATCGTGTCAGACGTTACTGGAGTTAGTCAAATTTTGCCAGCCACAACCATCGGTGCTGCTTATGGGGATGCATTTCTCGCCGGTCTCGCAGCAGGAATTCTGACAAAAGATGATTTAAACTCATGGGTTAAAACTAATCGGACAATAGTTCCCAATGACACAACAAAAGATATCTATAGATCTCTATATAAAAGCTATTTAGAGCTATATAACGAAACAAAACCAATAGTGCATCAATTATCTTCATATTAAAGCTTTAAGAGTCTGACTCGCCCTGTATACATAATTAATAGATAATTCTTAGGCTGGTTTTTAGGAGGCAGGATAACCTTCTACTTTAGAAAAAATTATCTATGTCTAACAGGAAATAATCCCTGGCAGCTGCCCTAATAGGAACATGCATAATAATGACCGATGAAATGACATGCTCACATCGTATCAGTTGATTTTCTTGAGAATATGACATGCTTCCATAATGGATTCTTCACTTACCAATTAAGGTATACTACACATACCCGCAATATGAATTTACGGCATCAAATTTTCTATTTTTTCTGCCATTATCATGCGGGGAAATGTAACAAATCTCTACTCTGAGGAGAAATCCGTGGCTGCCTTAAAAGATATCCGGATCGTGGACATAACCCGGGCGATGGCCGGCCCTTACTGCACTATGATGTTGGGGGATTTTGGGGCGGATGTCATTAAAGTAGAACGACCTGGTTCCGGTGACGAAAGCCGCGGCTGGGGTCCTCCCTTTGTCGGAGATGCCTATGGTCCCTATCCTGGAGAATCAGCTTATTTCCTCTCTGCTAACCGCAACAAACGCAGCCTGACAGTCAATCTGAAAGATCCAGCTGGATTGGAGATCATCCAAAAATTAGTCCAGATCTCAGACGTTTTCATAGAGAACTTCCGCACCGGCGTTTTGGACAAGATGGGTCTGGGTTATGACGCCCTGCAAGAGGGTAATCCTGGTTTGATCTACTGCTCTGTTAGCGGATATGGACGGACCGGGCCCTACCGGGAACGCCCTGGTTATGACGCCATCGTTCAGGCCGAGGGTGGCATGATGAGCATCACCGGCCCAGTAGAGGGTCCGCCTTCCCGGGTTGGGATCCCTATCATTGATATCACCTCCGGAATGTTCGCCTCGTCGGCTATCCTGGCTGCCCTTCTAGAACGTTCAGAATCTGGTCAGGGCCAGCATATCGATGTGTCTCTATTGGATACACAGACTGCTCTACTCGCAAATGTGGCTTCAAATTACCTGATTGGTGGTGAACCACCCAAAAGGGTAGGCAATGCCCATCCCAATATCGCGCCTTACGAACCGTTCCAGGCTAAAGACAAGGGTTTTGTCCTGGGGGCTGCAAATCAGCGCCAGTGGGAGAAGCTCTGTGATACCCTCCAGCATCCCGATCTAAAAACCGATCCCCGTTTCTTAACCAACCAGGACCGCGTTAAAAATCGGGCAGATTTGATCGAAGTCCTGAATGGTGTATTTAAAGAAAAGAATGCAGATGATTGGCTGGACCAGATCCGGGCGGCCGGGCTGCCATGTGGCCCGATCAATACCGTACCGGAAGTTTTCCAGCATCCCCAGCGGGAAGACCGTGGATTGGTGCAGGAAGTGCAGCATAGCTCTGCAGGGAAGGTGTCCCTGACGGGCTTCCCCTATAAGCTCTCCCGAACACCAGCCGAAACCCACCAGCCACCTCCTCTTCTCGGGGAACATAACCGGGAGATTCTGGTGGATCTGTTAGGCTACAGCCAAAAAGAAATGGATCAGATGGGTGAAGAAGGCATAATCTAATAATTTATAGTAGGAATATTCTATGGCAATTATCAAAACAGAGATTCGATCCGGAGCATATTTTGATTCTGTGGTTCTGATGCAGCTGCAGCGTTCCCTGGCAGAATTACCTGGAGTGGACGATGCGGGTGTGGTGATGGGCACAGAGGCCAACCTGGATCTTCTGGAACAGACAGGCTTGCTGGTGGAAGAGATCAAAGGTGTCAAAGCGGATGACCTGGTATTGGTGGTCAAAGCTAAAGATACCAAAACCGCCCAGGAAGCGCTTGATAAGGTAGATGAACTGGTGGCAGCCCGCAGAAGCCGGGAAGGCGCTGGAGAGGATTTCCTCCCCAGAAGCCTGGAATCGGCTGATAAGAATCTGCCTGGAACTAAATGGGTATTGATCTCGGTGCCGGGCCGGTATGCGGCCGGTGTCTCCCGAGAAGCACTCCGCCTGGGAAAACACGTATTCTTGTACAGTGATAATGTCACTGTCGATGAGGAGATTGAACTTAAGACCATCGGTGCAGAAAAAGGCTTACTGGTTATGGGCCCGGACTGCGGTACAGCGATCATCCATGGTATTGGCCTGGGTTTCGCCAACCAGGTTCGTAAAGGATCGATCGGTATGGTGGCGGCTTCCGGGACTGGCCTGCAGCAGGTGTCAGTTCGCATTCACCATCTAGGTGGCGGGTTAACCCATGCCCTGGGAACCGGGGGAAGGGACTTGTCCTCCAAGGTCGGGGGATTAACAGCACGTATGGCTTTGGACCTGCTGGATAGGGATCCTGAGACAAAGGTGATCGTTTTGGTTTCCAAACCACCCGCTAAAGATGCAGCAGACGAGATCCTGGAATTCGCCAGAGGCCTTTCCAAGCCGGTTGTGGTGAATTTTATTGGCTACCAGACCGCTCTCCAGGAAGTCGATAATCTGCTCTTCACTTCTACATTTGATGATACGGCCGCCGCCGCGGTGGCGCTCGATGGTGATCTTGAAGATACGGATACATCGGAAGAAATACATTTGGAAGGATTTAAACCTGACCAACGTTACCTGCGGGGTTTGTACTCCGGGGGAACCCTGGCATATGAAGCCCTGTTGATCCTGGATCGTTACTTGCCAGTAGTGTACTCCAATGTGCCGATCAATAAAAAACTGAAATTGGAAAATTCCCTGGTCAGCCAAGAGCACACAATTGTTGACCTGGGAGAAGATGAGTTTACAGTGGGACGTTTGCACCCCATGATGGACAATGAGCTGCGGATCAAGCGTCTGGAGATGGAAGCAGAGGATCCTGAAGTGGCCTTGATCCTGATGGATGTTGTCCTGGGTCACGGTTCCCACCCCGATCCGGCAGCAGAGCTGGGGCCAGCTATCATGGCTGTCAAAGAAACAGCAGTTAAAGCCAAGAGGCGACTTGATGTAATTATCACTCTATCTGGAACGGATCTCGATCCCCAGGGAATGACAGATCAGCAAGTGGTCCTTGAAAAAGCCGGTGCCCAAGTATTTTTAAGCAGTGATAGGGCAGTTCGTTATGCCGCTCGCCTGATCCGCCAATTAAATAAGACCTCTGATTCCCAACCATCAGCCATTTTTAAGGCAGTGGATCTGGCATCCCTCCAAGGAGAATTTGCTGCCATTAATGTGGGATTGGAATCTTTCACTGAAAGTTTAGAATTCCAGAAAGCCAGTGTGATTCAGGTTGATTGGAAACCTGCCGCAGGTGGAAATACCGATCTGGCAGCCTTGCTGGAGAAAATGAAAGGATAAAGGAGCTCATTAGATGAAAGAATTTACAGCCGCCTGTGTCCAGATAGCGGTCACTCCCAATAAACCGCAGGAAAATATCAAGAAATGTGTCGAGTGGTTGGATAAAGCTGTAGAAGACTATCAAGCTGACCTGGTGGTCTTCCCGGAGACTGTGACTACTGGATTTGATACCGGGCTTTCAATTGATGAGTTATGGGAACTGATCGATGAGGTTCCTGGAAAATTGACCGAAACAATCCAGGAAAGAGCCAAAGAATTGGGCGTTCATGTCGTCTGGCCGACCTACCGCAGGGGAGAGGGAAAAGGCCGTATTCTGAATGCCTCGATCTTGATAGGCCCCGATGGAAAGATCATAGGCATTTATGATAAAACCCATCCTTTCCCAGGCGAGAGAAAGGAATATGGGGGCTGGACTGAAGCTGGAACCAGCGCCGAAGTCTATGAAACTGAGTTAGGCACGATTGGTATGATCATTTGTTATGATGGCGATTTCCCGGAATTATCCCGCCTGCTGGCTGTGAAGGGGGCAGAGGTCATTGTCCGCCCGTCCGCCCTGCTGCGTTCCTATGATATCTGGTACATCACAAACTGCGCCCGGGCTTATGATAACCATGTTTATATGGTCAGCACCAATATGCTCGGCCCCGATGCAGGAGGAAACTATTATTTCGGTCACAGCATGATCGTCAATCCCATTGCCTGGCGATTGGCCCAGGCCCGCGGCACAGAAGAGATCATTGCCGCCAAGCTGGATCCCGATCCATTGCGCTACATCACTACAGGCAGTAAAAGTCTCCAGCCATTCGATCATCTGGAGGACCGCAATCTGGCCCTCTATGAAGAGATATTAAAAGAAGCCCGTTCGAAATTCGAACCGGGAAAGCGCTACAAAAAGAAATCATGATCTAATTACTCACCTAAACCTGGTTGGAAAGGAGCTGGGAATGGATATTGAAAAAGCTAATCAAGAAGCTGTTGAACGGATGATGGAGGCCCGGCCGGTATTGGTCGGGCTCGGAAAGGCCATTGACGTTATCCCGGGCATGAAGGACAACCTGCTGTTGCATGCTGGTCCGCCCATTACCTGGGAAAGGGCATCCGGTCCGATGCGGGGAGCTATCACAGGGGCTTTGATCTTTGAAGGTAAAGCCAAGGATATGAAAGAAGCTCAGAAGTTGGTGGAATCCGGAAAAATTGAGCTGGAACCCTGCCACCATCATCAGTCAGTAGGACCGATGGCAGGAGTGACCTGCCCTTCGATGTCTGTCTATATTTTAGAGAATAAAACCCACGGAAATAAGTCCTATTCCAATCTTAATGAAGGTTACGGCAAGGTGCTGCGGTATGGTGCCTACAGCGAAGAAGTTCTCACCAAGCTGCACTGGATGGAAGAAGTAATGGCTCCTTTGCTCAAAGAGGCCATTGAATCCAGCGATGGCATTGATATTCGCTCTTTGCTGGCAGAATCCCTGCATATGGGAGATGAAGGCCACAACCGCAATAAGGCCGGCTCGATCTTGTTCACTGTCAAATTGGCGCCATTGATCACTGCGGTGACCAAAGATACCAAAGTCGCTTCGGAAGTTCTGGCATTCCTGGGCGATAATGCGCTCAGCGTGTTGAATCCGGTCATGGCAGCCTGCAAAGCTATGTCAGATGTTGCCCACGGCATCGAGGGCAGCACCATCGTCAGCGTGATGGCCCGCAACGGGACTGATTTTGGCATCCGCATCAGCGGCCTGGGTGAACGCTGGTTCACCGCTCCAGTTCCCACACCAAAAGGATTATATTTCCCCGGGTACACCGAAGAGGATTCCAGCGGCGATATTGGGGACAGCACTATCACTGAGTCGGCAGGAATTGGTGGTTTTGCAATGGCGAGTGCTCCAGCGATCGTTAACTTCGTCAGCGGCACACCCAAAGATGCTATCAATACCACCATGGAAATGTACGAGATCACCTATACCGAGCATAGATACTTCACCATCCCACCCCTGGATTTCAGAGGTACACCAACAGGGATGGATCTAAGGAAGATCGTCGAAAAGAATATCACCCCCCGCATTAATACTGGAATTGCCCATAAAGAAGCGGGCATCGGGCAGGTGGGAGCTGGTCTGGTTCGACCTCCGATCACCCTTTTCCAGGAAGCTCTAGTGGCATATGCGGAGCATTATAAGATCGGGTAGAAAAAAGAGAGTCCTGAGAGGGAGGATGGATATGGATAGAGAGAAAGTCATCAGTTTACTGGACCAGGCCAAAATGTTCGATCTTAACCAGGCTCTGAGTGTATTTACACCGCCTTTTCCTGGGGAGATGCCCTTGCAAGTGCATTTCTTTAAACGGCTGACCGGCTCATTTGGTGGGGGAATGGGTGCGAATGGCCAACTTATAGAATGGAGTAATAATACGGGTACCCATCTGGTAGGACCGCGGGCATTCCACTCTGGTGCTCGGGCCATCGCTGATATCCCCTTGACTGATCTGGCTGGGGAAGGTGTGGTGGTTGATATCTCAGGTGATGTCTCTGATTACAGTTTGTATACACCAGAGATGATCACCTCAAAGGTGGATCTTAAAGAAGGCGATATCCTGATCATCAACACTGGTTATCATAAATACGGGTGGGACCAGCCTGATGTAGCCAATGAAAACGCCCAGGGCGGAATCGAGAACAAGGAATTTGGTTATTACCTGCGCCATCCTGGGCCCTCTCCGGAGTTTTTTCAATGGGCATTGGATCTTAAACTGAAGATGATCGCTGTGGACTGTGGCTGCGCGGAACACCCGATGAATACTAATCTGCGCTATATGCACGCCCGTGAATTTGAGAAAGCGGAAGCCAAACTTCAAAAGACACATGGCAAGAAATGGGATGAACTATTTCCTCCCGAGGAGTATCACAAATTAACTCATGTGGAAATGCCCCAAAGCGGTCTGCTGCTGGCGGAATCGCTGGGAGGAGAGATCGACCAGCTCAAGGATCAGCGAGCCTGGATCATGCTCTTCCCCATTCCCTTCATGGAAGTTGAATCTTCCTGGAGCCGCGTGGTAGCTCTTCAAGCACCAAAAGGTATGGACCAGAGTGAATTCTTCGGCCTGATGAAGGATATCCGGATGATGGATATGACCCTGCCTTTCAGTGTTCAGACCCCCCAATGGGCTAATTATGTGCCGCTGACCGTGAACTACACCAAGCGAGTGGGCGGACAGAATTTTGGGCTGGGACGCAACAACGCTCACTGTAAGGCCAGCTTCCATCTGGCGACCCATATGGATGGCGAAAAACATTTCCATGCAGCGGGATCCACGATCGGTGAAACGCCTTTCGAAAAATGGTTTGGCCCCGGAGTTGTAGCAGATATATCTGAATTAGTCTCCGATACGAGCGTGTACACACCAGAAATGGTCAAGAAGGTTGTCGAAGTGAAAAAGGGTGATATCTTGGTCATTAAAACTGGCTATCACAAATATGGCTGGAACAGCCCGGACTCGGATGAATTCCGCTACATGATCCGCCATCCAGGTCCCTCACCAGATTTTGGCGACTGGTGCATTGAGATGGATATCAAATGGCTGGCCGTGGACTGCGTAGCCATGGAACATCCAATGAACACTATCCAGCGGGATTGGCACCCCAAGACGTTCGAGGAAGCCAATCAAAAATTGACCGAGCAATATGGGGCGGGTTGGGATGAGATCTATCCCTTTGACAAGTATTACCAGGATATGCACTTGAACTTATTCCCCAAGGGCATTATCCATGCTGAGAACTTAGGGGGAGAACTGGCTGACCTTGAAAGCGGCCGTTATTATATCGGTTGTTTCATTCAAAAAGGAATGGAGCTGGCATCCTGTTGGGCCAGGTTTGTGGCCTTTAAGGAAAATGATTAATAAGAGGTAAATATGATCCTGGTTACAGGAGCAGCAGGTAAAACTGGCCTGGCAGTCATCCGGGGCTTGAAAGATAAAGGAGCCCACGTGCGGGGATTGATCCATCAAGATTCCTATAGTGATGTGGTTCTGGCCGCTGGTGTGGATGAGATCCTCCATGGAGACCTTCTGAATAAGAAAGAGATCCAACGAGCGATGGACGGTGTACGAGCTGTCTATCACATCCCTCCCAATGTGCATCCCAGGGAAGTGGAAATTGGTGAAATTGCCATCTCGACGGCATTGGAAATGGGTGTGGACCACTTTGTTTATCATTCAGTACTTCACCCCCAGCTAGAAGCCATGCCCCATCACTGGCTGAAATTGCGCGTGGAAGAGCGGCTGATCGCTTCTGGCCTGTCGTTCACAATCCTGCAGCCCACAGCTTATATGCAGAACATTACCTCCCAGTTAAAGAGAATCAAAAAACGTGGGATCTACCAGGTTCCATATCCTCCAGATACCAGACTCTGCCTGGTAGACCTGACGGACGTGGCCCAGGTGGCTGCAATTGTGCTGGCAGATACTACTCATGATGGCGCTGTCTATCAATTGGTGGGGACAGGTTTAACTTCCCAGACTGAAATTGCAGCTTTGGTCAGTAAGCTGATGGAGAAGGAAATCAAGGCTGAGCAGATTTCATTGGAAGACTGGAAGGAACAAGTCGCAAAAACTGGTCTGGGATCCTACCAGATCTCTGCCCTGGTGAAAATGTTCCTGCATTACCAGGCTCATGGATTCTCTGGCAGTCCGCGGATGTTAGCCTGGCTATTAGGCCGCCAACCAACATCCTTGGAAGAATGTCTCCAGCGGGAGATCTCATGCCTGAGCTAGGTTTGAGAGAAAGAACTTCAACTATAATTTAAATCAGGTGTTTGTTCTTATTAGAGAGGTACTATGAAACCAGCACCCTTTAAGTATTACGCACCACATTCAATTCCTGAAGTTTTGGAACTACTCAATGAACATGGCTATGACGCCAAGATCCTGGCCGGGGGCCAAAGCTTGGTCCCGATGATGAATTTCAGGTTGGTGCAGCCCACTGTTCTGGTGGATATTAATAATATCCCTGAGCTTTCCTATATCGAAACCCACGATAATGGGGTCCGAATAGGCGCCATGGCACGTCACAGCCAGGCTGAGAAGGATCCCCTTATCAAAGAGCATGCGCCCTTGATCCATGAAACCATGCCCCAGATCGCGACAGTCCAAATTCGCAATCGGGGCACCATTGGCGGCAGCCTGGCGCATGCGGATGCATCTGCAGAGTTGGTGGTGGTATCCACGGCCCTGGAAGCTCAATTTAAAATTCAAAACAAGAAAGGGGAACGGTTGGTTCCTGCCAGCGAGTTTTTTATTGGCTTGTTAATGACATCTTTGGAACCGGAGGATCTGCTGGTCGAGGTCCAATTTCCTCCCCTGCCTGCCCGCAGCGGTTGGTCACTCAAAGAAGTAGCCCGAAGGCCGCATGACTTTGCCCTCATGGGTGTTGCTGCAATCCTGACACTGGATAAAAAGGAACGCTGTACAGAAGCGCGGATGGTGTATCTCAGCGCTGGGGATGGTCCGATCTCTGCTCCAGAAGCAGCCAATATGCTGATCGGAAATGAGATCACAACTGAAATGATCACAGCTGCTGCTGAAAAAGCCGCAGCGGATGAGATCGATCCTGGCGGTGATATTCATGCAACAGCCGAATTCCGGCGTCATTTGGCTAATGTTCTCACCCGCAGGGCCCTGGAAGAAGCACTTCAACGAGCCAAAGGCGGAAAATAGGAGTCCACCATGGATAATACATTCGAACTTACCGTAACCGTGAATGGCACATCCTATCAAGAAACTGTAGATCCCCGGACCTTATTAAGCGATTTCCTGAGGGATGGATTGGGGTTGACCGGAACTCATGTAGGTTGTGAACACGGAGTGTGCGGCGCCTGTACAGTACTGCTGAATGGAGCTGCTGTGCGCTCCTGCCTGATCTTTGCTCCCCAAGTCCACCAACAGGAGATTATGACCGTAGAAGGGTTGGGGACGGTTGACGATTTGCATCCACTCCAGGAAGCTTTTAAGGAAGCCCATGGTTTGCAGTGTGGTTTTTGCACACCGGGATTCCTGATCACCTTGCTGCCCTGGTTGGAAGAAAACCCCAATCCTACAGAAGATGAGATCCGGGAAGCGATATCCGGAAATCTATGTCGCTGCACCGGTTATCAGCACATTATTGATGCTGTGAAGCTGGCTGCAGAAAAAATGAACTGATAATCTATATTCCCTGTAAGCCTGAACAGGTATCCACACGAGGTGCTGCTGTGACTTACAAAGTAATTGGCAAACGAGTAAAAAGAGTTGAAGATCCCCGACTGCTGACGGGGGGAGCTCTATTTGTGGGTGATGTGAATCTGCCCAATATGCTCCATGCGGCATTTGTGCGGAGTGATTATGCCCATGCAAAGATAAAAAGCATCGATACCAGCTCAGCGAAGGATATCCCCGGTGTTGTAGGTGTTTACACTGCAGAGGACATGGGAGATGCCTGGGAACCAGGGCCGCCATTGGTGTCCCCACCTCCTACCCTGGAGGGTGTTACCTTTAACTCCTGCCGCCAGGTTCCACTGGTTAAAGACAAGATCAAGCATGCCGGAGAGATCATCGCTGTTGTTGTAGCGGAAAGCAGATATATTGCTGAAGATGCAGTGGAAGAGGTTTATGTAGATTACGAGCCGCTTCCGGCAGTGACAGATCTGGAAAAATGCCTCGAGCCCGGTCATACCCTGGTGCATGACGAACTGGATTCCAACCTGGCCGCTCACCTGGTCCAGAATAAAGGGGATTATGAGGCTGCTAAAAAAGAAGCCGATCTGGTTATAAAACGAAAATTCAAATTGGACCGGGGCGCCGCGGCCGCCATGGAAAATCGCGGGATCGTGGTGGACTGGGATCAGAAGAGCCAGCACTTGATGGTCTGGGATGCCACTCAATCACCTATCCCGATCCGGAATGGAATGGCCGCTCGCCTGGGATTAAGGACTCATCAGGTGAGGGTCGTGGCTCCATTTGTCGGGGGCGGATTTGGCCCCAAGATCATGATGTTCTATGCCGAGGAAATGGTCCTGCCCTGGCTAACTATGAAATTGAACAGGCCAGTAAAATGGATCGAGGACCGCAAAGAAAATTTCTACGCCACAACCCAGGAGCGAGAGCAGGTCCAGGAAGTGGAGATGGCTCTTTCCAAGGAAGGACGTATCCTTGGTATCAAACAGAAGATCATCCATGATACGGGTGCCTATGATCCCTACGGTCTGACTATCCCGCTGAATACCCAGTCTCATTCTATGGGACCTTATGATGTCAAGAATTACTCCAGTGATCTGTCAGTGGTCTTTACGAACAAGATCATCACGACCCCAGTCCGCGGCGCTGGCCGCCCCCAGGGAATTTATATTGTTGAGAGAATGCTGGATATCGCCTGCAAGGAATTGGAATTGGATTCCCGTGATGTGCGGCGGTTGAATTTCATCAAGGCAGACCAGTTCCCGTATGATCACGAGATTATCGATCAGGCCTTCACCAACCTGGTATTTGATTCTGGGAATTATCAACCCGCATATGACAAAGCAATAGAAAAGATCGGGTATGAAAAGTTCATCAAGGAAGAACAACCTCGCCTGCGGGCCGAAGGGAAACATATTGGCATTGGCGTTGTGCCTTTTATTGAGACTACCGGAGTAGGGCCTTATGAAGGAGCCCGAGTTGCGATCGAACCCAGCGGCAAGATCAGCGCTGCCACAGGCGTAGGCACTCAAGGGCAGAGCCATATGACATCTTTTGCCCAGATCATTGCCGAAGAATTAAGCGTGGAAGTTGAAGACGTCAGCCTTGTTTCAGGAGATACTGCCGAGATCCATTGGGGGACAGGGACTTTCGCCAGCAGGGGGGCTGTCGTGGCCGGCAATGCTGTTCTGGCTGCAGCCAGCGATGTTCGGAAGAAAGTACTGAAATTAGCCAGTAAGATCCTGGAAACCCCGGAGGACGAACTGGAGTTGGATGGCGGACTGGTCAGGGTGGCGGATATTCCAGACAAATCCATCAGCTTGGGAGAACTGGCTGTACTGGCCAATCCTTTCCGCGGAGCAGTGGAACCAGGGACCGAACCCGGCCTGGAATCGACCAAATATTTTGGACCCGAGTATGGCGCCACAGCTTTTGGTGTTCACGGCATGATCCTGGAAGTGGATCCAGAAACGATGATGATCAAGATCCATAAGTACGTTACCGTCGAAGATTGCGGGACCATGCTCAACCCCCTGGTGGTTGAGGGGCAAATTCATGGCGGTGTATCCATGGGCATCGGCAATGCTTATTATGAGAAACTCCATTATGATGAAAACGCGCAGTTGTTGAACGCCAGTCTGGCGGATTACCTGATCCCAACATCGGCTGAAATGCCGCATATCGAGGTTTATCATGAAAACACACCCGCTCCAAATAATAAACTGGGCACCAAGGGAGTAGGCGAGGCTGGCGCGATCCCGGTGCCGGCTGCTTTTGCGCAGGCGCTGGAAAACGCCTTGTCGGATTATGATCTGGAAATAACTGAAACGCCGCTCAGCCCTAACCGGTTATACGAGCTGCTTTACAAGTCGGAGGAATAAAGATGAAAGTTGAAGGAGAACACCTGTTTAACGGCACTCAGCAGCAAGTCTGGGACTTATTTCGAGATACTGAGGTGATGGCTGCCGCGCTCCCGGGAACAAAAAAAATGGAGCTGGTTGGAGAGAATACTTACGAAGCAGTCATGAATGTTCGGGTAGGACCGGTAGCTGGAGAATTTTCTGGCCAGCTGGTGATTTCCAACGAGGACCATCCCAACAGCTATACTATGACCGTTGATGGGCGCGGAAAACCGGGTTTTCTGAAAGGTGTCGGGGATGTCATTCTAACAAATGAGGGAGAGAATCAAACCTTGATGGGGTATACCGGGGAGGTCCAGATTGGTGGAAAACTGGCCGCTGTTGGTCAGCGCCTGATCGACACAGTGGCTAAAAGCATTATCAGCCAGGCTTTTGAGACCCTGGATAATGCTCTGGCAGAGCGAGTAAATGCTGAAGCGGAAGGCAGGGAAGCGGATTATCAACAAAGCTCTGAGGGCGATTATGCCGCAACTGTTGCCAAAGATTTGATCAAGAATGTTCTGAAGCGTAAGGGTAGTGAGGAATCCTGATCAGCAAGGAGGTTGAAATCCTCCTATATTGATCTTTATAATATGATCACCTGCTGCTTTTTTTACCATTTTTCCAAGTCTGATATTGACAAATGCTTAGGTTTAGTTAGAATGAAGTATGCAATGAAAAACAAGAAACGAAGATCACAAATTCAAAGATGCCCAGGAGCGGTTACGCTCTCCAGGGCATTTTTTTATTGTGTAGAAGGACCACTTTGTGGTTCTTTTTTTTACAATAATCGAGTGGTGTAAAACTTACTGCTTGGGCAAGCATTACTTATTATCACAAGTCCGGGTTAATACTATCTAGGTGGGAAATAATGGAAAAATGCCTGGGAAAAGGAGGTGGCTGGATATCTTGCAGCAATCTGGACCAGTATTTATCTTGATAGAAGGGTCAATTAATTATCTAAAGGAGAGAATATATGGCAATTGAGGACCGGAAAATACCAGGTTATCTTCCCAATGAAGTTCCACCAATTGGGAAGATGATCGTCTTGGGCTTTCAGCATGTGCTGACCATGTTCCCGGCAACAGCTTTTTGTGCCTTATTAACCGGGTTCCATCTCTCAACTGTGCTGTTCGTGGCCGGTATGGCGACAATTGTGGCATTGATCCTGTCAAAATGGCGGATCGGGAAATTCATCCCCCTCTTTTATGGATCAAGCTTCAGTTATCTGACCGCTTACCTGGCCATTACCAATGCCCAATGGGGCGTTCCAGCAAGCGACGATTTGATCAGCCTGATGCAGGCTGGTATTCTCGTCACCGGTGTCATCAATATCATCATCGGCTTTATCATCAAAGCTGTTGGCAAAGATGCCATTGATAAGGTCCTGCCCCCGATCGTCACTGGTTCCGTAGCCTGCATCATCGGTTTTGGTCTTGGATTTGCGGCCCTTGATATGGCGGCCGCCAACTGGCTGGTAGCGATAGTTACCTTGTTGGTCACCATTCTGATGTCCGTTTATCTGCGTGGAAAGGGATTTGTAGGCATGATCCCCATCCTGCTGGGTGCAATTGTAGGGTATCTTGTGTCCTGGCCATTAGGATTGATCGATTTATCTGGCGTAGCAGGTGCTAACTGGCTGGTAGTGCCCCATTTCACCTTCCCAACCTTCACAGGCGCCATGGTAGTCACATCGATATTCAGTATCAGCATCATGGCTATTGCCACTATCCCGGAATCCACCGCCCACCTGTATCAGATCAGTCTTTATGTTGATCGCTATGCTGAAAAAGTTGGTGAAGAACCCTATCATCTGGATGAGCATATCGGGTTTAACCTGATCCTGGATGGTATTGGAGACTTCATCAACGGTTTGTTTGGTTCCACGGCCGGTACCAACTACGGTGAAAATAACTCGCTGATGGCAATCACCCTCAACTACTCAGGACCCGTGCTGATCATGGCCGGCGGCATTTCCATGCTGCTGGGCTTCATCGGTAAGCTGGAAGCGCTGGTTGCCACAGTCCCCCTGGCTGTTAGCGGCGGCCTGGCGATCTACCTCTTTGGTGTGATCGGCATGCAGGGCATCGCGCTGATGGTGGAAAATAATGTCAGCCTCTTCAGCTTCCCGCAACCTGGCTGTTGGCGCGGTGATCATGGTTGTTGGCATCGGCGGAAATATTGGTTATGCGGGTGGATTCCTGCCCATCCCGATCTTCCAGGGCGTTTTCCCCAGTGGTTTACCTGCCATCGCAACAGCTGCTGTTTTGGGTATTCTGATCAATGCGATTTTCTTGATCTTTAAACCGCCAGAAGCAGCTGAACTCTAATAAACACGCAAAAAACTTGATAAATGGGCATCCCCTCCCAGGCGGATGCCCATTTTTTATTGACAAGATACCAGCGAGAACAGGAAATTAGTAACCCCCCGTACCCTATAAGTGGGGTGTATAATCAAAATCTACCTTTTTGAGCCCCTTTTTGGTTTAAAAAGCTGCTATTTCCCCGCTAACCAAAAAAATCACCAGGGATCAAAAAAAGGCTTTCTATATCAAGTTATTACTATTGATCATCGCAGGACTGGCAGGAGGATATATTATGTTGGCTCGTCCCGGACTACCAGATTTTGAGTATATCAAAGCAGAGACTTCCCAGGATGTCTTTGATCGGATGAAAGATAAATGGGGATGATCTAAAATTGCTGATGGGGGGCACGGATCTGTTCATCCAGATGCGTGATAGGGGAGAAGGACCGGGTTTTTTACTGGACGTAAAAGGTCTTCCCGGTATGCAGGAAATATCGTTTGATAAGAAAAATGGATTGAAAGTCGGGGCTGCGGTAACACTGAATTCGCTTTCCAGCCACCCGAATTTGCTCAAATATTATAGTATTTTGTGCCAGGCAGCAGATACAGTGGGGAATTATCAGCTGCGCAACCTGGCTACCCTGGGTGGGAACATCTGCAATGCATCTCCCAGTGCCGATATGTCACCGGCCGCCCTCGTTTATGAGGGGAAGGCCATCCTGGAGAACCCCCGCGGCGAACGGGAATTAAGCCTGGATAAGTTCTGGGTTGGGCCCGGGAAAATAGCCCTGGAAAAGGATGAATTCCTGAAAAGGATCCATTTCCCCACTCCACCTGATAAAGCTGTAGGCTGCTACTATAAAATTGGCCGATCCAAAATGGGAGATCTGGCAATTGTCGGAGTTGCAGTGCTGGCGTTTCCGGATTCAACAACTCCAGCGGGGATCCGGTTCAGGATTGGGATCAACTCCACTGCGCCAACTGCTTATCGTGTCCCATCTGTAGAAGAGTTCCTGGCTCAGGATCCTATTACAGATGAAATCCTTTCTAAAGCAGCTGAAGACGCAATGGACATCTCCGCCCCCATCGAAGACCAGAGAGCAACAGCTATCTATCAAAAGAAAATGGTTCGCAACCTGGTTTATAAGGGATTAAAAGAGATTTGGGAGATTTTGAAATAATTCTGTTTATCCATCAGAAGAGAAAAACTATGGCAAAACACACTATTACATTAATTGTCAACGGACAAACTGAAGAACTTCTAGTTCCATCCAATATGACCCTGCTGCATGCCTTACGGGATCAGTTAGGACTGACTGGCACCAAAAACGGCTGCGAAGCCGGTGAATGCGGCGCTTGTACAGTTTTGGTGGATGGAGAACCTGTTAATTCCTGCCTGGTGTTGGCCGTGGAATTGGATGGCCGGGAAATCACCTCTATCGAGGGTTTATCCAATAATGGGAAACTAACACCCTTGCAGCAGGCTTTTGCTGATCTGAACGCTGTGCAATGCGGCTATTGCACTCCGGGTATGTTGATGGCAGCCACTGCCCTGCTCAGGCGCAACCCGAAACCGACTCAAGAGGACATACAAAAAGCTATGGTAGGTAACCTGTGCCGCTGCACAGGATATCAGCGTATTATTGATGCAATCATGGAAGCTTCTCGTCAGGGAGGTGCCCAATGACGATCACTGAATCTGGATTGGTAGGAAAGAGTGTTATCCGCACAGATGCAATGGATAAAATCACTGGATGTGCGGTATTTGTGGACGACATCCAATTTGGACCCAATTTACTGCACAGCCGCCTGGTTCGCAGTCCATATCCACATGCCCTGATCAAAAAGATCGACACCTCAAAAGCTGAAGCGCTGCCCGGTGTTAGGGCAGTAGTAACCGGAAAGGACTTAACCGCTCGTTTGGGTTTATATCTGATTGACAGGCCAATTTTTGCTTATGACCGGGTACGTGTTTATGGGGAACCTGTTGCTGGTGTGGTCGCAACAAGTGAGGATATTGCAGTTGAAGCCGTAAAGTTGGTTGAGGTTGAGTATGAGGTGCTTCCGGCTATTTATGACCCGGTTGAATCCGCCCAGCCAGATGCACCCCTGATCCACCCTGATCTGGGGAGCTATTCTGTTGCTAACTTCATTTTCCCTGAACCGGGAACTAATATTTCAGAACATTTTAAGATCCGCAAGGGTGATGCAGAAGCTGCATTTGCCGAATGCGCAGCAGTAGCAGAAGGTCGATTCCGCCTTCCCCCGATTGAACATGTGCCGATAGAGACCCATACCTCAATCGCATTAAGCGAAAAGACTGGGCAGGTCACCCTCTGGGCCAGTTCCCAATCTCCCTTCGCTATGCGAGATATGATCGCCCAGGGTTTGGGCATTCCCCATAATAAACTGCGAGTGATCGCACCCGTGGTAGGTGGAGGCTTTGGAGGCAAGGCTGGTGTCACCATGGAAGCCTGTGCAGTGGTTATGGCCCAGGCTGTGGAAGGCCAGCCGGTTAAATTGCGCCTGACACGAGAAGAGGAATTTGTGGGCACATCCGCCCGCCAATCCCTGGTTTCAGATATAAAGGTCGGCTGTGATAAGGATGGTACTTTACAGGCCATGGAGTTGACCTACTATTTTGGTGGCGGAGCATATAACGATTATGGTGTGAATATCGCCCGGGCGGCTGGTTATTCCTGCACAGGCCCTTATGATGTGCCGAACGTAAAAGCCGATTCCCTCTGTGTCTATACAAATTATCCTGTTGGCAGCGCTATGAGAGGATTTGGCATGCCCGAGATCCACTGGGGTTTGGAACAGATCATGGATCGCCTGGCTGAAGAAGTGGGAATGGATCCGGCAGAGTTCCGGACTTTAAACTGCGTTCGGACAGACGACGAGATCGTCTCCGGGATGAAAATGACCCCCATTGATCTGGAAGCCTGCATCGAAAAAGCTAAAAAAGCCATTAAATGGGGTAAAAAAGAAGAGCCAACTGGACCCAATAAAAAACGGGGTAAAGGTATTGCTATCATGTGGAAAGCGCCGGCCATGCCGCCCAATCCGGGCAGCGCCGCCGTGGTCCGTTTTAATGAGGACGCCACACTTCAGGTGGAGGTTGGTGGACAGGAGATCGGACAGGGAGCCTTTACAGTTGCGGCTCAGATCGCGGCTGATGTGCTGGGGGTTCCATATGAAAATGTGACTGTCTCAACCCCGCTGGATACAAAATACAGCCCTTATGAATGGCAGACAGTTGCTAGTCGTTTGACCTGGTCCATGGGTAATGCTGTCAAGGCCGCAGCCGAGGATGCCCGGTTCCAGATCCTGGAAACAGTAGCAGATGCCTGGGATGAAGATATCGAAGATCTGACCATTAAAGATGGCATTGTGATCTCATTCAAATCTGAAAGGGAACAACCTCTGGATAAAATGGTCATTTATGGAATGCCCAATGACGACTTTGAAGGCTGGAAGGGAGGTCCGGTAGTAGGGCGGGGCCATTTTATGCCCACCTATGTTACTAACTTGGATCCTGAAACTGGTCAGGGCACCCGGGCTGTTGTCCATTACACAGTCGGAGCCCAGGCAGTGGATCTGGAAGTGGATTTGGACACGGGCCAGCTGGAAGTACTCAATATTGCCAGTGTTTATGATGTCGGCCGGGCTATCAACCCGGACCTGATCATGACCCAGATCGAAGGCGGCGCTGTGCATGGCATGAGCTCCGCTTACGAGGCCATGAAGTTCAATGAGGATGGGGTGGTGATCAATCCCAGCTTTGTTGATTATCGGATCGCGACGATTGCTGATATCCCCCGCAAGATACATGGGGATTATGTGGAAACGCCGATCGATGATGGTCCCTGGGGTGCAAGGGGTGTAGGAGAACATGTGATGGTACAGACCGCGCCAGCCATTGCCAATGCCTTATACGACGCAGTAGGAATCCGATTTTCGGATCTGCCCCTCTCGGCGGATAAAATCTACATGGCACTGGAAGAGAAAGAATCGATTACGGAAGATTAAGATCGAATATATTCGGAAGGCAGGGCACAATGGGTGCAAAGGCTAAAAAACCAACAGGGGAAGACCTGATTTCGGAACTAAAGGATGTCCGCCAACAAGCTGGAAAAGGTGGCGGGGAAAAACGGATCAAAGCCCAGCATGATAAGGGCAAAATGACCGCCCGGGAACGAGTCCTGACCTTAATGGATGAAGGGTCCTTCCAGGAAGTTGATGCTTTGATGGCTCACCGCCATCAAGAGTTTGGTTTAGATGAAAAACGTTTGCCCGGAGATGGCGTAGTGGTGGGTTTTGGCAAAGTGGATGGCCGAATGGTTGCTGTCTTTTCCCAGGATTTCACAGTGATGGGGGGATCGTTCTCCGAGGTCCAGGGACAGAAGGTGGCCAAGATCTTTGACCTGGCTCTGGATGCCGGTGTTCCAGTAATCGGGTTGATGGATTCTGTAGGAGCCCGCATTCAAGAGGGAGTCTACAGTCTGGCGGCTTATTCAGAGTTGTTTTGGCGCAATACCCAGGCCAGTGGTGTGATTCCCCAGATCAGTGTCATGCTGGGGCCCTGTGCCGGCGGATCGGTATATTCCCCGGGATTGACGGATTTCGTGATCATGACCCGCGGTACAAGCCATATGTTCATCACAGGACCGAAAGTGATCAAGTCGGTCACGCACGAGGAAGTTGATTTTGAATCCCTGGGTGGAGCTGGTGTACACAGTACCAAGAGCGGAGTGGCTCATTTTGCAGCGAATTCTGAAGAAGACGCTTTGAAGATTACCCGCCAGCTGCTCGGTTATCTCCCTGGAAATAACGCGGAACCGCCGCCTTATACCCCTCCAACAGATGATCCTTACCGCCAGGACCTAGCTTTGAATAATATAGTTCCAATGGATACTGATGAAGCTTACGATATGCGCCAGGTCATCGAAAGAATTGTTGATAAGGCCAGCTTCTTTCCTGTGCATCTTGATTTTGCACCCAATGCCCTGGTTGGATTTGCCAGGTTGCATGGACAGGCTGTGGGTATCGTCGCCAATCAACCAGAAGCTTTGGCAGGGGTTTTGGATATAGACTCCTCAGACAAAATTGCCCGTTTTATCCGATTCTGCGATGCCTATAACTATCCCCTGGTCACTTTTGTGGATACTCCCGGTTTTTTGCCGGGCGTGAACCAGGAACATGGCGGTATTATTCGCCACGGTGCAAAGATCGTATATGCATATTCAGAAGCAACTGTACCTAAGATTGCTGTGATCGTTCGTAAAGCCTATGGCGGTGCCTATATTGTATTGAGCAGTAAATACATCCGCACGGACCTGGTTTATGCCTGGCCTACGGCTGAAATAGCAGTGATGGGAGCAGACGGTGCGGTGGATGTCCTGTATGGAAAAGAGATCATAGCAGCTGAGAATCCGGATCAGGCCAGGGAAGAGTACGTGGCTTCCTATAAAGAAAAATTCTCGAAGCCTTACCAGGCGGCGGCCAGCGGTCATGTGGATGAGGTATTGATCCCATCCGAAACCAGGCCAAAACTGATCGCAGCCCTGGAACTTTTAAAAAATAAGCAGGGCAGCACACGGCCTAAAAAACACGGCAATATGCCGGTCTAGGTACCAGGAGAAATCTTTTGAGTGAAATTGGACAGGGATTATCACTTAGCGGGATCGGTATTTTGATCACATTTTCCGCACTGGGTATCCTGATCTTATTAATTCTGATCCTGAAAGCCCTCTTTCCCGCAAAAGGTAATGATTTTGAAGTATCTCATCCCCAGGAAACTCCATCATCTGGGATTGACCCGGACAGGGAAGAACTCAGGAAAAAAGCTGCGGCAGCAGCTGTGGTTGTTTTGTTGAGTAAAAGATCATTCACCGGGAAAGGTGGATTAGGGAGCGAATTGGAAAAGTCCGTTAGTCAATGGTGGCAGCGAGGGTTGGGCCGGATTCATGGGAAGGAGAGATTATGAGCGAACGCCCTCAGGTAGTCTGGGTGAGAATAAATGGCGAAAGATTCCAGGTTGAAGTGGAAGATCTGAACCAGCGGCCAATAGTGGCCCATGTGGAAGGCAGCCGGTTTGAGATCGATCTTGACCAGACTGATAATTCTGGCAATCCATCTCTCGATCTTCATCAACCCGAGGCAGAGGTACATTCAATTCCCGCTGGAACCGCTTGTGATGTGACAGCACCCATGCCGGGTGATATTGTGGGTATTCATGTCAAAGTTGGGCAGGTTGTAAAACCGGGCGATCCGCTCTGCATCCTGGATGCCATGAAGATGAAGAATACCATCCATGCCCCTCAGAGTGGAACTATTGCAGAAGTTTGTGTTGCAGAGGGACAATCGGTTGAATACGGTGTGATCTTATTCAAACTTGGGTAGACCCTATGACTACGGATATTTCAGCGATATTTGAAGCTCTGACCCTTTTTTCCATCAAGAATCTGATCATGATCCTGGTAGGCGGGGTTTTGATCTATCTGGCTGTCAAAAAAGAGTTTGAGCCGGTACTGCTGCTGCCAATCGGTTTTGGAGCTATTCTGGCCAACCTGCCTCTGACCGGGATCACCGATGCCACAGATGGTGGATTCCTGGGTGTCCTTTACGAGGCAGGCATTAGGACCGAGTTATTTCCACTGTTGATTTTCATTGGGATCGGGGCCATGACCGATTTTGGCCCGCTTTTGGAGAACCCTAAAATGGCATTGCTTGGCGCGGCAGGCCAGGTTGGTATTTTCGGCACATTATTATTGGCGCTCAATTTTGGATTTGACCTTAATGAAGCGGCTTCGATCGGCATTATCGGCGCTATTGACGGACCGACTGCCATCTATGTTTCCAGCAGACTGGCACCACATCTATTGGGTGCGATTGCTGTGACTGCTTACAGTTATATGTCCCTGGTGCCGATCATCCAACCCCCGGTAATGCGCTTGCTGACCACGAAAAATGAACGCAAGGTGAAAATGCCTTATACTGAAAAACCAGTCTCAAAAACAGTAAAGATCCTGTTCCCAATCCTGGTTACAATTGTGATTTCTTTACTTTCGCCCAAAGCTTCGCCTTTGATCGCTACACTTATGTTTGGCAATTTGATGCGAGAATCCGGCGTCGTAGATCGATTAAGTAAATCGGCTCAAAATGAAATTGCCAATGTCACCACCATTTTCCTGGGTTTGACCGTGGGCAGTACCATGGGGGGAGAAAATTTTATTCAGAGCGATACACTCTTGATCCTGGGAATGGGCTTGCTGGCTTTTGTGCTCGATACCATGGGTGGTGTGCTGGTGGGCAAACTGATGTACATATTATCTGGAAAGAAATTCAACCCCTTGATAGGAGCCGCAGGGATCAGCGCCTTCCCGATGTCCGCCCGGATCGTCCAGAAAGTAGGTCAGGAATATGATCTGGATAATTTCCTGCTAATGCATGCCATGGGCGCCAATACAGCTGGTCAGTTGGGCAGTGTGGTTGCAGGTGGGGTGGTATTGATGCTGCTTTCTGGTTCGTTTTAGTTAACTAACTAGGGACTGAATCCTTCTAAAGGATTCAGTCCCTAAAAATATTTGATTTTAAGGAGGTTCAACCCATGAAATTAATCGACCTGACTATACCCCTTGGTGTGGGAACGCCGCCCTGGCCAACCTATATTCCCCTGGAGGTGAAGTATTTTAAACGGCTGGCACCCAACGGTGCCAATGGCATGGTAGTGACCCATTCCAACCACGTGGGTACTCACCTGGATGGGGAGATCCACTTTTATACACCCGGAAAGGATATTGCCGAGCTGGAACTGGACTTCCTGGTCAATGATGGTGTGATTGTCGATCTGAGTGATGCGGTTGGTGATTACCAGGTCTACACCAGCAAGATGGTGGAAGATCGGGTTGAGGTGAAAGAAGGCGATATTCTGATCATTCACACTGGCTACCATCACTTTGGGTGGGATCAACCAACTGCGGATGAAATTCGCTACATGGTGAAACATCCCGGCCCGGACCGTGAGTTTGCTGAATGGGCCAAAAAGAAAAAGCTGCGCTGGCTGGGTGTGGATTGCGGAAGCGCCGATCATCCCATGAATACCATCATCAGGGACTGGATGCCGCGCCAGGCCAAAGAAGCTGAAATAGTGTTCCAGAAGACTTACGGCAAAAGTCTGGCTGAATTCTACGATGACAGCAAATACCAGCTGATGCATATTGAATTGTTCCCGCACGGCATTATTCACGCGGAATGCATTGGTGGGGATATCGACTTGCTTCTAAATCAAAGAGTCCAGATCGGTTTCTTCCCCTGGCGTTTTGTGGACGGGGAAGCCAGCATCGGCCGCTGCGTGGCCTTTGTGGAAGACGATCAATATGAAGAACTGATGAAGAAAAAAGAGGGAATGAAAAAGACCAAATTCGGTGATGTGATCGATCCGGATCACGTGGCTAGTTTGGATAAATTAAGTAAATAGAGCTGCGAGATATGTATTTGACGAGGATACGGTTTTCTAAGAGGAAACCGTATCCTTTGTTTTTAATTCCGATTTGTATCACTTCTCTTGTCTGACGCTGTCAGTCGACCTCCGACGACGGAATTTCTTATTATGGATCCTTCCCTAGCGGTCAGGATGACAAACAGGAGGGTTGGTTAAATTAAGGGTTTAATACTGCCATCATCCCCGCTAGCACAGTAATACCTGAGGAATTTCCCCAACGAAGTATATTCTGCAGTTCTTTCTGGGTGATTGCAGATCCAGAGATTAATCCATCCAACACCCTAAGCAGTCGTTCATCGGCTGCGCCTTCCATAGCGCACATCAGGAGTGAAGTGCTTATCTGTGTAGTTTTTAACTGGGTGTTTTGCAGAATGATCTGGTTTAGATAGTTGACTAAATTAGTGGGGTGACTTTCTGAGTCACTCTTCTGAATATCTGATCGGATGGGAAATATTATATGCCCCCATCTGTTCAGGGTGAGAAGAACACCAAGCAGGAAATCATCTCCGAGAGGTGTCAATCCGGGCCCCAAACCCAATAGCTTGATGGATTCGTTCGCTATCTTCTCCGGACTTCCTGTTTTTAGGGCATTCCGAAGGTTCAGGATCCTCTCTCCGATCACCGGCACACCGGGGATTTGGCTAGGGTTCTCGGACAACAAAGGCAGATAGGGACTTTCAGGAATTAACTTGTTGACGAGAGAAATAACTGAATCCAAATGTCCGGGTTTGATCTTTATCTCTTTATCAACAGGGGAGGGATGCCAGATATTACTGTCTTCAAGAGAGATAGTGATCTTCTCGTCGGGGAATTGCATTTCTCTCGAAGTGAAACGGGCAGAGCATCCCGCTTTGATTTTTTCCAACCGGGTAGATCCTTCTTCCAAGTTCAGGGTCAATGGTCCCCGGAAATCTTCCAGTGATAGGTACAGAGTCAAGTCATTCTCAGGCTGAAGATAGACACCCCGGGAAGCGATCCCGGAGACCCGAGCGACTTTTGAGCGCCCCAAAACCTGTTGTGCAAAGATACCGATATGGCTTAAGCTTATTTTCATGAGAGTTTCCTATAAGGAATTATAACCAGCATACCAGCCGTAGTGGTGGGATTAAGTTATAATAGTAATTGATAGAAATCCAACAAATTTGCGGGATTTTTCTTATTTAAAGGAGAATTTCCCTGGCTGGTATAAAAACATGAGTCTAAAAAAGAATGATCCCCTGCGGCTGGATGTTAGCTACCTGGTCAAGGGTTCACCTGGTACACATAAAGAATTTGATTTTAATTTTGCCCAGCTATCCCTGCCGAATGATTTGCTCCTGGTGGATGTCCAGGGTTTAATTACAGTATCCGTCACGGAAGATGGAGTGGTAGCTGAAGGCAAGATCAATGCTTTAACGGAGCTAGCTTGCAGCCGCTGTCTGGATTCCTATTGGCAGCCTGTTAACATTGGATTCACGGAGATCTTTTCTTCCCATCCGATTGACAATGCGGAGAAAGATCTAGGGGAACAGCCCTTACCTGCTGATGGCTCGATCAATCTGACACCAATAATTCGTGACTATGCTTCACTGGATATTCCTATGCGCCAGGTCTGCAAAGATGAGTGCAAGGGTTTGTGTCCAACATGCGGGGTGAATTTGAATCAAGAAGATTGTGGTCACAAGCAGGATTATATTGATCCGCGCATGGAAGGATTAAGAGCGTTGTTGGAAGAGGAAGAAGATTGAACACAAACCAGAGAGATAAATATTCGGTTAGCTGTTTGAAAATGGACTGAAGTCCAGAGAGGGGCGGAGCCGAACGTCCCCGCTGGGGACGTATAACTTCCGGGCATTCCGAACCTTTTGTCAATCACCAAGAATTGTTAATTCTAAAACATCCCCGTCGGCTGAGGCCGACGTTTGGACATTCACCCGTGGCTGGTGAATGTCCCCTCTCAGGATTTCAATCCCTGAAAATAGTGCCCCCCGGTCTCTGAATGTCGGTCGGGAGCGGAGCTCCCTTATGGCAGCTCTATCTCTGCTGGATCCTCATCAGTCGGAACGGCTTTCCATTCCTGTTCTTCATAATCAAAATCAGCGATCTCGTCCAGGGGGAGTTTGATGTATTTGCCGTGCCCTTCCACGGCCACTTCACCATTAGGTAAAAGGATCTCACCGGTGCCTTCAAATAGACGCCGGTTTTGATTGGTGATGCGCCCCACTACCCGCAGTTCAACATCAAGCGGGACCGGTTTTTTGTAGCGAACATTGAACTCCACTGTAACCCCCCAGATTTCATTTTGGTTGATATTCATGGCCCGGCCGATGGTTTCGTCCAGGATGGTGGCAGCCAATCCGCCGTGCATTCGATCTGGATATCCCTGGTGTTCCTCACAGGGAGTAAAGAGGGCAACCAGTTGATCGCCTTCCACTTCGTAAAAGGAAGCGTGCAAGCCGGATGAATTTTTTAGGCCGCACACAAAACACATCTTGGAATTATGCTGTTTGGCGGTAACTTTCTGAGGCATGGGATCTCCCTTGCTGGTTTTTATCTGGGAATATTCTATCAGGTTCAGGCAAACCCGGGATTGTGTTTTGTTGACGACGCGCGAGGGGCGTGTTAAAATAATCTCGCTTTGCCCCCATCGTCTAGTGGCCCAGGACATAGCCCTCTCAAGGCTAAAACCGGGGTTCGAGTCCCCGTGGGGGCACAAAGAAAAATCCGCTTATGGGCGGATTTTTTTATGCCAGAAGATGGAATTGGCTAAGATCAGTCGAGCGAATATTGAATGATCTATTCCTTTTTTCTGGGGTGATTGAATGGACTTTGTTTGGCAATTAATAAATTTTTGATAAATATTTGTTTTTCATAGACTAGAATCAATCATTGTTAAATTGAATAACAATATTGGAGAGAATATGAAGCTGGTACTATTTGGCGCTACTGGAAAATCGGGACTTGAAATCGTAAAACAATCTTTGGCAAAAGGTGATGTTGTAACAGCCTTTGTGCGGGACCCATCAAAACTTGAAGTAGAAGGCGATAATTTGAAAGTTATTACAGGAGATATTTTCGATGTGGCTTCGGTAAGCCAGGCAATACAAGGACAAGATGCGGTCGTCTGTGCCCTGGGATCAAGCGAGCTTAAAAAGACCACTGTCCGGGCTGAAGGAACGAAAAATATTATCCAGGGTATGAAAGAGAATAAAGTAAAACGATTGGTCATTATTTCAGCAATGGGTGTTGGAGAAAGCTGGGATACTTTATCTGGGATCAATAAATTCTTCTTTGCCACGCTGCTGAAAAGCGCCCGGGAAGATCACGAAGCCCAGGAAACTGCCGTAAAAGATAGCGGCCTGGATTGGACCATCATTCGACCCAGCGGATTGGTTGATACTCCCCGAACAGGCATTTATGATGCAGGGGAAAATATTCCAGCTAAAACTTCCAGGATCGCCCGCGCTGATGTTGCAGACTTGATCTTAAAGGAATTGGAACAGAATACCAATATTGGAAAAGCACTTACGATCAGCAACTGATCTGCTCTAAGGCAAATACACAGAAGGATATGATAAGAATGGAAAATCACACCATGAAGGGCAAAATTTGCCTTGTCACTGGCGCAACAGCTGGAATAGGGGAGGCAACCGCCCTCCTTTTAGCGAAACTGGGCGCAACCGTAGTAGGGGTAGGACTCAGCCCCATTAAGAATTCTCCCCGGATGTATAAATCAAAAAGGATCGCCTTCAAAAGATGGCCGGTTTTGTAGAGAATATAGATGTTATTTGAATATTAGCTTGCGGGCATGAAGTTTGGGCAAGTACCCACAGCGAGCACCCAAGTATTCAATCCCCTGATGTGTCAGTTTTGAGGTAAGTCCGTAAATATGACGCCTCCAGCCGTGATGACTTCATCATCGCATGTAGTAATAGCCGACACCCGGATAGGCGGCTTGATAAATATCGATAGCGGATTGCACGACATATACTTCGTTTGCGCACATATCTTCTTGAGCCTTTGTGGCTACACCAGATAGTGTCAAGGTAGTAATCCCAAACAATATACTCACGATGGCGATGGTGACCAGCAGTTCGACGAGGGTGAAGCCTTCTTCTTGGGTAAATAGTTTCTTGAACATGATTATTTCTCCTTCAATAATATTTGGAACATTTTGATAACTGTTTGATTTTGATCAGAGTTTTTACAAATTATTGTGTTTTGTCTGACGCTTTAAGTAAAACATAATCCAAGGGTTTTTACCTTACAGGAGCCTAACAGGGAACTTACAGGAACCTAACAGGATTTAATCAAAAAAATCCCTCTGATTTCGAAATCAGAGGGATTTCATGATAGCCAGAGGGAAATTGGAGTCCGTAGCGGGGGTTTAACCGATCTAGACGCCCCCCAGGGAGGCCTGGAAGGCTTTTTTATCGTTTGCGTGGTTCAAAGCGTCATCGAGGGATATCAACCCGTCCTGGTAGCTTCGCTGGAGAGCCCGTTCCATGGTTTGCATGCCAGCCTCAGTCCCGGTTTGCAAAATACTGGACATTTGGTGGGTTTTCCCTTCCCGAATTAAATTCCGGATGGCATTAGTGGCAACCATAACTTCTACCACAGCGACCCGACCGCTGCCATCCAGCTTGGGGATCAGGCGCTGTGCCAGTACGGCCAGCAAAGTCAGGGAAAGCTGCATCCGGACCTGGTTTTGCTGATATGGAGGAAAAGCATCCACTATCCGGTCAACCGATTGAGGAGCACTGTTGGTATGCAGGGTTGACATCACCAGGTGCCCGGTTTCAGCTGCAGTGATACAGGCAGCCATGGTTTCAGGATCCCGCATTTCTCCAACCAGGATTACATCAGGATCCTGGCGGAGGGTTTGTTTGGCTGCCGTGGCAAAAGAGGTTGTGTCTGATCCGAGTTCTCTCTGGGTGATAAAACTGAGCTTGTCCTGATAAAGGTATTCAATGGGATCTTCGATAGTGATGATCCGGCGGGCATCCTGTTGATTGAGGTATTCGATCATCGCGGCCAGGGTGGTAGATTTGCCGCTGCCGGTTGGGCCTGTAACCAGCACCAAGCCCTGTTTCTTGAGCGCCAGATCCCGACAGATCTGTGGTAAACCGAGCTGCTCCAGGGAAGGGATTTCCAGGGCCACCCGGCGTAATGCCAGGCTGATCTCACCTTTCTGCAAACCAGCGTTGACCCGAAACCGGACACCTTCCTGGGTTTGATAGGAAAAATCCAGCTCCTTTTTCAGATTAAATTCGGCTTGTTGTTCTTTTGACGTGATCAACTGAAACGCGACCACGAGGTCTTGCGCAGAAACCGGAACAGATCCAACTACCGGGGTAAGTTTTCCGTTAACCCGCATCAGCGGAACGGCATTGGTTTTGAGGTGTAGATCTGAAGCACTTTGTTGTTCCATAACGGGCAAAAGGTCCAGGATGTTCATCCGCCAATTCTCCTCAGATACCACTCCAGAATTTGGGTCCCATATAAGAGGGTAATCACCCCGGCCAGCGCCAAGTAGGGTCCAAATGCTATGGCATCTTTTTTGCCTATTTTCTTCAGGGATAATAAAATACCTGCGATCAACCCACCTGATACAAAGGCCAGGAAGAGCGTGATCACAATTCTGGGGAAGCCAATGATGAAACCCAGGAAGAGGACCAGCTTGACATCGCCCATCCCCATCGCCCCTGGGGCGACTAATGCGATCAGGAATAAAACCCCAAAACCCACCCCGCCGCCCAATAACATCATCCAGAGTGATTCGCTGTGGAATAATGGGATCATCAGCAAGCTCAGACCGATTGCAGGAAAGATAATCTGATTGGGGATCTTGTGATGTTCCAGATCTATGCCCCCAATCAGGATTAATATACAGCTGTACAGCGTGACCAACCCGGTTTCCCAACTGAGTCCATAACGAAGCCAGACCAGTAAAAATACTAAACCAGTTATGATCTCAACCAGTATGCTGCGCAGGGGGATCTTTTCATGACAGGTCCGGCAGCGGCCTCGTAAAAAGATGTAACTGAGGACCGGGATCAATTCCAACGGGGATAAGCGCCGGCCGCAGGAGTCACATTGGGATGGAGGGGAGATAACCGATTTCCCATCAGGCAGGCGATCGATTAGCACATTTAAAAAACTGCCAATGCTCACACCTAGCAGGGTAAAAAAAACAGACTGGATGATGTTCATCGTGACTTTAGAGCCAAACCCAGATTAACAGCATATTTTGGGACCGAAAGATTTTTTGGGACGGGATAAGGCTCTTTGGGGTATTTTAACGCTGAATGGGGTCCTGGATTTTAACCGCTCAGCCAGGTCTGGTTTTACTTCCAAACGGCTGGAAATTTGTGATTTATCGAATAATTGCCCGGTCAGATATACTCCGGTGTCCTCCGGCAGGCGGTTGGTTTTATTACTTTCGTTGTAGTATTTGACCGTCCGGGCCAGTTCCTGACTGAGCAGGTCCAGCTTGGCTTCTTCGGATAGGTTCCCGGTTTCCAGAGGGACCGACCGCACCAGGATGGGAATGTGATTAACGATAATGATCACATCCAGGCTGAAAGATTCCAGGTTGACGATTATGGAAGTCTCCTGGTTCACCATGCGCTGTAAAGCCAGTGGTTTGATATCAAGGAATTTGGCTTTGATCTTGGCTGCCTTTAGGGCCGCTACCTGGGAATCTATGATGATCTTGGGCACCGCCAGTACATAAAGGATCAGCTGGTTGTCCGATCTGGAAAGGATCCGCCAGTGAATATCGTTTTCATCAAGGGGAATGGCAAACTCCTGTTTGGTTTTCCGGCGAATGGTTTCCTCGAGAAGTTTATCTTGCACGATGGGTATTTTCATGATGCGGTGAAGAGAGCGCTGCCCTGTTACCGAGCTGACCACGTTCCTGCGGGATCCTTTAAGTTCCTTGATTGTTGCGGCAATTACGCTGCCTATCTCGGCTGTTTTTAATATCTGCCCCTGAGCCATATATTCAGGAGGGATTTTTCGCGTGTGCCAGGAACGGATACTATCCCCTTTTACCACCAGGAATCGGATCTCATTGCCTTCGAAATTTATTGTGGTCTTTTTTCTCTTAAACAAAGTTCACTCTCTTTCTGGGTGGAACCCAACCTTCGATAATGACGGATTATTGGAGTGAGGTGGGATATCCCATGGTCTTGATCTCCAAGGAGCAAATTCCATCTGCCGGGTTTATCACTGCATACTGCATCACCACGGAATCCAATCCGACCGTTTCAACTCTTTCAATAAATGACAGACAATTGTCCAGCGCCCCGATTAATTCCAAATCATATTCTTCAAGAATCAAAACACCGGAACCCGTTTCCTGAACTTCAGTATTGATCGATGAGATGCTGAGTAGATCCAGCTGACTGGTCAGGGCGAGTTCCAATCCGCGATTGAATAAGTTAAATGGGGCTCCTAATTCTGGAAAACTGGCTTCCAATTCAAGAACCTCTGCCTGGATCTGATCCAAGTCTGCCTGGAGAGCATCCAGCTGCTCTTGATTGACTGTTTCCAGCTGGGTAAAATTCTCTTGGAGGGCAAGCTTATCCGCCTCCAGCTGTTTGGTGGCATTTTGTCTGATGAATGCGCTCCCCAAAAAAATGAGGTTTACCATCCCTGCGATCAAACTTAGAATCAGCCCAACCCGGATACCTGAGAGTTTATTTTTTGTTTTCATCATTGCCCTCCCCCAGCGAGAGAGATGATAACTAAAAAGCTATATGAAGTTGGTGGTGCACTCAGAGCTTGCCCATCTTCGTCAATTTCAACTGTGAATTCGGCAGGATCAGGAACGATCTGGTCAATCGTGTCAATCTTTACATCTGAAAATAATCCCAGCCCGACTAATGTTGACTGGAGATCCAAAATGCTCTGATACGTTCCTCCAATACCTTCCAAAATAATTTCTTGATCTTGTTGAATGATGGTTGTCCAGGAGATATTGTCCGGGCCATTATTAACGATTTTGCTTAAATTGGCGCTCCAATTGGAACCCTGCAGATCAATGCCTTGGTAAGAGGCCAGGATCAGGTCCCGGTTTTCCACCGTTATGTCAATTTGATCCTGGATCGCTGTGAATTCGTCCGCAGCAGATCGATAGGATTCCATGTCGGATTGCAGGATAGCCACTTCGATCTTGACCCTTTCATGTTCAGACTGGGCAGACTGTGCCAATATTGAGGATGGGTAGATCGCAGCTAATAGAACCAGAAATAACAACCAGGGCAGAACGCCAACCAGCCGGATTCGTTTGGGCTGGTATCGCTCCGGGAGAAGATTAAGATCGAATGTGTCCAGGGAGCTGGTCAGCAATTTTGTTTTTTTTGGGGGGGTTCCCAAAATTTGGTTCGGATCGTCCATAATACCTACTTATAACCTTGTTTTATGTTCTAATCAATATCCCAAAATAGGATGGTTCTGGTGCCGCCGTCTATTTCAATCCGGGCATCTGTGCTAACTGTACCTGCTTGAACAGAGATATCATAACGTGGTGGGGTAACTTCAAATTCCCAAAAATCAGTTTCATTTCCACCCCGCAGGGCAAAACCGCCCTCTGAATGAGTAAACAACAAAGATCCTCCATTTCCAACAGCTAAGGGTGTTTCCGTTAGAAATGTCCAACTATTCATTGCAATATTATAGCGTAAGAAACCGGTAGAATTTCCCTGGAGGGCATAAAGGTAATTACCGCTGAAATAAGCCAGGGAACTCCCTTTGGTTACCTTGCTTGGTGTGGATGCCATCTCAGTCCAACCGGAACTTGTATTGTAACGCCAAAAAGCAGTACTATTACCCAGGAAGGCATAAAACGTATTTCCTCCTGTAAACACCAGAGCAGCACCGTCTGCAACTTTACCAGGAATATCAGCCTGGTTGCTCCAGCTATCCGAGCTGATGTCGTAGCGCAATATTTTTTTATTTCCCAGGGCATAGATATCGTTTACGCCGTTATATACCAGGGAACCACCTTTGCCGATATCTTCTTCTGGATGTGCCATCTCTGTCCAGCCGGAGGTTGTATTGTAACGCCAAAAAGTGGTATTAATCTTACCCTTCTTACCCAGTAGGGCGTAAAGGAAATTGCTATCCCCAAAGACGAGAGATCCACCTTCCTGCACTTCAGCTGGTGTAGAAACAGTTGAGGTCCAGACATCTCCTCCAATGCTGTAACTGCTAAGTGTAGAATTTTTTTTGTCGCCACCCAAAGCATATACGAGGTCCCCCCCTCCATAAGCTAACGATCCTCCCTTATCAACTTTTGTTGGGGCGGATGGACGCGGGATCCAGTTCCCGATAGGGAGAGCGGTGACAGTGATAGTGGGTGTGAAGCCGTTTACAGAACCGGGGAGGAATGTCAGAGGTTGGGCAGTACCGGCAGTGAGGTCCACCTGGGAAAGGAAGGCAGGGTTGTTGAGTAAGCTCCAGATCCCAAACTCAACCCCGGCGTCCGCGGCATAGAGCTCATTAAAGGTCTCTTGTGCAGTTCCTGTTCCCAGGGAACGGGAGCTAACGAAGGCAAGGAATGGGGTTAATAGCAGGGATCCGACTGCCAGGGCGATCAAGGCGGCAGGTAGCGATTGTCCTGCCTCAAACCCGATTCTGATTTGACGCTGAAGAATGGTTCCCGGAATACTATGTAAATGGTTCTTCCTTTTATTGAACCAAATTTTCAGATACCATAAAATTCTCATGACTCACTCACCGGCTCGCATCGCAAATTGAATGTCGGCGCTTATAATTTCATCCCCGCTGGATGAGGTAATGGATACTGTTAATAATGGTCCAGAAGTACTGAATGAGACATCGTTTATGTCAGCAATATATCTTGCTACAGAGAGGGTGGATTGAACGAGACCATCTTCGAGATGCTCCCTCACAAGGGTATATTCCAGCGCATTATAGGAATATCGAAACTGATGCGAGGAATCGGGCCAATTTAGGGTTCCATACACGTTCCCCGTACCCGGGGTAAAACTTGAGGATTCCAGGGCGTCCCTGCCCAGCCATAATGAAACCACCTGGATATCATTCGAGATTTGCAATTGACTGTTGCCCCACCTGGTCACCAGCATAAACTGGACCAGGGCTGTTGTGATCACGCCAAAAACGATCAAACTGATGCCCATTGCCACAAGGGTTTCTACAAGTGAAGTTCCCTGTTCTTCAGCAAGGATTGGGGTCTTTTTTCGGTTCATCAACGGTTCACCTTAAACATGACTGTTTGAACCAGGGTGTCCCCACCCGTTGATACGGTGACGGTTATCTTTTGCATCCCGTTATCAGGCGGATCGGGATTGAAGCTGCTGGCGGCGTCCCAGAATTCAATCTTCACGGTGACAACATATCCGGGAATGCCGGTGACCGATGGATAGGACGATGGGTCGGCATCATATGCGGCATCTTTAATAATCTCTAACTGGGACCGGGCCAGTGACTCAGCAACCACTTTGTCATCCACCAGGCGGACACCTACCACCCCGGTATAAATCATTGCCACTAAAATTACAATGCCAAAACTAATGATCGCCACGGTCATCAATTCCTCTACCAAAGTGGCGCCGTGTTCTTTCCGGAGTAAATTTCGGAACAGGTTTTCCTTGTCAGAAAATCTCATTTTATCTGCCCAAATAATGAATACATAGGCAGGATGACAGATACGGCCACAAAACCGACGATGATCCCAATAAAAATCATCATGGCTGGCTCGAGAAGGGAGGTGAGATTTTTCAAGGGCCGGTCCACTTCTTCTTCATAATATGTAGCCAAAGTCATCAATTGACTGTCCAGAGATCCGGTTTCTTCACCTACCCGGACAACCTGGGCCAGCATTTTTGGAAAATATGCGGATTGGGATAAAGGAACAGCAATGCCTCTACCTTGCAATGTTTCCCGGCGGAGGATATCAATTTCTTGGTTAAGGACCACGTTTTGAATGGTCTGGCCTGTTAGTTCCATGGACTCAGGTAGCTGTAAACCAGCATTAATCAATGTAGCCAGGGTCCGGCTGAAGCGGGCGCTATTCCCATAAGTGTTGACCAGTCCGAGAACGGGCATCTTTAATGCCAGATGGGCTAACTGTTTCTTTCCTCCGGTGCTTCTAAAATAGAAAAAACCACTTATTAATAATAGAACAAAAACAACCAGAAGGTGGATGCGATATTGAAGGAAAAAATCTGTAACACTCATCAAGAAACGGGTTGGCCAGGGAAGTTGAGCATCAAATTCACTGTATAATTCCAGCAGGGGTGGCAGGGTGAAATTAAGCAGGAGCAGAACAACGCCAAATGCCATTGCCAGGACCACGCCTGGATAGGTCATAGCACCCTTGATTTTTGTTTTGATGTTGGATTCTTTCTCCAGATGGATTGCCAGTTGGCGCAGAACACTTCCCAGATTGCCGGTTCTTTCACCTACCTGGATCATGGATTGATATATAGGTGGGAAAACCAGATCATGTTTGGCAAGTGCGGCCGAGATAGAACTGCCCTGGCGTATATCTTCAGTGACCTGTTGAAGAACTTTTCGTAGGGGTTTACTGGATACCTCTTCAGCCATTAGATCCATACCGGCCAACAGATCCACACCGGATTCAACCAGGTTTGCGAGTTGGTTTGAAAAAACGATCACATCTCTGATTTTGGGGCCAAAGAAGGTTGGAAACCACTTGGTGAGATCAAATCTTGGATTTATCTTGGTCAGTTTGGCAATTGTGAGGCCGCGCTGAAAGAGGATCTCTTCAGCAGTTTCTTCCCGATCTACTTGAAGAATTCCAGTTTTTTCGGTTCCAGTGGTATCGTAGGCTAGATATCGATAGGGCATATTTCTTACTCCAGAAGCATAATGACCATTGATTCCTGTGTTATCAATTCACTGAATAAATGGTTCGTAATACTTCAGTGGGTGTGGTCAGGCCCTGTTTTACTTTAAGCAGGCCATCTTTTAACATGGATAACATCCCGGCTTCCATGGCGGCTGATTTGATCTCACTTGAACTGGCACCAGCTGAGAACATCTGCCGGATTGAATTGTTTACGAATAACAATTCGTATACCCCGGTCCGTCCCAGATATCCTGATCCATGGCAATAGGAGCAGCCTTCTCCCTTGAAAAACTCTTTTAAAGGTTCGCCCATCTCATTTTGGTAAATCTGAACAATCTCTTTGGAAGGGGTGGTTTTTACGCCACAGTGGGGACAGGTTAGACGGATCAAGCGCTGGGAGATCATCGCCAGAACAGAGGAATTGATCAGGTAATGGTCTATACCAAGATGGATCAAGCGGAAAAATGTCCCGGCAGCATCATTGGCATGAATGGAGGATAGAACCAGATGACCGGTCAGGGCTGCCTGGACAGCGGCGTTTGCGGTCTCAATATCCCTGATTTCACCCACCATGATCTTGTCGGGATCCAGGCGCATTACTCCCCTGAGTCCCGAGGCAAAGGTGATGTCCGCTGCCCTGTTTACCTGGATCTGGTTTATTCCTGCGAAATTATATTCGACCGGATCTTCAATGGTCAATATATTGTGGCGTTTGCGGTCAAGCTGATTGAGCGCGGCGTACAATGTTGTAGTTTTTCCGGATCCGGTAGGGCCAGCGACCAGAACCATCCCGAATGGAGAATGGATCACCTGTTTGAATTTCTCTATAACATCTGCCTGCATGCCTAACCCATCCAGGTTTAAAATTGATTCTGTCCGACCGAGGACGCGGATGGTTATCATCTCTCCCCAGGTGGTGTCGCTGGTAGCCACCCGGAAAAATGTCTCCTCACCCTCGATTTGATCTGAAAACTGTCCATCCTGGGGGCGCCGCCGTTCGGCGATGTTCATACCGGCCAGCACCTTGATACGGGAGAGGAGTTGATAGTGGCTCCCACGGGGAAGGGTGAGCGAATCCGATAATATCCCGTCAACACGGTATCGAACCCGGACCGAATCGTGGTCAGGTACAATGTGAATGTCTGAAGCTCGATCCCTTACTCCTTGCTGCAGGATCATATCAACTGCTCGAACAACCGGGTCTTCTAAAATTGCGCTGGCGTCGAGATCGATATCCGAAAGTTCTGAGTTGCCTGTAAACTCTGAAACTTCTCGCTCAATTTCCTGATTTGCTTTGTAATAAAGATCGATAGCAGATTTGATATCCATCCCAACACCAACGGAAGGTGTGATATTCATCCCTGTGATAGCAGAGATATCATTGATCACAGATATGTCAGTTGGGTCTTCCATAACCACCACTAAAGATCCGTTAGTAATTTCTACGGGAATTAACTGGTAGCGGCGAGCCACATTTTCTGGAATGATGCGGGTCAACTCTGGGTTGATAGATTGTTGGCTTAGATCCGCAAAAGGCAGGTTAAGATGTATACTGAGGGCGAGAGCTAGGGATTCTGCTGTGATGGTGCCTTCATCGATGAGAATGGCACCTAATCGGCGTCCATCCCCTGCCTTTTGGATGACAAGGATACGGTCCAATTGGGTCTGAGTGATCAGTTTTGATTCCAGCAGTACCTGTCCCAGCGATGGACCGGAGCCTGGAAGATCATATTCGTTTTTCTTGTTAATTGGATGCTCCTTGTTTAAAATGCAGTTTGATACCCGTACTTTCATTAAGTATATTATAGGTTTATTCTGATTGATATACAATTTTGTTACCCCTTTCAGGTGAGAATTCAACAGTTGCTTGTAATATAGCGCCACCGCTGGGGGCAAATAGTTTCCAGGACCTACTCCTAGGGGTGCAAGCTTCACAAAATTGTATAATGTTATTTATGGGAAATTGAATAAAATAGAAATGAGAGAATATTGTCTGGTAAACTGAAGGAAATAAAGGAATAATCTTATGAAGAAATTTCTTATCATTCCAGTATTATTGTTGTTTTTCCTCTCTGCCTGCACTTTTTTATTTCCGGCTGAGACAAATATCACGATTTCCAAGATCGATCATCCAGATGATGGAAGCCTGATTCTCTATCTGCGTCATGCCGATGAGGGTTACTATGTCACCGTCAATGGGGTGGTTTATGACTGTGTGATGGTGGATGATACGCTGAAATGTTCAGGACCCAGTCTCCAACCTGGCGAGAAAGCGGTAATCAGATTTTATGAGGATGAAACATCCACAAAACCGTTTTATTCCCTCGAATTTGATGTTCCGGAATATGATGAGGGAGGAGAGGATCCGGGGGGAGATGGCCAATCAGGTGCGGATGACCTCTGCCCTGAGGATCCAAAGAAAACCGCCCCAGGTGCTTGCGGCTGCGGCGTGGCGGATGTTGACACGGATGGAGATGGGACCCTGGATTGTAATGATCAATGTCCCAATAATCCTGACATGACCTCCCCGGGAGAAAATGGTTGTAAAGCACCTGAAAAAGATTCGGATAATGACGGCATACCGGATAGTGAGGATAAGTGCTCTGATGATCCCGAGAAAACCGAACCTGGTAAATGCGGTTGCGGATCTCCAGATATCGACACAGACGGGGATGGCTTCCTGGATTGTGAGGATGAGTGTGTAGACAGTTTCTCTGACCCGATTGGTGATCCCTGTGATCATGATGAAGACAATGATGGTGAACATGACTTCGCGGATAAATGTCCCTTCGATCCAGAGAAAACTGACCCTGGCTATTGCGGCTGTGGATACCCGGAAACCGATCGGGATGGAGATGGAACTCCTGACTGCGCAGACGAGTGCCCGGATGCTCCTGAGAGGATCAAACCAGGAGTATGCGGCTGCGAAGAAGGAGACAAGGATACGGATAAAGATGGTGTGCCGGATTGTGAGGATGCCTGTCCAAATGATCCGAATGACCCTGTAGGTGATCCCTGCATACAATCACCAATGATGAGTGTGAGATTAAGAATAAAAATCTCTTGATGTGGATGGAGTTCAGAGATAGTGACGATGGCGTTCCATTATTGATAATGCCTATAATGATACATGACCAGTGGGATCTCGCGGATGGTGGACGTGCCCTGATCTGATGTCTGACAAGATATGGACTTGGATCCTGATCGTTCATAATACTTTGTTATACTAGAAATAGGCCCGGGATTTCCCGGGCCTATTTTTGTGTTCAAATCAAATCCTAACGAGCGGGTCTTATTCCGTTGGGCACCTGTATAACCTTCGCAGCAGAGGCGCGGTATTCGGAAAGATCGCCATCGGCCTCAAGCATGATGATGTGCCCCGGTGTAGCGATCGCGTCGTAGGTAACGCCCGCTTCCGGGATACCCAGTCTGGCGTCATCAAACAGGGATTCCTCAACGGGCTGGTTTCTGCCAGAAAGGCTGCAGGCTGATAATTCCAGGATGTTGATAACCAAGATTCCAGGTGTAAGCCAGATTCTATTTTGTCTTAATAGGATTCTTAAATCCAGATATCCAGCACAGAAAACCCTCAGGGTAATGACCAATAAGCTACCTGGTCCAGGTAGGCAGTAAACCCCGCTGTGTCCGTAGCGGCTACCAGGATGCCAAAGCGTCCTGATCCGAAAGTGCTGTCCTCTACTTCAAAAATCTGGTGCCCGTTGATAAAACCGGTTAATATTATCCCGGTTGTTTTGATACCCAAACGGTTTTCACCCCCGGTCCCGGGTTAATATATTCACTGGCGGTCCAGGGTACCATGATTGAATACTTGTCGTTCTCACTTTCATAGCTGCTTAGCCTGTAGGAGCCATCACAGGCAATGCTGATCAGGTAGCCTTCCGTGGTGTCCCGGGCCCGGAAGATCATCCCGTAGCGGTCTTTGCCGCCGCATTCATCGCCAAAGGTTCCGGTGATTTCCAGATAATAATCATATATGTTGGGGGAGGCAAGGCTCCAGGTTTCGTAATTATTGGCTTTTTTGGCTACCAGGATCATTTTGTTGTTTTCTACACTGAAGCTGGATTGAGCCTCATCGTAAAGGAAAAAATTCGATCTGTTATCAAAGTCGTCCAGAAACCAGGGATCACCTAAGAAAGATATAGGGTCTTCCGGATCGAGAGTAGCTGTGGGAGTAACTGTTGACGTTAATGTTATTGTCGGTGTCAGGGTGGGAATATTTGGATTGAGTGTCCTGGTTGGGGCATTTGGATCCGGGGTCTGATAAGGATTTTCCGGGGGTGCAATCACAAGCGGTGTTTCGGTCAGGGTTGGTTCGAGAGCAGAATCGAGATTATCCTGATCAGTACGACTTGGCTGGAGTTGTTGAGGGAGGCAGCCAGCTGCCAGAGCTATAACCAAACATATGAACAAGACCTTTTTCATATGTATCCTTCTCTCTTTCAAAAATCAGCCTGGATGCCTTTTGTTAATAAAGTGTACCTAGATCTGGATCTCCGTCAACATCTTGGCCGAATTTATTCTTCACCGTCACGAGGTAAGATACAGAGATGGTTGACTATAGTTGTGAAAAACAGTAGTGAACTTGAACTTAAAATAAAAAAGGAGGCTTGGGACCACCAGCCTCCTTTTTTAGGTATTCTCCATTTATTCCTGGCACCTGGATAACTTTCGCGGCAGAGGCGCGGTACTCATATAGATCGCCGTCAGCTTCCAGCATGATGATATACCCAGGTGTGACGATGGCGTCGTAGGTAACGCCTGCTTGAGGGACACCGAGGCTGGCGTCATCAAACAGGGTTTCCTTGATGCTCTTGGTGACGATGTTTTCGATGTCAATCCCGGTTTTGATGGTCAGGTCGAATTTAGCTAGTATAACCAGCGACTCGGTATCCTCTGGTAACTCAGGCGGCAGGGATTCCTCAACGGGCTGGTTGTTTCCACCCAAGCTGCAGGCGGATAATAACAGGATGCTGATCAACAGGATTCCAAGTGTAAGCCAGATTCTATTTTGTTTCATAAAGTATCTCCAATCTAGTAATTCAACTTAGATAACCTTCAGGGCAATTTCCAGTATACCACCTGGTCAAGATAGACAGTAAAGTCCGCAGTATTCGTGGCTTTTATTAGATACACCTGAGCGTCCTTGGCTAAATGTGCTGTCGTTGAGTTCGAAAATCTGTCGGCCGTTGATAAAGCCGGTGATCTTATCTCCCTTGACCTTTACGCCAAGCCTGTTCAATCCTCCTGGTCCGCTGATGATGTGCTCGCTGGAAGTCCAGCCTTTGATCACGGTATATTCATCATCTTCGCTTTCATAAGAGCTTAATCTATAGAAACCATCACAGGATATAGTGATCAGATAACCTTCGCTGGTGTCCGGGGCCCGGAAGATCATCCCGTAGCGGTCTCTTCCACTGCAATTTTCTCCGAACGTCCCAGTGATTTCCAGATAGAAATTTGTCAATTCCTCCCAGGAAAGGCTCCAGCTTTCATAACTTGTTGTCTTTTTCCCAATCATGACAAACTGGCTATCTTCAACCTGGAAACTGAATTCGGAGTCGCTATACTGATATATGATCGAGCCGCTATCGAATGTATCTTTTACGGAGGGTACACCAAGCGAGAGAACTGGATCCTCCGGGGCTAGTGTGGGAGTAGCTGCGTCTGTAGGAGTGACCCCTTCTGTGGGTGTGTGGGTGATCGTCGAGGTATCAATTGGTCCAGGAGTAAACGTCGGTGAGGGAGTGAAGGTTGGCGTGTCTGTTGCCTGGAGATTTTGGTCCGGAGTTACAGTAGAAACAGACGCGACAATAGTCTGTCCGGTTTGATCCTTTGACCCAGGATCAGCAGTTTGTGTGGCTGCAACCAGAGTGGCAATTGTGTCCTCCCACTCGGTAGTGGGTTCAATTTGCTGAGGGAGACAACCTGTAAGCAGGACTATTGTCAATCCCAGAACCAGGATCTTTTTCATGTTTATATTCCTCCAAAAACTGCATTTCAGTTATTCTTTATTTTAACATATGCTAGCACTTGGTTGTTTTAGAAGTACTATCAGATAAAATAAGAATTCAGGATACAACTCTCGCACAAATTACCCGTATATTGAAGTATTAGAAGATTTGTAAGGACTGGAATCGATCTGGTCCATGAATAGTGTAAGATTAAGATAGGATAGAGTTCTTCCTCGAGGAGGAAAAATGGATTACGGAAAACTATTTACAAGAGCGTGGGAAATTATCTGGAAATACAAATTCTTGATACTTCTGGGTGTCCTGGTCGCTTTGAGTGGATCAAGTGGATCCGGCGGCAATCAAAGCCGTTTCATGTTTGATAGTGGGGAGATTCCCTGGAATGATATGCCCAGGTTTGATTATGGCTCTCCTTTCCAGGATCTGGATCTGTCGATCCTGGCGATCCTTGGATTAATCGCCCTGGGAGTTGTATTGGTGGTTGTGGGACTGGCGTTGTGGGTGGCTGGAACCATATCCGGGGGTGGATTGATCAGCGCAGTTAATGATATTGAACTTGATACTCCTGGTAATTTCTCATCTGCCTTCCAGGCTGGATGGAAAAAGGGTTGGAGATTACTGGGAATTGACCTTGTACCAGCTATTCCTGGTCTTGCACTTTTCATTGGCGGTTTGGCAATATTTTTATCATACGGGGGTTTTGTGGAAATGATGGATGGGGTTTGGCCCTATGCTGGTATAGGTCCCTTTCTACCGCTGATCCTCTTGACTTGTTTGCTGCTGCCGATCATCCTCTTCCTTTCGATGATGCGGACGTTTGCCACGAGGGCCTGTATGCTGGAGGATCTGGGTGTGGTCGCTTCCTACAGACGAGGATTTGAGGTCCTGGCTGGCAAATCTGGGTACCGCATTGATCCTGTTTCTCATTCAGATCGCAGTTAGCATTGGACTCTTCATTGTTATGATATTGCCTGGTATTCTGATGGTTTTATGCTGCTTCTTGTGGCCCATACTTATCCTGGTGCAAGGTGCTTTCAGCGCCTATGTATCCACTCTATGGACCCTGGCCTGGCGTGAGTTTGTGGAGGTAAAGGCGGTAGTTAGCAGCGAGGGGTAAGTAAACATCAGTTATCAGTATGGAATTCTGGAAGGGCGGCTCAGCGAGTCGCCCTTTTAATTATGTCATGTAAGAGTGCTGTTTTTAGCGGGTCGATTTATCGCCCAGATGGATGAAGAAAAGTCCCTCAGGAGGCAATCGTAAAAGGAAGCTAGTTTAAATCATAAGTATTGTATAAAATAATCAAATATAGTGATAAATTATCTTGGAAGAGGGTATAGTAGAGACTAATAACGGTTGTTTAAGTAAGGAGAGAGAGTTATGAAAATTAAAGTAGGAGATCCGGCTCCGGAATTCAGCCTTAAGAGCCATCTTGATAAAGATGTGACCTTAAGTGAATACAAGGGAAAGACCACAGTATTGGTTTTCTTCCCACAAGCTTTTACCCCGGTTTGAACCAGCCAAATTCCGTCCTATGAAGCAGAGTATGCTGCATTTGCGGAATTAGATGTCCAGGTTCTGGGCATAAGTGTTGACCACATACCGGTATTAAAGGCTTGGGCTGAAAGCTTGGGAGGGATCTCATATCCCCTGATCAGCGATTTCTGGCCCCACGGTGAAATCGCGAAAAAATATGGCGCTTTCCGTGAGCATGAAGGCCGATCTGAAAGGGCGATTTTCATTATTGATAAAAATGGGATTGTTCAGTACGTGGATATCCACGATATAGATGAACAGCCAGATAACGAGGTGTTATTCCAGGAAATCCGTCGCATTCAACCCGACCACAAACCGATCAAAGCTCCTGAAGAGAAAAAGGCAGAAGATGAATTGGATCTAGAAGGTGTAGTTCTGTTCTGCAACAAATGGTGTCCCGGCTGCCGCAGGGCCCGGATCTGGTTTGAAGATAAAAAGATCGAATTCACGGAATATGATGTCACCAGGAATCAGGCTGCTGCCAAACAGGTGAAAAAGTGGACCGGAGGAAATCTAACCACTCCCACTTTTTATATCAATGGAGAAGTGGTGGTTGATTGGAAAATCGATGAGGTATCGCGCCTATTGCTGTAAATCTGCCCCTGATAATACCCCTACAAATAAGAAACCGATTAGAATAGGGGAATAATAAAGAATCCCGGATCCTTGACTGGATCCGGGAATGAATTAGAATTATTCAGTATCTGTATAGTCAATATCTGAATAGTATGGCAAAAAAATCATCTGCACATACCCTGGAATATATTTTATTGGGGCTGATCTTAGAAGAGCCGTCCCATGGTTATGCCCTGTATGAAAAACTGCGCAGTACAGCAGAACTATCACTGATCTGGCAGGTGAAGCGCAGCAAACTTTACTACCTGCTCGATAAACTTGAAACCGATGAACTGCTGGTGTCTTCTATAACAAGCCAGAGCCCTTACCCAGACCGAAAGGTCTATCAGATTACCAATCAGGGGATTGAAATATTAGAACAATGGATGTACTCCCCTGTATTGAGCAGCAGGTATGTGCGCCTGGCTTTTCTATCGAAATTGTTTTTTGTTCTCAGGCAAAACAGGGAACTTGGCTGCTGATTGATCACCAAGCAAATTGAAGTTTGCCAGGGATGGTTGGACAATCTGATACGCCAACATAAGAATTTAGATAAAACCGAATATATCAACTCCCAGGTATTTTTATTCCGTATTGGTCAAATCGAGGCAATGCTTGAATGGCTGAAGAATTTACGGGAGACCATTCCTGGATAAGGTCCTATCAAAATGTAGATCACAGGAGAAAAGAGAATGAAGAAAGTATTATTAGTAGTCACTTTATTATTAATGACCGGATGCAGTGTGGTCCCGAGTTTGAATCAACCCATTGAGATCACTGATGCTACAGGACATACTGCGATCCTCGATGGCGTCCCTGATCGAATTGCGATTGCAGGTAAGGCAACCATTATGGTTCAGGATGCGATCTATCTCTTTGAAGATGCAGTAGAGAAAGTAATTGCTCTGGAAAACAGGAGTCAATCCGCATTCAGCTTTTTACCACTAGTGGATCCAGGTTTAGAAGGAAAAGGAGATCTTTGAGAAGAATGTTGGCCCGGAACAAATCGCTGCTGTTCAGCCAGAGTTAATCTTGATGAAAAGCTTTATGGCTGAACAATTGGGTGAACCCCTTGGGCAGCTTAATTTGCCAGTTCTATACCTAGATCTGGAAACTCCGGAAGCTTTTTACCAGGATATCCAAACGCTGGGCCAGGTCTTTGGTGATGAGAAACGGGCAGAAGAGATAACGGAATTTTATCAGTCCCGTGTATCCAAGATTGAAGAGAATGTTATTGGAATCTCGGAAGACCAAAAACCTGGTGTGCTGATCCTGCAATATTCCGATAGAGATGGCGAAGTGGCCTTCAAGGTACCCCCCGTATCCTGGCTGCAGACTCGCCTTGTAGAAATTTCAGGAGGAACTCCTGTTTGGAAGGAAATAGATACAGGTGGCGGCTGGGTCGTTGTCAATTTGGAACAGATCGCAGCCTGGGATCCAGATCAGGTATTTATCATCAGCTATGATGGAAACGCTTCTGAAATCACCGAGGAGCTGATGGAAAATCCTATTTGGAGTAATTTTAGGGCAGTCCAAAATGACCAGCTGTTTGCATTTGGATATGATGTTTACAGTTGGGATCAGCCTGATACGCGCTGGATCCTAGGTTTGCAGTGGTTGGCAACGAAGATCCAACCAGAGTTAAATTCAGATATTGATATTCTAGATGAAGTGAATGCTTTTTATTCGGTCCTGTATAGAATGGATCAGGAAACGATCGACGCATATTTGATTCCGGTTCTGACAGGCGATATACCCTGATCGATCATGACAAAAGAAAAATACAATCGATTTCTTTTACTTTTGAGTTTAGGCATCCTGGTGGTGTTTCTGGTGTCGGTCTTTATTGGCCGTTATCCCAGCCCACCAGGTATGTCTCCTCGCACCCTCTTTGAGGATCGATTGGCCCGGCAGCTGGTCCTTAATCTGAGACTTCCCCGTTTGTTAGTCGCCTTCCTGCTGGGTATGATCCTCTCCGCAGCTGGGTCTGTTTTGCAGATGATTTTCAGGAATCCTTTGGTTGAGCCCGGATTCCTGGGTATTTCCCAGGGAGCCGCCTTTGGAGCAGCAGTTTCTATCCTGTGGTTTGCCAACCATCCCCTGGTGATCGAATTAAGCGCGACCTTTTTTGGATTACTTGCATTAGCTGCTTCCTACTATCTTTCCACACGAATCCGTTATGGCGGATGGGTGTTGCGTCTGATCCTGTCCGGCGTAGCAGTCTCAGCCTTGTTCTCAGCCGGGGTGGGAGTTTTGAAATATATTGCTGACCCATTAACAGAACTGCCTGAAATCACATTCTGGCTCCTGGGAGGATTGTACAGTGTTACCTGGCGGGACTTGCTCTTTGTCCTGCCTTTTGCGCTGGTTGGTATCGGTGTTGTTTATGTGATGCGCTGGCGAGTGAATTTATTATCCCTGAATGATGATACGGCTTTTTCATTAGGTGCATCCCTGACACGCGAGCGGCTGATTTTGTTGATCACAATTGTTGCTGCTGCAGCGGCAATCACGGCGATCAGCGGGGTGATCAGCTGGGTAGGTCTGATCGTACCCCATATATCGCGCCGAATATTTGGCGCCAGTGCAGAGAAGTCCATACCGGCCGCCATGTTGCTGGGTGGAGGCTTCACAATGATTGCTGATGATCTGGCAAGAACACTGCTTGCTGGGGAGATACCTCTGGGAATTTTGACTTCCGCGATTGGAGCAGGATTATTTATATATTTGATGATCAGCATGAGTATCAAGGTCAGGACGCAATGAATAAGATACTTTCCCTGGAAGACATCCACTTCAGTTATGGAGAAGAGGATCCGGTAGTCCTGGCTGATCTCTCCCTGGATATTCCGGCCGGAAAGGTAACCGCGATCTTGGGACCAAATGGCACGGGTAAGACTACTATGCTGCATATCATGCTGGGATTGCTAAAACCATTCCAGGGTGGCGTGAGAGTGGCTGGAAAATTCCATAAAGATTATTCAAAGCGTGAGTTGAGCCAGATGATCGGCCTGGTCCCCCAATTTGAGTCGATTCCTTTTAATTTCTCCGTAATCGAATACGTGCTGCTCGGAAGGTCTCCTTATTTGAATCCCTTCCAGCTGCCAGGGGATGTGGATCTGGAAATTACGGAAAATGCCCTTAAAGAAGCTGGTATCAGCCATCTGGCTGAAAAACCTGTAACCGAGATCAGTGGGGGGGAGCGACAGTTGGTCCATATCTCTCGAGTATTAACACAACAAACAAAGATTTTGCTTCTCGATGAACCTACCGCGCACCTAGATCTGGAGAATCAGAATCGGATCTTATCTTTATTAAAAAGGATGGCTGCCCAGGGTGTCACTACTGTAATAACCACCCATGATCCCAATGCTGCTATTTTTGCTGCAGACCATTTTGTGTTGATGAATCAGGGTAATATCGCAGCTGAAGGGGAACTTGAGAAAGTGATCACCACAGAAAACCTCTCCATGATCTACAGGACCCCAATCAGAGTGGAAAAGATTAACGGTTACACGATGGTAGTGATGGATAAGATGGAAGACTATGGGTGAGATCATTCTCCTTACTGGTGAATTGCAGTCTGGAAAAACCAACCTGTGCCTTGACATATATCAGCTGGCTCAAGAAGCTCGGGTCCGGGTAGGAGGAGTAATATCCCCTGCTGTTTTTGAGGGAGGTAATAAGACTGCAATCGATGCATTAGACCTGAAAAGTGGAACTCGAAAACGGCTGGCTGAATTGAGAACTTCTCATCAAACAGATTTGGAAACGCAGCACTGGTCTTTTTACTCAAAGGTCGTAGATTGGGGAAATAAGAAGTTAGAGGAAGCTGTTCCCTGTGATTTGCTGATAATCGATGAATTAGGCCCGCTGGAATTCCAGAGGAGTGAAGGCTGGGTAAATGGGCTTGATGTGATAGAAAATGGGCAATATTCAGCTGCATTGATTGTGGTCCGACCGTCCCTGATCGATGAAGCGGTCCGATTATGGCAGGTCTCACGGATAATTGATCTTGATCAGGTTACCCTGGATTCTTCACTGATCGCAGAAATATTCGATAGGTTTAGATCTCTCTCTCGAAGCCCTCTCATAACTTAACAAATTAATACGCAAGAGGTATAATATATTTGAATTATTCAATGGTTACGGAGGGATATTATGTTAGGACTAGGACCTACTGAACTAATTATCATCCTGGTGATTATCGTTATCATCTTTGGGGTAGGCCGAATCAGTAAGATCGGTGGTGAGCTGGGCAGCGGCATCAAGGCATTTAAAGAAGGTCTGGAAGGAGACGAGGAAGAGGACGCAGACGTAGAATCAGAAGAAAAATAATATCTAACTTGATATTTGTGTCAAAGATATGGCGTCTATGAACTACTGTTCATTTCAACTTGGCCGCTGATTACCGGCGGTCGTTTAATTTCATGTTCTACTGATAATAATAGAGGGATAAGTGGGAAAATTGAAGGAATTCTGGAAAGCGATCATTAAACCTTTCAGGAAATTTGGATCCTGGATAGCAAAGCCATTTAAAGATATCGCGGCGTTTTTCATGGCAGAACCTGACGATTCTCCTGTAGCTGATAGTCTCCAAATGGCATTTGATGAACCAGCCAGCTTTTTGGAGCATATTGGTGCTCTTCGGAAACACCTTGTTCGGGCTTTTTTGGCATTGTTATTATTCGCGGTGGTGGCTTTTATTTTCCTGACACCGCTATTGGAATTCATCTCCCAACCCATAAATGGTTTGGACCAATTAACAGCCGTAGATGTAACTGAGCCTATCAGTGTAGCCATGCGTGTCGTGCTCCTGGCAGCTTTTACTGCGGCTCTTCCATATATCGTGTTTGAGATATTTCTATTTATTGCTCCAGCTTTGTCCCGCCGGATTCGTTTGATCAGTTTGATCTCCATTCCACTTGTTGTTGTTTTCTTCTTTGGAGGAATGGCTTTTTCATATTATCTGATCCTCCCTGTTGGTTTGCCGGTATTATTGAATTTTCTGGATATCTCTACCCAGATCCGTCCGTCCTCCTATATCAAATTTGCCACCAATTTATTATTCTGGATTGGTGCCCTCTTTGAATTCCCTCTATTGGCGTACTTGCTCTCTGTAATGGGGATTCTCTCTCCCCAGGCTTTGATTAAAAATTGGCGGATTGCTGTTGTGGTCAGCGCTGTCCTGGCAGCTGTGATCACACCAACCATTGATCCCCTTAACATGATGCTGGTGATGTTGCCGCTGATTTTGTTATACGGCTTGGGCATTCTGCTGTCTTTCCTGGCTGGTGGAGACAACGGGAGACAGTAAATGGGGATAGCGCTAAAGCGTGATGTGAGGCGTGAAGTGAATGTGTAAGGTGAGCAAGTCTGTAAAACACCCCTGATCGTAAGTTAAATAAAAAAAGGCACCTACTCAGGCGCCAGATATTTTCCTCAGAGATTGATTTTAATACTCTTTACGCTTTACACCTTACTGCCTACTCTTTCGGTACCCAAGCAATCACCTTTGTGCCATTGCCGGGAGATGAGTCGATCTGAATCCCTCCGCCAACTTTACGAGTCCTGCGCTGCATATTCGCCAGCCCGTGCCCCAAATTGGCTTCGGTTTTGTCGATATTAAAACCCTCTCCATTATCAATGATTTCCAAGTAAATCTGATTTTCCTCTTCCCAGAGTCTCAGTTCAGCGTTCTGGGCTTTTGAGTGCCGAGCAGTGTTGGAAAGCGATTCCTGGGCAATACGGAATAAGGTCAGCGTGTTATGGTAATTCAGTCCCAATTGGCCTTCAATATTATCCTGGATTTCGGTCGAGATTTGGGAGTTGTTCCTGAATTCTTGCAGCAATACTTCCAGGTTTTCCTTGAAACTGAGGTTTTCTTGCATTTGCCGAGGACGAAGATCGGAAATATAGGTCCGAATATCTAGAATAGTGCTGTTGATGCCGTCGGTGGCGAAATTCAATTTTTCCATGCTTTCTTTAGAATCTTCTTCCAGGATGGCTTTCACATAATCCAGGGTTAATCCCAGAGAATATAGGGATTGGATCACCCCATCATGCAGATCCATTCCAATCCGCTCCCTTTCTTCCAAGACCGCTATATGTTTGGTCTGCTGCTGGAGCTGGGCATTCTGAATAGCTGTACCCGCCCACATGCCAATGGTTGTCAATAGATCCAATTCCCGGATCGAGTAGGTCCGATCGGTTTTGCTGGAAAGGGTCATTACCCCTACAACCTTCCGAGCAGCCTGGAAGGGAATCACTGCCTGGGATCGAAAACCCGCTTTGATGATTGCCGACCGTAAAATGCGAGGATCGGTTTCCATATTGGTGACTACCAGGGCTTTATTCATCCCGGCAACTTTGCCAACAACTCCATCGCCAAAACGGAAAACGGTTTTAGTATAAAAAGCTTCAAAATCATCTCCCCGCAATAGAGCCAGGCGTAAATCCTTCTCCCCCCGGTCCTTAAGGAAGATCTCCCCTGTTTCAACTTCCAGATATTGAAGGACTCTCTTGAGCGTCAGGCTCATGATCTCCTTGATATCCCAGGAACTGGCAATGCCCTGGGCAAGGTCATAAATCAGAGTTAAATCTTCATACTGTTGGTTGATAGCTTCATCCTGCTCGAGGATATTAGTGTAGAGCTGTGTATTGGTGATGGCAACTGCCGCATAAGCAGCGAGCGTTTTCATTAGCCGCTCATCATCCAGGGTGAATTCTGCCTCACCGATCTTATTTGTCAGGTAGATCTGTCCCAGGATCTTTTCACCAGTTATGATTGGTACTCCCAGCATGGAACTCATGGCAGGATGGTATTGAGGGAACCCGGAATAGCGGGAATCCTCGGTGATTTCTGAGATACGAATCACTTCGTGTTTTTGCTGCAGTTCTCCCAGCAAGCCTTTCCCTTCTGGAGGGTGCGGCATGAGATGTAATTCTTCCTCGGACATTCCAGAGTGAATAAAACTCACAACTTTCCCGTTTTCATCCCGGATGGCCAGGGCGGCATATTCAGCCTGGACCTGGGCTTGAGCCAGTCTGATAATGCGGGTTAGGAGAGTTTCCAGGGAAAAATCACCTACCAGGTCTTTGCTGGCCTGGTAAAGGGATCCTATTTGTTCTTCGAGTTCTTTCTTAGATTTTCTAACCATGGTTTCAGAGACATTTTACCTTATCCGTTCTGATTTTGATAGTTTTTGCTAGTCCAGATGGCTTATCTTATCAAGGAGAATGATTTTTACCCCAATTATGGTTTGTAAATGAGCAGCTATGACAAAAAAAGATAAAAGCTCCCGGATAAAGGGTTTTTATAACCTCTCCCTTGAAAATAGGCGCCAGGAACTTATTGATCTTGGATTTTCTACATCCGAGAATCTGCAGAATTTCAACCCTGAGATCGCCCTTCCCCTGGAAATAGCTGAGAACATGATCGAAAATGTGATCGGCACTTTCAGCTTGCCTGTTGGAATCGCCCTGAACTTCCAGGTTAACGGTCGTGATGTACTGGTTCCTATGGCGGTTGAAGAGCCATCTGTTGTGGCCGGGGCCTCATTCATGGCCAAACTGGCCCGGGAAGGTGGAGGGTTTACCGCTGAGATCACCGATCCGGTCATGATTGGGCAGATCCAGATCTTGGATGTGAAAGATCTCACTGCTGCCAGGGACGAGATCCTGGATAAAAAAGGAGAACTCCTGGCCAGCCTAGAAGACCTGGATCCAATTCTTAAAGAATTAGGCGGAGGCCCCAAAGATCTAGAGGTGCGGATCATTGATAATTCTGCCATTGGCCCATTCCTGGTCATTCACTTATATATTGATGTTCGGGATGCGATGGGCGCCAATGCGGTTAACACGGCCTGTGAAAGACTGGCCCCTCCTTTAGAGGACTTAACAGGAGGTCGGGTTCATCTGCGAATATTGTCCAATTTGGCTGATCGCCGCCTGGCCCGGGCAAGTTGTGTCATCCCGGTTGAGAAATTGGCTTTTGAAGATTATACCGGGGAGCAGGTACGGGACGGGATCATTGAGGCCTGGGCTTTTGCGGACTCAGATTCATACCGGGCTGCGACCCATAATAAAGGCATCATGAACGGCATTGATGCAGTAACCCTGGTGACAGGAAATGATTGGAGAGCAGTTGAGGCTGGCGCCCATGCCTATGCCGCCCGTTTCGGATTTTACCGCTCGCTCTCAACCTGGTTCAAAAATCCAGATGGGGATCTTGAAGGGGAATTAGAGCTCCCCCTAGCCCTGGGAATTATTGGCGGCGCAACTAGGGTCCACCCGGGCGCAAAAGCCGCGCTGGAAATAATGGATGTGAATACTGCTAAAGAACTGGCAGAGATAGTGGTCTCAGTCGGATTGGCTCAGAACCTGGCTGCTATTCGAGCCCTGGCAACGGATGGTATTCAGAAAGGACATATGCAATTGCATGCCCGGCAGGTAGCAATAGCGGCCGGAGCAGAAGGTGATCAGATCGATCAGCTAGCAGAAGAATTGGTTAAAGAAAATAAGGTCCGGATTGACCGGGCCCAAGAGATCCTGGGGACTTGGAAACAGGACACCAGTAAAAAATAAACACTATGGATAAAATTGAAAATATGAAAATGATGAAGCCATCCCGACCGGTAGGGATCATTGGCTATGGGGCCTATGTTCCTCGTTATCGCCTCCCAGCCACTGAAATTTCCCGTATTTGGCGGGGAGGATTACAGTTGGAGCCCATTCAGGAAAAATCTGTACCCGGTACGGATGAAGATGTAGTTACCATGTCAGTGGAAGCGGCCCGAAATGCCCTGATGCGGGCAGATATCGATCCGGAAGAGATCCGGGCGGTATGGGTTGGGTCTGAATCCCATCCTTATGCGGTTAAACCGTCATCCACTATCGTTGCTGAAGCGCTGGGTATCACCCCTTATACACAGGCAGCTGATTTTGAATTTGCATGTAAAGCTGGGTCAGAAGCCATGGTAGCAGCTATGTCCCTGGTTGGTTCAGGAATGGGGGATTATGCGCTGGCAGTAGGAATGGATACTGCGCAGGGAAAACCTGGCGATGCGCTGGAGTACACTGCCGCGGCTGGTGGTGCCGCATTTATTATCGGTCCCGCAGGTGAATCCCTGGCAGAGATTGAGGGAGTGTTGTCCTTTGTCACAGACACCCCAGATTTTTGGCGCCGGGAAAACCAGAAATATCCCGAACATGGAGGACGCTTTACCGGACAACCAGCTTATTTTAAGCATATTCTCAACTCGGTTACCGGGTTACTGAATGAGCTTGAAAGAACTCCAGAAGACTACGATTATGTTGTCTTCCATCAACCCAACACCAAATTTCCCAAACGGGTGGCAAAGGAATTGGGTTTCTCAGCAGCCCAACTCGAAACGGGTCTGTTATCCTCCCGAATCGGGAATACCTACGCTGGCTCTTCATTGATCGGATTGGCAGCTGTGTTGGACCAGGCAAAACCTGGAAACCAGATCCTGATGGCTTCCTTTGGTTCTGGGGCTGGCTCGGATGCGATTTCGTTCAAGGTTACAGACCAGATCATTGAGAGACAACCAAAAGCCCTGACCACTGAGGACTATATTAGCCGGAGAACCCAGATCGATTATGCAGAATACGTTCAGATGCGGGGTAAAATCACCCTGAAATGACCCTAAAGGAGCTATCCGTCCAGTATTCTCTTGAAAATTGATAGTTCTTGATAGCTTCCTCCCATTATACTGATGCCGATGTACAGGAGTAACATCATTTACAGGAGAATTTGATCGAATGGATATTCCACGCCATTGGCGATTAAACAAACAACGATATGCCTTAACCGGTGAAATATGCCCACACTGCAGTGCGAAGATCTTTCCACCAAGAGATGTTTGCCCGGAATGTGGAGATGAAGCCAAGACTGAATTTGAATTCAGTGGAAGAGGCGAGGTCTATTCGTTTACTGATATCTACAACGCCCCGGAAGGATTTGAAGAAACCATTCCCTATACTGTAGCCTTGATCAAATTGGACGAAGGCCCGGTCGTAACTGCTCAATTAACCGATGTTGGTGACCAGGAAGTGGAAATTGGCATGCCGGTGGAAATGATCACTCGAAAAATTCGCTCTGATGGCGATGAACGTGGATTACTGGTATACGGTTATAAATTCAGACCTCTGGTCAGTGCGTAAATAGTCAAATCATTGACCCTGGCAATCAATAATAAACAGATCGGAAGTCTTTATGACTTCCGATTTCTGATTTAAATATCGGGATTGCTCTAAGCTCAAAATTTTGATCCCTATTTCTCCCACTATCGAAGTCTGGCAGCTCAGGCAACGCAGAAGCTCATTTCTAAATATCCTGCTCATAAATAATATATATCAATAATTCACAGAATTAATGTTGTGTAAGATACCCCACCTTGTTCTTAAGGTCGGGAGGATATCGCTTATGATAAATTGCGATGCCGTGATTTGGGGTATTTTGTTCCGGTATCTAGACAGCTTCTGTAGTACATATGTGATCATCAAGTTACTAGAAAATCCCCTCCTAGGGAAGCTTGCACAGCAGACCAGGTCACCATAGAGAGGGTGTATATTTTATCCGTTGAAAGTGAAGAGGAGACCAAAGATGTTCTGGAAAAATTTGTCAATACAAAAGAGGATACTGTTAGTTATCAGTTTATTGATCATCGCTTCGCTGGCTTGCAGCCTGCCGTTGGTTGGCGGCCAAGCAAATCCCTCAGATTCCAATCGGGAAACGGTATCCGACCGGGATTCGGAAGACAGTGTCATGGAGGATTTACGCTGCACACAAATGGGTTACCCCTGCACCTTTGCCGATACGCCCAGAGAGAAAATAGAACGTGGCTTAGAACTGATGGATCTGGCTGATGATGTATTTGCCCGGGAAGGTAATGCGATCGCAGTCGCCGAACGGCTTCTGGAAGAGGGTGATATTGCCGAAATGTACTATGATGAACGTGGAGTCTGGTACCGGGTAGAGGGTGCTCCGCCCCTGCTTTTTCTGCATCCCGAAGCCTTTGCCTATGACCTTGAAGATGATATTGATCCGGAGCAATCCCATCTAGCAGCGAATGTCTTGTTCAGTCTGAACCAACCGAGCGGAGATGGACCGATCGGGGAAAACCCTCCTGGAGAAAAAGTTGAAAAGAAAGCTCTCTTTGTAAATCCTGTCGTTTGGCAGTTTGGATCCAGTATTCATGATTCAGTTCGATCCCAGCTTCTAAAGTACCGGGATTATCAATGTGCTGGCTGTATTAAAATATATTCAAGGAGATACCAACGCCAAAGACTTGATCAATGAAGAAAATCAGGCGGCCGGTCCATCTTTTGAGCAGTTCCTCGGCTGGAAGGAATATGACCTGATTCACGTTTTTGCCCATGGATACCAGTTCTGCCCGGGAAAGAGCGTGACCACCTCTGGGCTGCCTGTTGTTTCAGGTGATCGGGATACCTTCCCGGAAAACACAGCCGGGGTGGTCGAAGGGGCCAATCTGGATGAAGGGGAATGTGTTACCACGATCCAGTCCGGCCATTTTCAAACCCGGGAATATCTACTGGAGAACCCCAGGGATGTACCTGGTATTGCCTGGGCCCACAAACCCGGAGAAGATGTCTGGGGAGAACTGATAACCACTGATTTTTTCAGGAGCAATTATCCCGGCGGATTAGATGACACTATCTTGTTCTTTACAAGCTGCCAGCTGATGAAGGATGAGAGCCTAGCCAATACATTAAGAGGGACTAACTCTGCAGTATTTGGTTGGACAGAGTCAGTCAAAGGAACACGGGGCAAGGCCGCTGCTATACAATTCTTCACAGAATTAATTGATAATGGCCTGAGGTCATCAGTAGCCTATGATAAAACCATCCAGTCTGAAAGCCACACAGAACACAGTGAGACCTGGTACGGTGCTGAGTTGAATATTGTGCTGGATCAGGGCTCAGATCCACGGGGTCGGGAAGTTGTGGTCCTGATGCAGCCGGTTTTCCGGGAGCAGCTGAAAGAAAACGACGCTCTCCCCGTTGAAGGCGTACCTGGTGATGACAAGAATGATGAACTGTTCATCCTGATCCAGGTGGACGGAGTGGATGAAGACCAGAACATAGATGATTTTGAAATTCATCTGGCGATGGATGGAGAAGAGCTTCCGAAGACTTTTAAACCTACAGATAAAGTTGGAGACTATTCTTACCGCGCTTTTGAGTTTCTGCCCTTGACATTCGACGCTGCTGATCGGGACCTTGTGGAGCTGGAAGCCTGGGTCGATCTACCGGAAGGTGGCGACACCCGCCATTATCTGGAGAAGATTGAAATTGCCGGATGCGGCTGGACTGGGACGGCCTCTGGCACCAAGAGTGGAGAGTTTGAAGGAGAGATCGTATTTCCCAGCACCAACCTTTCCACCGCGAATGTCGAACAACTTACTTTGCTGGCCAATGAGGGCTATCTGGGCCCAGACAGCGGATCCGGGATGCCATCCCCCGCTGAATTTGCCAATCTGCCTTTCTATGCCATGTTTGGCAGCAGATCCCAGTTTCCTTTTATGATGCTGATTCCAGATCAAGGCGGAACAGTGATGCTCGAAAAAAATAGTATCGCGCTCGGTCAGGAGATTGCGTTTAACCTGCTGGAGAACAGCCAGGAGCGTTTTGAAGGCAGTTTTTCAGTTTCTGTAACTGATTTGATGTCGCAGTCTGGGTATAGTGTCGCAGGAGAGATGATGTGGCATGTGGACAGCTTCTGCAGCTTGGATGTGATCCTGGAGCTGGCAGCTAACCCACTGCCGGCAAACCTGGCACCCTGATGCGGGGAATTACAGATATTCTTGATTAAATAAAAACACCTCCCTGGTTAAGATCATCAGGGAGATGTTTTGTTGATTGACTTCAGTTTAGCCTAAGGAATGATATAAGTATCATGAACCTCGCCGTCAGGATCGATCAGTGAGATTGTATCTCCTGGCTGCCAGATTGGATCGGAGAGATCCAGGTATAACTCGATAGGATTGCTGTCGCCTTCTTTTGTGTAGATGTTAACGGCGCCCTGTCCGTGCAGGTCCAGGCTGGCCACGCCGGACTGTTCCAGGATATTGTATTGATGGTTATTTTCATCCTTGATCGACCAATCTTGCAGTGAGATCGTATCCCCGGGATCACTTCCGGGACGGACCAGTCGAACATATTCTGTCGCCAAATTGCCAATGCCGCCCACTTCGCCAATTTCAATCAGCAGGTTCTCGGACGCGGCAGCCACGTCAGAAGAGGGGTCTCCTGATCCAACCTCGGCAGGAATATCACTCGAATCAAATAGCATGTTTTTCAGTTTGGTGTTCTCCCATAAGTAGAGCACACCAATGATTGTGATTGCTGATACAACTATATTAAGAACGACATAAAATAACAGCTTTTTCGCCTGATTCATGGGGAAAATCGCCTTTGGTATAATGGTCTGAGTTGTACTCCATCATAGCATATTATCTGTTTTACGACACCATTTTTTATTCGGGAAAGCCCCTGGAAAATGATATGCCATACCTTATTGACGGACATAACCTGATCCCCTATATTCCCGGTCTTTCTTTGAAGGATCTGGATGATGAAATCGCATTAATCAAGGTTCTTCAGGGTTTTGCCAGCCAGAAAAAAACCAGAGTGGAAGTCTATTTTGATCAGGCACCAGCAGCCAGGGCAGGCAGCCGGTCCTTCGGGTCTGTGAAAGCCCATTTTGTGCGCCAGGGCACCTCCGCGGATCAGGCCATGATCGATCGCTTGTCCCGGATGGAAAAAGATGCTAAAAACTGGACTGTTGTTACCTCTGACCGGGAGATCCTGGTCGAAGCGAAAAGTGCGCACAGCCAGACCATGAAATCAGCAGAATTTGCCGCGCAGTTGAAATCAATGAAATCCGGGATTTCCGGCGATGCGGATAAAGGGAATTCACCTGAGATCTCCGATGGGGAAGTGGATTACTGGCTGGACCAATTTAATGGTAATGAATAATACATAAGGAAACCCAATGAAATTTCTTGCGGTAGATATTGGAACTGGAACTCAGGATATTTATCTTTACCAATCCGGCCTGGCTATTGAGAATGGGTTTAAGTTGGTTGTTCCATCTCCCACCATGCTCGTTTTCGGCAAGATCAAGGAAGCAACAGAAAAAGGGGAAGATCTGGTTTTGAATGGACTCACTATGGGCGGAGGACCCAGCCACTGGGCGGCCCGTGATCATCTAAAAGCCGGATATAAACTCTATGCAACACCTGATGCGGCCAAGACCTTCGATGACGATCTTGATGCCTTGCAAAAAAGCGGAATAGAGATCATCTCCGACGATGAGGAAAAAGCCTTGCCTTCCGCTGTTCGGCGGATAACTCTCAAGGATTTTGACCTCGGGGCTATCTCCCGGGCTCTGGCAGAATTCGATGTCTCATTAACGGATCTGGATGGTGCGGCAGTGGCGGTATTTGACCATGGCGCTGCCCCGCCAGGTTATTCTGACCGCCAGTTCCGATTTGATTACCTGGCTGAACGTCTTGATGTCCAGGCAGGGCCTCCGCTATTAAGCAATCTCGCCTTCCAGCGGGGTGAGATCCCCCCCAAATGACCCGACTCCAGGCTGTAGAAAATTCGGCTCAGGATCTGGATGCCCCTCTGCTAGTGATGGATACCGCTCCCGCTGCGGTTTTGGGCGCGACTCTGGATCCCATTGTGGGGGAAAGGGACCGGATCATTGTGGCCAATGTGGGCAATTTCCATACGCTGGCCTTCCAGTTGAAGGATAGATCAGGTTGAGGGGGTCTTTGAACATCATACTGGATTGGTCGACAGGCAAAAAATGGATCGGTTGTTAAAGGATTTTGCGTCCGGAACGCTGACGCACCAAGAGATATTTGCAGACCATGGCCACGGGTCCTTGATCTATGCTCAGGAGCCTTTTGGTCTGGGGGAAGGGGCCTTCGATGTTGTCATTACCGGACCACGGCGGAATCTGATGCGTGAATCAGATATTGCGGACCTATTTTGCAGCGCCCTTTGGAGACATGATGTTAACGGGATGTTTTGGCTTGCTGGCTGCTGCTGCCGATAAACTCCCCCTGATCGGAGAAGAAATTCGGGATACCCTGTACCCAGAATCAAGCTCTGATTCTGGGAAACCACCCTGGGAACTTTTCTAATTCACCCAAATAGATCCCTGGTATTTTCAACGCAGTCATTTGATCCTAATACAGTCACATGATCTCCCATCCGCAGGATCGTGTCTCCGCGAGGGACGATCAGCTCTCCCTTTTTCCGTACGGCCACTACAAGCAGATCGCCAGGGAAATCGATCTCTTTGAGGGGTTTATTGAGGTATTCCGGGTTGCGAATGGCGATCTCGCACAGATCCCTGGAATCATCTGACCGGGTCAATAGCTCATACATGGTCGGGTTGCGGATGACAAGGCCCAAAAGCACTGCCTGGTCGGTGGCAGGATTGAGTGGGGTGACCCCTATTTTCTCAAACCGTGAGATCTCGCCCGGCGCGTTCAAACGGGCAACCACATGATCGATTCCGTAGGTGGTCCTGGCCCGCTCGCAGATCCTGTAGTTCTTTTCAATATCGCTGAAAACACACACCAACCGGCTGGCTTTGTTGAGGATTTCCTCTGTCAATGGATCAAATCTATCTGTCGCTGCCTGGATAGCCTCCAGTCCGCTGCGGGCCGCGCGCTCTATCCTGGCAGGATCCTCGTCGATGATTATCACCGGATCGCCGTGGCCCTGGATGTGCTGGGCAACCTGGAGCCCGAGTGGTCCTGCGCCCATGATAACGATGGCAGGGTTTTCTTCCAAATCGTCCCGCGGGACCATTTTTACAAAGAGTGGAGGAGCGATTACTACGGTCAGGATAGCGACCAGGATGATAGCTGCGTTAAAAGGTTCGCTGATCACGCCAATTCGTAAGCCGATGGCAGATGCAGCGATGATCAGTGAGAGGCGGCTGGAAAGTATTGTACCTGCAGCAAGAGTCTGTTTCCAGCTGAAGCTGGTTTTAAAGACAAGGGCCGGAAGCAGTTTCACTGCGGCGGCTGAAATCAACAGGAACGGAACCAGAAGCAGAGCGCTTGGTGAACTGATCAGTGAAGTCAGGTTAAAATCGACTCCTACCATAATGAAGAAGATCGGGATGAAAAACCCATACCCGATTGCGTCAAGCTGATGGACCAGTTCTGAGTCTTCGGGCTTTTTTAATAATGAGACGATCGCGCCAGCAAGGAAGGCGCCTAAGATGATCTCTGTTCCGAGCATTTCGGCCAGGGCGACAAAAATTAACATCATCGTGAAAGCAGCCCGGACTTTAATTTGAGAGGTTGCGGAGCTGAGCTCCTCCAGTACTCGCCGGACTCCTTTAATGCGGTTGAAGAATATTCCACCGAAATAATACACCAGGAAGAAAGCTACAAAAAGCAAGGCCGATCAGCAGGATATCGAGCGTCAGGCCGTGAGAGAGAGCTGCCACGACGACGGTGATCAGCAGCATGGTCACAAAATCTGCGATCAAGGCAGCGATCAAGAGGGTTTGGCCATACCTGCCGCTGCTGAGGCCCTGCTCTTTTAGAACCGGAACCACGACACCGAGGGAAGTGGTTGAGAGGATCAAAGCGATCATCCAGGGACTGGATGCCAGCCCTGCCTGGGTGAATGCAAAACCGATTAAAGTCGAAAGTCCCAGGGTTATGAGGAAGGAAATTGCTGCTAGACGGATGGGACTGGCAGGTTGATTTTCACTCTTCTGTTTATTGGTGAAAAGACCCAGGCTTGAAAAATCAATTTCCATTCCTGAAAGGAACATCAGGAAAACAAATCCTAACTCGGCTAATAGATCAAGGACCACTTCATGATGTTGAACCCAGCCAAAACCGCTTCTGCCAATGATAATGCCAGCGATAATCTCGCCTACAACAATAGGTAAGCGTAATTTTCTGAAACGGGAGAGGGCGATAGGCACCAAGAAAGCCAGAAAAATGACAATTAATAAAGGTAGAAAGGATAGTGTTTCTTCCATATATGATCCTGCTGATAATACTTTAGATATTTAGGGGGATCTGAGAGCCCGGACTTGTTCAGCGGCATGATAGGATGAGCGTACCAGGGGTGCGCTTTCGACCCATTTGAAACCGAGTTCCAATCCGAATTTCTTTAATTCCTCAAATTCTTCAGGGGGATAAAATCGCTCCACGGGTAAATGATTCTTGGAGGGCTGCAGGTACTGCCCGATAGTTAGAATATCGACATCCCAGCTTTGGATTTCCTGCATAGTTTCTTTGATCTCATCCAGAGATTCACCCAGCCCGACCATTAATCCTGATTTTGTGAGAGCACCGGGGTTGAGTTTCTTGGCATTTACCAATGTAGAGCGGGATGCCTGATAGGAACTCTGAGGTTGAATTGTTTTAAATAGCCCCGGGATGGTTTCCAGGTTATGGTTGAGAATATCCGGTTCGGCGTCCATGACGATCTTTAATGCCTCCAGACTGCCTTTAAAATCAGGGATAAGCACTTCTACAGAGCAACCGGGCTGGAGCTGGCGAATCCGGCGGATCAACATGGCAAAGATCGGAGCTCCGCCATCGCGCCTTTCATCCCGATTGACACTGGTGACCACGGCATGTTCGAGTTTCATAGCCTTAACCGATTGAGCGATGCGTTCGGGTTCATCCCAATCTATGGGTCCTGGCTTGCCGTGTTTTACATCACAGAATTTACAGGCTCGGGTGCAGACATCTCCCAGGAGTAGAAAAGTAGCAGTGCCGGCTCCCCAGCATTCTCCCCGGTTGGGGCAGAGCGCTTCCTGGCAGACTGTATGGATGGATTGATCCTGCATTAACGCATCCACTTCATGATAGGCGCGGTTGTTATTGAATTTAACCCGCAGCCAGGGAGGCAGGCGTTTATGGCTGCTTTCTTCCTGATTGTTTATTCGGTCTCGAGTGGGATTGGAAGGCATAGTGTTTATTAATCCAGCTTAGAGGTACAGTGGGGGCAGCGTGTGGCCTGAATAGGTATGGATGTGCAGCAGTAGGGGCAATCCTTGGATGTGGGAGCTTCCTTAGAGCAGATCTTCCTGATTGCCTTCCTGAAGGCGATTAATGGCCCTGATCAAGAGGAACATAGCGACAGCCACGATGAGAAAACTGATAATCGAATTGATAAAATGGCCGTAATTAACGGTTACAGCACCAGCAGCCTGGGCGTCAGCCATGGAGGTATAAGGACCAATGGGAGTGCCCGCTTTGACTGTCAGGTAGAAATTATCAAAATCGACGCCACCCAAGAGCCAGCCAAAGGGAGGCATGAGAATATCATTAACGAGGGAGTTAACAATGGTGCTGAATGATGCGCCGATGATAATACCGACTGCCATGTCAAGTACGTTTCCGCGCAGTGCAAAATTCTTGAATTCCTTTAACATGCTTCCTCCATTGTTAATAACCTTCACAGGATGCAGTCCCCATTATAACAAACAGGGTCTAGAGGAGAAAATTAACATTCTCTAATAATAATGATTTACCATGCTGTTTTTTGGGGTCTTTACACTTATGAAGGGTTCTTGAGGAATCAATCTGGCGAACTTATTAGAATGTTATAATCAACCTAATCACCTTCCAATGAGGTTTTATTGTAAGAGAGGTGCTATGAAGAGAGTATCATTCATCTTCTCGATCATCATTTCCCTGACGTTGTGTTTATCAGCATGTGTTCCACTTAACCCTGCCCCGGCCAACCAACAGGTTTCTGAGGCCTATATTAAGACTGCGGTAGCAAGTACATTGGTTGTGGAACGAGCCAAAGAGGCAGGGGCGAGTTTATCATTCACAGCTACACCTGAAGGCACCCTGACAGCTGAAGGGACGCAGGATACAGAAGATACTGAGGGGGATGGTGAAGATAATGAACTTGAAGATCCCCAGCCCACATCAGCAAATCCCTGGATGCTGCAAAGTTGGTGTTTGGATCATCCTACTAGCTGTCAAAAATATGATGTCCAGAATAAGACGGATTCCTGGCTCCAGATCGAACTCAAAGAATCGGATACCGGAGTTACTGGTTTCTTTACCGTCCGAAGTAAAACGGTTAGCAAGATCACTTTGATCCCCGGTCAATACAGAGTGAGGTATACCTGGTGGTGTGATGGAGAGGTTTATTCATCTTCGGTCGTGAAATCGCTCGGTGACATGGATGGATATATTTACATGTCCCCAGGGATTTTATCAAAGTGTAGAAAAGAAATAGGATCTATTCTTCTAAAACCTCCTCATCACTTCGGCGAAAAAAACGTTGAGATACCCTTTTGAGACTAGTCAAAATTCCCCCGAGTAATTGAAATTATCAAGTCTTGGTCAAATCAAATTGGAACAAGGAGTTGATCAAATGAAGAAAATTTTACTGCTCATATCTCTGATTTTTTTGGTTGGATGCGCAGCTTCCCCCTCAATGGAAGAAGGCCCATCGTCTGATTCTTCGGAGATGTCAGCTATGCTCGATGAAAAAGATGATGCCATTACTATACTGGAGTATCAGGTTGAGGATCTGACTGAAGGAATGGCTAGTCTACAGGCTGAATATGATGCTCTCCTGGCTGCAGGTGAAAATCAACCTGACGAGGCTCCGTCATCAAATTTTCTTTGTGAAGATGGACTGGATAATATGAGATATGATAGTGCGATAGGCACAATTGCCATCATCGAAGGTTGGTTTGCAATGCAGCCTTTTGTCCAGGAAATGCAGGGGACGTATTCCGTTAATTTCTGGAATGATGTCAATTCGCGCATTCACACAATTCGATATATTAGCACCGAAGATGGACTCACTACAACCGACAGTTTTTTGATCATGTTTGAAGAAGCTGGTTGGCAGCCGGGCGTATTGTGGATGACAGAATCCTGCTGGTTGGACTATCCATACTAGATCAGAATACACTCCTGAATTGACTGATAAACACCTCTTTGATATAATCTTGGGGCTTGGGGGATAAAGGAAATCAGCGGGTGTGGCCAAGTGGTAAGGCATCAGCCTTCCAAGCTGACATTCACGGGTTCGAATCCCGTCACCCGCTCTTAAGCCCCGGTTGGAGGAAACTCTGCCGGTCAGCGGGCCCGTAGCTCAGCGGTCAGAGCGAGCGGCTCATAACCGCCAGGTCGCAGGTTCGAATCCTGCCGGGCCCACTTTTTTGCACATTTACTTTTTCCCCTTAAAATATACCCAAATAAGTACCGTACAGGATAGGGGCTTTTATCCCGATGGTTATGAGCCCCTTTCGATAAGAATGCTTATCATAATCCGTTTCCAATATCTGGGATTAAAAAATGCTATAATTGATGATGACAGACGACTTCTGAACAGATATACTGTCTTTGAACACTGCAGCCAACATAGCGGTGTTTTTTTAATTTAGGCAAGGAGAATCCAATGACATTTTCTCTAGGAATCTATGATCTGTTGGCTTGGTTAATGCCAGGTTATATTTACTTATTCATGATAAATGAATATTTAAACTCTTCAACCTCTCGCATATCGCAGTGGCAGACGTTCAAAATGGATTTACATGGATCGGATTATCAATTATTGCATTCTTGCTAGGATTCCTTTCCCTCATTTTCCTAGAGCAAGTATGGTTTCTTGAACATAGACCAGGGCTTGAGCTAAGCTTGGAGAGAGTCAAAAAGATACATCCAGAGTTGGAAATATCATTTAGACCCGAGGATTGGATGTTACTTTATACAACTCTAAAACAAAGAATTGGATCAAATACTTCCCTGGAACACTGCGAACGATTCAACGCCTTTAGTATGATGTCAAGGAACCTTTTCGGGGCATTTATCCTTGGTGTAACACTCCAAATATCAAAATTAATATATATGGGATTTGACATTTTTCAGTTCATTTTTGGGGCGATTTTACTGATTCTTTCAATTGTTACCTATAAGAGCTATATTTTTTATTACAACAGATTTATTGATAGAACTTTCAGACATTTTATTGCTTATGGAAACAACATGGAGATTTATTTAGCCAATGACCAACCAAAATGGATCCTAAAAAAAATGGATCCAAGTAAATAACAAATGTTTGAATCCCGATAGCTCGGAAATGCATATTGTTTAGTTCTTTCAGGTGATATTTTGTATGAGCTAGATGTTGGTATTGAAATCCACCTTCGTCCTGGCCAAACAATGGTCCAATGTTGCACGAGACATAACTGGAGGAATAAAGGAAATGTGCCCTGCATCATGGCTAGTGTTATGATCGGAGCAAATAGGGAATTACTGTTTCCCGGTGCAATTCCGGTGCATATAACATATAAACTATATACAGGATATACACAATAGACACTATTTTCCCCCTTATTTCCCTCTGAAATCACTTTCTCTCGATGGAGATACTAATTAACAGTGGCCTTTTAAGCCATTGGTAGATTGAAATATGATCCTAATTTGTAGCCAGGTTGGAATAAAGCCGTTATCCGCCAGGTCGCAGGTAGGTCCCTCAGCTCTTGGCTTCGGGATTGAGCGATGGGTGGATGGATATTACCCTCGCTCTTAATTCCTGCCGGGCCCACACTGTTGATTTTAGGGTACTTGTGTTAATCACGAGTACTCTTTTTTGTTAAAAGTGAAGCGATAAGATGAGAGTAATCAGTTAGCAGAAATTAGATTAAGCTACAGAAGAGCCTGAACTGATTACCGAATGCTGATCACTGCAAGAATGGTCGCAGGCTCGTATCCTGTAGGGATAGTGTTTCTTTTTAAGTTATGATGAGAATAGTTATCAGAACATAAGGTAGATATTTTTAACCTATGAAAAAACTTCTGCTCGTATTTGTATTAATTGCCGGATTCCTTGTTAGCTGTAGTCAACCTTATCTTGATCAAACATCCGACCCTGCAATAACAAACCAGATTGATGAATTGATTACTGGCTATGCGGAGGACTATTTATTTTCTGGCTCTGTTCTAATCGCTGAAAAGGGCCTAATAATACTGAATAAGGGGTATGGTATTGCGGACTATGAACGGGATATCAAAAACACACCGCATACTCAATTTTCTATTGGGTCGGTTACAAAATTATTCACTTGCGCTGCCATTCGAATGGAAGCGGACCGCGGAGGCCTGAGTCTTGATGATACTCTCGTAAAATACATACCTGATTACCCACGGGGTGACGAAATCACAATTTCACAATTGCTTAACCACAGATCCGGAATTGTAGATTTGTTCAACGACCTTTCCTATAAATTTAGGGATGATCCTTTCACAATAGAGGAATTAATCGACAGGTTTAAGTATGAACGGCTGGAGTTCGACCCTGGCACCCAACATGATTACAGCAATTCGGGTTACATTCTCCTGGCATATATTATCGAGCAGTCCAGCGGCTTTTCCTATTACGAGTACATCGAGAAAAAGTTGTTCACACCGCTTGAGATGACCAATTCGGTTGGCAATTGGGATGAGGGATTCTCAAACAAAGCTCTTGGTTACTACAGCCCGGGAGGCAGCAGTTCTCCATCAAAATATCCTGATAAGCATCATTCTCAGTTAATCGGTACAGGTAATCTTTTCTCCACGGTTGAAGATTTATATCTTTGGTATCAGGCATTACACGGAGATGAGGACTGGAGGCCGTATGATTGTGGTAGTCATTTCGGACGAGGGTATGGTTATCAAGCCGCGTTCGTGCATAATCCGGATACGGTAATCATCATGCTGAGTAATTTTTATGATGCTCCCTTGGATCAGATGGTTTTTGATATTCAAGAAATTCTATTGGATGATGATTTGATTGAGCTTGACACGGCTGTACTTGACAGCTTTGTCGGAGAGTATTATGCCCTTGCCTCAGATGGCGTTGAAACCATCATCAGGATTTCAAGGGAGGAGAATCGCTTGGTAATAAATGATATTGATTCCAACATCTTTTCTCCGGGTGGTATTCCCTTTTACCCAATATCGTCGGAACGAAGTATTATAAATTTCGAATCTGGATATGGACCACAAATCGGTTTGCAGATTGATAAAACTAACAAGAATATCCAAATTATCATAGATGATACATTTGTAATTAAGCTAACCATATTAGAGTAAGGATTATGGAATTGAATAACCTTCACCCGAGATGGGAGTACCCAGGATTTAAATCTACCTGACTCACTCTCCACCCGACATGTTGATACCGTTATGCTCAATTCAGGACTGGTGTATTCTTCTGTTAGTTTGATTATTTAAGAAATGTGGCCGTATAGGAATAAAGCCGTTATCCGCCAGGTCGCAGGTTCGAATCCTGCCGGGCCCACCTTTTTGGACATTCTTCTCTTTTTTTCCCCCTAAATTTAATGCAAAATGGTACCGTACAGGAATATAGCCGATAACCCAGAGGTTAGAGGTTCGATTCCTGTCGGGCACATTCAATAATTATAAACATGTCGTTTTTTTACTAAGATGGCTTGTTTTTAGTTTATGATAAGAAAGCTTATCGAAACTATCTGGTACGAGTACAATACCTCCCATAAAAAAAATCTCTTGAAAATCATCAAGGGATTTTTGTGTCTTGCCGCTAATGGAGATACCAATAAAAAGAATTCAACTGTTTGCCATGCTATAATAAAAAAAACAACAACATACAAACAACATACAACCAATTCATCATAGATATCAAAGAACACCACCGAATAACTAGTGGTGTTTTTAATTTGGTAAGACAAAACTCAAAAATATACATAGGGAGGATTACTAAAATGAGAGCCTTCTCAAAAAGAGACTTTGGATTAGCCTTATTATTTTTTTGTCTTATCCTTTCCTCCTGTGATAACAAGGATAATCTACCTCTTGCAACACTCATCATGCCAACTGATAACCAATCGAACGTAATTATTCCCACTGAGTCGCCTGTCCCGGTTTCATATGGAGTTCTAAGTGTTTGGGAAGCATATCGCGCAATCGAAGGATGGGATTGGCCAGCGAATACAGGGGTAAACGTGGTAATAAATTCCAATGATGGAACCCAAAAAGAAAACCTTTCTGTCACGACGACAGATGACGGGCAATTTCCGCGGACTGAATTCGATAGTTCTTTGGAAGATGGGGACCAAATAATTATAGATATGGAGAATAGTCAATTACTGCTCCCAGTAAAATTAGTTCTTGTACTATTAGATCCATTAAAAAATACTGTCTCTGGTTCAACAGAACCAAATGTTCGTGTGACCATCACCCTCGATTATCCCTCCGGATCTTATACCGACCTTGAGACAATTTCGGATAATGAGGGGAATTTCGTGTTTGACTTATCACCTGTTGCAGAATTTGACTACCATCGACATTTCTGGATCAGTCATTTCTACAACCCACATATACATACATCCATTACTAATAATTCTTCCCAGATAAAGATAAAAACGCAAACTTATGATTCTACATTTATTTCTAAGCGGTTGAATATCCCTAATCTATCAAATTCAGGACACGGAAATATATTGATGGATTTCGATTCCGACGGAGACTTGGATTTAATCTTAATCAATTTGATTGGCCTCCACCACAAGATTTCACGTCCTATTCTCGCGTTTCGAAATGATGGATTGGGAAACTTTGCATTTTTATCCAATACGGAGATATTTGGTGGACTTGCTCCATCAACCTATTCAGCTCGTCATTGGGCCATAAACGACTTTAATGGTGATGGATTGAAAGATTTGTTTATTGCAGATCATGGACCAGACCATGATCCTTTTCCTGGAGGACAAAGCCTCTTGTTAATGCAAAATGAAAAAGGGCAGTTAATTGACGAGACATCCTCTCGAATTCCTCAAAAACTTGCGTTTACACACCATGTGTCGGCTGGAGATATCGATTTGGATGGCGATATAGATATCTATATGTGTAATTACGGCTCAACGCCCGGTGCAGCAATCTATTTAAATGATGGAAATGGTTACTTCTTAGAAGATCCAACACGTTTACCATCCAATTTGTCTTCAGGGAATTGGTTCTACCTAACCAGTCAATTTATTGATGTGGATATTGATGGTGATTTAGATTTGTTCCTTGGAACAGACAGATATGACAGAGACGCCATGCTCATTAATGATGGAAATGGTAATTTTTCTTATGCACCTTTTGAAAATCTTCCTTTACGATTGGGTGGACGAGATAACATGACAGTATCTATTGCCTCAGCAGATTTTAATAGAGATGGATGGCCAGACCTGGCATTATCAAATAATACAAATTATTCTGGGAATGTGAATATTCAATTATTAATTAATAATGGGGATAGCACATTCCGCGATGAAACACACCTAATAAACCAGGATTGGGAAAAGAATCAGAAACCAGGATGCGAGATGCAGTGGGGAGATGGATGGATAGTATGGTTATTTATTGTAGATCCTAATAACGATGGGTGGCCTGATTTGATTGCTCAAGGAGCTAGTTGTATAAACAGCCTTCTATTCACTAACAATCAGGGTGAAAACTTCACAGTCACTGAGAATTACAACGAAGTAGGACGTGAAGATTTATTCAGTACTCATTACCTATGGGCACTTTTACCAGGGGATGTTGATGGAGACAGCGATCTTGATGTTATTCTTTTCTTTACTGGAGTTGAGCAGTTAGTAGCACTAAGAGAATAGACAATGTAAAGGTAATAATGATTGTTCGGAAGAAAGTAGTTCTTGTGGCTGACTTTTTAATCAGTCGTCCAGAAATGCTTTCAAAATTCAATGATTTATCTATCGCCGATGCAATTCCGGTGCATATAGGATAGAAACAATATACAGGATATACACTATATACATTATTTTCCCGCTAAAAACCAATCGTCTCGAGGGACCTATTTATTAGCATTGGTTTTGAGCATTGGAATATGATTAGTTAATTCAATAATGTACCCCTACAGGAATATAGCCGTTATCCGCCAGGTCGCAGGTTCGAATCCTGGCGGGCATTTGGCCCGGGAAGCAAAGCTGCGCCCACCGACATTGCCGGCAGCTAGGCCTGTCTCATTTCTCTGGTAGATCTCAGCCTGTTCGGCTCTCGCCCAACAAGTTATTTAAACTTTCTGAACAGGATCTTCCAGTCCGTGCCCGCACCGATCTTGTAGGTCACTGCGAAATTCCCTTGATGCAGGGCCACTGCAACCATGAGCATGGAATTCACATAGATGAGGGGTTCGGACATGCCAACCACCCCGAAGGAGCGTACATAGGGCACAATGCTGTGATATTTCTTCTCCCCTCTGTAGGAAATTAAAACCTCGAGCTCATCTCCGAGTTCGAAGCCCGCCTCTTCAAGCATTTCCTGGTTGATGTTGGTCCACAGATGACCGAAACGGATATCCAGAACCTCGACAGTCCCTTCAATATGACCTTCAGAGACAGCGGCTTCATCCACAGGCATCTCGACAATATCTTTAACCTTTAACTCAGGGCCTACATCCTCGTAATCGATGACTCCTGAAGCGAGACGCGCACCGGTATAGGCGTATACATCCCGGCCATGAAAGGTGTGGGAATCCTCAGAGCCTTCAAGTCGGTTAATCGATTCATCGATTTCCCGAACCGCCTTGATGCCGTATTTCTGCTTGATGTGAGTGAGTGTGCCATTATCCGGGGTCACAATATAATGACCGGTAGCAGTCAGAGCGACCACTGATTTCCTGGAAGTTCCCACACCGGGATCCACAACAGATACGAACACTGTGCCCTTCGGCCAGAATGTTACAGTTTGATACAAGCGGTAAGATCCTTCCAGGATCTGGAATGGAGTGACACCGTGAGTCAAGTCGTGGATTTCAAGATCCCGGTCCACCCCCTTCGCAACACCATACATCGCGCTTACTGCACCGTCATCCAGCCCAAAATCACTTTGTAATACCAGTACACTTTTCATATGTAAAATTCTCCTATCTCTCTCTTATGCTAACCTTGATGGATTCCGAATCTGCCTGATCAAACGCTATCAAAGACCCTGTAAACACTGCGAGCGTAATATGTTTTTGATATCTGTTGGTTTGGTGATAATAAATATAGCACTCAATTATCAAAAAAACAATTTTAGCCATATCCTGTGGGGTTCAGTTGTTGGGGATAAACAATCCAATTGGTTCCGAATTGGAAAAAAGCCGTTATCCGCCAGGTCGCTTGTCGTGGAAGGAGGGTGCTTGTCTAAAACACGGGCACTCTTTTATGTTAAGATTGGACGGCAACAGGAACGTAAGTAGTGGTTTTGTAAGTAGTAAGGCGATTAAGAAGCACTTAGACCGAATCGTCTCACGCCTTACACTTTACAACTTACGTTTTTCTCCTGCCTGGCCCACAAGTTAAGCTGAGCCGCTCATTTTTCCTGAAATGTGTTTTATGTTTCTAGTTGTTTATAGTCCCCAAGGTTAAATCATCAATGGGTAAATATATCCTCTGTTACCATTATGAAGTTCATTAAAAGTTGATATTGATGGATAATTATGCTACTATCAATATACACCCAATAAGTTTATTGGAATAATCTAACAATACCAACTTAGTACATAATGGATTTCATCAAACAACGCTATATAGCGTTGTTTTTTTTCTTAAAACGATAGCGTTCCCAGCTGTGTTTATCAGGAGGAGATGAATGGCACAAATCAATAAAGGGTTATTATTTGGAGTAGTTTTTCTTTTTTTGGGTTTACTCATATCAGCATGCGGGTCATCATCAACGCCCACAGCAACACCAACACTTACGCCAGCCCCATTGCTTTCCCCTCTCGCTCGGGGGTATCATGGGATGGCCTACGACGTCGAGTCGGATCGGGCAATTCTCTTCGGAGGTATATGGATAAACAGAGGTGGGCTAGAAGACACCTGGGTATATGACCTGAGCGCAAACTCGTGGGTGGAGATGGTCCCTGCTCAATCACCTCCCCCCGGACCTAGCTCAATGGCATATGACATCCAATCCGACCGTGCGATTCTGTTCATGGGCGTTATCGATACAGGGACTATTCCTAATAACGAAGTCTATAAACCAGCGAGCGAGACGTGGGCGTACGACTATAATTCCAATACCTGGGTAGATATGCAACCGAAGGATGCCCCCTTTGGGTTACTTGGTGCGCGTATGGTGTATGACGCCGAATCGGATCGCATGATTCTGTTTGGCGGCTTGGACGCAGGAGTTATTGCTGGCGCAGATGACAAATGGTTCGACGATACGTGGGCGTATGACTTTGACTCAAATAAATGGACAAAAATGAAGCCAGCAGCGAGTCCGCCAGGTAGGAACTACTACCCTATGGCTTATGATGTCAGTTCAGATCGGATCGTTCTGTTCAGCTCTAGCACCTCTAGAATCAACGACATGTGGTCGTACGATTACAATACGGATACATGGGTGGAACTGACACCCGATGAATTGCCTTCCCTCCGCATCTACTGTGACATAGTGTACGATTCCCAGTCAGATCGGATGATCCTGTTTGGTGGAACAATGTTACCTCAAGCCGAGGCCCCCTTTGGCGACACCTGGGCATACCATCTGGACACCGACATCTGGACAGAATTGAACCCCGCAACGTCTCCTGGTAAACGCGGCTGGTATGCCGCAGTTTACAGCACGAAGGCAGACCGGGTCATCCTCTTCGGTGGTGGGACTAGGCGTGGGACAGTCACGAATGAAACCTGGATCTATGATCTCGAAGCAAACACGTGGACGAACGTGACACAAATCCCCTAGAATTCTGCCAATGAGGATTATTTGCTCATTGACGGGTTGTTTCGGTAGACATGGCGGGCTACGCTTAGCCGTTAGGACTTATCTATCAAAATGTATCCGTACAGGAACTAAGCCTTTATCCGCCAGGTCGCAGGTAGGTCCCTCGATCCTTGACCTCGGGATTGAGCGATAGGTGATTTGATCTCACCCTCGCTCTTAATTCCTGCCGGGCCCACCTTTTTGGACGATTTCCTGTTTTTTTCACCCTAAATTTGATGCAAAATGGTACTGTACAGGAATATAGCCTGTAACCCAGAGGTTAGAGGTTCGATTCCTATCGGGCTTCTAAAGAAGATTCTTATAAAAGCATCCTATGTGCTTGGAGGGCTTGTTTATTGTTTAAAGATCCAATTTTGGTTTATGATAAAAGTAGTTATTAAAACCAATGTAGGATAAATACTTATTCTCTTATCCCGCATTTGAAAAATAATTAACGTTATGTCAGTCCTCTGTAGATGTAATATTGAGGATCAAGTAATGATAGATAGTTCTAAACATGATTTCATAACCTTAGATCTAAACCCGGATCTTTTGTCAACTCCTTTCGGGGTCCAGACGAATTGGCATGTGATAACAGGTGCGCCCTCTTGTGGCAAAACAACCTTAGTTAATCTACTGGCAGACAAAGGATTCAAAACGATACCTGAAACTGCGCGACAATACATGGAGAGAGAGGTAGCCATAGGACGAACAACCGATGAGATTCATGCGGATGGGGCAGCCCTGCAACGTTGTCTGGTAGATATTCAACTTAGTATTGAGAGTGAATTACGAGTAACCGATGCCGCGTTTCTCGACGGTGCAGTTCCAGGATCCCTAGCTTGGTACCGAGTTTTTGGACTGAATCCGAATATAATTCTGCAGGAATGCTTCCACCGTCGTTATGCTTCTGTATTTATCCTCGACCGACTCCCTCTTCAACTGGATGGCCTCAGGTTCGAAGATGAAGCTTATATTGATTTTCTTGATGAGTGGATCCCCCTCGATTACAGAGCCTTGGGTTATAGGGTTGTTATGGTACCTGTTTTGGCTCCCCAAGATCGACTCGCGTTTATTCTTGATAGGCTTTCTGAGCAAGGACTGATTTAACCCCCGTTCCACCCGCCTCTTCGACTGAGCGCTTCACGCTCCGATCTGAACGAATGCCCTCACCAGGGTGCTTCGCAAAGCTTATTCGTTAGTTCTAATCTGTCAAAATGTAGCCTGGCTTGAATATAGCCGTTATCCGCCAGGTCGCTTGTCGTGGAAGGAGGGTGCTTGTCTAAAACACGGGCACTCTTTTATGTTAAGATTGGACGGCAACAGGAACGTAAGTAGTGGTTTTGTAAGTAGTAAGGCGATTAAGAAGCACTTAGACCGAATCGTCTCACGCCTTACACTTTACAACTTACGTTTTTCTCCTGCCGGGCCCACTTAGAGGATGGAGGGTGCTTGTGTGAAACACAGGTATCCTTTTTTGTTTAAGGCAGGCGGCAATAAAAGCGTAAGGAGTAGTTTTGTAAGGAGTAAAACGATTAAGGGACTGGAGGGTGGATGATATTCGCTCGGGATATGAAACAGCTGGGATCAAATCGCTTTACACCTTATACTTTACGTTTTCCCGCCAGATCGCAGGCTCGAATCCATCAGGGCTATTTGAGAAGATCCTAATATCAAACATCCTTTGTGCTTGGGGGTTTGTTTTTTGTTAAATGATTCGGTTTTGGCTTATGCTAAATGATGTTATCAAAACTAATCCTAATTTTCATTATTATTCGGTTATATTAATAATTAGACTTGATTTCATAGTAGCGAAAACGCCTGTGAGAAAAAAATGAACAGCACAGATTTTGATCGAATAATCGCCCAGGAACGAAAAGTCCTCGCTTCAATTAAAGAACAGGGCGAAAAACTCATTCCTGAGTTTAAAAGAATAACTGCATCATACATCAGGGAATTGTCTATCCAACTTATGAAGAGTTATTTTAGATATAAACCAGAAGTAACCAAAAGCCTTGGCACCGAAAAGTTAGAAGAAATAAAACGAGAATTTACAGGAATTCTTAATTCATTACCAGAACATACCAGTAAACGCCTTGATGACAGTCAGATCTGGCTTCACCGGGAAAAAATCCCCGATCGTGCGGTAACCGATATGTCGTATTCCTATTATTTTGAAAAGAGATCGAACAAATCCATGGACGAAGCGATTAGAGAGTTGATTGGTTTGGTTGGCTCCATGTTAATTAAATATGGATTCGTTGAACCTGCCAAAGACTTTACATGGAAAATGACACCCGGTGGGATTCCTCAGTATGCAAACGATCTCCCATCCAAAGGAATGGACCATCATAAAGCATTAACCAAACTCATGGAGCAATATAAGAATATCCTGGTTGAATATGTTTTTGCTATCCAGAACCTCAGGAAAGCAGAACAAGCCCAGAATTCTGCTCAAGCTGCTGGTGGCCTGCCCCCCAAAACCTGATCCAAGTACAATGTTACAAATCAAGCAAAAGAGGTTGGCGTACTAAATCATCAGTTATTAATTTAACAAACTGTAGCCAGATTGGTTAGAAGCTGTTATCCGGCACCGAAGGGCAGGTTCGGATCCTAAAATTGATGATTCCATTCCGAATATTTTCTCTTGCACAAATTTTTGATTTAATGTACAGTGGGTTTAGCTGTTAGGCTAATGCAGTTGTGTTTTGGCTGATCTGTAATTCCTGATCTTGATAGAAGTTGAGAAGGAAAATCCACAATGGACAAACCGACGAAACTTGCCTTTTCCGATGAAGCAACTTTTTCTTTCATTCAAGGTGTTGTCCTCATCCCCATTATTACCATAATCGCCGGTTTTGTACTTGTACTGGTAACCACCGATACCACCCTTTCTGAGCTTACCGTGTCATTCCTTGGCACTAGTGGGTTGATATTTATTATTGTGGGTATTTTTGGTTCAGTTGCTTTGGGTCATCGTTTTTTTGAGAAACGAGCAATCAATCGCATGTTCGCGGGGGAGATCTGGGAATGCTGGCAATTTTCGTCCTCAGAATGGGCTGCACAAGTGGAAGGCGTATGCAACCTGATCAGCCCCAGAGATGAAGGGTTGGAAGCCTACATGGGAGCGGTATACAGCGGTATCTTTGGGATTGTTGCTGCTCTGATCATGATCATTATTACGATCTTTATTGACATAGATACGGAAACAAAAATTATGCTCAGGATTACTGCCGGAATCGTGTTCCTGATGTTTTTAGGGGCGGGCCTTTTTCAGCCCATGATTGACATATATAAGGCATATCGCTACCGCCAGAAGGCCCTGAAATTCCCAGAACCACGGGTTTGGTTTGGGCTTGATGACCTCTATCACGAAGCTCTGGGTCATACATCCCTGAAAGGTTTATTTAAGGTCACCGATCAGACCAAATCCCGCAAACGCATTCAATTCAACTGTAAGATCGTTACGGACGATTCTGATGATTTGATGAGAATACACTCTCCTGTGCCAGCGGGTTGTGAAGAGCGAGCTGGCAGGCTGGTACTACGCTACCGCCAAGAACGTTTACTCAACTGAGCTTCTTGAAATTTATCAGGGTTTACGGTGCTAGAGACCCTGCTCATATTCCACCAGTCAAAGCAAAAGCGACGGCATATCGGGTAATCCGGGCAGAGAATCGCCATTTTCAAGATAATTGATATTAGCCCGGATTTCCTGTCCATACCCTAACTCATAAGGAGCTGAAAGAATGAAATGCAGAATATTCATCATAGCAATTATCGTATTGCTGTCAGTTTCTTACGTTGGAAAGTATAAAGTAAGCTAGTATTCCTGCTTCTGGTGGAGTAGACCCTCGCTCTTACTCCTCAGCTCTTGGCTTAGGGGTCGCGTGATGGGCGATCGGAAAACGCCCTCACGCTTAAATCCTGCCGGGCGCACTTTTTTACTGATTTTTCCCTTAAAACTTTTACAAATTGATACCGCATTGTATTCGGGCTCATCACCCGAGTGCCACAGGCTCATAACCTGCTTGGTATATCTGTGTTATTTAATTCCCTCTTTTGTTTATGAGATCACTTATAAGATATGATATGAGCAGTTATCAGAATGAATGGATGATAACTACATATCCTTTTATCCCGCATTTGAAAGTTAATTTACGGTATGAAAATCTTAGCGCTTTATTTATTATGGGTATTGGCCTATCGGGCTATTCCCACTTTAGAGGAGATAATTAGTGAATTCAATCAAAAAGACAGCAAGAATGGCAGGGTTCCTGTATTTTATTTACTTCGTACTTCACATCTTCGCAGATGTGCTTGGTCGTTCTAAAATTATCATATTCGGAGATGCCGCAGCAACAGCCCAAAATATTATGGCTTCTGGTTGGCAATTCCGGATCGGTATTATTAGCGATCTGCTCGCGGCTGTATTCTTTCTTTTGGCGGCCTGGGCTTTATATGGGTTGTTAAAACCGGTTAATAAAAACATTGCTTTGCTGTTCCTGTTATTAAACCTGGGTGGTGTCGCTATCCAATGTTTTAGCGATCTTTTTCTGTTTGCCAGCCAGCTGAATTTGAATGGTGCGGATTACTTGAAAGTATTCCAGGCTGATCAACTGCAAGCCCTGGCAATGTTTTCTCTGTATTTATACAAAAATGGGTTCATGATCGCCCAGGTATTTTACGGCGCCTGGCTCTTTCCGCTTGGTTATTTGGTTTTCAAATCGGGCTTCCTCCCCAAAATTTTGGGCATTGTGCTGATGGCTCATTGCGTTACCTGGCTGATGACTTCTTTTCAGTTCTTCCTTTTCCCAGACTTCAATGCAATAACCTATGTAAGCTATCCGCTTGGATTTATTGCAGAATTTGGGCTTACTTTGTGGCTTCTGATTATGGGCGCAAAGGATCAACCAGTAGATTTAGTGCAGTAAAGAATGCTTAAAAAAGCGCACACAGGATAGGTGGGATTCCGGGGCAATTTCCCATTCTCGTGCATTTGAAAGAAAATAGAGGTTCGTCTGCCTTGATGGTAGAAAAATAGTTATCCGTATCAGATTTATATTATTCAATGATATAGAATACAAGTTTACTAGTCAGCTTATCGGAGAGAAAATGTGAATCATAAAAAGTTACTTATTGCTTGGTTCCTCGCAACCCTGCTTATTGGATGTAGCCCTTCTGATCCAGATATAAAAACCGCCATCGTCCAAACTGAAGCCGCCAAACCTACCAGCACATTCACCCCAGAACCAACAAATATAATTGGGTCTAGCTCTAAATCGGGGCTAAATTTTGATGCGAAGGAATTGGATGTGACAGTTTCTCCCAGCCTGAGTTCCGCTGTAGGTGATTTGGACAATGATGGGGATTTGGACGTTCTTGTTGTCAGAAAATTACACTGGCCTTCTATCTTCATCAACGATGGCAAGGGCGCTTTCTCGTTGGGCCCGCAGGAATTCCCACGCTATAATCTCCGCGACGCCGGAATCAAGGACCTGAATTCAGACGGATATCCCGATATGGTCCTTGTTCAGGTCGATGGACCAAACCTTATTCTCTTTAATGATGGCACGGGGGGTTTCCCGCAGATAGCACAGGAGCTGGGAGATGGTCCGAGCATAGGTATAAACATAGAGGATATCGATTTCGACGGGGATTTTGATCTATTCTTCGCTCAATACGAAGCTCCATTGGAAATCTGGTTTAATGATGGTGCAGGCCACTTCGATATTTCAGAACAGGTATTCGCTGCAGCAAATAACCGGAAATTTGCCCTTGGTGATCTCGACGGAGATGGCGACCTGGATGCCGTCATTCCTCGTGACTTTGGTGAATCGTCAGTCATTTTCCTCAACGATGGGACCGGTCGTTTTGAATCAGTCGAAAGCGGATTAGAGACAGCGGGATCAAATGGCATAAATGTTTCACTTGGGGATGTTGATGGCGACGGAGATCTGGACATCCTTCATAACTGCCATGGCTGTGGAGATTCGGTTTGGATCAATGATGGTGGCGCGAGATTCACAAGTACAGAACAGTTGCTCTCTACAGGATGGAGTTACGACTCTGAATTCGCCGATCTCGATCTAGACGGCGATCTAGATATTGTCATTGCCAACAGCAATATCCAAGATCAGGTTTGGCTTAATGATGGTACAGGAATATTCTCTCAGGCCACCACTACTCCAGAGCAACAAGGATCCACGACAGTTGTTGTTGAGGACTTCGACGATGATGGAGATGCAGATGTTTTTTTTGCTCGTTATAATGGGAAGGAGACTGTCTGGATCAATAAACTTCAAGATTAGCAGCTGTTATTCTCATTCGCTGGTATAACATTTGAAAACACAATTGAAACATGGATAAAGACTGATATAAAATTGAAATACGGGCTAAACCGGCTGGTGAAGCCCCAGCTGTAACCCAATAAATCTCACCAGAGATCATTGACTTGTAGGAATAAAGCCGTTATCGCCAGGTTATGAGTGCCTGGGATAAGGGTAGATATCGAAACCTTTGTAAGATAATCACTTATTTAATTATCGCGCTTATAAAAGCTAATTAACGTTATGCGGCTTGGTCAGTCGACGTTTTTCATAACATATAAGGAATTCCAATGATGCGAAGGACAACAATTAATGGTCTCACCCTGTTTTTTAGGGCGGAGGACCAAGATACTGTTACACTGATTCGGCAAGCCTGTAAGAAGAGCATACCTCTCATTCAAGAGCATTATGGGCTTGACACTCCAAAAGACTGTCGGGTCTACATCATGACCTCTTGGATTAGCTTTATGTTCCACTCAGCCCCCTGGCCTTGGAAGGTATTGTTAGCAGTGTCCATGCCTTTTTGGGCTATTCGTGTCAATAAAATATGGCTGCTCGCTGGTGGGTGGGAGCAAAGATTTGGTCAGAGGCGGGCAGTTGGGGTGAAACCGCCCCGTCTTTTGCGCCTTGCAGATAAAAGGATAGGAGAACAAATCTTTGTCAGAAGGGAGAATGATGGTGAGAAGGTTCAAAGCATCACCTGTCACGAGTTGACCCACGCTTTTTCATCGCATCTTCAGCTGCCAATTTGGTTGAAAGAAGGTTTGGCCATGGTGATGGTGGATAAATTCTTTGAAGAACCAACGGTGCGGTATGAAACCCTCAAGGTTCTTGAGCGGTCGTCAGACGATCGCAACCCTGGAGGTCATCAGAAGCTGAGAGTTGGGGACGAGGATGCCCTGGTGGATCTATATGTACGCGGTTACTGGCTAACGCGCTACATTGAAGAGACCCACCCTGGGTTATTGAAAGATTTCCTGTCAAGACGTTACCCGCATGACGAATTGGAGAGCAAGATAGCCACAGCGGTTGGGAAGGAGCTTGGAGAGTTTTGGGGCGACATTGACGAAGTGCTAGTTTCTCACTTCAAGCAGAAAAGTGTTGACTCATAATCCCTGCTGCACCTGGCACTACAACTGTACACTTCGCGCTCCGCTCTGTGCAGGTGTCCTTACAGGATGCTTCGCAAAGCTCGCCCGTTTTCTCTCAATAATTTGTGCTAAATCATAACCGACTTGGAGACAAGCCGTTATCCGCCAGGTCGCAGGTAGGTCCCTCAGCTCTTGGCTTCGGGATTGCGTGATGGGCGATCGGAAAACGCCCTCACGCTTAAATCATGCTGGGCCCACCAAAACCGCGAGAATAGGTCTTTTCTAAATCAGAAATGGCCTATTCTTTTTTTAATATACCACTCCACATCTGGCATGATTTATACTTATAGTTGAGATAAGTTGTAATTTAAATTTTATTATGCACGGATATAATGAAAACACGATTACGTTCCGCAGGTATATGGATATCTGGCGAACACATCCTTCTTGAGACTCTTGTGGATCGGGAGGTCTGGGGTATACCCGGTGGATTTGTGGAGTCTGAAGAATCCATCGAGCAAGCATGTGTGCGCGAGTATAGTGAAGAGACAGGTCTTACGGTGGAATGCGACCGGCTGGCCATCGTTCACGAGAACTTCTGGAACGATAATGGAATGGATATCCGAGAATATGGCTTCTATTTCATTGTAGTCCCGGCATCAGGTTGTGATGTTAAACCAGATATCGTGAGTCTTGAAGGCAGTATGCATTTCCAGTGGCATGCGCTGTCTGAATTCTCAAGAATTCATTTCGTCCCTCGCGCTCTCCAAGGATACATGTGTGACCTTCCAGACGACATACTATTTGTGAGTACAGTGGATGGAAGTGAATAACCAGCACCTGAACACTGATCAGGGTATTCCGCTTGGATTTACCGCGATCCCCACTACGGCAGATTATACGCGTTGTTACATATCAGAATGCAGCCCAATAGTGATAAAGCCGTTATCCGCAACCGAAGGGCAGGTTCGTTCATCTGCCCTAAATATTGGGAGGTGACCGGAATTCACCCTCGCTCAAAAAGCCTATCGATTAGATGTTTATTTTAAGGCTATTGGATTATCTCAAAGATCAATTTTGGGATAATATAAGATTAGACATTATCGCTACTTAAGGATAAATTTCCATTCCTTTATCACAAAAATTAAAGCAAATTATCCGTTGTATTAGAATTTCACACCTTAATGGAAGGGAGAGCAGAGATGAATGATGAAAGCAAGTGTCCAGTAACGGGTAGGACAAGCAAACCAGTTGCCGGTGGTGGTACTTCGAACCGGGACTGGTGGCCTAACCAGTTGAACCTCAAGGTTTTACATCAACACTCACATCTGAGCAATCCAATGGGTGAGGAGTTCAACTATGCTGAGGAGTTCAAGAAACTTGACCTGGAGGCGTTGAAGAAGGACCTTTATGCGCTGATGACCGATTCGCAGGATTGGTGGCCGGCAGATTACGGTCACTACGGAGGGCTCTTTATTCGGATGGCCTGGCACAGCGCAGGCACCTACCGCGTAGGTGATGGCCGCGGAGGCGCGGGGTCCGGCACTCAACGATTTGCACCCCTCAATAGCTGGCCGGACAATGTGAATCTTGACAAGGCACGCCGGCTTCTCCAGCCAATCAAGCTGAAATACGGCAAGAAAATATCCTGGGCTGACCTGATGATCCTCGCCGGCAACTGCGCTCTGGAGTCAATGGGCTTCAAGACCTTTGGTTTCGCTGGCGGTCGTGAAGATGTCTGGGAGCCGGAAGAGGATATTTATTGGGGCGCTGAGGAAGAATGGCTGGCTACGAGCGACAAGCCCAAGAGCCGTTACAGCGGAGATCGTGATTTGGAAGATCCTCTGGCTGCTGTGCAGATGGGCCTGATCTATGTGAACCCGGAAGGCCCGGACGGCAACCCCGACCCGGTGGCCTCCGGCCTTGACGTTCGGGAGACTTTTGCCCGGATGGCAATGAACGATGAAGAAACGGTTGCACTGGTCGCCGGCGGACACACTTTTGGCAAGAGCCATGGCGCGGGTGATGCGGCCCTGGTTGGCCCTGAACCTGAAGCGGCCGGAATTGAAGAACAAGGCCTGGGCTGGAAGAGCAGCTATGGCAGCGGCAAGGGCGGCGATACGATAAGCAGCGGCATCGAGGGCGCCTGGAAGCCGAACCCGACCCAATGGGATATGGGTTATTTTAAAGTGCTTTTTAAATATGAGTGGGAGCTGGTCAAAAGCCCGGCCGGCGCCCATCAGTGGCTGGCCAAGGATGTGGCTGAAGAGGATATGGTGGTTGACGCGCATGACCCGTCCAAGAGACACAGACCGATGATGACCACTGCGGATCTCTCCTTACGCTATGACCCGATCTATGAGCCAATCGCGCGGAATTTCCAACAGAATCCAGAGGAATTCGCAGATGCCTTCGCCCGGGCATGGTTTAAGCTGACCCACCGTGATATGGGCCCCTCCTCACGTTATCTCGGTCCGGATGTCCCGGCAGAGGAACTGATCTGGCAGGACCCGTTGCCCGCCGTCGATCACGAGTTGATCGACGCACAGGACATCGCAGACCTCAAGGGCAAGATCCTCGCTTCGAGACTTTCGATCTCCCAACTGGTCTCGACGGCATGGGCGTCAGCATCCACATTCCGAGGCTCAGATAAACGCGGTGGGGCAAACGGAGCCCGCATTCGTCTTGCACCGCAGAAGGATTGGGAAGTGAACCAGCCGGCCCAACTGGAGACCGTGCTGCAGACCCTTGAGGCAATCCAAGAGGAGTTCAACCTTGCCCAGTCAGGGGGGAAGAAGGTATCACTTGCTGACTTGATTGTCCTGGGAGGATGCGCAGGAATCGAAAAAGCTGCGAAGAATGCCGGACATGATGTGACAGTTCCCTTCACGCCAGGACGTACAGATGCCTCGCAGGAGCAAACCGACTTGGCGTCATTCGGTGTACTCGAACCGGCAGCGGACGGGTTCCGCAACTACCTCAAAACCAAATTCGCTGTATCGGCAGAGGAACTTCTGGTTGATCGTGCACAACAGCTGACGTTAACTGCTCCTGAGATGACGGTCCTTATTGGCGGTATGCGCGTCTTGAATGCCAACTACGGAGGTTCTCAGCACGGAGTCTTCACCCATCGGCCGGATGTGTTAACCAATGACTACTTCGTGAATCTGCTCGATATGGGCACAACCTGGAAGGCAACCTTGAAGGATGAAGATGTGTTCGAAGGTCGTGATCGAAAAACAGACAAACTTAAGTGGACTGGCACCCGGGTTGATCTGATCTTCGGTTCGAACTCCCAACTCCGGGCTTTGGCGGAAGTCTACGGATGTCAGGATGCGCAGGAGAAATTCCTGCAAGACTTTATCGCGGTATGGGACAAGGTAATGAACCTTGACCGCTTTGATATTGCCTGATGGTCAGATAATTTTTGAGGGTTTTTAAAGGACTGAATATAAAGGTTACATACAACCGGTTATAGCGGACGGCGTTTCGCCTCCGCTTAACCGGCGCTGTTTGTGGTCAAATAATAATCATGGCCTGGCAGGAAGAAAGCCTTTATCCGCCAGGTTTCAGGTCTGATTCCATGCTCAGTCGTCCTTGTTGTGCTCTTTCTTATGTATAATAATTTTATTATTAGCAAGCTCATTATCAATTTAATCGTGCAGCCCGCCAATCATTAGGATTAGGAAATTTATGGATAAAAAATGGATTTCTCGTTCAGCCGTATTACTTTGCATAGTATTCTTGATCCAGAGCTGCAATACCCTTCCTGCCGCGCTGGAACCTACCAGTCTGCCGACCGAAACGGACATTCCCCTCATACCAACAAATACGATGGTTCCACCAACTCCGACGCTAATTCCACCTTCGCCTACCCCGATCAAGGAAGTCTTCTCGAGTGGAAATGTGCAGCGCCTTATCGCCACCTGGGGATATGAAATTCCGGATGACAGCTTCCGAACGGTTGCTTTTTCTCCCGATGGATTAACCCTGGCTGCAGGGACTGGCCAGAATAATGACAGTCCGGATCAAAAAATACGAGTATGGGATATGCCAACAGGTCAGCTGCTCGCGGAATCCGAAAAAATCGGATCCATCATCTGGGAAATTGTCTACAGCCCCTCCGGTAGTTTTTTAGCAGTTGGCCTCGATAGCGGCATAATACAACTGCGCAGCCCCTTAGACCTCAGCCAGATCCAGCAATTCTATCTCCCCGGAGCAGTGAATAGTCTGAGCTTCTCTCCTGATGGTACAAAACTGGCTGCCGGGGTTGCAGATAATGGGGATGGGACGGTTTATATTATCGACCTTATCAGCGGTGAAAACCTGCTCAGTTTCTGGGCTCACCCCTATAGTGTCGCGGATATGGATTTTTCCCCAGATGGAACCCTGCTGGCAACGGGTGCAGTGGATAGGGCTACAAAGGTCTGGAACAGCTCCACGGGCGAGTTGATCCAAACCCTGCCCCAAGATGGACAAGGAAGTGCGGTGGCCTTTTCTCATGATGGAGGTTTGTTAGCATCCGGCTATTGTGCAAAATCCGAGAATTATGTCTGCCAGGAAGGTGGAGTTCTCTTATGGAGTACAACGACCTGGGATTTATTCAGAGACCTTACCGGCGCTGGGAATTGGATTGAGGACCTGGTTTTTTCAAATACTGATGACCTGGTGGTAGGTGCGGATAGGTATGAATATTTACATTTCTGGCAAGTCAGTGATGGAGTAAATCTGTATTCTACGAGGATAAGCAGTTATGGTTCCTATGCAGTCGCGATATCTAATGACGGATATTCTATAGCTGCCGGTTCAGCTTTTGGCGTTAGCATTTTTGAAATAGGTCCGTAGTCAGATAAGATCTAAGCACTGATAATAAAGATTTTGAAATAGGGG
>CAWGOD010000003.1:0-7545 GCA_963824175.1 uncultured Chloroflexia bacterium | reverse complement strand
TGATTATAAACAGGAGATGGACTATGACTTTTATCCCAAAAGAGGGGAGATCATGAAAAATACTGAAAAAACTTGACAAACACATCTAAAATATGCTACGATGTAATCGATTACATAATCAGGTGTATTTCACTAGTCCCATTTCGTGCAGGTGAAGGTTTAACCAACAATGATTATTCCTCCTACTGATTATCCTCTAAAATGGCTTGGCCCGGATCAGGATTAGTGTGTTTATTGAGTGTTCATATTTTATATGAGCGCTCTTTTTTTATCTCATAAACCAGGAAATCAATATAAATAAAAGGAGGTACTGCTGCCAAATAATTTTATTTTCCACATATCCATATGTTTAGTACAAGGAGATTTGAAGATGGCAAAAAAACTACTAATTTTGACCCTCGTTGTTATTCTACTCACCGCCTGCACACCGGAGACGATTGAAGTTATCAAGGAAGTCGAAGTCGAAGTGCCAGTAGAAGTGGAAAAAGAGGTTATCGTCGAAGTGGATAAATCGCCCATTTCCGTGACTATCCCCTGGACAGGTGACGCAATGGAGCTCTTCCTGCCTGTTGTGGAAGCCTTTGAAGCTGAATCCGGCATTGAAGTCACAGTCCTTCCCTATAAGACAGCAGATCTCGGCCCGTTACTGCCAGCGCAGTTTATGGCTGAGGAACCCATGGCCGATGTATTCATCATGTCCTGGCCCTGGTGGATTGAACAGAATACCGAACACCTTTTAGATCTAACTGATATAGCGGCCGACGTGGATTGGCTGGGCAACCCGGTTGTCGTTGAAGGAAAAACCTATGGTATTCCTACCTATCTGTGGGTAAAAGGCGGATTCTGGTATTTTCAGTCAGTTTTCGATGCCAATGGTCTAGAAAAACCTGAAACATGGGATGAATTTAATGCCCTTATGAGTGATCTGACTGAAGTCGAAGGTATAGTTACTCCACTTTCCTCCCCCTTTGATTATCCATTGGCAGATATCGTAGAACACTTTATGCAAGCAGTGGGTGGTCCAGAAATGATCCAGGGCATTATCGATGGATCCGTCAAATGGACAGATGCTGAGGTTAAGGCAGTATTCACCGATTATCTGATCCCCCTATTGGACGAAGGCTACTTCGATGATCCTGTAAACAGAGGCACAGCAGGAGAACTCTGGATTGAAGGAGATTATGCCTTACACTATTATGGAAACTGGATTCAGGACAAAGTTGAGGATCCTGCCGATTTACGGATCCTGCCTGTTCCGGGATCTACAGCCATTGTCAGTGGTACCGACTGGATGTTCATTCCGAAATACACCAATCGTGTGGATGATGCTAAGGCGTTTATCGAGTTTGTGATCAGCGAAGCAGGTATGCAGCTTCGCCTTGAACAGGGTGGTTTATTATCCAGCCGGGCAGATATTTCTCTGGATGTCTACCCACCAAATGAAAAAGCGCTGGCAGAAACAGTGAATACCTTCACCGTGCTGGGTGACCTGGATGACACCATTGGTGGTGAATGGCAGAGCACTTTCTGGGATCAGATCGCGTTGTTATGGGTAGATACTTCTGCCCTTGATGAAGTTCTGACAACCCTCCAGGAAAAGATGCCTGAGTAGTTAGTCTTTGATAATGTTCCTCGCAGCCGAATTTTCAAGCTGCGAGGAACATTTCTATCAGATTCGGTAAGATAATTTCAAATAAATAAAGCTGATATATCAATGTTTGGTCAGATTGGTAGAAGAACCGTAATTATTTCCAAATTTTTGGATCTTATAATCTAAATAATTATCGAAGCAGTTTCAAATACATGCGAACGCGGATATCCTTTGAACTAAAGGGCAATGAATGATCATGAAAAAAAGACTCAGTACATTTCTGGAAGTGGTTATTTTTATTTTCCCGGCATTGATCCTGCTGCTGATCTTTGTGGTTATTCCGGCACTAAAAACCCTCTCTCTGGCATTTCTTAACGCCGAAGGGCAATTTGTTGGTCTGCAGAATTTTAGTGAAGTGTTGCTTTCGAATGACATAATTAATTTTGACAGATTTCCAACAAAATCTCCCCCCTGGGGCGCTTTAATTCATAATGGTGTCTGGATAGCCATCCACTTACCTTCAGTAGTTGCGTTGGGTATGATCCTGGCAGTGATCCTCCGGGATGCCTGGGGAGGAAAGGTTATCAAATCCATCATATTCCTGGGAATGATCACTCCGATGGTTGTTGGAGGGGGAATCGTAACTTTTATTTTTGACGAGCGTTCCGGTGTGGTCAACGGAATTCTACGTTTCCTGGGTCAGGACCAATGGATCAGATCCTGGATGGTGTATCCTGATACAGCATTAATCGCTCTCATTCTGGGTTCTATCCTGCTCTGGACGGGGTTTAGTGTCATCCTATATTCATCGGGTATAGCAACAATTCCCCAGGAATGGTATGAAGCAGCTGAAGTAGACGGAGCAAACTCAATCCAAAAATTTTTCTATATCACTGTCCCATCCTTGAAGCCAGTCACCATAACAGTTGTGGCCATGTCATTATTATGGGAACTTAAAGTATTTGACATGGTGTATACCGCTACAGGAGGTGGGCCAGGTGGATCATCAACTGTTCTGGCCTTAAGAATGTATTCCCTGGCATTCAGAGCTTTAGATCCGAATAGATCTGCTGTGATCGCCACTTTGTTGACTGTGTTAACGCTAGCGATTGGCCTTCTGTTGGCGCGATCCACAAATAAGATTCAGGAGTGAACCTGGTAATGAAAAAAAAGAAATTTTCCTGGAAAAAGGTGATCATTAACATAGTCGCCTGGACAGCAGGCCTGATCTGGATCATCCCATTTATGGGAATATTAATGGCATCAATTCGACCTCAACGAGAATTGATCCACGGCTGGTGGAAATTAGACGAGGTGACAATTTCTTTCGATAATTTCTCGGAAGCCTGGTTTCATCCAACGGCCCCAATCGGGGAGGGTATCAAAAATTCTCTGATCGTTACTGCACCAGCGACTATTTTGCCGATTATAATTGCCACTTTGGCAGCATATGGGTTAATGCGGTTGAGATTTCCGGGTAGAAGGGTGTTGCTGGTCGGGATTGTCTTGCTTCTATCCATCCCGCAGCAAATGGTTGCAGTCCCTCTGTTCCAAACATTGTTGGATTTCGGTATCCTCAACACTTACCAGGGCCTGATCATCACCCACACTGCCTGGGGGATCATCTGGATCACGATCTTCATGAGGAATTACCTGACCACCCTGCCGCCCGAGGTAGAAGAAGCTGCCAGCCTTGATGGAGCCAACCGTTTTCAGATATTTACAAAGATCATCCTACCTCTGTCATTGCCTGGTTTAGCATCTGTTGCGGCCCTGCAATTTACCTGGGTTTGGAATGACTTTTTCATGGCCCTGATCACTCTGTATGATCCGGCAAAACTGGTTGCTACTCAAAGGATTCCATTACTAAAAGGACAGTTCAGTGTTGATTGGGGTGTCCTTTCTGCAGCTTCGCTATTGGTTACAGCGATTCCCCTGCTGGTATTCGTGCTGCTGCAAAAATATTATGTTAAAGGTTTAATTGGCTGGACGTCAAAATAAGTCGGATGGAGATCCAGGAAATATAATCAACTAGGAATTTATTTAATGATGTCAAGCGCAACCATGCAGGATGTTGCTCAAAGAGCCGGAGTAAGTGTTGCTACAGTCTCTCGGGTACTTAATGGGTCAGATAAAGTTGTTGAAGAAACACGCGAGCGTGTTTTGCTGGCTTGTGAAGAACTCGACTATTCATTACATTTAGCAGCCCAAAGATTAAGGTTAGGAAGAACCAATACGATTTGTGTGGTCCTGCCATTCCTGACTCTTCCCTCCATTGTTGAACGACTGCGAGGAGTTCAGGAAGCGCTGATTGGAAGTGAATATGATTTGATTCCCTACAGCGTTGGATCCCCTGAGATGAGGGATTCGCGGATTTATGATCTGGCCAACCGCTCGCATACTGATGGATTAATGATTATTTCTATGCCTATCAATGATAAACAGGCTGCCAGATTAATTAGTAACGAAATGCCAGTAGTTTTAATTGATGCGGATAACCCGAATTTCAATAGAGTGAATGTTGACGATGTTGAAGGTGGGCGATTGGCAACTGAATATCTGATTAATCTTGGGCATAAGAAGATCGCATTTATCAGCTCTCACCTTGAAAATCCACTTCAGTTCTCATCAACTTACAACCGGTATCGAGGTTATAACAAAGCCCTAAAATCCGCCGGAATCTCGCCAGACCCCAGATATCAAGTAGAAGGCGAACACGGCCGAAAAGAAGCTGAAGAAATGACTCTGTCCCTTCTTCAGCAACCAGATCCGCCAACAGCGATCTTTGCCTCCAGCGATACAAAAGCTGTTGGTGTTCTTGATGCTGCTAAGAAAATGAAAATCAATATACCTAAACAATTATCGGTGATCGGATATGATAATATCCGGGATGCTGAGTACTTGAATCTTACAACAATACAACAACCCCTATTCCAGGCGGGGCTTGTAGGCGGCGAGACCCTTCTGCGCTTGATCGATCAACCACAAATGGGACCAGAAGAGGTCATTCTCCCGGTAGAGCTTGTCATTCGGGAAACAACTGCACCGCCCAAAATATAATTTAGCAAATGAAATTTTTAAATACTCAATAGCAAATACGCTTTCAAGAGTTTGACAAGAAGATCAGCATTATGACACTAAACCCACTCCACGCCGAGTTTCTGAAATCCAATCGAGAGCACATACTGATGTTAACTATTCATGGCGTTCATGAATGGAAAGTAGTTCCTGGCCTTCAAGATACCGGGGGACAAAATGTATTTGTAAATCAATTCTCATCTGCCCTGGAGAAATTTGGTTATAAGATCACAATTGTAAACCGGGGAGGGTATTCTCATCCGCGAACAGGAGATGAACAAAAAGGTCTTCATTATAAGGATAAACATCAACGAATCCTTTATCTGGATGATGGATCGAACCAGTTTGTTCGAAAGGAAGATATGTGTGACCGGGTTCCAGGATTAGTCGAAGAGCTAGCAGATTTCCTGAATGTTGAAAAAACGAAACCAGATTTGATCATTTCTCACTATTGGGATGCAGGTTCCGTGGGCTGTTTACTTAAAGAGAGGATAGGTGCCGATATCAAACATGTTTGGGTACCGCATTCACTGGGCGCTGTAAAAAAGCGCAATACACCTTCAGAAGCTTGGCAGGACCTGCGCATTCTGGACCGTATAGCGTATGAAGAAAAAATTCTCGATAAAATTGATTATATTGCGGCTACTTCCAGCATAATCAGATTATCAGCAACAAAAGATTATGGATTCAAGAAAAAAGTTCTTTGGCTTCCTCCCTGTGTTGATCAGGAGAGATATTTCCCACGCCATGTAAATGAATCGGACCCTGTCTGGTTTCTGTTGAGTGATCTAACAAATATTCCCATAGAGGAGATCAAGAACAAACAGATCATTACAGAAATCAGCCGGACTGATGAAACCAAACAAAAAGATGTCCTGATTAAATCATTTGCGAAGGTTCTCAATGACCATCCGGATAGTTTGCTTGTTATCACGATCGATGATACGAATGCGAACCTATCGAAGATGTTGAAAAACCTGATTGAAGAGAGTGGAATTTCTCATGCTACAGCTGCCGTCGGTTCTATTTGGGATATACTGCCGTCTCTATATGCTATCTCGGATATATACTGCACACCTTCGATCATGGAAGGTTTTGGAATGGCTGTCCAAGAAGCGGCTGCAACCAAAGTTCCTGTCGTCTCCAGCGATCTGGTGCCCTTTGTAACAGAATATCTTGCCACACAAAAACAACAAGAAGTAATACTGGATTCTGGATCGCGACTATTATTTGGAGATGGTGCAATTATTGTCCAATCCGGAGATATAGAAGGATTTGCCTTTGCTTTGGACAAGCTATTATCTGATGAAAATCTTCGCAAAAAAATGGGAGATAGTGCTTTCCAGGCGACAATTCCGTATTTTACCTGGGATCATATAGTACGTGATTTTGATAGAGAGTTAAAGAGCTGATTATGTCTGAAAAGAAAGAATTACTTCCCGAAGTTCTTCAAAACTTAGTAGAGGCGAACTCGATAGAGGACTTATCCACTGAACAGGTCTTGTCATTGTTCAAGACGGATCCCCTTCTTCAAAATCTTCCAGATAATGGAAAGTTATCCATTGATCCACGTTCTGGAGAGCCGATCATATATAACCCATCCCGTGGAACCCGACCCCATGATTATCCGATGGGTGGTGACAGAAAGATTGATTGCCCTATATGTGCGGGTAATTCAACAGGCGTTATTGATCTGGCAGGCCTGCAAGAAGGATTTACTTTTATTAACAAGAATCTCTATCCGATCTTGAATCCTCCTGATCCGAAAAAAGAGATGAAGGGTGAGTCCCCCAGTGGATTACATTTTATTCAATGGACATCCTCATTTCACGATCGGGATTGGCACAATTTGCCGGATGAAGATTGTTTAATAGTTCTATCAAGATTGGCTGTGTTAGAGAGAAAATTGCTATCAGTTAGTCGAGATATAAATGATCTCAGATCTCAGAATCAAACATCTTCACCCGACGACTGGTATATATCCATCATTAAGAATGTGGGTTCAGCAGTGGGTGGATCCTTGGAGCATGGACATCAGCAAATCATTCTTGGGGATATCGCTCCGGCCAGGATTGTAAATAATCTAAGATTCTTAGACCAACATGGACAGACTTTTTCTGCGTATTTGCAAGCATCTAATCCAACCAGTCTAATGGTCCATGATTATGGACCTGCCTTATTACTTGTTTGTGAATTTATGCGTCGTCCTTATGAGATGGTCTTGCTCTTGAAAGATGCAAATAAAAGATATCTTCACGAGATGGATCAAACTGAGATGGAGTCAATAGCGCTTGGTTGGAAGAATGCCTCTCAAGTTATCCGAAAATTGATGCCGACAATGAATAAGCAGGTTGCTTATAACGTCATTACTCACAACGGTCCCGGTGCCGGATTATATTTTGAATTTTTGCCATATACCCAGGAACAGGGGGGGCTTGAACAATTGGGATTGTCTATTTGCCAGATGGAACCTGAACGAGCGGCACAGGATATTCGCGGACAATTACCAGATTAGGACCAAATAATCCTTCTGTGTAATTCTATTTTTATCTGTTATTAATAGGGGCTGCTAAAACGATCATCACTGGTATTCCCCACATCTTATATTCCATTGACTCCTGGATCATGAATCCCCCTCCTTCAACCAAATGCCTGACTGGAATGGGCCGGCAGTCCGCCAGGCGTGGATAACGCTTGTGGAATTCCTCATAGATCCTACCCATCAAGCCCAGCGGCCGATCTTTGGAAAGGGAAACGGCTACAAGTCTTCCGCCCGGTTTGAGTACTCTCCGGCACTCTGTTAACACATCCGGAATCAAGGGGGAATCAAAAAGCTCCAGCGTGAAGCTCGTATAGATCCCATCAAAAACACCTTC
>CAWGOD010000002.1:0-218639 GCA_963824175.1 uncultured Chloroflexia bacterium | reverse complement strand
TTTCATATCCAAACCTCATCTTTAGAAAATTTAATCCCGGTTGGAAAAGAAGTAAGCCAGCCCTACTCACCTCAACCTTCCCAAACCGGGGAAACACAAAGTCCGCAACCAACACATACAGCTAACGTAAGGACTCAAACACCAACCTTACATTCCACTTTATTAACCCAGGTAGAGCAACAAGCCATTGGGACAGAGATAATGAGGACCCAAGCAACTGAGGAATACCATCACTTGGAATACACCTTCATCGGCGATTCCGTTATGGAAGGTGTGACTCAGATGCTGTTAGCTACTTATGGTGAAAATATTTACATCGATACAGAAAAAAGTCGAAACGTGGAAGATGGTCCTGAGATTATAAACACGCTAGCAGAAGAAGGAAACCTTGCCCCAATCGTTATCATCCATCTGGGCACTAATAGACTATTTGAAGAAGATCATTTCCAATCTTTATTGGAAACATTGGCTAATCATCAGGTGACCCAGATTTATATCATAAATGTTCGAAGGCCGATCCGATGGGAATCATTAGCAAATAAACGCCTGGAAGAAGTTGTCAGTATGTGGGACCAAGCCATCCTCTTAGATTGGTATACGACATCCGACAATAAACCAGGATATTTTGGTGAGGATCATGTCCACCTCACTACCTATGGGAAAAAAGCCTATCTGACACTCATCCAGGATACAATTGCTGGCAATTCTGATTGATCCAGGCCATTCCCATAGGTAATTTGACCCTACCCGTCAAACTCTACTACTTCCAGATTATCCAGCACATCTTGATACAAGCCCTGAACGATCTCTTTTACCTTTTCAACAGCCTGATCAAGCGGAATAGTGCTCTTTTCACTCTCTGTACGGAGTTTTGCTTCAATTCCGCCTTCTTTTAACGCTCGTGAGCCCACTGTTAAGCGGAGTGGGATACCAATCAGATCTGGATCGTTAAATTTCACTCCGGGACTTTCATCCCTGTCATCAAACAGCACTTCCAGGCCTGCTGCGGTTAGATCCTTATACAGCCTTTCAGTAACTTTTTTCACCTCACCGCTTTCGTCTTTTTTCCCTGTCAGTTCCACTAAGTGCACTTCATAAGGGGAGATCGTGATGGGCATGATCAAGCCATATTTATCGTTATATTCCTCCGCAACAGAGGCCAGCAGGCGGCCGCTGCCAATACCGTAACTTCCCATAACGATCGGCTTCTCCTCTCCATCGGCGTCCTGATAGGTTGCACCAACTGCCTCGCTGTACCAGGTTCCGAGTTTAAAGATATTACCAACTTCAACACCTCGGACTGCCGTCAGGGCTGCGCCACAGCTCGGACAGGCATCTCCATCCTGGGCGGCTGCAATATCAGCCACAATATCGGCAGAAAAGTCGCGGTCGTAATTAACATTTTTGAAGTGGAAACCTTCTTCATTGGCTCCCGCTACAAGGTTAGGTGATTCCGGGATCAAGTCATCCACAACTACAAGGATGTCCTTTAACCCTACCGGTGATGCATATCCAGGCACAGCCCCGCTGGCTTTGATCTCTTCTTCCTCGGCTGGCCTGAGGCTTCTGGCGCCAATAGCGTTCATCAGCTTGGTCTCATTCAATTCCATATCGCCCCGTACAATGGCAAATACCAACGTTTCCTCTTCACCCTCTTCTGTTGATTTGGCTGCCATCAGAAAAACTGCTTTGGCGGTTTTGCTTTCTGGGATATCCAACAGCGCAGCCAGATCGGCAATTGTCTTTGTTTCAGGGGTGGCGATCTTCTCACGTTTGAGAACTTTTTCTTCTTCAGCCTTAACCTTCTTAAATTCCGCGATTTGGCGATTAGCAGAATATCCACATTTATCACACAATAGCAGGGTATCCTCTCCAATAGGAGTGATGTACATATACTCATGGGCCAAGTTACCACCCATCATACCTACATCAGATTCCACAGCGATAACCGGCAGCTTGCAGCGTCCGAAGATATTAAAGTAAGATCGGTAATGATTGGCATACTGGATATCCAATCCTTCCCAATCCCGATCTAGGCTGTAGCTATCTTTCATGGTGAATTCCCTGACCCGGATCAAACCCGCCCGGGGTCGGGGGTCATCCCGCCATTTGGTTTGGATATGATAGATCATCATCGGCAGCTGGCGGTAGGACTGGACCTCATCCTTTACTACCGAAACCACCGCTTCTTCATGGGTCATAGCCAGCACCATATCCCGACCATTGCGGTCCTGGAAGCGGCCCATTTCAGGACCAACTTTCTCCCAGCGTCCGGTTGCTTGCCAGATCTCCGCCGGATGCACTACCGGCATGGACATTTCCTGCCCATCGATCTTATTCATTTCGTCCCGCATAATATTTTCGATCTTGGTCAGGGAGCGTTTTGCCAGCGGCATGGCTGTAAAGATTCCCGCTGCCATCTGGCGGATATAACCAGCGCGGACCAGCAGTTGATGACTGACGATCTCCGCATCTGACGGGGCTTCCCTGAGTGTTTGGCTTAGTAATTTGGACATTCTCATGGAGGTTCTCCTAAATTCATATAAAAATCAATAAAAAACTCCGGAATTTCAGTCCGGAGGTTTATCTGCTTCACTCAACAAAACCCAGCGCCAGGTGACCGAAATCCATTTATAGGATCTGGATGCTAGGGACGGGGGCTTTGGCTTGATTCCTTTTGTTCATGGATTAAATTAGTGTACCAAAGGCTGTAAGCCTGTCAAGGATGGATATCTAGTGGAGCCCTTCGCCTAGCCCTTTCCAAGTGAACACTGAGCGCGAGAGGAGTGAGAATCGAGGGGCTCAGGGTAAACCCTTCGGTTCCACCCAGGTTGCACCACGGTTGCTCCAGGAAGTACCCTCTCCATCAACTGGATTGGCAGCTCAATTTCTATAAATATCACAGTATCCCCCTACTCCTTTCATCCAGTAATATCGCTGTTTTTGTTTATTACATACAATCGTTTCTTAAACAGAGAGAGGGAGGTTATTTATAATGTCCACAGGGAAAAATATCTGATTTTCCCTTCATTTACCTACTGATATATTTTTCAGGCAATATCCTCTCGAAGACCCGGCTTCTTGGAAAAGTCTTCTTTTCACATCAAGAATTACGAATCTCTAGTAATTGGTTTCCACAATAAACATCACTTATCAATCTATTCGAAGCCATCAAACACCCGGATTTAAATACATAATTCTTCTCAACCTGTCCAATAATTGCGGCTGAAGGGCAAACAGCATCCAGAACAACAAAATCAGCATTATCACCGGGTTTGAGCCCATAGCCTTTGAGCCGCAATGCTTTTGCTCCATTATATGTACTCATCATCATCAAAGTGTTGAACTCTTCTATCGTGTCCATGTGAACTCCATAAGAAAGAATCAGAGCCTCTTCCAATGGATTCAAATTCCCCATGGGACGCAGTGCATCTCGTACATTGTTTGATGCATAAGTGACATTTACTCCGGCCTCAATCAATTCTTTGACCCGTGTTAATCCGCGGCGAACATTGTAGGTTTCATCTCTCGCAAGTCGAAATAAATCCGGTTGGCTGATAACACTAATATCTGCAGCTTTGATTAATTCAATAGCCTGCTGAGCTACCTCGGGTAATGCTGATCCAAGAGCACAAACATGACCTGCTGCTACCCGACCTTTGTAACCTGTTTCAATAGCTCTCCGGGCGATATAAACAACTTCCAAATCATCCAATTCAATCTGGCTGGGGATTCCTAAATCTGCATGGATGTCCAGGTCAACATCCAATTCCATTGCAAGATCAAGTGCGGTATCAATATGTTTTCTAAAATCTACATTTCCCTCAGTATCAAAATCAAGATTACTGGCACACCCGACAACATCTGCGCCAATTTTAAACGCCTCCCGGAACAAATCGAGGCTACCAGGATTTCGCCAGAAGCCTTGTTGAGGAAAAGTGACAATTTGCAGGGTGATACAATCTGCGTATTTTTCCTTAACAGACTGCAGTGCCTGAACATGTTTTAACCCAATTTCAGTATCCACATGGCACTGAGCTCGGAGTGCGATTACCCCATGCCTGCAAGCTAATTCAAGAGCCGCCCCTGCTCGTTTCTCAATATCTGCTGAAGTAAATTCTTTTCTTCGGCGCTCAACAGAATCATTCAAACCAAAATGGGATAAATATGGCTCAGGGCGCCCAGGCTCTGTCCAGGAGTTCATCAATGCGATATCCAGGTGGACATGCGGATCAACAAATCCTGGAATTAATAGGCGACCATTGAGATCAAATTCCTGTCGGGCATTGTATTTAAGCTCAGGGCTATTATCAATAATTTTCCCCTCATTCACAGCAATGTTTATCCCTTTTGATCCATCCTGAAGAGTTGCATTTTTTATTAGCAGGTCAACCATATTAATCTCCCTTATTCCATACTCCAGGATTTTGATTATCGAAATCTCGAAGCATCTTTATACACTCACTATTATTTAGAACTACGACTTCTACACCACGAGTTTGCATATATTCCTCAGCCCCCTGATAATTAATATTTTCTCCAATCACGACCTTGTCAATATTAAAGAAGATTATCGCACCAGCGCACATATCGCAAGGAGATAGCGTTGTATAAAGCACAGATTTCTGGTAATCTTGGGCCTTAAATTCTCCTGCATTATCAATACAATCAATTTCAGCATGGCGAATGATACTCTTCATCTGGTTTTGGCGATTATGACCTCGACCGACGATGACATCGTCTAGAACCAAAACAGATCCGATAGGCACACCACCCATCTCCATCCCTTGTTTTGCTTCCTCTATTGCTGCCAGAAGATACTTATCCATAGAATATATTCTCCTCCGAACAAAACCAAAATTAGTGTTTTTCGAAATGGCACTACTATAAAGATTGACAACACTATATATCAAAGATAATAGAGAGTATTCATTAGATTTTGCTATCTAAGCAGCAAGTTATCAAATAATCCCTCTCATGAGAATTGAATAAAATGCAATCATGAAAGGGATCGATTTTTTTACGAGACAACGAGAATTTATTTTTTCTGCAGCTGACTCATTTGAACTTTAACTTCTTCATCAAAACGGCTCAAAGGCAAACGCTGTAAATACCATGATTTTTCACCGGTCATGATAAATTTGGCCATATCGCGACCTATTGTAGGACCTTCGATAACACCGTTTCCGCCTGCGCCAATTGCCAACATATATCCTTCTACAGGTGACTCACCAAGAATTGGCAAATAATCCGCCGGTTCAGCCCGATAACCAACCCAGTCATTTGCCAGAGAAGATTCAAGCAAACGCGGATAATGCTGCATTAATTCTTCTGTGAGAAAATCCCAAAAATAGGGATCCGTTCCGCCAGTTAGGGGTAAATCATCCGGCTCCCAAATACCGGCATGCTCTGGATTATTTAAATCCATTGTTAGGTGGGCCTTACAAACAAACACATTATCTTTGTCTTTGCGCGCATAAAAACGCGGGTATTTCAGTACAGGGAAGTCGTAACCCAATTTTTCTGTTGGCTCAAGAATGAAGACTTCCGCCTTGGTATGCCAAATCGGGAGTTCCAGACCAACCTTGCGTCCCAAAAATCTTGTCCAGGGGCCAGAAGCGTCAACCAGGACATCCACATCAAAGTGTCCCTGATTGGTATCGACTCCAGTAACTTTGCCGCCTTCCATAATAATCTCCTGTACTTCAGTACCAATAAGCACTTCTGCTCCTGCTTCGCGTGCTTTTCGGGCCAGGGTATTAGAAATCATTGTTGCATCAAAGAAACCATCATCAGGACACCAACCTGCTCCCAGTATTCCGTCTAACTTCAAATCAGGAATGATTTGGTGAATCTTTTCAGGGTCGCGCCAATATTCTGCATGGTAATCCGATGCTAATATGAGATCTACTGCTTGAAGAGCATAATCCTCATATTCTTGATAAGGGGCAACAATCAGTGTTCCTGTCTTCTCGAAACCAGCTGATCCCGGTTTTTCTTTCTCCAAATCTGTATAGAACTTAAAGCCAAATAAACGGACTGACCAGAACTCGTGTGCCAGGGAATCATCAACTAGACAGTGAGTCGCTGCTGATTTGGCGGTAGTTCCAGAACCGATGGTGTTTTTTTCAAAAAGTGTCACATCAGCATCAGGATATTTGCTTAGGAAGTAAGCTATACAAGTCCCCAGAATACCACCACCTACAATTCCAACCTTTTTCTTCGCCATATTCTTTTCTCCTATAACAATACATATAGAAATATTTTAAATCCAATATCAAAATATTAAACTAAACGAACCGATCTCGTTTTCATCACCTTTATTAAAGCTGGTAAAAATTCATATAAATCAGCCACGATGCCATAATCTGCTTGAAGATGTGCTCCAGCATACTCATCATTATTGATGGCAACAATAATCTTTGAATCTCGTATACCAATCATGTGCTGAATAGCGCCTGATGTCCCAACGGTGAAACACAAATCCGGTGAAAGTTGAGCGCCCGATAAACCGATCCATTCTGGGAACCAATCTCTTTCAGAAGATATTGGACGTGAGCAGGAAACCTGGCCGCCCAATAATACTGCGAGCTCTTCTGCCATAGAAACATCATCCCGTTCTTTAAAACCCTGACCAATATCTACGATCACTGGCGCGTCTTCAAGGCGTTCGCCGGCTGTCATTTTCTCTTGATGCTCAATCACTGTCAGCATGGGTGTTTGGAGAGCCACAGAAACGGGAGTTAACGTTGCCGTATTTCCTTCTAGCTCAACTGCATCAAAAACTCCCCCCGCAATAGTTATCATTGCTGGCCTGGTTTTCAAGCGGTATGTGCTTAAACCAATGCCGCTGAATATCATGCATTTTGCTAATACCTGCTGACTCGTGGAATCCAATTCAAAATCAACACACCAAGTTGCACAGCTCATTTCTAATCGTTGTGCAACCCGGGCAGACAATTCCAAACCTTGTTTTGTGGCGCCAATTAGAATTAGATCTGGTTTTGCCTCAGAGATTACCTCTGTGAGAGCATCCGTATACGTTTCAGGATTAAATTCATTTAATTTTGGATCAACAACCGAGTAGAGCGTATTTGCTCCCCAGGTACCATACTCCTCGATCGCAGGATCGGAATCACCTATATGAATTGCAGCGACTTCTCCAACTCCTGATTGATGAGCCTTGCCAAGCATCTCGCGTAAAATATTCTGATTTTCCGAATACACCACCATCTTTGATATTTGCTCTGCCATCATTCACCACCTTCCAACACGTTTTCCTGAATCAGCAAATCAATCAATTGATTCGCTAATGCTTCCATATTGTCACCCTTCAGCATATGTTGTTTGCGATGGACAACTATCCCCTCGGTATCTACAATATCAAAACCAGCTTTTTCTGCTAATTCGCCTCTTGACAAACCGAGATCATCATCCACCTGCCACAAATGCACCGGTTTTTCTTTGGCCTTCATTGCCTGCATCAATGTGGGCCGCCTGGGAGTATTAGTTTCTTCAGTTATGCTTATTAATGCAGGCAGAGAAGCTTCAACCTTTTGGGAGCCATCTTCCAATTCCCTGTGGATAGACACAATCCCATCCTCGATACTAATATTGCGTGAGAATGAGATCTGGGGAATACTTAATAGTTCTGCGATTCGGGGAGGAACCTGGTACGTAAAACCATCGTCGCTTACCTCGCCACAAATGACAAGGTCAACATCGTCCATTTTTCTGATAGCTGCAGCCAGCACGGCGGCTGTAACTGCAGGTCCTCCCTGGCCTTCCAAAAAATCTTCAATTAAAGTGACGTCTTCTACCCCCATTGCCAGCGCACTACGAAACGATTCTATTGCCGAGGCTGGGCCGAAGGTTACTGCATGGACAACGCCACCGTAGATTTCAGTTAATTTTACGGCGGCTTCAAGAACATTCTGATCGATTACGCCAATTTTCTGAGGGACGCCAGTTAATCGTATCTCTCGAGATGTCAGAATCGACCTTGATTTCTGATACATCCAGTGAATATTTAATACATGCAACAATTTTCATAATAATTTTTTTCCTTTCATTTTATCCGTAGCGGAAGACAATCCCAAATCCACCTTGAGGTGGGTGCCAAGTAATTGCGCCTGCACCCCCAGTATCGCAGGCAATCTGACAAGTTCCGCATTCCAGACAATTTTCATACCGAACAGAGACTTTATTTTCAACCCAGCGTATAAACTTCAGCAGGGCATACTGTTAAGACATGGTTTATTTTCACATGTCTGGCAAATATCATGATCTACTTTTATATGACTATTAATGTCATCAATTTCATATTTGTCCAAGCCTAATCGGGCATCCAGGGTCAATGTTTTTTTCATACTCATAATACAATTCCTTTTCCCACCTGGAAGAAAGTTTTAACCAAATCCAGGTATGAAACATTATCACCCATATTATCCCGAAGTGATTGGAAAACTTTTTTACCTGGTGTGGTCTTTACCGAAAACATATCTTCCATCACATTGTTTATTAAATTAGGATAAGTATTGAATAATTGTGTATTTTCCATCAGGGAATAGGTACCCCTAAAGGTTTCTAAATCCTTGTATGCAGACGTGGCCTGGAAAAATTGACCATATTTTGAGAGCGATTCTGCTGAAAAATCATTATCTTCTTTCGCCGCCAGAACAGCATGTGCCGCTGCAGCTGCGGATGCAACAGCCAAATCCATTCCACGTAATGTCATCACGTTATTTAAGAGCAAACTGGCGGCGCTGCCCGCCACCAGATAACCATCTCCGTACAATTGTGGAATCAGATGAAAACCTCCTCGATGGACAGTCTGGGCTGAGTACTCTACCACGTCACCCCCCGACTATCATCCGTTCAATAGAGGGATGATTCTTAAACTCATCTAATATCTCATGTGGTTGTTTCCCACTATTATAGAGAGATTCAATTTTTACTACAACACCCAGTGATAGCGTGTCCTTATTTGTATAAAGGAATCCACCTCCCGCAACTCCCCCGGTCTTACCAACAGTGGTATATGCCATGCCTTCACCAGAATTACATTGAAACCTTTCATTGATTATTTCTTCTGATAGTTTGACTATTTCCTTGACGCCAAGCGATACATCTTTTGAATGGAAATCATCTCTCAGGCCAGCTTCTTTCAAAAGTTGGGATCGCGTTCCTTCAGCCACAATAACAATATCTGCCAGCAGTTCATCTTCCCCTGCTCTTACCCCACAAACTTTCCCGTTTTCAAGCAACAATTCATCTACAGTATATCCAGATATAACCATCGCACCAGCTTCTTCTGCCTGTTTCGCCATCCAGGGGTCAAACTTTGCCCGCAGGACACTAAAAGCATTGAAGGGTGGAGAGATGGCTTCCTCACTTCTAAAATCTAAAGATGTGGATGATCCCTCACCTAAAAATATTAGGCCGTGACCTCTAATTGCGCGTTCAACTGGAGCTTCTTCCCAAAAGTTGGGATAGATTTCGTGAAATATTCGTGAGAAGATCAACCCCCCGGACACGTTTTTACTGCCCGGAGTTTGCCCCCGTTCAATCACTACAACTTGCAGGCCAGCTTTTGCTAATATTTTTGCAGCCGTGGAACCAGCTGGTCCTGCTCCGACAATCACAACATCAAACTTATCCACAAATTACCTCTTTCTTCTATCGATTAAAACGGCGTGCAAAACCATAGTCTCCCTGAGCTTTGCACGCCTGTTTTATTATTGCTTGTACTACGGGATGATCGCGGCCATCACACCCTTCTGGGCATGAAGACGGTTTTCAGCTTCGTCATAACAAGCCTGGCCCCATTTCCCATCGAGGACTGCATCTGACACTTCTGCTCCACGTTCACACGGCAGACAATGCATATACTGGGCTGTTGGTTTTGCCATATTCATGCGTTTCTCATCAGCAATCCAGCCCTTGTAATTATTAAACAAATCCATCATTTCATCTTGTTGCGGTTCCTTGGTTACAGGTGGCAGCAAATCGAGACAGACATAATTTTTGGCGTATACAATATCCGCATTCTCACAAGCATCTTCCATCTTATCTGATACCTGGTATGATCCCCCGCTGACTTCTGCATTTGCTTTTATCTGTTTTTCAATTTCCGGATCTATCCTCATCTCTTTCGGATGGGAGAATACAACATCTGCGCCAAACAAGCTTGCCACATACAAGAAATCATGATGCGGTGCAATTGGTTTTTTCGGACTGGATCCATATGTCCAGGTAACGCCAATTTTACGCCCATTAAGATTTTTACCAAACATCTCCCACAAGGTCATGGCATCTGCCATTCCCTGGCAGGGATGATACACATTATCTTCCATATTAATTATGGGAACCTGAGATCCTCTAGCAAATTCCTTTATGATCCTGTAGCCTTTGTCATAATCCCAGCCAACCACATCGCCGAGAATACGGATAGCCATTGCATCACCCATTCGTGAAAGCACCCGGGCCATATCTACGATCCTTTCTGATGCATAGCCCAGATCTTCTCCTTCCAGGGTTGGTAGACGCGTAGATGATGGTTCTAAAAAGTGGGCGTGACCGCCTAATTGGTAAATGCCCGCCTCAAAGCTATTTCGTGTCCTCAGACTCGGATTGAAGAACATCATAAACAAGGTACGCCTGCGCAGGAGATCATCGTGATACCGCCGTATAGTATTATCTGCTTTCAGCTGCAAACCCAGTTCCAACATCGTTTCTATCTCCGCTTTGCTAAAGTCCTGCAAACGGATAAAATCTCTTCCTTTTAATCCTTCTGTAATCATTTTTTATCTCCGAATAATTTTTTAAGGATGTAAATTTTTTCCCATCCCCTTAACATAGTTATAAAAATAATATAGCTAACCTTCTCCAAATAACTTACGCCATTCACCTCCAACTATTTCCATTTCAGATTCTTCCTCTGTTCGACGCATCCGATGCAAATGGGGCATACCCAGCTGCCATTCTTGCATCCATTTAGCAGCAAAATCTCCGCGGGAAGTTTCCTCAAAAATATTGCTAATTTCCTGCCGATCAATCGCCCGCGGGCCACTCATACGGACAGCATATTCCATCGTACGGCTGCCCAAGCTGGTTATATATTTCTCTATACCTACTTGATCCATCACATCAATAACGGAACGAAGAGATCGGATGCATTTAGCGTAAGCAAAGTAAGAAGGATAACCATGTTCGACCATTTCTTCAAAAACAGCTTTCATTAGAGCAATTGTGCCGCCATACAAGCATTGCTCCTCAAAATTGTCTCCTTCTGTTTCCGCTACAAAATCTACTTCAACTGTACCTACCCGGGTGCTGCCAACTGATTTAGCAATCGCAAGAACAATATCCTTGGCATTTCCGGTCACATCCTGGTCAACGGCTATGGCACCATAAATCCCTGAACCCTCTAAAAATTTCTCTCGAACCAGATGTCCTGGAGAGTTTGGCACAAAAAGCACAACATTTACATTATCAGGTGGTGTAATTGCGCCATACAAAATGTTAAATCCATGGCAGAAACTAAGTGTCGCTCCAGGTTTCAGATTGTTGCGAATAGAATCCCGATAAATCTCAGGTTGGGCAGGATCCGGAAGCAGGACATGCACAACATCTGCTTTCCGGGTTGCCTCAGCAAAGTCAAAGACCTCAAAGCCATCTTCTTCTGCTCTATTCCAATCTTTATGTTTGTCTTTTGGCCCGGCTCCAACAATCACTTTTATACCGCTATCACGCATGCAAAGAGCCTGAGGCTCACCCTGAATACCATAGCCAAGGACAGCGACAACCTTATCTCTTAAGACATCAAGGTTTACATCTTCGTCACAATATACATGGTTTAACATGTAAAGACTCCTGAAAACTAATAAATGGATACATAACGAAATGAATTACCCGAGGTCATCTGTATAATCGCGATTAACATCTTTATAGAGCAGGTAAGCTGATTTATCCCAACCCGTTGCGTAGAAAAATTGCGGACAAAATGGGGCCATGTAGATAAAATCATCTTTTTGGACTTCAAGATAATCTTTATTCAACCAATAAATACCTCGACCATACAACATATACAGACCATGCTCCATGATGTGAGATTCTACAAAGCTAAAATAAACTCCGGGGTTGAACACCTGCAAATTGATCCCCATATCAAAACCGGGTGATTCGTACGGGGTAAGATGCTGCTCCATATACGTATCTACAGGATTGGCGGGAACATCTTTCTCATTGGCAATAATCGCATCCGGAATCGCGATCCCGTCAATTTTGTCATATCTCCGGCGTATCCAAACTACCCGGCTCAATTCATCACTCTTATTTACGAATCCGGAAACACTTTGAGGGGGCAACCAGCAAAATCCACCTTCACTCAATTTGTGCGTTTTCCCTTCAAACTCCAAGTCAAGTTCACCATCCAGTACATATAAAAATTGTTCTAGCTCTTCTTCATGCGGTTTTGAAGTTTTGCCATTCGCTGCTATTAATAATTCATGCTGAACGAATTTTGCCCCGATTTTTGGTGTTGCCAATACTTGAGCCTGTACACCCTCAAAATGCGGTAGTAAATGTTCAACCCGGTTTGCCCGGGGAAGAATCATGTAAATACCCGGTTTGATTATGCTTCGACAACGGGTGGTGATGTCTGCGTCACTTACAATCAACATTTCACTTTGCATTATTTTTCTCCTATTACTTCTCCATATCCGTCCACTAACCGATAATGTATATCGTTGGACAATGACGTCTTAATTCAAACCCAAAATACCGCACTAATAACTATATGGATATTGTCTGTTCAGGGCATGTCCATATCCTGGTTTTACTGTGATCATTCCATCTCCATACACTCGTTTGCCGCGCACAAATGTTTCCTGGACTTTTCCCTTGAATGAATATCCAAGATAGGCACTGTGTTTATTCTTGTACAAAAGATCTTCGGCAGAGAGTGTCCATTCCGCGTCCAGATCAATAACTGTTATATCTGCATCTGTCCCGGGTTTGAGAGAGCCTTTTTGTGGATATAGTCCAAAGATGCGGGCAGGATTCGCCGACATCATCCGCACCAGATCCGTTAACCTTAAACCGCGCTTATGAACCCCTTCAGTTAAAATGGCCGGTAACATTGTTTGCACTCCAGAAATTCCACCCCATGCATTCCAAATATTATCTAATCCGGGAGCTTTATCATCCCAGAGGCAAGGAGAATGATCCGAAGCTATGGTATCTACCATTCCTTCAAGAACACATTTCCACAATTCATCTACTTCAGTGCTGGAACGGAGGGGGGGAGCACATTTTGCAGCAGGTCCAATTTTTTCAAAATCCGCCTCGTTTAAGAATAAATAGTGTGGACAAGTCTCTGCTGTTACATGAAACCCTTTGTTTTTTGCATCTGCAACAGCTCGAATGCCTTCTGCTATTGTGATATGAACAACATGTAAGTTACTTTGAGCAACACCTGCCCAGTAACAAGCGCGCTGGATCGCTTCAACCTCTGCAGAAGGAGGCCGGGATTCGGACCATCCAGCCCGGTCAGTTCGTCCTGCGTTTCGTATTTGATCTCCCAAGTATTTGGTTACATATTCATTTTCAGCATGTACACCGATTACGTTTCCATTTTCTTTTGCACTTAGTAATCCTGCATACAGCAAATCATCATCGATCCGCTCAAAATCATCTATGCCGCTATTGCTCATGAATGCTTTAAGTCCGATAGAGCCCGCTTCACTCAAGCCTGGTAAATCTTTCAAGTTATTATTAACCAAACCTCCCCAGTTACCATAGTCCACAACCGATTCGGTTTTTACAGCCTGACGTTTACTGTTGAATAGATCTTGATTGATAGTGGCGGGATAGGAATTCAGAGGCATTTCCAGGAAAGTGGTGATACCTCCCGCCGCTGCAGCCATACTGCCAGTTCTATATCCTTCCCACTCAACACGCCCTGGCTCATTAAAATGAACATGATCATCAACCAATCCGGGCAGCAACACTCTACCGTCCAGGTCTATTTCTTGAACTGCCTCTATATCCTCTGCGTCACGGACAAGTCGGGAAATCTTCTCACCATTAATTAATACACCACCGTTGAAGATTTCTTCTTCCGTCACAATCAGTGCATTTTTCAGATATAGGTCATGCTTCATGGTTTTCCTCATCTTATCCACCATTTCATAAGAATTGGCAGAGTAAGGCATTTACATTGACAGATTTACAATCCCACTACACTTAGTAACAACGCCATTCGTATTGACACACTATAAGCAATAGCTTCAAAATATTGTTGGTAAGGAGAAGTATCAATCTTCAGATCCATTTCACCCGCTCGTCTTGGAAGTGTATGGGTAACGCGTACAATTCTGTCTTTTTCTTTCGCGGTTTTTTCCAGAGCATCAAAACGGACGAAATATGCATCCATTAATGTCTTAAATGCTTCAGCTTCAGCGCCTTTTGGAGCGCTGCATCCGGGTAAATAAACCAGGTCCATATTGCCAATCAAGTCATTGAAACCATCCTGATCAAGATCAAAAATTTCAGTAACATCACCGCCGGATTTTGAAATTTTTTCCATAACAGTTGCAGGTGTCCTGTTTTGTTTTGGACACGCCAGTGTTACTTTAGCTCCCAGGCGAGCCAAGCCAGTCGCCATTGAGTGCCCGGTTCGGGCAGCAATCAGGATCTGCACTGGCAACACAAACATTGAGTCCTTCAACGCGGTCATGAGTCCGCCAGAGTGTATACAAATCCAATAATGCCTGGGTTGGATGTTCCCAATTACCAAAGCCACCGTTAATTACAGGTGATTCGGAAAATGTTGCGCCATTGCGCGCCTCTACATCATTTGGATGTCTCAATACAATCACGTTCGCGTACTTGGACATCACTTTCATCATATCTGCCAAACTTTCTTCTTTTGCAGCAGATGAAGAAACCATCGGATTGGCTTCAGTGATAACATCTCCACCAAGTCGGTGCATTGCAGTTTCAAAACTCATCCGTGTTCTTGTGCTGGGTTGAAAGAAAAGTGCTGCCATCACATTGCCAGATAACAAATCAGTCTTTGATCGATTCCAAGGCTCTAAACTCCTTGCAAGTTCAAAAAGCAGATAAATTTGGTCATTTGTGAGATCATTGATGGATAGCAAACTCTTGCCAGCAAAATCAATATCTTGTATCAGGCGATTTAAGAGTCTTGATTTTGTTCATGGAATTAGACATTTAATACTCCTCATTATTATTTCTGCGGCTAAACATTTATCTTGAAGATAATTTATCCATTATAGTGAAATCAAAATTGTAGAACGCCATAGATATATCCAAATATCAGATCGGAAACAAGGCAATTCGATTTCACAGGGCCAGTTGATGCGGACTCCAAATCCGAGTTGTAAGGAATTTAGGTTCCTCAATCAGCATCAGATACATCAAAATAATTACCCATAATCAATTTCTACAAAATGTAATAAATTCTACTTATGAACACATCAATCATTATAAATTTTTATAATAAGGAAAAAATAATTAAGTCATAAGGATAGTATAAAATCATCCACAGGTGATATTAAGTTATTTCCTTATCCAAACAAGCGATCAGAATGCCAATTATTACACACCTAGATATGCCTCCCGAACGTGGTCGTTTTCCAGCATTTCCAACCCAGAACCATTTAATACAATTCTTCCATTTTCAAGCACAAAAGCCCTGTTTGATATCTCGCAAGACTTTCTAACATTTTGTTCTACCAGTAAAACCGTAACACCAAGATCGTTATTGATTTGCTGAACCAAATCAAAAACCTGCTGAACAAGCAAGGGTGCTAAACCAAGGGAGGGCTCATCCAGCATGAGTAATTTTGGACCAGCCATCAGCCCCCGGCCAACTGCTAACATTTGCTGCTCTCCCCCGGATAAAGTTCCCGCCAATTGTGTTTCTCGGTCCTTTAATATCGTGAACATATCAAAAACCATATCCAGACGTTGCTCTATAGTTACCTTTCCCCTGGTGAGATAAGCACCCATCATTAAATTTTCACGGACTGTCATCTTGGGGAAAAGCAGTCTCCCTTCTGGGATCTGAATAATGCCCTCAGAAACGATTCGGTTTGAGGCTTGAGTACTAATTGTATTGTCTAAAAATTCAATCTTGCCCTTCTTAGGTCTTAGGACTCCAGAAATGGTTTTTAACAAAGTAGTTTTACCAGCACCATTTGCACCGATCACAGCAACAAGCTCTCCTTCCTGAATATCCAGAGAAACATCAAAAAGAACTTGTGCATCACCATACGCGACATCAATATTATTAACTTGCAACATCAGTAGTTACCTCTCCTAGATAAGCATCAATTACTGCTTTATCTCGAACTATTTGTTGTGGTTTTCCTTCTGCTATCTTCTCGCCATGGTGAATAACTACAATACGATCAGAAAGTGACATGATCACTTTCATCACATGCTCAACTAATAGCAATGCAATGCCCTGCTGGCTAATTTGACGGACCAGCTCGATGATCTCATCCGTTTCAGTAGGTCGTAAGCCAGCCATAGCCTCATCAAATAAAATCATTTTAGGCTCAGATGCAAGTACCCTGGCGATTTCCAGGCGTTTTCGACCAACTACAGAGAGATTCCTGGCAAGGTTATCCGTTAGATCCGTCATACCCAAAAACTCTAATATTTCCTCTGATTTTGCCTTCGCAATATTGTTCTTGTTCGTGCAATTGTATGCCCCAACCATGACATTATCGAGCACGCTAAGTTGGTGGAATGGTTTAACCACCTGGAAGGTACGAACCAAGCCAAGTTTGCATATCTGATCAGGTCTTAAGCCCGTAATTTCTTTCCCATCAAAAATGATCTGCCCCTGATTCGGCTTATAATAACCAGAAATCATATTAAATGCCGTTGTCTTACCCGCTCCATTGGGACCGATTAGACCTAATATCTCACCTTTCTCAACAGTTAAACTTAAATCGTGAACAGCGAGTAGTCCACCAAAACGCTTGGTTATATTGTTAACTTTTAGTATTGGCATATCCTATCCTTCATAATTCTTCCTTCACAAAACGGCGGCGAAGCTTAAGGTAGATCTTATAAAACACACCAGTAACACCCTGGGGCATAAATAATATCGAAATGATAAGGAAAGAACCGTAAACTATGAGGCTGGTACCGCTACGCTCAGCAGCGAGAGTACCGCGTATAAATTCCACAATCGGTTTGTTTAGAATCCCACCCAAGACAGGTCCAGCTAAACTTCCTAATCCGCCAATAATTGGAGCAGCCATAAGTATTTCAACATTTAACCCAAGATTAAATACCTGAAGCGGCTCAACAAAGTTTACATACATTACATAAAAACCTCCCCCAACTCCAGCCAATGCTGCACCTATAACCACCGCTAATGTCTTATATAAAGCCGTGTTAATTCCTAAAGCTTCCGCCGCATCTTCATCTTCGCGGATCGCCATAAAATATTTTCCCATTTTCGATTTGTAAATTCGGTACTGGATCAAGATACCGATTACTACAAGCCCAAGAGCGATGTACAAGTAGGGTTCCTTTGCTTTAAAAATCATTTTTTCCCAACTTGGATTGTTAAGGCGTACCCACATGCCAACCGCACCCCCTACAAATTTCCATTTTTGGAAAAGCGTCTTCAATGCCACCATCAAAGCAATAGTAAATAAAGCAAAATAATCCATTTTCAAGCCATAGCGCAGTGTAATAAAAGCTACAATGACTCCCAAAAGACCTGCAAAAACTCCGGCAATAGGCAGACCGATCCATGGAGAAACACCATAAGTGTTATTTAGTACGATGGTCGTGTACGCCCCAATCGCCAAAAAACTTATGTGCGCTATCAATAACTGTCCTGCAAAACCAGCCACAATATTCCATGAAATACCCAAGAAAATATATAGGGTTGTTAAGATTATTATGCCCATGTAATACGGCGATTTAACAACTAGCGGGGAAAGGGCAATCACGAGAAGGACTACAAAACTTATCAAGAGCTGCATCTTATCCCAATCCAGGAATATTTCAATCAAGTAATTTTTAAGATTATTATTGAAGGTTTTCATGTGTTCTTGCCTCCAAAAAGACCTTCCGGCTTGAACATTAAAATGACGATAAATACAAGCATGCTTGCAATTATCTTCACGTCACCTCCAAGATAAAATCCAGCAAAGGCTTCAACCACTCCGATAATCAAACCTCCCAAAAATGCTCCGATAAAATTCCCCATTGTTCCCAAAACAACTACCACAAAGGCAATAACTCCAAAACCTTGTCCAAAAGTTGGGACCATTCTGTAATTGGGCGTTAAAACGACGCCGCCAATAGCAGTAACCGCGGCACCAATTCCAAAAGTTAACATGTAGATGAATTTAACATCAATACCCATAAGCAAAGCACCATCTTTCGATTGCGATACAGCCCGGATCGCTTTCCCTGTCCTTGTATATTGCAGAAATAAATAGAGAAGCAATGAACTGAACATCGCCGTAAAAAATGCCACTGTTCTTGGAATGCTAAACCTTAAACCCTGCCAAACCAGAACCTCGGTCTCATAAGGAACATGGATCATTTTAGGATCCGCTGTCCAGAAAAACTGAACCAGCCCCATGATTAGCATTGAAACACCCAGTAATAGAATTATTTGGCGTAAAGGGTGAGAATCCGCCACGCGTTGCACAAGTCCTCGCTGGATAAGTGCGCCAACTAAGAATATCAGAACAGCTGCAATGGGAATGGACAAATAAGGATCAAGTCCTAGTAAAGTAAAAGCCCAGTAAGCCACGTACATTCCCAACATTAAAACTCGCCATGGGCAAAATTTAAAATTACCATTACACCATAGATTAACGTAAGACCTATAGCCACGAGCGCATAAATCCCGCCTGTAAACAAGCCATTGACTATAGTCTGAAAAAAAATATGCAAACTCATAAAACGTCTCCTGTTAGTATTGAGCTAACGGCTCAAGAGGAACTGACGGAAGCCTTGCAGTGCTGTTGCTAAAACTAATACAATGCCTTGCATCGCATACTGCCAATGGATTGATAATCCCAACACGACTACCAGATTCAAAAGCATGATAAGGAGTGTTACTCCTGCAGCTGTTCCAAACATATTGCCCCGCCCCCCTGTAAAAGTGGACCCTCCAACAATTGCAGCAGCAATTGAATTCATGTTATAGTCTGATCCCATCCTAAGATCTACATATCCAATATAGCCACTTAGCAATAAACCACCCAATATTGCTAATATTGAACAAAAGACATGGGAGGTAATTATGACCCAATCCACATTAATGCCAGCATATTTTGCCGCACCTGGGTTGCCGCCGACCGCATAAACCCAGCGACCAAAACGTGTGTATCTCAACACGAAGATTACAATAATGTTGATCGCCAACCAGACAAGCAGAGCAGCAGGGATGTTTCCAACTGGCTCAATACTCATCATACGCAAGAATTCCGGAACGGTGCCGCTTGATTGTCCCTTGGTGTATGCCAATCGTGCCCCCCCCACAAAGACCAACATTCCAAAAGTGGCTATAAATGGAGGTACATGACGCTTGGCTATCAATAAACCATTGGCTAACCCAATAATCGCTGCAATAGTAATTGCCTGGATGAGTGAGATTACCAAGGAATTACCTGCTTCTGTCTGAACCACAATAACTGCCCCAAGAGCCAATACAGCACTAACAGACATATCAATGGAACGGTTAAGCAATACCAATGTTTGACCAATCGTTACTACTCCCAAAACAGCAACCTGGATTGCAATTGTTTTTAAATTTGCGGGACTAAGGAAAGCGGGAGCATAAATCACAGCAAATATGGTGACAATAACTATCATGATCGGGGCTGCCCATTGTCCAGCAAGATCAACAACCCGAACTAATCGCGGAGTAGGACGAAAGTCCGGAAACAAACTGAATTTTTTCGGAGAAGCAGCAGTTGATTTCATAAAGCACCCAACCTCTTGGACTTGTAGCCCGCAACAGCAATCAGTACGATCACACCCAGTAATAATTGCTGGTAGTAGATATTAACCTGCATTAAGTTGAAAAAGTTTCCTAACAATGTCAATAAAATAACACCTCCTAGAGTTCCAAATATCGAACCCCTTCCCCCATATAAGCTAATAGCTCCTATTGCCGATGCAACAATAGCTTGAAATGTCATTCCTTCGGCAGCACTTGGATCACCAACACCCGTTCGCGCCAGCAGAAATAAACCTGCCAGAGCTGCAAAAATAGAACTGATGATGTAAGCGCGCACAACAGTGCCCCTAACTCGAATAGCTGACAACTGAGCGATGCGTTCTGAGCCACCAACAGCAAATATCCTGCGTCCTAATAATGTACGGGTGGTGAAGACCCAGGCCAATAACCAGATCAGACCCATCACAATCACGTTTACAGGTACAATACCAATTTTCGCACTATATACTTCTAGATAGGCCGATGGGATTCCACGAATGGGAGTGCTTGAAATAGCCAGGTTAATTCCGCGCAAAATGAACGCTACCCCAAAAGTGATAATAAAAGGAGCCGCATGGGTTTGGGTAATAAGGAGTCCATTTACACCTCCAATAAACACGCCCAGAACTACGCCCAATAATACAAGAGGAATGATTAAGGCTGGGTTGCTGTCAAACGCAGCAAAAATTGTAGCTACTGTAAGTCCTACCAGCCGGGCGACCATTTCCTGCGATATATCCATTCCACCAGTCAATAAAACTATTGTTTGCCCAATAGCAAGTAAACCCAGAACAATGGATTGCCTGAGTATATTAACCATGTTAGAAGCAGTTAGAAATCGATCTGAATATATTGAACCGATAACAACCAGTAATAATATGAAGAGATAGATTAATAAAACCGATGCATTATTTCGGATAAATGCAGATTTCCAGATTGAGCGGAAGGAGACATCTTTAGTATTTGTTTTAGATAGTAAAGCCATAATCCACCAACTTGTAATCTAATATCAATATATCCAAATCTCAAGAAGAGATTTCAACACCAACTGATGCTGTTGCTAAGCGCATGATTTTTTCTTCATCGGCCTCTGCGCGGGAGAGTTCCCCTGCCATTCGCCCTTCATGTAAAACCAGAATACGGTCACTCATTCCCAGCAATTCCGGAAGTTCCGAAGAAGCTAAAATTATGCCCACGCCTTGCTTAGCTATCTTTCGAATAAGTTGATAAATTTCTGCTTTAGCACCGATGTCAATGCCGCGAGTTGGTTCATCAAAAACAACAATTTTCGGCTGGACCATTAACCATTTTGCTAAAACAATTTTCTGTTGGTTTCCGCCACTCAAACTACCTGAGTCAAGTTCTGGTGTTTGTGGTCGAACCTTCAACTCATCCATCGCTTTAAGGACCGGAGCCAATTCATTCCTTTTAAAAATCATTTTCCATTTTTCTATTTGAGACAAATTAGGCAAGGTAACGTTAAATCGATTACTTTGATCTAAAATCAGCCCATGGGCTTTGCGATCTTCCGGGATTAGAACAATTCCAGCCTGGGCAGCCAAGGCTGGAGTCATCTTTTCTTTTTCACCAAAGTAAAGTATTTCACCACAATCTATATCAGCCAAACCTACAAGAGCTCGTGATATTGTTGTACGTCCGCATCCTCCCAGACCTGCCAGGCCCAAAATTTCCCCTTCTTTCAGCTCAAAATTTATGTCGTAGACAACATTTTCAATGCATAAATCATGTACTTCAACCAAAGTTTTTCCTTGAACATTATCGGCAGGCGGATACATTTCGGTCAGTTCCCGTCCAACCATTAACCGCACAAGATCATCATGATTCGTTTCTGAGACATTTTTGGTCCCCATCGTTTTACCATCTTTTAAGACAGTGACCCTGTCCGCAAGTTCAAAAATCTCGTTGAGCCGATGTGAGATATAAATGATCCCCCGACCCTCGTCGCGTAACGTTCGGACAACATCAAACAGGCGATCCAGATCACGGCTGGGAAGAACCGCTGAAGGTTCATCCATAATGAGAATATGGGCATCTATTGCCAATGCCTTCGCAATTTCAACAATTTGTTGTTCACCAACAGTAAGGTTTTTAACCAATTCTTTTGGGTCTATATTATTGTGCGCTCCCAACCGTTCAAGCAATTGACAGGTTTGCTCAGATCGTTTTTGGATATTTATCAATCCAATGGGAGATAGCGGTGGGTTTGTCAGGAAAATATTTTCAGCTACAGACATATCTGGCAAAAGATTAAACTCCTGATAAACTGCACTGATCCCCATGTGTCTAGCTTGTGACGGATGTAAATTTTCGTATTCAATACCCTTAATATTGATGAAACCTCTATCTGAAGAATATGCCCCTGTGATTATTTTGATTAGAGTTGATTTTCCTGCGCCATTTTCGCCTACGAGAGCATGAATCTCACCGGCATGGAGAGAAAATGAAACATCAGACAAAGCATGAATACCACCAAATGTTTTAGAAATATTTTTGATGGAAATTATTGTCTCGTTATTATTGGCATCTTCAGTAAGTTTCATTGAGGTCATGATATCCTCATTTTGATGGCTGGTTACTTCTTTTTAGTCCAGTATACGACAAAGACTAATATAAAGTGAAGTCAAAACGTGCACCATGCCTGTCAGTTTATGTTCAGCTGGCAGGCATGGTTTTTACATTCTTCCTACAAACTTAATCAACTACTTTCGCTCAAAACCACCTGCGACATAGTAACTCACATCAACAGTTGCTGGCGGAATAAAATCATCATTCAGTTCGGGCACATAATACTGCACATAATCAGTATTGTCATAAGGATCTGCGCCTTCCATTAAAGTTCGGAGACTGATGAATTTTTTGACTTCTTTTCCTTCCAGAATATCAACTGCAGTTTGCAAGCAGTAGCTGGACATCGAAGGAGGATCTGGGGCACCAACAAATTCGTAATTGTATTCCTGAGCTAAGCGCAGGAAACCATTAGGAACGTTGACCATCGCGAACTTGGGAGCTTCCACTCCTGCATCTTCAAAAGCCAGGGCTGCGCCAAGTGCCATTTCCCCACCACCAGCCCAAACACCATCGATATCTGGGTTAGCAGCCATGATTGCTTCCATTTTCTGCTTGGCTGTTGCAATATTCCACTGAGCATACTCGGTTGCAATTATTTCAACACCGGGGTAGTTGCTCAATGCATCTAATGCTGCAGCCTGCCAGGTTTCTGTCGAGTCAACACCGGCGATACCGTTGAAGACAACTACTTTGCCTTCTCCACCCATCAATTCGGCCAGACCAACACCTGATTTGTAGGCTACTTCGTAGAAGTCGATATCAACGCGGGTTGTGAAATCTTCGCCTTCAATTCCATTTGCACAAAGAATTACGGGGATTCCTGCATCGATCGCACGTTTGATCACTGTTGTTGAGGCAGCCCGACCAAGGGGTTCAACTACAATCGCATCAGGCTGTTGTTCAATGAATGTTTCAATGTCACTGATCTGCTGGTTAGCATCATTCGTGATCGCTTGGATCAACGGCTGGGCAAGTACACCATCAGCCAATAATTCTTCACCATACGCTGAGATTGACACATTGTAGGTATTACCCCAGCCATTGCTGGAATCTTGCTGTGATACTGCAATGACGTATGGACCCTCTTTTGCATAGACTGAAGTGTCAACAACTGTTGCGGCGTCTGCTAAAAGTGCTTTTGAGTAATCAGATTCGAGAGCAGCTGCATTGACTTCAGGGGAAGTGATCATTTCAGAAACACTCATAACTGGAGCTTCGATTTCTGTATATTCAATCCCTGCTCTGTTGTCCCAATCTGGTACTGGCCAAACAACTTCTGCAGCAGCCAGGCTATCGGGCCAAATCGCGACCTGAAGACCATCTTGCCATTGGGCCATAACAGTTGGAGCCTGTTCTAGGCGGCCTTTCTCATCAAATGATGCTTCTGGCCACATGAAATTCCATTTACCAGTCTTGAATGTCTCGGTGCGCAGTACTTCTGCTAGTGCTTCAGGATCTGCGGAGCAAGCTGATTCCAATGCGTCCGCTAACAACCAAGTCGAAGCATAGGTTGTATTGTATGTACCACCAAGATCCTGTCCGGTGTATTCTTTGAATTTCTGAATGAATTCATCACTTACAGGCAGATTGCTTACAGGTGCGAAATCTTGGGTTACGATGATGCCTTCCGCAATATCTGCACCAGCTTCATTCAGGAAGAATGAAGTAGCAAATCCGGAACCGAGGGTGATAATACCCATTGTTGGGATAGTAGCCTTGCTCTTTAGCTTGCTTAACGATTAATGGAGCCTGATTGTTACCCAACAAGAACCATGCGTCTGGATCCAACTGTTGGACTCGTAGAATTGTGTCGGTGAAATCCTGAGCATCACCCTCATAGGTGAAACTGTCAAGAAGTTCAATGCCTGCTTCAGGGATAGCTCCGCTCCAGATCTCCTCAACTTCTGCTCCAAATGAGAAATTCGGTACGGTTATCACTGCAGTTTCCACACCATGTTCTTTTGCCCAATTGGCATTATCAATACCCCAATTCTGCATTAAAGAAACTGTCTGGAACACATATGTCAATCCACGGTCAGTGACAGTTCCATCTAGTGAATTGGGAACGATGTAGGGCATACCGTATTTTTCAGCGATTTCTGATGCCGGCACAGTTGTGCCACTTAACGCTGAACCGAAGACTGTAACAACGCCTTCCTCAGTAATTAATCTTTCCATTTCAGAGTTGCCGGCTTCTGCAACACCTTTTGTATCGCCATTTACCAATTCAAGCGTGGCGCCACCCAGACAAGCAATACCACCAGCGGCATTAATTTCATCAATCGCCAGTTGGTGTGATTTAATGTACGGATCGCCTGCCCAACCTGCGTCAGGTCCAGTCAGCGGATACAAAGCGCCAACTTTGATAACATCGACTGCCTCAGCATCATCTGCTGGAGCTGGATTGCAAGCTGCAAGTAAAAGCGTAATTAGCAGCAACACAATCAATAGGTTTGAAGTACGTTTCATACTCTTCATTTGACATTCCTCCAGATAAATCTATTATGTTACAAGATAGGGGAAATTCCATCTATATTGTTTCCCGCTGCACCTCCTATGAAAATTCGATGTTTCAATAATCCAAACTACTGGGTTATAACTAAGTACTTTGATGTGATTACACAATTCAGATTAAGTGCAATGTTCCACTTTGGCAACATCAACACAAAAAATACACATTTATACAAGTCTATGAGAAATTTATCACATCTCAAATTGGGACCCATAAGGATTACATAAAGAATTTATCAGGGATTTTTAGCAGCTATATTTATAAAATATACTAAAACGAGGGGGGTTATCTCGAATATTTATTATTTCAGCCCCTAATTGCACAATATTAATATAAGTAAATTGCTAATCATCAGAATTGTAAATTTTTTCAAATATCTCGGACATGTTGACTACGTGCTTATATTCCGGTTTGGCATAAGCCCTTTTTTTACTTGTTTTTATGCCATATCCTAAAAGACCTTCAACAAATTTCAAGGCACAAACGACACCATCTAAAACAGGTACTTTCAGTTCTCTTTCCAACTTCTTATCTAACCCAGTCATACCAGCACATCCCAGGCAAATAACCTCGGCACCATCCTCCGTAATGGCTTTTTGAGAAGTATTCAATATCATTTGATATGTCTCCTCAGGTTTTGCAGATTCAAGTGCCAAGACAGGCATCCGGGTTGACCGAACAGAAGCACAACGATCAATTAATCCATAATGCCTAACAGAGTCTAATAGTAATGGTTCCCACTGCTCATTAGTGGTGACAATACTAAATTGGTAACCAATCATACAAGCTGCATACATGGAAGCTTCCGCTATTCCCATGACAGGTTTATCTGTTATTTCACGCAAGGCATAGATTGTTGGATGATCACTATAGCAGGCAATCACAAAAGCATCAAAATTATCCATTTCAGATATCGCCAATTCCAATGTACCCTGGCAACTTAACAACTCATCATAAATACTTTCAATGGATTTTGGTCCAGATTTTGGGTTAGAAGCCTCTACAGTTGTTGTCGGAAGCGCGTAATTTCTTACAATCGACTCAATGCGCTTGGTAAATTCTTCAGATGTATTTGGGTTAATAAACATGATTCGGGTCATATTTTGATCCCTCCAAAATTATCTACTAATCTGCTTTCTAAAAATATCTCAGTAAAAATGCTGATAGCACAGGATTGGAATAATTCTAAATTACTCCAATGAACAAAAAAAGCATCATCCTCAACTTTTGGCGATGCTTAAATTATGCGATTTCATTCCTTTTAATTATCGCTTCCAAACCGATATCCAATTCTAGGCTCAGTCACAATATGAACAGGACTAGCCGGATCAATTTCAATTTTCTTCCGAATTTGGGAAACGAATACACGTAAATATTCCCTTTCGTCACCATACTCTGGCCCCCAAATTTTTCTCAACAGTTCACGATGAGTGACAACTCTTCCCCGATTTTGTGCCAAAAAAAATAACAAATCATATTCAAGGGGTGTAAGATGGATGCTCTCGCCATTAACTTTCACTTTATGATAGTTAGTGTCAATATGCAGTTTTCCAAAGACCATTAAATCATCTTCATTTTGATGATCCGCCAAATGAGAAGACCACCGCCGCAGCGAAGATCGAACCCTGGCCAGAAATTCCTCCATACCAAAAGGAATAACCAGATAATCATCAGCCCCATTATCCAGTGCTTCTATTTTAAGATTTTCTGATCCAACTGCTGAAATCACAATGATTGGAGCTTCGCTCTTTTCCCTAATTTCATGGACAATATCCAACCCATTTATTTCAACCGTCTCAAAATCCAGGCTTATAATGTATAAACTAGTTTCCATGCTAGATATAAAATGATTGGCTTCTTTATCATCCAGAGCCACTGACACTTCATATCCACGACTAATTAGATTACGGCGTAAAGTACGCAATAAATTTAATTCATCACTTATAAGAAGAATTGATTTATCTTTCATTTGTTTTGAGTATTGCCAAAAACATTAATTATTGGCTGCTGGTATTTTCAGGGAAATACAAGCGTTTTTACCAATTTCTAAACAATTTTCTAAGTTTATGGATTGCAGCTCAAATATATTCTTTATGACATAAAGCATTAACTTTTTTGTTGGCAGCAGATTCTGATGCTGAAACAACAAATCTTTTTCAAGATCAAAAACATTCAAAATCATAGTGATATTATCTTTACTAAGCTCACTAATACCTATTACCCAATGGTCTTTTAATTCTTCTGTTGTTATAGTGAGATCCTGTGACTTTTTTTCAGTTTCACCAATAAATTCGAGAAGTAAAACAAGGGCAATAGATAAATACTCATAATCCACAAAAACAGGTAGTCCCTTATTAATTAGAGCCGGCTGAACAGAGAAGGTTTCGGGATAATTTCTACTAACAAGTCCTAGTGAACTTGAGAGTATTTCTTGAATATCATTTGGTTCTGACTTGATAAACAAACTATCGGATTCTATCTTTGACAATAATGTTAATAACATAACCTGCCGGGAGAGCTGGTTGGAACTGCTATCTATGATTTCCAATATTTCATTTTGTGTTGATCCATCCCAGAGAATATCATTACTTAGTAAACTAGATACTGATGCTTTTATAACGGCAGAGGAAACCTGCATTTTTTTAGAAACATTTACAAGTAAAGACCAGAAGGACTTATTGGCAACAGTTAAATTTTCAATTTCCTCTTGTAAGCCTAATATCTGAGTTTTTATATTTTCAGAATCATGATTTGAAATATGCTCAATTGCCATAAGAATTATCCTTCTGCACGAAATTTACTGACCAAATTAGGCGCACTGTAGAACCTTATCAAATCATATCTGTTAAATCAACAACTGCATTTTTTTTCCCAATCCAAAGCCCGCTTTCTTTATTTAATGTTTGCTTCAATTTTTCCAAAGTTGTGATTATTACCTGTGAGCCTTCTTGCTGAAGATGATTATGGGCGGATTTTAGTTTTCTGATAACCATATTTGAGCCAATATCGTTATTGGATAATTTGATTCCTAGTTCTTCACTCGAAATGGATAAATAATCATTAATGTCGATTCCTGCAGGAACGAACTGGAGTTCATCTTCAACTATCATTAGCAAAATCTTCGCATTGATCTGGTGGGCTAACATACAGGCAACCATGTCAGTATCAACAACTGCTTCAACTCCAACTAACAATCCTTTTTCATCAACCATCACAGGAACTCCGCCGCCACCTGCGGCTATAACAATCATACCCGATTGAATCAACTGTTTGATACCTTCAATCTCAACAATTTCAATTGGAGGAGGAGATGCCACTACCCTTCTATACCCATAACCAGGCTCTTCCTTTATTGACCAACCATATACTTGTCGTCTCTGCTCCGCTCTCTCACGATCCAACCAGGGACCAATTTGTTTATTTCTCTCGAGAAAATGGTTACTTTTAGAGTCAATAATTGTTTGACTGGTTATTGACATCACCTGACGGTCATTATTTTCCCCCCGTAATATATTTGTGATTGCCTGACTTAACATATAGCCAGTTGCTCCCTGGGTATCAGCGCCGCACACATCTAGAGGAATCCGATGTAGAACATGACTGGCAACTTCGGATCTAAATAGCACATAGCCAACTTGCGGTTTATTGCCATGCATGACAGCAATATTCAAATCACTGGTAAATATTGGAAGCAAGCCTTCTGCTAGGAGAGTAGCGCTGGATTTTTGATCTAGAATATTTGATTCCTTCGTTCCAGCAAGCACTTCACCATTTACAAGAATTACTATAGCTTCTTTCATATCATTCATCTCCGTGTGATTTCAAGCAATATCCTCATATATTAAAAAACAATTATGCCCAGCTTATAACTTAATTTGGTTTGTGATGTTTATATTACACCACAAATATAAACTCCACGATTCGGATATAAATCTGCGTTTTTTTCTACTGAATCCAATAATAAATTCCGATTACCACGGCTACAATGATTGATAAAGCTTTAGTGAAAGAATTATAACAATTCATTAAAAACTACAATCCAGTGGTTATCCAAACATCAACATAACTTCTAATTATTTAAAATTGACAAACTAACAATAATTAATTTATTGAACAGTGAGCAGCCTTTCTACCCTTGAAGATAAAAAACAAGATGGAGAAAAGATTAATTCCTATAGCAAAATCTTCAGATTGATTTTGACCTTTGAAATTCGCAACTAATAATCTCACTCCCAACAAATAACCTTGGTTCATCTTGTAAAACACACCTCAATTTTAGTTTTTTTAGCTATCTCATTAGCCACCTGGTCAGCCATGAGTGGACAGTTTTCAGTTAACCAAATTTCTCTAATTTTTTGTTTCTCCTCTATTAAATAAATTTATCACAAATAGAATAAGGAAATCATAAGGAAACTATAAGTTCACAATTTAGCGTCTCAGACTGTGGTTAAATCTAAAAGGTAATCGATTTGAATCTATTGTCACTTTTATTTTACTTTTAGGGAAAATAAATCCCAATTATCCATAGAGGTCATTCATGTCTAATAAAGAATTCAATGATTTTTTGTTTCGCCAGGGAATTGATGAGATTGCCCCATTTGTTTCTGATTTGATCCACTGGGAAGATGAGCGTCAAGCTAGAAAACTAATATTTATTCCATCGCAATCTTATGTCCCCGGGGCAGTCCGAAAAGCGTTGGGAACCCGGTTCCAGAACCTGTACGCCGAAGGGTATCCTCCCGGAAAAATGACTCTCGCAACAGAAGATGGTTTACGGGATGTCTCCTGGCATTTGGCCAATTATCGGCGTTATGCAGATCGCCGTTTTTATAAAGGAAAAGAATACGTCAATATTTTGGAATGTTTAGCCCAGAGAAAAGCCGCCCAACTTTTTGCTTCGGAAGATATTTCAGCACAAGATATTTATGTTAATGTGCAGGCTCTGTCTGGGACACCAGCCAACCTGGGTGTCTATTGGTCTCTGATGGAACCGGGAGATACCTTTATGGGTTTGGATTTATTTCAGGGTGGACACCTTTCTCATGGGTCCGAATTTAATATTTCTGGACAGCGCTACAATGTTGTCTCATACGGCGTGGATCCCCAAACAGAGAGATTGGATTATGATGCCATCCGGGATCTCGCGCTAGCACATCATCCAAAAATAATTGTAGCTGGATACACATCCTATCCTTGGGCACCGGATTGGCATAAGTTCCGGGAAATCGCTGATGAGTGTGGTGCCTATCTGATGGCAGATATATCCCATGTGGCCGGTTTGACAATAGCCGGTGTTTATCCAAATCCGGTGGGAATTGCCGATGTAGTCACCTTTACCACCCATAAAACTCTAATGGGTCCGCGCGGCGCGGTTGTGCTGACTACAAATGAGGAATTAGCCCAAAAAATCGACCTGGCAGTTTTCCCGGGTGAACAGGGTGGACCTCACGTTAATAAATTTGCAGCCATGGCCGTGGCTTTTGAATTTGCCCAAACGGATCAATTTCGGGTTTTGCAACAACAAATTATCAAGAATGCCAGTGCATTAGCAAATGGGTTTACCAAACGCGGCTTACGTTTGGCCTATGGGGGAACAGATACCCACCTCTTACTACTGGATTTAAAATCGATTCCTGTACCCTCAGCTCTGCCAACTAGTATGGACTATCCAATCTGGGGAGAGCCAGCTGTCCGTATCCTCGATTTGGCAGGAATGGTGACAAATAAAAACACCATACCTGGCGATCTGGAAACCTCACTGGCTACGGGCATTCGTTTGGGTACACCCTGGTTAACCCAACGCGGTTTAATGGAAAAGGATATGGATATCCTGGCAGGGTTGATCCATAAACTACTTTCCGGCTTAAAGCCCTATGCATACCATGGATTGGCAGGAGTACTGCCACGGGCAAAAATAGATCTAGATACGCTGGAGGAAGTCCGCATTGAAGTGGATGGCATCGCTGAAAAAGCTGGCATTGATTTTGATGTGACCGGGCTTGAATATCCGCATTACCAGATTCTTGGAAAAGAGGATGAAATTGTGTCATCACAGATCGAGGTAACCGGTTTCAGATCTAGACAATTCTTGAATCAGCTTACATCCTCCAACTTGATGCAGCTGGCAGTGGATCAAAAAACCAAAACCTATATCTTTGATCTGGATGGTTTGCTGATCAGTGAAGTAGAAATAAACCGGATCCAATCAGATAACCGGGGGAGGGATCGTTTTTTGATTTCAAGTCCGTCAAAAGAGGTTGGGCGGCTTTTATCCTGGCTGCGAGGTTTAAGCGATGGGTATACATTATTTGACCGTCAGGATATTTTTAGAAAAATTGAAGGACCTGTGATTGTGTCTCTGACCGATACGAAAGCTGATCCTTTTAACATTGGAGCACAACCAGGATCAACTGCGTCAGAACTCTATCTAAAAAATCCTTCGTATTTTAATCTAACCCAACCTTATTTTATTGGCCAAGACTCCCTCTCTGTCGATCAACCTAACGGGAAACTAAGTGTATGGGATTGGTCTGAAAAGGAAACCGATCTAAAAAGAACTGAACTTTTTACGACGCATCAAGAATTAGACGCAAAATTGGTTCCGTTTGCAGGCTGGGAGATGCCGGTACGGTATTCTTCTGTCATGGCAGAACATCATGCGGTCCGGAGTGGCGCAGGGCTATTTGATGTTGCCCATATGGGCGTCTTTGAGATATCTGGTCCAAATGCAACACCGTTTCTTGATCTCGTTTTTTCTAATTACGCAGCCTGGTTAGAAGATGGCCAGTCCCTTTATGGCTATTTCCTGGCGCCAGATGGAAAAGTAATTGACGATGGCATTATCTATAGAGTCAATCAGGATTATTATTACCTAGTCATTAATGCCTCTAATGAAGGTAAAGATTGGGATTGGTTGAATGCAGTCAATGATGGCAAAGTTGTGATTGACAATAATCGTCCCTGGATCCAAGTGGAAGCGCCAGCGATATTAAGGAACTTAAAAGACCCTAAAACTGGCCTGGATCAAAAGCGGGATATTGCATTGCAGGGTCCTGCATCGTTAAAACTCTTCAGGCACTGACAGATGATCCTGTGCTCAAACGGACTTTATCTCGATTGCGCCGGACAGAATTAATGTCCTGTGAACTGACAGGAATTCCCTTGGTGGTTGCCCGAACAGGTTATACCGGTGAAAATTGGGGATTCGAAATCCTGGTGCATCCCGACCAGATAGATATACTATGGAAGAGAATTCTTGAGGTTGGAGAAGAATTTGGAGTCAAACCTGCTGGGCTGGCCTGCCGGGATTCCACCCGGATTGAAGCAGGGTTACCTTTGTATGGACATGAATTAAGTGGTCCTTTAGACATCACTCCCATCGAAGCTGGATTTCCCGGTTATGTGAAATATCACAAACCCTTCTTTATCGGCCGGGAAGCACTGCTGGCGAAGGAAAAAATCCGCCAGCGGGAATTGATTCGATTCCGATGTAATCTTAAACGCACCCGGCGCCCCAAGATGAATAATCCTATTTATGATGGAAATGGTCATCAAGTTGGGCTGGTTACCAGCTGCTCTGTGGATGTGGAAGGTTTTCTGGTTGGATTGGCTTTGGTTGACCGGTCCTGTGTCAGCTCTGGATGTCAACTCATTGTTTATACTGCCAAGAGCACCACTACTCAGGAAGACAAGTTGCAAGACGTAAAAAACTCCTATCCAATTGAAGTCACTGTTTTAACTCGGTTTCCCGAAAAAGATGGTCAGAAACCATCCTGGATGCGAGGTGAGGACTGAAGTAAAGGGATTACTAGAAAAAACAACCAACCGCGAAATCTGAGTTTGGCAAGATATTTGACCTGCCCACAAAAAACTATTCCAGAAATAGCGTGAGGATTAGTAAATATAGGAAGCGGAAAAAACTGCAAAGCATATATGAAATACTCCAGAGTTGATCATCACCAAATTGCGTGAGGATGATGTATATCTGACTTGATGTCAGACGCCTTTATAGTTTTTAGGAAAAACAATAATGCTGCTCCAAGTAATAACTTTTACCTGGCAATCATTGTGGTTACAGTTTCCAAGGCTGGCTAATACTCAGTGATGAAAAACTATTGTTTTTTAGTGAATTGCATCATCTGGATATTGTCAAAGAAGATTTCATCCTTTGACAATACATGTATCGGAAAGAAATTGGGGAACGGCACAGTCGGTTCGATTCGAGTTCACTAGCGCCCACAAATAAATCCTCCTCATTCAGGGGGATTTCTTTGTTTTAACATACGAACTCCAATGCTATACTTATTCATAGGGAATATTGATTTTTGATTCCTCACGATATAAGGAAGAGTAAGATGAAAAACAAAGCGATTGTTTTGTGCCTTATGTTTATTTTGGCTGCATGTTCAAATAATGGCACACCTTCTCAAACACGTGAAATATCCGAGGAAATTGGAACCGCCACCTTAACTCCCTCTCCTGAGATTACTTCAGATCTTCAACAACTCCAGGTAGTGGGAAACAAGATCGTGAATGAAGATGGAGAAGTTGTTATTTTGAGAGGGCTTGGTCCTCAACAGATTATCAACCTGGCAACAACAAATTATGATATTTCTTGGAATGAAGATCTGTTTCGGGCGATCCATGAATGGGGAGCAACCGTCGTTCGTGTTTTAGTAGCACCGGGTCGGTTTTTTGAAGATGAGGAGCAAGGTCTTAAGATTCTTGATCAGGCCATCGAGTGGGCAGGAAAATATGATTTGTATGTAATAATCAACTTTAACTCCCAAGGTTTCCCACCAACGGGTTTTTATTCTAACCCTTCCAGCAATGTTGAAGTGACTTCTCAAGTAGAGATGATCCGGTTCTGGCAGATGGTCTCTACTCGTTATGCAGGGAATAATCAAGTAGCCTTTTATGAAATAATCAATGAACCATCCAGCCATCCCTGGAATGGTCGTACCTACTTGGAAGACTGGTTGATTTTAAAAGATTTCAGTGAATTGATCATTGATCTGATCCGGGTGAATGATCCTGATACGATCATCATAGTAGGTGGGTTAAAATGGGCATCTGATCTCTCCTATGGATTAAATTCATCCCATCCAACGCAGTAATATTACATATGGAATCCACCTATATTCCAACACAGCTGACGATTGGGAACTGATATTTGGCAATCTGGCAAAAAAATATCCAGTAATATTGGGGGAAGTTTCATTTGGGATCGACATTGAAGGAGAATATAGCTGGATAAATGAATCGAATTACCCAGGAGATCAACCATTTCGGTTTGCCCTCATGGACTATATTGAGGAACGAGGGCTGAGTTGGATAGCCGTAGCATTTTCCACTTCATGGGTGCCACAACTTATACAAAATCAGTCTTTTGAACCCAGTGAGATTGGTACATTTTTCCAGGAACAACTCCTTAGCCACAAATGGAAGATGGCTACAGGCGAAATGATTAATGCTGATCGAGGAGTATTTGCAGGAGCGATAGGACAGTGGGTAAGTATTGATCCCACCGATGGTAGTAAGTTGACACTCACTATCAACCCTGTTTCGGATTCCACATACAGGCTGAGCTATACAGATAGCGCCGTACCTCTTTGCGGGGTCACTGACGTTGGTGTTCCTCTATATGGAGCTTCAGCAATCGGTGAGGGAATAGCATTCTATCAAAAACTTGATGTTGGCCCCTTGTATCTTGATTGTCAGGATGGCAGATCGACCGGAGGAGAACTTTTCGATACTTTTTTTATACGATTCCGAGTTAGATATACTGACGAATCTCATTGGTATAGTCTGGTCAAGGACTGAATCCAGTACAATAGAGGTACCTACGAGTGAATTCAATGGCGCTGTTGGAGAATGGACAAGTATCGATGGAATTGATGGAAGCAATCAAACCCTAATTATTGAAAACTTAGGTTCAAACCAATTTTCAATTATTTATAAAGATGAGAGTGCTGCTATTTGTGATACTGATTCTCCCAATTCTGCAACAATTGCAGCAATAGGTGAAGGTACTGGTGAAGCAATATCAAATAATCTCTCAGTGATTTTCCACTTTACTTGTCAGGGTGAAACAGAATCACTACCGGATCAATATTCTATAGTTTTTGAGTACAACACCTCAACGGATTCTATATCAGATACATTTTCAAATGCATGGAATAGAATAAGGTAGTAGTAGTAGTAGTATATGATATTGGTTCAGATATAAAAAAACAATCCTCATCGATAAATAGTGTATGTTAAGATGAGGAGAGCGGTTCGAGATCTGTCCACTAACGTCCATACTTAAAAAGAAACTGCTATCCTAATTGAATGGCAGTTTTAGTATTGATAATATAGATAAGCAGATATCAGGAAAAATGAACCGATTATTACAAGTATCCAGTTCAAATCTTGCGACACCAACCAATCAAGCAACTCATTCTAAAACTAAATAGAGATATATTGCGCTGAATAATTCAATAACAAGAATGTGGCTAAATATGGATGAGTATAAGGGATCTGGCCTGATGTGGTTCTGGTACAAATCAGCTACCCGCCATAAAACTGACCGCTTCCTGGTGGGTTGGATCGCCTTGTTCTGCTTAGGTATCAGTGCTTGCCAAACTCAGCCATCCACTCCTCAACCGCAGGTAACCATCACCAAAACTGAGGTTACTTCTCCTGGACCAATTGATTCGGCTATGCCAAAGCCTTCGCTTACCTTCACCCCTGATGCATCAGCGGCATCAACGATTATTCCTAGCCAATCCACCTCAGTCAGTCCAGCCCGACTCCCCTTCGCCAACCTTGGTCGAACCCCAGTTAGTGCTGAACAGTAGCTTTGACGACGGAGTGCAGCATTGGGAGCAGCCCTATGGCGTTCTCAAATACACTGCCTCTGATTACCATACCGGGCCAGGTGCTGCACGTTTAATCACAAATTCATCAACTGGTTTTCTCGATTATCGGGGAAGCGTGGGGCAATGCATAACCCTCCAAAGTTTCTTGACGGATTGGCCGGAGTTTGAGGGGCAGATGTACATGATCCTCGAAGCTTATCTGCGCCCGGATCAAGATATCACCAACGTCTCGCTTAATGGTATCTTTCTTGATGATCCACAGTGTGGGACTGGGCAGGTCGGATTTTTCGTAATTCCCCCCTTGGCTGGCAATCAAACCTGGACTCGAGTGACCGGAACCAGTTTGCTCCCCCCTGAAGCGCAATCTTTACATTTATTCGTTAATGCAAATGGAGTTACCGAATCTGCCAGCGTGTATATCGATGATGTGCATGCATATTCTGCAGAGCCGCCTACGAATTAGACTTTTGTTTGGTATTAGAAATTTTATGCAATCGAATCCCGAAATAATAAAAAGGGTCCTCAAAATGGAAACAAAACTAAATATTTGGCAGAAAATTCTTGACATCAGCGAGCTCATAATATCCAGCTATAAGGCAAGAAAAGGGGACCCGGACGCTTGGGAAAGCACAATAAGAAAATTTGAATTACAGGACCAACTCCACCCACCTTCAAAAAACTCGATTCTATTTATTGGTAGCTCCAGCATCAACTTTTGGTCTACCTTAGCTCAAGATATGTCCCCATTGCCAATAATTAATCGTGGTTTTGGTGGGTCTTATATGAGAGATATGGTGAAGTATCTAGATCGAATTGTTCTGCCCTATCAGCCTCGTGCGATTGTCTTGTTTGCTGGCACTAACGACACTACAGATAATAGACCTGACACTGCCCGTCAGATTTTTGAGGGTTATAAGTTATTTGTGGAACGTGTTCAAGCATCTTTGCCAAAAGTAGCAATTTATTATGTAGCAATCACACCCACACCAACCCGTCAAAAGTTTTGGACCATTGCCAACGATGCTAATCAACTTATTCTGAATTACACAAAAGATAACCCAAACTTACATTTTATCGATTTTAACCACCAATTACTCAACGAAGATGGCAAACCAAATCGCAAGTTTCTACAAGTATGATGGCATCCACCCGAACGAAAAAGGCTATGCCCTATGGACAGCAGCCATCCGTCCGCAGCTTGGATTAGATTGAAAGATCGGTTCGGAACAGGTCTGCTTACTATCATACGTAAAGCATGACCGCTATTCTTTTTGAATAGCAGTTTTATTATCTAGATTTTGGGCAGTTGATAGAAAGAAAGACAAATGGAAATATCCAGTAGAAAAAAGCAAAACCCTACCGTATGGTAGGGTTTAGCATATGTGACTAAGGAGGCGGTCACTCGCCTAGAACCATAAGGTTCGTTTAGATATTGTCAACAATATTCTGGAAAATGTTGCCAATGGCGGGGCCGAGTAGGGATAGAATAACAATCACTACAACTGCGACCAAAACAAGAATGAGTGCATACTCAACAAGACCTTGGCCTTTTTCTTTAGGTGCGAATAACATGGTGTTTCTCCTTTATAAAGATGGATTTTTTCGTGTACGCCTAGCGTACTGAATAACTAACACTCATCATAACAAGAATAAATCTATTTGCAATATGGTTTTCCCAACAAATATGCAAAGACAACCAATCCCTCCTCCAGCTGAAAACATTGCTATATATCTCCCAATAAAACGCTGATCTACAACCAAATTTTCCCTATGGTAAAATCACTCCATCGAAATAACCTTCCTATCAACTCTAATTACGGAAATCCTATGATCCCAATTCGCGATGAAAACCCCACCCACAGCGTACCGATCGTCACTTACTTATTGATCCTGGTCAATATCCTGGTCTTTATCTTCCAGACCTTCCTGGGATCCAATAACGAACTATTTGTATATCAATTTGCCCTCATACCAGCTGATGTGACCTCATTGATGTCCATCAGCAGCCTCTTCAATATCTTTACCAGCATGTTCATGCATGCCGGTTTAGCCCATATCGGCGGTAATATGCTTTATCTGTGGATCTTTGGAGATAATGTGGAAGACAGATTGGGCAGTGGAAAATATTTCATTTTCTACATTATTGGCGGTGTGGTTGCTTCCATCACCCATATCCTGACCAACCCAAATTCTATCATCCCAACCGTTGGCGCCAGCGGCGCTATCGCAGCTGTACTGGGTGCCTACCTGGTCCTGTTCCCCAGGCAGAAAGTGCTCACCTTAATTCCCCTGGGGTTTTGGATGCGCATGACCATGCTGCCTGCCAGTGTCGTTCTGTTAGTCTGGTTCGCCCTGCAGTTCTTCCAGGGAGTACTCACTCTGGGCGGTCCGGATGTTGGCGGTGTTGCCGTGTGGGCTCACATCGGCGGATTTGTTACTGGTGTAGTACTGGGGCAGCTGCTAAAGAAACCAGAAAAAGATTATCCAGCTTATCACTGGTAGGCTCAGTCAATAAGCTTGATGAAGAAGGTAAGCTGAGTTATAATCTCTCGGCATCGGGATGTGGCGCAGTCCGGTAGCGCGCGCCGTTCGGGTCGGCGAGGCCGTGGGTTCGAATCCCTCCATCCCGACACAAAAACCGCTGGTGATTACCAGCGGTTTTGTCATTAGGGAGAAGTCTTACTAAAGTACTTAGGGATCGATCCTTCTGGAAGGACTCAATCCCTTTCTTTTATTAGAGCAATTGCGATTGGGAATCTTCTGCTCCCTGAGCAGAAAGCGGTTGATAAGAAGGCTCTCGCTGCGGGGCCCGGACAGCAGGTTTGGGTGATGGTCGGTAACCCAGTAGCGGGTTTCTTGCGGCTGGAAACTGGAGCTTTGCGGGTTGAAGGGGCAAACTCCACTCGCAGCTGATCCTTGCCGAAATATCGGTCACCAGCGACAGAGAAGAGTCCAATGATCAAAACCCGCAGAAGCCAGATCATCACAGCCACAAAGATCGGAACGATCTTGAGCAGGGTCTGGCGGGCGATCACCGCATTGCCCAGGGTCTCATGGTTGGCAATAGCGATCGAAACGCCCCACCAGGTCAAGAGTGCGTTCATGGTGGCAGCGATCAGCCAGGCAGCAAACAAATACCAGCTTTCTGTCTGTTCTCCGACTTTGCCTTCAGGAGTGAATAAGCGGGCGATCCCGGCGAAATCGATCCCGCAGAAAGCAATCGCCAGGATCGTAGCCCAGCGCACGCCCCAGAATCGCAGATCACCAAGCAGATCGACTAACGCAAAATCAGTGGTGCTGAAGTTGAAGATCTCAAAGGCGACCAGGGCGGTGATGATCAAAAGACCAAAAACTACTCCCCGCTTGACCTGGACTCGTTCGGGTATAAAAGGAATGCTGTTGGCGGACATGTGTACCTCCCATTAGTGAGGGAAAATATGATGATTAATGTGCTTACAAAGACAGTATAGAACATATGTTCTACTTTGTCAAGGCTTGATTTTCCGTTCTTCCCCCTACCCTTTTCTCTGGTAGAATAGCCCTGTATGTCAGAAATCATTCCCTCAGGAAATTAGAATCCTATGAAAGCTGAACAATCCTTTGCCACCTGGGTGGAAGTGGATCTCAAAGCCCTTAAAAAGAATATCAAGATCATCCGAAAGGAAACTGCCGTTCCGCTAATGGCCGTAGTTAAAGCCAATGGCTACGGGCATGGGTATATGCCTATCACCAGGACCGCAGAAGAAGCCGGTGTGGATTGGTTTGGTGTTGCCCGGCCGCGCATGGCTCTTAAAATGCGCGAGGAAGGCATAAAAAGCAATATCCTCGTTCTGGGATATATCGCCCCGGAACGGATTGAACAAATGATCTGCCTGGATGTTTCCCTAACAGTCTGGACCAAGGAACACATCAGCCTGATAGAAAAAGCTGCCGCCAACTGCCAGAGAACTGCCCGGGTCCACCTGCTGGTTGACAGCGGTATGGGGCGATTGGGCTGCCATCCGGAAGAAACATTGGAGCTTGCTCAATTAGCAAAGAAGATAGATCGGATTGACCTGGAAGGGTTGTTCTCACATCTGGCCAAAGCTGATGAAGCTGATCCAGAGCCCACCAGGAAGCAGGAAGAAGTATTCCATAAAGTTATCAATGTCCTTGACGATGAAAATCTACTGCCCGGAATCGTTCATATGGCTAATTCCGCAGGTACGCTGGCCCATCCTGAAACCCGCTTTCAATTGGTTCGTCCCGGCCTCATCATTTACGGATTGTCGCCTTCCACAGATGTTCAGCTGCCAGCTGGCATAGAGCCGATCCTGAGCTGGAAGTCAGTGCTTGCCAGCATGAAAGAACTTCCCCCCGGATCACGGAGTTAGTTACGGGCATACTTATGTGACAACCAAAAAAGAGCTAATTGGCGTGATCCCGGTCGGTTACGCAGATGGTTACCGCAGAGTCCCAGGGAATTCAGTTCTGATCAATGGCGTCAAAGCACCCATTGTTGGCAGGGTCTGCATGGATCAATTCATGGTGAAACTGGAGAATGTCCCCAATCCACAAATTGGTGACGAGGTTGTCCTGATCGGGAAACAGGGTGATGAGGTGATCAGCGCTAATGACCTGGCTCGCGTTTGGCAGACCATTAACTACGAAGTTACTTGCGGGATAGGTGCCCGGGTTCCGCGGGTTTACCCGGAAGACTAGTCCTTACTTTTCCCCCATTCAAATTATTTAGATTGATCTGGCTGTGTCGGATAGGATTGCTGTTCCAATGGCAAAACCACATGGAACTCGCTTCCCGGCAGATGTTCGGCGTCCTTTTGCAGCCTCTCGACCCAAACCCGGCCGTTATGGGCCTCGATGATGCTGCGGACTATCGCTAATTCTTCTCCAGGTTTTTCCTCTCCGGCAGCCAACTCATCTAGAAGTGAGAAATCTACCATCATAGGATTCATGCGTTCCTGGAAGAAACGGTCTTTGGCTTCAGAATCGATACCAATTCCTGTATCAGTAACGACAATTTCTGCTCCCTCCCATTTCAAGAGCTCAGATCGTGGTGGAATATGCCGGCCAGTGATGGTGATCTTTCCACCACTCGGAGTGTGGGTCATAGCGTAATTGATCAGGATCTCAAAGACTTTCTTAAGGGCTTTGCTATCACCGTATACCGGCGGGATCTCACCCAGGTTATCATGGGACAGGGTGATCTTTCGGGCTCTTACTTGTCCTCCCAGATCTCTGCAAATTGAGTCCACCATAGTGTAAAGGGACAGCGGAGTGGTGTCGATATTCAGGTTCTTCGGTTGAATATTGGCCGTGTCGATCATGTTCTCAATGATATTCTGCAGCCTGTCAGAACCAGATACGATCCCTTTGACCAGTTCACTGTAATATTCATCCCCCATCAATTTTTCATCATTTGCCAGCAGTTGGGAATAACCAGTGACCACTGTCAACGGAGAACGCAGCTCATGGGCTTTAATGCTGATGATATCGGAAGATGATTTTTTGATCTGTTCGATCTTATCCAGGGCAGTATTTTGGGATGCCTTGGCGCGTCTCAGTTGGCTGTCGATCTTGGTCAGGCTTTCTACCAAGCGCGCATTCTGCAGCGCGACCGAGGTCTGGTCCGCCAGGGAAGACAGCAATTCCAGCTCCTCATCTGAGAATGAAGCACCAGATCGTTTCTGTGACAGCGCAAATAAACCGATCCATTCATCTTCAGTGTGAATGGGTACCAGGGCTTCCACATCCAGGGCTTTGATCCAGACCAGCACATTTTCGGGGATGGTCTGGAACTTGGGAATGAATTCCAGTTCCGATTGGGTTAAGGGACGTTTTTCTTCTGCCAGCACCTTTGTGATGGGACTGTGGGCGGGCAGGAAATCGAGGTCAGGCAAGGTCACTGAAGTCCCCTGGACTGCCTTGAGATGCCAGTTAGGTGGGTCCTTTTCAGGTTCAATGCGGTCAACCAGGAATAAGGTACCTTTTCTCAATTCCAGAGAATCACAGATCATCTCAATAGTAACTTTGGAAAGCAGCTCAATATCCAGGATGCTGCTGAGGGTTTTGCTGTAGCTGCGAATTTCCAGGGTCCTTGCCCTTTCATTGGAAAGCAAACGCTCCAGGATGGAGTTGACCAGTCGATTGATTGGCAGGAAAAATATCAGGACAATAAGGGAGAAGAAAACTCCATTGTAAACCGGTTTGTACCAATCAAGCTCGACAAAATATCCCTCCAGGATCAGGAAGCCCAGGGCATAGATCAAGATAATGATGATCCCGGTCAGAGTATATCCCGCACCCCGGAACGCCAGGATCTTCAAGTCTGGCAGGCGGTAGGTTAATACAAGGAAATTCAGTATGATGGTTGAGAATAAAAGCAGCAAGCTGCCGACCAGTTCATGGCCCAATCATCATCAATACTGTACTGCCGATATAGAGAATTAATGCAGAGGTCCAGTAAATCGCCCGCTGTTTGACAACACTTCGATCAGTTACTCGATATTCTTGCAAAACCTGAATACTTGAAAGGATCACAAAGAATCCCCAACCCACAGCCTGGATCACCGTGGACAGGATCGAATGGATATATCCTTCCTGCTGCCGGCCCCAATTGAGATCACCGGGGAAGATCCCCATTCCATCAGCTACAACTGCTATGCTGATAATGACCAGGGAGATGATCAACCAGGCCCAACCAGGATTTTCAGTCCTGAAAACCGCTGACGTCAGACCAAAGATCACACCGCTGAAAAGCAGCATGGCATACCAGGGCAAGCGCAGCCTGATTCCTTGACCCAGGAAATTCCACCAGTTGAGTTCAGAACCAAACAGGATCACGGTGATCAATAAGAATAAACTGAGCATGAATACCAGAAGATAATCAGCAATTTTATAGATGCGAAGTTTCCGGATTGCATTAGCTATCAAGCTGATGCTATAGACAGCGAGACATATATAGAAGATAGCTGGTATGGTCAGGATGAAATTCATATACTTTTCTCTTCTTTAGAATAATCGTACTGACACAACTGCCCCTGCTTCCAAACCTGTGGTGGAAGAGGGAATTTTCACCAGGCCGTCCGCTTTTGCCAGCAGGAAGATCAAGTTGCTGCGCCCAAAGATCGGCTCTGCCTGAAAAACCTCATTTTCTCCTTCAATCAATCGGACCGGGATCCAATCCTCCCGGCCTGCCTGGGAAGGGACATTCATAGTTAGTTTCGCCGGGATGGATGCAGAGAACTTCCGGTTTTCCAATCCCAGATATGCCTGGATAATAGGTTTCACCAGGATATAGGCAATCACCAAAGCGCTGACCGGGTTACCCGGCAATCCGATCATCACTTTTTCGCCAGCGAGGGCGAAGATCGTCGGTTTTCCCGGTTTTATACTCACACCATGGACCAGCACACCCGGATCGCCAAGCTCATTCATTACATCCGCGGTCAAATCTCTGGAGCTGGCCGAAGAGCCTGCTGTTACGATCAGATGATCACACTCTTGCAATCCAATCTGGATGATTTCTCTTAAATTCTCCCGGTTATCTGGAATGATACCATAATGGATCGCTTCAGCCCCCAACTCACTGATCAACGCTCCCAAGGTATAAGAATTGATATCTCTCACCTCTCCCGGTTTGGGTTTTTGATCCGGCTTGATGACCTCATCACCGCTGGATATGATCCCAATTCTCGGAGGTGTGATAGTTTTTATTTTTGTGATTCCCAGCGCCAATAAACCGCCAATCTCCGCTGGCCTGAGCCGGGTTCCTTTGGGAATCACGATCCCACCTTCGGGAATATCCTCCCCGATCTCGATCAAATTTTCTCCTGACGCAACTGAACGGTAGATCTCAATCTCCCCATCATCCAGCACCTGTGTATCTTCCAGCATCACTACTGCGTTGGCGGCTTTCGGCAGCATTCCCCCGGTGTGGATCAGGGCGCATTCTTTATCAACCAGATCGAATCCAGGTTCATTCCCCATTAACACTTCTCCTGCCAGTTTCAAGTAGGCAGGAAGGGATTCACTTGCTCCGTGACTATCTCTTGCCATTATTGCATAACCATCAACCGTGGACCGCCTGAACTCCGGCAGATCCTGGGAAGAAATAATATTTTCAGCTGTGACCTTCCCCAAAGCTTGTTCAGTTGCTGTATCTTCATCTCTTAGAACAGGATCAAGATGGCTGAACAAGAGGGATAAGGCAGCTTCAGGGGAGATTAAGGATAAAAATTCTGGCATAGGTATTAAGATCCGGGATTAACGGATCCAGACTGTGAATGTGATCAAATAGACCGGTAAAAAGAATATTACCAAAGACAAAAGAGTAATCAGCGGCCAGCGGACTGGGGCGCCGTCCTCTAAACTGGATAAGTACCAAATCAGGTATCCAGCCACGGGAAGTGTGAAGAACACCGGCAAGATCAAACGAAAGGGCATGCCAAAGATCAACGCTACACCGAATAATAAGAAACCGCTCAGGACCATCAAATTATGCAGGTACACTCCCCGCTGCCAACCCAGGCGAACAAGCAAGGTTTTCCGATCCTTCCGAATATCGACTTGGATAGGTTTTTAGACGCAAAACCAGGATCATAGCCAGGTGAAGGGGGAATAAAGGAAAGATTCCCAGATATAAAAATCGGTGGAATTCACCGGCCTGCAAAAGATACCCGATTGCTGGAGGCAGCACTACCAGAATCATGGATGTGAAGAATTCCCCGATCCCTGATAGGTCCAGTGATACTCCCGGAATGATCAACAGGCAATATAAAAGGAAGTAGCTGCCCATAATCAGACCGCTGGAAAGGGATAAAGAGCCAGATATCCCAAGGATTACTGTAAGAACTGCGCCGACTGCCAGGCTCGCAACCGAGATATACAATAAAACCTCGTCTCTATCTTTTTCTTGAGAGTCTATTTCGGCCTGTTCTTTTCTAACCCAGCCCCAGTCAAATGGCGTCTGAAAATAATCCCCCAGGAAATTCAAACCTATCGATAAGGTCAGGATCCAAAGCAATCCGATCAATAATGGAGCCGGATCAATTCTCTGTCCCAGATAACGACCGAATCCTACACCCAAAAAGTATAAAACGATCAGGGTCATCAGGTGCAAGGGGCGAATATGCTGGACCAGATCCAATTTTCTTGTCTCTGTCATCTGTCTCTGATTATAACTAGCTTTCAGGGGATGGTGATGGATTCCTCAGATTCCCAAATCCGAAATTAACTCTTTAACGGAAAAAGTTGGAGATAAAAAACCACAGGTTTGCAGGTCTTTCAGCCAGGCGGCGCACGAAGTAGGGATACCATTCGCTGCCATAGGGCACATAAACCCGCACCGGATACCCCTGCTCAATCAAATTCTCCTGAATGTCTTCCCGGATGCCATACAGCATCTGGAATTCCACCCCTCGTTTACCGAGCCCGATTTTGTCGGCATATGAAAGAGCATGATCAACCCTGGCCTGATCATGAGTAGCGATAGCTGGGATAGGTGGAAAACCCCCATCCAGGGTAACACTGGATTCAATTTCAAGAGATTGATCCAGAAGCAGTTCGGTAATCCTGTCAAAGTTCTCATCTACAGATATTTTCTTTGGGAATGCGATTGTGCGCGGCTCTTTGTATGCACCTTTGCATATCCGAACCCTGCACGATCCAGACATCAATCTTTTAATATCATCCTGGCTGCGGAAAAGGCTGGATTGGATCACAATGCCAGTATAGGCTTCATATCCGTTCTCTCTGGCCGAATTAAAAAGATCCAGGGTTGCCTGGGTCAATGACGAATCTTCCATATCAATCCGAACGAAGATATTCCTTTCTTTCGCGCTTTCCAAGATCTTGAGCAGATTTTGCCGGCAGATGTCCGGGTCAAGAACCAAACCGATCTGGCTGAGTTTGATCGATATTCCAGATGGGACTCCTTCATTCACCAAGCGATCTATGATCGTTATGATCTCATCCGCTGCCAGGATCGCTTCTTCCCGGGAAGTAACATTCTCTCCCAGGTGATCCAGTGTAGTAAAAATTCCCCGGCTGTTAAGGTCTTTAACAACAGCTATGGCTTCATCCAACGTTTCTCCGGCCACGAACCTTGCCGCTGTCCGCTTTGCAAACCCCCACCCCTGGACAATGGACCTGGCCCAGCCAGCTTGAGATAAATAAGTTAAGATCAATTTCAACATTGAACAAGTCCTCCCGGACACACATCCGCGCAGGTTACTTTAATCCTACCCATTATGAGCCTTATTTTCCATGTCAAATTTACTCCAATAAGGTGCAAAATGTCAGGCATTGATTGAGGGCTGATCCATTTATCGGGAAAGGATCATCCCCTGATTTTCTAATCCCTTAATTTTCACTGAACCGTGATCTTGAATTAATATAATTATGATAAAATATACGTGAATTTTGGACGAATGTCATATACAAGGACGCGAAATGCTTAAAAAACAATATATTAAAAGTCGAAATACCTACAAAGTGACCTTTCGTCTCGCAAAACATGAACAACCGGAATATCCCATTTCATCTGCCCATCTGGTTGCAGATTTTAATGATTGGAGTTTCACAAACACACCCATGGAATCTCTCAAGAATGGGGATTTTAAGACAATAGTTGAACTGGAAGCAGGAAAAAAATATGAGTTCCGCTATCTCTTGAATAATAAAAAATGGTATAACGAATGGGAAGCGGATGAATATATCCTGGGAGATTTTGGTAAAGATAATTGTGTCATTGAACTCCCCGAAGCCTAAACCATAACTAGATCACTATATGGGTGAGAAAAACCTTAATCCGTCCTGGTTTATCCAGGGCGGATTTCTTTCCTAATACTCCCCTCGAGCCGATTTGGCATCCACCATTCCTGTGATAAACTAACCCATCAGAAAGACCAATCCTCTATAGGAGCTATTTCGTGAGAAGACGAACCAGATTATCTGCCTTAAGCTGGCTGGCTGTATTTTTCCTGATCGCTGCAGTAATCTTTTCGATCCTGCAGTTTGTCCGGTTCAGTCGTCTCCGCACGACCTATCCTGGAGGTATGACAATAGCAGAGGTGCCAGTTAGCGGATTGGATCGGCAGGAAGCTGCTCAGCGCCTGCTTGAGGCCTATTCACTACCTGTTGAGCTGCTTTATGAAGATCAGGCAATCCTCTTCGAACCTTCTATCTGCGGTTTTGATCTTGACCTGGAAAGCATGCTGGCGGCAGCAGACCTGGAGCGGACCAAACAATCTTTTTGGGTCGGCTTCTGGGATTATCTGTGGGGGCAGCAGATATCAGGTCTTTCCATCCCACTGCGAGCAACTTATTCTGAGTTACGCTTGAGAACCTACCTGGTGGATGAGATCGCATCTCGTTATGACAAACCGCCATCTCCAGCTATCCCCCAACCTGGAACAGTGAATTTCGTTTCTGGAACTTATGGCACTGAATTGGATCTTGATACTGCAGTATTGTTAATTGACACTGCTATGCAATCGATCAACAACAGATCAGTTAACTTGCCACGGAAGCAATCGAGTCCTCCCAGGCCATCACTTCAAAATCTGGAAACTCTATTAAAACAAACGATTGACCTAACAGGTTTCGATGGCATCACAGGGTTGTATTTACTCAATGTAAGCACCTTGGAAGAAGTACATTTTGCCTATCAGGAAGGATACGAGATTTCCACCAACCCGGATGTTGCGTTCACCACAGCAAGTATCGTAAAAATCCCCATCATGACTTCCATCTTCCGCCGCATCAATGAGGAAGAGGACCCTGAAGCCCTCAATTTGCTGCAAAAGATGATCATTGAATCCGGAAATGACCCCGCAGATTGGGTAATGGAGCGCGTGATCCATACCAGCCTTGCTCCCTTAGAAATTACAGAAGACATGAAAACACTGGGGCTGGAAAACACCTTCCTGGCTGGCGAATTCGGATTGGGCTCCCCCTTATTGAAAGTCTATAACACTCCTGCGAACCAGCGTGAGGACGTCAGCACCGATCCGGATTTGTACAATCAGAGCACACCTTCAGATATAGGCATGCTCCTGGAAGACATCTATTTATGCGCTGATAATGGGCAAGGAACCTTTAAGGCAGTTTTCGGGGATGAAATCACTCAAACAGAATGCCAGATCATGATCGATTACCTCTCCCAAAATAAAATGCCCTCTCTACTAGAAGCTGGTGTTCCGGATGTCACAGAAGTGGCTCATAAACATGGCTGGGTCACGTATCAGGGGATCATGAAAACCCTGGGAGATGCCGGTATCATATTTTCCCCCGGTGGCGATTACATTCTGGTGATATTCCTATACCACCCCGAACAGCTGATCTGGGATACTGGTTCATCACTGGTTGGACAACTTTCAGCTGCAATTTATAACTTCTACAATCAAACTTATTAATATGAACTTAAAGGATTGAGTCCCTTGTTAGGGACTCAATCCTTTTTTATATCAACAAAAAAACCGCCTTTCATCCGGCGGTTTTTATTTATTCAAGTAGGAAATATCTATAGGTCCCGATCGATGATATACGTCCCTAATTTTTCCAGGGAATCCTTTTCGCGGCCAGAGGGGAAATCGCTCAGGTTTTGAACCGCATTTTCAGCGCAATTCCTGGCCTCATCTAGCGTTCTTTCGATCACGCCGCTTTGATTGATTCGTTGGATCAATTTATCAGCGTCAGATTCTGTAGCTTTTCCATCCAGGCAAGCCAGCAGGACTTCATCTTCAGGATACTGCTCTCCATAATAGATCGCTGGCAATGTGGGAGTTCCCTGTCGGAGATCATTGCCAATTGGCTTACCCACCCGGGCTTGATCCCCAGTGAAGTCCAGGACATCATCCACGATCTGGAAAGCTTTTCCAATTTCCTTTCCAAATGCCTCGGCCGGCTGGATATATTTTCGATCTGCCGGACTGATCATGGCAGCTGTCCTGGCGGACAGAGCAAATAAGGAACCGGTCTTCTCGTATATCCGATGATAGTAATCATCGCGGCTCGGCAGATGGTTGCGCCCAAACAGCTGTGATATCTCACCATTAACAATGATGCTCAAGGTTTTGGCGAATAATCTCATTGCCTCGGTATTATCCAACTCAGCTGCCAGCAGAGCAGCCTGGGCAAAAATATGATCTCCTGTCAATACTGTTGCTGCAGCAGTCCAATGGGAGTTCAAAGTAGGATTTCCACGACGCAGCAAGGCACCATCTATCAAGTCATCATGGACCAGTGTGGCAGTATGAAGCATTTCTACGGAAGCGCTTAGAGAAATCAATTTATCTTCTTCTGCTCCAAGCAAAGATCCCATTAACAAAGTAACGATCGGACGAATACGCTTTCCACCTGAATTCATCAGATGTTCGAATGCTGCTGTCAGGTCAGGGTGATACCCCTCTGACACTGATAACATTTTTTGATCTACCTTGTTCAATTGATCTTCAAGGTATGATAAGAATCCAACATTAATCAACTTTCTACTCCCACTGAAATAAACAGGCAGCATTTTCAGCAGTCTGCCTGGCTGCCACTTCAAAAGGCAGCCCTTTCACTTCACTTATTTTATCAATAATATACCGAACGTGGGCAGGTTCATTCCGTTTTCCCCGGAATGGCTGCGGAGCCAGGAATGGGCCATCCGTTTCAACCAGGAGCCTGGAAATCTCGATCTCTTTTACCACATCCCTCAGCTGATCGGCCTTCTTAAAGGTCACAGGACCAGTTATCCCAATAAAAAATCCAATTTCGAGAGCGCGCTGGCTCTCATTCGAATTTCCTGAGAAACTATGAATAACACCGGGAGGATGGTTGCGTTCCAAGAATGGTGGGTCTGCAGCAGCCACCCAATCTTCCAAGATAAATAACAAGTCCTCGATGCATGCCCGGTCTTCCTCAGAATTATTCCTGACATGCAGGATCACAGGGAGATCCATTTCCAAAGCAAGCTCCAATTGTTCGATAAGAATTTCTTTCTGGAGCTCCCTTGGTGTTCTGTCCCGGTAATAATCCAATCCAATTTCCCCAATTGCAACAACTTTGGGGTGGCTAGCCAGTTCTCTTAACGAATCCAGGGTATTCGAATCCCAGCTTGTACCGCTGTTTGGGTGTACACCAACGGCAGCAAATAACATCGGATCAGATTCAACCAGAGCTAGAATTTCATGGCAGGAATCCAGATCGATGGCCGGAACCAGGATCCTGGAAAGACCTGTCGATCGGGCCCTATCCAGGATTTCAGGCAAATCCTCTTTATACTTCTGAAAGTTCAGATGACAATGAGTATCCGTTAAGTTCACTAATCCTCATCATCGATGCCAGCGATCGAAAGTCCATCTTTTATGATCGCATCAACTCGGTCAGCATAAGTTGTTTCACAATAAACCCTGATGATCGGTTCGGTGCCAGAAAAACGGATCAACAACCAACCGCCATCCTCAAGGACAAATTTATATCCATCGATAGTTACCAGTTCTTTCACTTTTAAACCGCCAATAGTTTCCGGATTGGCTGTTTCGATCTTGTTGATCTTATCCGCTCGATCTCCTTTGAAGGGAGTATCAACGCGGTCGTAATAATGGGCACCAACTTTTTCAAAGAGAAGATCCAGCAGCTCAGAGGGTTTTTTATCCATCTTGACCATAAAGTCCAGGAAATACAAGCCGGCCAGAATACCGTCTCGCTCAGGAACATTGCCTTTGAAAGCGTAGCCCCCCGATTCTTCTCCACCGATCATGGCATCCACTTCCAGCATCTTGGGGGCAACATACTTGAAACCTACGCCAGTGTTATAGACCGGGACATCATAGATCGCCCCCAGTTTTTCCAACATCGTAGTCGTGGAAAGGGTTTTAACGATCGGACCCCGTTCCCCACGTACTTCCAATAGATAATATGCCAGCAGCGCGTATACCCGCAGCTGATCCACAAATTCGCCGTTTTCATCGCCGATCCCAATTCTATCAGCATCACCATCGTTGATCAGCAACACGTCTGCCTTGTACTCACTTATAGCAGCCAGGCCGACATCAACATTAGGCGGGATGGGTTCCGGGCGGGTCATTTCTGGAAAATTCGGATTCCGATCCTGGTGGATCTCAAAAACCTCAGTCTTCCCCCCACCGATCAATGTGGGGAACCACCCTACTCCATTCCCCCACATCGGATCTACAAGCACCCGTAATCCAGCATCCTTAATTGGCTGCAGGTCGATCAGGGTTTTTATATGAGTTATATAGTTTGGAGCAGCGTCAAAATACTTTACCAGACCCTTTTCAAGGGCATCCTTAAGTGGGATCTTTTTGACCTCTTCTTCAGTATCGGGGATATTCTTTTCGATTTGGACCAAACCATCTGGCTCGATTGCACCGCCATTCTCATCCCGGACTTTGAAACCATTATCTGTATAGGGATTATGGGAGGCTGTGATATTAATAGCAGCTGCTGCTTTTTTATCGACCACCGCATAGGAAATTACCGGTGTAGGCGTAGGCCCATCGGTCAAATATACTTTTAAGCCATTGCCAGCCAGCACCTCAGCCACCGCGGCAGCAAAATGCTCTCCCCGGTAACGCCGGTCATGGCCAACTACAACCCAGCTATCCTTTAATCCTTCTTCTGCCAGGTAGGACGCAAATCCCTGAGTACAGCGGCGTACATTGGCGAAAGTATAGTCCTCACCAACATGTCCTCGCCAGCCGTCAGTTCCAAACTTGATTTCCTGCACCATAATTCCTCCCCAAATTATCATGATAAAGCCAAGTTATTATAACAAAGAGCATTGGGATTGGGGAGTTACTTGAGGCTGATTAAGCAGTGTTAGTATATTTCAAACCAGGATTTTTCAGAGTTAGGCGGTCATGCTATAATCGCTGAGGGACAAGAATATGAAAAGAATATATCTTGATTACGCAGCAACTACACCTGTTGATGAAAGGGTGATCGATGCCATGCTTCCATATTTCAATGAGCAATTTGGCAATCCTTCATCCGTGCACGGATTTGGCCAGGCAGGAGAAAAAGCCCTAGATGATTCACGTCGCAGTATCGCTGCCAATCTGGGCGCTGCGCCACCAGAAATAATATTCACTTCCTGCGGATCTGAGAGTGATAACCTGGCTATCCGGGGTACAGCTTTCGCCAGACAGGAAAAATTTGGATATAAACATATATTGATCTCACCCATTGAACACCCGGCAGTTCAAGCCACGGTAGACCAGCTGGTAGCGCTGCATGGTTTTGAAGTAAGTTATCTGCCTGTGGACCAATTTGGTTTGGTAGATCATGAGAATTTCGAAAAATATTTGAGAGAAGATACCGCACTGGTATCGATTATGGCAGCCAATAATGAAATTGGAACAGTAAATAACTTATCAGATATTGCTGGAATTTGCCGTGAACGTGGGATTCCAATCCATACTGATGCTGTCCAATACGCCGCTCATCATGAGATCAATGTCGATACTCTGGGGGCAGATCTGATATCCCTGGGAGCCCATAAATTTTACGGGCCTAAAGGTGTGGGTGTTTTATATGTTAGATCAGGGACTGATCTGCTGCCTACTCAAACAGGAGGATCCCAGGAATTTGGTTTACGGGCCGCTACCGAGAACATCCCGCTGATCGCAGGTATGGCCGAAGCTTTCAACCTGGTCCAGGAAGAAGGGCCTGCCCGCCGGGAGCTCTTGATCCCCCTCCGGAACCAGATCATCAATTTTGTATTGGAAGAAATTCCCAACAGCCAGTTAACCGGAGCCGAACCGTCTAAAAGATTGCCGAACCACACCAGTTTTGTCTTTGAAGATCTGGATGGCAACTTGCTGATCCAGGTGCTGGATAGCGAAGGCTTTGCCTGTTCTTCCGGATCAGCCTGCAAAACAGGCGATCCCAAACCGTCATCCGTTTTAACCAGCCTTGGATATGCTCCAGAATGGGCGCTTGGGCTCGCTGCGAGTTACTCTCGGAAAAGATACAACCAGGCAAGAAGTGGATCAATTCCTTGAGATCCTGCCTGGAGCCATCAAGCGCGTCAGAGAGGTATCGTAATGAATCCTCCTGCTGGATCCAGGATCATAGTAGGGATGAGCGGTGGTGTAGATAGCTCCGTTGCCGCAGCCTTGCTCAAAGACCAGGGTTATGATGTGATGGGTGTTATGCTTCGCCTGTGGAGCGACAGCGATACAGAAAATCGCTGCTGCGCGCCTGATGCCCAGCTGGAAGCCCGACGCATTGCGGCTCAACTGGATATCCCCTTTTATGTAATCGATGCCCAGGATGCTTTTTACCAGGCAGTCGTTCAGCCTTTCATTGACAGCTATGCAGGCGGCACTACACCAAATCCCTGCCTGAACTGCAACCGCCAGATCCGTTGGAAGTTCTTGCGGTCCAGAGCCAAAGCCCTGGGTGCAGAATATATCTCCACTGGACATTACGCCCGGATCGAAGTTTCCGAAAATGGTAGCTACCAGCTCTTGAAAAATCCTGATCCGGATAAAGACCAATCCTATTTTTTGCATGTCCTAACCCAGGATGATCTCAGCCGGACAGTATTTCCACTGGCAGATCTCTCCAAACCGGAAGTTCGCCAATTGGCCAGAGATTTTGGGCTTGCAGTTGCTGAACGCCCTGACAGCCAGGACCTGTGTTTTGTAGGCCACGGTAATTACCGGGATTTCCTAAGAAAAGTTGATCCTTCATTATTAAAACACGGGCCCATTCTGGATCTTGATGGGATCGTGCTTGGAGAACACTCAGGGGTTGGCTGATTATACGATCGGGCAGCGGAAAGGTTTGGGAATCGCCGGGCCGGAACCCTATTATGTGATCGAAAAGGATCTAGTGAATAATGCACTGATCATTGGATTTAAGAATAAGCTAGGAAGAATGAGTTTTAACGCAGAAAGAATTAATTGGATTTCCGGAGAAAGTCCAACTGATCCATTAAATGCGTATATCAGGATCCGTTATAAATCCAAAGCGGTTCCAGGCCAAATAACGCCGCATGGTAACAACCTGGCACAAATCGAACTGACAGAATCCCTGCCAGATATCACACCGGGACAGGCTGCGGTCTTTTATCAGGAAGCAGGTTTGCCTGGGGGGCGGCATCATTCAGAGGGAGGCTTTATGACCACACCAGCTTTTATATATAGTTTCCTTGTGGCTACTTTCCTGGGATCCGCTTTCCATTTTCTGAAAGGTGGTGGCGGCGGTCGGTTTGTATTGTTATTGATCCTGTCATGGGCTGGTTTTATCGTCGGCCATCTACTGGGTTCAATCTGGGGGATCGATTTCTTGATGATCGGACCTGTATCAGGGGGTTTTGGTGCAATTGGAAGCATTCTGTTTTTGCTGGTAGGCAACTGGTTCAGCCGCTTGGATCAATCATGATCATCGATCCTGAACGAATCAGACACCAACTCAAGATTTCCGAGGCAGATAGCCCTCGGACCTGTCCTCCTTTACCGGATATCCAAACTAAACAGACGCTGCCTGCAGCAGTATTAATGCCCCTTGTGCTCGATGGAGATATCTGGAAACTTCTGTTCATCAAGCGCACCCAACATATATATGACCGCCACAGCGGGCAGATCGCTTTTCCGGGTGGAAGAGCGGATCCTAATGATCCTTCACTTGAAGCCACTGCCTTGCGAGAAGCTCATGAGGAAATCGGGGTTAACCCGGCTGATGTCGAGATCCTGGGCCAATCCTGCTCGATCACAACCGTGACCGATTATGAAGTCAGCCCCTATGCTGGCCTATTGCCCTGGCCCTATGAACTCACTCTCTCAACAGAAGAAGTAGAAAAGACAATTCTGATCCCTATCGATTGGCTGGCAGAACCAGATAATCATCAAGTGAAATCCTGGGAATCACCCTTTGACCCCGGTATTGATCTTCCAGTGGTTTTCTTTAAGGAGTTTGCGGGGGAAATATTGTGGGGAGTTACAGCTCAGATCGTAGTAGATTTCCTGGATCTGATTCAAAATACCCCCTGAGAACTGGTTATTGATCTGGCTGATTTATTGATCCAATAAGCTGGACAGCATCGATCTCATTCCATCCCAGGCCAAGTTGAGATTGATCCACTGTGATCCGCAACAAGTTCGTTTTGAACTTTATCCCTTCAACTGGAATACTGAGTTGGTATGGACAGGGGCGATCCACCTGAACCGGATTTTTTTGCAAAACAGCATAGTAACCCCCGGTTTCCGCATCAAATACCTCAACTTTAACCACCTGGTCCGGATTATAACTTTCATGGATCACGATTTCTAGGGGATATACGGATGCAGAAAAAGAAACTTCAAGTGTATCAATCGAATCGCTGGCAGCTGAAGCCCAAGCAAATTGATAATCACCGCAGCCAGGTGCATCCGGCTTTCCGACCACCTGTTCAGCTCCCCATTCAGGATTGGCAAACTCCGTACTCGCTTCGGCGCTGATTGCTCCACTGATAAACCACACCAGTTGCAGGATAGCGCTCTGCCGCACTTTCAGTTGGATCAAGAGTGGGAGTTGGTTCAACAGTTCCAGTCGGGGACGGATCGATTTCAACCGGCGGTGAGCTGCAGCCTGCAATAAGAACAACCAATATTAAAAACCCAAACCGTACTAATTTCTTCATGGAATCTATCATACTCCATTTAACCAAAAAACCATCCCGACAGGAGATCTCCTGTCGGGATGGTTGATCGTTGTTCAAAATGTTTTACTCTTCTGTTGTTGCTTCTTCTTCTTCTCCAGCCTCGCCTTCGGCTCCTTCCATGAGTTCAGCGTCAGTGAGTTCCTCGAAGAGTTCTGCGCCTTCCTCAACCTCATCCACGATTTCATCCATCAGGACAGGAGCAGTTGCTACAATCACGACTCCATCCGGATCATCAAGAATTTTGACATCACCGGAGATCACCAGATCTTTCACCAGGATATTATCTCCAATTTCCACTAATCCCGATACATCCACGGAGATCGTATCCGGCAGATCTTTGGCTTTTGCTTCGATCTGCAGTTCTTCCATTCCTAAGATCAGCAAGCCTTCTAATTCCGTAACCGCTGGTGACTCACCAACCATAACCACTGGAAGTGAGGTTGTAATGGTTTCTTCCAGAGATACTGCCTGGAAATCCAGGTGCAGCAGATCACGCACGATCACTTCGCGCTGAATTTCTCGAACCAGAGTTAGAAATTCTTCTTTGCCGATTTTAATACTTATCAAAGTATTGGCACCAACAACTTTCAAGACCTGATTAACCTGCTTGGTCTCCAACGTGATCGACATAGGCTCGATCTCTTGGCCGTAAATGACCGCCGGAAGTTTACCTTCCCTCCGAAGTGCTTTTACTTTTTTGCCAAGTACTTCTCTTTTTTCTGCATTTAATATATACTTTTCCATTTTTCCATCCTCGAAGCGCCTCTCACTCCCCACAACGGGCAGTTACCTTCACTTCTATAGATTATTGATTATCAGCTAACGCTTTTCATCTTCCGACTGCGGTCTACAAAAAAAGACCGCCACACGTCGGTGACGATGATTTTTTAACCGGGGAAATTGTAACTTGCCGCCTTAAATTCGTCAATAGCTGGCAATACTATTGAGATCCTTCAAGTTAAAACTATATCAGCAAATTTGGCGTATTTCTTGCATCATACTCACCAGACCATAAATTATCAAGGATGGAAATTTACCATCCAACTTCTTTTAGCAATCGGCATACAACTTGCACTATTAGAAGAAATCAGTAAAAAGGAGTATTTCCAATGACTATGACCGTTTTTGAAATTGCCCGCGTATTATCTGCTATGGCCTCAGGTTTATTCCTGATCGGTTTGATCACCTTTGCAATCGGTGTTTCCATACTGATCATCCGCTCCATCGGCAGGGATACCAGAGCCATCAGCAAATCGATCGTCCAAATGACCCAAAAAGGAATCGCGGATGATCTATCTGGCTTGGTGGATAACGCCTCAAGTTTGATGGCAGCTACCACTAATCTGATCCAGACCACCAAGGGCATAGGGGTTTTCCTGATCATCAGTGGATCCCTCTTTATGATCTTTGGTATCGTCCTCACCCTTTATATCGGCATCAACTAACGGACCCGCGATGGAAAAACAGGAACTTCAACGACTCAAAACACTTAAAAGCATTTTTCCTGAAGACTCATGGTCCTGGGCGATTACAGCTTTAAGGCGCAATTCCGCCATCTGGGCTGAATTCGACAACACAGAATTTTCCCAGACGCTCATCGAGGATATCGGGGTTGAACCTCAGGATTGGACACCAGGCCGGATTGGCGCAGCTCTTTTCGCTAGGGAAATCGAAGAAGAGATCCCTTATCCGATCGATTCCTTTGATGGCCTTTCGGCTGAAATCAAGGGATTAGTCCATCAAACCTATCAGGAATTTGAAGAGCAAGAGGGTGAAACGCCTGACTTGATCAACGGATTTTTGTTGGCACTGGCCCTATTGGGAGAAAAAAGAGCTGGCAAAAGTTGGTCTGAGATCCTTAACCAATATAAGGAAAGGATCAACTGGGAGACACCTCTGGTTATCTTATTTAACCTTGTGAAGGACCCCGCAGATTATCTGCGCCTTCTCAATCCTGAACTTGCCCTGCAAGTACTGCTCTCAAATCCTTCTACACCAGATAGTTTGGTTGGTATCCTGGTCGAGGTTGTGGCCAACTTGGATATTGGTGATCTGGAGAAATGGTTTAAAGTGATCCAAAAAGAAGTTCCTGACCTGGTTTCAATGGTTGCACAGGCCCTCTTGTCCAGCCTGGATCTCACAAGCGGCAGCATCCAGGAAATCCTGATCCTATCTTTCTTGAATCAGCTTGCGGGACATGATGATAAGGCTTTAAAACTATTAGAAAAAGCCGCGGATCAAAATCAAAAGCTGCAAGGAAAGGTAACTGCTAACCTGACCAAGGTCAAATCCCACCTGGATGAAACCCGGGTGAGCGATCAGGCTTGGAAGGATCTAAAAGGATCCCTCAGTAAAGAGGATATTTCTGAAGAAAACCTCACTGAAGTTGCTGATATCATCAACTCCTTGCTGATAAACAAACAATATGCAGCCATCGGGGACCTGGTTGAAAAACTGCCCGATCCCCTACCAGAACACCCTGCTTTGCTTATTACCCTCTCCGACTATGCTTTGGAACAGGATCAACCAATCCGGGCTGAACAATTAGCTTTACAAGCCCTTAACCTGTCCCTCGACAAACCCCAAGAATTCCTCAGCTCGGTTCTGCTAAAGGCAGGTCTATTCCGCGAGAGCGCCCAGGCAGCTCAACACTATCTGGAAAAATATCCAAATCACCTGGTTTCCCATTTGAATTATGTTGAAGCGTTGAGATCCCAGGGGAATTACGGAGATGCCGCCAAGGCAGCTCAGATCCTGACCGTTCTCTACCCTCAGGACCTTGTGCTGCAAAGACAATTGGCCGGATACCTGGAAGAAGCAGAAACCTGGCAGGAAGCCCTGGAAGTCCGCGCTTCGATCCTGACTAAACAGCAGACAGCTATTGAACAAGAATCCCCTCTCAATACTTCCTTGCCCCTTATGGACTTGATCGCATTTGCAAACTGCGCTTTTTCCGCAAAACAATATCGCCGGACAGTATCTGCTTCCGACCAGATCCTTGCTCAGGATCAGGAAAATAGCCCTGCCCTATCCTTAAAAGGAAAGGCTCTCTGCCATCTTGGACAGGACGAAGAAGGATTTGCCCATTTGAATCGAGCGGTAGAGCTCACTCCCCAAGCAGAAATTTCCTGGCTGACCCTGGCAGAGTGCCAGAAAAATTCCGGCCTGGTCAATCAGGCCCGGCAAACTCTCAATTCTGGATTAACTGCTGCAAGTACTCAGGCCATGATCTATTTTCAGCTGGGGAAGATCGAAACGGAAGAAAATAATCATTCCAAGGCGCTGGATCAGTACCAAAAAGCTTTTACGGCCGCTGAATCAGAGGATATTGATCAGAAAGCTCATTATGATATCCATTTAGGGATCAGCAAGTCATATTATGCCCTGGGACATCATGACCAGGCCCGCGCTCATCTCAAAGAGATCAACGATCGCTTCCCGGCCAATTTTGAAGCAAATTTGCTGTACGGGAAACTTCTTTTGGACACGAAGAATCCCCAATCAGCACTGCCCTATTTGATCCAGGTTGTTGACCAGGATCCAGATAGTGCAGATGCCTTCCTCTCCTATGCAGATTCACTGCTTCAGGTCGGCAGAGATCCCCAGGCTGCTACCGCAGCTCTCGGCAAAGCGCTGACCCTCGAACCTGATAACGAAATAGCCCTGGTATTACTGGGAGATGCTCAGGCAGCCAGCGGTAATTATAAAAAATCTGTCCTCTCCTTTCAGAAAGCCAGAGAAAGCCACCTGATGACTGATCCAAGCTGGTCACCAAGGATCAGCGCCGGTTTAGGAAGGGCAGCTCTAAAATTAGGTGAAACCGAAACTGCTATCGCTGCTCTTAAAGATGGCCACGATCGTTATCCCACAGATTTGAATCTGACCCGCAGCCTGGCAAAAGCATATCAAGCTGCCAATTTATCAGCCAATGCGCTTGAAACAGCCAAAGAAGCTGCTGAGATTGCTCCCCAGGATCCTGATAATCTCTCCTGGGTAGCTTCATTTACATTAGAACTTGGCTCACCGGAACAGGGAATTGCCTCATTAAAGAAATTGATCCGTATCAATCCTGAAAATCCCGAAGCTTACATTTTGCTCGGAAAAGCCCAGTCTTCAGCAGGAAATCAAGATGAAGCTGGTAATGCATTTATGATGTTGTCGAGTTTTGATGATATTCAGCCGGAAGATCTGCTCCTCGCTGGCGATGCCTTGATCAGTTTAGGAAAAATCGAAGCTGGAATGAACAGTTTGAACAAGGCTATAAGTATTTGTAAAGCCAATCCAGAACCCTCCCCCCTGCTGCCAAGAATATGGTCCCAACAGGCAGCTGGTTATGCCATACTTGATGATCTGCAGAAGGCCCTTGAATTATTGGACCAGGCTATCAGCGCAGAACTTAATGAACCTGAATGGCGCATCCAAAAAGCAGATCTGCTTATCCAGGGAGATCGGCACCAAGCTGCCATTGCCAGCCTGTCCAATGCCCTAGATCTATCACCTGGACAGCCAGCTCTCCATAAAAAGATGGCCAAGGTACAAAGCCAAATCGGAGCTTCCGAAGAAGCTTTTTATCATGCCCAGGAAGCGCTCTCAGAATTCCAGGATAACGGCAGTCCAGCGGAAGAAATTGAACCTGCCCTGGCTCTGGCCGCAGATCTGGCCTGTGGAACACTTCGAACTGAAACCGCAATAGAACTATTGGCCGACCTGGCTGCTGGATCAATTCCCCAGGGAGAGAAACTCTCTAAGGACAAGATCAACAGCCTCTGCCTTGCCGCAGAATTGGCCCTTGATCAATCTCAGGAAGTAAAAGCTGCTGAGATCAGCAACCTGCTAGTTTCCCAACACGCTGACCATCACAGAGTGAGTGCGCTTCAAGCTCGGATACTGAACCGGCAGGGAAGTCTGAATGAGGCTCGTGCCAAATATGATGCTGCAGTGACGGCTTGGAAAAACACCCCGTCTGAGAATCGTTTGTTCAGCACCGCGATAGAAATTGCTCTAGGCAAAACTGCCCTTGAGATCCAGTACTGGGATGATGCCGCAGCTCATCTGCAGCATGCAGTGGATCTCTCCCCAGTGGAAAAACGAGCTCTCTATGAATTAGCCAGTGGTTATGTCATCCTGGCTGAGAACCGGCGCTTTTTCGAAAGTTTCAAAGTCATCCACAATGCTCCCAGCCAGATCTCAATTTCCTCTGATGTTTATCAAAGCTTCCAGAACTGCCTGAAGGCGCTCCGCGAGCTTGAGGTTGAAGACCACATTATCAAAAGATTAGAAGCCCGAGGCGATGCAGTATTTGCTCCCACACAGGAATCTGCTGAAGCTCTGCAATCTCTGACTGAAACTACAGCAGAAAAAGCAGCCCTGATCGCTGCCTACCGCAACAGCCGACAAAAAGTATTTGCATCCCAGACGGCTCTGGATCACATCAATGGACTTGGAGAAGATCCGGTCCTGGATGCCCAGATCGCTCTGGCCCTTATCAAAAGCAAACCCAGCCAGGCTTTCAAAGCTGCAGCCTCCGCTCTGGAAGGGGCTAAACGGACCCTCCAGACTCAAATCCCTCTCTATTTTGTCCTGCAAGCTCTGACTGCCAAAGCAGTTGATGACTTGCTGACAGCAGAAGAATCGATGGGGAAAGCCCTCCAGATCTGGGATTCCGAACCCCGTTGGTACGCTATGGCAGCAGAAATGGCTGTAAATTATGAAAAGAGAGTTGCTTATTATCAACAGGCTATTGAACTTGAACCAGAATACGTCAGTCACTACCTAGCACTTGGTAAACAACAGTTGAATGCCAAGCAAGGTGTAACGGCAGTGAAATCGATAGATACTGCCCTATCATTGAATCCCGAATATGTAGAAAGCTGGATTCAGCGAGCTCTTGCAAAACGCGCTTTACATCGTATGCCAGAAGCATTGGCCAGTATCAACGAAGCCCTTACCCTGGCACCTGAGCATAAAGAAGCCAGAAAAACTGCCGCTTTATTGACCTTCGAAAATGGAAATTACCGGGAATCAGAAAGACATCTGGTAACCCTGATGGGACAGGAACCTCATGATACTGAGTTACTAGCACTCTTTGCCAGAACTTTGACCGCTCAAAAACAAAGTGAAGAGGCCATGCGGGTGATCGACAAAGCGATTTCTCTTGATGAGGATTCTCTGGAACTGAAACTGCAGCGAGCTTCCATGATCAAGCATATCGAAGGCCCTCAGGCAGCAATTGATGAATTGAGAATAATCGGCAGTCATTATCCAGACCAATATCCGTTGGTAGTAGAGTTGGTAGCTACTTTGGCTGAGGCTGGTGAAATGGACCAGGCGATCAAAACTGCCCTGGACGTTCTACAAAACGACGAGATAGGCCATACCAAAGAACAAAAAGCCCATCTGTATCTCACAACTGGTCGGATGCTGCGTAATACCGGCCAATTGGACCAAGCTGTTCATCATCTTTATAAAGCGAAGAAGCTTATCGATCCAAACTATGAGGCCGTTCTGGAATTGGGGCGTGTGCATCATGACCGCCGACAATACAACCTGGCCCTGGAACAGATCCAAAAAGCAATTGATATTGAACCTGAAGAAGCTGAAGGTTATTACCAGGCTGGAAAGGTTCTCAAAGACCTGAAACAGTACAACCAGGCAGAAAAAATGCTTCGCAATGCTTCAAAACTAGCACCAAATGATTTGAAGATCCACCGGCAACTCGGAGTCCTGGTCACATTAAACCTGGTTCATGGAGAAAAACGTCAGCAAGTTATGGTGTGATGGACTGATTGAATATCAAATTCCAATTGCACATAATTCAAAACACATCGGAATATGAGCTTATGAAGAAAACTCCTCAAACTCCACCCCGTCAGGGTCAACCCTGGCAGCGAGACCAACTGATCGAAATCCTCGGTGTCGCGGCAGCTGTAAATGAATACAACTTCATCAGAAAAACCACCTTGGCCTGGTTAGCAATATATCCTGGTGATTTACCGGTACAGTTGATCCATGCCCAGGCAACCGCAATCACCACTAAGAATAATCAGGCTTTAGCGCTGCTTGACAGTATCTGCCAGACCGATCCAGATTATTCAGAAGCCCAGCAAGCCCGCTTCGAGATCAACTCTCCTGAGGAGATGAAAGAGGAAATCATTGGCGAACTATTTGCCCTGGCTCCCAACCAGCGATTATTCCGTGATCCAGAAATTAAGAAGCGTATTCCGGATTGGGCACGCCCACTTGCCAAAGTTCGGGCCAGTATTGAAAAGGGAGATCCTAAATCTGCAGCTAATAATCTGCCGGAATTGTTGGGCTTAAACCCGAAATCTGCTCTGGCAGCCGCTACACATCTCGAACTCCTGGTCATGGATCCGGAAACACCAGATCTGGCTCTGCGCCAACTGGCAGAACATTATCAAAGTAAATTTCCCGATGCCCTTATTACCTCTCCTGGTCCTGGCAGATTCCTTGATCAAAGGTGGACAATCTGACCAAGGTGTAGGATTGATCCATAAAGCTGCTTCACTCGATCTTACCGGACAGGTGGCGCGCAGGCTCTGGGGAGAACACCACGCCTATCAAAATTTGTGGCCAGATAGCTTAAGCACTTATATGGAAATCCCTCTACCAGCTGCTGTCAACGGCGCACTAGGTTGGAACCAACTGCCCTCCAGTTCCGCTGTTGAGAAAGGCGATGTGCCGAATGAGTTCCACAACTTCAGTGAAACCAGGGAATCCAAAGGATTTCCAACTCCAGAAACTTTGATCAATATTGACGATGATCTGGAATTCGCAACTCAGAAAAAAGCCAAGCGGACAGGTGGAAAATTCCCTATGTATGTTGTTTTTTCCACTCGGAAAGGGCTGGAGAAAAAATATGGTCCTGAAACCTCCGCAATTATCATCGCTGAGATGAGAAAGACAACCCACGCAGTTCGATTAAAACCCGGCTGGGGTGCCATTATGCTGCTGGCAGATGACCCCTCCAGCATGGCCAACTTTGGCCTCAAACCCACTCTTTCCGATGATCCCTGGGCTCTGAAACTAGCTCTGGCGGATACGGATCGAGTACTCAATGAAAAAGGGTTGATGATCGGTGCCTTGTTAATTGTGGGTGGGCCCGATGTAGTCCCCTATCACAAGCTTCCAAACCCAGTAGCTGATGTTGATGCAGAAGTACCTTCTGATAACCCATATGGAACGATAGATGAAAATTATTTCATCCCTGAATGGCCGGTTGGCCGCCTTCCCGGCGGCGCCGATAATGATCCTGGATTATTACTCAACATGCTGCGCCATATCTCTGAACATCATATGGGGAAAATACAGGATATGAGAAGCCTTTGGGAACGTTTTCTGGAATGGTTGACTTCCTTGTTCAAAGGCAAAGCCCATCATAATCATAGTTTTGGCTATGTGGCCGAAGCCTGGAAATCCGCTTCCCAGGATGTCTTCAAAACCATCCAGGAGCACGGCGATCTGGTCACCTCCCCTCCTTATGGTAAAGACACTGAGATCCCTGTGCCTGTGACACGTTACGGTTACTTTAATTTGCACGGAGTAGAGGATTCCCCGAATTGGTTTGGTCAAAAGGATTTCACTAACGGAAGTGTCGGTCCAGATTATCCTATTGCTCTCCGACCCCAGGACATCAACGCTTTTGATGACGCGCCATTATTCGTATTCTCTGAGGCTTGTTATGGGGCCCATCTAAAAGGCCGGGAAATCGAAGACTCGATCTCATTGAAATACCTTTCCCGTGGATCCCATGCTGTAGTGGGCTCCTCTGTAACTGCTTATGGTTCTGTATCTGCTCCTCTGATCGCAGCTGATCTTCTAGCGGAGCACTTCTGGAAATTCATTAACCAGGGTCTCTCAAGCGGGATTGCCCTGCAAAAAGCCAAGATCGAGCTGGCTCATGAGATGAACTCTCGCCAGGGATATCTGGATGGCGAAGACCAAAAAACCCTAATATCCTTCCTGCACTTTGGCGATCCGCTGGCAAGTCCATCAACCGCGGAAAGGATACAGGCTAAAGCTCCTGTGGCCGACTCCCGACATAAACCGGCTGAGGTGAAAACTGTTTGTGATCGCTCTAACCTCACCACGGATATCCCATCTGCTACACTGATGCATGTAAAGCATGTCGTCAAACGCTATCTTCCCGGTATGGAAGGGGCGGAAATGGTGCTTAGCACAGAAAAGAAAGTCTGCAGCGGAGATGGTCATGATTGCGCCACAGCTCATTTTGGAAGCAAAGTCCACGAGGAAACGCTTGGGCAGCGCCATGTAGTGACCTTAAGCAAGAAGTTTGAGACCCCACAAAACAACGGTAAAACAACTCATCGTCATTACGCCCGAGTGACTTTTGATAAAGCTGGGAAGATGGTGAAGCTAGCAGTATCTCGCTAAATAAAAAAAAGGATACGATTTCCTCACTGGAAATCGTATCCTTCTCTTTTAAAATTCCAACATTTCTTATTTCTGTAATTTTTCGAGCAACTTCCATTCTTCAGCGGCAGCCAAACGAGCTTGTTTCTGCCAAAACGCGGCTCCAGTGCTGGGGAGATTGTTTTTCTTTAAGATCCCTTCTAATTTGTCCCGATCCATCAACCCCAACTGCTCAAAGGAATATACTCTAGCCTGATAAAGGACCTCTGCGCTCTTGGGACCAACGCCTTTTAATTTTCGGAAATCATCTTTCTTGATAGGGAGGACGTTTGACTTCTGAGCGAGGAACCTCTATAACAACCGCAGATGTCCGTTCATAACTGGGAATAAAGAACCAGCGCAGGAACCACCAGACCATCAAGCCAATAGGCACTCCGATCAAAGTGAACCAGAACCATCTAGCAATCGACCTCTCACTCTTTCCGGATAGAAAAAACACCTGGCCCTCCAACATGAACTACTTAATTTCCCGGTCCGATTTCATTATACATCATCAGTTGATCGGAATCTGCTCTCTACCCATCCTCTGTTGTCATGATAAATAATGGTTTCATGGAGAACTTCTTATAATGGGGCCTCAAGCGTTCAGTGTTGTAATAGCGTTCCACATCAACCACCTTGCTATTACCGGACAGGACTTCAATAGGCATATTGTCATAACGACCGTTCTTGAGGACTACCAAGCCGCCCATGTACACCCTGCAGGATCAGATCCAGGGCCAGGTTGCCGTAAGCCATAGGAACGATCGAATCGATGGCATCCGGGCTCCCGCCGCGGACCAGGTACGCTAACTTCTGGTTGACGACATTGATCTTCTTCCCGTTATTATATTTTGCAGAGCGGTTCTTCAATTCCTCTGATACCAGATCGCCGATACCTCCCAATTTTTTATGGCCATACGCATCCATAATTGAATCCTCAAAGATCATCTCACCACCAGTGAACATGGCGCCTTCAGATACCAGGACAATTGAGTATCGGCTGGGATTCTTATAACGATCCTCAGCCAATAATTCCGTCAGGCGCTCGATATCGAAATTATATTCCGGAATCACACAGCGATTCGCCGCACCGGCCATCGTGGGCAGCATGGCAGTAAATCCCGCATAACGTCCAAAAACCTCCAGCACCAGGAAACGCTCATGGGAACCGGCAGTTGTCCGTAAATTATTTACGATCTCAATCGTCCGTGTAACAGCCGTGCTGAAACCAATGCAGTAATCTGTACCTGGTACGTCGTTATCCATCGTTTTGGGAATGCCGACAATATTTACACCTTTCTGTACAGTTCTACAGCATAGCTAAGGGTGTCATCGCCCCCGATAGGGATCAAATAATCAACACCCAACCAATCCAGGTTCTTGATCACTTCGGGAGTAAGATCGTTCAGTTCTTCGGTGTATTCATCTTTCAGATGCAAAGGAACAGCATCTAAGGTGACATTGCTGGGACGGGTCCGTGGATGTGTGTAAAAAGGTTCCGCCAGTGCGGCCCATTTTGTTAACCCGCTCTTCAGTCAGGATCTCGAAGTTATTCTGGTTATCAGCCTTTTTATCACGGATCAGCTCCATCACTCCTGCCCAACCGCGCCTTAAACCGATCACCTGGTAGCCTTCCCTCAAGGCTCGAATAGTCACTGCGCGGATAGCCGGGTTGAGACCAGGAACATCACCGCCACCAGTCAGAATACCAATCACACCTTTTTTTCTTTTTACTACAGCCATCGTCCTTCCTCCCACCTAAATAAACTGAAAATTTTGCAACACCATTATAGACGAGATTGAGTTTTTGTGAAGAATAATAGTGATATATTCAATCTTCTGGAGATTGAATATTTTCCGGTAGAAGATGTAGAACTACTTCACAATCTTCCCCATTGACGAGACATCATATCCAGGGCGTTCAGCAACAGCTTTTCTGAACTTGGGATCCTCCAATAAATCCATCAAGGGGACCAGCAACTCAGATTTGGCATACTCTTCCGGAATCAATAGATCATATCGCTCAGAATAAAGTGGCAAAAAATCAAGATCCAAAGCATAAGAAGCCGCTTCAATACCGAGGGCACAATCTGCCCTGCCAGAAGCCACCACAGCTGCAGCTCCCAGGTGAGTATATTCTTCATGGGCATAACCACTGACGCTCTCTGGCGCAATGCCTAGCTCCCCCAGGTGGTAATCGAGCAGTAATCGAGTTCCAGCGCCATGCTGGCGGTTGACAAAACTGAGGTCCTTGCGGTTCAGATCCTCCAATCCCTGGATATTTTTTGGATTTCCTTTGGCCAGGAATAGTCCCTGGGTGCGCCCCACCAATGTGACTACACGCAAGGGAATTTCAGGAATATGCTGTTTGATATAAGTGAGATTGTATTCTCCGCTCTCTGGATCCAGCAAATGGGAGCCTGCCAAGTGGGTTTCTCCCCTCTTTAATGCCATGATACCGCCCAGACTGCCAACGTTGACCGATGCTAATCGGCGCTGGTGAGGTGACAGGAACTGGGCCAGCAGGTCAAGGGTCAAGTCATGGGATCCGATCACAAATATTGTATTTTCAAGTTCATCACGCGAGCGATATAACCGAACCTTAACAGGATCGCCAGCCTGCAGACCTTGCACTCCCCGTGGGATGACCACCAAACCATCAGCCCTCACCAGAGATGTGATCACTCCCGATCCCCGGGAAAGCGGCGCCGCCAGGGCTTTATCTCCCAGGTAACCAACTGCCACCCGCAAATATTCGTCATCCCCAGCGGGAGAGTTTACTTTACGCGTAATTGAGGCTGTCAGTTCTTCTGGTTTTGTCGGGACTCGGCCCAACCATTTCGCCAGCAGTGGTTCCACAAATATCTCTGCTGTCAGGGCAGCGGAAACAGGATAACCCGGTACCCCTACAATTGGAGTATCCTTCCCTTCACCTTTGATCATCCCCAGGATCACTGGATGGCCTGGTCTGACTGCCACACCATGCACAAGCAATTCTCCACACTCTTCCACTATCCGGGCTGAATAATCTTCTGAGCCTGCTGAAGAACCGGCCACAAGCAATACCAGATCATGCTCCTTGGCAGCTTTTATTACTTCCGATTTGATCCGCTGATAGTCATCTGGAATGTTCTCGATCCGGGTTGCCTCTCCACCCCATTCCTTGACCTGGGCAGCCAGAACGATCGAGTTATATTCAATAATATCGCCTGCCTGAAGTGGATCCCCTGGATATACGAGTTCGGTTCCAGTTGGGATCACAGCCACTTTAGGCATGCGAGCTACATCCAGAGTGTCATAACCAGCTCCTGCTGCCGCTCCCAGATCCACGGGTTTTAGTTTATGCCCGTGCGGCAAGACCAATTGGGTTGCAACCATATCTTCACCCATTACACGGACATGGGTCCAGGGAGAGACCGCCGCCCTGATCTGGATCGCATTGGGTTGGCGGGGGTTTTTGGCCGTATCACCATTTTCGTTTAGCGATTCAACATTTTCTATGGGAATCACCGCATCGGCCCATTCGGGCAGCGGGTCACCGGTATCCAGATATGTGGTATCTATGTCATATTGGAGTGTGATCGGAGCTGTTTCCAGAGCGCCGTGAGTTCGTTCTGATTTCACAGCAAAACCATCCATAGCTGAAGCGTGATAATGAGGAGAGCTGATCCTGGCCCAGAGTGTTCCTGCCAGGATCCGTCCCACAAGATTTTCATCCAGCGCCAGGCGGTCAACCCCAAGGAGCCTCCACAAACCGGCAGCCTGAATTTTCTCTTGTAATCGATTCCTGGCTTCTTCTAGGGGTATATCATCCAGATAGATTTTTGACATCATTCCCCCTCAATCTTATTCATCGGGAAGTGTGCGGGCATGATACTGGATATCATCCGCCTCTTCAAAACTTCCTAACGCCCTGGCATGGTCAGCAGCCTGGGTATAAAATTCCTGGGCCCGATCAAAGACCCTGGCTTTTTCAAAATGATGGGCCACACTGATGCTCCTCTCAGGACCAACTCGTTCGGCCAACCAATTCGCAACCGCATGATGACAAGCTTCTTTTAGATCGTCCGGTAATCGTTGATAGGCTACTTCTCGCAGTAATGAATGCTTAAAAATATATTCCCGATCACCCGAAAACGAGCTCCCCACTCTCAAAAAGGCCAATTCCTTTTCCATCAATTCGTCCAGGGATTTCTGGACTTTGCCCACAAGGTTATGGCTGGAAACATCTAAAACCTGGGTCACTCCTGGTGCGCCCCGGTAAGCTGCCAGGACAGAACCTTTCCAAAACACCCGACCAGATACTGCGGCAAAATATGCTGTAGCCCGGCCTTCTAATGACAGAGAATCCAGGCGTGATCGCAGCAGGGCATCCAACGTTTTTGGAAGTTTCTTTACATTGGCCTCATTAAACTCTCCGGTCGAAAGCACATTTTTGACCATCTCTTCCAGGTAATAAGGATTCCCTTGAGATTTTTTCGCCAGGGCAATCAAAATATTTTCAGTCTCATTCTTTAATACTGGGTATGCTTCTCGCACCATTTCAGCAGAAATAGGCAGCGGCTGTAATTCGATCCTGTCAGCGTTCAAGAACTCGATCCCGCCTTCATCCAAGAAATTTTCTCTAGCGCTGGTTAGCATTAAGAGCGGCAATCCCCGGCCATTGGTTCCCCAAAGGTGTTTAATTAATTGTAGGCTGCCAGGATCCGCCCATTGCAAGTCATCCAGGATCAACACCACAGGACCCCGTTGAGAAGCTCTAACCAGCAGTTCTCCTACCAATTCAAAAGCTCGTTCCACCCTTTCTATTGGTTTGGTTCGATACGGATCCAGGTAGCGGCTTTTCTCCCAATTCACACCAATCAAACTACCAAGGAAATGAGCTACCTCTACTGCCGTTACTTCTCCAAGCGCCCTCCCCCACAGAGTCAAGACACCATCAATGGTTTTCTTTTGAGAGACATCCAACGGATCATCTTCGTTGATTTCAAAACGATTGGACCAGAGCTCTTTCCAGAGATAATACGGAACACGAGAGGTTTGTTCCAATGCCCGGCTGGACATCACGGTAAGGAGAGGGTTTTCAGTTTCAAGGTGACCGGCAAATTCAAATAATAAACGTGATTTGCCCACTCCCACTGCGCCGGTGACCAGCGCCAGGTGAGGTTTGTGTTTTTCCTGGGTACTGAGGAATATATCGGCCAACTGATCCATCTCATCGCTACGTCCAACGAGGTTAGTTACCAGACCGCCCCTGCTGCGGTAGCGAAGTTTGGTTGGCTGGGGAAGCTCTTCCATGATCTGGAAGATATTCACCAGGGCTTTTGTATTGACCAACTGGATCGGGGCTAGACGTTTGACCTGGAATGCTCCCCGGATATCCTGGAAAGTAGCTTCGCTCACGATCAAGTCACCCGGCTGGCCGCATTCTTCCATGCTTTTAGCGATTTTAACTGTGTCACCAAGCACTGTATATTCACCGCGCGCACCCATATTACCAACCAGAGCCAGCCCAGTATGGATACCCATCCTCAAGCGAAGGGATTTGGCCGCCGGATGTGTAGTGGATTCCTGATAACGATTGAGTCCGTCCATTAAGGCCAGACTGGCAAAAACTGCCTTTTCAGTATCATCTTCCTGGGATTCTGGTGCCCCCCAGATCACCATCAGGGAATCTCCGAGCTGATTGACAATCAAACCCCCATGTTCCTTGATGATCTGGTTGAATTCCCCCCATAATCCTCCAGTTTCCGAGCTGACATGCTCCGGTTTAAGCTGATCTGCCAGAGCAGAAAAACCAATAATATCCACAAATAGAACACTTACTAACAGGCGTTCATCAGATGACTTGGAACCTTTTTCCGAAATCATTCATTCTCCTCATAAGACGGTACAGCCTATTCTACCAAGATTTATTTAATAACATTACTAACAAATTTTATAGCTCAGCGGTTTAGAAGCTTGATTGAAATAACAATTTTGATATGCTATTATCAATTTATCTCTCAAAACATCATTAATTTTGGATCATCACCGCTCAATCGCTCTCTCACAGAACAATGCCAAGCAAACTAGGCATTGTTTTGTATGACTATATATTCGGATCAACTATATACATGGGAGCTAAAAATGAAACAGAACTCCTCTTTTAGATTTGCATCCCAGATTCGATCTTATACCCTTCCTATCCTGGTCATCACCTTTGGCCTCCAATTCATAAGATCATTTATTCCAGGTTTGGCCTGGTATCTGCGTGATACGGTCGCCGTGGGAACACTAAGCTTGATACCTTATGCCTTCGGTACCTTCGCCCTTGGATTTCTGGCACCTCTGATCCGCCGTCTAGCCGGGACAAAAGTTGCTTTGTGGATCACTGCTGGCGGATTGGCCTTAGTACGGGTTGTTGAACAGATCAGCGGCAACCCAGAGATCGATCTCTGGCTAAACATCGCCGGGATCGGATTATTTCTGAATTTTTTAGCGATTTTCATTGGCTGCACGCGAGAATCAAGTACCAACTCATCTGAACGTTGGACCTACGGCCTGGTCTTAGGTTTCGCCCTCGATACAGGATTGAGAGGAATCTTCGGCCCTCGCGACCTGAGCACAGTTGCCGGATTTTTGCCCCTGGCTATCATTGTCATCTTAGCTGGTTTGATATTCTTGGCCCTGATCCGAGAACCAAAACCAACCCCAGGAATTCAAGTGTGATTCAAATGGCAAGTACAGCATTGGCTTACTTGTGATCGGTTCCTACATGGTCCTACAGCTACTTTATTTCCAAAGTTCGGGTTGGTTGGAAGAAGTGGCCGGCTTAGGATTTCCTTTAGGGTTTATCATCATCATGCTGGGTTATCTGGTTGCAGCCCGGGGCCTGGGATTAGGCTATGCCAATCCCCGACTTATGCATCCATTGCTGGCGATTGGGTTCGGGATCCTGCTGGTAATAACAGTATTCAACGCCAACCACTTGGCAGGTTTTGCCATTCTAACGCTTGCTAATCGGCCAGTTTTTCCTCGGATGGGGCCTAGCCGGGATCGGGTTAAGCAACGAGCTCGGAAATAAGCAAGGTTTATGGCGAACAACCCTGGGAGTCACCGGGGGCATGATACTTTTCTTGGCCCTGTCTTTTGCCTTTTATCTGGCGCTGGACATGGCATTGCCCATTCCGCGGGACAGTTTTCCCGCAATCGCTGCCGGGATCCTCGGCACCCTGATCACCGCTAGGTGCTTTCCAAAACCGGGCCAAATCCACTACTACCTGGGATCACACCGGCACCATCGCTGCCGGGATCCTGATTTTGATCCCGCTAGTGTGCTGGATCCTCTGGAGTACTCCACCTGTGCCCTCCCAGCCAGAAGGTCTTCCTGTTAAGGTTATGACCTACAACATTCATTCCGGATATAACGTAGACGGGGGCCAGGATTTTGAAGCTATCGCCCGGGTGATCGAGGATTCCGGGGCGGATATCATCGGGCTCCAGGAAGTATCCCGGGGGCGTCTGATGGATGGCGCTGTGGATATGACCACCTGGCTTATCCAGGCGTCTTGAAATGCAAGTCCTCTTCCTGGGAACTGGAGAACCAACCTGGGGCAACGCCCTGCTTTCCAGGTATCCGATCATTGAATCAGGATCAGGCGAGCTGCCGGATGAAGGCGCCACCATCAAACGGGGATACCTGTGGGCAGCCATAGATGTGGGAGAAGACGAACCATTATTTGTGATCGTGACTCACCTGCACCATATAGTCGCAGACAGTCAGGTCCGCCAGGTTCAAGTGCCAGTGATCCTGGATTTCTGGGATGGCCGTGGGCAAACCATATTGCTAGGCGATCTTAACGCAGAGCCAGATTCAGCCGAGATGGGGTTGATCTCCAGGGCAGGATTGGTCGATTCCTGGGCAGAATCAGGAATTGGTGATGGTTTTACTTACTATGCCACTCATCCTGATATGCGGATAGATTTTCTGTGGCTCAGCTCCGGATCTTAGAAGTCATCGAGATTAGAGGTCATCCAAACCCCTGCCTCGGACCACTTGCCGGTACTGGGAGAGATCAATTTAAAATAGTAGATCTCTCCGATTTGATGAAAGAAAAATAAGATGGTCTCATTCAGATTCAAAACTAGTCGAACTGGTATAGCATTTACCAGTGTTCCCATCCTGGGAACAAGCTTTTACAGAAACATTGATCTGATGACCAATCGTGCTGGCGCTGAATGCCGGGCTTGTTACAATCCCTTGATTACCCACCGACACCTTGGCCGCATTTCCAAATTTATTTCCTGATACCACTAATGATTCACCCGTTACGGTGTCCTTAAAAGTCGCAGAATACGATTGCAACGCCACATTCCCTGTATTTCGAACATAAACTGCTAACAACAGTCTCTCCTGTTGTGTTCTTATAAACCACAGCAAAATTCATAATAGGTGCAGGTTCTGGTGGTGGAGTGAACACCGGTAGGAGATCAGTATTTCCATCTGTTGTTGCATACTCATTCCATAACCAACATTTATAGCCTTCTCCGTTCTGATCCTTCACAAACCAAAAAGACTCTGCCTCGTTCTTACCCAGCAGATCCACCTGGTCTCCAGCAACAAATATATGGATCAGTTCAAAAACATCTTTAGGACCGAGGCGGCAATTTGTATTATTTTTGATCTCGGCAGTAAGAACTTCCGGTTCCGGTGTAACTGTTGCCGTAGGTGATGGTGTCAAACTTGGGGTTTCCGTAGGCTGACTCTCTTCAGTCGGGCTTATTACGTCATCCTCGTCGTCAGTATCTTCATCAATTTTCGTTTCTTGTGTGATGAGCAATTCCGCAATTGCTGTATTTGCCTGGGCTGTTTTTTCATTCTCGTCAGCATCCCCTGTCCAAACAACTTTGAATGGAAGGCTGCATGACAGGGTGCTTATTACCAAGATAAGGATTGTAATGAATATGAGCACCGGGTATTTATTTGTTTGATTTGTGTTTTCCAATGATTTCTTCATCTTCCCTCCATATAAAAATTAGCGGGATAATAATTTCACATTATTAATGTTTCGACACCTGAAGATCGACTCATTAATTATGCTAGATATCCTTATTATATATAAAACCCAATGGAAATGTAAATTTATTGACTGTGTAAAATGCCTCTGATATAATCTCAATCTCATCAGCGGGTGTGGCCAAGTGGTAAGGCATTAGCTTCCCAAGCTAATATCCACGGAAAGAGAATTAAATCGATTTCAAAAAACTCTTCCGGTATGCTCATCCTCAGAACAAACATGACTGGAGAAAAGTTTTCGATAGCCGATTGTACTGGTGATGAGAGAACTGCTTGAAATTCCATATTGATTGAGGTTATCCATGGATGCACAAGTTTTTTTCTATCACATCTCTTTTTTTCGTTAGTCTTTAACCTCCCAAGTTGTCTTGTCCATTCAGCATATTCTAACCACCAATTCATAGATGAGTTGGAAGCCTCCCGCTGTATCACATACTAACTCTACGGGTTAGAGTTAAGCATGTTATTTCGGCTGTAAAAAGAGGGGTGCTACGACTATCAATACTGCAAAGTATTTCATCTCTCCAAAAGATACAATTTCTCTATAAAATGCTCACCACCGCCTATTACTTAGAAAAGGAAAAATTATGATGCATGGTAAAAAAATTGTATTAGCTCTTATTGCTGTAACTTTATTGCTAGGCGTTGCAACGTCTTCCGCAGACGCATCTGTGGAAACATGGCCCAGCTGTGGAGAGAAGGTGATTACCACGAGTGGAGGAGATTACACGCATTCAAATTTCACGTTTAAAAATAAATATGATTCGGCATATCCTTCGAATCCATATTTTTTTACTTTTACCAGTTTCAACGGCTGGAAAATATATGAAATTTACATGGAATTCAACCCTGGATCACCAGTACAACATGGTACTTTCCCTGATGGTAAAACCTCTTTCGAATCATACTCTGCAGAAAAGGCCACCTACGTTGCAAGTAATCTTTAAAGAAAGACTGCGACTACACTCCAGAATGCAGAACAACTGATACATATGTCTACACCTTACTTGGCAACTATCCCTGCAACCTGATTGCTGGTGATAAATCCATACCTGCCAGATTCCTTAATCCAAACATCGACGTTAACCGCTATGTCACCTCCCTGATTTGGAATTTGAGTGGAATGGTAAGTGGGTCAAAAATACCGTAAAGATTTGTGATGGATATGATATCGGCGGACAGTATTATGACACTCGTTTCCAACATCTTTATGCGATCCCCCGCTAATATACATTTAGGTCGAAGACCCTTGAATCCATAAAAACAAAATACCCCCTACCGCATTCGTGCGAAGGGGGTATTTTGTTATTGAGTACTAGTCTGGTTAGGGAAAATATACTTGCAGCTCTTAGGCAAACCATCTGCTTCTTGATGTTTGTTTTTCTCGATGTTATAATATTCTGCGACCCTATGCGGGTGTGGCCAAGTGGTAAGGCATTAGCTTCCCAAGCTAATATGCACGGGTTCGAATCCCGTCACCCGCTCTTATGAATATATCCTTCCGGAGTTTATAATCTCCGGGAGGTTTGTTTTTAAGGTGAAGCTTTGCCTAATTCAAAGCCCTCGCGAGGTATGGAAACCTCACGCATGTTATACTTCACTACAAGCGATTTTCAATTACAGGAGCGTGTTATGAAAGATTTTCTGGCAATTGCTGATTACACCCCAGAGGAAATTCAAGCCATCCTTGATCAAGCTGTTGAACTGAAAAAAGAATGGAGTGAAAAAGGCAATCCCCCCCTCTTCAAGAATAAAGTTTTAGCCATGATCTTCCAAAAACCCAGTCTGCGGACCAGGGTTTCCTTTGATATGGCAATGCGTCATCTGGGTGGAGATGCCCTTTACCTTTCACCTGCAGAAATTGGCCTGGGAAAAAGGGAATCCATCGCTGATGTGGCCCGGGTGGTCTCCGGCTATGTTGATGTGATTATGGCGCGGGTCTTTGATCATCAACATGTGCTCGAGCTTGCTAAATGGGCCGATATTCCGGTCATCAACGGATTAAGCGACTACAACCACCCCTGCCAGGCTGCAGCTGACGCACTCACGATCCAGGAGAACCTGGGAAACTTGAAAGGACTGAACGTCGTTTACATCGGAGACGGGAATAACGTATCGGTCTCCCTGATGCATATTTGCGCCAAACTGGGCGCGAACTTCACCATCGCCAACCCGGAAGGTTACGGCATGGACCAGGAAGCTGTCGCGCTGGGAGAGAAATTTGCTCAGGAAAGCGGCAGCACTATCCGCCAGCTTACCGATCCTGTTGAAGCAGTCCAAGGCGCCCAGGCCATTTACACAGACACCTGGGTTAGCATGGGTCAGGACGAGGAAGCAGCCAAGCGCAAAGCGGTTTTCCCGCCCTACCAGGTCAACCAGAAACTGCTTGGAAGGAGCGGATAAAGATGCCATTGTGCTGCACTGTCTGCCAGCTCACCGCGGTGAGGAGATCACCGATGAAGTGGCTGATGGACCGCATTCCCGCCTCTTCCCCCAGGCCCACAACCGCCTGCACGCTCAAAAATCCATCCTGGTCAAATTATTAACCTGATCAACAACGATGAGGTGAACTTTATGAATATCTGCATTCCAAAAGAACGTCGCGATAACGAATACCGGGTAGGCCTCACCCCGGCTGGCATTCAATTGCTAACCCAACAAGGCCATACCTGTTTTGTGGAAAAGGAAGCCGGACTGGGAAGCGGTTTTTCCGATCATGCGTACCAGAAAGCCGGCGCCACGATCGTTTACAGCGGCGAGGAAATTTATGGCCGGGCAGACCTGATCCTTAAAGTTACCAGTCCAGTCAAAGAAGAATATACCTGGATGCCAGAAGGTTTGACCCTAATGGGATTCCTGCATCTTTCTGCCGGATGGGCGGATAAAGTTGACGCGCTGATCGATAAGAAGATCACCGCTATCGGCTACGAGATCATGCAGGAAGAAGATGGCAATCTCCCTGTTTTAAAGCCACTCAGCCAATTAACCGGCAGAATGGTACCCCAGATCGCTGCCACTCTGGCCCAGAATAATTATGGCGGTAAAGGTTTCTCCCTTTCCGGCGTACCCGGTATCCCACCTGCGGATGTGGTCATTCTCGGCGGTGGAACAGTAGGACGCAACGCAGCCCGGTCTTTCCTCGGATTGGGCGCTAATGTCCATCTGCTTGACAGCTCACTAGAAGTATTGCAGGAGATTGACCAAGAATTCTCAAGTTGGGTGAACACCCTGGTTTCCTATCCTTTTAACCTTCGCAAAGTATGCACCTTTGCTGATGTTTTTGTAGGCGCGGTCCTCGTTCCGGGCGCTCCTTCTCCGATTGTGGTCTCCAGAGAGATGGTCCAATTGCTGCACAGCCATTCGATCGTGATCGACTGTTCTATTGACCAGGGAGGTTGCATAGAAACCAGCCGGCCCACAAATCACAGCAATCCCACCTATCTGGAAGAAGATGTGATCCATTACTGCGTCCCCAATATGACTGGCGTCCTGGGACGGACAGCAACCCACGCCATGAGCAATGCTACCTGGCCATTCATCAAACAAATCGCAGAAATTGGCATTGAAAAATCCCTCAAAGAAAATCCAGCCCTTCAACAGCGGAGTCTACACTACCCAGGGAAAAATCATCAATCAAGCTTATAAACACGCCCTGGAGGGCAGGAAAGAATTATGAGTTGGCAAGATCAATATCGACAAAAAGTATGTACTCCGGCCGAGGCGGTGAAAGCAGTTAAATCCGGCGACCGGATCTTCCTGACCGGCAACTGCTCAGTGCCCAGCCAGATCCTGGCGGCATTGGTGGATCGGGCTCAGGAACTAAAAGATGTGGAGATCAATCAGGCTTTAACTGTTGGCTCAGCCGATTATGTTGCCCCGGAAATTGAAGGCCACCTGCGGGTCAACACCATGTTCATCAGCCATAATACCCGACAAGCAGTTCAGGAAGGCCGAGCAGATTTCACACCAGTACTGCTCTCTGAATTCCCCCTGCTATTCAAGAATAAGATCCTGCCGGTGAATGTGGCCTTTGTACACCTCTCCCTGCCAGATGCCCACGGCTACTGCAGCTTTGGCGTGGAAGTCGGTCTCAGTAAAAGTCCTGCAGAGTCTGCTGAGATCATCATCGCCGAAGTAAATGAAAAAATGCCCCGCACCCTGGGAGATACCTTCATTCATGTCAGCGATATCGATTACATCGTCCCGGTCGATTATGACCTCCCGGAATTGGCCATGGGAGAAGGAAAACCCTCTGAAAAAGTGGAGAAAATCGCCAAATTCATCGCTGATTTGATCCCCGATGAAGCTACTATGCAAATGGGCATCGGTGCAGTGCCAGACGCAGTCCTCAAACATTTGTATGATAAAAAAGATCTGGGAATTCACACTGAACTGTTCTCAGATGGCGTGATCGACCTGGTGGAAGCCGGTGTGATCACCAACGCCAAAAAGACCATCCACCCAGGCAAGATCATCGCTGGTTTTATTTTAGGCACCAAACGGCTGTATGAGTGGGTCCACAACAACCCCTTGATCGAGTTCCTGCGCACGGAATATGTCAATGATCCTTTTATCATTTCCCAGAATCACCGTATGGTCGCTATCAACTCAGCTATAGAAATCGACCTGACCGGCCAGATCTGTGCTGACAGCATTGGCACCAAGCTTTATAGCGGTGTTGGCGGACAATTAGATTTCATATACGGCGCCTCACGCTCCAAGGGAGGTGTGCCCATCATTGCCCTTCCTAGCAAAGCAAAAGATTTCAGCCGTATTGTAACTACACTAAAAACCGGGGCTGGTGTGATCACCACCCGCAACCACGTCCACTATGTGGTCACGGAGTTCGGTGTGGCGAGTCTGTACGGTAAAACAATCCGTGAAAGGGCTCAAGCGCTGATCAATGTCGCTCATCCCGATTTTACAGAAGAGTTAACAGAACAAGCCCGGGAATTGCACTATATATAAATAGGTATTTGAAATAAGAACAAGAGGATAATATGGAACGCCGGGCGAAGATCATTGCCACCCTGGGTCCTGCCAGCCAGGATAAAAAAACCATTAAGAACCTGCTCATGGCAGGCATGGATGTCGCCCGGATTAATTTCTCACATGGAACCCATCAGGAACATGCCCAGGTAATCCAGAACCTGCGTGAGTGTGCCGGGGAATTGAACCGTACGGTAACCATCCTGCAGGACCTTTCCGGCCCCAAGATCCGCACCGGCGAGATGGCTGATGGGCCCGTGGAGTTGATCGAAGGAAACCAGTTTATCCTTACAACAGAAGAAATACTTGGGACACAAGAAATTATCCATGTCAACTTCTCCGAATTGCCCCACAGCGTAAATGTGGATGGGCGGATCCTGCTGGATGACGGCCGGCTTGAGCTGGTGGTCAAGGCGATTAAAGGTCAACAAGTCATTACCGAGGTAGTTCAGGGCGGTCCCATTAAAGCCCATAAAGGAGTCAATCTACCAGGGGCAAATCTAAATATCCGGGCCTTAACTGATAAAGATCTTAAAGACCTGGAGTTTGGTCTAAGTCAGGATATTGACGTTATTGCCCTATCTTTTGTGCGTAAAGCTGATGATATTACCCGACTGAGAGAAGCCATCCAGACGATCAACCCCGAAAGATCCAAGATCCCTATCATTGCCAAGCTTGAACACCCTGATGCTATAAAAAATATGCATGAGATCATCCATGCCGCGGACGGTGTGATGGTTGCCCGGGGAGATCTGGGCATTGAAATGCCACCGGAATCTGTTCCCATTGTCCAAAAACAGATCATCGCCTCAGCAAACAAACATCTCAGTTTTGTGATCATCGCTACCCAAATGCTGGATTCAATGATCAGCAGCCCTCGCCCCACCCGGGCTGAAGCATCAGATGTGGCCAATGCCGTGCTTGATGGCAGTGACGCGGTGATGCTTTCTGGAGAAACCGCTATCGGTGAATTCCCTGTGAAAACCGTTGAGATGATGGCTTCCATTATCTGCCAGAGTGAAGAACACAGCGATGAATGGGGCCGGCTAAGCCTCGATATTACAGATGATTCCAGCCATGATGATGCGGTATATATCACAAGAGCTGCCCGCGAGTTAGCCCAGGACCGCGCAGTAGCAGCTATTGCTGTCTTCACACGCAGTGGACGGACAGCCCGACTGATGTCCAAAGCCCGGCCTAACGTGCCTATCCTGGCATTTACGCCTGATCTGCGAACTTACCAGTATCTTTCCATGCTATGGGGAACCACACCATACCTGATCCCTCATGCTGAATCCATTGAAGAGATGATCGTTCATGTGGATGCGGCAGTGATCGAAGGAACACCGGTAGAAGCCGGTCAGGAAATCGTTTTAATTGCCGGTTTTCCGATCCAAAAAATGGTCGCACCCAACCTGGCGCTGCTGCACACCGTTCAATCAACCCAGTAACAGACCTCTTCCATTCTCCGTAAAGAACCCTTCCTTGAGAAGGGTTATTTTCACCACCGGAGGAAGCAAATGAACAACCAGCCTTTTATTCGTGGTGAACCACCAAAATCTATCTACCCCCTGCAGACCTGCCTGCCAGCTTACCGGCCCCAGGTTATCAGCACCTGGTTAAAACAACTCTCCTCATCTGAAGGAATCATTCTCTGCCCATTTGGCAGCTCTCCCCAGGTTGTGCTTGAAGCTGCCAGGAGTGGATTTCAAATCCTGACCCCGGTGCATAATCCGATCTTGCGATTTCTGATAGAATCCCTTGCTAATCCTCCCTCCAGAGAAGATTTAAGCAGCGCACTAGCCATATTGGCCTCAAGTTATAAGGGAAAAGAGCGCTTACAACCCCTAATCTTATCCCTATACGAAACAGATTGCCCTCAGTGCGGCGGGAAAACCTCTGCCAGTTCCTTTACATGGTCTAGAATCACTCAAGAACCAGTTCACAAAACTTGCCGCTGCAGTCGTTGTGGTGAGAATACCGAAGGAGAAGTTATCCTCCGATGATATCCAGAAAGCTTTGGATTTCCAAGAGAGCAGCCCTACCCATGCACGAGCTTTAACCCGGGTTGCCGCACCGGATGATCCTACACGTTTTCAAGTGGAAAACGCGCTGGGCTCCTACCCCCCACGTTCGGTTTACGCCCTGTTCACTGTGCTAAATAAACTGACCGGCTCCAACTTGCCAGAAAAAGAAATCAATCTCCTGGAAACCCTCCTGCTGCATGCTTTTTATCGCTGCAGACAGCCGCTGGATCCTCAGACCCAAGATGATGAACTCGATGAATTTTATGTGGAAGAAAATGCCTGGTTTGCCTCTGGAGGAAGCGCTTGATGTCTGGTGTGGAGAAGAAGATCCTCTGCCAGTCACAACCTGGCCTGAACTTCCTCCACAGAGCGGCGGTATCTGCCTTTTCCCTGGGCGGATCAGGGAGTTAATTCCACAGCTGAAAGACATCCATCTACAATCGGTAGTGATGGTTTTTCCTAAACCTACGCCTTCCTTCTGGGCTCTCTCTGCATTATGGACCGGTTGGTTATGGGGACAGGAAGCTGCCGCCCCTCTTCGGAGCATTCTCAGCATAAAGAATTTTGATTGGCCCTGGATGACCAAGGCTATAGAACTCACGTTATCCGAAATCCACGATATTCTACCTCCTGGAATACCTTGTTTTGGATTGCTTCCAGAAATCGAAAACAAGTCCCTTCTGGCAGCTATCAGCGCTGCATCCAAAGCAGGATTTAAACTCGAAAACATAGCTCTGGATCCAGATCTTCTATTAGGGGAAACTGAATGGATATCTCAAAAGGGGATCTTTGACCTAAAAATCTCCGCAGATTATCGGGAAAATCATCCGGAATGCCGGGTTTGATATACTGCAGGAAGCTGGCGAACCAATACATACCCTTATCGATCTACTCTGCAGGAATAAACAAATTGGTATCAGAGGGTTTTCCAGGGGAAGAAAAGGACTCTGACCAATATTTCCCCGAGCTGCTAAAGGATTTTGAAGACAATATCGCCTATCGTCAGGGCTTCCTCCATTATCCACAATCTGAAAACTGGTGGCATCAGGAACTGAAGCTCACCTCAACTCCCCAATCAGATCAGGTGGAACAAAAGATAGTTGAACTATTAGTCAAATCAAATAACCCTGTCCCTGAACAGGAAATCTTCCAACATATCTATCACGAATTCCCATCTCTCCTCACTCCTCGTGAAGGATTGATCCAAGCTTGTTTGGAATCCTACGCTCAAATCACGCCAGATCTGAACCTCAACTGGCAACTAAAACCAAACGAAGATCCAGGCCGACGTGTACAGGATCTAGCGGAGATCGAGAGTTTGATTGAATGAGATTGGGGAAGAACTGGGTTATACATTTAGCAAGAAAAACGCTCCCGGCAGGGTTGTTCACCTTCAATGGATCAAGAACGGTTCCCCCAAATGTAGTTTCTTTATATCCGCATCTGGTTTGTTGAGCAGAATACTTGAAGAGATCAATAACAGCGCGGAGAGGCGCTGGATCATCTTACCTGGCAGTCGGGCCGGCCTGATCCATTACAAGCTGAAACACAACCCTCCCCTTGCTGAGATCATAGATCAAGGATGGGGGCTGGTGAAATTCCGCCATATTCGGCGTTTGGCAGAAGTCAGAGGTTCAGACTTCTTGGACAGGTTAGATCTGGACCCTTTCCAATCTGATTCTCCTCAATTGCCGTTGATCTGATCCAAATTTCCCCATACCGAAAGTCCATTTCATTTTACAAAGAATGAAGAATAATAAAAATACCCGGACAATAAAAGTCCGGGCATTTTATTATTCATCTGTTGATTTCAATATCAATAAAGATCACGGAGGTGGAATTGGCGTGAGTGACGGCGTAGGTGTTTCTGTCGGTGTGGGTGTAGCACTCTCAACGGGAGTTAAGGTGATCGTAGGAGTCAATGTCTCAGTCGGCGAGGGAGTAAATGTTGGGGTTGGTGTAGGTGTTGGCACCTGGATGTTGATCTGAATTTTCCTCTCAGCATAAACATCATTTGATCCAACCATATACAACCTTAAAGTCACCCATCCACTGGGAAGACCACTGATATCCCAAGACATTATCTCAGATATTGATGTAACAGGATCATTGATTTCCTGAAGAACTTTCCATTGAACCGGATCAGTACCCGGTCCATACTCAAGCCTGGCGTCCTCAAATCCACTGGTAGCATCTACTCGGGCAAATATATCTACTGGGCTGAGGATGAGAATATCCTCTTTCCTTGGAGAACCGAATTCCAAAATAGGTCTCGAATCAGAGTCGCTACAGAGCTTTGTTTCATCAATGATATAGGGTTTGTTAGTTAACCCCATGCTTTTCTGCCCATTCCCTGCCCTTTTTATCATCTTTAAGCCATTTTCTCGCCCAAGGGTCATCCACATGAATACCCAATTTTTCAGTATGATAATCTCGGCATTCTGAAGTCCACAATTTATTTGTCCAGGTATCTACAACCACCTCTTCCCATAGGTCTTGGTCGCTAGGCAGTGGTGGTTGGTCAGCGGCGAAATACTCACTGCGCTGGCTTGGGCAATACTTGGAAGGTTCAGTTCCGGAGACAGAGCAGATCACACGCTCTATGATTCCTGCCGGCCTTGAAAAAGCAGTGGGGTTTCCTCCTGTCAATTGCTGGATTCCCTGTTGCATCACTTCGGCCCAGATAGGCGCTGCGCCGCTTAATCCTGTTGTATCCTGCATGGGTGTGTAATCTGCATTGCCAACCCAGACGCCTACTGCGAGATCAGGAGTAAAACCGAGGGTCCAATTATCCCGAAAATCATTTGTAGTACCAGTCTTGGCGGCCGCTTTGAATGGCAAGTTGATCACCGGGCTGGTACCAAATCCAGGAATACGGGCATTCGTATCAGAAAGGATCGATGAGATCAGGAAAGCGTGTTCAGCACGAATGACCTGTTCACCAGCTGGCTGCTTGTATTCATAGATCAGATTTCCTTGATAGTCCTCAATCCGGGTGATAGCCACTGGCGGTACCTGCCTGCCCCCATTTGCAAATGTTGCATAGACACCCGTCAGGTCCAGCAATGTCACATCTCCCCCTCCCAGGGTTAGAGCAAGACCATAATCATTTCTAGTTCAATGTTGATATTCCCAGGCGCTGGGCAAATGGGATCAATCCCTCTTCTTTTTCTGTTTCCGGATCATCATAAATGCCTACAAAATCAAGAGTTTTTACAGCAGGAATATTATAGGAATTTGCCAGGGCTGTACGCACAGTAACCGGACCATGGAATCTTTCGTCATAATTGACCGGTTCATAGGGATCCCGAGGGTCATTGGGGTCCCCGGAAGGAGGAAATTCCGAGGGTACGTCCCAGATCAGTGTTGCCGGAGTCCAACCTTTTTCAAAAGCTGCTACATAAGTAAGTGGTTTTATGGAAGATCCCGGCTGGCGAGGGCTGACCGACATATTGATCTCGCCCTGGATATCCTTATTATCAAAATCGGCCGAACCAACCATGGCCAGGATCTCTCCAGTATTAGGCTGAAGGGCGATCAAAGCCCCGTTGGTGACATGTTTTGCCTCCAGGAATCCCACCTGTTCTTTGACAATAGACTGGGCAATATCCTGCAGCTCCGGATCAAGGGTCGTATATACCGTGAACCCTGAGCGGTATATGGTCTGCGGATCATAAGTGTTTTCAAGAATGGAAGTGATGTAATAGACCCAGTGGGGATAGTGCATTTCCCAGGTAGGTGCCTGGAAATCATAATGTTTGATCTCTTCCGCCGCAGAAGTGGCTTCGCCTGGTCCAACGCAAATGGGCTGCTGATTGTTGCTAACATAGATACAACCCTGTTCCAGGCTGGTTTGGTACATCAACACCAACACACTTTCCTGTCGTCTTAAGGTCGCTTCCCGATTGGTGTATATATCATAAACTGCAGGAAGCTGCGGTAGACCAGCCAGGAAAGAGGCTTGCCCCAGGGTTAGGTTTTTCGCCGATGTGTTGAAATAAGTCTGTGAAGCCGCTTCAACACCATAGGCCAAATTGCCAAAATTGATCTCGTTCAGGTAGAGCTCAAGGATCTCATCCTTGCTGTATTGGCGAGTGATTTCAGCTGCCAGAATAGCTTCCCTCAATTTCCGGGTGTAAGTTCGGCTGACCTGTTCTTCAGGTGCGAGGACCAGTAATTTTGTCAGTTGCTGGGTGATGGTGGAAGCTCCCGATACTATCTGGTCGCTGATCAAGTTGTAATAGAAAGACCGGGCGATTGCCATCACATCATAACCAGGATGGCTGTAGAAATTAGCGTCTTCTGTAGCAATCGTAGCTGCAACCAGGAAGGGTGAAATCTCATCCAGCGGGACATAGGTTCTTTTACCCGCATTGGGATCAACGAGCTCATAAAGAATATTGCCTTCCCTATCCAGAATCCGGGTGGTTTCAAATTGCGCCGCCTGTTCCCGTAAATCTTGTACTTCAGGCAGTGTAGATGCGATCCGATTGTAATAATAAACAGCAAGGGATCCACCAATGATTGCCATGATAATTCCGATGAACAGGCCAATCACCAGCATACGCAGGACACATCCCCAACCCTGCCCTCTCGACAGACTACCAGGACCACTGGTCTTCCACCACATAACGAATTTTGACTGGGGTTGAACAGGGATAGTCGTTGTTCTTGTTCTTTTAATAGATGAGGGAGAGGTCCTTCCAGGAGAAGGAGGTTCATCCATCCGCCGCGGTAAGGGCATCCCACGTTCATCTAGAGCAGGAGGAGGAGTGAAGGGAGTTGATCCCAAAGAAGGTGGTGGGGTGTCATCCAGCGGGGACCGCTTCTGTGGGGCAGGTTTTTCAGAAGCTGCTTCCTGCTTGTCTTTTCCTGGTTGGAATTCCCCAGGTAAGTGAGCTTGTGTCCGCTGATAAGATACAGGTCTTCTTCTAGCAGAGCCAATCGCTCTATTCAGGGGACTATCCCCCTCGGGAGGTGAATCTTTCTCAGGAAGATTTATCTGAAGAGAGGTCAAAAGCATCCTTTTTGGGATGTTCTTCAGAGTTTTTTGATCTGTTTACCGGGTTATTTGCGCGATCTTTTGGATCTTGGGGATTTTCTGAGTCATTCATAATATTCGGACAGCGATAAACTGTCCGTAATCTAATCTCCTCGTTCTGGAGGTATTCTAGCATAAATTAGGGATTCCAACCCCTTCATCGGAGTAAGATTACAGTCCAAAAGCAACGTAATAAAGAAGGTGATTGACTGGTTTCCAGCCTGACCTTAGAATAGGTAATATGGAATCCAGGACCTGGAATAGGCCTCTTCCGGAGAAATTTCTCCTGGGAGGTGAACAACGTGTCTTTTCAAAACAACCGCAGCTCAACCAAGGTTGGATTTTGCGCCAAACTACTGACATTCCTCCAATCCCAGCGGTGGAATTATTACAGGAGACTCCGGGAATAAACTTCCGGCTTTTTCCCCGCTTCACTGAGCCCTCCCAGCCCCAGATCGAACCCTTAGATTACGACCCAATTCCCCGTTTAGTGAGTTTCTCTTGGGATTGGATCGAATTCACATATCAACCTAAAAATGATCTGGAAGTCAAGTCTATCTATTGGTCCCCTAATTCAGGCGTGATTTGCGGGGAAAGTTGGATTACAAACCGTACGGACCAAAAAAGGCATGTTTTCTTTGATATGGTCTGTTTATTGCAATCTCAAGGGGCTGGAAACCAGATCACTCTTGGGAAAATAAAGGGTCGCCCTATTCTGACGGGAAGCCTTGCAGCTCAAAACTTGGTCCTGTTTTTGTCAGGTAATCCAAACTTCAAAGAAGATCCCTCTCCTTATCTTCAAACTAAGCTCTCATTAGTACCAAAGGGAACAGAAAAAGTACAGTGGATATGCATAAAATCAGATACAAAAGAAGTAGCTCAGGATGTTTTGGAAAACGTCCTTCAGCTGGATTGGTCAGGGGAGATCTCTCACCGAAAAGTTGACCTCCAAAGCCAGATAGAGATCACCACCGGAGATCCAGATTGGGATTTCGTCCTGGCACTTTCCCAAAAACAAAGCCTGTTGAGATACCATCAGCTTACCTCCCAGGGTAAACTCAACGTCCCCCGCGGGGGAGAAATAACACCAATCCAGGCTTTGTTACTGCTTCAATCACTCGAAAACCAGACTTCTGAAATGGTAAAGAATATCCTCGATTTGGTTTTCAATCCAAGTATACAACCTACTACAGCAAGAGAAAATTCAGACCCATGACTATCAGCCCACCCATTCTAGCTGCAGAGCTGCTATGGCAAATCCATCAATGGGGGTTTTCTAGTGAAATCTGGTCTGGCTATCTTGAAAAAACAGCAGGATGGTTGGAAGATTGGTTCTCACCCGATCTGGACAGGGATGCAGATGGCATCCCTGAGTTAGCACATCCACGGATATTGGATTTGGCTGGATTAGGTACTGCTGCTGAGGTGCCTTCTTCAAACCGTTTTATCCCCTATCCTTACCTGGAATCGCCCGGACTGGGTGCCCTAATATATAATGATCTTTGCAAGATCGATTATCTACTTCAAATATCCGGGAATATTTCTGATTATCTCATTGAAGAAAGGAAAGAAACCCTCTTCAAATTCCTGCAGGAATCCTGGAATTCGGAGTATAGTGAATTTCAAAACCGGGACAGCCACAGTCATGAAGTTGTTGATGGATTCAATATTTTCGAAAACCTGCAACCAGGATTGAATATCCTTAGGACTGATTTTCAACAACCCACTCGGATTGGGATCCTCCATCACAGACCAGCAGCAGATCATGCTCCAGGGGTATTCAGCGTCATATGTCACGGACTGGATTGGCTTGGAAATTACCGTATCGAAGAACTTCACTCAGTAAATTTTACCTGGGGAGATAGGATTGATTGGGGGCTTTCCGAAAGTGTTTATTCAAAACTTGATTACTGCATTCTGAAAGATGACTAATCAAAAAGGCCATATCAACCTGATCGCCCCTGCCACTTCTGGCAAAGATATCACCCAGATTCTTCCTCTCTGGGCAGGGGTCCTGCCTGATGATCAAACCCGGGAAATTTTTGAGAATGTACTACTTGATCCGGACCGATTCTGGTCCCCTTATTGGGATTCTGTTCTATCGCTGATTCTGGAGACTCAACTATGCACCTCTTCTGGAATCTGCTCCTTGGGCAATCTTTACTGAAACTTGGAAGGAGTGATACGGCAGCAGAATTGATCGGACGCTGGATGGCTGCTATTATTCCTGTTCTTAGACGATCAGGAAGTTTTTTTCCGGGTTATGGAGTCAATTCAGGACAGGGAATGGGAGCAGAAGATAGCCTAGAATCCCTTTTCCCGGTGAAGTTCTTTCTCGAGGTGCTTGGAATAGGAATTCTTCAAGATAACCAACTCACCATAGGAGGAAAAAACCCCTTCCCTTGGCCTGTTACGCTGAAGTATAGAGATTTAGTAATTAGACGGGGAAAAAATCAAACGACCATCATCCGCCCTGGGAAGGACACTATAACGCTGACAGGTCCAGAAAAATTCCTGCTCGATCTCATTTAATTTTTTTCGATGAACTTTTCAGCCTGGTATATTTCAACTTCCAACTGCTGATCCCTCCATGCCGTCGGATCCAATCCCATTTTCATGCACAATCTCCCCAAGAAATTGTTCCGGATCAGGCAGCCCCTCCCAGACCTGAGGGAGAAATGTGGCTCTTCTGAAGTTTTGCCGGAGGATCACTCCATCAATACCTGGTCGCAATTTATTCACCAGATCATCGGGAGTGGAATACTGCAATCTTTCCGGGGGTGTCAAACGGGAGACTTCTATTTTCAGATCAGGATACTCTTCCAGTTTGAGCTCTGGAAATCGGGGATCATTAAAAGCAGCCCCAACAGCTCTGTCCTGAACATCATTGATCAACGGTTGGGATGCTTCTATGGACCCGATGCAACCCCTTAATACCCCATGCATGGTCAAAGTGACAAAACATGCCCCCTTATTTGTTAAACTGGAAGGGTAATCGTCCAAATTAATGTGGGATTTTGCTTCTCCGTTCAGGTGATTTTCAATTGCCTGGCGGGCTATCTTGAGAATAATCTGGCCTTCCTGGGGAGTGAGTTTTTTGGTCATAATCTTGCACCTTAGTAAAATAATCAAAATAATTGATACATGGGCCTTCCTAGGGCAAAAATCGACCATAAATTGATAAAAATGATCGATTCTGCACTATTTTAAGTCCATATTGGGTCTGTTAAGGGTATCCTGGCTGCTATGTTTTACTGTTTCTATACGAAAAGTACGGTAAAATTAAACTGGATTCCGGAATGCCTTTTACCAGTATTATAACGGAATGAAACCACAAATTGATCCTCATGGAAGGCAGCCGGCCAACGGAATGGTGAGTAAAACCACCAAAGGTATACTCAACGTATTGCTGGCTGCCATCCTCTCCGCTACATTATTTACCGCTCTGCCCGCCACGGGCATCGGGTTAAATTCATCCCCCTTCCAATCTCTTAATGGAGGCATGGAGAGTGCCAGCGCGGCAACTCCCCAAGTAAGCCTGCATGTTGGATTGGTGGTTGGCCACTGGGGCCATGGCGATGATGTAGGCGCAGTCTGCTCCGAAAGCCTGGGTGGTTTCAAGGAAGTGGATATCAATTACACTATCGCTGATCTAACCCGCCAATATCTGGAGGCCGAAGGTATTCAGGTTGATATGTTAAAAGAATTTGACTCCCACCTGAATGGCTACCAGAGTAATGCCCTGATCTCCATCCATGCTGATACTTGTGAGTACATTCCAGAATTAGGGACCGGGTTCAAAATTGCCGAAGCGGCGGATAACAAACGCCCCGAGCAAGCCGCCCGCTTGATGGCCTGTCTCAAAAACCGGTATGGCGAAGCCACTGGCTTGAGATATGACCACCGCATCACAGATGATATGACCAGCTATCATGCATTTGGAGAAGTCGATCCTAATACTCCTGCGGTGATCATTGAAACCGGATATATGAATCAAGACCGGGAACTGTTAACTCAAAATCCAGCCCTCGTTGCCCGCGGTATCACAGCTGGAATTATGTGTTTCTTGAACAGAGAAGTGATTTCACCGGAATAATTATGTCCCACAAACTGCCAGAAGCAGCTTTCGAAGCATTAAATGAGGCCAAGTACGCCCTCAATAGAGGCGAACTTCAACGTGCCCGGCGGCTGGCGTTAAAAGCGGTCAAGCTAGCTCCGGATTTTGAAGAACCCTGGTTATACCTGGCCTCAGTCTCCTCGCCAGAAGCCAGCATTTCTTATCTAAAAAGAGCTCTGGAAATCAACCCTGCCAGCATCCAGGCTAAAAAGGGCATGCACTGGGCCATCCAACGTTTCAGGAAGGCAAATCCTGGACAAAAGCCTAAACGCGTCAAGCTGCCTATTTCCATTGCCAAGGAAGCCCTGACTTCCAATAAACCAGCCATTCTATCCTGGTCCACAATTGCTGTGATCCTGATTGGCGTTCTGCTGATCTGGCTCTGGACTCCGGATTTCTCTTTTGCCCTGCCTAACTTCCAGGCCACTGCCCAGACAACTTTGTCTGCCCAGGAGAATGTTCGCAAGGTCACTTTTACACCCACACCGACCAATACACCCACTCCTACACCAACGCCGACCAATACACCCACTCCCACAATTACTCCGACTCCAAAACCAACCCCTGTACCAAACACCTATCCGTCTTATATTAAATCGGTCCTGCCATCCGGTGTTTACCCGGATGAACGCTGGTTTGATATCAACTTATCCACCCAGCGTATGTACGCCTATGACGGCGATAAATTGATCAATACCTTTATTGTTTCTACTGGTCTTCCCGGGACACCAACCGTCACCGGACGTTTCCGGGTATATGTCAAATACACCTCAACTTTAATGGCCGGCCCTGGTTATTATCTCCCCGGAGTGCAGTGGACAATGTACTTCTACGGTTCTTATGGCATTCACGGCACATACTGGCATAATAATTTCGGTTATCCAATGAGCCATGGCTGCGTAAATATGAGAAATGAAGACGCTGAATGGGCTTTCAATTTTGGCAGTGTGGGAACACTGGTTAACATCCATTATTAATCATGAACCAAAAATTCACTAGGAAGGACTTCTTAAATCTGAGCGGGTTGGGGATTGTCAGCCTTGTTGGCCGCCAATTAAACCCGGTCCTGAATCTCTACGCCGGCCAGCAGGGAAGAGTGATTTACGAGAGGATCTATACCTATAAAAAGCCCTCCTTTGACAGTGAGCGCGTCCGGATCCATTGGAAAGATTCAGTCTTCCCGATCAGCAATGTAGAGCTTGGTAATGGCGAACCCGAACATAATCGGATCTGGTATAAAGTCGGAACAGAAGGATACGCCCACTCAGGGGGTGTCCAACCGGTCAGAACAGACCCGAATCCCGTAATCTATGATATTCCTGCCGCAGGGTTGTTGGCTGAGGTCACAGTCCCTTATACAGATGCCCTCTGGACCCCTGGTGAACGTTATCACGTAGCTTACCGCTTTTATTACGAGACCACCCATTGGATCAAAGGCTTGGTAAATGGACCTGACGGAATCCCGTATTATCACATCCTGGAAGATAAATGGGACCTGGATTATTATGTCCCAGCCTCTCATTTGCGGGTTATCCCTGAAAGCGAACTAAGCTTAATATCACCCAATGTTCCCAGTATTTTCAAACGCATCGAGGTCCATACCAAAACCCAAACAGTGATCGCATTTGAATATAATAAACCGGTATTTATGGTTAAAGCAGCTACAGGTGCAGATTTCAGCACTGGTAAATACATCACCCCTCCAGGTCATCACATCACAAATTACAAACGCCCTTCCCGGCATATGGCAGCCGGCAACCTGGCCTATAATGGCTATGACCTGCCAGGAGTACCCTGGATCATATACATTACCGAAAGCGGAATTGCTTTCCACGGTACTTACTGGCATAACGATTTCGGAAAAGCACGCAGTCACGGATGCATCAACCTTCCATCCAAAGCCTCCAAATGGCTCTACCGCTGGACTCTACCCAGTGTCCCTTATAATGAGCAATCTACCTACAATGTCTCCGGCACTCACGTAGACGTTTTCAAATAAACTACTTCAAACGGGTGAAATCAGCCCTTCAGGGGCAAATCCAGCGATTATATAAAAATCTTATTGTCCACAAGCTTCTGGCATCATACAATTTAGGGGTAGATGATTAAATTATTAGTTTAGGAGTGATTTGAGTTATGCCCACAGAACCCCTATTTGCCGGACTGGTATTTGACGAGGACGACCAGCTGGTAGAAACCACATATATCGGTTCAGAGCCCTGTTATGTTGTAGATGACAACGGATTTAAAAGACACATCCCATCTGCGGATGTTGATCGCCAGGTTTTAAACCTGATGAAAGACGGAATCGAAGGCCACGAAGATATCATCAGCGAACAGGCTGCGAAAATGACCGGGCAGGACGATATCTTTTCCCGGGCAGTTTTCCTGGAACAACTGAAGAATATCGATCGCCAGTTTGAGCAATTGATCGAGGAAGGCCTGCCGGAAGATGGCCGGGCCTATATGGGTATGACAGGATTTAAAATAGTCATCGACCATCACGGTGATGTTGTTGACCTTGAACAGCCAGGAATGATCGCTGAGGACGAATAGGCGCTGCTATGGAAGAACCAGATATCATATCTGTAAACGAAATGGATTTCGAAGTCCAGGTACTGGTCTACTCGGATCGAATTCCGGTCCTGGTGAACTTCTGGGCCAGTTGGGATGATGCCTGGAAACGGACCAAAGTCCAGCTGGAATCTCTCGTACTGGAAAATCCCGGACGTTTTCGCCTGGCCAATCTGGATGTGGATAAAAATCCCCTGCTGACCGGGCGTTATCAGGTTCATACTGTACCAACTCTAAAAACTTTCCAAAATGGAATGGTCACTCACCAGCTGGAAGGCCTTCAAACCAATTTACAGCTGATCGATTATGTCAGGAGCTTTGCCCCCGGCCCTGAAAATCTGCTGCTGGAAAAAGCTGCCAGTTACCTGGAATCCAGCCACTACGAAGATGTGGAAGATACTTGCCTGGAAGTGTTGGAAGATGACCCGGAAAATCCTGGCGCCAAGCTGCTGCTGGCCAAAAGTTTGATCTGGCAGGGAGAATACCTGGAAGCGTTAACCATCATCCACCATTTCCCAACCAGCACCGAGTACCAGGGTGCAGAGAGATTAGGCCCCTTGGTCGAAGGGCTGCTTAAGGAGTTTGATCCCGGGCAGCAATCCAAAAACCCTCTGGATCCTCATTATTACCGATCCCTGCATTTGATCCAGATTGGGAATATCGAAGCGGCCCTGGATGGAATGCTGGAAATCCTCAAACAGGATAAGGGCTATCGTAGTGGACAGCCAAGAAAGATCATTCTGGGAGTTTTTGAATTGTTGGGGAATGACCATCCCCTGGTAATTGACTACCGCGCCCAATTGGCAAACGCTCTTTTTTAATCCCTCTTTTTAGAATATACCTTGACCCTATCCAGAGGATGGGTACAATTAAGGGCAGAGTTTGGGGCGGTGGCGGAATTGGCAGACGCAGGGGACTTAAAATCCCCCGGTTCAACACCATGTGGGTTCAAGTCCCACCCGCCCTACTCTATCTTTATGGGGAAATTCCCCTCGGGAATCCCCATAGAAATCTGAAAAAGCCTGCACCGCTGCAGGTTTTTTCTTTTTAACCTTATCATCACATGCAATTGACATGCAATTCAAGACGTATGTTTTGATGCTGTACCTTCATCTTTTAGTCAATTGAGGGATATTTACCGATGGAAGAATTCCTCACAGTGGATAAACAGGATAAATTTTAATGTCTTAACAACAGATCCTTAAACAACTTTCTACTATAATTCCGATCATGATAGAGTAGACTTGAATTCCCCCGGTTTAACCTATGTGGGTTCAAGTCCCACCCTGCTATACTCTCTGAAGTCACAGAACGATACTCCAGGTGGGTTTCAACCTACAACATTGTTATCCTGGCTGCCCAAGGTCCTTTATTAGCGTGCAAAATAGTAAGGTACCCTGATTGGGTAAGTAAATATTTTGAGTTTCCACTATAATTGAAATATAAATAATTTCTAATCTTCAACTTCATCTGAAGATCAGAAACCAACTATGAAAAATCTTCTCAGATACTGGGCTAAATCAGGCCGTAACAATCCAATGAGAGCTAAGGGGAAATTCTCGCAGGTTGTCTTGGGATTTGGTTTCTTCGTCGGGATAATACCTTCTACAACGATTGATCTGATCCCCAATTGGGATTCCTTTGGACAGAGTACCTCACCCTGGTTTACGATCGGGTTTTCCCTGGCAGCCGGCATAATCATCATCTTCCTCGTATATATACTGCTGCTCCGCAAGTTGATCCGTGATAAAACCAGATCCCTACAGGAAAGCGAAGAAAAATTCCGTCGTTTCTTCATGACCTCAAAGGATCCAGTATTCATCACCACCAGAGATGGAAAATGGGTGGACGCCAACCAGGCAACCGTAAACCTCTTTGGTTACGAAACTAAGAAAGATCTTTTAAGTACTTCGGTCAACCAGGCTTATTTGAACCCGAACGAACGATCTGGATTATTACAGGACGTTGTACGCAGCGGTTTTATCAAAGACCTCCCTGTGGAAATGGTTGACAAGGATGGCAATATCCTGCACACACTCCTGACCACAACGGCAATAATGAACAGCGAGGGAGAAGTCACTGGTTTCCAGGGTACCATCCGGGATAACACCGACTGGATTGAAGCTGAGAAAAAAATGGATGAAAGTCGGGAAACCCTTGAACTGGCAGTCACCGGCACCGGTGCAGGTTTATGGGATTGGGATCTGAAAACCAATATCATTATGATCAATGACCGTTTTGCGGACATGATCGGTTATAGAAAATCAGAGCTCTCTCCCCTGACAATTGATATCTGGGAAAATCTTTCTCACCCGGAAGATCTGGAGAAATCTAATAAACTGATCCTGAAACATTTTGCAGGAGATCTCTACCATTTTCAAACAGAAGTTCGTATGAAACACAAATCTGGCCACTGGATCTGGGTTCTGAATCAAGGCCGGGTCGTTGAACGAGGTCCCGACCGTTCCCCACTGCGTATGGTTGGAACAACCCAGGACATATCTGAAAGAGTATTGGTCAGGGAAGACATTCAGAGTTTCTCGGATCAACTTGAGGCTCTGCATATCGTGACTAAATCTCTATCATCCACACTCTCCCTGAAAGACCTTCTGAATCTGGTCCTTGTGAAACTGGAAGAGACCCTATCCTTCGACAGCGCTTCAATTTTCCTATATGAGGATGGAGAGCTGCGTATTGAAACAGTTCACAATCATCCCCATCCCGAACTTGTGGTTGGCAAAACATTCCCCACCACAAATCTACTCTTCCAGGAAATAAAAAATAAGAAGAAATCGATCATTATTGACAATGCCATGCGTGACTCGCGCTTTCAAGGTTGGGGAGAAATGCACCACGTCAAAGGCTGGATGGGGGTTCCGCTTGTAATTCAAGATAATTTTATTGGCTATATCACTATGGATAGCAGGAAACAATCTGCTTTCGGTTCACCGGAAGCTAAACTTGCCAATCTCTTCGCCTCCCAGGCAGCTCAGGCCATCCACAATGCACGATTGTATGAACGCCTGAGCGTTTATGCTGATTCCCTGGAGTCGAATATCAAAGACAGGACCAAAGAATTGACAAAAATGGTGGATCACATGGCAGGTAGAGAAATTCGGATGGCAGAATTAAAGGATGTCATTGATAAACTACAGAAACAGTTAATCGATCACAATATCGAGCCAGCAGTCCAAGACCCATTAAAAGACCTGGATTATTTTAACTCATGAATACGGATAATAATTCCTCGAAATTTAAAGATATTACTGACTGGATTATTGAGAAATATCTCAATATCCCTCAACTTCCTGACCCCAAACAATATCGAGTGGCGGAAACTCTTCACACCCTGTCAACGATTATCTTGCTGATTGGGTATTGCTACTATCGGTATCACACCTTTTGTATTCTCCAACATTGTTAGATGGATTGGTCATCACGGGATCGTTTCTGATCTATCATCCTCCTGGTACAGTATCTGAACCGGAAAGGGAAAGTAAACCTCGCAGCACATATATTCATTTATTCAATTTGGATCACCGATACAGTTATCATTGTGCTGAGTGGTGGATTTTATAGCTCTTTTCTATCCCAGTACATAACGATCACAATTATGGGTGGGTTGATACTGGGTGGCATAGCCGCTTACCATTTTGCGGGTATCAGCATCATTTCGATGTTGCTGTTATTTTTCCTGAATTCACAGGCATTGATACCAGATCCGATCATTTTCTTCACACCAGTTGCATTGATCATCATATCGATTGTGGCAATCTTTCTGGCTGCTATAACCCTTATCATGGTGATCATCAAATATGAAGAAAATTTCAAATGAATTAATCGAAAAGGAGCAATCCTTATTCCAGACAAACCAGGAACTGATCTGGGAAATACAGGCCAGGGAAGAAGCAGAAATACAAAAAAAGCAGAGTGATGATCAACTAAAATTCGCCCTAATGGATTCTCCATTCCCCACTATGCTCCATGCGGATAATGGCGAGATCATCATCGTGAATACTGCCTGGGTTGATAATAGTGGATATTCCCCCAGACAATTAAGATCTATCGATGAGTGGCTGAATATTTGTTTCCGCGAAAATGCAACCCAGGTGGCGGAAGAGATCGACAAGCTCATCCAATCCACTCAAAAACAGAGAGAAGGAATTTACACGCTGTATAGAGAAGATGGCACTACTCTTAGTTGGGTATTACGCTGGACCCAGCTGCCTAAGCTTACCGATGGCAGGAATCTAATTCTCACTATCGCCTCAGATATGACCGATCTGAAATATGTGGAATCTGCCCTGCGGGAAAGCGAGGAGAACCTTTCCAAATTCAGCTTGCTTACAAATGACGGAATCTGGGATTGGAATCTACAAACTGATTCAGTACATTTCGATCCTTTATATTACACTATGGCAGGGTATGAGGTTGATGAATTCCCCCACCTTCTGGAAGAATTCAGAAAAAGGGTTCATCCTGATGATGTTGAAAAAGTCTTTAGTGCGCCGAAGATTATTTATCAGGATTAATAGAGAAGTTCTCAATCGAGTTCAGGTTCCTAAGAAAAGACGGTTCCTGGCTCTGGGTTATGGGCAGAGGAAAGATCACTGAACAGGATGAGAATGGCAATCCCCTTCGGTTTGTGGGCACGCATACCGATATCAGTGCCCATGAAAGCTGTTGAAGAGGAATTAAGCCATTACCAACTCCAGTTGGAAGATATCGTAGAAGACCGAACTCAACGACTTAATGAGCGCATCTCAGAAGTTGAACGACTAAACGCAGCTCTGACAAATATCCTGGATGATTATCAAACCGCTAATGAAAAACTCTCATCTATGAGCGCCAGCCTAACTGACACATACCAAGAGTTGGAGTCCTTCACGTATTCAGTATCAAACGATCTCCGAATTCCGCTACAACAGGTAAAAGAATCCTCCCAGAAATTACTCAAGAAATATCCCTCCAAGATAGATAAAAAAGCCCTGAAACACATCGAAAGTGTATGGGACAATGCCCTCTTGATGGACAATCTTGATCGAAAATCTTAACTAAGTTATCCCTCTTGGGTAGGCAGACGATCAATCCGATCCCAATCGATCCCTCTCTACTGATTGAAGACATCCTAAACACTTTTTCGGACCAGATCAAGAAACGCAAGATCAAGATCGATATCAAAGATCTGCCACAATGTCGTGCAGATGAAACCCTGCTGAAAATCGCACTTCACAATCTGATCAGCAATGCGGTCAAGTTCACTAAAAAACAAAAGAATCCAGAAATCACCATTGGTTATCAGCCCGATCAGTCGAGTAAGCGAGTGATCTATTATGTTAAGGACAATGGTGTAGGATTTAAAGTAAAGGATATAGAAAAAGTCTTTGATACTTTCCAGCACCTGCACAGCCAGGATGAATTCCAGGGAAGCGGAATAGGTTTGGCTATTGCAAAAAAGGTCATTAATCGCCATGGTGGAAAGATCTGGGTTGAATCTGCTGATAAAGAAGGCGCTACAATTTATTTTGATCTAGAACGTTCAGAACAATAGGAGAATAATGTCGGCAAAACCGGGGAATTAACATATATAATCCCTGGTCTTAAGTAAGTTTAGTAAAACAGATATTATGATTCAACTTCAGTTTTCACCGATTATCATATTCACTCTCATTGCAGCTGCTTTGGGGATCACATCAGCAGTCTTAATATGGACGCGCCGAACCTCCCCGGGTGCGATTCCTCTGATTTTCCTATTTATATCTATCTCGATTTGGTCATTTTGTTACTCCTTTGAAGTCATGATGATAGGCATAAATAATAAAATTTTCTGGTTGAAAATTGAATATTTAGGAATTGTCTCTGTAGCAATTTTCTGGCTGCTGTTCTGCATTCGCTACACCAATATCAAAAAACCCAAGACCAGAAATTTCTTCTTGCTCGTCTCCTGGATCCCCCTTGCTACCGTTATTCTGGCCTTTACCAACGATTTTCATCATTTGCTCTGGTCTAATATCACTCTCTCCCCTGAATATGGAGGGGTGCTTGTATTAGAGTATGGACCATGGTTTTGGGTTCATATTTGTTACTCCTACATCTTGTACATGATCGGTTTATATTTCCTTGTCCAGCATTATTTCAACACGCCAAAGAAGATGCGCCAGCAAATCAGCCTTGTATTGTTGGGCGGGATTATCCCTGGCATTGCCAATTTCATCTATCTAAGTAAACTCAGTCCCTTCCCGCTGCTAGATCTTACATCTCTAAGTTTTTTCATAACTGGTATCATCATCGTTTATGTATTATTCTTCCATCGTTTCCTGGATATCGTTCCCATCGCACGAGATACTACAATCGAAAATATGCGAGATGGCATCATCGTCGTAGATCTGAATGACCGTGTAGTTGATATCAATCCCGCTGCAGAAAGGATCATCAATCTAAAATTCTCTGAGGTAATTGGACGGCCCACCTCGGAAGTACTCTCGGACCTGGCGGATTGGATATCATTGTCCAAGGAAGATCGAACACCAGTTAAAGTATTGACTACTGGAGAGGGACGAGATAAAAAAACCTTTGTTCTCAACCTGCTACCCCTTTCAGACACACAGGGGTCGTTGGTAGGCTATACGATCATTTTCCACGATAATACTGAGTCTCAAACACTGAATAAGAATTTGAAGGACCAAGCTGATCGCCTGGTTGTACTTTATGAGATTGGGAAAGCCATCACCAGCACACTAAAAATTGATGCCCTGTTGGAGTTGATCTACACTCAACTCTCAAAAGTCATTCGTTGCGAAGCTTATTTTGTAGCTCTCTACCTGCCAGAAACCCACCAGATGGATATCCGCATCCTGTATGACGAAGGAAAACGTTATCCTCCATCGATAGTGGATGCCAGCGAAGGACTTTCAAGCTGGATCGTTGAAAACAAAGAACCACTCTTGATCCAAGACCTCAGAAAAGAAATGGATTCTCTCTCCATGAGACCAATTCTGGTAGGTGAAAAGAAGCTTTCCAGATCTTGGTTAGGTGTACCTTTATTAACCGAGAATAACCTGATTGGGTTGCTTGCCGTTGCCAGTTACAAACCCTATATGTTCGATAATACCGACAAGTTGCTATTGGAGCAAATTGGCCAGCAAGCTGTCTTAAGTATTCAAAACGCGCATCATTATGAAGAAGTCACCCGCCAAGCTAAATTGGATTCCTTAACGGGAGTTAGCAACCACAATCACTTCATTGAAATTCTTTATCAGGAAGCTGAGGTCTCACTCTCCGCCCAATCTCCCCTCTCATTGATAATGCTCGATATCGATCACTTCAAACTCTATAATGACACCTACGGCCACACCATCGGCGACCAGGTGCTGCGGTTGACAGTCCAGGCCATAGAATCCCATATCAAGAAAACCGATACGGTTGGCCGTTGGGGCGGTGAGGAATTTGGTATCGTTCTGCCCAATGCCACCACAACCCAGGCCAATATGGTTGCCAATCGGATCAGAAGAACACTCTCTGAACTTCCATTATTCAATGTGGAAGGCAATACTATTCCAAAACCGACCATCAGTCAGGGAATCGCAACCATACCTGAACACACCAGTGACGTGGATGAACTCGTAGTGATAGCCGATAGAGCCTTGTACCGTGCTAAAGCTAAAGGTCGAGACCAGGTTGCAGTTGGTATCCCTTCCAAATCTCCGGACAAACAGGAACCAGAATCCGACTGATCATTTCCCAAACAGCTTAATCTAAAATCACCTCCTACCTCCTGAACATCTCCTATGTTAAAATCGGAGTATGGATAGTCGTATTGTGTTTATGGGTACACCAGATTTTGCTGTGCCATCACTTATTAAACTGGCTGAAAGATTCCAGATCGTTGGCGTCATCACACAACCTGATCGCCCTTCCGGTAGGGGCAGGAAACTGGTCTCATCAGCAGTCAAGAATGCCGCGGTTCAGCTTGGACTTGAAGTTTTCCAACCAGAAAACGCAAATGAGGAAAACGCTCTGCAGAAACTCCGTGAGTGGGGTCCAGATTTGATCTGCGTAGCCGCTTATGGCCAAATCTTGAAACCCGTATTGCTGGACATACCGGAATTCGGCTGTATTAATGTCCATGCCTCATTGCTGCCCCGATGGCGGGGAGCCTCACCGATCAATGCAGCCATTCTGCATGGAGACTCCCATTCTGGTGTAACGATCATGAAAATGGGTCCCGGATTAGACGATGGTCCGATCTTAGCCCAGGAATCAATTCAAATCCTCCCGGATGAGACTGCTGGATCCTTATCTGATCGACTGGCCGATCTGGGCGGAAATTTAGTGGTTGCCACAATCCCATCTTATCTTCAAAATGAGATCACTCCTCGGTTACAAGATCCTAGTTTAGCAACCTACGCTCCCCAATTAAAAAAGAGCGCCGGGAACTTGAACTTTGAGCTGACTGCAATATCTCTGGCACGTACAGTTAGGGCGTTTTCCCCTTGGCCGGGGACATTTACATTCTGGAATGAAATAAGATTGATTATTCATCAAGCCCGGGGAATTTCCGTAACCTCTCCCGGGCCTGGGGTGTTATCAGTATATGATGGATACCCAGCAATAGGAACCAGTGCAGGAATCCTGGTCCTGGACCTGATCCAGCTGGCCGGGAAGAAAAAGGTAACTGGTCCAGCCTTTCTAAACGGAAATCCGAATTGGAGCACGACCTGAGTATGCTATATAGATATTTAACAGGGGAATCTGATTATTTATGAAAGATTTTAAGAACAAACCACCCGATTTGCTTTTTGTGTTTTTGCGGCATGGCCAATCCACTGGGAATGCAGATAAACGGCATCAGGGACAAGCTGATTTTCCACTTACCGACGTCGGCATTCTCCAGGCGAATAATTTGGCGTCTGCCTGGTCTGATAGAGGCATCCAGTTTGATTTAGCAATTTCCAGCCCCCAAACCAGGGCTAAACAAACAGCAAAAATTATCACGGATGCAATTAATACAAAAATTGAGTTCGATCCGATCTGGATGGAACGAGATAATGGCGAACTTGCTGGATTGCTTCATGAGGAAGCCTTGGTGTCCCATCCCCCTCCTGATTTCATCCCCATCCACCAACCGATTGCCAATACCGGTGAAAGCCAGTGGGAGTTGTTTTTAAGAGCTGCTACAGCAGTAAATAAACTAGTCAAATATCCCTCAGGACGGTACCTGATTATCTCTCATGGCGGGTTTATGAATATGGTAATGCATGCCATGCTCGGACAAACCCCCCGGTCAAATTTCCAGGGACCAAATTTCCGATTTTCAAATACCGGGTATTCTACTATCCAATACAAACCCGGTAATGATAATTGGGTCTTTTTTGAACACAATAACACCAGTCACCTCGCTAAAGAATAGATCCCAGATATACTTATGAATAAACGTTTTCTCATCCTGGGAGCTGGCGCGATCGGTTCATACCTGGGTGGTTCCCTGGCTCAAAATGGACATGAGGTGTTATTCCTGGAGAGGGAGAAAGATATCGCCTCACTCCAAAATCAGGGGATAATAATGGATATTGAGGGGAATAGATCGACCATATCCTCCCCAAAATATATAAGCTCTCTGGACCAGGCTCTAAATCAAAAACCAGATCTGATCATCCTCGCTGTCAAAACATACCATCTTGATACAATCCTGCCAGAATTGACCCGCTTACGGGAAAATCTCCCTCCCCTGCTCTGTTTGCAAAATGGCGTTGAAAGTGAAAAAAGATTGGCCGATGCACTCGGATCTGAGCTGATCATACCCGGCACTGTCACGTCAGCAGTAGATTGTCCCTCTAAGGGAAACATAATCGTCAGGAAGATGCGAGGGATGGGAGTTGCAGGCAGCCATCCAATGGCCAAAGACCTTGTCCAGATCTTTTTGAATTCCGGGATATATTGTAAATATTATCCAAACCCCGAGAGTATGAAATGGTCCAAACTGGTTACCAATCTGCTCGGAAATTCCAGTTCTGCCATACTCAATTTATCTCCAGCGCAGATCTATTCAAATCCTGCTCTCTATCAGATAGAAATAGAACAGGTTCGTGAAGCGCTAAATGTGATGCAAATTCAGGGAATTAAAGCCGTGAACTTACCAGGCGTTCCAGTAAAAATCCTTGCTGCACTCATTAAATTTCTGCCTTATTGGCTTTCCCAACCCTTATTATCAAGGATGATAGGAGGCGGCCGGGGGAAGAAAATGCCCTCCTTTCACATCGACTTATACAGCGGTAGGAAGCAGAGTGAGGTCAACCAGCTTAACGGTGCAGTTGTCAGGGCTGGGGAGAAATCTCGCATTCCCACACCAGTGAATTCTTTCTTAACAAATACACTTCTATCATTAATAGGAGGAGAAATACCCCTGAAAACATACAACCAGGGGCAGGAAGAATTCCTTTCTCAATTTGCAGCCAGTAAAATGGAAATCTAATCAACCGAAAACATCAGCTGATTATGTCATAAACCAACGGGAGCCGTTCAACAGGTGTATCACTCCACTTATGAGCCCCTAACAAGCGTTCTTTTGCTAACTCAAAATCAGACTGATTAGCTGCATGCAGGATAAACAAATCATCACCCATTTCTAATCGATCTCCCACTTCCCTCAGGATTTCAATTCCCACTGCATGATTTATCTGATCAGTTTTTTTAGCTCGGCCAGCACCAAGATCTACCGAAGTTTCGCCAACTATACGAGCATGGATCTGGCTCAAATAACCAGTTTTCGGAGCTGGAACCACTTCAACTATCTCTGCTTTCGGGAATTTATCTGGATCTTCAACGTAAGAAACATCACCACCTTGAGCTTTTACTAGCTCCAGGAATTTCTGCCAGGCTGAACCGTCTTTAAGGGCTTGTTCTGCTTTCTCACGAGCTTCTCCGCCATCTGCGGCTGCTTCTCCTAGGATCAACATCTGTTCTGCAACATCCAGGCAGTGCTCCACAAAACTTGCAGGTCCCCTTCCCTGTAAAGTATCAATCGCTTCCTTTACTTCCAGAATATTCCCGACAGCAATACCCAAGGGTTGATTCATATCCGAGATCAAGGCGACTGCTTTCCGATCTGCTAGATGGGCTATATCCACCATAAACTTAGCCAGCTGTTTGGCTTCTTCCTGGGTTGCCATAAATGCCCCCAAACCGATTTTGACATCCAGGACAATCGCCTGCGCACCGGCAGCGATCTTTTTACTCATGATCGAAGACGCGATTAAAGGGATGGAATCCACGGTCCCGGAGACATCACGCAGGGCATAGAATTTTCCATCAGCTGGCGCTAAAACTGCAGTTTGTCCAGCCAGGACCAAGCCTATCTCTTTCAGTTGGGATAAAAATTCTTCCTCGGTTAAATTGACCCTGAACCCAGGAATAGATTCCATTTTATCCAGCGTGCCGCCCGTAAATCCCAATCCCCTGCCGGACATCTTTCCTACTGGCAGCCCACAAGCAGCTACGAGAGGCTCTACAACCAGAGTGGTTTTATCACCTACTCCCCCGCTAGAATGTTTATCCACCGCCAGGGGAACCGCTGAAGATAAATCCAGTATATCCCCAGAATTGACCATTGCCATGGTCAGGTCAGTAGTCTCTTGGGGAGTCATGCCATTTAACAGAACTGCCATCGCCCAGGATGAAGCCTGATAGTCTGGAATTGATCCGTCCGTGAAGCCTTGGACGAAAAATTCGATTTCTTCCTTGCTATAATTCTTGGTCGTTACGTTTTTTGATGATGATATCAACTGCGCGCATTGGAACTCCAAATCTTGTTTATCCAATGAGATGATTGTAGATTATACCGTAACAGAAATAAGGTATCATTGATTTCTCAGCTGCCTGGATTCTCCTGGTCCAGGTGGGCTTTTTTATTATTCACCCGAAAGATCCCTGTCACTCCCACCAATACAAAAAGGCCTCCAACGATGGTCCAAGGAGTAATCAGGCTCTCTTAAAATCAACCAGCCCAAAAGCACAGCTATGACCGGATTTACATAAGCATAAGTAGTAACAAGACTGGTTGGCAGCGGCTGGAGAGCACTCACAAATGCAGTAAAAGCCAGGATCGAGCCGAACAGAACCAGATAACCCCAGGCCAGCCAGGCCTCGGTTGTAGGTGTGGGCAGGGGTTCCCGGACAAGTAAGGCAATCAAGGCAAAAAACACACCCCCAAATAGCTGCTGATAGGCCGAACTGACTCCTCTGCTCAGACTGACAGGTTGGCGAGTTTGAAGGACTAGGCCTGAGGACCAGCTGAAACTGGCCAGCAGCACAGCCAGGATGGATAAAATATCAGCCCTTACTCCCGAGGTTAATAATGGCAAACTGAGAACTATTATCCCGCCAAAACCTACAATGAGTGAACCTATTAATAATAATGACGGCATCCTCTTATCCAGGATGGACTCGAATAATGCCACCCAAATGGGTGTGCTGGCAACAATCAGGGCTGCAATTCCGGAGTCGATCCGCTGCTCAGCCAATACAACCAACCCATTTCCACCAATCCAGAGCAGGAAACCGGAAGCGATCAACACCTTGAGATCCATTTTATTAGGGCGAATATCCTTCCCTCTGATCACAGCCGAATAGCAGCAAAATAGCCCCAGCTACCAGAACTCGCAGTCCCCCAAACCAGAAGGGTTGGAAACCAGATCCGCTTCGGATGCCGATCCTGATTGCCAAATAGGTGCTTCCCCACACAAAATAAACAATAAATAAGTTAATCAGCCCCGCCGGGGTTATTTTTTTCTTTTCTTCCACATCAATCTCCCATACAAATAATTCACATCTACTTACTCCAACAGCATTGCATCTCCAAATGAGTAAAATCGATATCCTTCTTGCATAGCCAGTTGGTATAGCTCAAGGATCTTTTCCCTGCCGGCAAAAGCACTGACCATCATCACTAAAGTCGATTCAGGGAGATGAAAGTTCGTCAGCATACATATCAACAACCTGGAACTTAAACCCAGGTAATATGAACAAATCTGTCTTCCCTTCGAAAGGAGATATGCCAATACCCAGATCACTATGCCTGGCAGCTGTTTCAAGTGTCCTGACCGATGTAGTTCCTACTGCGATGACCCTTCCACCAGACTTCCTCGTTTGATTGATCTGGGCAGCAGCCTCATCAGAAAGCCGGCACCATTCCTGATGGATCTTATGATCCCTGGGGTCTTCTTCATGAACCGGGGCGAAAGTATCCAGACCGATATGCAAAGTGACTTCAGCGATCCGGATCCCTTTTTGTCTGGATCCTATCCATTAGGGACGGCGTAAAATGTAAACCAGCTGTAGGAGCGGCAGCTGAACCGGATTCTCTGGCATAAACAGTCTGATACCGCTCTGGTTTATCAAGATGTTCATGAATATAGGGAGGTAGAGGTACATTCCCGATCTGGTCAAGCATCGGTTCGATCGGATTCAGGAAATCGGATCTTCCTGAATGATCCTCCCAGGTCATCCTCAACATGAACTTCCGGGCCATTATCGATCTGAATTCTGATACCTGGCCTGATTCCCTTTCCTCCAACCATCGCTTCCCATGTATCCTTTTTCAACTCGCGCAGGAGCAGCAATTCAGCTTTTCCTCCGGTTGGGATTTTTTTACCAAATAAGCGTGCTTGGATTACCCGGGTCTGGTTGACCACCAGCAGATCATTTTCCCGAAGCAGATCTACTAGCTGATGAAAATGATGGTGAGCGACAGTCCCCTGTTCCCGGTTATAGACCAGCAACCTGGAAGAATCCCGTGGATAAACGGGATGCTGGGCAATATATTCCTTCGGTAACTTATATGCAAAATCAGATGTCTTCAATTTTCACTTCTTTATTTTTTCAACAAAGCGAACAGGATATTGAGAAAGACCGTGATCACAATTGAGATCAGCAGCGAAGATACTAATGGAACTGCACAAGTAAAATTGCCTCGTTTAATCACAAAATCGCCTGGAAATTTTCCCAGGGAGATATTGAATTTTGCAGCCAGGAATAACAAGCCGGCAACAACAAGAAGAACCAAAGCAAATACAGCCACAATACGGGCTAATGGCATCAGATCCATATCTTTCCTCAGTTGATTAATCTGGGCTGAACTGCATCTGGGGGTGGTTCCAAACCCAAATGGAGATAGGCTTGCTGGGTTGCCACCCTGCCCTGGGAGGTTCGCTGCATCAATCCCAACTGCAGCAAATAAGGTTCAACAACATCCATGATCGTATCTGGATCCTCTCGAATAGAGGCGGCTATCGTCTTTAATCCCACAGGTCCGCCCTGATACTTCACAACAATTGCGTGAAGCACACTGCGATCCATAGAATCCAAACCAACTTCATCGATCTTCAATAATTCCAGCGCTTGCCGGGAAATTGACGAAGTGATCACTCCCTCACCACGGACCTGGGCAAAATCCCGCACTCTGCGTAAAAGGCGCAGAGCAACTCGCGGTGTGCCGCGAGAACGGGAAGCGATCTCTTTGATTCCGTCAGACTCAGAAGGCACTTCGAGCTGTTCTGCCGCCTTCTTGATGATATTCTCGACCGCTTCAACAGTGTAATAATCCAGGCGGTATACCGCCCCAAATCGAGCTCGTAAAGGTGCCGTAACCAGTGCCAAGCGTGTGGTCGCACCTACGATCGTAAACCTAGGTAGATTCAAACGCACAGAGCGGGCAGAAGGACCTTTTCCAATGATGATATCCAGGGAATAATCTTCCATGGCCGGATAAAGGACTTCTTCAACCGCCCGGCCCAGCCTGTGGATCTCATCAATGAACAGGATGTCCCCTTCATTAAGGTTGGTCAAGATCGCCGCCAGATCCCCAGCTCTTTCCACTGCCGGACCGGAAGTGATCTTAATATGAACACCCATCTCATTTGCAAGAATGTGGGCCAAGGTAGTCTTTCCCAATCCAGGGGGACCGTAAAAAAGGACATGGTCCAGAGCTTCTTCCCGGTGTTGGGCCGCAGAGATCAATATCTCAAGATTCTCCCGGATCGTATCCTGACCGATCATACTGCCCAGAAATTGGGGACGAAGCGCGTGATCCAGATGGTCTCCCGGTTTAGGATCAGAATCCACCAGGCGGTTTGGTTGTGTATCATCCATGTCTAAGATTATACCGAAGGTAGACCTAAATGCGTAGGAAAGTGGGACAAATAGACACCTCAGGATATAATCAGTATGAATAACAAAATGAAAATAAATCAGGAATACGGATTCAACCTAAGGGAGACAACCATGAATACAATCTTCGAATCCAGCCACCCACTTGTTTCGCATAAATTAACGCGACTGCGGGATAAAAACACTGATCCCAAAAAATTTCGGGAACTGATCCGGGAGGTTTCTGCATTATTGGCCTATGAAGCCACAGCTGACCTGGAAATTGCCCCCAAAACTGTTGAAACTCCCCTTGCAGAGGCAGCCGGGATGGAATTGAAGCAGCCCATTGGGCTGGTTCCTATCCTTCGGTCAGGACTGGGTATGGTGGAAGGTATCTGGGGTTTGATGCCCAGCGCTGAAGTATGGCATATTGGTTTGTACAGGGATGAGCAAACACTCCAACCAGTCCAGTATTACAACAAATTACCGCTTGAACCTACGGTATCAGTCTGCCTGGTTCTGGATCCTATGCTGGCAACAGGTGGATCTGCTGTAGCAACAGTGGATATCTTGAAGAAATGGGGGGTTCAGAAAATCAAGTTCCTCGGTATCCTGGCCGCACCAGAAGGTGTGGATGCTATGCAAAAAGCTCACCCTGATGTTCCCCTTCATCTGGCAGTTATAGACAGCCATTTGAATGATCACGGATATATCGTACCAGGGTTGGGAGATGCTGGAGATAGGCAATTTGGAACGGGTTAAATTTTTCCAAGTTAAAACAAAAGAGGCTTCTCAATGAGAAGCCTCTTTTTACTTCAAATGAGTTATCAGGCCGCGGCCTCAGTGATCTGGATAAAGGCATCTGCCTTCAAGCTGGCTCCGCCAACCAACGCGCCATCAATATCAGGCTGCTGGAAGTATTCTTTAGCGTTTTCAGGTTTGACGGATCCGCCGTACAGAATACGGACTTTGTCCGCAGCTTCACGTGAATACAAAGATGACACCTCATCCCTGATATATTCCTTGATAACCTGATTAGCCCCTTCAGCAGTTGCAGCTTTTCCGGTGCCAATAGCCCAGACTGGTTCATAGGCTATCATAATTTTTCCAAAATCTTCAATACTGACACCTTTCAAAGCCCCGGTCAATTGGCGTTTTACCACATCACCTGTTTTTCCGTTTTCATTTTCGTCCAGGGTTTCACCTACACAGAGAATTGGCTTTAATCCCGCGTTCAAGGCAGCCAATACTTTCTTATTCACAGCCTCATCTGTGTCCTGGAATTAGGCCCTACGTTCTGAATGGCCCAAGATCACATGTTCTGCTATTTCAGCAACCATACCAGGTGAAATCTCCCCAGTGTAAGCACCCTTTTCTTCCCAATATAGATTCTGGGCACCAAGTTCAATCTTTGAGTTCTTGACCAAATCAGAAACTTTTGCCAGCGCAATGAAAGGTGGGCAGATGACACTATCAACGTTTTCGATACTATCTAATCCTGGCATAAGTTCCTTAACCAGGGATAAAGATTCCTGTACTGATTTATTCATTTTCCAATTCCCTGCAACACAAGCTCTCCGCATTACTCCTCCATAAAAATATGAATGCTATTCCGGCTGTAATCTTAATTCTTCTCGAATCCAGGCCGGCAAATTCTCGTATTGTTCCAATTCCAGCAGTAAATCCCGGGCCTCTTCAAATCGATCCTGGGCAAACAGGATATCTGATTTGAGCAGGTAAGCTTCCAGCAAATCCGGACGTTCTGCCATTACTTGATCAACCAACCGTTCGGCTACGTCAACTCTGCCGTTAAATAAGGCCTTCCGAGCCTCCACTAAATGCAGCAAAGAAGGATCAATTTCCATATCTTGATTACCGGAGAGAACTTCCAATGAGAAATTCTCAAAGGCCGCATAATAGAGTGCCTCACTGATCTTATCTTTCAGTTCTTGCTCTGGGATTGGTGAACCGAGCTGTTCTACTTTCAGGAAACTATAGGCAGCGTAAGTCCAGATATTAATATCCGTCAGCCCTTCACCCAAATCCAGGATTATTTGAGGATTATCTTCTGCCAATTGGTAAGCCTTCTGGAACGCTTCCCTAGCCAGCTGGGGGCGATCTGCCTCAAGGTATGCTACACCCAGGGTATAACGCAGAAATGGGTCCTGCGGGTTCTCCCTGATCTGCTCATTTAGAGATTTTATCTCATTCAATTCCGGAGCTGATTGGAAATTGGCTTCTTGCGTTAAAGTTTCCGAGGTGATCAAATCCGGACCGGGTGCTTCAAGAGCGTTCTGATATACAGTGAACCCCAGACAGAATAACACAAGGGCGGGAGCAGCCATCCACCAAACCCATCCCGGGATGCCCTTTTTCTTCTCTTTTTCCCCTTTGGTATCTTTTTCAACCACCTTGGTTTCGGCAAATTCCTTTTCTGCCTTGACACGCTCGATGGTCTTTTTCCGGGCGTCTTCATGCAAAGCCAGGGTTGGCGCTTCACCCGTGGATGGATGATCCTTTATGAGGAGATCGAAAGCTTTTAAAAAGGCAGCCATCATCTCCGAGACTGAAGCATACCTGTCCTCACGTTTCTTCGCCAGCGCTTTTAATATCGCTCGCTCCATTTCTTCATTGAGATCCGGGTTCATATCCCGTGGTAATGGCAACGGGCTGTAAATATGATCATGGATCACTGAAAATGGTGTGTCTGCCTGGAATGGTACCTCTCCAATTAAGAGCTCATACATCATCACACCCAGGGAGTAGATATCCGTTCCACTATCCAGGTTCCCCAATCCCTTGGCTTGTTCAGGGGAGATGTAATGCGGGGTGCCCATCATCATCTGACCAGAAAGTGTCGTCTGGCTTGTTTCCGCGATTCTTGCCAGCCCGAAATCGGCCAGATATATACCGCCGGTCTTATCCAGCAGCACATTAGAAGGTTTTACATCCCTGTGGAGGACACCCTCCTGGTGAGCATATGCCAAAGCAGATGAAATCACACGGAAGATATGTCGGGTTTCTTTATAGGTTAGTTTGGATTTATCCAAGCGGGCTTTTAGAGTTTCGCCTTGGACATATTTAAGAACCAGGTAGGGGCGATCTTCATGTTCAGAAAAGTCGTAAATCGGAACGATATTTGGATGTTCCAATTTTGCAACAACTTTGGCTTCTCTTTCAAAACGTTCCAGAAATCCTGGGTGCTCCATAAAGGCAGGATGCAGGGCTTTAATAGCAACATACCTATCCAAGCTAGGATGGTAGGCTTTAAATACAGTTGCCATACCACCTTTACCAAGTTTCTCGATCAAGCGATAGGGACCTACATTCTCACCTATGATAAACGGCATTATCCATGCTCCTTAAAATCATTCCTGATTATACCTTATTGCCCCCCCTGCCCTCGACCAAACAGGTAACATATCATCGATTGTAAACTATCCCAGCCATCCTGGAGAGTGTATCTAACAAAACAGTAAAGGACTTCCAAACAAAAAGGCGAAACCTCATTTCAAATATGAAGTTTCGCCTTTCAATAATCAGGTTTTGGTCAATCAGATTCTTCTATTTTATTTATCCCGTAAACCCCTGCTTTGAGCACTTTCAACGGCAGTAAAGCGCATTTAAGGCGCACGGGGCCAAGTTCGATGCCCAGATTTTCCAGGATATCCTCTTTTGATAATCCTTTAATATCATCAACGCTCTTGCCAATGATTGACTCCAGCAGTAAATCAGCAGAAGCTTGAGATATGGCACAGCCTTCTCCACTGAAGAGAGCTTCTGTGACAATACCTTTCTCATCCAGACGAACATCAATCTGGATATGATCCCCACAGGACGGGTTATCATCTTCATAGGATATATCATTGGGATCCAGGACACCTCGGAAATGGGGGGCCTTATAACGCTCAATTATCAATTCCCTGTAAAAGTCTTCCATAAATCCTTCCCAATCATTTTTTCAGGCAAAAATTTCTTTTACTCTATGGATTCCATCCACCAGACGGTCCACTTCTTCTCTTGTATTATACAAATACAGGCTGGCCCGGGAGGTCGCTGGCAAATTGAATTTCGTATGCAGCGGTTGGGCGCAGTGATGTCCTGCCCGAACGGCGATGCCTCTACTATCCAGGATCTGGGCTACGTCATGGGCGTGAATATCTTTGATATAGAAAGCAACCACTCCACCTTTCTCTTCGATATCGGGGCCGAGAATATGCAAATCAGAAATTTGGGAGAGTTTTTCAATAGCATAGCCTGTCAAACTTCGTTCATGTCTCTCTATTTGATCCATACCCAGGTCTGACAGGTAATCAACCGCCGCGCCAAAGCCAACTGCTTCGGCAATTGCAGGCGTTCCCGCTTCAAATTTATGCGGCAGATCATTGGTTTTAAAAGATCGGAGCTCAACGCGTTTGATCATTTCGCCACCGCCCAGGAATGGCGGCATTTTTTCCAGCAACTCTTTCCTTCCGAATAAAGCGCCAATTCCCGTTGGTCCGCACATTTTATGGGCAGAAAATGCGTAAAAATCAGCTGCCAGATTGGATAGATCAACATGGAAATGAGGTACAGCCTGAGCTCCATCCACCAAGGTGACAGCTCCAGCAGATTTAGCGTCTTTCAGGATCTCTTCCAGGGGATTGACTGTACCCAGGACATTGGACATATGAGTGATACCCAGAAGTTTTGGTTCTTTCTTCAATTGCTTCTTATAGATATCAAGATCAAGGAGACCATCAGGTGTTACAGGGATAAAATCCAATTCCAGATCAAGCTCATTAGCCAGCATCTGCCAGGGAACCAGGTTAGAATGATGCTCCATTTCGGTAAGTAGAATCAAGTCCCCAGCTTTTAAGAAAGTTCTCCCCCAAGTAAAAGCCACAAGGTTGATAGATTCGGTTGTGTTTCGGGTGAATATCAGCTCTTCTGAAGACGGAGCATTGATAAAAGCCGCTATCCGCTCACGCGCGTTTTCATAAGCAAATGTAGCTTCTTCAGCCAGTTTATGGATACCGCGATGAATATTTGCGTTGGTATCCTGATAATAGGCACTCATGGCCTCTATAACTGAATTTGGCTTTTGACTGGTTGCTGCTGAGTCGAGATAAGTAAGTAGAACCCCCGGTCGGATTTCTCGCTTTAAGATAGGAAAATCCTCTCTGACCTTGTTTACGTCATAACCTGTAGTTATCTTGGCAGCCATGGATCCTTGCTCCCGTTGATTTTTCAAATCAAGTTGGAAATATTAAGACTGTGTCCGGCGTTTTTTCCTCGGTCTGCGAATATTTTGAGAGCCAAGGGCACACCATAATACTCGATCGGGCACCATCCACCCATCGGTTAAATATACATTCTTATGGAATTGTATCGCGACTTTTTTATGTCCTTTTTTTACAACAACACCTTCTAACCAATCACGGACCCGATCATCCTCAAAATCATGATCGCAAAGGACCTCTACGTGATCTCCAATCTCATAATAGTTATCGTTTGCGGGCGGCGCAGAAAATGGAACTGATGACAAGATAACCTCCATCTTTGTTAATAACAAGACAATTCTAACAGGCTTCTTCAAAATGTGAATAGCAGAACCTGTTTTATTAGAAATTTCTAATCCAGAAGTCTGGATTTAATCGTTGCCCAAACTGCTTCTCCCACTTCCGGGATAGAAAATCGGGACAATACGTCACCAAAAAAACCCTGGATAACCAGCTGCTCGGCTTCCTGCCTGGGGATTCCCCGGGATAGTAGATAAAAGAGCTGGTCCTGATCAATTTTTCCGACAGTGGAACCATGAGTGCAGCGAACATCGTTATTGAGGATCTCAAGTCCTGGTATAGAATCTGATCTTGCAGCCTGACTAAGAATAAGGTTCCTATTAGCCTGGTAACCGTCAATATGCTGTGCTCCAGGTGCTACATAGATCATTCCCCGCCACACCGACCTGCTTTTCCCATTCAGCGCACCCTTAAAGAGCAAATCACTGGTGGTTCTTGGTGCAAGGTGCCGCTGAAGAGTGTTATATGAAAGATGTTGGGTTCGATCCGCAAAGAACATTCCAGATACTCTGCCTTCAGCACCTTTACCTACCAGATCCAGAGACACAAAATGTTTACATAGAGATGATCCCAGAGCGCCAATCTCCCATTCCAGGTTTCCATCCCTCTCAACCAAGGCCTTTTTATGGCCAAAACTCCAGACACCAGAACCATAATTCTGCAGCTCAGTTACTTGAAGATTCGCATTTGGACCAACGAATATTTCCAGGTTCTCTCCAGCCAGGGATTTTTCAGATCCATCATCAGCTGAAATGGTTTCCTGGATGTAGTTCAGAGAAGCTCCCTCTTCCAGGTAGATCAGAGTTTGGAAAAAATGGGCAGTACCTTGTCCAGGAGCTATACTAATGCCATAAATTGGCTCTTCAACCTGTACGCCTTTTGGTATATAAATAAAAATCCCAAATTTTGCGAATGCACCAACTGCAGCTGCAAATTTTCCATCTTTGGGAGATATTATCTTTCCTAAAACTTTTTCTACCAACTCAGAATGATCAGAAGCCGCATCGCTCAAACTGCTCAAGATCACGCCCTTTTTCTTGAGATCAGCTGATTGTTTTACTTGTACACCAGCAGCATCAAGTATGAAATAGGTTTTGCCTGAGATGACCTCTTCGCTAAGAATGCCAAATGCAATCTCAGAATCCTGGGAGGATTTTAATTTGGCCATTTGGGAGCTGAATGGATCCAAAATCCAATCCATTCAATGATGTTCTGCGCCAGGCTTCATCTTTTAGCGTAGGAAATGGCAGCTCCTGATACGCGTCCCAGGAATCGCTCTTGAATTTCCTAAGGACAGGTGCCAGGTCCGTGGAATCCTGGACCATTTCATGTGTAAAAGTAAATCCCTTCTCTGGTTGTTTTCTAGCCATATTAATCCTTCATCAGCCGATCGATCCTTCCATTTGGAGCTGGATCAAACGGTTCATTTCAATTGCATATTCCATGGGCAGTTCTTTGACAAGAGGTTCGATGAATCCCGAAACCACCATACTGGTAGCTTCTTCTTCACTTAATCCCCTGCTCATCAAATAAAAGAGCTGTTCATCTTCCACTTTGGATACAGACGCTTCGTGCCCGATATTCACATCCTGTTCATCGACTTCAATATAGGGGTATGTATCTGATCGGGAATGATCATCCAGCAGCAGCGCATCACACACAACATTCGATTTCACGTTTGTATTGCCTTTATTAACTCGCAATAAACCACGGTAGGAAGCTCGTCCGCCATCCTTACTGATCGATTTTGAGATGATCTTGCTGCTTGTATCAGGAGCCAGGTGAATTACCTTTCCGCCAGTGTCATGATGTTGGCCTTTGCCAGAAAAAGCGATCGACAGGATCTCCCCATGGGCACCTTTGCCCATTAACATACAGGAGGGATACTTCATCGTCACCTTAGATCCGAGATTGGCATCCACCCATTCCATTGTGCCATTTTCTTCAACCTTCGCTCGCTGAGTCACCAGGTTATACACGTTATTAGACCAGTTCTGAATAGTGGTATAGCGAACCCGGGCATTCTTCTTAACCATGATCTCGATCACACCTGAGTGGAAGGAATCGGTTGTATATTGTGGCGCTGTGCAGCCTTCCACATAGTGAACTTGGGAGCCTTCATCAGCGATGATGATCGTCCTCTCAAACTGCCCAATATTAGCGACATTCAACCGAAAATAAGCTTGAAGAGGAAGGTCCACTTTCAATCCCGGCGGGATATAGACAAATGATCCGCCTGACCAAACTGCGCTGTTTAAAGCTGCATATTTATTATCAGTAAAGGGAATAATCTTCCCAAAATATTCCCGGAAGAGTTCGGGATGTTCCTTTAGACCGTCCTCGATGCTCTTGAATAGAACTCCCTGCTCGGCCAGCTGCTCATGAATGCTGTGATAGATCATTTCTGATTCATATTGGGCACCTACCCCGGCCAAGAATTTCTGCTCTGCTTCCGGAATGCCAAGTTTTTCAAATGTGTCCTTGATCGATACCGGGATATCGTCCCAGGTTTTTCCTTCTTCATCCATGGGCTTGACATAATAATAGATATCATCCAGATCAAGTGTAGATAGATCGGGTCCCCAGGTTGGTACGGGTCTGGCTTGAAAATGCTCCAGGGCTTTTAAGCGGAAATTCAGCATCCACTCTGGCTCTTCTTTCATTTGGGAGATTTGCCGGACAATGCCCTCATCCAATCCTTTCTTGCTTTTAAATACATGCACTTCAGGATCTTTGAATCCGTACTTATAATCACCAATACTTTGAATCAATTTCTCGTCTGTTGACATGAGAAAAACTCCTGAACAAATAACTTAGGAAATACTGTAATGAAACCTATCAGGCAGTGTGTTTTTCCCGAAGCCACTCATACCCTTCTTCTTCAAGTTTGAGTGCCAGTTCAGGTCCACCAGTTTGAACGATCTTGCCATGCAGCATTACATGTACAAAATCAGGTTTGATAGAGTTTAAGATCCGTTGATAATGAGTGATCACCAGAACACCATGGTTTTCACTACTGATCGCATTTACCCCATCTGATACGATTTTGAGAGCATCAATATCCAGTCCTGAGTCTGTTTCATCAAGAATGGAAAATATTGGCTCTAATGTGGCCATTTGAAGGATCTCAACCCGTTTCTTCTCACCACCGGAAAAACCGTCATTCAGGTACCTGCCCGCAAATGATTTATCCATTTTGAGCAGAGCCATTTTTTCTTTAAGTTTTTTCCTGAAATCAGGGATGGATATGCCCTTGTCTTCCGGGTCTTGATATTTCCTGTGAGCGTTAATCGCTGTGCGCAGGAAATTGGCAACAGAAACTCCAGGCACTGCTACAGGATATTGGAAAGCCAAGAACAATCCCAGACTTCGAGCGTTCATTTGGATCTAGATCCAATAGATCCTGCCCATTTAGGGTGGCTTCTCCGTTAGTTACATTATATTTTGGGTGACCCATTAAAGCATAGGCCAGGGTTGATTTTCCCGTGCCATTTGGGCCCATGACAGCATGGACTTCTCCAGTTTTGATAGTGAGATCCACACCCTTTAATATCTCTGTATCTTCCACGTTGACATGAAGATTCTTGATCACTAGTTCAGACATAAAAAATGGCTCCAATTCATTTATTATTGCTTTTTCAGCTTTTTTTTGACAGGGCAAATTGTAGCATAATTAATCGCATTAGTCAATATTTTAGATAAATATCATATAAATTATTGACATCTCAGAGGTTCAATGATAGACTTTTGATGATAAGGCAGATCAAAAAAGGCTTTTTATGAGTAATAACACCAGAAATCGAGTTCTGCGTTCGCTGCTCCTCAATCAAAAAAGGACTGTAAACGAATTAGCGGAAGCAGTGGATATCAACCCGATATCCGTGCGCCACCATGTTACTAAATTGGAGGCAGAGGGATTGATCCTCACTGAAGAAGAACGACATGGAGTTGGTCGCCCCCGCTTAGTATTCAGCCTTACTCCGAAAGGAATGGAACAATTCCCGCAGCGTTATTTACAGCTGACCTTGAGATTACTGGAGCAGTTGAAATCCAGTCTGCCAGAAAAGGTGCTGGGTAACATTTTCAAGGAAGTCGCAGAAGGAATAGTGGAAGACCTGACTCACGATATCAACCTGGAAGATCTCGATCTCAAAGAACGCCTGGAATTGCTTCAAGAGGTGTTGACCACAGAAGGATTCATGGTCGATATACAGGAAGAAGAAGGTAATTTCTATATCGTTGAAGCCAGCTGCCCCTACCATCATGTGGGAGAAGACTACCCAGAGATTTGTGTGGTGGACCAGGAATTGATCGCCCACTTTGTTTCCACCACACCGAAACGAGTTGAATGCATCCTCGATGGTGATAAGCAATGCAAATATCTGATTAGAGATAAAGTGGATGAGGTATAGTTTATGATCGTAGATCAGTGGGAATTAGGAAAAGCGGACCGCGGATTGGCTGAGACCCTCCATATAGGCCTCCAGGAAGTCATGGATCCGGAACTGGGGATGAATATCGTCCAGTTAGGATTGGTTAGAAATGTAAAGATTAAGGATGATGATGCCCTGGTAACCATGATCCTGACAACTCCTTTCTGTCCTTATGCCCCTCAGCTCATGGAAGCCTGCCGCAGCAAAACAGAAGAAATCCTGGGTATACCCACAAAGATAGAGATGGGACGTGAATTCTGGGACCGCTCCATGATGGAAGACGATGCCGTAGACTGGGGTTTATATTAGGCCAAATCCCAAATCCAGACCAGCTGTGTTAACATCATAAGAAATACCTTACCCCTTCCCGTCACCAAGGATGGGGTTTTCTTTAGCCTGGTATAACCGAATATGAAGCCATCACTGCAAGTTCTATCAACAGAAGAGGAAAAAAAGATCATCCAGGAGGCGATTAAACTCCTGGAAAATCCCGGTATTATCATCTCCAATTCAGAAGGTCTCAACCTGTTATCAGATGCGGGTGCAAAGGTTAACCTGAATTCTAAGGTAGCCTCGATTCCAGAAGAACTCATCCACAACGCTCTGAAAAACTGCCCGGCGCAATTCTCCCTCTATAACCTCAAGGGAGATCCAGCTGTCAAATACGGCAGTGACAGAACTTTCTTTAATCCCGGATCTTCAACCTTATACATCTTGGATTCCCAAACACAGAAAACCCGCAAAGTTATTACGAATGACCTGGTTCAATTTATTCAGCTTGTAGAAAATCTGCCGCCGATTGATGCCCAGAGTACGGCCATGGTACCCAGCGATGTTCCAGAGGCAGTCCAAGACCTTTACCGCCTCTATCTAGCGCTTTGTTATATGACAAAACCAATTATTACTGGCATCTTTCGAAAGAAAAGCTGGGAAGTGATGAAGGAATTATTGGTAACAGCCGCAGGTGGAGAGCAAGCCCTCCTGGAGAAACCGCTAGGGATATTTGATATTTGTCCCACATCACCCTTAGGATGGAGCGACACCAGCTGCCAAAATTTAATAGACAATGCTTTATCAGGGATTCCGATCCAGATTGTAGCCATGCCCATGGCAGGAGCCACCTCCCCCGTCACACTTGCCGGGACAATAATCCAGCATGCAGCAGAATGCCTGAGCGGGATAGTCATTGCTCAATTAGCCTGTAAAGGCGCTAAGATCGTTTGGGGAGGATCGGCAGCAGTTTTTGATATGAAACACAGCACCGCACCCATGGGTGCCCCAGGAACCTGGTTAATCGCGGCTGCCTACACGCAGATTGGCAGGTCGCTGGGACTTCCAACTCAAGCCTACCTGGGTATTTCAGATGCAAAAATTGTCGACGTCCAATCTGGAATGGAATCCGCAACCGGGGCACTGCTCGGTTCCCTGGCCGGGGCCAATATGATCTCCGGTGCTGGGATGCTGGCTTATGAGAATTGCCAAAGTCCCGAAAAGTTAATTTTGGATTCCGAAATGATCGCTTCCATCAAACACTTCTCAACGGGGATCCAATTTCGCGAAAATCCCCTGGCCATCAACCTCATCCGGGAAGTTGGAACCACAGGTGATTTCATTTCCCACGAGCATACATTAAAATGGTTCAAGGAAGAAGTCCATTATCCTTCTCCGGTTATCGATCGCCAACCCCTTGACCCAGCTGATCAAAGGGATTACAAATCTGCCTGGACGAGGGCTCAGGACCGACGGCGGGAATTACTTAGATCTACACCAGAACCAGCCCTACCTTCCGATATTCGAGATGAGTTAAGAAAGATCACTGCCCGGGCTGCCCAATCCGAGGGGATGGATCTACTCCCCCCTTTGCCCGGCCATCCTTCATAATTGGCGGACAAAAATCTAATTCTTCCCTCAGATTTTCTGCCTTATTGATTATCGTTCCACCATCCTTCAGCACCCTTCCCAAATAAACCCAATTATGCTAAACTCTCCCTCGGTCATTTAACCAATTTACTTTCCGTTTCCTGCGTACTGACCACACTGTCAGGAGACAAACCCGTGGAAAGGAGGATGAGATGCGAGATTACGAACTCGTTATTATCGTTACCCCGGAAATTGATGAAACCGCTACGGCGGAAGTTGTAGACAAGGTAAAAAGCTGGATAACTGAAGCAGGGGGAACTATTGAGTCTTTCGAAGAGTGGGGAAGACAAAAACTGGCTTACCTGATCCGCAAGAACAAAGAAGGCCAATATTACCTCTTCAACCTCAAGTTGGAACCAACCGCAGTTGCTAATTTGGAACGAAATTTCGGCCTGCAGGAATCAATTATGCGTTTCCTGATTATCGGCAGGGATGACTGATCGACTTCGTTCAGCAGCCAGGTCCAGTGACAATCTCCTGGATCCACTTTCCCTGTTTAAAGGAGGCAGCTCATGGCCAGAGGTTTAAACAAAGTTTTACTCATCGGTAGATTGGGACATGATCCCGAAATGCGCTATACCCCTTCCGGCAAACCACTGACAAAATTCCGCATGGCGTCAGATCGGAGCTGGACAACAACCGATGGTGAGAAAAAAAGCGAAACAGAATGGTTCAATGTTGTTGCTTGGGGAAAATTGGCTGAAATATGCAACCAGTACTTGAAAAAAGGCAAGCAAGTGTATATTGAAGGACGATTACATACACGACGCTGGCAGGACGACAAGGGTACCAATCATTCAGCTGTTGAGATCATTGCCCAGGAAATGATCATGTTAGATGGTCGTCCCGGGGATGCAATAACTGAAGAACCCCCGGCTGAGGATGAATATCCATTTTAATTTAGATAAGATTGAGATTATCGTAAGGAGTACCACATGGCAGAAAGAAATCATTATGAACGAGACAGATATCCGCAGGAAAGACAATGTAGATTCTGTGGAAATCCCAAAATGAAGATCGATTATAAGGATACCGAGACCCTTAACAGGTTTGTAAGCGACCATGGAAAGATCCGTTCCCGCCGACAGACTGGAACCTGCGCAAAACACCAGCGCGAGTTGGCTCGTGAGATTAAACGATCCCGTCACCTGGCATTGCTTCCCTTCACAGGCGAATCGCTTCGCTAGGAAATTTATTCAATCACAGTAGATAGAACAAAAGAGTAAACTTATGCCACCACAAAACAAAAAATTTATTGCGCAGAAGGAAAGAGAAGATCGCCAGAAGCGCATAATTGTCATTACAACCATTTCTGTCCTGGTCATTGTCTTAGGCCTGGTAGCTTATGGAGTCATTGATCGATTTGTGCTCACACCCAAAGTCACAGTCATCGAGCTGGAAGACGAGAAAATCACAGCCGATCAATTTGAAGAACAGATCAGGTGGAGAAGGCGCAACATGATCATGGATGTCGATCAGATGTTGATGACATTCCAGCAGCTGGGAGGCACACCCGAAGTATTTGGTTACTTTGAACAGCAATTGATGTTAGCTGTCACCTCACTGCAGCAACCTCTCATGGTTGGTCAGGAAGTCCTGAATGCTCTCACCCAGGATATTATCCTGAGGGTTGAAGCAGAAAAGATGGGTATAGTCGTTGATGATGCTCGCATTGACCAAGAAATTGAGGAAGCTTTTGGATATTTCGCTGGAGGTACCCCCACTCCAGCAGTAACCCTGGCACCCTCCAGCACCCCAGAGACCTCTGATGATCAGGATGGTGAGCCAGATCCTACAGCAACACCGCTCCTGCAGCCTACTGAATACACAGAAGAGTTGTTTGAGAACAACTACAACGATTTCCTTCTCAGCATAGAGGATATTGGTGTTTCAGAAGAAACTATCAGGGATATCATAGAAATAACCATTATCCGCGAGGAAATCATTGAGATCGTCAGCGCTGATGTTGATGAGAAAGCAGAACACGTCTGGATCCGCCATATTCTGGTTGCTGATGAAGACACTGCCAATGAAGTTGTTGAAAAGTTAGCAGCTGGTGAAGATTTTGTCGATCTGGCAGCAGAATATTCTCTTGACACCTCGAACAAAGATAATGGTGGTGATCTGGATTGGTTCTCACGGGGCGCAATGGTTCAGCCCTTTGAAGAAGCCGCTTTTGCCCTTGAAGTTGGAGAGATTAGCGATCCTGTTCAAACCGATTTTGGATGGCATATCCTAGAAAGCTTAGGTAAAGATGACTTACTTCTGGATCCCTCAGCTTATCAACAACTCCGCAATCAGGCTTTCTCTGATTGGATTACTGAAAAAGAAACCTTATACCAGCCGATCATTGATGATAATTGGAGCAAATATGTGCCATCAGAACCTGCCCTTCCGCAGGATTATCTGGCCTATATTCAATCCATAACCTTGGAGCAGCCTCAACTTCCGCCAGACGTACCAACCGTTGAGTAAATTAAAACTAAAAACCTCGCAATTAATTGCGAGGTTTTTTTATTTCATTTCAGTAAATAATTCTTCAAATATTATTTAGCTGATTGTATCAATCCTTCCCAGAATAATGCCAGGGTTGTTGGATTTTAAACAGATCCTGGATGCCTTTAGCAGAAAGATCCAACAACTCGGACAACATATCCCTGGAAAAAGTAGCGCCTTCTCCTGTTCCTTGGATCTCGATATATTCTCCGTCTAGATTCATTACTATATTCAGATCTGCTTCAGCCCGGGAATCCTCACTGTAATCCAGGTCCAACATCGGTTGACCATCGATCAAACCAACACTGATGGCGGCCACCGGAGAAATAAATACTTCAGCAGGAATTTCATCCTGGTCAACGAGTTTTTGAATGGCTATTGATAGTGCGGCATATCCACCGGTTATTGCAGCAGTTCGGGTCCCGCCATCCGCCTGGAGGACATCACAATCAACAATCATCGTCCTGTTCCCAATCAGATCCAGGTTAAACGCAGCCCTTAATGATCGTCCAATTATTCGTTTAATTTCCTGGGTACGGCCGCTCAGACCTCGGGTCTCCCTTTTCACCCTGGTTGACGTCGAGCGCGGTAAAAGAGCATACTCAGCAGTGATCCATCCTCGCGTGGATCCTTCCTGATCCATCCAGGCAGGGACTTTATTTTCAACACTAACATTGCACAATACCCGGGTCTTTCCAATCGAAATCAATACCGATCCTTCTGGGAATTCAACATAATCCGGCATAATACTTACAGGACGGAGCTGATCTTTCGCGCGTCCATCTATTCTTGACATTGATTACCTCAATATGTGGAAAATCCTGTTATTGGTTAATGTTCCAGAATCTGGCTCAGGAACAATTTTGTCCGGTCATTCTGGGGATTGTTGAACAATCCATCAGGCGTGGTATGTTCCACAATCTTTCCGAAATCCATGAAAACAACTTCATCCGCCGCAGATCGCACAAATCCCATTTCGTGGGACACACAAACCATGGTCATACCTTCCTGGGCAAGATCAAGCATCACATCCAACACTTCCTTGATCATTTCAGGGTCCAGGGCGCTGGTTGGTTCATCAAATAACATGATCTTGGGATCCATGGCCAGGGCGCGGGCTATAGCCACTCGCTGCTGCTGACCTCCTGACAAATTTGATGGGAAAGCATCTGCTTTTTCAGGAATTCCCACTCGGGTTAAGTTTTTCCATGGCGATTTGTTTGGCTTCTTCCTGGGATCTACCCCGGATCACTTTCTGAGCTAAAGTGACATTCTCCAGCACTGAAAGATGTGGGAACAAATTAAAGAGCTGGAAAACCATGCCGATCTCAGCCCGATCTCGTTGATCTTTTTGGCATCTTTAGTGACCTGTTCGCCATCGATCCAAATCTCGCCGCTGGTAGGTTCTTCAAGATGATTGATGCAGCGCAGCAGGGTTGATTTCCCAGATCCGCTGGGACCGATCACAACCACTACCTTTCCCCTACCAATGTCCAGGGAAACACCATCAACAGCTTTTATCTTATCAAAGTATTTATACAGATCAATAACTTTGATAATGGAATCTTGATCAGTCATGGATTTTTAACCGCCTTTCGGTGAATTGGACCACGATTGATAATACCACCGTCACAGTCAGGTACATCACTGCCAGAATAATATAAACTTCCTGAAATTTGAACGTGGTTCCCGCATATAGTCTGCCAACCTGTGTGATATCCCTGACTCCGAGTACCGAGACCAGGGAGGAATCTTTTACCATGGCCACGAAATCATTTCCCAGTGCGGGCAGTACATTCCTGACAGCCTGGGGCAGAATCACATAACGCATGGCCTGGCCATAACTCATACCCAATGACCTGGCAGCTTCCATCTGGCCTCTGACAATTGACTGAATACCTGCCCGGAATATTTCAGCCAGGTATGCTCCATATGTCACAGCCAGGGCAATGATAGCCCTAGTATTCATAGGTACATCCTGGTTAGTAAAGGCAGTGAATGCCTTACCCAGGAGATCCACTCCCTGTTCAGATAACCAATACCCAAATTCATTTAATTGGTCCACTAGAACTGGTACACCTACTAGAGCAATAAAAAATATCAGTACCAGGATAGGAATACCACGGATGAGTTCAACATATAACCGTGCCAGATTATTTATGATTACGTTTTTAGAAATTCTACCTAATCCAGCAATCAATCCAAAGAAAATTGCTAGAGAATATGCGATTAAGGTAGTTCTAATTGTGATGGAAAGCCCTTTCTTAATAAATAAAAAGGCGCTGTTGAAATCTTCGTTGGTCGATATAATGATGATCGCATAAATAGCGATCAGAATAATAGCAAAAAACCACCAGGGAAGATCTCGTAATCCTTTTTTGGCTGACAAATCATCTATTTCAATAATTGGTTTTATCGCTTGGGGTTGATCTGTCACTAGTTACTCCTCGAAGGTACTAGAAACGGTGTGTGGAAAATATCCCCAACACACCTTTCTTTTTACATTTTTCTATTATAAACGAAAATTTTATGTCCGGATAATGTATTTTCTTGTGCCTCCTCATTCTCATCAGAGAAAATGTGGGCAAAATCCTCAGGAATACTTGGTTCTCAAATACTCGACAACTTTATTGTCGATCATTTTTTCATCACCATTCCAGCGTTCTTCAAGGTTTTCTTCTCCAACTAGCGTCTTTAATGCCGTGACGGTACCTTCATCGACCAAACCTGTGATCTCGTCCTTGAAATGACCTGTTTTTCTCATAATACCCTGCAGTTCCCGGGCAACACTGGGAAGGGAAATCAGATCTTCTGGATCAACTTCTCCAAAATATAGGTGGTGGTTCTCGGTCAGCTGTTTTAATTTCAAGATCGGATAAGGATGATCATCTACCCGTAAATCGAGGTAGCGGTCATTATCACCTCCGTACCCTCCCCCTTCCCTGACCACTAGTAAACCAGCTGCCTGGCGACCTCTTTTGTCCCCACCGGCTTCCTGTCCTGCTTCAAGAGCAGAGACCAACCAATCCGCCAATTCACCATCTCCTTGACGTGCTTCTTCAAATTTCTCAGCCATGGCCTCGACTGTGCCTGGTACCAGGATATTCCCCTGGCAGGCATACCCTTCTCCCACTATGTGCCCAGCCCATTCATGGCATTTTTTTCCAGTGAAAGATGCGGCTTTTCCAGTTTTATCAACTACACCTACCTGCCGCTGATCCATATTTTCGTCGTTCTCAATTAATTGCTGAATAGTGTCTTCTGCTGAAAGACCTTCCTGCATCAGATCCAAGCCACGAAAACCATAAGTTACATTTGCATAGGATTGAGTGGCAACAGCACCGGCGTTTGCCCTGGCCCAGGATACAACTGCCGCAGCCGCCAGGAATTTAGACTGAACTGCAACTCCCCATTCACATTTTCGAGGGTCGTAGGCAACAATGGAAAAAGTATGAATAAGTTTATCCACAGCAGATGTTCTCCCCTTAATAATTGGATTAATTCAGAACTTTGAAATAGGCTTTACAGGTGGAACCTTCTTTTTCAATCCCGGTTGTAATCAGCTCAAGCATGTCTTTTTGAGCGATCATATTGATTAAAGCTTCCAATAGACTTGGGATCGGGCATAAAGTTCCTTTCACCGCTGCCCCACCTACACCTTTTGGACATATGCGGCACGTTTGGCCCGCAATTAACAATACAACCTGGTCTTCACCTGCCTCTTGCAGGTCATATTCACCAACCATACTAAGGATCTTGTTTATATACAGGATCAAGTTTTTAATGACTTCCGCCTTCGATTCACCAGGGACGGCATCCATATCAGGAAGAATTTCCTTCGCATCAAGATAGGCATATAGATATTCAGCCGCCCGCTTGGCAACAATATTGATCGATCCCTGGTTTAACATTCCCAATTCACCTAACCCGGCAAAGAAAGAGGCAAAAAACGAGTGATAGGGATTCAGGTCCCTGTCTAGAACAACTTGTTTCATATCTGCCATTCTGGTCTCCTTGAAGCTACATACTAATAAATAATCTAAAGAATTTCGCTCAGTTTTTCAATGCAGTTTTTACACTCATAGAATAACATGCCAAGGCGGACTTCTTTCTCAACCAAAGCTACCAAAATTGCAAATTCACCAATGCTCCGAATTAGGATATATCCATTTGTTCCTTCTACAAGAACCCGTGTCATCTCTCCCCGATCCAATTCGTCTCCACTACGTGAACTTATAGAAAGGATAGCAGCTCCCATTGCACCAATACGGTCTTCTTCAACATCTTTTGGGAGTCGGGAAGCGATCACTAACCCATCAGTACTGACAACTGCAGTTGCCTGGACATGGGGAACATTCCGTTCAAAATTATTTAAAATCTCATCCAATTGGGCAGATATTGTCGGAACCATGAAATTACTCCAGAAATGAATAGAACTTTAAAGATAATACTGAAGAGGAATTCCTCTTCTTTACCAATTATAAACCCAACTCCGCTTGTTATATCTTCAAATTATATTGAGAATTTACATTTTTTCCACTCTAGATAGAAAAAATTGAGATTGAATCTGTTAGTTCAATCTCAGATAGATCATCAATAATTGTCATAATCAAATCAGAATTTATAACAACTCAGGAATCAATTACCTCATCAACTTCATCCAATTTCAGGCTGAGCACCTGGCTGGAAGAATCAGCGGACATGATGATACCGTAAATGATATCTGCAACCTGAACAGTATTCCTGTTATGGGTAATAACGATAAACTGGGTCTCTGAACTCAATTCCCGGATAAGCTTTCTGAATCTGGCCACATTGGACTCATCCAGCATGGCATCCACCTCATCCAAGACGCAGAAGGGCGTGGGTGAAATTCTCAGCAATGAGAAGATCAGCGCCGCTGCGATCAAACTTCTTTCACCACCTGACAGAAGGGATAACCCTTGTGTTCTTCGCCCTGGCAAACGAACATTGATATCCACACCGGATCCAGTTAAATCATCCGGGTCTGACAGGATCAACTGACCTTTTCCCCCACCAAATAATTGAGTGAAGATATCCTTAAATTCAATAGCTACGGCATCAAAGGTCTTTCGAAACTCGCGTTCCATCAAGACATCCAGTTCAGCAATCACTTCTTTTAAGTCTGCCTCTGCCTTTCTTAGGTCCGATAGCTGTTCGGTCAGAAAATCATGGCGCTCATTTACTTCCCGGTATTCATGCTGGGCTTCTGGATTAATGGCACCCAGTCGTCTTAACTGGGCCCTTTGTTCACGAATGGTTCCGCCCAGATCTTTGGGAATTTCCTTTACCACCGGCAGTTTTTGTACATAACCTTCCAGGGGTAGCGGGGTTGGCCCTGAGATATCTTTGTTATATTCCAGTTCCACCAGACCAATATCCTCTTTGATACGTTCCTGGATTGATTCCAGTTTTTCCCTGTTTCTGGTGAAATTGATATCTGACTGGGCATAAGTACGCTCAGATTGATTTAATATTCGCCTAGCCTCGGCTTCATTATTTTGCAGTTCACGCTGCTCTTCTTCATCCTTGCCTAACTCAAGATCTGTTTCATCAATAAGCTTTCTCAACTCGTCAATTTCCTGCTGGATAGTTTTCTCTCCATCCTCCAGGAAGTGCGATTCTTCCGTTAGGTTCTTGATTTGCTCCTGATAATCCTGACTCAATGTAGAATTCGTCTTGAGTCGATTATCAGCATCAGTCCAGGCCTTTTCTCTTTCATCTACTCGTTGGTTTACATCCTGCAGCGCTCTTTCAGCAACCGCTACCTGTGTTTCCCAATGAGCAAGTTGTTCTCGTTCTTCATCCAGAGCAAACCCTCGCAGAACATTGGTGGATTGCGATGCTCGTTCTTGTGAAAGTGTAATATCTGTTTGGATCTTTTCCAGATCCCCTTTCAATTGAAGGGTGTCTTTTTCCGCTTCTGAGATATCACTCAAAAGGAGCTGGTGTTGGGCTGATTCCCACTCAACCTGTCGTTCAGCTTCATTCCTGCTCAAGGAACTCTGGCGGAATTTTTCATCTATCTTGTCGACAGTTTGCTTGGCTTTCGCTAGTTTTGCCTTAAGGCTGCTTTCCTGTCTCAGAAAACTCGGAAAGCTTTTTATCTACCTGGTTTAGGCTATCTTCCAATTTCGAAATTTCCTTAGCTGCGGATTTGATCTTTTCCTGCCAGCTTTTCCTCTGTCGTGAACGGCTAAGAACTCCCGCCTGACCTTCATTACCAGCAACAATTTCCCCGGTTGTATGGAAAACCTCACCCTTCAATGTCACGGCTTTTGTACCGGGCGGTTGATCTCGAAGAACACGATTAAGGTCCTTCTTATCTTTCAGTATAAACACACGGCCCAGCAGCAGCTCGATTGCAGGGCGATATTTGGGAGGGGCTTTAACCAGATCCGCCGCTATCCCTATCAATCCAGGAATATTGCCATTCAATTTGGGGCGATCAAGAGTCACTAAACGATTTAGAGGCAGCAACACACCTTTTGTCGTTTCCTTCAGCAGGATCTCAAGAGCTTTATCTGATCCTTTATCCTCTTCGAGGATAACCGCATCCAGATAGTCCCCTAGAGCAGCCGCGATGGGTTTTTCATATTCTTCTGGAACCTCCAGGAAATTACTGATCGTTCCCAACGCTCCGGGAAGATTCCCATCACGGGATTCAGTTAACAACAATTTGGCACCTTCCGCATATCCAGCAAGTTTCTGTTCGGATTGCTGAAGTACAAGCAGCTCAGCTGTTAACTGGCTGTATTCAGTTTTATTCTGAGAAAGCTGAGCAAACAGATCCTGGCGAATCTTATCCCCTTCCTCTTTTTCCACCAGGATTTGATCCAGTTCTGTTTCGATCTTAGATTTTCGCAGCACTGTCCTGATCGAATTCACTCTTGACCTTTAAGTACTCTTTGTGGATAGTTTCAAAGCTGTTCTTGGCTTCCTGGACCTTCTTTTCCGCAGATTGAACACGTTCTTTTCTCTTATCAATCTGATCTGTTCGATCAGCCAGTTGGGAACGAAGCCTGATCTGCTGATTTGTGAACTCATTCAGATCTTTCTGGGCATCAGTCGCTTCCTTTTCAATAGCGCCCATTTGGGACCGTTTTTCATCCAGAGCTTGTCTGGCCTGGTCTGCTTTTCGCTGGAATTCGGCCAGGTTTTCCTCATCTGAAGTCAAATCGCTCTTGGAAAGATCAAGTCGTTCTCTGGTAAGGACTGTTTGTTCTTCCAGTCGAACCCGTTCTGTTTCCAGGTCCTGGATCCTTTTTTCCAGCGAACGGATACGCTCCTCCACAACTGCCCGTTCCCGGCTGATATTCTCTTTTTGATTGTGATGCTCAGATAGTTCTCTGTGCCAAGTATTCAAACGCGAACGCTGGCTTTGCACACGAGCCTGGTTTTCGGATAGATCCCGGTCAAAATCCGCCTGATTCTTACGTGCTTGCTCTAACTCTAACCGGTATTTGGCTTCCTGGCTTTTCGCTTGATTCAAATCAGTTTGAACCCTGGCCCAATGATAGCCATACCATTCCTGCAGTAATACCCGCAGGTCAGCTTTTACCTGATCATACTGCTCTGCACGAACTGCTTGGCGCTGCAAACTTTTTAATCGTGGTTTTAACTCTGAGAGAATATCCTCGACACGATCCAGATTGCGGTGGGTCTTCTCCAATCGTCTTTCAGCATCAGCTTTTCTTGATCGATATAATCCAATGCCAGCGGCCTCTTCAAAAAGCATCCGCCTTTCTTCAGCTTTAAGGGAAAGTGCTGCATCGACTAGCCCCTGGCCAATAATGGTATAGGTCCTATCTGCTAAGCCAGATTTACCCAGGAGCTCGTACACATCTCGCAAGAGCACTTGTTGACCATTCAAGAGATATTCGTTCTTGCCGTCCCGGAATGCGCGTCGTGTAATAGAAACTTCAGAAAAATCGATCGGAAGCCAACCATCACTGTTATCAAATGTGATCGTAGCAGCTGCCATACCTGCTCTGGGTCGCTGTTCAGAACCAGAGAAGATCATGTCCATGGTTTTCTTCCCGCGCAGCAGTTTATAGGATTGTTCTCCAAGTACCCAGCGCACTGCATCTGCAATATTGGACTTCCCAGATCCATTCGGTCCAACGATAACTGTGATTTCATCCGCGAACTCAAAATTAGTTTTGGTCGCGAATGTCTTAAACCCATTCAGTTCGATCGATTTTAATTTCATGAAATCTCAGTTACCTTTTTTCTTATGATTATTCAATTGCGACAATTTGTCCAATGCTTCCTGGGCCGCCAACTTTGATGCTTCACGCTTGCTGTTACCGATTCCGATACCAGACACTAACCCATTAACACTGACATTTACCTCAAAGACCTTCTCATGGTCTGGACCAGATTCCCTGATTGTCTGATACTCAGGAGGTTCCTTCCCCCTGGCCTGCGTCCATTCCTGCAGCAAGCTTTTAGGATCACGGGGATGACCGTCTACTAATATTTCTTCTATTGCCTCCTGGATATAAGGTTCGAAGAAATCTTCTACAGCCTTGACTCCCCGATCAAGATATATGCCACCGACCAACGCTTCAAACCCCGCACAAAGCAACGCCCTCCGGGTTCTGCCGCCAGAGACGATCTCACCCTGACCCAGCCTCATTGCTCTACCCAGATCAATCTTACTGGCAAAATCAGCCAGTTGTTCAGTCCTGACCAGAGCAGTTCTCACCAAGGTCAAATCCCCTTCTGTCATTTCGGGATATCGGTTATAAAGCCAGGCGCCTACAATAAAATCCAATACTGCATCGCCCAAGAATTCCAGGCGTTCGTTATCTTCCAGTGCATCTGGATTTTCGTTGATATAGGAACGATGGGTTAAAACACGCGTTAACATCGCCATGTTCTTAAAACCCAGTCCAGCTCTTTGATTAAATTCAAGGGGGGTTTCGATAAGTTCCTGACCCTTTACCTGATCCATATTTTGCTCCTCAGAACTCAGGGTCAGCCAAACTCCTCAAAGTAGTATCAAGAATTTCGCTGTCCATCAGTTCCATCTTTTCTAGTGGTAAGGATTTATTATACCCAATGGTGGAGGATAGGCAACGGTTTATCCATTTTTCAATCCATGTCCGGTTATGATGCATACTATTGGTTCAGGTATTGAATCCTGAACTTGCTCTAAAGCACCCCACACCAGGGCTGATGTCATTTCTACATATAGACCTAGATTAGCCAACTGCTCATGACCTTTTAGAATATCAGATTCCTCTACCTTTAAGATCGATCCTCCGCTGCTGCGGATAGCTTCCAGAACCTCTTTGCCATGATAGGGATCCGATATGCTCACACCAGCAGCCAGAGTTTTCCCTTCAGGAACAGGACTAATTTCCAGACTATCTGTACAATAAGCTTCATATAAAGGAGCACAAACCGCAGCCTGGACACAAATCAGTTTGGGAATCCGGGAGATCGTTCCCGCCTCAAATAAAGCTTGGAATCCAAGTGATATTCCAAGCAGTAAACTACCATGGCCTACTGGCATGATGACTGTTCCTGGGGCTCCGCCGATTTCTTCAAATAGTTCATAGGCGATGCTAGCTATACCTGCAGTTCCGTGTGGTAAATAGGCATGCGACGCGTAAACCGCTCCTGATTCAACCTCTTTCAGGACTGCTTCTGCTGCGTTAGACCTCGGACCGGATATCGGAACGACCTCTGAGCCGTAACTTTCGATCTGCTGTCTTTTAGGACCAGAAGCAGAATCTGGAATAAATACTTTTCCTCGAATTCCAGCCCGTGAGGCATAAGCTGCAAACGAAGATCCAGCATTACCTGATGAATCTTCAACTGCCTCCTGGATGCCGGCTGCCTTTAACCAACTCATCAATACCGCGGTGCCACGATCTTTGAATGATCCTGTTGGGTTCTGGCTCTCCATTTTAAAACCGATCTTCTTATCGCCAATCTTACTCCAAACAAGAGGAGTATTTCCCTCTCCCAAACTGATCACAGGAGCTCCTTCAGGGAGGGAAAATCCATTTCGATAACGCCAAATACCAGGAAGATCCGGTTCTATATTTTCAGATACAAATTCAAGTCCTGGAGAGAAACCAAATAGACCTCCGCAATCTGGGCAGCGGTAGGGAAATTGTTCAATAGGAAAAAGTTTATGACAAGCCCGGCACTGGATCATGAGAGTCCTTTTTCAATCGCAATATTGCCTATACGCATTTATCTGATGGATTAACCCCCGCTGACATGAGGGAAAAATGCAATCTCTGCCTGATCGGGGATGATTGTCTCATCTCCCGAGAAAACCTGGTTGACAGAACTGAGCATATTACGCACTGTGGGGGCTGCAGCGGGATATAAATCGGCCAGGACTTGTTTCAGATCACTAACAGAAGAGCCAACTGGCAAGTTTAGCTCCAGCTGTTTTTTGCCAATCCGAGCCCGAATTGTGGAAAATAAGAAGATCTTTACAGTAATCATCCGCCTCTACCTACTACACACATCCCACTATCAAGGAATTAAGGATAATAATTTGGTGAAATTATACCGTACTCAGTCTCTGCAATTGTAGTGACCGGCCTCGATTAGGAAAATACCCCCGTGTTATAATGCAGTCGATGGAAAATAACCTTGAGAAATGGAAAGTTGGCCTTTCCAAAACACGAAAATCGACCTTCGGAAAGATAGCAACTTTTTTTGGCGCCAGCGAGATCACTCCCGATACCTGGGATGACTTGGAAGATCTTTTCATTCAATCGGATCTTGGAGCCCAAACCAGCCTGGAGATAATAAATCAGTTAAAATCCCGCAGCGAAAATGACGGAATAATCAATTCTGAGGAACTGAGCAGATTGATAAAAGACGAACTCACTTCCCGCTTGATCACTCCTCCGGAAAATCTCATCAAGGAAAAACCACAAGTGATCCTGATCGCGGGAGTGAATGGGTCAGGAAAAACTACCACGATCGCTAAATTGGGAAAATACTATCAAGATCAGGGATTCAATATTCAATTCGTGGCCGCTGATACTTACCGGGCTGCGGCAGTGGAACAACTTCAGATCTGGGGTGAACGGCTGAATATACCGGTCACTGCAGGTCAGCAAAATGGGGACCCAGGGGCTGTAGTTTACGATGGCATTCAATCTGCCCTATCCAAGAATAAGGACCTAGTATTGATCGATACTGCCGGCAGACTGCATACCAGTTATAACCTGATGGAAGAGCTTAAAAAAGTACATCGAGTAGCCGGAAAGGCGTTACCCTCAGCGCCCCATCATAGCTGGTTGGTCATGGATGCAACAACCGGTCAGAATGCCCTGCACCAGGCAGAATCATTCCATGAGGCAATTCCCCTTGATGGCATCATTCTGGTCAAACTGGATTCGTCAGCCAAAGGTGGAATGGCATTTGCAATCCAAGACAAACTGGATTTACCGATTCTTTTCGCAGGACTGGGTGAAAGTCCGGAAGATTTGGTTCCGTTTGATCCTGAAGCATTTGTAGCCAGTATCGTTAATCAAGGATAAGGTAAATATGCAGCAAAAATTGAAAAGGTATCAAAAAGAATTCGAATTTTCCTACTGCCTGGGTGTGTACCCCACGTTGGAATTGATCAATAGTCGGCCTGGATCAATCCAGGCGGTATTGCTGCATTCCAAAGGATCATTTAACAAGGGTATTGAGAAGATCCGCCTCCTGGCCGGGAATCTGCAAATCGAGATCATAGAAAATGACCGGCTGGTTGAAAAACTTGCCATACGGGGAAATACTTATGCGATCGGGGTCTTTAAAAAATTCCATTCGGAGTTGGACCCCAACCAGAATCACCTGGTGCTGGTCAACCCATCCAGTATGGGAAATCTGGGAACGATCATGCGCTCCATGCTGGGTTTTGGCATCAACGACCTGGCCCTGATCGAACCCACCTCAGACCCCTTTGATCCTAAGGTGATCCGGGCCTCGATGGGAGCTGTCTTCCATTTGCGGTTTCAGAAGTTCAGGTCCTTCACAGATTACTGGGGCGTGCAGACCAAACATGCCATCTACCCATTCATGACCGATGGTAAAATAGCCCTTCCGGAAGTCAATTTCACCTCGCCTGCTGCTCTAGTATTCGGTGGAGAAGCACCTGGACTTGGAGAGGAGTATCATCAGTTCGGAACAAGTATCAGGATCCCCCAGGCAGATGCCGTTGATTCGTTGAATCTGGCTCAATCAGTTGGTATAGCGCTTTATCAGTTCTGGGTGAAAAATAACCCTTAGACTGCACAATACATCTCGATTTCAGAGATCAGAAAACGGAGTACAGTTATGGAATCATTAACCAGCATCCTCTTAGAAAGTCAGAAGAAGATCCAGAATTTACTGGAGCGTCTTTGACGTAGCCGGGAAACAAACTCTGCTTGAAAATCTGAGAAAGGAATCCCAGGCAACTGATCTGTGGAATAACCAGAATCGAGCCAAAAAGGTGATGAAAACCCTGTCAAACCTGGAAGGGGAATTAAAAAGCTGGACTATCCTTGAAGAACGGCTTGGGGATGCCATGGAATTGGCAGAAATGGGCGATGAAAGCATTGAGGATGATCTCCAAAAAGAAGTCCTTGCCCTTCAGGAAGAAATAGAAAAGAGGGAATTTGATGCCATGCTCGCCGGAGAATATGATCGGGGGGATGCCCTGCTCGCAATCCATGCCGGTGCTGGGGGGAACGATGCCCAGGATTGGGCAGAAATGCTGCAGCGTATGTACCTCCGCTGGGCAGAAAAAAGAGGTTATAAAACAGAAACCTTAGATCTGACACCCGGTGAAGAAGCCGGAATAAAAAGCACAACTATTTCGATCAGCGGTTTATATGCCTATGGATACCTGCGTTCGGAAAAAGGTGTTCACCGCCTGGTGAGAATATCTCCCTTTGATTCATCCAACCGCAGGCATACGTCATTTGTGCTGGTGGAAATATTACCCCAGGTTGACGATGACCATGATATTGAAATCAATCCCAATGACTTGAGGATCGATACCTTCCGCTCCGGAGGAGCAGGCGGACAGAGTGTGCAGAAAAACGATACAGCGGTCCGTATCACCCACCTGCCGACCGGACTCGTTGCTAGCTGTCAGAATGAACGCTCTCAAACTCAGAACCGGGAAATGGCCCTAAAAGTTCTCAAAGGCAGATTAGTTGCGCTAAAACAGCAAGAGAGAAAAGGAAAAATCGAGGAGCTTCGGGGGGAATACCAGAAAGCAGAATGGGGCAGCCAAATCCGTTCCTATGTACTGCATCCCTATCACATGGTTAAGGACCACCGCACAGAATTTGAAATGGGCAATACTGAAGCTGTCCTGGACGGAGAACTGGACCCATTTATTGAAACTTACTTGAGAATGACTCTGGGTGAGAAAGAAACATAACTTAACCAGTTGATAAGGTGTTATAGATAACAGCTTAGAATCGACAAGCCCTTTTTAGTGATTCCTATCTACACGTCAGAAGGAGGATCCCAATGGCGAAAAGGATCGGGAAGGTCCTAATTGGCACAATTATTGTTCTGGTTTTCCTGGGAGCTGTCACCGCCCTCATCACCCCTCCCCTGGTCCGTAGAACCGCGAAGAAATCATTTCCCGTAGTTGAAGGAGAGATCCAGATCACCGGGCTGGACGGCCCGGTGCGGATCTACCGGGATGGCTACGGAATTCCCCATATCTATGCAACCACTCATCATGACCTTTTTTTCAGCCAGGGTTATGTTCATGCCCAGGACAGGTTCTGGCAAATGGATTTTTGGCGCCATATGGGAGCTGGTAGGCTGGCTGAACTGGTCGGGAAACCCATGCTGGAAACGGATAAGTTCCTGAGAACCCTGGGTTGGGAAAGAGTCGCCCAGCAGGAACTGGAATTACTTGGTCCTGACGAGCAGGCTGTTCTAGATTCATACTCTGCTGGAGTAAACGCCTATATCTCTGAAATAAAAGGTTCAGAACTAAGCCTGGAATATCTGTTCCTGAGTGTACTGAATGCGGGTTATGAACCTCCGCCCTGGACACCCTTAAACAGCCTGACCTGGGGGAAAGCCATGGCCTGGGATTTACGCGGCAATCTGGATTCAGAGATCGACCGGGCAAAGCTGTTGAAGACCCTGCCTCGCAACCAGATAGAGTTCATCTATCCACCCTACCCGGCAGATCATCCTTATATCGTACCCGGTCCTCCAATCGAAAAAGATCCTGAAGATCAGGGATACAATCTCCCTGATCCTGACCACTCATACCTGACTGAATCCATCTGGCAAGAAGTTGTTAAATCAATGGATAACATTCAAAGCTTAGGAGCAGATCTGGACCAGATCACTGGGGGAGGTTTCGAAGGGATCGGTTCAAACAGTTGGGTTGTACATGGAGATCTGACAGACACCGGGAAACCGTATCTTGTGAATGATCCTCACCTTGGATCCCAGATGCCATCGATCTGGTATGAAGTTGGCTTGCACTGCTCAGAAAAAACCGAAGAATGCCAGATGGATGTGGCTGGGTTCTCTTTTGCTGGCGTCCCTGGTGTTGTGATCGGGCATAACGATCATATTGCCTGGGGCCTGACCAATGTGGGCCCAGATGTGATGGATCTCTATATCGAAAAGACCAATCCTGACCAACCCACTCAGTACCTGACTCCAGATGGTTGGGTAGAAATGGAATCGATCGTGGAAGTGATCCAAATCGCTGGGGATGATCCTGTTGAACACCAGGTCTACCTGACAAGCCATGGACCGATCATCGGTTCTGAATATGGCCTGGATGATTTTGATCAAACAACCGGACTGGCCATCCCTGAAAACTACGCCCTGGCCTTAAGATGGACCGCCCTCGAGCCCAGCTGTGTATTCTGCGCTATGTGGGAGATCAACCTGGCCAAGAACTGGGAAGAGTTCCGACAAGCCGCATCCCATTTTGTAGTACCCTCACAAAACTTGATCTATGCCGATATAGATGGCAATATTGGCTACCAGATGCCGGGCAATATCCCTATCCGTATTGAAGGTCATGACGGCATGCTCCCGGTGCCCGGGTGGAATGGGGATTATGATTGGCAGGGTTATATTCCTTTCGAAGAGCTGCCGTATTCTTTCAACCCTCCCTCCGGATATATTGTCACTGCCAATAATGCAGTAGTGGGGCCGGATTATCCTTACCTCATCGCTGAAGAGTGGAACCAAGGCTTCCGGGCCCAGCGCATTGTCAATATGCTGGAAGAAGCCTCCAAACCGATTAGCATCTCAACGCTGAAGGCCATGCAAGGGGATAATTATGACCAGATCGCTCCTGTGCTTGTCCCAGAGATTTTAAAACTGAGCTTTTCAGATCCTGAACTGGCAGATGCCCAGGAGATCCTCGAAGGATGGAATTATCAGGCAGACATGGATTCAGCACCTGCAGCCCTTTTTATGACATTCTGGCAGAACCTGGTAACCAACACCATGCAGGACAACCTGCCAGACGATTTCAATGTCGGAGTTGGTTCAACCAGCAAAGAAATCATCCGCCAGCTTGTCACTCAACCTGAGAATCCCTGGTGGAATGATTCTTCTACACCCGAGAGGGAAACCATGGTTGATATTTTCAAACTGACTTTTGAAGAATCTTACCGTGAACTTAAAAAGGATTTTGGGAAGGATCCTACTGCCTGGCAGTGGGGAGAGCTCCATACAATCACTTTCCAGAATCAGATCATGAGCAGTTTCCCATTTGTAAACAAGTTTTTCAATCGCGGCCCCTTTCCGGCCGCTGGCGGTAACGAAATCGTAAATGCTACAGGCTGGGATCCTGGCAATCCGTACGTGATCGATTGGCTGCCATCCATGCGCATGATCGTTAATCTGAATGACCTATCCAACTCGCTCAGTATCCACACTACCGGTCAGTCCGGCCATACCTACCACCCCCATTACATCGATATGGCAGATCTATGGCGCAATATTTACTACCACCCTATGCTCTGGGATATCGATCACATTAAACGCCAGGCGGAATCGCTGTTGATATTAACTCCTTGATCGAGGAAACTCCATAACCAACTCTTTGAGCGGAGTGCCAGTCGAAATGGCGCTGGTATATAAACAACGCCTCTTCGACTACCACCGGAACTACACCGGTGTCCGCTCAGAGAGCTGATTCTTCTCCCAGTCCACTCAATCTCCCAGTCTTCCTCAATCCCCCTCTTGTCAACCAGCCTTTCTTTGTGTATAATGTAGAACATACGTTCTAGACTAATACCTGGCAAATATGTTTCCTACCCGTGTTTTGGACTCTCTTAAGTACCTCTTATATCCGGCCCAATTTGTCAAATTGGACCAGACCTTAAGCCTGGCTCTCGCGCGCCTGGCCAAGGAAGAAGAACAGCCTGTAAACGAAGTCGGTCAAAGGATGTTGATTTTTGCCCTGCAGCACCGCCAGGAAGCCACCAGGAACCTGAAAACCTGGAAATCCCTCACCCCTCGCGAAAAAGAGATCACCGCCCTGGCCTGCTTAAGCTACACTAACAAAGAAATCGCAGATCAGCTGATCATTTCCCCGGCCACCGTCAAAACCCATCTACGCAATGCCAAGCGCAAGTTCGGTCTGCGCAGCAAGCTGGAACTTCGCAAGATCCTTTCCGATTGGGATTTTTCTCAATGGACCGCCTGATCAATCTTCCCCCTTTGGGGTAGCCCTTTTTTCATCCTAAATTCAGCCAAACGGCGATGGTCATACACCAGCCAACCTGATAAGGTTGGTTCATGGAACTCATTACACTGCCGCATTCCCCTTCCTTGCAGCTGCTGATTGCGCCTTCCGATTTTCAGCGCAAGGCTTCCCTGCAATTCATTGCCGAGCTGGCTCAAACCGGTCCGGTCCGTATCCTGGATGGGGGCAATCGTTTTGACGTGTTAAGTCTCAACCGGGAGCTCCGGCGCAGGGAGCTGCTCCTTTACACCGCCCTGGAGCGCATCCAGGTAGCGCGGGCTTTCACCTGCTACCAGATGACCACCCTGTTGGAAGAACCTGCTCCACAAGGCATTCCCACCCTGGTCTTGAACCTGCTGGCCACCTTCCAGGACGAAAACGCTTCCCTCCCTGAGCGGCTCCGCCTGCTGGATATCTGCCTTCATTCTTTAATAAAAAACGCTCGCCATACTCCGGTCCTGGTGGTGCTTCATCCACAGCTCGACGAAGAGCCTTTTTTGGTTCGGATCCGGGAAAATGTGGATCGGGTCTGGGTTTTTGAACCCCATTATCCTGCCACTCAACTCACTTTGCTCTAAAAGGAAATCTCATGGGACGAACCGTAACTTCAATCACCCAAACATTCTTAAAAGAACGGGCCGCTTTTGCCCGTTTCCGCCGGGCCTTGCGCAGCAGCGACCAGCAAGTCTTGGACGATCTATTTGCCTCGGCCCAAAAACACCTCGCGGCTGCTTCCTATGCCTCCCATGCGCTGCCGTTTGAAACCTTTCTACTGGCCATGCTGCTGGAAGAGCACAAAGAAGTCGTCCGGTTAAGGCAAGAGATCGCAGAACTCCGCCATGCCCTCCAGCAATGAGATCCATGGCTGGCTGCTGGATATCTATCCGGATCCGGTCCAGGGTGTGATCCTCTGGTTTTTGGATGAAGATGGAATCCAGCGCCACCGGCTGCACCAACCTTTCCCAACTTCCTTCTACGTTCACGGGCCCAGTGGGGAATTGAGGTGCTTGTGGCGCCACCTGAAGTCGCTGCCGGAGCCTCCGCGGTTATCACGCGTCGAGAAGCAGGATCTCTTTGTAGAAAAACCTCTCCCTGTCCTGAAAATCTTGACCGAAACCCCACTGGCCCAGGAAAGGCTTTTTAACCAATTGAAAAGAAGTTTTCCTGGTTTGGTTTATTACAACGCCGATATCTCGGTTGACCTGCGCTATGCAGCCCAAACTGGCGTTTTCCCCCTGGCGCGTTGCCGGGTACTGGCTTCAGATGAAGGCGAAATCAAAAACCTGGAAACCCTGGATTCACCATGGACAATCGACAGCCCCCAGGTACCCCTGCTGGTAATGGCCCTGGTTCCTGATTCCAATCCGGATCACAAGGAGCCAACCAGCCTCAAGGTGCACATAAAGGGAAAACACTACACCTTTCCCTTCCAGGATGAACGGGGCCTGCTGGTAAAGCTGCAGGCCCTGCTCCGCCGCCATGATCCTGATCTGCTGCTGACAGTCTGGGGGGATGACTGGCTGATCGATAAACTCCATCAGCTGATGGAAAAACACCATATCACCCTCTCCCTGAGCCGGGAAGAAAACCGCGGGGTTGAACGCCGGGAGGAGCGTTTTTACCATTCCTACGGAGGAGTGATCTACCGCGGCCCCCAGGCTCGTTTATTTGGCCGTATTCACATTTCCACAGAGAACACGGTCATGTACCATGACTATGGGCTGGAAGGCGTCTATGAAATGGCGCGGGTAACCAGCTTGCGCATCCAAACGGCTGCCCGGGTTTCCCCTGGTACCGGCATTTCCTCCATGCAAATATTGACCGCCCTGCGCCAGGGCGTGTTAGTGCCCTGGCATAAACAACAGGTAGAGTGGTCCAAATCAGCCTACAATCTGCTCCAATCTGACCGCGGAGGTTTGGTCTACCAACCAACTGTGGGCCTGCATGCCAATGTGGCGGAAATCGATTTTATATCCATGTATCCCAGCATCATGGAACACTTTAATATTTCCCCAGAAACCGTCGGTAAAAACACCGAAAACAGCACCTTTGTACCTGAACTGGAATTGAGCATTGACCAGGGCCAACGCGGCCTGGTTCCTGATACCCTGCAGCCCTTGCTTGAAAAAAGGATCCGTCTTAAACAGGAGCTAGCTGGAATGGATCCCCGCGATATCCGCTGGCATCCTTTCCAAGCCCGCTCCTCTGCTCACAAATGGCTGCTGGTCACCTGTTTTGGATACCTGGGGTATAAAAATGCCCGCTTCGGACGAATTGAGGCCCATGAAGCAGTTACAGCTTATGGACGGGAAGCACTGCTGCGGGCCAAGGAAGCCGCAGAGGAGTTGGGATTCCGGGTTCTCCACATGTATGTTGATGGCCTCTGGGTCCAGAAGGAGGGCGCCTCTCAGATCGCCGATTTTCAACCGTTGCTGGAGGAGATCCTGGATCGTACTGGACTGCCAACAAGTCTGGATGGCATCTATCGCTGGATCGCTTTTTTGAGCTCACGGCCGGACCCCCGGGTACCGGTAGCTAATCGCTATTTCGGGCTGTTCCAGAATGGCACCTGGAAAGTGCGGGGAATCGAAGTAAGACGTGACGATACTTCAAAATGGATCAAGAAAATCCAGCATGAAATGCTTGATCTGCTGGCGGATGCCCCAAATGCCGGGCAGTTGGCAGACCAGCTGCCCCGGGTTCATACCCTGCTCCAAGACCGATTATCAGCCCTGCGGCAGCGCAAAATCCCTCTGGAAGAGCTGCTGATCTCCCAGAAAATAAGCCGGAGCTTGGAGGAATATAAAGTGCCCTCCCCGGCTGCCAGGGCGGCTGCTCAGCTGGCAGCAATCGACAAGAACTTGATACCTGGCCAGCGAGTGCGTTTTCTCTACACCCGGGGCAAGCCCGGCGTATTTGCCTGGGACCTGGAAGAAAGGCCGGATCCCAAAACCATTGACATTGACCGCTATGCTGAATTGCTCTGCAGAGCGGCCTACACCATCCTCCAGCCGCTAGGTGTAGAAGAACGAACCCTGCGCTGGTGGATGTTCACCAATGCCGGGTACGGTGCGCCACCAGGATTCCTGCCAAATTCCTGCTCCCAAGAAACGCCTCTATTAGGGGATTTTGGTTGGAAAATACATCATCTGGACCCTGTATATTTCTCTGCCCATTGACCGGAGAGTATATTTTCTCTCAGGCAACCATCTTGACTTAAACCCCCCTACTCCGTATAATCTACCTGCTGTAAAAGAAGAGTAATTATCACGAATATTCGTGTGAAAAGAAGCAGGAGTTAATGATATGACACCTCTACCAAAACAACGCGTTTCCAAGGGCCGCAAGAACCGCCGTCGCGCTCATGATGCGTTAAAACCCAAGCAATTGGTCCAGTGCTCCAACTGTGGCGAAAAACGCCTACCTCATCGGGTATGCTCCCACTGCGGTTATTATCGCGGTCGCGAAGTTGTAGCTAAATAAATAATCCAAGTTTCTAGTCAAAAATCAGACAGGCCGTGACTATCACGGCCGTCTGTGTTTTAATCAGCATAGGTTATAATAGGAAAAGCCGCCGACTGAGCGGAAAACTATACTTTGGGAGATCTTATGGCAACAACTGAACGTCCCCCGGGAAAAACCACCATTGCTCCAGGTGTTCTGTCCACAATCATTCGATTAACAGCTCTTCAGGTAGAAGGAGTAAGCCGCCTGGCTCTGACGCCCAGCAGCGTAAACACCTTATTCAGCCGCAATCGTGATGATGGGGTTGATATCACTATCGAAGAAGACGGTTCTGTTTATGCAGATCTACACCTGGTTCTGACAGACAAAGCCAATATCCGAGAAACCAGCAAGCAAGTCCAGGAAGAGGTTTCGGTAGCGATCTCTAAAATGGTTGGCATGGAAGTCGGCACGATCAACGTGCATATTGAAGATATTGATTATCAGAATAACCTGGTCCCTGAGGACTAATACTTTATGAAGGACCGCACCCGGGCGCGGGGGATTGCCCTCCAGGCCTTGTATGAACTGGATATCACAGATCACCCGATAGGCACGGTATTAACCGAAAGAATGGCGGATTCCGGTCTGGATGATGAGTTAGTCAAGTTTTTCCGCTCGATAGTACTGGGCGTGTTACCCATCCGGAGCGAACTTGATCGTTTCATCATCGATCATGCCCCCGATTGGCCGCTAGACCAGGTTGCTGTTATAGACAGAAATATTCTCCGAATCGCTATATGGGAATTTGCCATCGCAGATGATATCCCCCTGAAAGTGGCTATCAATGAAGCTGTAGAACTAGCAAAGATATATGGTTCAGACAGTGCACCAAGATTTGTGAACGGGGTACTGGGTTCTTTGGCCGATCGACAGAATGAGATCATTCAATCATTTCAAAAAATCCAGACAAGGGATGCAGAGTAAGCTCAAATGAATATTTTTGGTATAGGTCCACTTGAGATTGTATTTGTTCTGATCATAGGCATTTTGGTTCTTGGACCTGATGGCATGATCAGTGCAGGACGCAAAATGGGGAAATTCATGCGCTCGATCATTAAGTCTAATTGGTGGCAGAATATCCGTAAGGGTGTTAGCGAAATCCAATATTTACCACAGCGCTTAATGCGCGAAGCAGAACTTGAGGAATTAAATGAGCTTCGTATGTTAACCAAAGAGGGATTTCCAAAAATCGGCGGTGAAGACCTGTTTAATTCATCTTCTTGGAGCGGCTCGCCCGACCCTGGATCAAAACCTAAAGAACAGAAGATCACAGAAACTGAAGATCAACATCCTGAAGAAAGTTAAGCTATTTCGCCAGTACATCATTACACGGGGTAGCCCCCCGATCAATCCTTTTCTTTTATCGGTGTTCAATAGGTTGACACGTTTTCACACGTGATTACACAGCAGAGGTTGCTGATATTATGTGCCCGCGTAGTTCTATCATCTACCCGTCACTATTGACGAAGGGAGCGTGGATCTATGAGACCTGTCTATGCCATCTCCGGAGGAGTTTCGAAGTTTGCCAAATCTCGTCCGGACAAAAATTATCAGGCAGTGGTCAAAGAGGCTTATGACTATGCCATCAATGATCTCCAAATCAGTTTTCCTGATTTTACAAAAATCGTTGATGGTTCAGTAGCCTCCTATTTTTCCGATCACTTCACTCGCCAGCTGATGGCAGCCATCATGGCCCAAGACTATCTTGGATTGTGTCCAAAGCCCAGCCACCGTGTTGAAGGCGGCGGAGCAACTGGCGGATTATGTTTCCAGGAAGCCTGGAAATCTATCGCCAGCGGTCATATGGACGTCGTGGCCGCCTATGGTTTTGAAACCATGAGCCATGTTGAAACCTGGAAGGGAAATGAGTTTATCGCACTGGCATCAGATGTATCATTTGATTACCCGGTGGGAGGTTTTTATTCAGGTTATTATGCCATGATGGTTACCCGCCATATGAAAGAATTTGGCACAACAGTGGAAGAAATGGCTCACGTCAGTGTGAAAAACCATATCAACGCCTTTCATAATCCATACGCTCAGAAAAGAAATCGATATTCCATTCAAGATGTGCGCGATGCTCCGATGGTAGCCTGGCCATTAACACGCCTGGATATCTGTGTGATGTCAGATGGCGCAGCAGCCACGATCCTGGCATCGGAGGAAGGTATTGAGAAACTGGAAAAAGCCGGGGCCAAGATTCCCCGCCCGCTTGTCAAAATTACAGGCATCGGCAGAGGGACAGATGCCATGCGTATGGCTGACAGACCGCATGTCGATTACGATACTTTTATAGAGGATTACGCCACCGAACAAGAGAAGGCCTCCAGTGATACCATGAAGTACTATAAAAAACTTTGGGATCACGGAACTCGATACCCGGGAATTCATTCTTTCCGGGCAGGAAGAACTGCCGGCAACATGGCCTATAAACACGCCGGAATCCATGACCCGATCGAAGAGCTTGATTTTATCGAACTTCATGATGCCTATACATCCAGCGAGATCCAAACTTATGAAGACCTTGGGCTTTGCCGTTATGGAGAAGGTGGACCATTCGCCGCATCAGGAAAAGCTTTCCTTCCGGGTATTGATTACGGATTAAAACTGCCAGACAAACCTACTTGCTCAGTAAATCCTTCCGGGGGTTTGATCGCTTGCGGTCACCCGGTTGGCGCAACCGGATTAATGCAGGCTGTTTTTGCAATCTGGCAGCTGCAGGAATCCATCAAAAAACATTTTAATGATGATACCCTGCAGGTCAAGGATGCCCAGAAGGGTGCCATTCACTCGCATGCCGGTACTGGAACTTATGTTTCTGTCAGCATTCTGGAAAAGGAATAGGGAGGGACGATGACAAAATTACCTAATAAACAACAAGAAACCCTGGGGGGCACAATCGTTCACAATTTACCTTTTCCCAGGGAGACAACCCCGGAAGCGCTTGCCTGGTTGAAGGAAATGGCCCCGATCCAGATCGAACAGCCGTACAGTATCACTTACCTGCATTCCTATGCCCAGGACAGTCCCTGGTTTGCTGGATTAAGCAATAAGAAAATACTCGCCAACCAGGATCCAGAATCCGGGTATGCCTATGCAACACCCCGCGGGCATGATATGTACTCTGGTGCCGAAACGAACTGGATTGATATAACAGAAAATGAGGCTGTTATTCACGCCTTCACTGTCTGTCATTTCGGTTCCGAAGCGTTCCTGGATCAGACTCCTTATGTGCTTATACAGGTAGAGTTTGAGGGTGTCGATACCCTTCTTCTCAGCCGGCTGTTTGGGGTGGACCCCATGGAAGCTAGCCTGGACTGGATTGGAATGAAAATCAAACCCCAATTCATCAGAAACAGCAAACTTCAGCCAACCGACGTTTATTTCATACCAGCATAATCAATATCTTAGGAACAGCATCCTTAATGGATGCTGTTCCTATTGGTTGTGCAAACTAACCTAAACTGGTCTATAATCTTAGCAATCGGCTAAAATAGACCAGTTTTTGTGTATATGAAAGAATCCAATCGAGAAACCCCGATCACTAAATACCACCTCCAGGAGTTAACCTGGCGGGATTTCTTCAGGGTTTTTCTACCCTTGATCATCGTGGTTTTAACACCGCTTGGATACGGATTATGGCGCACTTTATATGGCTACTCCTCTTTTGGTCCAGCAGCTGCAGCAGCCTGGGGGAAAACCTGGTTTTATATCTCTGGAATCCTTATCATCCTTCTGCTCCTCTATACGTATAGAAGGTTGAGAAGAGCCCATACATGGATCAATTTTTACTCCTGGGGACTGGAACTCCATTTCCCTCCAGGACGCAAGCGAATTTTAAAATGGGATGAGATCGTAGGGATCACCAGTTATTCGATCAATAAATCAATACTCCGATCAGCAAAGACGGAAAAAACATTTCCTGATCCTGTATTCAGGACGCTACCGTCCTTTACAGGTCCATCCCGGTTTCAAAGATCACGAAGGGTTGAAAAAGATCATCAAGAAACACACATACAAAACGCTACAACCCAAGCTGTCACTAGCATTTTCAAAAGGAAAAACCCTTCCGTTTGGTGATGTATCGATTTCGAATGAAAAACTAATTCTCCCTAAAGTGGAAGTTCCCTGGGATTATATTGAAGGAATTTCGGTGGAGAGGGGAATGTTTATCATCAACCTCACGGAGAAGAACACAATTGAGATTCCTATACGCAAGGTTGTCAACCTTGAAATACTCATTCACCTCATTAAAACGGAGATCTGATATGTCGGTTTCCCACTCAAAACGGATATTATTAAGTGTTTTCCTCCTGGTGAGTTTTGCTCTCAGCAGCTGTGGTAGTGTTTCGTTGGGAGATATTTTTCCTAATCGAACCACCGACTCCTCAGATGAAGTGATGGTGGATGTGACATTCTTTGTTCAGATTCCACTGAATACTCCAGAGGGAGAGATCATATACCTGAGCACGCTGGACGAAGTAACCGGCTTGGGGGTCAACGCCACAGCCCACCCTCTAGAACCTGCTCTGGGCAATAACAATCTTGATCAAGGATTGGTATACCAGACCACAATAACTGTGCCCCAGCATACCATCATCAAATATCGCTATACACGACAAAACCAGTACGCTGTGATCGAACATACACAGGACGATGAACAAGTTCGTTACAGAATGGCCAAAGCAGACAACCCGCTTGAAATCAGGGATGTTGTCAGTAAGTGGTCAGATACTTCCTATTACTGGCCAGAACCAGGCAGGATTTCTGGGATCATCAGCGACTCAACGACCGGAGAACCAGTACCCGGGATGTTAGTGATTGGCGGCGGCGTTCAAGCCTTCACTACTGCTTCCGGATCTTATATGCTGCCCGGTCTTCCTCCTGGTATCCATAATCTTGTGGTTTATGCACCAGATGGAACTTATCAAGAGATCCAACAGGGAGCAGAAGTCGCATCTCAGGCCAATACTGAGGCTAATTTAACGATCGCTCCCCGGGAATTTGTAGATGTGACTTTTTTGGTCACAGTTCCAATTGGCACACCTGAGAATAGCGTCCGATTGGTCGGGAACATGTATCAGCTCGGCAATACATTTGGGAACCTGCCTGGCGGTATGAATACGATCCCGTCCAGGATGCCCCATCTGACCTATGCAGGTGACAACCATTACGGAATTATCCTATCCCTTCCTGTAGGTGCTGAGATCCGATATAAATACACCCTTGGTGATGGTTTCTGGAATGCAGAACACAGTGAAGATGGCTCCTTTTTCATGAGAAGGTTTATCGTTCCTGAATATCCAGTTCAATTTACGGATGAAGTATTCACATGGAAATCCGGTACGAAGGATTCAATCACTTTTGATCTGTGGACACCGGAGAATACACCTGTTGGGGAAAATGTCTACATTCAATTTAATCCATATGGATGGACAACGCCACTACCCATGACTGAAATTGCACAAAACCATTGGGTTTTTATCCTCTTTTCTCCCTTTGATATCCTCTCAGATCTGACCTACAGATATTGCAGGGAAGGTGAATGTGGCATAGCTGACGATGCCGCAACTGCCGGAGCTTATCCGGAAGGCCGGGTAGTCTCTCCCAGCGCGGAACCTCAGTACATCGCGGATAGCGTAGAAGATTGGGCCTGGCTGGAATCCACTTCTTTTGCCGCTACTGCCCCCCTGCCAGCCATCACGCCACGAGGCGAAGATTTCATCACCGGAATCGAGTTCATGCCTGGTAGCAAACCTGCTGATTCAGTTCAGATGTCAGCGGCTATTCCGGAAATAACTAGACTGAATAGCAATTGGATTGTATTAACTCCAACTTGGAGCTTTACCCATCTCAATCCTCCTGTGATCGAACCGAACCCAAATCAGGATCCCCTCTGGATTGATCTCAGGACCATGACTAGCATCGCATTTTCCGAGGGACTCCAGGTTGCAATTCACCCTCAACCTCATTTCCCGGTGGATCCTGCTGATTGGTGGATGGATGCCCCGCTTGATTTCAGCTGGTGGAATTCTTGGTTCGATCAATATCACGCCTTCGCAATACATTTCGCTGAAACTGCGCAGATCCAGGGCGCGGATATGCTTATTCTCGGCGGAGATTGGCTAATACCAGCTTTACCTGGCGGCAAATTGGCTAATGGAGATCCTTCAGGAGTTCCGGCAGATTCCGGCCTCCGCTGGATTGAAATCATGAACGATGTTAATGCCCGTTTCTCTGGAACCATTGCCTGGACCATGTCCCTCCCATCTGTGAGTTCGGTCCCAGATTATTTTGAACATGTAGACCAGGTTCACCTAAACTGGGATCCCGGGTTTGTAATCACACCAGATATAACCTTGGAAGAACTCGTCAACACAGCTGATCTTTCACTAGATGGAGAAGTAAACACTTTCTGGTCAAACTGGTTAAAACCTGATCACAAACTATTAGTATTAAGAGTCCTGTATCCATCTGTATCTGGCTGGAATCCCGACTGTTCCCCCGACATCGACGACCCCTGTTATCCAATCTCAACCTTCAGCTCCCCTGCCCCAATTGTGACGGAATATGATACTGGATTTTCTGAACAAGCCCTTGCTTACCAGGTATATTTATCGACTGCTCCGAGAAAGAGCTGGGTTTCTGGAATCATCTCCCAGGGTTATTACGCTCCAGCAATCCTGCATGATAAATCTATCTCTATTCACGGGAAACCAGCGGAAAACCTGCTGCAAGAGTGGTTTTTGATGCTTAAATAAGTTCTAGATCAGTTCCATAGCTGATAACAAAATTCGATAGTGCAAATTGGAGTCAAAATACGGCCCAATTAGAGTTCATAATTGTTAAACTATTGTTGGAAATTAATATTGCCCCTTGCAAAAATGAACTCTATTGCTATAATGAAGCTCCAGTTGAACACCAAACCCATCCACTTTGCCTCTGTGGATGGGTTTTAAATGTCATAAGACAAAGGTTATTGGTGAAGTGCTAAGAATGACGAAAGAAATCAAAAAAGAAAAAACCCTTGAGTTCGAAAACCCCCTTGCTCATCTGCTCCAAATTGGCAGTGACAAAGGTTACGTTACGCTGGATGATATCTCAGATATTTATCCCAAGGCAGAGAATAATGTAGACCAGCTGGAAGAAGCTTTTTCTGCCCTACTTACTGCCGATATCCCCTACGTGGAAAGCGAAGAAGAAGCGGAAGAATTATTTGAGGACGAAGGTGAAATTATTCTTGAGAATCACGATAGTGATCTCTTTGATGAGGATGATCCTCTAGAGAATATCAGCACCAACGATACTGTTGGCCTTTACATCAAACAGGCCGGGAAAGTTCCCCTTTTAACAAGAGATGAGGAGCAGAACCTGACCAGCTTGATAGATGAAGGCCGAAAAGCTCAAACAAGGCTGGCAGAAGAAGAACTCACTCTCGAACAGAGAGAGAACCTCAGCGTGATCGTAGATGAAGGATGGGGAGCTTTTGAGCATCTTATCCAGGCTAACTCACGACTCGTGATCAGTATTGCCAAGAAATATGTTGGCCGTGGTGTATCTTTCCTGGATTTGATCCAGGAAGGGAATATTGGCATGATGCGGGCTGCACTCAAATTTGAACGCGATCGTGGCTACAAATTTAGCACCTATGCAACCTGGTGGATTCGCCAGGCTATCACCCGGGCAATAGCCGACCAGGGTCGGACCATCCGGGTACCAGTCCATATGGGCGACAAGATCAATAAAATGATCCGGATGCAGCATCAACTCAAGCAAGACTTGAATCGCGATCCAAATCAGGATGAACTTGCTGAAGCACTTAATGTCACCCCGGATGATGTCCAGGACATGATGAAACATGCGCGGCGTCCATTATCATTGGAAATGCCTACTGGCAAAGAAGATGATGCTCAACTTGGTGATTTCATAGCTGATACTGACGTCACTCCTCCAGACGAAGAGGCAACTGGTATCCTACTTCGGGAACATCTCCAGGAAGCTCTGGCAGAGCTCCCTCCTCGAGAGACAAAGATCCTAGAAATGCGCTATGGTTTAGTTGACGGTCGTACTCTGACGTTAAACGAAGTCGGCAAGAAAATGGGAGTAACCCGCGAGAGAATTCGCCAGATCGAAGCCCAAGCATTAAGAAGGCTTCGTAATCCACGCATCCAGGAAAAGCTACAGGCCTACCTGGACTAACACTTAATTGCGAATACAAAAAAAGCGGAACAGATAAACTGTTCCGCTTTTTATTTTGAGAATACATCTTATTTCAAATATAAATCACCCCAGGTTGTAGGATCTGCGTAGAACCGTCCTTGCACATTACTAACAACAGATTGCTGGTTAAGTGTTCCAGCTATATCATTGTCATTGATTGCAATAGCAAAACCGAAGTGATCACCAGAAGCTGGATTAGTGACACCCAGCAAGCTCCAAGGGATCTTGAATTCCACCTGGTAACCATCTCCACTCTCAATTGATCCAATCTTCACATCGGCCTTTTTGCCAGCATTTGTTTTAGGGGCCCACATATAGGCCAGTGGCGGCTTCGGAGTACAGCCAGTAGCCACTTTCCCATTGATGATCATACAAGTAGTGATTCCGTACTGTCCAGGAGATATTCCTATTTGATAGTCGTCAGCTGACATGGTATGCAGAGAATAATCCGCGCTAACATATCGGTCAAAATGAATCTCGATGGAATCTCCAAGGTAAATTTTCTCTTCAGTGGCTTCCTGAACATATTTTTCGTCTTTTACACGGACTCCAATATAAAGGTAATCCTCATCCCAGGCAGCAACGACAGTTCCTGAACAATCCTCCGCATTTGTCCACTTATCTGCCCCAAAAATGACATAATTGATTACCTTTTGAATTGGCGGATCCCATTCATAGAGATCTCCATCAATATTGAGGTTCTTTTCCAAATAATCTGCGGTGATGGAAGGTCCAGGACGGATCGTAGGACCTTCAAAGGTAGTATTAGTGGCTGCGACCACAGGTGTTTTTGTGATTTCAAGTTCCCCAGTTGCTGTTGGTTTGGGTGTACTTGTGAGAACTACCTTAGGTGTTGAAGTTTTTTCTTCACCCCCTGATGAGGATGCAGAGGTTGCTGGAGCCGCCTGTGTGGGCTCAAACAGGGCCGTCATGGTTTTATCAGGAGTCGGGAATGAAAATGGTGTCGGTGTTGAAAATCCCGGCAAAGTACAGCCTGTCAGCACAGTTAAGACAATTAACGCCACAATTATTTGGCGGGGTTTGATTTTATCCATGGAATTACCACTCCTCTATGAGGCTCCTCACACTTTCTGAGACTAATATACTAAAATTATAAACGAGTTTCACGCAATTTTTCTCCCGTATCAAGGAGCTTAATAATTTGTATACATATGAACATCCCCGGCCATCAGTTACTGTTGATGTAGCAATTATCAGGCCAAATGGAAAAGAATATCAAATATTACTCATTCAAAGAGCTCAAGCTCCATATAAGGGCAAATATGCTCTACCCGGGGGGTTTCTCAATATGGATGAATCCCTGGAAGAGGCTGCCCAGCGGGAGTTATTCGAGGAAACTGGAGTGGAAAACCTGGAGCTTACCCAGATCCAAACTTTTAGTGATCCTGGACGGGATCCACGCGGACGAGTGATTTCTACTTGTTTTGGTTATGTCTTGGATGTTGGGGATAAAATCCAAATTAAGCCGGGAGATGATGCCGCAAATGCAGAGTGGTTTGAATTGAATGATCTCCCAATCCTGGCCTTCGACCATTTCATCATGGTCCAGGCCGCTATCGCCAAACTACTCCCATCCTTATGAAACACTTTTTTTAAACGACTCCCATCTCTCAATCTAGTTAAATAAAAACACCCCACCATGCCGTGTGTGATTGAGTCTTGAACCTGCTTGAGCAGATTGGGTGTCCGCATCAGGAGTTTCGCCTTGGCTCAGGCCTATCGCGTTGCTCCCTCGATATAGGACCCCTTAACTTTCGTGTTGGCTCAAAACACTTCGATCACATCGCGTACACAGTAGGGTGGATACACTTTACCATAGGTATTCCCGACTGAAAAGGGTTTTTTTATCCTGAAATCTAATCCAGGTTTACTTTAATATGCAGCTCTTCCAGCTGACCAGGCTCAACTGAAGACGGTGCATTTCCCATCAAATCCCGGGCAGATTGGTTCTTTGGAAAAGCGATCACTTCACGGATATTTGGCTCATCTGCCAGCAGCATGCATAAACGATCAATCCCAGAAGCAATACCTCCGTGAGGAGGAGTTCCATAAGAAAAAGCGGTCAGCATGTGGCCAAATCGCTCTCTGGCAACATCCATATCCAAGCCAATCAGGCCGAATATCTTTTCCTGCAGATCCGCATTGTGAATCCTAATCGATCCCCCACCTATCTCATAACCGTTTAAAACAAGATCATATTGTTGTCCCCGAACTTTAGAAGGATCCTCATCCAAATTTTGGATATCTTCCATCATCGGGCTAGTAAATAGATGGTGGCTTGGGTCCCAGCGTTTTTCATCCTTATTCCAATTCACCAGGGGGAAATCAATTACCCAGCAAAAACCTAACATATCCTTGTCTGCTAGATCCAGGCGGTCACGTAATTCTTCTCTTAATCGACCCAGGCTTTCATTAACAACTTCCTGGACGTCTGCTACAAACAGCAGCAGGTCTCCCGGATTTCCTTCTAAACGTTTAATCAATTCTTCTTTTACTTCAGCGGAAAGGAATTTAGCAAAAGATGAACGCTCTTCCCCTTCGCTTGTTAGAGCCAGGTACGCCAGTCCTCCTGCGCCATATTGCTTCACATATTCAGTCAGCTCATCAATTTGTTTCCGGCTGAAATCACCCAGACCCTTGGCATTGATTCCCTTGACCAGTCCGCCTTTTTCAACTGTATCAGTGAATACTCTGAAACCGGAGTCGGCTGCAAGGTCCGATATATCTTTCAACTCAAATCCAAATCGGATATCCGGGTTATCTTTCCCATATCGATCCAAGGCTTCCTGATAGGTCAATCGAGGCCAGGGAATTTCAAATATATTTTTATCTGGCCTGACTTCGGCGACCAGATCAGTATAAAGACCTTCCAATAAGGCCATTACATCTTCCCGGTCGACAAATGACATTTCTATGTCCAGTTGGGTAAACTCTGGCTGACGGTCTCCTCGCTGATCTTCATCGCGGAAGCAGCGGGCAATCTGGAAATACCTCTCCATACCTGCTACCATCAACATCTGTTTCAGCTGCTGGGGGGATTGAGGAAGCGCGTAAAATTGACCAGGGTGTACTCTCGAGGGCACAATATAGTCTCGTGCTCCCTCTGGGGTTGTTTTAAATAGGATCGGGGTTTCAATCTCGAGAAAATCCTTTTGGTCCAGATATCTTCGAATATAAGCCACGATCTTGTGGCGTAAAATGATGTTATTCCTCATCCTGGGTCTTCGAAGATCCAAATAGCGGTATTTTAAGCGTGTTTGTTCTTCAACATCCTCTTCTTGATTAATAAGGAAAGGTGGTGTGACAGCGGGGTTCAAAACCTCTATCCTGGAAATCTCAACCTCAACCTCACCAGTTGGTAAATCGGTATTTGTCATTCCCTCGGGTCTTTTTCTGACCGTTCCGATCACCTGGATCACCCACTCAGTCCTGATCGGAGTAAGGGCTTGATGGACCTCTGGAGACGTCTCTGGATTTGACACTACCTGGACAATACCAAAGCGGTCGCGCAAGTCTATAAAACTAACGCCGCCGAGATCACGTACCCGGTCTACCCAACCCGCCAGGGACACTTCCTGGTCAATATGTTTGATATTCAACTCACCACAAGTATGCGTTTTATACATCCTTCCTCCAACTGCAGCCCAACCCAAATATGAAATTATGAAATAAGTTTCTGCATTATAGCATGCCAGCAGGATCAATCAGATATTATTTCTTAGAACAAGAATAACACCCCAACCCCTACTAAAGCTATAACTGTACCAAGAACAGCCCCCCACCCCATTTTTTCCTTAAAATAGAATTTTTCAACTGGGAGCAAAAAGATCGGTGGGAGCGCCATCAACGTGCTTGCCACACCGATGCTGGTATGCTGGAGTGCAAACAGAGATAATGAGACACCAAGAAATGGACCTGAAAATGCACCTCCAATGATTCCCCATAATGCTTTTGGATTTGATACTACTTTGTTTATTGTGTTCCTAAATTCTTTTTGAACAAGGGTTACTGACCAGATCACGATCATGGCTATGATCATACGGATGAAGTTGGCAGAAATTGGAGAAAAGTTGCCATCTAATCCGAGCTTGGCCAGCACCACACCCAATCCCTGACCCGCTGCCCCCCCTAGTCCAAATAAGATACCTTTTTTATAATTCTCTTTATCTGGCGGTTGGTTTTGATTCTTTTCCATTACGACCCAGCCAATACCAATCAACGTGATCAGTATTCCTGAGATTTGCCACAAGGAAAGTTTTTCCCCCAGGAAGATCCAGGCTGCAGCCGCTGCAATGATCGGAGCCAGGCTCATCATTAGCATTGATAATCTCGGCCCAATCCATAAAAAAGCCTGGAATAAAAAGGCATCTCCCAATACCAGGCCTACGATTCCAGAAAGCCCCAACCAGAACCAGCGATCCCATTCAGCTCCTACTGGCCAGAAGCTGCCTAAGAAGATCCAATGCGCGAGGGTTAAAAAAAGGCTGGCAGCAATCAATCTAACCCGGTTAACCACGGTCGAACCTACTAATCTTCCTGCCACAGTGAACAGAGTCGAGTTGACAGCATACGTGATTGAGGTAATGATGGCTGCTAATTCTCCCAGGTACAACAATTTCATAAGATATCCGTATATATGATTAACAAGCTACAATTGTACCGGATAGTCGTAAAACCGTTAATGATATTCTGTGAAAATAACCATTTTATGGATAGTATCAACCTTAAACCGGGAGGAAGGAATGCAGTACAAAAAAATCGGCACACTAATGGAATCCGTCGATATTCACCTTAAACAAGGGGAAGCAATCTACTCAGAATCAGGTGGTATGGCCTGGATGAGGGGTTCATTTAAGATGGATACCAGCACTCGGGGTGGATTGGGAGCCGGATTGGGTAGAATGTTAGCCGGGGAATCCCTATTCCTAACTACCTACACCTGCCAGAGCCAGGATGGATTGATCACTTTCACTCCTGAAGTTCCAGGGAAAATAGTTGATCTGAATTTAGCTGGTGGCCAAAGTTTAATATGTCAGAAAGACGCTTTTATGTGTGCAGAAGAATCCGTTAAGATCGAGATGCATTTTCGGAAACGACTTGGCGCAGGCTTATTCGGTGGTGAAGGTTTTATTTTGCAAAAGATAACCGGTCCAGGTATTGCTTTTGTCGAGATCCCTGGCGAAGTCCGAGAGATAGACCTTGGAGCAGGAGAGATCATGAAAGTGGATCCCGGCCATATCGCCATGTTCGAACCCACAGTTGATTATGATATCGCCGCTGTAAAGGGGTTAAAAAATGTCCTCTTTGCCGGTGAAGGTTTGTTCCTGGCCACATTAAAAGGTCCTGGAAAAGTATGGCTGCAAACCCTACCTCTCTCAAATCTGGCAATGAAGCTTTCACGATATATGCCAGCGAAAGGTTAGATCTGATAGATCCAATATCTAGGACCCCATTCCTGTATTGGAATGGGGTCCTATTGTTTAATTTTCAGAGAAGTCTAATCACGTGTCTGGAAATTTTTGTTTTCAGTGTATACTGAGGGAAATTAACACGGGGTGGAAAAATGAAAATATTAGAAGATCGCATTCTCAAAGATGGCCAATATATCGGGAACGGTATTCTTAAGGTGGATAGTTTCGTCAATCATCAGGTTGATCCAAAATTGATGAATGAGGCAGGAAAGGAATTTGCAAAATTATTCATGAATTTTTCCGCCACCAAGATATTAACCGCAGAGATATCCGGTATCGCGCCGGCAGTTTCAGCGGGTTTGCATCTGGGAATCCCGGTAGTATTTGCTCGAAAAAACAAACCCATCACAATGCCTGACCAGGTTCTATTAACATTATCTCCTTCCCATACTAAAGGTAGAACTGTCGAATTGATCGTTTCTCCAGAATACCTGGGAGCTGGAGAAAGAGTATTGATCATTGACGATTTCCTAGCGACCGGGAAGACCATCGAAGGATTGATCCGCCTAGCTGAAATTGCTGGAGCCACAGTGGTCGGTGTAGGTACGTTAATTGAAAAGACTTTTGAAGAAGGTCGAGCGCATTTGGAAGCAATGAATATTCATGTTGAAGCTCTTGCAAGAATAGAATCTATGTCAGAGGAAGGCATTGTTTTTTATAGGCCATGACACAAGATACGATAGTTATTCTTGATTTTGGATCACAATATACTCAGTTGATCACCCGGAGCGTCAGAGAACAATCTGTATACTCTCTTCAATTGCCCTGGTCTACTGGTGCTGAAATCATCTCAGTCTCCAGCCAGCAGGCATTATCCTCTCCGGGGGACCGGCATCGATTTATTCCCAGAACGCACCGAAATTTCCCCCTTTCTTGCTCACTCTCAAAATCCCGCTGCTGGGGATTTGTTACGGCATGCAAGCCATGGCTGATGCCCTGGAAGGCGATATCACCGCCTCTACTTCCAGGGAGTTTGGCTACACGCAACTGACTGTAGAAGAACAGAACCCTCTCATCCCTGCAGGGGTTCATCAGGTTTGGATGTCTCATGGGGATCAAATAACCAAACTACCTGACGGATTTTCCTCGCTTGCTACAACCGAAAATACACCTCTGGCAGCTATGGGAGATCTCAATCGTCAACTATTTGGAGTCCAATTCCATCCCGAAGTTAAACACACCTCTATTGGGGTAGAAATCATCAATAATTTCCTGTTCCAAATTTGTAATATTACCGCTAGTTGGACACCTGCATCAATTATCGAAGAAAGTGTTGCCCAAATCAAAAAGGAGATCGGAAACTCAAGGGTCCTATCTGCTGTCAGCGGTGGAGTCGATTCCAGTGTTGCAACTGCGCTGGTCCATAAAGCTGTTGGAAATCAACTGGATGCGGTTTTTGTAGATACCGGGCTTCTCCGGAATAATGAGGTCCAGGAAGTGAATGCAGCTCTTCAGGAAAATCTGCAGATAAACTTAAAAACTGTACCAGCAAGAAACCTGTTCTTCCAGGATCTAAAAGGTATTACCGATCCAGAAGAAAAACGCTCTAGAATTGGCAATCGTTTCATCCGGATTTTTGAGGAAGAAGCCCGAAATTTGAACACTCCTGATTTCCTCGTTCAGGGAACGATCTATCCAGATGTTGTGGAATCTGCAGCGCCGGATAGACCAGAATCGGAAACGATCAAAACCCACCATAATGTTGGCGGTTTGCCAGAAAATATGCCTTTCAAACTGATTGAACCGCTGCGGTATCTATTCAAAGATGAGGTAAGGAAGATCGGTGAGGAATTAGGACTGCCGCGCTCGTTGGTTTGGCGCCAACCATTTCCTGGTCCAGGATTGGCCATTCGCTGTCTGGGTGAAGTTACTCCGGATCGCGTTGATCGCTTACGAAAGGCAGATATGATCTACCTTCAGGAACTGGAAGAGGAAAATCTTCTCCACTTTAGAAAGGGTAATGTTGTCAGTGGATCATCCCAGGCTTTTGCAGTGTTATTACCAGTAAAATCAGTCGGTGTGATGGGTGATCAGCGAACGTACGAAGACGTGATCGCTCTCAGAGCAGTAACTACAGATGATTTTATGACCGCGGATTGGGCTCGTTTCCCTTCTGAGATCTTGGCCAGGATCTCCAACCGGATCGTAAATGAAGTGAAAGGTATCAACCGGGTTGTTTATGACATAACCAGCAAACCTCCAGGTACCATTGAGTGGGAATAACCAACACAAATATCTGCTCTTGGTAAGAACAACCCAACTACAATCATCAATAGGAAGACTTATCCCTCTATTCGGAACAGCGGATTATCACCATACAAAAAGCCAACCATGACTTCAATAAATAATCTTTCCCGGAAAGTAATTCTGGTCACTGGGCCTGCTGGCAACCTCGGTTCTGCCGTAGTCGAGAGATTGCGAAATGAAGCTTCTTCACTCATACTGGTCGATCGTCATCCGGACCGAATCAAAGATCTCTATCCAGACTTGGAGGAATCCGATAACCATCTACTCATTCCTGGAGTCGATCTCACTGATCCAGAAATCGTCAAAACTGCCATAAGTACTGGGTTGGAAACCTTTGGGCATATTGATTGCCTGGTTCATACAACTGGTGGCTTTCAAATGGGAGAAGAGGTTCATCAAATAACGCCAGAAAAATGGGGTATGATGATGGATATCAATGTCACAACTCTATTGAATACCACCAGATCCGTTATCCCGGCAATGATAGAACGGGGAAAAGGTATTATCATCACCATTGGTGCCAAACCATCTCTTGAAGGAAAAAAGAAAATGGGATCTTACAGCGTTGCAAAAGCAGCTGTGTTGAGATTAACAGAAAGCATCGCAGCAGAAGGAACATCCACCGGGATAAGAGCCAGATGCATCATTCCTGGAACCATTGATACCCCAGATAATCGCCGAACAATGCCAAAAGCAGATACATCCAAATGGATAAAACCCAAGAAAATTGCGAATGTAATATTCGAGACTTGCTTCAACAATAATCTTACTGAGAAAGACGTGATTGTTAGCCTATATTAACTATGAATAATCATCCAATTTCTATACTGATTTTCGGTGCCTCCGGGGACTTGACCCAAAGGAAACTCATCCCGGCTTTATTCAACCTGTATCGAAAGGAAAGGCTGCCAGATATTCACATTCTCGGAACAAGTCGATCTGACTTTTCAGATGATGATTTCCGGGATCACTTACTCGCTGGTATCCAAGATTTCAATCCAGAATCTTATCAGGCCGAGAGTTGGGAAAAATTTTCCCAGAAGATCCATTATCAAAGCGGTAACTTGACTGATCCTGGTAATTACAAGAAATTAGCAGACAAATTATCAAGCCTAGAAAACGGACCGACAAATCGACTTTATTATCTGGCTATCTCACCTGAATTCTACACAGAGACAGTACTTAATCTGGGTAAAGCTGGACTTGCCAACCAAGAATTAGAAGATCAATCACCTTGGCGTCATATCATCATAGAAAAACCGTATGGCAGGGATTTAGTCACAGCCCAGGAACTAAACCAACAAATCCACGAGATATTCACAGAAGATCAGATCTATCGGATAGATCATTATCTGGGCAAAGAGACAGCCCAGAATATTCTCTTCTTCCGCTTTGCTAACGCCATATTCGAACCCATCTGGAACCGCCGCTATATCGATAATATCCAGATCACTGTGGCTGAGAGTGTAGATGTTGGTCACCGGGCTGATTATTATGACAAAGCCGGAATCCTGCGGGATATGTTCCAAAATCATCTCTTTCAGCTTTTATCCCTGGTTGCAATGGAAGCCCCAAATTCATTTAAAGCAGAACCGATCCGCAATGAACGGGTTAAGCTGCTACGTTCTATCCGTCCGTTAAAAAGGGAAGACTCTATTGCAGGTCAATATATTGGATATTGCTCTGCAAAAGGAGTGGTGGATTATTCACGCACACCTACCTATGCTGCATTAAAACTCTATATTGATAATTGGCGTTGGAAAGGTGTGCCATTTTATTTACGTTCCGGAAAATCCCTAAAACGTAAGGCAACAGAGATCAATATCGAATTCCAGCGGCCACCTCATTTAATGTTCGGATTAACTGATCCGGATCAAATGACACCAAATATACTATCGATTTGCATCCAACCGGATGAGGGCATTCATTTGAAATTCCAGGCCAAAGAACCCGATTCAGAGCAGATGATGCGCCCAGTGGATATGGAATTCCACTACCAAAAATATTTTGGTCAAATTAAATTGCCTGACGCTTATGAACGCCTATTAAGCGAAGCCATTGATGGGGATCCCTCGCTTTTTACTCGTAGTGATGCCATTGAGACTGCCTGGTCCATTATCGATCCTTTAATTCAATCTTGGGAAGATCCTTCCACAGAAGAATTGGCAGTCTATGATCCTGGCACCTGGGGGCCAGAAGAGGCAGATCTTCTGCTTACTCGGGAGGGACATTGCTGGCGGATGAACTGTGGATTACACGAAGATTGCATTGAACCTGACCCACTTCAGAGTTAATTCAAACTGGTTTGCAAGATTTCTTTCTACTATCCTTCTATCAATCGTCCAAATATCCCCTGTGTTATAATGACCATACCGGGGATGAAAGGTATCGACGGAAAAGGTTGACCCCGGATCGCGAGCCGAGAGGCGCCGTTCTCGTTAAATCAGCGCAAAACCTTAAGTGCCAACCGCACTGAATATGCTGCCCTTCCCCTTGCTGCATAAGCCTGGGTAAGGCAGACGATTACCTAAAGGTAATCTCGTTCACCTCCCTCAATCTCCTGCTGGTGGAGAGTGAACGTCAGAAAGCAGGAGTGCTGTCGGGCGACGCCGCTATACCGACTCAAGAGGGGCTTTCGGGTCCCAGCGGCTAATCAGCAGACACTTTGGGCAGTTGTAGTCCTGCTGGTAAAAACGAACAATTGCCTACGCTCGTAGACGTCCGAGTGGTTGAATTTTTCGGACGCGGGTTCGATTCCCGCCATCTCCACTTATCAAAAGGAGGCTTTCCTGATAAAACAGGCAAGCCTCTTTTGCCATTAACAGTCACTAAATAGGAAGTTTGGGGTTAAAAAAGACGAAATATAGTTTATGTTATAATTTATCCATTATGAAAGAGCCCCAGCCGTTATTGCGGGATTCAATACCCCTCGAAGATACTGATTTTGTAGAAGAATCTGGTGAAGAAAAAGGTTCAGCAGGAAAGAAGATTGGCCTGATTATCGTCGCCCTGCTGGTTTTAGCCTCGGTAATTGTAGGTCTGGTTTTATTACTTCAACCAGGAACGGATACAGCCCGGGTCAGGGATATATTTATCATTTTCATGGCCCTGGAATTCCTGTTGATCGGAATTGTAATGATCGTTTTGATCGTACAATTAGCCCGGTTGACATTGCTCCTTCAAAATGAGATTAAACCAATCCTGGATTCCACTAACGAAACGGCCAATACATTACGGGGCACTACAGCTTTCTTAAGTGAACACCTGGTAGAACCCGTTCTAAAAATGAACCAGTATCTGGCAGGATTAAGTAGAATAACAGATTTTTTCAAGTCGAATAAGAAATAATTTTACATTTTCAAATAACCTAGGAGCGTGAACAATGTCTGATAATAATGAATTTGGCGCCTTTATGTCTGGTCTATTGCTGGGTGGAATTGCTGGAGCGATCACTGCTTTGCTGTTAGCACCACAATCGGGAGAAGAAACCAGGAAAGTCATTCTTGATAAAAGCCTGGAACTGAAAGATAAAGCTCTTGAAACAGTCGAAGACGCCCGACAACGGGCTGAACAAGCGGCTGACGAAGCAAGAATTGCTGCTCAGGAATATACGCAGAAACTACAAGATCAAGCAAAGGGCCTTCAAGAACAAGGAAGGGTCATCCTGGAAGAGCAAAAACAAAAGATCACAAAAGCTACCAAAGGCGGGAAAAAAGCGGAAGACGAAGCCAAAAAGTAAGCAATATCTAAAAAAAGACCAAAAACAAACCTGCCAACACTCACGGCAGGTTTGTTTCTTTAACAGGGAAATGCCTGTCCGATCGAGTCGGAGATATCTCCCGCCAGAACTGATGCCGAACTGCCCCTGGTATTTTCCGCCACCTCACCTGCTCTTGCATGAATCCAGCAGCCTACTGCTGTCGCATCAAAAGGCTTCAACCCCTGGGCGATCAATCCTGTAATCATTCCTGCCAGCACATCCCCACTACCTGCTCTTGCTAGTGCAGGATTTGCCGAAATCAGGATTTTCGTTCTGCCGTCCGGAGCAGCGATCACTGAATGAGCTCCTTTTAACAAAACGACCTGCTCCCATCGCCGAGCATAATCTTCCGCAATTTCCACCCTGTTTTCTTGGATCTTCTCAATAGACAACCCGGTCAATGCTGACATCTCTCCGGGATGTGGGGTTAGCACACACTTACGGGGAAGCTTATTCTGCCAATTCGTCATGTATGATAGGAGCCGCAAGCCATCAGCGTCAATTACTAATGGGGGAAGTCCTTCCAGCTGGAACACTTCTTCCAGGAATTTTCCAGTTCCAGTCCTGATTCCAAAACCAGGTCCAATCAAACAGGCTGTCGGTTTATCGATCGCACATTTTATTAGTTCTACTGCTTCTTCCGCAATCCCCCCACTCTGCTCTGGGAGGACAAGCCAAGTGGCTTCCGGTAATGTTTTGATCAAGCCCTGGTAGATTCCCTGGGGTACCGCCATTGTCACAAGACCAGATCCAATTCTGTAGGCCGCCTTTCCAGCTAGAATAGCCGCACCAGGAAATTCCTTAGATCCAGCAACTATCAGGCTGGTTCCAAATGTGCCTTTATGGGCATCCAGTGGGCGTGCAGGCAGCCTGGAAAGAACCCATTCTTCTTCAATAATCTCCCTGGTTATTCTGTCATATTCCATAAGTCCTGCAGGCAGCCCAATATCCACTACTTCTAACTCACCCAGGTACTCATAGGCTGGGAAATGAAGAGTTCCTGCCTTTACAGCAGCCATAGTGACAGTCAGATCTGCAGTCAAACATACAGGTGAAACCTGACCTGTCTCGCAATCCATACCAGATGGACAATCCACTGCGACTATGACAGGTTTGTTCTCTGCTCCTGCCAATACTTCCTTTACGCTCCTCATTAATAGATCAAGTGGTGGGCGTAGTGGGAGTTTTACGCCGGTTCCCAATACGCCATCGATCAGCAAATCCGATCCAATAATTTCAGACAGGAGATCTGTCGTAGATTGGTTTGGGTCGAGAAAATCGTTCAGTGCCGCTCCGCTATCTACTATTCTTTGAATCAAGGGATCTGATTTTTGACGCTCCCGGAGCAAGATCACTCCTGCAGTCCAACCCCATTTCAACAAATAATCAATGGCAACCAGAGCATCTCCCCCATTATTCCCGGATCCTACCAGAGCTGTGACCCTCTTGCCCAGATTGGGATCCATATCGTTCATGGATCAACTCTGCCATTCCTTTGCCGGCTGCTTCCATCATTGCAGAATAAGAATGACCAGCCGCATCAGCTGCCTTCTCAATTCCAATCATTTCACTGACACTGAGATATTTCATATTTATTCCTTAGGAACTTAATCCCGTTAAGTTAAATTTAGTTTACCAGACCCCGATTGATCTTGGCCGGAATACCTTTCTATTATCATAGTGTTTATAACTTATAATTAATCCCGTGATCATAAACCAAAATCGGCTATACTTGGTTTGAGAAATACAGGATACTTGTATGTTTAAGAGCGATTACATTAAAGCTTTGGATGACTATAAAAAAGCCCGGCGCGGAGCGTCATTACAGGAACTGCTTGCGCGCCTGGCAGGCAACGCTGAAGGCACTGAGCTCCATTCCTACGATGAAGTTCGTCAACAGCTGCAGGCTATCGAAAAAAGCGCGGAATATCTGGAGGAAATCCCTCTAGACGCTATCGTTGGAAGTGTTGGACGCTATCATGATTTCACTCGAAAATTCCTTCCTAAAGCATCCATTAATGAAGACCGTTGGGCCAGAGTGATGGCATCCTCCCAGGGATTATCTGGATTACCACCCATTGATGTCTACAGAATTGGCGAGGTCTATTTTGTCCGTGACGGGAATCATCGGGTCTCGGTTGCTAAACAAATGGGCTCCACAGCCATCCAGGCTTATGTGACCAATGTAGAAACAAAAGTTGACCTCACACCGGATTTCACCCCCGACGATCTAATTATTAAATCCGAGCAGGTCAAATTCCTTGAAAAAACCAAGCTTGACAGAATAATACCTGGCGCTGACCTATCAACAACCAAAGCTGGTGCCTACCCTACTTTGCTAGAACACATTGAAGTTCATAGGTATTATCTCGGAATGGAAAAACAGCAAGAAATTACATACGAAGAAGCTGCCGAAAATTGGTACAAGAAAGTGTTCCTCCCAATTGTGAATATTATCCAAAAGCGGGATCTGTTATGCGATTTTCCTGATCGAACTGCAACGGATCTTTATTTGTGGGCGGCAGACCGTAGAGCAAGTCTGGAACAGCAAGTAGGCTGGGATATTGGCGCAGAAGCTGCATTAACTGACCTGTCAGAGATTTATAGTCCGAAAAGGAAATCTGTTTCAAGGTTTTTGTCAAAAGTGGTCAACTGGTTTGTCCCATATGCGCTAGAGAAAGGTCCACCAGTAGGTACCTGGCGTGAAAAATTGGATCAGATGACTGTTCTTGAACATCTATTCAATGATTTAATTGTGGCAATAGATGATAGTTCAACGGCCTGGAAGGCTCTTGATCAAGCAATCATCCTCTCAAAATTGGAAAACAGCAGCATTCACGCCGTTCATATCCATTCTGACATTACAAAAGTCGGCCAAGCTGAACACCACGCACTTGAGGACACATTTACATCACACTGCCAAAACGCTGGTATATCTAATTATGATTTTTTTGTGTCTACGGGTGAGGTAAGCGAAGTATTATGTGACCATTCCCGATTTGCAGATATTATTTTACTTCCCCTCAATCACCCTCCCGGTGATGAACCAATCAACCGACTAAGTTCAGGAATAACCTCCTTGATCCGAAACTGTTCGGTACCTATACTTACTGTTCCAACCGCACCAACACCTCTGAACACAATCCTGCTCGCATATGACGGGAGCACCAAAGCTAAAGAAGCCCTCTTCATAGCTGCATACTTTGGGACTCAGCATGGATCAATCGTAAAGGTTCTGACCAGCGTGATTGATGCAGCCAATCCAGATTTAATCCAGGAAGAAGCCAGAAATTATTTAGCTCGATTCCCCCTCAATTCCCAGTATATTATTAGTCAGGTTGAGGTATCTGAACAGATAAGCATCATCCATCAAACCGAGGATATCGATCTAATAATCATTGGCGGTTATAGTAGAAATACTCTGATTGATGTAATGCTGGGAAGTTCTGTAGATAAGGTATTGCGCGAAATCCAACTCCCGATTCTCATCTGCCGTTAGACATAAGCCAAATGATATTATTCTAGATCCGTCTGGATCTCTGTTACCCTGGATTGAAAAGTGTTGATCACTAGAGTTTTTCCTATTCGGGTTTCTTTCACTGTATCTGGGCGATAGACATGAATATGTCCATGAAAATGATTGGTCGGCTGAAAGGTATCGATCAACCAACGAAACGCCTTGATCCCCTGATGTGTCCAATCTTCCCCTTCGTGGGTCCCCCAGGGCGGTGCGTGGGTCACGAAAATGTCCAAAAATCGGCCGTACTTTAATCTGTTAAATAACAGGCCTGGAACAAGTCGAAGGACATGGGACCACATTTCTCCCTGAGTATATTGATACTTGGTTTTTCGATTGTATTTGATACTACCTTCAACTCCCGCCAGCAACAATCCGTGTTTCCGATAGATCTTCCTATGCAGGTTATCCGCGCCTAAAGGATAGGACGATGTTTCATCCTGCTTTACCTTTTTATAATAGATCGTGATTCCCATGAACATAATATAACGGCTTATTGAGTCCACTGATAATGTATTCCAAGTACTCATAAGGGAGATCACCGCAGGAAAGCACAAGGGCCACATCATTATGACGGTTCTTGAGTTTTTCACTATAAATTCTGGGATCAACCTGGTCACTCACTGATAAAATTTTCATGTCAAACAGTACCTATCTCCGTCCGATTTGGGTTCATTGTACTATACCGGGTTTAGATACTTCGCGCAGAAAAATACATGGGTGTTAATCAAAACCAGCTCTTTTTGAAATTCAGGATCAAAAATCTGATCTATTATTAATTGACAAGATATCTGCATCAATATACACTTGATGTACATAGTTACCAATCACACTTCTAGGATCTACTAAAAAGAAAACTCAAATATGAAAAATCCCAACATATCGCCATTCTTTTTACTGGGAGAGATCGTGGTGGATCTAATATCCACAGAGGCTGTTGATTCTCTAGGGGAAGCCAAACATTTCGAACAATTCGCCGGCGGCGAGGTATCCAATCTGGCCACAAACATTTCTCGCTTAGGGTATGAAGCTATACTTGGGGCTTGCATAGGTAGTGATGGTTTTGGAAAATTCCTCCAAGATCATCTTATCCGGGCTGGAGTAAATCTTGAATACCTGCAAGTCTCAAATCTGGCACCTACAACACTGATACCTGTTACTCGCCACTCCGGCACCCCTGATTTTATAGTCTATCGTGGTGCAGATCAATATCTTACCCTCACAGATGATCTCCTGGCTGCGGCCGAAGAATGCAAATTCATTCACACTTCCGCATTTGCCCTCTCAAGAGACCCTTGCCGCAATACAATATTGACCGTACTCAAAGCCAATCACAACCAGGGAAAGATCATTTCTCTTGATCCAAACTACCACCGCAGGATTTGGCCGGATCTTTCGGATTATCGCTCCACCTTGCAAGATCTTTATAAATATATCACTATCACTAAGCCTTCGTTGGATGACAGTATTCGGATCTTTGGTCCGGGCCTCAAACCAATCCAGTATTTGGAAGAATTCCTCAACCTTGGTCCTGAGATCGTTGTGCTAACAATGGGTAGTGAAGGATCACTCCTGGGAACTACACAAGGTAATAGGATCCATATCCAACCTAATCCAGTTCCTGTGATGGATATCACTGGAGCGGGTGATGCTTTCTGGTCAGGTTTATTGATAGGCCTATATGAGGGGTACACCGCTTTGACCGCTGCCCGTCTGGGGCAAGTTATTGCGGAACACAAAATCAGCTTTATCGGCCCATTTCAGGAACATTTACCATTACATATGTACCTAAATCTGGCAGAAAATACACCTGTCAATCAATTTTAAGATAACCCTTAATTGAATTATGGTATAGTTAATACGCCTAATTAACTCTCTGCTAAGGAGGTGTTTTTCAATACGGATAAAAACCTAGTATGATTTCCAATATCTTGTTCAAATCTATATTAAGGAGTAAGAAGAATGAAATCGAAACGTTTCTTTTGGGCAGTAATTGCCCTCCTAATCGTCAGCTCCCTCGCTCTCGGCGCTTGCGGCGGAACAGAAGAACCCGCCGTGTTGAAGAACCTGCCGTAGTTGAAGACGTATTCTTGGCCTGCCAGGTCACCGACGTCGGAGGCATTGATGACAAATCCTTCAACGCCACCGCCTGGAAAGGCATGGAAGACGCCGTTGCAGACTTCGGTATCGAAGGCAAATACCTCGAATCCCAGCAGCAGACTGACTACGAAGCCAACATCAATGCTTTCCTCGAGGAAGGCTGCGATCTGATCATGTCCGTCGGCTTCCTGCTGGGTGACGCCACTGCCGCAGCTGCCGCAGCCAACCCAGATCAGACCGTTTGGCATTGTCGATGTCAATTACCTCGCAGCCGACAATCTGTACGGCTCCGGCTTTGCCATCAACGAGGCCACCTTCCTGGCTGGCTACCTGGCCGCTGGTATGACCGAGACCGGCATTGTCGCCACCTACGGCGGCATCAACATTCCCCCCGTGGACCATCTTCATGGACGGCTTTGTATTGGGTGTCGAGAAATACAATGAAGTTCACGGCACTCATGTCCAGACCCTGGGCTGGGATCCTGCAGCCCAGGATGGCCTCTTCGCTGGCAACTTCGAAAGCACCGATGACGGCCGCACCTTGGGCGAATCCCTGCTGGACGAAGGCGCAGACATCATCATGCCTGTTGCTGGCCCTGTTGGCGCTGGCACCCTGGCAGTTCTGGAAGAGCGCGGCACCGGTATGATCATCGGTGTTGACAATGATTGGTCCGTGCAGTACGCCAATCAGGCTGATATCATTCTGGCCAGCGCTCTGAAGAACATGGACATGTACGTCTATGAGACCATCGCATGCTGTTATGGATGGCACCTTCGTCTGGCGGCAACTACACTGGCACCCTCGAGAACGGCGGTGTTGGCCTGGGTTATGGCGGCGTGGATGTTCCCGCTGACCTTATGGCCGAGATCGATGCACTGACTCGCTCAGATCATCGCTGGTGAAATCGCCACCTTACCACCTGCTCCACCTGCATCACCTGCTGAAGGCGAACTTGGCAGCATGGATTCACCCATCAAGGTTCTCTTCGTTCCATCCGTGGATGTTGACTTCATGATCGCCGGTGGCGAATTGATCGAGCAGGCTCTGCTCGCGGCCACTGGTCTGTACGTTGATGTCAGTGTTCCGACCTCCTACGCAGCCACCATCGAAGAGATGTGCGCCTCCCCCACTGACACCGTTGGCTTCATCCCCGCTATGGGATATGCTCTTGCCAACCAGCTCTGCGGCGTTACACCCGGACTGGCTTCCGAGCGCTACGGCTGGAACGTCTACTGGACCGCTTTCCTTGTGGCCCGCGACAGCGATTTCCAGACCCTCGAAGATCTCGAAGGCGCCTCCTGGGCTTACCCCGATGCCACCTCTACCTCCGGCTACCTCTATCCGCAAGCTCTCTATGCTGATATGGGCATCACCGTTGGCGAGACCATCGAAGCCGGCGGACACCCGCAGGCAGTCAGAGCCGTTTATAACGGCGAAGCTGATTTCGGCACCGCCTACTTCAGCGCCCCCTTGCTGCCGGAAGGCTCCTGGACCGTTGATATGGCCCCCGATATTCCTGATGAGTTCGTTCCTGACTGCGCTTTGAATGATGAAGGCAAACTGTACTGCGGTGATTACCGCGTACTGGATGCCCGCGCCGCAATCTCCGAGGAAGCACCAGACGTGGTCCAGAAGGTCCGCATCCTGGCTCTCTCCCCCGAGATCCCCAATGACACCATGTCATTCTCACCGGAATTCCCCGAAGATATGAAAGAGATGATCATCGCAGCTATCACTGCCTATGTTGGCACCGATGCCTGTGCTGAGACCCTCTGCAACGAGAAATTCTATGATTGGACCGGCGTTGGACCCATCTTTGATGAGAACTTCGACGGCATCCGCATCATGATGGAAGCTCAGGGAATCACCCTTGAGAACATCGGCGAGTAATCTTTACGCCTTAGAAATACCTAAGGGAGAACAGCTTGAGCTGTTCTCCCTTTTTTTCTTCTTTATTCCTCAAAAACCAGATACATCAACGCTATTTCCAATCAAAGAACGATGAATATCACAAGAGACCCCACAAACTCTCTATGGTATAATTCTGCGAAATTCATTATCTAGAATAATCCAATAGATGAAAACGAGGAAAATATGAAGCCAATCCTTGAGTTAAAAGGAATTACCAAACGTTTTCCGGGCGTTTTAGCCAATGACAATATCAATCTCACCCTGAATAAAGGTGAGATTCATGCGTTATTGGGAGAAAACGGAGCTGGAAAATCCACCCTGATGAATATTCTCTATGGGTTATACGACCCGGATGAAGGTGAGATTTTTGTCAATGAGGAAAAGATCAATGTCAGTTCTCCCCGGGATGCGATCGCCCGCGGTATCGGCATGGTTCATCAGCACTTTATGCTCGTTCCGGTCTTTACCGTGACTGAGAATGTCATGCTGGGTGATGAAACTACCCACTTTGGCGGATTCCTGGATCGCAAATCACCGGCAGCTCGCATTCGAGAGATCTCGGATGAATACAGTCTGGAAGTAGATCCCGATTCCTATGTGCGGGATTTACCTGTAGGTGTGCAGCAGCGAGTAGAAATCATCAAACTGCTCTACCGGGAAGCGGATATTCTGATCCTGGATGAGCCTACCGCAGTTTTGACTCCCCAGGAAGTAGATGAACTCTTCACTATTATGCGCTCATTGGTTAAACAGTGGAAAATCAATCATCTTTATCACCCATAAACTTCGCGAGGTATTGACTTTTGCAGATCGAATTACTGTCATTCGAGGAGGGAAGGTTGTCGGTACAACAACACCTAAAGAAGCTGATCAGAACCAATTGGCTGCTATGATGGTAGGCCGTGATGTGGATCTCACGTTGAACAAAAAACCCGCCAACATAAAAGAGAAAGTACTTGAAGTACAAGATCTAGTGGTGCTGAATGACCTGAACCAAGTAGCGGTGAATGAAGTGAGTTTTAATGTGCACAGCGGTGAGATCCTGGGAGTTGCTGGGGTCCAGGGAAATGGACAAACCGAACTAGTTAAAGCGATCACCGGTTTAAGCCACCCCGTAGAAGGCAAAATAGATCTTTTAGGACAGAATATTGCCCGGGCAACACCCCGGACCATCACGGAACTCGGATCTGCCCACATTCCAGAAGATCGCCAGCAGGACGGTCTGGTACTCACAGCAACTATCGCGGATAATTTGGTCCTGAATACATACTATTTAGATCCCTTTGCGAAAGGTGTGGTCATTCAAGAGGACCAGATCCTGGATAATGCAGAAAATATCATTGATAATTTTGATGTTCGTACTCCAAGCGCCATGATCCCCGTTGGATCTCTCTCTGGCGGAAATCAGCAGAAAGTTATCGTCGGCCGTGAATTCTCCCGGCCGATCAAATTCCTGGTCGCAGCTCAGCCCACCCGCGGCCTGGATGTGGGATCGATCGAATATATCCATAGCCGCTTATTGGAAAAAAGGGATGATGGCTGTGCGATCTTGCTGGTATCCACAGAATTGGACGAGATCATGGAATTATCGGACCGGATCGCAGTCATGTTTGATGGAAAGATCATCGCAGTTGTGGACGCCGAAGGCGCAACCAAAGAACAAATCGGTCTGTTGATGGCAGGTGTCGTTGAGGCCTGATCATTGCACCTCAGAAATTTCCAGATCTATAAATAAGGAATGGATCTATGAGCAAGAAAGATAAAAAACAAGATACAAAGAAAAAAGACGCCGGAAAAATATTCCTTGAGGAAGTATCCAAAAGCCCTCTAACAGTCACCATTCTAGCAATCTTCTCTGGATTGTTGCTGGGAGGTTTGTTAGTGGCTGTCACCACTGTGGAAGTCTACCAAGCTTTTGATATCTCATTCTGGGAAGGGATAAAAACGGTGCCCAGAGCAGCCTGGTCCACCTATGAAGCTTTGTTCTTTGGCTCAGTTGGCAATCCAGGCAAGATCATCGCCGCCATCAGAGGTGGAGAAGCCGAGGATATCCGGCGCGCTTTTAACCCCTTCTTTGAAAGCCTGGTTGTATCAACACCTTATATATTTGCAGGACTGGCAGTTGCTCTAGGCTTCCGGGTCGGATTATTCAACATCGGTGCTGAAGGACAGCTCTATATCGGCGCCGCAACTACAGTCACCGCAGCTATTTACCTGAAAGGCCTGCCAGCCATCATTCACGTTCCAGTATCATTGCTAGCCGGATTTATGGGAGGAGGGTTGTGGGGTTTTATCCCCGGCCTGCTTAAAGCAACCACTGGGGGTCATGAGGTGATCAACACCATCATGATGAACTATATCGCTTTCAGACTCAGTGAATTCCTACTTCGCGGTCCACTTAAGAATCCGGAAGGATTTACTCCTGTCAGCGCCCCGATCGAGGAATCAGCCAAACTGTTGCGGTTTTTTGAATCTCCGATCCGTTTTCATATCGGGTTCTTTATCGCCCTGTTCGTTGCTTTTCTTGTTTATCTTTTCCTCTTCAAAACCACCTGGGGGTATACCCTACGAACTGTTGGATGCCAATCCCAGGGCTGCAAAATATGCCGGCATGAATATCGTACAGAGTACAGTGCTGGCAATGTTCCTCTCAGGTGGGTTAGCTGGATTGGCAGGAGCAAATGAAGTCCTGGGCGTCAATCACAACCTTGCCCTGGCATTTGCATCCGGGTATGGTTTTGATGCTATCGCCCTGGCCTTGCTGGGAAAAAGCCATCCCGTGGGAGTCGTGCTTTCAGCGATCTTGTTTGGTTTCTTGCGAAATGGCGCCATCCAGATGCAGTTATCAGCAGGTGTACCAATTGATATCATCTCAGTTCTTCAGGCATTTATCCTGGCCTTTATCGCTGCTCCCGCGATTATCCGGACCATATACAGGCTGAAAGAACCAGATATTGATATTGATGCTGTCACCCTGCGCGGTTGGGGAGGAAACTAAAAATGACAACAAATACAACATCTACTAACTTCGAAGAAACATCTCCAACCCGTCGCGATGTGATGGGAATCCTGTTCCTGGCATATTCCGCACTGATCTGCTTCCTATTCTCCAGAACACTGGAACCTGGTGTGCAAACAACTTTCAGGATGGTGCCCGGCGGTTCAGACCAGGATATACCGGATTGGGTTTTTCAACAGTTTCCCATGCTGAATATCATGGCCGGACTTAGCCTGGTAGCTGGCGGCTACCAGCTGGCCAGAGGTTTTAGTAAACGGACCAATCTGGTCCTGGGTTTGGTGGGTGGTATGTTTATCTTCGCTTTCCTGACCTGGGCTACTGCTGATGGCAGCCTGAACCTAGCTGGTTTGTTCCGCAGTGCCCTTGTAAAAGCCGTTCCCCTCACCTTGGGAGCCCTATCAGGCGTTTTATGTGAACGCTCTGGTGTGGTTAACATCGCTATTGAAGGTATGATGTTTACTGGCGCATTTGTCGGAGCTTTGTCGGCAGCGTGACCAATATCTGGATTGGCTTATTCGCTGCAGTCCTCTCTGGCGGAATCCTGGCAGCTGTGCTGGCCGTACTCTCCATCAAATATAAAACCGATCAGATTATTGCCGGCACTGTCATCAATATTTTTGCAACTGGTATAACTTCCTTTCTATCTGCAAAATTCCTTCAAAAATATCAGGAACTGAATGATCCTGGTAGATTCCCAACCATAAAAATCCCTTATCCTGGCAGATATTCCCTTTTTTGGTCCGATCCTCTTCCAGCATAATATGTTTGTTTATGCGGTATTCATCTTTCTGATCGTTCTCACCATTGGCCTTTACTATACCCGCTGGGGATTGAGGACCCGATCCGTTGGTGAACATCCCAAAGCCGCTGACACTCTGGGAATCAATGTCTTCAGGACCCGCTACGTTTCGGTGATCCTGGGTGGATTTATGGCAGGTTTTGGTGGAGCTTATTTCACCCTGGGTTCTGTTGGAAGATTTGATGAATTGATGACTGCAGGTCGTGGTTTTATTGGTCTGGCCGCAATGATCTTTGGTAACTGGAATCCTTTTGGATCTTTCAGCGCCGGATTCTTTTTGGTTTTTTTGATGCTCTGGCTTCCAAGATGGCAATCCTCAAAGTCCCTATCCCTTCTGAAATGATGCGGATGTTCCCTTATCTGGCAACCATGGTTATTCTGGCTGGTGTTGTCGGCCGAGGTCAAATGCCTGCCGCAGACGGCACACCTTACGAAAAAGAATAAGAATTGATCCTTAAGATTTAGATATCAAAAAGAGCGCTATCTCAGCGCTCTTTTTTTCTTTTTTTATCTTAATACTTACCAAATTCCTCCACTGCATCCACCATGGCCAGTACATTTTCCGGTGGAACATCGTTCATTATGGTATGCACGGAAGACACCATATATCCCCCACCCTCTCCCAGGAGCTGAATGACTCTTTTTACTTCCTGGCGAACCTCATCAACCGATCCAGCAGGCAGCACCCGGTGAGTATCAATCCCACCACAGAATATGATATTCTTTCCAAATTGCTTTTTCAACCCAGCCAGATCGGACATTTTTCCAGCTGAGGTCTGGATCGGGTTGAGAATATCAACTCCCATTTCAATAAAATCATCAATCAACGGCACAACATCACCATCAGTATGGAAAAACACCTTGGCATTGGTGTGTTCCTTTATGAAACTGATATAATCGGCATGGATTGGTTTTAAGATTTCCCGGTACATCTTTGGAGACATCAGCAGACTCTCTTGTGTGCCCAGGTCATCACCAATCTTGATCATATCCACATTATCACCCAGTTCATCCAGGAACGGTCCCATCAAATCCTTGCACAGAGCAGCGGTCTTTTTCAAAAGAGCCATCGCAAATTCCGGGTTCATGGCAAGATTGAGGAGAAAAATATCCATGCCCTGCATGGCAAAGGCCCTTTCCAGAGGAAATAATAACCAAGGTGTTGCCAAAATGGCATACTGGTTCTCTTCTTTAATGCAGCTGCAGCAGCCTTAACATGGGCGATTCGACTCGGATCTTTCATATCAGGCCAGCCCGGGTAATCTTCCAAATCAGCTACTGATGAGGCGTCTGCCAATGGGTGAACTCCCGGGAACCACTCACCCGGTTCGATTTCCATCTGTCCACTTCCCCAACTGTCAATAAATGGGGAATGTGGATCCCTGGTTTGATTTCGTTTCAGGGTGTCAGCAGGGTGGATATCCCGCACGCCACGAACATCACTGCCCAGTCGCTGCAGGGTCTCTTCATCGATTAGGGCTGTACCCAGCTCAGGCCATTGGTAAATATAATCATCCGGAGCATTGATATTTGCCAACTTTTTGATCCCACGGTAAGTTTTCATTTTGATGCCTGTCGCGTTGCTGACACCCATAATAATCGGAACCCGATCTGGCACTTCATGGTTTAAGACTGCCAATACCCGATCTCTTGAACTCATGGTCATATTATTTCTCCAGATAGTCAATTGTCTTTACCATTAATTCCAACTTTTAGTCTATCACAACCAACAAATTATTAAATTCAAATCTTATTGGATCTGATAACTTGGGTAAGAAGCACTACAAAATAATAAAGGTCTCTTATCGAAGCTGTTTTTTTTAGTTTATAATACTTTAAAATTATCTGCATTATTCCCTTTCTTGCACAACTCTCTGAAAAAGGAGAAATTTATGGCAGAAGCTACCCATTCTAAGTCCTCTATCAGGTCCGTGATAGAGTGGTTTGGGACAACTCTGGGCCAGATCATTGTGGCCATTTTCGTCCCAGTTACCACTGGATATGTCATGGTCAAAGGCTTCATATTCCTTAGGGAAGGTAATGCACCACAATACGTGATTGCCCTGGTAGCAATCATCTGGGGAGTTGGCGGTGTAGCCCTGATCTATTTCATCACCAATTGGCTGATCGAAAAACTTCCCCCAAAATGGACGACCAGACTCCAGCCCTTCTTGTTCGTTGGCCCTGCGGTAGCTATATTGTCCTGGTATATGGCGATCCCAACTGTCAGAACATTGATCACTAGTTTATACGACAGGACTGGTAATGTATTCATCGGGTTGGATAATTACATAGCAGTGTTCTCTGAAAGGATCATGACAGTTACTTTCAGGAACAACCTGCTCTGGATCATATTTGGTGCAACACTCTCAGTCATATTTGGTTTGCTGGTCGCCGTATTGGCGGACCGCAGCCGATTTGAGAAATTTGCTAAATCATTGATCTTCCTCCCGATGGCAATCTCATTTGTTGGTGCAGGTGTGATCTGGAACTTCATTTACGAAGTAAAGGATGCAGCTTCACCACAGATAGGTTTGCTAAATGCAATCTGGGTTGGATTGGGTGGAACACCACAGGCCTGGACAGCCATGAACCAACCATGGAATAACCTCTTCCTTATCATCATTGTCATCTGGCTCCAAACAGGTTATGCAATGGTGATCTTCTCTGCTGCCATCAAAGGCATCCCCGGAGAACTGATAGAAGCGGCCCGGGTTGACGGTGCTACAGAAATGCAGATCTTTTTCAGGATCATGATCCCATACATCATGGGTACGATCATCACCGTGACAACTACAGTCGTGATCTTTACACTGAAGATCTTTGACGTTGTCTGGGTTATGACTGGAGGGCAATTTGATACACATGTGATTGCAACCCAGTTCTACCGGCAGGCATTCACAAACCAGAATAAGGGTTTGGCCTCCGCAATCGCAATCATCCTGGTGATTTGTGTTATACCCGTCATGATTTATAACTTGCGGCAATTTGCTGAAGAGGAGGCATTCTAATGAAATCTGCTAAGGGTCAGCAACGTTTACGCGATTTAGTAATCAATGGATCCCTTCTCCTCCTAGTACTCATTTGGACCATACCCACATTGGGGCTGTTAATTTCCTCCTTCCGAACACGTTTTGATATCCAAACCTCTGGTTGGTGGAAAGTTCTCCCTCATAAAGAATGGGTTCAGGTTGATGAATTGGAAATTCCTGAAGGGCTTGACCCCGATGGAATTATGACGATCGAAGGCGTCACAGGGACTTTTGATGAATTTCGGGAGGGCATCACCGATCCAGAAGGACGACAAATCATTTGGTCAGGGAATAAACGTCTGGCAACGATCAGAATCAGTGATGAAAAATGGGTGTTTTTCCCCAAACTGACATTTGAGAATTATGGCCAGGTGCTAGCAGGAAAAACATATGAGATCCAAACTTCATCAGGTGAGATCAAAACAGTAGAGGGAGATAACTTTGTCGGGGCTTTCCTGAACAGTATCACTGTAGCCGTACCGGCAACGATTATCCCGATCCTGATCGCTGCTTTTGCCGCTTATGGCTTTGCCTGGATGAAATTCCCCGGTCGAAAGCTGCTCTTTACCATAGTGGTTGCACTGCTAGTTATCCCGCTCCAGATCGCCCTGGTGCCAATTTTGAAGGACTATGTTCGATTAGACCTTAACGGCACCTTCCTGGCCATCTGGCTGGCTCACACTGGCTTTGGTCTCCCCCTAGCGACCTATCTGCTCTTCAATTACATTAAAGGCCTGCCAAGGGATATCCTGGAATCCGCCTTCATCGACGGCGCATCCCACTTTACAATTTTTGTGCGGTTGATCATCCCGCTCTCAGTACCGGCGCTGGCATCTTTTGCTATTTTCCAGTTCCTATGGGTTTGGAATGACTATCTGGTTGCCCTGGTATTCATCGGAGCTAAACCCGATGTTCAAGTACTGACAATGAGAATAGCTGATATGGTTGGATCCCGCGGTGCGGACTGGCACCTGCTAACTGCAGGCGCGTTTATATCCATGCTACTGCCTCTGGTGGTATTCTTTAGCCTGCAGCGTTTCTTCATCCGCGGTATGCTAGCCGGATCAGTTAAGGGGTAAAACCTCTTCCTAGTATCTGATGGATAGATTAAAATAGAGCCTGGGTATTTCCTTTCCCAGGCTTTATTGATATCTGAACAGGAATTATCATTAAAATCTTACGCCGAGGTCAGACTTAGAAATATTACAGATTCTTATCAAGTGATCCTATGAAAAAAATCATTCTACACATTTCCTGAAAACTTTACGTGGGGCGCAATTGCCTCAGCATATCAAATCGAAGGTGCCTGGAACGAAGACGGCAAAGGAGAAAGTATCTGGGATATATTTTCCAGGTTGCCTGACCGGGTCTTGAATGGTGATACTGGCGAAATAGCCACTGATCATTATCACCGCATGCCGGACGATGTCCAGTTAATGAAAAAGATCGGTTTGGACAGCTACAGCTTTACTTTGTCCTGGCCCCGGATCCAACCTGAAGGAACGGGTAAAATCAACCAAAAAGGGTTAGATTTTTATGATCGACTTGTAGATGAACTTCTTAATGCTGGGATCCAGCCAAAGGCGACCCTTTATCATTGGGATTTACCCCTCCTCCTCCAAGAAAAAGGCGGATGGCCCTGTCGTGACAGTATTGATTGGTTTGGCGAGTATGCAGCTATTGCATTTAATAAACTAGCAGACCGCGTAAAGCTCTGGGCAACCCATAATGAACCTTGGGTAGCCGCTTTCCTGGGATATGGATCAGGCATTCATGCACCAGGAATTAATGACGCCACCCAGGCATTCCAGGCAGCTCACCACTTGTTATTAGCTCACGCCAAAGCTGTAGACATTTACCATTCAGGCAATTATGGTGGGGAAATCGGCTTGATATTGAACCTCAACCACCTTATCCCCGGGTCGGATCGCGAGGAGGATATACAGGCCACACAGCGCGTTTATGACGAAACTCACAGCCTGTTTCTAGATCCGATCTTTTTGGGCAAATACCCTGAAAGATTCCTGGACTGGCTGGGACCAAATCAGCCCAAGATCGAACCTGGCGACCTGGAACTCTTGAAAGGTAGGGCGGATTATCTGGGCATAAACCATTACAACTCTGATAAAGTCTACTTTGACCATTTTGGCGGCTGGTTAAAAGCCCGTTTGGAACCTTATTCAGCTCCAGGTTGGGGAGTTACTCAAATGGGATGGGGTATAAATCCAGATGGATTAAAAAAAGAAGTTCTGAATATTGTCGATAATTACGGTCACCCCATGATCTTCCTGACAGAAAATGGCTGTGCTGCAGTAGACACGCCTGATGAGAAAGGTTATGTGAACGATCTCGATCGTATTCGTTTTTTGAGAGAACACGTCATCGCTCTCCATGAAACCATCCAGGAAGGGGCCAATGTCCAGGGATATTATGTCTGGAGTATCCTGGACAATTTTGAATGGGAACGGGGATATTCCAAGAAGTTTGGTTTGATCCGGGTCGATCCAAAGACTCTGGATCGGATCCCCAAACACAGCGCAGCTTGGTATAGTGATGTTATTAAGAATAATGGGGTAACATCTTGAATGCAGCGGGGTCGAAGATATGACAGCAGTGTTCAAATTACAGACCAACGAAAGCATCCTGGATCTATTATGAACAAATCAAATATTGATGCCATAATCTTTGATCTGGATGGAGTGATCACAAACTCCACACCTCTACACAGCCAGGCCTGGAAAGAGATGTTTGATCAATTCCTGAAAGCCCAGGCCAAGAAGACCTCAACCCCCTTCCAGGAATTTACACATGAAGGGGATTATCTGAAATATGTGGATGGAAAACCACGATATATCGGTGTGAAATCCTTCCTTGAATCTAGAGGTATCGATCTGCCATTTGGTGATCCTTCTCAGGAACCCGGCCAGGATACAATTTGTGCCTTAGGAAACATGAAGAATCAGCTCTTCAATCAGTTATTAACTGAGCAGGGAGTAGATATATATGAATTATCGATTGAGTTTATCCACACCCTGAAGGATTCAGGGATTTCTCTTGGGTTAGCGACCTCAAGTAAAAACGCCGCCAGAGTCCTAGAATTAACTGGATTATCTGATCTATTTCAAACTCGGGTGGACGGAATTAGTCTCAGCTGAACTTGGCCTTGAGGGAAAACCTTCTCCTGATATTTTCCAGACAGCTTGCGACCAGCTTGGGGCGGCTTATGACCGATCTGTGATCATAGAAGACGCAAACGCTGGAGTCGAGGCAGGATACCGGGGTCATTTTGGGTTGGTACTGGGAGTGGCCAGAGAGAATAATCATGAAGAGCTTGAGTTACATGGAGCAGACCTTGTTGTAGAGGATCTAGGGGAGATCAGCCTTTCAGATATCCACAACTGGTTTGCCGGAGATAATCAGAGGAAAAGCTGGTCAATTGAATATCATTCCTATGATCCAATCCAGGAAGGGACCACAGAGACGCTCTGTGCAATTGGAAATGGGTATTTCTGCACCAGGGGAGCCATGGAAGAAATTCCTGCCAACCTGGATGAAAATTATCCCGGTACTTATATCACAGGTTTATATAATTCCCTGGAATCCAATATCGGCGGTAGGACTGTAAGCAATGAAGATTTTGTCAATTTGCCAAACTGGCTGCCTCTGACTTTTCGGATCGGTTCCGGGGATTGGTTTAATCCCCGGGAAGCAGAAATCCTTCAATTTCATCGCAAGCTAGACTTTAAAACCGGCCTTCTGACCAGGACTATGACAGTCCTTGACCGGGAAGGGAATCAAACTCGGATCCAATCTGCACGTTTTGTTAGCATGGCCGATCCAAACCTAGCGGCTATCCAATATAAAATCACTCCCCTAAATTATGCGGGAATGGTCACTATCCGGTCAGAATTAGATGGCTACAGTAACAAATCTTGGTGTGAAGAGATACCGGGAACTCAGCTCCAGACATCTACTACATCTGGAAGAGGGTGGAGAAGGTCCTTTCAGCTATTTGAGCGTCGAGACCAATCAATCAAAAATCCAGATTGGGCTGGCAGCAAAACTTCAGGTCGTCTGTGGAGAGGAAGATAGTTTTCCCTGATTTCCAAGTAGAGACTATCCAGGGTAAGGTTTCCACAACTTTTGATGTCGAAGTCCATTCTGACAATACCTATATGTGTCGAAAAGGTGATCTCACTTTATTCATCTCACCTGCCTGACACAAAGGATCCATTAAACAAAGCCAAAGAGCTCATTCATAAGTGCGGCAGCTTCCAGAATATTTATGATCTCAGCACCGAATGAGTGGAAGGATGTATGGGATCGAATAGATCTGAAGGTCAAGGGTGACCGCCTGGTCCAAAAAATGCTCCGGCTTCATCTCTACCACTCCATGTTGAGTTTATCCCCCCACAGCGCAAAACTGGATGTCGGAATCCCAGCCAGGGGATTGCATGGTGAAGCTTACAGGGGGCATATTTTTTGGGATGAAATGTTTGTGATGCCTTTTTATGACCTTCATTTCCCCGAAGCTGCTCGATCCGCATTGATGTACCGCTATCGCAGGCTACAGACAGCCAGGCAAGCGGCCAAAGCAGAAGGATTAAATGGTGCACAATTTCCCTGGCAAAGCGGTTCAGACGGCGGGGAGGAAACCCAGAGTTTACACCTCAATCCTATTTCAGGAGAATGGGGACCAGATTTTTCTCACCTGCAGCGACACGTATCTCTAGCAATTGCGTACAACCTCTGGAACTATTATTGGATCACGGGTGATACAGATTTCATAATCAAGTACGGAGCAGAATTATTCCTCAGCATCTGCCAGTACTGGTCCAGCTTGGCAAAGAAAGACCCTCAGACCAAACGGTTTAATATCAGCGGAGTCATGGGCCCAGATGAATTTCATGAAGAATATCCCGGCTCGCAGGAAGACGGACTGGTTAATAATGCTTACTCCAATTTAATGGCAGTATGGACTTTTAACCGTGCTTTCCTAATCCTGGATATTCTTCAACCAGAAGAAAAAGAAACTTTATTGAACTCTCTGGGTATCGGACCGGACGAGCTTCAAAAATGGAAAGATATCTCCAGAATGTTGAATGTTTCCCTCTCAGATGAAGGGATCCTGGAACAATTTCAGGGGTATTTTCAACTGGAAGAATTGGATTGGGAGCATTATAAAACAACTTATCATGATATCCACCGCATGGATCGCATCCTTAAAATCGGAAGGCCTGTCTCCTAATTCATTTAAGGTAGCCAAGCAGGCCGATACCTTGATGTTGTTTTATAACCTTACGGAAGACACCACTCAGTCATTAATTTCCCAATTAGGATATCAATCTCCAGAAGACCTGCTAGCCCGAAACCTTCATTATTATATGCAGCGTACCTCACATGGATCAACTCTCAGCAGGCTAGTACATGCGTATCTTGCCTTCCTGATCGAGGATTACGAATTAAGCTGGGTACTGTATCAAGAGTCCCTGCACAGTGATTTTCTCGATATCCAAGGAGGAACAACCCGGGAAGGAATCCATCTGGGTGTGATGACCGGAACGATTCTTATATTTCTACCGTACTTATGCAGGATTGGACTGGACCGGGGATATTCTAAAAATAAATCCAAAATTACCATCTGGATGGAAAGAGATCAACTTTTAATCTATCTTTCCGGAGTATCCGGTATTTTTTCAAGATTGAGAGAGACCAAATAAATATAAAAACTGACGGTGATGTACCTCAGCAAATATTATTAGATCAACAACTTATCACAATTCAACCAGGTGAATGGACAACCTTTTCCTTGTGATCTATCAGCAAATAATTAGGTAACTAAGAGGTGGAAAATGCTCGGTGACGTATTATTAATTACTGACGATCACAAAAAAGCAGCCAGCGGGATAATGAAATACCTGAATAAAATTGAGGGGGAGAAAATCATCCTGGCTGTCGGGGGAGAATCAGGATCCGGAAAAACCGAAATTGCACATGAGATCGCCAGGATCTTAAAAAGCCAGGCCACTCCTGCTAAAGTAATGCATATTGATAACTATTACCTCACATCCCCCACTGAACGTACTCCCTGGCGCCAGGAACACGGAATATGAGAGTATTGGTTATTCAGAATATGATTGGGACACAATAAACCGCAACCTCAGCGAGTTCCATGAAGGCCAGGATCAAGTTACTATGCCCTGCATCGATCTGCTAACTGATCAGGAAGATCAACTAATCACTTCATTTAAAGGGCTAAAATATCTAATTATTGAAGGTTTATACGCAATCCAGGCTGCAGCTAACCTAAAAGTCTTAATTGATCTGACTTATCATGAGACGAAAAAAGCCCAGTTTGAGCGTGGAAAAGAACCCACAAATGATTATCGCTGGCAAGTACTGCAGCAGAGAACATGAGGTTGTTCAATCTCTTCGGCCGCAGGCTGATTTATTGGTTAATAAGGATTTTTCTGTTTCTCCTGCGAAATAATGATACTACCTTTCAATTCTGTTAGGATGTTTCCCCCTTCATTCAATCCATAACCTTTTAACCATGACGATATAATAAGAAGACAGCAGATTATTATCCTGACTGCCTGATTGTCAGATATTATGCTCGGTTAAAAATCACCGGGAAATTTGATGATGAGTAAATCTAGATTTGGAAAACTTGTATTTCTATTGATCCTTATCGCTGGCCTGATAAGCGCTTGTGATGAGATTCAAACATCTCAGAAGTACACCATCAAGGGCACTTCAACAAAAACACCTTTCCAAATCAAATCCACCTTCACCCCCACCCAGGAACCACCTCCAACCTATACTCCCTCAGATACCCCTACAATAACTCTGACGGATACCAGCAGCCCAACGATCACAGAGACACTCGAGATCACTGAGACCCCTACTCTATCAGAGCCATCACTCACCATTTCTCCCCAACCTTTTACTGCAACACCCAAAGTTAAACTGCTGTGCCGCAGGAAAAAGCAACAGTAAAGGTCTCACTCACTACGAATTGCCGAACTGGCCCCGGAATTTCCTATGCAAGATTGACTCCTCTCCAGGCTGGCAAAGTAGCCACATTGATTGGAAGGGATAAAACCTATTCCTACTGGATTATCAAGGATCCAGGAAATACTGGCAGGGACTGCTGGCTGTGGGGATATTATGCAACAACAACGGGAAATACAAAGGATTTAAAGGTATATTACGCTCCTGATCAGACGCCCAAACCTTCCAATACAACAGTGCCGACAGCGCAAAAAACAACCCCGGCACCCACAAAAACACCAAAACCAACCTTAACCCCCAAAACACCTCTGCCCACTAACACACCAAACCTCACTCCGGCAACGTATACCAATACCCCTCTGCCTCCTACAATAACTCCTACTCCCAGCGATACACCGACCCCGAGTGATACTCCCCCACCCAGCAACCTCCCTCCCTCAAATACCCCAGAGTCAATGTACTGCAGCTTATACCTCTGCCGTACCTGGAGAAGAACAGCAGATATTTAATATGATCAATCAGGTCAGGATTGAAAACGGTCGGAGTCCATTGACAACCAATAACGCCCTAGTAAACGCCGCCAGGCTCCATGGCCAGGACATGACCTGCCACGGCACATACAGCCACACTTCAACAGATGGAACCAAAGCCTGGGAAAGAATAGGAATAGCGATTGCAAATAACAGAAACTGGTGCTACACAAACTGCTGCTGTGGTGAGATATTTATGGGTGGAGGGTCCGTCGAGTCATGCCTTTAATTGGTGGATGACCCATGAACCAGAATACCAAGATGGCTGGAATATTCATGCCTGGACAATACTAGGGCAATATTACAAACAAATGGGCGTGGGTGTGATCTATTACCAGCATGATGGTGTTACCCGGAAATTCTACACTGTTGATTTTGTCAGATAGCAACTCCTAAGGATAATATATGCGTATCGCTTTTCTTAATCCACAAGGGAACTTTGACCCCGCGGACAGTTATTGGACGGAGCATCCCGATTTTGGCGGACAGCTGGTTTACGTCAAGCAAGTTGCCCTGGCTATGGGTGAACTTGGCCACCAAGTGGATATCCTCACCCGGCAGATCATTGACCCAGCCTGGCCTGAGTTCAAAGAGACTCTTGATGTTTATCCTGACTCTCCCAATGTTCGAATTATCCGTCTGCCTGCCGGACCAGAGAAATTCCTAAGGAAAGAACTTCTATGGCCTTACCTGATTTCTGATTGGGTACCGAATGTAATCAAGTTCTATAAAAATGAAGGGCAGGATCCAGATTTCTTTTCAGCTCATTATGGAGATGGGGGATTATGTGGAGTATTGCTCAAGGAAATGACTGGAATCCCCTTTTCCTTTACCGCACATTCTCTGGGCGCTCAGAAAATGGATAAACTTGAAAGTGAACAGCGAAAACCTCCAGGAATTGGAGGATTATTTTTTCTTCCGCCGCCGTTTACTGGCAGAACGTTTATCTATGAACCATTCGATTGTCAATATCACCAGCACAGAACAGGAACGGCATATCCAGTACAGTCATAATGCTTACAGGGGCGCTGTCGACTGGACGGAGAACTCCCATTTTTCGATTATCCCCCCAGGAGTGAATCTTGAAATTTTCGATCGAGATTCCAAAATGGAAGGGGAAGAAACACTTCATACAACACATTGAAGAAAAATTATCCAGAGATATTTCAAGTGATAGACTAGAATTCCCCTGCATTGTCGCTTCCAGCCGCCTAGACCCAAAAAAGAATCATCTGGGGCTGGTCCAGGCATTTGCTTCCAGCACGGAACTGAGACAAAAAGCGAACCTGGTGATCCTGACAGGAAATCTGGAAGACCCACTGAACGGATTTGATTCGGTCGGTGAGACAGAAAAAGGTGTCCTCGATTCTATCTTAAAAGTGATAGATGAATCGGAGCTGCGAGGCCAGGTATCTATGTTTTCCATCCAGGGCCAGCATCAACTGGGAGCTGCTTACAGGTATTTTGCAGCAAAAGGATCCGTATTTGCTCTAACTGCCCTTTATGAACCCTTTGGCCTGGCTCCCTTGGAAGCCATGGCTTCCGGCATGCCAGCAGTTGTCACAAAATTCGGAGGGCCAAGCGAGAGTATGCTGAACGGGGATCAGGAATTCGGCTATACTGGTCGATCCAACAGATCGAGATGAGATCAGCACGGCATTATATCAACTAACATCAAACCCTGAACTTTGGCAGCAATTTGCTGAAGCTGGTTATCAGCGGGTTTTATCCCGTTATATCTGGAAAAGAACTGCAGAAGGATATCTGAAGATCCTGCAATTTGCGAAAGAGAATAATGTGAGTGGAAAACATCTCCCCATCCACCCCTATTTCAAGGATCCCCTTCCAGAAAATGATATTACAATCGCAGAACTTACAGCGACTTACCTGGAATATGAGGTGCTTAGGTGTTGGTGAAACGCTGGTTGATTTTATTGCTACCAGCCAATCCACATCACTCAGAACAGCGGAGGAATTCCAGCGCTTTCTCGGCGGGCAGCCAGCAAATGTAGCAGTTTATGCTTCTTTATTGGGATCCAGATCTGCAGTTCTTTCAAAGATCGGTGAAGGCCGGTTCGGAGAATTCGTGGAAGAATCTCTTCAATACCTTGGAGTAAGCACAAATGCACTCCTAAAGACCAACCAACTCCCCACGACATCAGTTTTTCTAACCAAAACCACCGGTGTGCCTGATTTCCAGGTAAACCGCGGCGCGGATTCTCTTCTAACTATTCGGGAAACTCCCGAAGAGCTGATCAAACACTCCCGGGCAGTCCATACATCATGTTTTGCACTTTCTAAAGAACCCTCACGATCCGCTATTCACCGAGCTCTACGCCTGGCAAAACGCCATAATAAGGTCGTTTCTCTAGACCCCAATTACAATCCCAGGATCTGGCCTGATAAAGTCGAAGCCTGGGAGGTATTGGCTCAAATTATGCCTTATATCACCATTGTCAAACCCTCAATGGAAGATGCCCGGCTATTATTTGATCCCAACATGGACGAAAAAGAGCTTGAAACAGCTTGTTTGGAGCGTTTTCATGACCTGGGAGCTGAGGTTGTAATCATAACTCGCAGTGGTGGGATAGTGACGATATCAGATGGAGTGACCGTAGATAAGGTTGGTCCTCTGCCTTTAGTCACGGTAGATAGCGTTATTGGGGGTGGTGACGCTTTCTGGGGTGGTCTTCTGGTAGCTCATTTGGACGGCAGATCCTGGAAAGAAGCAGTTTGTTTCGCTCATCAAATCGCTGCCCTGAAAATGCAAAATGTGGGCCATGTCAAGAAATTGATAAATAAGGATCTAATTTATAATCAATTAGAAGAAAAGTCGATCTGACAGGAGGTATCTCAAAATAATGTCCTGGGATGTGTCTTTTATTTCCCTTCACGGGGATCCCCTTGCGGATCTAGGAGGACCCCACCATGGAGGTCAAAACGTCTATGTCAAAGAGCTGTCGCGCTACCTGGGAGCCTTTGGTCTGACAGTAGATGTTTTTTCGCGTTGGGAAAATGACGAAACAAGCAGACCAGGAGAAGTATTCCCGCGGTACCCGTGTCATCCGTATCCCGGTAGGCCCCTCTCAAGAGATTCAGAAAGAAGAACTGATCAAATTACTGAAGGATATTGCTGATTGGATTCCTTCATACCAAATTCAACATGGCTTAAAATATAATCTGGTTCATAGTCATTATTATTTGAGCGGCGCAATTGGCCTCCATCTGAAAAACACCTGGGGCATCCCTTTGGTACACACTTTCCATTCCCTCGGTGTAATCAAAGAGGAGACTCTCGGAATAAGGGATCATAGTCCGAGTGCCAGGTTGGAAATTGAAAAAAGGTTATGTCAGTCCGCTGACCGGATCATCGCCACAAACCCCCAGGAAAAGGAAGATCTCATTGAGCTGTACCACACAGATCCAGACAAGATAACCGTTATTCCCTGCGGTGTAAATCTTGACCTTTTCCAACCGCTCTCCCAAGAAGAATCTAAAAAGGATATCGCATTCTCAACAGATGATTTCTTGATCACCTATGTAGGGAGACTAGAGGAAAGAAAAGGGATCGACACATTATTGGAAGCCATATACCTGGCCGATAATCCCAGTATCCAGGCCGTGATCGTTGGTGGACCACCAACGGATAAACCATTTCTGAGCTGGGCGGAACTTTCTGAAGAACCATATAAAGAATATATGACAATGATCGATGAATATGGTATCGAAAAACAAATCACATTTACCGGGGGAAAGAGCCAGGATCAATTGTCCAAGTATTACAGTGCGGCAGATATCACGGTTATTCCATCATACTATGAACCATTTGGAATGACGGCCATTGAAGCTATGGCTTGTGGAAGCAGCGTAATCGCCTCTCGTGTTGGTGGTTTAAAATCTACCGTCAAAGAAAACCAGGTTGGGGCTCTATTTGAGCCCAGAAATGCAGAACAATTGGCTGAAAAGATCAAAATCATCTTCGATCAACCCGCGATCAATGTAGAGATGAGAAAGAATGCTCGTCCTTATGTTGAGGAAAACTTCAGTTGGAAATCTGTTGCCATATCTGTAGCTGGTGTCTATCAAGAACTACTTACAAATGGCCAAGTAATTGAGTAAGTGCCATTGGTTCCAATGAATTAAAAAAGGCCGGAAGCTGATCAGCATCCGGCCTTCTATTTTATTACTATAGATTTTACTGCTCAGGCCAAATTCCTGCCTGGAAATCAGCTAATCTTTGAGTAAGAACCTCTCTATCATAAAACAAAGCATAAACATTGTAACCCTGGTATTCATCCATCACCCATTGACCAATCTGAGCTTCTTCTTCTACGGGGATCACATTATCGAAAATGATATCTTCCTTAGGGTCGATCAGAGCGGCCATACAAGCCATCTTGCTTACATCTGCTGCACTGAAATCCGTAAGTACATAAGACATCAATCGCGTAACCAGCTCTGGAATCTGTTTAATTCCATTAGAAGTTAACATTTTTACAGCAAGAGCTTTTAATACAAGAGTTTGGTTCCTTATCCTACCAAAATCTCCAATCTCAATTCTGGCGCGAACAACTTGTTCAGCTTGTTTCCCATCCAAATGATGTGTTCCAGCATTCAGATAAAGTTTGGGCTGTTCAAAATGCTTGATATAAACTCTTCAGGTAAGTAAACGTCTAATCCTCCTAATGCGTCTACAATATTCCGGAATGCGTACATATTTACAGTTAAGTAATGATCAACGTGCAATCCATAATTGCTCTGCAGAGTATGGGCCAATAATCCTGCCCCATACCCAGATCCATCATAAAACCCCATACCTTCTGTACCATAGAAGTATGCCTGATTAAGTTTTCCCTGTGTCACACCATGAGCAGCGGCTCCAGGAATATCTACCCAAAGGTCACGAGGAATCGCCACAACGGCTAATTTTCTTGGTTTGGAAATCGAGTCTTACAAGTCGGATAGAATCTGCCAGACCGAAAAGATATCCTTCTGAATCAACTCCAGCGACCAAGATCGTCATAGAAAGATCATCACCACATACTGGCTCGATCGTTGCTGTAAACTCTGGCTCAGGAGTATCTGATGGTAGAACTTCCTCAGTTTCCTCTGGGGCAGTTGTCTCCGTAGCTGGATCGAGAGCCATTTCCTCTGTAGCTGTCGGTAAATCAAGAGGATCCCCGAAAGGAGTATCCCAATTGAAATATAAATACCAGCCAACTACATTAAAAATGATCAAAACCGCTAGGATAATCCCTATCTTTACTGGTGATTTTTTTATCGCATCTAGCATAATTTACCTTGTTTTATTCTTAGTTAATAACCTCGACGTATCTTATCATAAAGGAGTTAGCAAGACAAGTCGACCAAAAACAACCAGATTATGGATTGCTAACGTAAGGATCCGCTCTGAAATTCGGTCATTAATTGGGTAATTCTTTCTTTGTCAACAACTAATGCGGCTGTGTTTATACCTCTAGCTGGATCATATACCATCTGTTCTAACATAGAATCTAGTGGTAGAGAGATGTAGTTAATATCCTCTTCGTAATTCATCATTCCTGCCAGACAAACCAGTTGTGATATGTCAGCCGGGCTTAGATCTGTCTGAACATTTGATTTTAACTGGTCTATAAGAGTTGGAAGAGCAGCAACCCCTGTAGGTGATAATATCTTCACAGCTAAGGCTTTCAAAATGATCGTTTGGTTATTAATGCGGCCAAGATCTCCGATCGTAATCCGTTGACGCGCAAGCGATTCTGCTTGTTTTCCATCAAGATGGTGTGAACCAGCCTTGAGGAATAAAACTGGCTCTTCAAATTCTTTTTTGTAAACATCATTGGCAAGGTATACGTCAATACCGCCCAATGTGTCAATTATCATGTTAAAGCTATTCAGATTCACTGCCACATATCTATCAGCCGTGTATCCAAAATTAACATATAGGGTCTCAGCTAGCAATCCAGATCCATAACCTGATCCCGAAAAATATCCCATACCCTCTGTGCCATAAAAATAAGCCTGGTTCAATTTTCCTACTGTAATACCCCTGCTCTCCAATCCCGGGATATCGACCCAAAGATCACGCGGCAAAGCTAAAACAGAGATCTCTTTCGTTTGAAAATCTACTCGCACGACCCGGATGGCATCAGCCAAGCCATACAGATAGTCTTTCGATGCAACTCCCGAAATTAGAATATTCAGGACTGGAGGTGCACCGCAAACTGGTTCCAGAGTTGGTGTCAGGGTGATCTCCGTCCCTTGAGAGTTTACTTCGTTATCTGGAGTCTGGATAACAATATCTGTACCATCGGTGTATTCTGTAAGATCTAGTGGAGAATTTAGGGGTTGATTCCAGGTTAACAACAGGTAACCTAACCCGATTAGGACGGTAAACCCTGCGAGCCCCAGAATCACATTCCGTATAAGTTTTTGCTTTTTTATATCCATATTGGTTTTTGACCTTTTATAGGTAGATCAATTCACTTATCATTGACGCTAATTAGCTAATTATTGTTCCGGGAAAAATTCTTGGATAATAACATTATTTTCTTCAGAGACAGAAGACAGCATAATCGAGAATTATGTCCTGGGCAGGACCAAGCGGAATAGAAGCTTCAATCCAAGGAAAATATACTTTGGTTGAATAAAGATCAGTTTCCAAAAATTTCGTCTCATCTGATCGCGATCATAACGACTCAGGAAGGACTGGACACCAGGTGATAAACCTCGAAGCAAATCCGAATAATCTTGATTTGACATCTGATCTAACAAGCTGCGAATAAAGTAGTGAATACTCATTTCACGGTTTGTTCTTCGCAGTGTGGTCTTGTAAGGCTTATTTTCCAATATTGCATATGCTGCAGCCTGCGCTCCTGCAAACCCAGTAACCGAACCGCCGACCGTCGTGACTTTGACCTGACCAGCCGCATCTCCTACCAGAAAGATTTTCAATCCTTCCAGTGAAATTTCGGTCCTCGTTCTTGGAGAAAACATGCCTGCCTGTCCAGATTGGTATGCCAGGGGAATAAATCCATTTTCATTCAGGAAATTATCTAATAATAATCGGATGTTTGCTCCTGGAGCTGAGATCAATCCAACAACAGCTTTATTATCTTGATCAGGAATCAACCAATAAAAATAAGGTGAGTCATTCACGTCAAACCAAACTTTGGTTACATCAGGGTTCCACTCCTCAGGCAACTCTATTTCGGCCTGCATCAGAGGTACCTGGGGAACAGTTTCCATCTTTGCCAGGTCCCGGACACGGCTGTTTACTCCATCAGCCCCGATCAGGTACCGGGTTTGGATGACCTTTTCATCTTCTCCAACCTTTAATCCGGATCGAACCATCATTACTACCTTCAACAAAACCAACGAATTCGCTTTCCTGGAAAATCTCAACTCCTGCTTTTGTTGCTCGGGATAGAAAATTGGTGATCAGTTGACTCCGTTCTATAATCAAATCAGGAGCAGATAATTGAATAGATCTAACTTCTTCACCTGCCTGGATTTGGATCGAACCGGTCTTATGACGGATCAAATTCTGGTCGAAATCCGGCACAATTCGCTCGAACCCAGGTGTAATGATATAGGTTCTTAAATCAGGATTAATTAATATTTTCCTGTCAAATAAGGCGACTTTTTTACCGTGTAAAGCTAGGATTTCAGCTGCATATAGCCCTGCAGTTGATGCGCCAATCACTACAACATCGTAAATCAAACTTCCTCCTGGGAACTTTTTAAAACCGAGGTTTATTATAGTAGATTATTGTTAAATAAGTAAATGATTGGTAGGTAGGAAAATACCAATACTCACGATTTGATTATAATTATTAATAAATATCTTATTTGAGTTTCAGGGATTTAGCGACCTCTAAGAAGGAAGACCTGCCCAAATGTCCGTATCAAAATGATCAAATCAAGCATAATTGATTGATGTTTGACATAGTAAAGATCATATTGAAGCCGCAATCTGGCACTTTCCAGATCGTCAATATAGCCAAAATTGATTACTGCCCACCCAGCCATACCTGGTTTTACAGCGTTCCTCAGTCTATGGAATGGCACATTCTTATCTAATTCGATCAAGTGAGATGGCCTCTCTGGTCTAGGGCCTACAGCAGACATATCGCCACTTAGAACATTAAATAACTGGGGCATCTCATCCAGACGGAATTTACGCAACCATTTACCTACTCGAGTAACCCGGGGGTCATTCTGCATAGCCCGCTGCGCCTTGCCATCTAATTCAGCGTCCGGGATCATGGTCCTTAATTTATAGAGGGTGAACTTCTTTCCCTTTTTTCCCACTCTCTCTTGCATATAGAAAATCGGACCAGGAGAATCTATGTAAATAGCCAGGGCTATGAGTGGAAAGAAAGGCAGCAGAACAATCAAGCCAATCGATGCAGAAAATATATCAAACATCCTGCTAAATATCGAGTAGAAGATGCTGGTTTCAGCTGAGTCCATAGGCAGTGAAACAAACCAATTATCACCGATATGCTCAACCGGAATCCTCCCAGTCAGATTTTCGTATAATTCGGACATCAGCGAGATATCAATCGCCAGTTCCTTACAATCCATCAAAGATCTGAAAGTAGCTGTATTAATATCAGTTGTTATCGCCAGAACAACTTCTGGAATATCCCATTCAGAAGTAATTGCAATCAGATCATTTGCACCACCCAGAACTGGAATGCTTATATATTCACTAGCATGAGGATTGAGATTATCCAGAGAATAATCCTCTTCAGAAAGTGGTATCTCTACCGTTTTTTCCGAAAGCGCAGGATCATCATCAATAAAACCTACGATCTGGTATTGGTTAGAAGCATATTTCAAAATTGCCTGGGCGATAGTCCTTCCTGCCCATCCTGCTCCAATGATAAGGATTTTTCTCTTGAAATCGAGTGCTTCCCGCGAGATAAATATATGATATTCGCCACATTGAAATCAATACGAATCCTGAAATCACCTGGTAAACAACGATACCTCTAGGAAGTAGTATCGTCGGGGCTGTATAAAAGAATACCAGCAGATATACCACCATGACTATAGTGCCAGATCTAAGCAAGAGCATGATGGTTTTATCAAGCGTTGCGCTTTTGATTGGATCATATAATCCATTGACATACGCAGAAAACAACCACAGAGAGGATAACAGCACCAGCCAGCCAACTTGATCGATCAGATAGGCAAAATTGAATGTCAACATTACCAATCCTCGGGCGTGGATCCATAATCCAAACAACGTTGTAGCCAGGATTATGATTAGATCAACAACCACTAAGATAAATTTCCTATCTGAAATTTTTATTGATCGTTTCACAAAGTAATTCCTAATCTAAACTGTCCTTCAGGACAGATAAATATTTTTCAGTTTGCAGGTTCCGGTTAGATGTCTCAATCAAATATTTCCTACCATTCCTTCCAAACTCATCCAAAAGATCAGGTGAATTTTTCATCTCCAGGATACTATTTGCAAGAGCGTCAGGATCCTCAGGTGTGCATATTATCCCAGATTTTGCACTTAATACCAATGACGCTACTTCAGAATCTTCTGGTACGCTGGCTAAAATCGGTCGAGCGGCAGACATTAGGGTATAGACTTTGCTTGGAACATTCAGTTCAGCCAGATCTGCTCGGAGGCTTACAAGAGCCAGGTCAGCAGCAGCGAGCATTTCCAACCATTCTTGTTCAGGTTGAGTTGATAAAAATCTAACATTTTCTAGTCTTTTTTCATCAGCTAGTCTGTATCAACTCACCTTTAACGCTGCCTTCACCAACAAATAAAAATAGAATTTCAGAGGATCTCCTGTAAGAGTTCTGCCGCTAGGATAATTTTATCGAGGGCAGCTATATATCCATGGTTTCCCGCAAATAAAACCACAAATTTATCCTCTAACTCGTGGTTTATAGAAAAATCATTAAGCCTTGGAAGTGGTTTAACTAACTCGGTATCCGCCCAATTAGCAATGATTTCGATCTTTCCTGGAACAACGCCTTTTCTCTCTAAATTTGACTGCATTCCTTTAGAGAGAACTATGACCTTTTTGGCGATACTGTACTGGATCTTTTCCAACATCTTTGAAAAGAGGATCAAAATTCTGTTCTTTAACTTATTGACTTGTATGACACAGTCGGGCCAAACATCCTGTATACCAACAATCAAAGGGGCACGGTGAAATAAGGAAACGATCCAGGCCGCAAAAGTCGTAGTAATAGGAGGGTTAACAGCCAAGATCACGTCAGCTTTATCTGCTTTGATTCCGGCAATTACCGACAAGAAATTATAGGTCACATAGTTCCAAACCCGCTGCATAAACCCAGTACCCTGGGGGACATATACCCGGGTTCTGATTATATTCACTCCAAATTCCTCGCTGTGGCGAAACAAACCTTTAAAATCAAGGTAATCTGGGTGAACTGAATCCCGTCCATAATGAGGAAGACTAGTGATTAGAGATACTTTAGATCCATGAATCACCAGATCCTGGGCTAGTTGAGTAACCAGAGGTGCAGTACCTGTACTATCTGGAAAATACCTCATATGGACGATTAATATATTCATTGGGAGATCACTGGTCGAGTTTTCGGATTACCACTGCAGGATTTCCAGCAGCGACAACTTTAGGGGGGATCTTCCCTGAAACTACACTACCCGCTCCAATAATACTGCCAGCGCCAATCTCGGTTCCTTTTAACAGTATCGATTGAGTTCCTATAAACACATCATCAGCAATTATTACTGGTTTACTGGTTATATTCTTAGGATCATGGAATCTGGCGGATTTGTCCAAGGGGTGAAAATCCGTATCCGTGATCAAGCAGTTCCCGCCAATTAACACACGGTTTCCAATATCAATCCGCTCAGCTGCAATTATTGAACCCCCTGTCATTCCGCAATTATCACCAATCCGAATCTCGGCAGTTTCAGTTCTCGTAGAGATAAATACTGGATGATAGGGGGCAACAGGATTGGAGGATACCCAGGAACGCAAAATCAAACCGCTGCCAAATCTAATCTTGCTGTTTCGATATTTCTGGATAATTGGAGTCCCCAGGATCCTCCATTTAGATTCCCAGGGAATTCCCTTAACTAAGAAGTAAATCCGCAGAAAAGGAAGTAGTAAATACCTTCGCAATTCATTCCAAACAACCCACTTCATTTTAAGATTGCTATTCAAGGTAACTCCCTTCTTTCATTAAAATCATTTATGAGATATTTGAATTATTTGATCGAGTCTGGTATTTCTTCTTGAATACCTAACATCCAAGAATAAGTCTTGCTCATTTTCTCGGCGATGGACGACCAGCTGTATTTTCTCTCAACCAACTTCCTTCCATTTTTTCCCATTTTTTGAGCTCTGCTCTCAGTAGAGAAAAGCTTCCTGCAGACTCTTTACCAGTTCTGGGACAGTTGGTTCAACCCACCATCCACAATTATAATCAACCAGGTCTCTCCAGGGAGTACCCTTTGTTGTGATGACTGGTATCTCCGACGCCAGGCTTCTGCAACTACCATACCAAAATTTTCGCTATACGAAGGGAGGATGAATAGATCGACTGAACGATAGAGCTTCCATTTCTCCTGATCATCTATAGGACCTAAAAATTTAAAATAATCATTCAAGCCAGCCTGTTTACAGCTTCTCTGAACTACTTCTTGATGACCATCCTCATCATAACCAGCGATTAGAACTTTCCAATCTGTTGGTTTAAGTAATCTATTGCCTGGACCAAATTTAATAAACCCTTTTTAGGATGGATCCTGGATAAAAACAAGACCTGTCTTTTTACCAGATCCAGACGATCTAGGAATTTCATTTAAATCTGGAATTTCTGTTCCATTTGGAATTACCGCGATAGGTAGGGTTAAACCCAAGATTTCGAAGATTCTCTGCTTCTTCTCATGGACGTTGCATGCAATAAATCATTCTTCATCAAGCCTGCTTCTTTTGATATAAGTTGCCAGGCTGCCAAATTCTTTCTAATTCTCCCATATCCCATTGCCCATGGTTCTAACATTCCATGGGTGGTGGTTATCATTTTTGCTTCAGTCTTTTGAGCAATTTTCAATAACTCTCCGCTGTAAGGCAACCAGATCCCGTTATCATGGATGATCAAATCATCTTTTCCAGCAGACAAGTTCTAGAACTACTGAGTCGGTATTCCGGAATATAGATTGGACGAAGTCCGAGGTTGAACTTTTACATGGCAATTTAATATATTCCAAATTCGGGTGAGATGGCAATCTGGATGGTTTGATAGGAATCTCCAAAATCAAGATAAACAAGCTTCACCCTGTGTCCCAAGTTTGCTAATTCATGGCACAGTGCTGGAACAGTCCGGACTGGACCACCAAATTCAGGAGCAAGAGATGTCGTAGTTTGGATGATATTCATATGCTTATGGCAATATTTTCCAAATCAGTAATCATCAATACTCAGATATTTATACTTAACTCTTTGCCAGTTTCCATTTTTGGCGGAAAGCACTAATCAAATCTAGGATCATCGAACATCGATAATCGACTTTTATTCTTCTGACCAGTTATTGCTGAGAAAAAACCCGAATACCAAGCAAAACGACCATAAAAGCAGCCATAAATACTGCTTGAAATTCCTGTCTGACCTTTTACCAAAGTATAGATCACATTTGCCCGGCGCTCGATATAAATTTCTTTATTATCCATCTTTTTAGACGAGGAACCGCCTTTGTGGATGATGCTTTTTACAGGAAGGAAAAGGATCTTCCAACCCTTTTTCCGCATCCGGAAAAACCATTCAGTTTCCTCTGCATACATGAAGAAATTTTCATCCAGAAGTCCAGTTGTTTGAATCGCCTGCGGATCGGACTAGCACACAACAACCCGTTATACTATCCACTATATGACTTGTTATCCATATTCGGTTGATATAGCCCCAGAGTATTTCAATCGTATTGATCAATGTTGGGTATGGCAGAATTGTAATTTCAGGACTTCCATCAATTGTTTAAGACTTTGGGACCAATGGCACCAATCATCTCATCTTCGAATATCTCCTCGACAAGCTTGTCGAGGAAATTTCCTTGAATGACCTCTGTGTCATTATTTAACAATAGAATATACGGAAAATCTTCTTTAAGGCGATATTCTATTCCAATATTATTTCCGCCTGCAAACCCTAGGTTGGTTTCTGATTCAAGCAAGAATAATTTCAGGATAATTATCTCTGATTAAGGTCACCTGAACCATCTTTAGATCCATTATCAACGACAATGACCTGGTAGTTCTTGTAGACCAATTTATCCAATGAATCCAGACACATGCTTGGTATCATGATAATTATTCCAATTTACAATAAGAATCGCTACCCGAGGATATTTTGGCATAAATATTTTTAATAATCTGAGAATAAAAAATATTATTTTGACTTCGAAATATATTTCTTATAAGCCCTGGATGGTAAAGAGACCAAATATTTCAACTTGAATATTAATTTTTCTTGATCGACCTTCCCTCGAGGGAGGATAAACTTAACGGCCAGGGAGATTTGATCATCGTTGGGAGCCAGCTTTAAAAATTTACTGATGGTCTTTACCCAATATTCTGGATCCTGAATTACTTCATGATACTGCAGTTTAATAAGCGGTAAATCCGGATTCTGCTCAATGAATTTGCCTATTCTTTGTTGATATTCTTCAATAAGTAATGAACCTTCCTGATGAGGAATTTTATTTCGTTTCCATAATGAATTGGTGATTTCATCCGTGCTCCGGTTGCACCATATTATATGGGGGTTTTTCAAGTAAGGAAGATAATAATCCACAGTTAAGCTGGTTCGAGGATCTTTCCAGCCCCAATCCCTATCTAAATTGTCCCTGGAATGCATTTTAATCATCTCCTGGGCCATGGATTGAAATTTATTCTTGAGTAGGTCTAAGGTTTCGGAATCTGGTGGGTTATCCCAAGCTCCACCGGCTTCTTGCAGGATGGCATTCATTAAGACTAAGAAAATCACCATCTTCAAAATGGCCCAACGGATTAGATATCTGCTTTCCGGGTGAATCTTCACCCATATTAACACCCAGGGCACTCAATACTCCCGCCACCATGGAAGTACCACTCCGATGCATACCAAGTATTATGATTTCCTTTGGGTATCTTTCATTCATATGCTTATTATTCTGGTGATTTTGAGAAACCTTGTAAATCTGCCAATGGTTTCCATGTCAACCTCATCCAAGCTATTTGTCAAGTAAAAACCCTGCAATATATACAGCTACCATTAAGATTATCAATACCAATAAGCCCAGCATACTATTGAAATTAAACCAGGAATTGATCCCGTAGAAGATCAAACCGGTAACGGCACCTATGCTCAGGTATTTCAATGTATTCAGAGAGAATGGTTGCATCTTATATAGATAATAGATCTCAATTAGACCTAGTAGTCCATTAATTGACATTGTAACCGCGGTCGCGATTGCAGCACCAACAATGCCGTATTTGGGAACTAATAGGAAACCCAAGCCAATATTTATAATCAAAGCGATCAAGGAATTGACCATAACTAACTTTGTATTACCATATGCCTCAAGCGTCATACCTTCAGGACCAAATGCTGAGTTGATCAAAGTCCCTAAAGCTAGAATTATCAATGCCATTGGATAAACAGCATACGCTTCCGTAAAAAGCAGACTTGTGACCTTCTCACCATAAAGTACAACAACCAAAAATCCAAGCAAAGTAAGTGACAAGACCCATTTGGAAACCCTGATGTACACTTCTCTAATCTCCTGTCCTTTTCCTTGAGGAATCAATTCAGATATGACTGGTTTATATATTCGGGCCGTCGATCCAAGAACGAGCTTAAGCAAAGCAGCGATTTGAATGTAGATCCGGTATACTCCTACATCTGCGGCTTGATGGTAAATCCCCAAAATTAGATAATCGATCTGCCCCATCACCATGATCAGGATACTGGAAATACTGATAGGCCATGAATATGTGACAATTTCCAAGAAATCAATTTTAATTGACTTCACATTCATTAATGGCCGGAGTATATTTTTTGATAATAGCCAGATGCTAGCAATAGAAGTGAATACCAGTGTAAGAATATAGAACCAAGTCCATTCGATCACACCCAAACCAAAGATCGCCAGTAAAAATACGAAAAGTATTCTTAGGACCGGCTCCAAGATCTGTTTCAGGTAGACATTATAGCGAAGTTCCTTATATCCAGTAAATGCGTAAATCACGATATTGATCACAGCTAGCAACGGTATTGAAATTACCGCAATCCTGATCAACTGGGAGAGAATATGATTGTTAAAGATCACTTTCCCAATAAAATCCGCCCCGAAATATAAACCAATTGCAATTAAAGCGCTGACAGTGATTGAAAATAAGAAGATCAACCTCAGGAGAGACTTGATCTTTCCTTTTTCACCAGATGTATTAAAAAAAGGGATAAAACGATCTAAAGATCTATGCATTCCCAATAAGACAAATATCAAAGAAATATTGATTATCGATTGAGCCAATGTGAAACTACCAACATCTGACTGGCTTAGATACCGGGTCATGATCATCAACCAGGCATATCCGAGGATATTTCCAATTGCAGATCCAGTGAAGTTTATTGAGGATTCCTTGACGATCTTATTTATCGCACTCATATACCTTGTTGTTTCGAGTATCTACCTTTAGTAAATTAAGTTCCGGAAGGATAGAATGTGTATTTCCGAGAAGAGGAGATTCCAGCTAATTATACGCCAGAACAAAAAATCTTGTCTGATTAGGGGGAAATAAAGGTAATACCACTATATATGTGACAAGATCTGGAACAATTAGCAATAATAATATCATATTCTACTCATAACCTGCCAGATTCAAAGCCTTCCCAGCAAGTCTTTGAAATCCCTCTCTGATTTCGGGAGTGAAAAGATCCTTCCACTCCCCTGTTTTTCCGCCGCGGTAAAAGGAAGCATTGATATTGTCAATGGGTCCTCGGCGCTGCATCTCAATCTTTCTGCATCCTGTTGATATCAGATGCCTCCAAAGCTAGTTCTACTTCAGACTTTCCCGCAGGGAGGCCAAGAAACTCAGCAGTCTGGGTGAGGACTTGATAGGTATCAGCCTTTAATTCCTCAAAAGAGATCACCAATAGATCATCTCCCAGCAGCTCCTTGCCTTTAACTAACCATGATTCAACGTTCTCATGCCAGAGTTGGCCATATTTTCTATTTACATAATCCGAATAAAACTCAGGGAACGAGAGTATTTTGTTCTGTCTGGTGATGTAATAATGGTATAGAGAGACCAACACATCTCTACCATCCCGAACCAGGTAAACTGCTCGGCGAATATCTTTCCTATACCAGGTATGACTTTTAATAATCCGGGGTGAGATATGGGAATTTATTTTTTTTGCATTACTGATCGATATTCCGGGGATATTCTGACGAGTAAAATCGGGATTGCCTTGTTCTTCCGGGTTTACCAGAACACCAACCATGGTTCTCATCCAGGTATTTCCGGATCTCGGATACGATACGAGGTATTGATCAGCTGGACGAGAATTAACCAAACGGTGGCCCAATTCAAGACTCAGGTATTCCCTAAGTGTAAAAACGCTGTTGATCTTCATTAAATTTCAACTCTAAAACGATGTTTTCTATTTATCATAGAACATCACAATTATATCTCAAATGGATTTCAAAAGGATTCGCTGCCAATTCTATGGAAGGTAATTACTCTTCATTAGATTACATCACAATTCAGAAACAAACACTCAATACGCTATGTCCTTAACGTATTGTACTGATCCTGGACATACGATCTCGAGCGCACTTGCAATTGAATCCCAGTCCAAGGTTTGATCATCATCTGTAACTTCTTGGACCGCGTTGGCAAGACAACCTGATCCGGCGTGGTAGTTTACGAGGGTCAGACGCCAAAGATCTTCATAACTTAAAACCTCACCCGGAATCTGGTCCATTTCGTAGGAAATGATCTGACCCACTTGGGAGCAATTACCTAAAAGTGTTTCTGAGAAAAGGGAGATACTATTTTGCGCCTGGTCAGGATCAACTACTTCTCCCCAAAGTGGAAGATCAAGCTCCATTTCAGCTAACAGCGCTCCTCTTAACAAGACCTGATTCCAGTCATCCAGATTGGCATACCCAGCTGAACAAACGTCCTCATAAAGAACCAAAGGACAAAACAGATCATAAAAATCATGATTCCACATTAGCAAAGTGTCCGCACCCAATTCATTGATATGGCCCGGACCGTATTCATAATAAAGTCAACTTATTTGTTTCTGGCCAGAATTGTGACTCTTTTGCAAATATCCTTTTCAGAAGCTGAGAGGGGATTCCCGTATCTATTGAAGCCTGAACCAGATATGGATCAAAAGTATTCTGCCACAACCGCACAGTATCCCTAGCCTTCTCCAAACCGCATTGCGAAGCATATCCATTTGCCATTAAGCCAAAACTATCACAATTACTTACATCCACATATCCCCGAAAGATCAATTGCCCGGCAAGGTATGTATAAGGTTCATCCGTTTCCAATATAATAGGGTGCGGCGGGCTTGATAACCAGTCTGGAGGTGCGCCCAGAGATGGAAATGCTTGCCAGATCTGAGCGCAACCCTCCATGGTATTAAATTCGTCCATTTCACTGGCTATATCCACCTGCCATCCAGAGGGATGGTCAGTTCATCGACACTCTCTGATACCCGTATACGGCCTCGATAATGAATTGTGCTATCTCCATAACTTGAATCTGCCCAGAACTCGATCGGGATTCCGTTGTCACCAGTCACCCGCAGCTTCAAATCACAGCTGTTCCCATAACAGATGAAAGGAAGGTCATTCATTGATCCCTGAATCCTGGTGATGCTCTCATTGGGAAGAGGTTCTTCCGCTGTGATCAAGAGAGAAGGAATTTCTACACATCTATCTGTGCTCCAACTGGAGATGCAATTTATCAGATCTATCCAGACTTTAGCAGTCGGTAGTTCTACCTGGATTTCTTTTTCATTTTGTTCTGACCCAGCCAAGAAATAGATACATTCCCCCACATTGACCTTGATCTCCCGAATCAGCCGCTGAGCATGGATCAGAAATTTGCCACATATCGTAAATTTTCTTTCCACATTGCTGGTAGATCTCAGCCCCGGTTGGCTCCTCTTCATGGTCAACTTTGATTTCACAAGCTGTTTTGTTATTCTGCCAGTGAACCAGCCACCAATCATATTCGGTATAGACAATATTCATGAATTCCTGGCGGCGAGGTTCCCCTTCCTGCGCCTGTACAAGCACAGGATGGCTCAGGCCCACTAAAAGGGTTAAGAAAATAAAAACACGGTATTTTCGTAAAAGACCAATTTTCTTGATCATAGAATCACTGGAAGATCAGTTTGGCGGTCTGTTCTAATTATAGATGAGTCTATTTTTATCAGACAACCCTTTTCTGGTACTGTTTTACTGGTTTTTCACTTCCCCCCCCATAATTCCATTTTATACGATAAATTCAGATTCGCTAGGGTTTAGTATAAATAAAAGAACACCCCTAATAATTGAAGTGCACCCCATAAGGTTGACAAATAACACAGTTACTGCGAGGTCGGATCGGAGAGACTTTCGGAACAACCCAACACCTTGACTGTCATTGCGAGCACAGAGAAGCAATCTCGCTTTAATTCTTCAATCCAGATCCCAAAGTAAAATCAAGCCAATCTGGATTGAGGGTTGAAATTAGTTCAGCTTTTTTCATCCGCGACCCTCCCTTGACTTGCTTCTCTCTGGCAATAGCAGTTCTGACATCCCTATAGACTTCAAAATAAACCAGTTTCCTCATTTTATATCTCCGAGAAAACTGACCTCCTTCACCTTGCTTATGCTCTTGAACACGTCTAAAGAGATCATTCGTGATCCCAGTATACAATGTTGTATTGTGCAGATTGGTCATCATATAGACGAAATATATTTTCTCCCCCATACTCTCATCTTAGAATATGATAATATCGTTGCCTATAGGCGAGATTGCTTCGTCGTTCACTGCGTTCACTTCTCGCAATGACAGTTGACCGGGTTGTCATTGCGAGCGCAGCGAAGCAATCTCGCTTCATACTCACTAAGAGTTACATAGGTTTAATCAAGCCAATCTGGATTGAAGGTGGATCAGATCATCTTCCTTGATCATTCATCAGTTTTTCTATGGGGATTTCAGTTGGATTAACTTCAGATTGCTTCCCTTCGGTCGCTCTGGCAGGATGTCGTTCACTACATTCACTTCTCGCAATGACAGTTGACAGAATGTCATTGCGAGCGCAGCGAAGCAATCTCGCTTTACTCATCAATCCAGTTCCAAGGTTTAATCAAGCCATTCTGGATTGAAGGTCCCTTAGATCAATCCCTTGATCACTAATCAGTTTTTCTATGGGGATTTCAGTTGGGTTTACTTCAGATTGCTTCCCTTCGGCTGCGCTCTGGGCAGGATGTCGTTCACTACATTCACTTCTCGCAATGACAGTTGACAGAAGTGTCATTGCGAGCGCAGCGAAGCAATCTCGCTTTACTCTATCAATCCAGGTCCCAAGGTTAAATCAAGCCATTCTGGATTTAGGGTTCCTTAGATCAATCTCTTGATCACTGATCTGTTTTTCTATGAGAATTTCAGTCCCTGCTCAAATAAAACACCTCCCTTACTTATTATTGTACGAGAGGTGTTTTATTTTATGTCCTGTTTTTAGGGTTCACTCCTGGAAAATCAGGAGTGTTATTTTATTAGTCATCCTCAATCGGAAATTTCAATCCGATGATCAATTTCCAGTCCAAATGGCTGGGATCTTCAGGAAGAAACCCGATCTGATCAAAGAATCCACGAAGTTGTACAGCCAGGATTGTTCTGGCACACCATCTCCAAGGTAAAGTTTGCTCGTACCTTCAATCCCTGTTGTATAAGGATTGGCATTGGATCCATTGTGACTCCAAACCAGATCAAAGGAGAACGGCTCTAGCATCAGGACCTGGAAATTGATCTTAATCTCCTGGGATTCACCTGGGCCAATTTCAATCACCCCAACCGGATCGATAAGCACCTCTCGTAAATTTTCAAGGTTTATAGCCTGAATATTATCAATCACCAGGGGTGCAGATTCGTTGTTATTCTCAATCACATAAGTAACTTCGACAAATCTAAAGAACTCATGTTCACCAACAAAATCCACCGCGCCATCAAAGATGGTGACCCCTTCCGGCCGATTGACGATCAGCACTGGTTTATGGATCTGCCAGCTGACTTGGTAATTCTCTGCTAATACCGCATTAGGTTGGTTTACAGTCGGGCAGGAATCGCCAGCATGATATCCTAACTGGATCTGATACATAACATCACCAGGGATCGATTCGGTCCAGCTGAGATCCACATTCAGCAAAGAGTGTTCACCAAGAACAGATATACATGTTGATCCGACGATATCACTGGTATCGTCCTCTGAGACTATTATCTCCATCACTCCGGGTGCTGGGGGATTAATTTCAGACTGTATCTGAAGTTCAAAAACTTCAGAGGTCATCATGCTGCTCGGAGAAACTGGGATAAGTGTAATTCCATAGATCGGATTTTCAATTAACTCACCTGTCCCCTGGATCGAGAACCGATAAGGATTGGTGTTGTTCGCGTCATGGTCTGCTACCAGGTCAAAAGAGAACAACCCTATTTCCGTCACCTGGAAAGCAACCGTTACAAGCTGTTGTTCTTCGGGGCCAAGGGTTACTGGTCCAGAAGGATCCACTGTAACGCCATCCAAATTCACCAGATTTTCAACACCAATGCTGTTGATCTGCATACTGGATGTGGTGGACGTATTGGCCAAAGTATAGATCAACTCAAAATGCTCGAAGAAACCTTTCTGACCAAGGTTGATTGTATCTCCGCTTGAAACCAGGGAGCCTCCCACATCTTTCACTTCAAGTTCAGGAATGTCTTCTTCCCAATTGACTTGATATTGTTGGGAAATATCACTCTCATGTGAATCCTGAATAGGACAATCTTCCTGAGCTCTATATCGAGTCCAAAGAGTGTATTGTGTATTTCCAGGAGTCTCTTGTGTCCAAATCAGATTAAAGGTTCTGGCTTGATCCAAATTCTCTTCAAGTGCCTGGCAGGACTGCTCAATGATCTCTCCGGATCCATTGTCAACCAGGCTCACTTGCAGCGCGCCAATGTCGGGAACATCCAGGCCTACCTGGATATTGAGAGGATAAGAACTCCCAATCAAGGTAGCACCTGGTGAAGGTGGAGTCGGCACTACAAATTTGATCGGGTTATCCGTCATCACACTACTGCCCTGGAAAGTGATGATGTATGGTGATGAATTACTCGCCTGATGGTCAATCACCAGATCAAACGAGAACGAACCCGTATTGTCAACTCGGAAAGATACATCCAGGTTCTGGTCACCATTGGGAGATACACTAAAACCTGCTTCAGGATTCGTATCTACCTTACCAAGGTTAGTAATGTTCTCAACAGACACATCACTTATTTCCATGGAACTGGTTGAGGATGTGTTGTGGATCAAATATGTCAAATCCACGGTTTGATAATACTCGAACTGTCCTAAGTTTATAGTTGCATCAGCCTCAATTAATGTTCCATCCGTTGTTGTGACTTCCAGAACAGGAACCTCTTCGAGCCAGTTCAACCTGATACGACATCGATAATTCTGAAATCGGATCTCCACTTACAGGACAAGCATTCCGGGAATAAAATTGGGATCGGATCGTGTAATCATTCAGAACCACTCCTGTTTCTGACCAGGCAAAACTTGCAGTAGATGTACCGGATCCAATTTCTGTGATCTCCTGACAAACTGCGTCCTGGATTGGATTGCTTTCCAGATCAAGAAGGCTTACCACCAGGGAACCTTCAACAGGAGCGTTATAGGCTGTTTCAACATTCAGACCAAAATCCTCACCGATCAATTTCTCTCCTGGAGACAACGGTTCAGGAGTGATCGATTGGATTGGATTGATATCCAGGATCCCATCGCCCAAAATACTGAAGCTGAAAGGAGTTGGATTAGAAGCATCGTGTTCAAGATCTATATTAAAGGAGAATTCTCCCGGGTCCTCAATCTCAAAATCAATCTCTAGCATGATCTCTTCGCCAGGACCGATGGCAATCGGAGTTGCGTTGGCCGCTTCCAGGTTGATCACATTTACAGAGTCATTGAAACTTACTCCAGTGATCTGGAAGCTGTTCGTATTAGATGGATTGAAGATATAGTACTGCTGCGTGATGGGCTGGAATGGGTTAAAGTTCTCCCAGATCATCATTTCCACCGGAAAGAATAGTTTCCTCATCAGAGTTTTCCAGTTCCAGGACCGGGCTGTCTTCCTCCCAATCAATCTGGTAGCCTTGAGAGATATCATATCCATTCGCATCTTCTATCAGGCAAGAACCGTTATCGCGATAGCGAGCCCAGATCTGGTATTCCTTTAGGCCACTTTCATTTTCGGTCAATGAAAAATCAAAAGTGTGGCTATCAAGACCAGGATTAGTCACATCCTGGCAGATCGGTGTTGTGACAGGAGTATCATCCTGATCAAGGATCTCTACTTGTAGAGCCCCTGCGACAGGAGCATCTAGATCAACGTTTACAATCAGGTTGTATTCTTCTCCCTCCAGCGCCGAGCCAGGAGATACTGGTTGAGGATCAACAAGCTGGATAGGATTGCTTGAAATTAGGCCCATTCCCTCACCAGAGAAACTGTAAGGAGTCGGATTGGATCCATTATGTTCTAGAAGAACATCAAAAGAAAATGGTCCACTGGAGGAAACTTCAAAGCTCAAAGTTAAGGGTTGTTCAGCTTCCGGCCCAACCTCAATCGGTGCCTGTGGTTCAACCTGCAGGTTGGCTACATTTTGCAGGTTCTCAAAGGTCACCGCAGAGATCTCTAAAGAAGTAATGGTTGAAGGGTTACTGACAAGATAATCCAACTCATGAACCTGGAAAGGTTCGACATCGCCCAAATCAACCAGGCTGCCTGTCGGCACCTCATCTCCATTTTGATCCTTGAGTTCAAGGATTGGCCTGTCATCCATCCAATAAATCTCGTAAATATTTGTTTTATCGTCTGCTTTGACATCGTCAACCGGGCAAGTTCCCCAGTACCGATAGCGTGTCGAAATTTCGTAGGTCTTTTCAACGGCTTGAGCTTCTGTCCATGATAAGGTTAGGTGCTCGGTAAACAGGTCATCCCCACGTACAGTTACACATTCTTGAGTGATTAATTCAGCTGTCCCTTCATCAACAACACTAACCTGGAGTTTCCCGGATACTGAAGTATCGAGCTTCACTGCCACATCTAGCTCATAAGGGTCTCCAACCGATCCCAGGCCTGGGGTTGCCGGATTGAAAGTAATTGTCCGGATTGGGTTATAGGTTGCGATCTTAACGCGATCTTCAACTGCAGGTTCCGTTCCTCTTTCTACGATCACTTTGGCTGTAAATTGACCAGCTTTCTTATAGGTATGCTCAGCGAGCTGTTTTTCATCTTCAACAGCTATACATCTTAAACCCACATCATTATATTCACACTCACCATCTGCGGGGGTAGGTAAGGCGCCACAAACACCTTCCACTGTTGCTACATCAGCACTTAGTTCAGTACATTCCCACCAGAAGGCATAATCAATCAAGCCTGTTGTATCACCATGAACGTTTCCGGTGATGTCTGCAAAATAAGGTGCAGGCACATAATAAGCATCACTGGATAGGGAAACCCAGAGCTGGGATAAAGCGTCATATTCTTGGAGTCCAGCTTCTACTCCATTAAAGATATTCAGGTCAATATTGGTAGTAATTCCCGGTACATAACCAGCGTTATCACCACATCCCCCCGGTCCCGAATACTGCCAGAAAGCCCAATCATGCCAACTCCCGGTATTGGGGTAATAGAAGGATGGCTCTGGTTCACAGGTCCAATGAGCAATCCAGAGATCGTATTCAGTAACAGATTCGTTCAGATAATAATTAACATAATTCGGATTTGCATACAGCAGAGGGGAGATTCCTGTTCTATTTTCAACGGTCTCCATCCACTCCACTACCCAGGCTGATAACGCGGTCTTTCCCAGACTTGTGCCAACTTCCAGATCCAAAACAGGGCGCAGGTAACCACTTTCGAGATAATCACCAGCAACGCTCAGGAAATAATTGGCTTCCGCAGCTGCAGAGTTTCCTAGATCAGGTCTGGCAAAATGGTAGACCCCCATCATCACTCCGGCATCATTTCCAGCGTCCATATTGTAGAAGAATTTAACATCGGTCCAACCCACGCCTTCAGTTCCTTTAGCAAAGGTAAAGACATAACCAGCATTGGCAACCTGGTTCCAGTTAATGGTACCCTGCCAGTGAGATACATCCAGGCCGTCAACGTTGCCTGATGTAGCTTTGGATACAGCGGTGCTCAATGTTTTGGGAACAGGATAACTCTGCTCGGGAAAAGTTGGATCCAGATTCAAGAAAAGTGAAAGTTTTCAGGACTTTGTCAAGTTCTGCAATGACTGCTTCTTGGTCAAATTCCTTTATATTTTCGTCAGTAAGTCCAGAAAAATTCTGATAGTTAAGTAACTGTGTTAACTCATAACAGGCACCTTTTGTGAAGGTTCGGTAACTGATGCGATGGTAAAACTCACCCATTACACCTTCGATCACTTCATCTTTACGAAATGGTACATCCCATTAATCTCAGTTTCAATCAGCGAATCTCTCTTCTGGCTGGGTGTCTGGTAAATACTGCCTGGTTTGAAGGAGATGCAGGCTCTTTCCTGATCCTCTCCTTCCAATACATGGACCAATAATGATGCGTCGACCAGGTTTGTACCAGCGTATAGATCGGGATTATCCAGATGAAATTCCCAGACGGGAGCTTCCGGGTTAACCCCTACCCCTGCGTTCAAAGCGTCTTGATTTAGGATTGATTTTCTAACCACCTCTCTTGGAAATTGGATCTCAAAGGCAAAACCCTCACTGCGGAACCTCTCCCAATCCTCTTGGAGTATCGGTGATAAATCATCAGATATCTCATCTGAGATTTCCTCAATAACCTCTTCCTCGATATCAGGGATATAGATCTCACTTGAGGAGGAGTCAATTGGATCTGAGAACTTGGCATAAACAGTCTGGATCAATAATGCTGGATCCATAACACTGTCAAGCAGCACAATGCTGATGATCAAGCATATGCCAGTCAGTAATATGAGGAAGATTTTTTCCGTTTTGAACATAAGAATACCCTTTACTGGAAGGTTTTTTTATCTATTAGCTTAAATAACGTCATTTTCATGACCTCTTAAGTGCAATATTCATACCAAAGACTATTTCAAGTATTGAATGTAAATAATGCTGAGAATGGAATCTGAATTGAGTATGATGAAAAGGAGATAATGTATAATCCAGTGAGACCAGATCGAATTGATAATTCGCGTCGGCACACCCGTCAATTTAACCAATAGTATCGATGATCTGCAGGCCGGAGTAATGGTGACTAAAAACATAATCGGGTATATCAAGAATCTTCAATTTCCCAAATCCTCCCTCCCCTGGTTGGCCACCTTGTCTTTCTTACCTTTAGCTCTATATTTCAGGTTCGTCATCGGCACATCGCTTGTGTTGTATAAGGATTACGGTGCCTTATCTCGCACTGTCTGGATACTTGGATTGATTTTTTTTATTTGGTTAGGTTGGAAATGGTTCTTTGATGATCGTGTTATAATAACTGGCCTGGAAAAATATCTTGGGGTGTTCTTATACTGGTAGCTTGTCTTTCAACAGCCTTTTCAGCGAATATAAGCCTGAGCCTAGAGAAGCTGATTGGTATTTCAACCTACCTTTTCAGTAATTTATTTATTAATCGACCTAAAACGGTTTCCAAATCTCTGGCAAGGAATCATTAATGCGTTATTGATCACTGCCGGTTTAGCCTATTAATGATCCTGATCTCTGCTATCCCTTGGATTAAACTATACCAAATTACTCTCTTACAAATAATAACCAATCCAACCTATCTACTCAACGTAATTCCACGTTTACCCTATTCTCTTGGATTACACCAAAGTGTCACTGCCGGATACTTGGTGATGATTTTGCCCTTAGCGGTTTATCAGCTGAGTCAAAGGAAAAGATCCTCTGGAAGGTACTCCAGATTGCAGGTTTATTTATCAATTTTACCGTTTTAATCCTGACCCAATCCCGGGGAGGATTACTGGGATTGTTTTTCCTGGTTATTGTCCTTGTTATCCTGTACCGCGAAGAAATTTGGGCCTTTATCCGCAACAAAAAAGGGCTGAGCATATTGGGAATTTCTGCCTTGGTTATAGCGGCAGCCGGGATTATCTTCTATTATGGAAAATCGAGAGGATTCAGTTTAGGTGGTCGAACTGTCCAGATGCGTTTTAACCTCTGGGGGATCGCCTTTCAAATAATTCGGGAATCTCCCTGGTTAGGTTCAGGCTTAGGTACATTCGGCCAAAAATACCTTGAACTTCGGGATCCGATTTTTTATTCAGGAACTTTCATCCATGCCCACAACCAGTTGATCCAGATCACTACAGAACTAGGTATCCTCAGCTTGATCTCCTTACTACTATTAATTTGGCAGGGTATCCGCCTACTCTCTAAGGAACAAGGAGGATTACCTTCAACTTCAAAGGTAGCCTTGATAGCCCTGGGAGGATTATTTGGGGTATTGATTCCAGATGCTATTCTTACAAGCGCAATGATAGTCCTGCTGTTCCTTTTCTATCTGATCTGGATATTACCAACAGAAGAACATCTTCTGAAATCAAATAAAAATAAGGGTCTAAGTCTTTTAAGCCTAACCGCATTCCTTTTAGGGCGCGGTGTTGGCTGGATCCTGTGGAAAATTCAACCTTATGATCAAGCTGTGCAAGCAGCCATTCAAGAAAACTGGCTAGAAGCCAGCATAGCCCTCCATACCGCTCAAGAACGTGATCCCAGCAACCCTTATTACCAGCATGCCCTGGGGTTGACGGAAGGCCAGATTGCCTGCCAAGCTGAGGGAAATGCCAAACAAGCTGCAGATTACTACCAGCGCTCATCCGAAACATACCAAAACTGGGGAATTGACCACGTAAACGCCGGAGTACTTTATGCCATCAATGGTGATTATCAAAATGCTGCAAGTCAGATGGAGTTGGCAGTTCAGAATTTACCCCAAAATTTTTTCTTCAACTGCCTTCTGGGTGATTATTACTATCAACAAAATAAAACCGAGGATGCCTTAGTCTCATACGTAAGTTGCATTGCAGAAAGACCCCATTTTTTAGATTTACCCTACTGGCTGGAGAACAAAAACAGATATGAGCTTTTGCCTACTGTATTTACTCGACTGGAAACAGATCTAAAAAGTCAAGCTGGTAATGAATCCCGAAGACTACTGGCTGAACTTTACTTGGCCGTCGATGATTTGGAAAATGCAGAACTAATGATTTAGGATTACCTCATTCAAAATCCAGAAGATCTCTGGGGCAATATAACCTATATCAAGATTTTAGAATCAAAGGATGACTTATCAACAGCTGAAGAGATAATAGAACGACTCCTGCTCTCTAATCCGCGAAATCCGGATTTATGGATATACAAAGGTAAAATCACTCAACAAAAGGCAAATGAAAGAGACGCGGAAGTGGCCTTGACCTTAGGATACCGCCTCGGTCCTTCACCAGAGAGAAGTTGGATTCTCGGGCAAGAATATCAATCTCAAGGTGATCTACAAAAAGCCGGGAATTCTATGCATACGCCCTCAATTCTATGCCTTCACCAATGATGGATTTTTCCCGTCGCGTCGCAGGTCGTTGGCCGATACCTGGCGAATATCTAGATTGCATGCCAATAATCAGAACGTACCAAGGTTATTTCACACCTGCTCTTAATGCTGCGCAAGATCTAGAAGATCAGAATTGTACAATGGCTGCCTGTATTTATCAGGGATTGGTTAAACTTAATCCGAGTATAAGAGATGCTCAAATACGTCTTGATTCCCTTCCATGCTTAAACGATTTTAATGCAAATCGTTGTTTCGATAATTCCACAGAATAAAATATAAGGAATTATCCAAGAGATTATGTGATCGATGAAATATTTAACCTGGTGAACAAGAAATCATTTAGTGAAAAGGTCTAATGTCTAATAAACTTGAAGATTTATTTTCTTTCCGCAGAAGCATCTCCCTTGGTAAAAATTGGCGGCCTGGGTGATGTGGCCGGCTCACTGCCAGCTGCCCTGTTAGCTCTACCGGCATCTCCTGATATCCGGGTTGTCCTCCCTCTCTACCCTCAAATAAAGAAGTCCTCCCTGGATCTTATTCCCGTGACAAGTTTTGAGGTATCTCACAGGGATGGTCCGCTGCTAGCCGAGGTTTTTCAGGCAGAGGTCAATGGTATCACTTTTTATTTCATTGATGGTCCTCCAGTGGCCTCCTCTCCTGTTGTGTACAGCGGTGATAATCATCTTGACGGGACGAAGTTCACGTTCTTCTCACTTGCCGCGATGGAACTTGCCAAAATACTGAATTGGCGGCCAGATATCCTCCATGCCCATGACTGGCATGCTGCCCCCGCAGTATATCATCTCAATTTGATCAAAAAGAGGGATGATTTTTATAAAAATACAAAATCCTTATTAACCGTACATAATTTGCCTTATCTAGGTCATGGTGCAGAGGGTGCTTTACAAGCGTTTGGGTTGCCCCGGGCTCATATGTCAGCCCTACCTGACTGGGCAGAACAGCTTCCTCTCCCCCTGGGTTTATTATCCGCAGATAAGATCAATACTGTATCACCAGGTTATGCGGCCGAAATGTTAACACCAGAATTCGGCGCTCATCTGGAAGATTTCCTTAAATCCCGAAAAGGGGATCTTCTCGGAATCCTGAATGGATTGGATATGGTTTCCTGGGATCCTGAAACTGATGCCAGTCTACCAGTAAATTATTCGACCGGTACACTTAATAAGAGAAAGGAAAACAAAAAGCTGCTGCTTAAAGAGCTGGGACTCTCACCTGACCTTGATACCCCCTTACTGGCTATGATCAACCGGATGGATTACCAAAAAGGTGTGGATCTTGTTCCCCCTGCTCTCGAGATGATCACTGATCTGAACTGGCAGGCAATTATCCTTGGCACTGGTGATCGAAAATTGGAAGAAGCTGCTAGAAACTGGATCAGGAGAATCCTCAAGTTCGATCTATTCTGAAATTTGATGGAGCTCTTGCCCGTCGAATTTATGGCGGCAGCGACCTGATCATGATCCCATCCCGCTACGAACCCTGTGGTTTGACTCAGATGATCGGCATGCGATATGGCTGTGTGCCGCTAGCCCGCGCAACAGGAGGATTAAAGGACACAATTATAGATTATCATGGTGGAAAAGCTGGCACCGGTACAGGATTTTTATTCCAGGAACCGACTTCTAAAGCTCTTGCCAGGGCACTTCAGCGGGCATTGGAAGTTTACCAGGATCAAAGACGTTGGTCAGGCCTGCAGAGACGGGGTATGAAGCTTGATTTTTCCTGGAAGAGATCTGCGAAGAATATATGAAATTTTATCAAGAACTAGTATCTTAATATAGATGATAATCTGCTGTCAAATCTAGCGTGAATACATTCGGAATACGATCAATCGCTATCGTTATCTCCTTTTATTATTTCTTCTGCCTCTAAGTAATCTCAAGATCATGATTCCACCATCAACTCCACAAGTCCCTTGAAATTTACCGATGGACTCCACTTCAGTTTATCTTTTGAATTTTTTTGATTATTAGCAACTAATTGCTTAGATTCTTCAGGACGATAAAAATCATCAGATACTTTCACGTAATCCCTGTAATCCATATCCCACAAAACTGAATGCTATCTCACAAAAGTCCCTGACTGAATGGGTTTCTCCTGTACCCACGACATAGTCATCAGGATGTTCGTTCTGCAACATCATCCACATTGCCATTACATAATCTTTAGCAAACCCCCAATCCCTTTGCGCATCCAGATTACCCAATAATAATTCATTTTTTAGACCCAGTTTTATCTCTGCAACAGAACGGGAGATCTTCCTGGTAACATATTGATAACCCCGTCTAGGACTTTCTTGGTTGAACAATATTCCTGATACTGCAAAAAGATTGAATTTGTTTCTGTAATTCTTGGTTAGCCAATGAGCAAACAGTTTGGCTACTCCGTATGGATTCCTGGGATGAAATGGGGTGTTTTCGTTCTGATGAATATCCTCTGGTTCTCCAAACATTTCACTAGTGGATGCTTGATAATATTTAGTCATTCGGGGATACTAAACGTATCGCTTCTAACAATCGACCAGCTCCTAATCCTGTTACATCACTCTTTTGGATGATATTTTCCCATGATAAAGATGGAAATGATGGAGAAGCCAGGTTATATAATCTCATCCGGTTTATGGTATATCCAATAAATCCACAAAACTCTCTTGATTGATGTAATCACCTTTCACAATAGTCATATCACTGAGGTTATGTTGAATATTCCCATATGAAACTTAATCAAAATCCGGAACCCAACCAACCACATCATAACCTTTCGATATTAACAAATCAGCCAAGTATGATCCATCCTGCCCATCAACCCCCATTATTATCGCTTTCACCATCAGAGATCCTTCCTTGAAATGAAATTATACTTGAGCATTTATTCTTTTGTTACGATAGCCTTGTAGGATTTCAATAACCTATTTTATCTGATTAAATTATATTCATATAAAAGTTCAATGATAAAATTTATTCTATCTACCGAACGTCATTGATATGAAATATTGCATATCTCCAGAGGAATTCAGTTTAGGTAAACTATGACTTTATCAATTTTAATGTTCTTTATCCTTTCCTCCTGTATTTATTATTTTCTTGATCTTATGATCTTCGAGAAAGCATCCTTAAAGCATTTATCATTACCTATACTCTTATATTCGTCAGTACAGAAATCCTATTCACTTCTAGGGTTGATCAATTTTTCTTCTATCTCATTGGTTTGGATAATTTCTATCATAATATTGCCATCCTGATCATAATAAAGGAAACTTTCTCTTAACAGAAATACAGAAAAGATTTAACAACTAAAAAGAGCAACAACGAGGGATAGATTTAATTTGTCTTAATATCTTCATTATCTTATTGGATCAATCTCCATCGTGACACTCATTATTGCCCTGAAATCACCTCCCAATAATTTTGACTCCATGACCTACCATATGGCCAGGATCTCTCATTGGATTCAGAATCAAAATATCCAGTATTATCCAACTGCGATCCCCCGCCAAAACTATTCCATGCCCCTGGCAGAGTACGGCATTCTCCATCTGCAAATATTAAGTCAGGGAGACCACTACGCAAATCTCGTTCAATGGGTTAGTTTTATCATTTCCATCATCACATCAACACTCATTGCGAAAGAGTTGAAGGTCTCTCCCAGAGGTCAGTGGATCACAGGAGTCCTCACCGCAGCTTTGCCGATGGCCATCCTGCAGAGCTCAAGCACTCAGAATGACCTGGTTGTGAGTGCATTTTGTTTGAGTTTTATTTATTTCCTTCCAGGGTAACAAAGAATAGGAAATGGGAGAATATTATTTTCGCGGCGCTGTCCATGGGTTTCGCCCTGGCAACCAAAGGGACAGCTTATATATTCATTGCAGCGACAGGTCTCGGGGTCGGCGGCGTAGCCTTGATCGGTAAAAAATGGGGTCAGATCAAGGAATTGATCTTATCGTTACAGCATCATCATTATGATCGGGTTATTACTCAATACGGGAATCTACCTCCGGAATTGGAATTTATATCAACATCCCTTGATCACATCCAATGAACGCACCCTGGTTGAAGCAGTTTCCCCCAAAATCCTGTTCGCAAACCTGGTCAGGAACGGGGCAATTCATTTGTCATCACCGGTTGAATCTGCTAACCAGCTCGTGGAAAAAAGCGTTTCTGCTCTTCTGGGTTCTGAAATGGATAACCCTGAATCAACATTCCAGGGATCCCAATTTGACCTATCGTTCAGCATCAACGAAGATGACGCCGGAAATGGACTCCACCTCATCCTGATCGCTTTAGCTATCCTGATCCTTCCCTGGCTAAAAACGGACAACAAAAAGGAACTGATCCTATTTGAAGTTGCACTACTATTTTCCATTCTACTCTTCAGCCTGGTATTTAAGTGGCAGCCCTGGGGAGGACGCCTGCAAACACCCATATTCCTGTTGGGTTGTTCACTATCTGGTTACTTTGTTGATAAAGTATTTAAGAAAGATATTTTCCCGGTTTTGATCCTGATCGCTTTCTGATATCCAGCACCCCTTACCTGCTGCTCAACAGCATCCGTCCCCTACTTCCACTGTGGGAAGACAGTTCAGTATTCTATGACACTGAAATTGAAAGGAAGATCTACACAAACTTAGGGGAAAAACTGGACCGATATCCCAACCTGGCTGGAAAAGTGGATTCTATACTTGAGCATTCTATATGAAGGCAGATCCGTGATCCTCACAGAAAGGAGAGAATTATATTTTTTGGGGAATTTCAATGATTACTACTGGTATATCGAAGCCAGCTCATGTAGTTCGAAATACACCCTCTCGCGAAATCGGTTTGATCATGGACAGCAATGACTGGGAATATCCCCTCTGGTTTATGCTGGAATAAACATGCCATGCCTGGGGACCGAGTTCTGTATCATATCAATATGGATGATATTTCCAATTCTATCCCTCAGGCGTACCAAGAAAAACCAGGATTAATCATGGTTACCAAGGATAAGTACGAGAATCTAGAGATTTAAGATCTTATGAACAGATCTACAGCTCCACATCCATTCAGGTTTATCCAAAAAGTTAAAATAGACGAACTATCCAATAATCTCAAGAAAATATGGATAAACAGCGATTATCCGGTATTCTATTACATCCCACCAGCCTTCCGGGCCCGTATGGCATCGGGGATCTTGGTCCACAAGCATATCAATGGATCGATTTCCTGGCTGAAACAGGGACCGGATTATGGCAGGTATTGCCGCTCGGCCCTACCGGCTACGGTGACTCACCCTATCAAACTTTTTCTACATTCGCAGGGAACCATTTTCTCATCAGCCCGGATAAATTGCTTGCCGAAGGTTGGCTGCACGAAAATGATCTGGCGAACCTACCAGCATTCAATCCTGATTCTGTCGAATATGGCGATGTTATCCATTGGAAACAGGATCTGCTCCACAGATCCTATGAACAATTCCGCTATTCGGGGAAAAAACACCATAAGGAAGCGGGGTTGTTTTACACCCAACAGGCTGCCTGGCTGGATGATTATGCTCTCTTTATGGCGCTGAAAGAATTCCATGGGGGAAAACCCTGGCCCGCCTGGCCTGCCCAATACAGGGATCGGATCCCCGAGGCTCTGGAAGAGTTTAAGGAAAATCATCCCTATGCTGTCCAGCGTCAAAAATACTTCCAGTATCTTTTTTATAAACAATGGACCGATCTGCGGAAGTATGCCAATCGAGCGCGGCATCCAGATCATCGGTGATATCCCAATATTTATCGCCCATGACAGCGCTGATGCCTGGGCTCATCGGGAGCTACTGTACCTGGATGATAAAGGCAACCCGACTGTAGTAGCCGGGGTGCCTCCGGATTATTTCTCTGAAACAGGACAGTTGTGGGGAAATCCACTCTACCGCTGGGAGGTTCATGCCCAGGATGGCTACAGTTGGTGGATGGATCGCTTGCGGTCAGTCTTTTCATTATTTGATATTGTCCGTTTGGATCATTTTCGAGGTTTTGTGGATTACTGGGAAATCCCGGCCAGTGAAGAGACAGCCGTCAATGGACGCTGGATGCCCGGTCCCGGAGCGGATTTCTTGGAGAAAGTCAAAAAGGAATTTGGGGGATTGCCAATTATCGCTGAGGACCTGGGAGAAATATCTCCTGAGGTTTTCAAGCTGCGGGATCAGTTCAATTTACCCGGTATGAAGATCCTGGTATTTGCTTTTGACAGCGGTGAAAGCAATGTTTTCCTTCCTCACCACTATGACGAAAATTGTGTGGTCTACACAGGCACACATGATAATGATACTGTCGTGGGTTGGTTTAAGCGGATTGGTGAAGGAGAAAGAACCTTCGCACAGCGATATCTGAAATCCTCAGGAGAGGATATCGCCTGGGATTTGATCAAAGCTGCCTGGGCTTCTAAAGCTGTTTTCGCGATTGCCCCCCTCCAGGATCTGCTCAGCCTG
>CAWGOD010000001.1:0-417703 GCA_963824175.1 uncultured Chloroflexia bacterium | reverse complement strand
CAGGGAGAGGTCCATTATGCGCAGGGTTATGATATTCGAAAACACTCCCCTCCACTCGATAAAACCTGGCTAGTAAGAGAGAAACCAGAATCGGAACTATTATCAGTTCAATACTTCAATAACACATCCCTAAGCGGCGATCCAGTCCATCAGGCAAACTGCGAGGTTACTCATTTATCCTGGTTTGGAGAGACAGCTAAATACTGGGATCCAAATCAGTTCTCGTTACGCCTGGAAGGTAATTTTGTTCCACCAGCGACAAAGGAATACACATTCACATTAACTCTGGTGGGCCGTGGGAGGTTGTTGATCGACAATGAAGTTGTTCTCGATCTTTGGGACCAGTCTGCAGCTGAACAGCAGCTTGACACTAACATTTATCTGGATGCCAGTCGGACCTATTCAATAACAATAGAATATGTCTCAGAACTTGATCTGCGCTGGAGAATGGTCAGGCTGGGTGTTCTGCCGAGCCAAACCCCTAACTTCCTGCAGGAGGCCATCGACCTGGCCGCTGAATGCGACGCTGCTTTGATCATCGCTGGCCTTTCCCCTGATTGGGAATCAGAAGGTTTCGACCGGGACAGTTTACAGCTCCCTGGTGGGCAAAATGAATTGATCCAAAAAGTAGCTCAGGTGAATCCAAACACAATTGTGATCTTAAATTAGGACTTCTCCGGTTTTAATGCCCTGGATAGATATGGTGCCTGGCATTCTGCAAATGTGGTACCTGGGACAGGAAAGCGGGAACGCCCTGGTCATATCCGGCAAGGAAATAAAAATCCCTCTGGAAAATTACCCACCACCTTTCCAAGGAGAATTGAAGATACTCCGACTTATGCTAATTACCCAGGAAAAAATGGTGCTGTTCATTACAGGGAAGGCATTTTTGTCGGCTACCGCCATTATGATAAACAAAACATAGATCCTCTTTTTCCTTTTGGCCACGGATTATCCTATACAACATTTGAATATTCTGATCTTTATTTATCAAAAACTGAAATCTCCCCTGGAGAAAATATCACGCTCTCCTTCATCCTAAAGAATACAGGGTTAGAGGCTGGAAACGAAGTCGTCCAGATCTATATCAGGAAAGAAGGTTCCTCAGTTGATCATCCAGACAAAGAATTGAAATACTTCCAAAAGATCTGGATGGAAGCAGATGAAATATCTCAGATTGATATTGATTTAAAACGCAGCATCCTGGCATATTATGATGAGGCAACATCCAGCTGGACAACGGAAGCTGGAAAATATTCTGTGCTGATTGGCAGTTCATCCCGGGATATCCGTCTTTCAGACACCTTCCATCTAATAGACAATAATGCATGATGAACAATCGATCTCAGAACCAACATCCCCATGTCACAATCCCTTCTATTTGATCTTTTTTCGTTCATTGCACCACGGTTGCACCAGGAGAAATTAATTTGAATCCTTGGTCGTGTGTCAAAGACATCCTTTTTCCATAAATTCAAGCAAAAAGCCCTCTAAAATTGACTAATTTCTCCTCTGCGGTATAATAATTATTACCATGCACCCGTAGCTCAATGGATAGAGCGACTGACTTCGAATCAGTAGGTTGGGGGTTCGAGTCCCTCCGGGTGTACCAAAGATATAGGGGGTATCGGTTAGATACCCCCTATAAAGTAACACTCTAAGCTATTCCCTTCAATTCGTCATCATATTATTGGTGTCAATTGCTGTGAATAGCTTTCTTTTTCCCCCTGCTCTACTTTGATTTCTTTCACTATAAACGGATGGTCATCTCACATGTCACGGAGCGCAGCCTTCGAGCCGAATGGTTTCTAATGTGATGTCCACATAGGCCTGGGCACCGTCCTTGGTTAGGTGAACACCGTCATCCAAAAACCATTCCGGGTGTCCTCCGGAAATCTCGTGCCAATCCACCAACACCACCAGTTCCGGCCAGTTTTGAGCTACTTCATCAATATGGTCATTCACCAATCCCTCCCAACCCATCGGAACGCGAACATTGAGCATGTAGATCTTGCGCACACCCAAACTGGACATCTGGGCGACAATATCATTCAGTGTACTGGCGGAGTACAAACCATTGCTGCCCGTATGTAATACTACTGTATGGTAGAGATGACCAGCCTTGCGCAGGTCTTGCAGCAAAGGCAAAATATCCTGAGTTTGGCGATTAGGAAGGGCTTTCACCCAAAATTGATAATAGATGTTATTTTGCGCCATCCACGTCGAATCCGTCCGCGCCATGACCGAATCCCCAATCAGAGTGACATAGCAAGTCCAGCGAGGTGTGGGGGAAGGAGTGGGTGAAAGCGCTGGGGTGGCAGTGAAGGCCGAGGATAGGATCAGCGGTCGAGGTTGGTTGATCGGGAATAGGGCTCAATAAAACCGTGGGTTCCGGTGTGTTTTCCGTAAATGGTTGGTAGGCCAATGGAGTCTCAGTGATTTCCACGAACTCCGATTGTGGGGTAGCACTCGCGCTATTTGCCTGAAAGGGAAACCCAGCGCCGGTCGTCCAGGGACGCCAGGTGACAAATCCCGCTACGCCAAGTAACAGAAGGGGAAAACCCACCAGGCGCCATGTCTTCACACGCAGCCCTTGCCACCAGGTGCGTAGTCCTCCGCGGCGGATGGGGTTTTCCACCATTTGGTAACTCCACTCCGCTAATAAAAATGTCAAAGATATATGACCCAGCGCGCATAACCACTGAGGCCACCGGCATTCGGCTCCCGGACGAAAGAGGGCAATCAGAGGCCAATGCCAGAGGTAAATGCCATAACTTCGTGTACCTATCCAGCGCATTACAGGGTTCCCCAAAATACGCCCCCACTCCTGCTCGTTATTAACCGTGGCGACGATCAAGAGAGCCGTGAAGAGGTCGGTCAATAGAAAACCCCAGGGGTAGAGCCAGGGAACGAACTCATGCGCCCGGCGTATATAATAAAAGCAGACCAACCACACCAAGCCCGCCGCCCACAGCGACAATGTATTTTGCCCCGCTGGCGCATAAGTTTCGGTCTCGCCAAAGGCCACAGCACAGCTAACGCACCGCCCAAGAGGAAACCAAAAGCCCGAGTGTCAGTTCCATAATATGCCCGTGCGGTATCGCCCGTAGTGAACATGATGTACGCCATCCATCCGGCCGAGAGAGTTGCCAGTAGCCGAGGGAAAGATAAGCCACCCCTTGGAAGGGAACGAACCTTTCCGCACCTTCCACAGCGAAGACCAGCCCAGAGGAGTAAAGGCCAGAGAAGGTAAAACTGTTCCTCCATGGCCAAAGACCAAAGGTGTTGTAATAAAGGCGGTGAGGCATGGCGTTCAAAATAGGGAATATCCCGCCAGATATATAGCCAATTAGTAAAATAAAAGACCGCAGCAGGGACATCTTCCCGCAGGCGCTGGACACTCTGAGGCGCTAAAGAGTAGCCTAACGCCAACACACCAGCCAACAGTAGCCACAAGGCAGGCCACAGACGCCGAATCCGCCGAAGCCAGAATTCTTTCAGGTTGATCCGGCCGTTGGCCCGGTAATCTTCCAAAAGTAAGCGATGTAATGAGATAACCAGAAATGAGAATGAAAGTCTCTACCCCGAAGTAGCCGCCCAATGCCCAAGGAGAACTGCAGATGGTAGAAAATCACAGCCAGCACCGCAATCGCTCGCAGCCCATCTAAACCAGAGCTGTAAGGTAATTTCGGCGAATCTGTTATGTATGTTGGGTCATTGGCAAACACCATACCTCTTGCCTGTTTGACAAAGGGGATATATCACGAGTGGGCTTTGCAAAGCACCTTCCTCAGGACAGGTGCTTCAATTGTCACGTACAGGTGGTACCCTCTTATGGTTTCTCCCGCATCGTTGGAACTATTAACCCAAAATTGGGTTCCCCATCAACCATTGATAAAGGAGTATAACACTAACTCCACTTCCCAAAACATTTCGGTTCAACACCGACATCAACAACGATATTCCAACACAAATTTCTTGATGGTGTGCAGCCAATAATGTCAATAAGATTAGGACCTGTGCAGATTCTCAAACCCTAAAGAAAGCTTCATTTAAAATCAGTTTCCGTGTTCCACGAATACGAGAGCTAGTCTCAGGATAATCTGCCTATAAATTAAATGGAAATAACTTATCATCGAATCCTTTATCAACCAGCGATAATGGCCGTTCCTATCCCTATCCAAATTGAAAACTCTTCGTCAATTTGGGAATGCTATAATTTTTGCATTGTAATGGAGAAGAATTGATGCGTATTACAAAGAAAGTATTTACCGATCTGGCAATCTTCATGGTTGCATTTGGTGTGGCCATCGGTATTGTTTTTCCCTGGTTTGTGACCATCCTGGGCGTTCCCAAATCAATAGCTATGAAACCAGGCTTCTATATTGCCTGCCTGGGCGCCGGCGCACTGTCCGGAATCATCAACTATTTCCTGGCCCGTTCTGTAGTCGGTTCGCGGATCGAAATTCTTGCCAATGGCATGGCCAATGTGGAAACCAAGCTCAGAGATTTGACCTCAGCTGGGAAAGCAGAACTATGTAATTACGAGGATTGTTCGATCACTATCGATTCTGAGGATATCATCGGTGAAAGCGCCCAAATCTATAATCGCCTGGTAAAAACCCTGGCTGCTTCCCTTCAAACCCAGCAAGCTGTAAGCACGTTCTCAGATATGCTCGCTGGCACATTGGATCTTGAAACTCTGGCTATCAATTCCCTGGAAATGTTCCTTGAGAATTCTGGATCCAACGGCGGAGCTGTGTATTACGATGAAATCGGAGAGCTGAAAGTCGCTGCAAATTTAGGAATAAAAGACCCATGCAGTCGTAGCCGAAAGCGATCATATCCAAATTGCGCTTCGGCGGGGTCAGACCAAGAAAATCACCTTGCCAAAGGGATCAAGATGGAAGGCGTCCTGGCAGATTTTCACCCCAGCGAGATCCTGATTCTACCTGCATCGTACAAGGAAGTTCCGCTTGGTGCTGTTGTGCTCGGAAAAACCGGATCATTTCAACAGGAAGAACTGGTCCGGCTGGAATTATTCCGGCAGAATTTTGGGCTCGGCTCTGAATAATGCATCTGGCTCATGATCGGCTTCAACGCCTCGCCGCCCTCGATCCCCTTACCGGTGTTTTCAACCGCCGCTTTGGACTGGGTCGACTTCACGAAGAATTCGAGAGATCCATCCGCAGCTCGATTCCCCTTGGTCTGTTAATGCTGGATATTGACCATTTTAAATCCGTCAATGATACCTACGGACACCAGGTGGGTGACAGGATATTAAAATCGGTTGCCTCGATCATTCGCTCCATCCTGCGGGAAGGAGATATCCTGGTCCGATATGGTGGGGAAGAATTTCTGGCGATCCTTCCAGCAGCATCCTCTGAAGATTTACGCTTGATCGGTGAAAGGATTCGGAGAGCCACTGAAGAAAGTGCCCATCCTGAAGGTGACCAAACCATACGAGTGACCATAAGTATTGGTGGAGCAGCGTATCCAAACCAGAATGTTGAAAAAGAAAGTTCGCTACTGCAGCTTGCCGATGATTCCCTGTACAAAGCAAAAGAAACGGGAAGGAATAAGGTTGTGGTGGCAAAATAAGTCATAAGAAAAATGTTAGGGAGAAACTTTAATATGACCGGCTGGTGTACCTAGAATCAAAATTAGAAAATATCAACCCATAGACAGACCTAAGCCAACGTGGTATACTGCCGCGGTTGGTAAGATATAACCAAATACAATTGAATATTATTATGTTTTGAAAATTCGAAATGGCGGCTCGTCAATATCGGGACGAGCTTTTTTCTTGCCGCAGGGGGTAAAGGAAAAGCGGCTGGGTAAACCCGGATCATTTTCCGTGAGGAAAACGCTCAATTCACATGGGTTGTGAAGCTTCAAGAGTTGTCAAAACGCTAGAGGAGATTTTGATGACAACTGAATTTTCGCAGTTAACCCTGCACCCAACCTTAATCCAGGCAGCAGCTGATCTTGGATTTACAACCCCTACCGAAGTACAAACAAGGGTCATTCCTTTGATGCTGGAAGGAAAAGATGTTTTAGCCCAATCCCAAACAGGATCTGGCAAAACAGCAGCTTTTGCATTCCCAATATTAAACAGCCTGGCTAACAGTGAAAACCGCTATTCCATCAGCACTCTGGTACTGGCCCCTACCCGTGAATTGGCCATCCAGGTAGCCGAAGCAATCAAAGAATATGGCCGCCACATGAAAGTCAGTGTGCTTCCTATTTATGGAGGTCAGCATTACGGCACATCCCGGCGCAGACTCAAAGAAGGTGTGGATGTTATTGTTGGTACCCCTGGCCGTTTACAGGACCTGATCAGGCAAAACATGCTCGATCTCAGCAAGGTTCATACTGTCATTCTTGACGAAGCAGATGAGATGCTCAGCATGGGTTTTGTAGAGGATGTTGAGAATATTCTCCAGGAAACCCCGTCAGAACGCCAAACCACTCTTGTTTTCAGCTACCCTCCCTCAATCGATCCGCCGTTTAGCCGATAAATATATGCATGATCCTGAAACGATCATGGTAGAGCGTAAAGCACTTACAGTTGACACCGTAGATCAGCGCTATTATCTGGTCAAAGAAAAAGACAAAATGGCAGCAATCACCCGCCTATTTGAAGCCGAAGATATCGGCACAACCCTAGTTTTTACAAAAACCCGGATTGGTTCCGGAAAAGTAGCCAATAATCTTATGCAACGCGGTTTTGCCGCAGAAGCGCTAAATGGCGATCTCTCCCAGGATGCCCGCATCCGCGTACTGGATCGTTTTAAGCAGGTCACGTTAAGGTTTTGGTCGCCACCGATGTAGCGGCCCGTGGTCTGGATATCGATGACATCACTCACGTAGTAAATTACGACATTCCAACAGATCCCGAAGCTTATGTGCACCGTATAGGCCGGACCGGGCGAGCCGGAAAAGATGGCATCGCCATCACTCTGCTCACCCCCAAAGATAAACGGTACTTGAGCCGGATCGAAGGGTATTCCAAATCGAAAATAACCCAGGCACAACTTCCCACTGAGAAGGATATCCAAGAACGCCGCGATATAAACCTTATGGAAAAATTGGAAGCCTGGTTGGAAAGAGACCGCTGCAAACGAGAACAAGAACTTGTTGAATATATGATCGCCTCGGGTCATGATCCAGTTAAAATCGCTGCCTCGGCCTTGAAAATGGCCCGTAAAGGTATGTCGGATCAACCCATTGCAAAGATCACACCTGTTGAATTCAAGGAATCGTCCTATAAAAAAGGCCGGGGGAAAAAATCCAATCATCGGAATGGGAAATCAAATCGGCAAGGCCAATTCCAGAAATCTGCTTCAGGTCATGAAAAAGGCATGGTGCGATTAAGCATTAATCGGGGCCGGATCCACGGCATCCGTCCTGGAGAAATTGTAGGTGGTATCGCTTCCCGAGCTGATATTCCGGGAAACGGAATCGGAAGGATCACCATCAATGAAAAATCAACCTTGATCGATGTAATGAAGGAATTTGTTCCAGCAGTTTTAAAGAATTCTGGTTCATACCACTTCCACGACAACCATAAAGTTTCCATCAGAGAGATGTCAAAATAGTTCACAACATAATTTAGAAACTTATGAAAACATACCAGGCATGTATTCCCTGCATCATCAATTTGATGGAATCCACTCTGAATAAAGCAGATCTAGATGACCTGAAAAAACAGGTCATCTTAGATAAATTCAAAGAGGATTGGAGTAAGGCTGATATGACCCTTCCACCGGCTCGAACAGCCGGGCTGATCTATCAGAAAGTTCTCCAAGAGACTGCCCAGGATGACCTTTTCAAGGCCCATAAGAAATCCAGCATCCAGGAAGCGCTCAAATTATATCCTCGCTGAAAAACTTGGCAGATGACGCCTCCGATCCTCTCGATATGGCTATACGCATCAGTGCTCTTGGAAACATTTTAGACGTAGCCAATCCGAATAACTATAACCTTGAAGATGAGATTATCAGGTTGATGGATGTCCAGATCATTGGTGATAGTCTGGAAATCTTCCGGAACAAACTATCCAGCGCAGATTCCTTGCTCATCCTGGCAGATAATGCCGGAGAAGCTGTTTTTGATAAGGTTTTGATCGAAACAATTGATGTGCCTACAGTATATGCGGTAAAAAGTAAACCAGCTTTTGACGACGCCCTCCTGGCAGACGCCCGACAGGCAGGTATAGATCAGGTAGCGCAGATAATCGAAACGGGAACTCACTACCCAGGGACTTATCTGCCATCCTGCACCCCAAAATTTCAAGACACCTTCGCCAACGCACCATTGGTCCTGGCCAAAGGACAGGCCAACTTTGAGACCCTGAGTGATACCTCCAGGGATCTTTTCTTTCTTCTGAAAGTAAAATGCGAAGTGGTCAGTGAAGAAATTAACTTCCCGATAGGCAGCCTTGCCTTGAAGTACCATCAAAACTGACCCAGAGAAAAGCTACTTATTACTAGTATCAAACTTCCTGATATAGATCAAGAACCTCCGCCGGCCAATCACTTTCATGATAGACCTGCCAGATCTCTTGATGTAGGGTTGATTTACCTGGTGCCAGATTAACAACCGGACCCAGTGTTTCCAGTTCGATAACAGAAGGATTGCAATAGATCTGGCTGGAAGATTGCCGATCCAGGTATTCCTGATCTGGATGATAAACAGACCGTTTTACAAATAAAGTTCTTTGAAATCTGTAAGCAATCCATCCAATCGGATTAGGAGTTCCAATTTTTAACGCACCAGTGGTCATCGTCGCTTTCACAATCACTGCACGATTTGCCAGTGCTAAGATGTTCAGACCTGATGTCTGTATAGGGCCAGAAAGCCAGTTGGCGGTTTGGCCACAGTCCATGTGGATCATCCTGCTCCAATTGAAGCGGAAGGATTGCTTCTCCACCAGGACGCATCATTGTCACAGCCCAGGGAGCGAGTTGATAAGGATCCGTTCCTGTATTCAGTAATTCATGCTCAATCTTGACTTCAGCTCTATCCATATCCAGACTAATATTCAAAATTTTCTGGATTCCTGTAGCACCATCAATAGGCTGAATGATTTTTACACCATCCTGGGCAGAACGAATCTCTACCGGTTGATCATCCGTGATATATGTCGTTTCTGGTCTTTCAGGACCATACCAAAGTCGATGACCTCCCCTCAACGAATAATCGTCACCCGATTCCACGGGAATTTTCGCATCTGGCAGGACCACCATCAAGTTATCACCCCCAGCCAAAGAGAGACCAATGATCCTGGGACCAACTTCCTTTGTTATCCAGATCGATAACTGCTGGTTTTTAAGCCGCAAGCATTGATAACCTTCAAATAACTCATCACGCATTTCAATCATCTATTCACCCTTGGAATTAACAAACAGGCCGGGAAAATACCCGGCCTGTGATCTTAAAGTTCTACACCTTATTTGATATCTATTTGCTTCTTCTTTTCTGCCGACTCAATTCCAGCTTCGAGGACTTTTGTGAGTATATATCCATCATAAAAATCGGGTTTGATGCCTTCACCGCTGTCAATACCAACCAGGAAATCATAAACCGCATGATGGAACTCATGCTCGTAACCGATATTGTGGGCTGGCGGCCACCAGTGAGAAATATAAGGATGGCTGGCATCGGTTGCGGAGATCGTCCGGAAACCTTTTTTACCGTCCTCGTCATCAGCTGAATAATACTCCAGTTCATTCATCCTCTCCAGATTCCACAGAACGGCACCCTTTGAGCCGTAGATCTCAAAGTAATTGTAATTCAAACGCCCAATTGCGAAAGTTGATGCATCAAAGGTTCCCAAAGCGCCGTTCTCAAACTCCACGATCATTGAGATCGCATCCTCCAATTCAACTTTGCCCATTTCAGCCGCTTCTCCACTACCAGCACTAAAGGTGGCAGCTCCAGCTCCAGGGAGAGGACGCTCCTTGATAAAAGTCTTCATCATGCCAGTAACCGATTTGATCTCACCGACCAGGAATTGAGCCAGGTCAACACTGTGAGAGTTGATACCACCATTCGATCCCATCCCGGCGATATCCTTTTTCATATGCCAGGTCAGTGGGAAATTTGGATCCATGGTCCAGGACTGCAGGTAGCATCCTCTCCAGTGGTAGATCTCTCCCAGTTTTCCCTCATCGATCATCTGTTTGGCAAGCATCACAGCTGGGGTCCGGCGATAGTTATGGTTCAGATAATTGACCACGCCCGCATTCTTGGCAGCCTCATACATTTCAAGGGCTTCCTCAGAGGTAAGGGATATGGGCTTTTCACAGAAGATATGCTTACCTGCTTTGGCAGCCGCAATAGCGATTGGGGCATGAAAATTCGGCGGCACGCAGATATCAATGATATCAATATCATCACGCTCCACAACCTTCTTCCAATCAGTTTCGATCTCCTCCCAACCCCAGTTGTCAGCAAAGGCTTGCAGTGCATCCTTATCTGTGGCACAGGCAACTTTCAAAACTGGTTTTATGGGGACATCAAAGAAATTAGCTACGTTCTTCCAGGCATTGGAATGGGCTTTGCCCATAAATTTGGAGCCGATTATGGCTACATTCATCTCTTTCATTGCGGGACCTTCCTTTTGGGTCTCAAATTTATTTATTGCGATACAGCTGCTAGTTTATAAAGTTGCCACCAAGTCCTGTAAATATTTAACAGACTTCTCTACTGCGGCATCTTCTGAGGTACCAACATCGGGGTGCGGGAAATCCAGTTCTACTGCCAGTAATCCGGAGTAATTCAAGTCTTTAACATTCTCGCCAATTCCGGCATATTGATATATCCATCCCCCACGGCCACAGATGAGAAGAAGTACCATTCATCGGCCGCAACTCCAGGAGTGATCTTAATATCCTTGATATGCGTAGCGAAAACATATTTACCCAATTTTTCCATGGCTTTTACCGGTTCATCCAACAACCTCATGAAGTTACCCGTATCAAATGTGAGGCCGAAATAATCAGATTCCACATCATCAAACAATCCTAAGAATTCATCCGAATCATAATCAAAATGGTTCTCTACTGCCAGTTTGACATCAAGCTCTTCGGCAACCTTTACTGCTTCCTTGAACATTTCTGTCAATTTCTTCAATTGAGGCTCATGCGGCTCAAAACGGAATGCCAGGCTGCTGCCCACTGTCCGCATCACAGGCGCTCCGATCTTGCTCGCGATCGAGATATGTTCGATCATGTCATCCAGCATGGGTTCGTTCTTGCCACCCTCCAGGCCATCCGGATGGCCCCAGGCCCAAACGCGATCGAAACCATAATCGTCCAGCTTGCCCTTCAACTCAGCAATATAGTCATCCTCAAAACTCTGGATAAAACACGATTCCAGGGATACTCCGTCACAACCATAAGCCTTTGCTTTGGCAAGGAAATCATCCGTGGTCATATTCTTATCTGGAGCAATCTGTTGGGGATAAACCTCTCCAAAATAACGGTGGTAGCTATAGTTATCAATACCTATTTTTAATGTCATTTCTACTCCTTTATAAATTTACATTATCTGATTATAGAATTCCGTCATTTGCCGGGAATTAGTTCTATTCAAACTGATACTTTTTTGCACTTTCGATCATCGCGTCGATATTTTCATCCGGCGTTGTTGGAGGAAGCGCACAACCCGGGCCCAGGATAAACCCACTCCCGGTTGACAGATTATCCAAAGCCTCGAAACATTTCTCTTCTACTAATTCGGGTGTACCAAAAGCCATTACTTCACTGGGGTCAACTGGTCCAAGCAGGGTTGCCTTGCCCATGGCAACATCTTTCACAGCAATCTGATCAGATTTCTGATCGATTTCAATGATATCTGCTCCAGAACGAACCATATCGCTTATGATAGGCGTGGCATTGCCGCAAATATGATAAGCCAATATGATATCTCGCTTTTTTAGACGCTGAGCAAGTTTTTCCACATACGGATAAGCAAATTCTCGGTAATATTCTGGCGAGATCACATCTGGACCTGAAGGAGAATCACCAATGGATGTAGCGTGGGCTCCCTGTTCGATCTGAGCCAAACAGTAACGCTCAGAGACATCCAAACAAAATTCCAGTAATTGATGTACTTTATCTAACTCTTCTCCCATGGCCAGGTCGAGCAGGAATTCACTCATCCCCCTGATTTCACAAGCCAAGCTGAAAGGACCCTGGTCTCCCCTCCCAATCACAAATGCTTGATCTCCGATTTCATCAACAACCATTCTGGTTGATTTTAGAAGTTCACTCAAGAGAGGATCCTTGTAAGGATCCGGCATAATTAGCTTATCCACTTCATCCAGGCTGGATATGGCAGGTTGACTGGCCACAGGTGCTGAATCCTCCTGGTATATAACCTGGACCCCGCAAGCCTCGGCCAGAGCAGCTGTACCATTCTCAACCAATAGTACATCATGGCCAAACCGTTTCCAGGCTTTGACCTGTCCTTCTGCCATTGCCTCGCCATCCCTGTAAAAATCGGCAAAATCAGTCACGCCCAAATATTTAGGCGTAAGCATAAAGTTGTGTAGATCCACCGGAACACGATCAACCGGTTGGAAATTCAGTGTTCTGAGCGTTCTCTCAATTGAATTATATTCTTCAGCCATATAACCTACCTATATTGCTTCTACTTTCCAACCAAATACCTGTGCGATTTGCCGGATCTCCGCCAGCCGGTGGCCGGTCAGGATCAAATAGTGATGGGATGTTAAGGAGCTGACAAGTTGGTGTCCATCGCTTACCCGGATCACAGCTCCATTCAGACAATCCGAATTTTCGTATTGGATATATTTTTCGATCTCACCCTCAATAACAGATATGGTTTCCAGATCTGGCTGGAGTTTTGCCAGGGTCATTTTTCCTTCCGGCATGCGTGCATCCAGAGCAATTGCGTTCTCATCTACAATAGCCAGAACCTTGGATTCTACAGACCAATCTGTAGCAAAAGACTGAGGAACAACACCGAAATATCCGCAATGTGCAGCCAGGATATAGTTATCAGGATTGCCATTCACTTCGGGGAAATAGGGTATTTTTTCATGTTTGAGGGCTGCATCTCCCATCAGGAAGGGATACATATTGGTCATCATGATCGGGCAATCCAGGGATTTATTAAGCAGGTATTTACTCAGCATCGCTACCGTATCAGCCTCGCAGCCCCAGATCAGTTTCTTTTCTTCATAAAGCATATTCCAGGCCAGACATGGCGTAGTATCAGAATAATGAGACTCATTAAGACAGTTGATTCCAATTGCCTTGATCCCAGGATCATCTTCCAGCGCTTCTTTTAACTTCATATAAACTTTCAAGGCACTGTTGCGCTGGCGATCATTAATTTTCCCCAGCGGAATTTTATCACTCCAATCATCCCAGACAGTTTCTGCCTCACTATCAGCAATGGCTTTGGCTTCCCCGGCCATTTTTTCGAAACTCCGTTTTTCAAGGTTGAGACCGTATTTCTTCAACATTTTCTGAGTGCATTCCTCTTCCCACCAGAAAAACCGCTTAAAGATCTCAGGTTGAAAACCTTCGCCAGGGTTATCTTGATAGACCAGGAATTTTGACGATTTTAGATCCTTCTTCACAGCCAAAGCCCGGGCCAAATTTTTGGTCTGGTCCATATTATAAGGCGCTATCACATCTACACCTTTTAATCGCAGGTATTGGATGATCTCCCAGTCCCACATCGCCATCGTTCCAAACTCTGTTGTTATTATCAGAATAGGAACATCGATCTTCTTAAAATCATCCAGCTGTCGGTAAGCTTCACCAAGAATTTGCGGGAATAGAACAGCATCACATTCAGGTAGCGGATCACCGAGAGCTACTTCCGGCATGAATTCCACATCATCTACCAGGAGCTCTTTGAGGAGATCCAGCTGAGTATCAAAATCCTGATCTCTGCCTTCTCGAAAATAAAGGGGTATTACCTGTGCCAACATTCCATCCTCCTCTTAACTTATACTAACCGCGAACAGTACTTGCTGTCCTATCCAGTTCTTTAAACAGTTCTGGGGTTATCAATATGAAGTGCTTCTGCTATCACCTGGGACCAGCCATGCAGGAAATAGATCCAACCATCCTCTACTTTCAGGTCCTGACTTTTCACTTGTTTTAAAGCCTGGTGCATAAAATCGAGTTCGCCCCGATAATTGAATTCCCAGGCGATTCCTTTTTTTGGAAATTGGCCCAGATCTGTTATCGGTGAACCAGGAGTATCCTTTCCCATCCCAGTCGCATTGATCACAATACTGCGGTCAGGCAATTCAGCCATGACTTGATCATTTAATTCAGGATCACTGTTATGGACATATTCCACTTTTATATCTGTATCATATTTAGATACCATCTCTCGCATATGGTCCAGCTTACCCGGAGAACGATTAACAGCAATGAATTTATCAGGTCGATCCCCTTGGTCCTGTCCATTAATCAGATATAACAGAGTAGCGACGGCCGATCCTCCAGCCCCGAGGCATAAAACGTGCCCTCCAGTCTTTCCAAAATAGCCCGGATCAATAATCGCTTCCAGGCTTAAACCCGCTGTGATGGGATCTTTAGCATGCCCGAGCAACCTTCCGTCCTTTTTACTGATACAAGATAATTCGGACGTTGCTTCAGCATAAGGGTCGAAGAAATCAAACATGTCTTTTGCAGCGGAGAATACATTCATTTTATGTGATGTAACTAATGCGCCCAAGCGAGAGTGGGTCATACTTGATCTGGGCAACAGAGCTGCGGTATTTCTCTGGCTGGTCGTGAAGCTGGATGGTCTATACCTTCCAGTACGACTTCTGGTCTCCCCATCACATCCATCCAAAGTGGAAATACTTTATTTATTGATGATTTTCCTGTTGTCACACCAATAAAGTAGAACGTTGGCTGCTCTTTTGTCACGATGTTGTAATCCATGGTCTCCTCAATATTAAGATCTTCGAGCTTCCTCTATCGCATCCATATATTCCCTGGCTATCTCAGTAATTTGATTAAATTCTCCGGCCATCGCAAGAGTTTTAGGGCACAGGTTGCTTCCCGCACCAACTGCAAATGCACCAGCCATAAACCAATCCCGGAGATTTTCCGATGATACTCCGCCAGTTGGCATCATAGGGATATCAGGAAATGGACCTTTTAGAGATTTCATATACGCCGGACCACCTAGTGATCCTGGAAATATCTTCACAACGTCGCTTCCAAAAGAACGAGCTTTCATCACTTCAGATGGCGTTAATGCTCCCATCATGGTCGGCAAGCCAGTGGAAACCATGGCTTTTGCCAGTTTCTTTTCTGTATGCGGGCTGACCAGGAATTTCGCGCCAGCAACCACCGCCGCTTCAGCCTGTTCCTCCTGAGTAAGGGTACCCATTCCCAGAATGATCTTCTCGCCAAACTCATCATCGAGAGCTTTAACAACTTCTAACGCATTCGGGGTAGTGAAGGTGATCTCGATCCCAATCACCCCACCAGCTACCAAGAGCATCAACCATCTTGAGAGTGAGTTCCTCAGATGGGCCTCTGATCACCGCCAGGATACCTAAGTCCTGGATCTTTTGTAATACTAATTTCTTATCTAACATGATTTTCCCTTATTTCACTTGATATTTCGGTTCTACTCCCCGAAGTACACGGAGGCATTCATCCATCGCCATCCTTCCCATAGCATTCGTAGCCGAATCTGCATGGGCGCCCATATGGGGTGTAGTTATAATTTGATCATGCCCAAAAACTGGGCTTGAAGTTGGGGGTGGTTCTTCTGAATAAACATCCAGGGCAGCACCACTCAATATTCCTTTATCTATCGCATCGACAAGCGCTTTTTCATTGATCAGATCGCCCCGTGCAGTATTGACAAGCCAAGCACCCGGCTTCATTTTTTCTATAAATTCCGCATTTACTATCTCTCGGGTTTCAGCGGTTCCAGGAAGATGAAGGGAGATGATATCCGCAGCTGGAAGTATTTCATCCAAGATAGACAACTCAATCCCATATTCAGCAGCAAATTTTTCATCCGGATATAGATCATAAGCCATCATCCTGCAACCAAACCCAGTCAGGCGTTTTGCAGTTTCTTTTCCGATAGCTCCTAACCCCAATATGCCAACTGTTTTTCCAACCAGGGAAAATCCTTTATACCGCGGCCATTCTCCTTGTTTCGTCCTCTGCACCGCTGGGAGGATCGGTCTCAGCATGTTTAATATCAGCGCGATTGTTAATTCCGCTACTGCAATGGCGTTGGCACCTGGTGTATTGGTAACAATCACCCCATTTTTAGCGGCTGCTTTCAGATCAACATTGTTATACCCGACACCATATCTTGAAACTACTTTCAAGGTCGGAGCAGAATCCAATGCCGAGGCATCAATCTCATCCAGGCCGGCAATATAGCCATCCACGTCTATCAGTAATTCTTTCAACTGGTCTGAGCTGAGGGGTTTTCCTGTGTTGTTATAAACAACTTCACCAACCCTTTTTTCCAGTTCCGTTTTTAGCTCCGGTTCCTGGGATCCGTATGACGTTGGTGTTACCAGGATCTTACAATCCTTCAAATCCTTCATTTACCCTCCGGTGGGGACCAACGCGGATTATCAACAATCTCGGTTTCCCCATCCACATCAAGGATCAATTTTCTAAAACCTTGTGTTTCAATGGTTCCATAATCATGTCCGGCATTACCAGGATAAGCAAAAAACATAACCAGATCTTCCTCAGATCCGATATTCACTGACCGGTGGGCCCAGCGAGGAGGTACGTACAAAACACTTCCGGCGACTAACTTCTCAACTGCCCAATCGCCTTCAGGTGTTTCCATGACCATATAACCTTCACCCTGCAGCGTATAGTATATTTCCGCTGTATCTAATACTGTATGGTAATGACCTTTGGTCATAAAATATTCATTCCCTACTGTTCCGGGATGGACAATAGATATCCCATGCAAAATTTCACCGGCAAGTTCAGGGCGTTTCAATTCATATACTTCGTACAACAGAACATCTTCAGTTTGAAGCAATCTGTCATAAGCCGTCTTATCGCTATATTGGCCAGCCATTTTGCTCAGATTCCGTTTAATATGGTTATCATATTCACTCGGAATGAATGTAGGAGCGGCAATATTAAACGAAAATGGTACATTTCTCATAAAACAATCTCCTTAATCAACTGCCAGACGGTTAGAAATATTTCCGCCCAAAAGTTGGTCTACAATGATTGGATCCTTAAATTCGAAATCCATTCTATTTTTTATGATCTCAATAAAACCTTCTAATCCTGGTCCTTCTCCCATCGATTTCCACATCTTGCTGTCTGCCAGATCCGTAGCTATCGCAATTGATTCGGATAATCCAGCATTCACCATTATTGTCAATAAAGGCCAGAGATTTTCATCCGGATGATATTTCGGTCGGAAGAATGTGTCGTATTCTAATAAATATCCCGCTTTAGCTAGTTCTTTATGTAATCCTGGGTCCGGTCTTTTATCAATATGGCAAATGACCAGACGGTTATTTTCTAAACCCAGGTCCTCAAAAAATGTTAGAAAGTCTTCAATGTTTGCACCTTTTTCAGTATGCATCTCGATCAAGAATCCACTTTCTTTGCTGGCTATAGAAGCAGCCTCCATCAAATCTTTGGGAGAATCTTGCAGCGTTTCACCAACTGCAATCTTAATATAACCAGGGAAGACTGGTTGGGTAAGACGGGTCTCTTCTAGTCCTTCCTGGATTTCATCCAAAAAGTATTCCACAGCCTGGTCGATATCCATATTCCAGATCTTATAACCCAAAGGATAATAAGACCTCAAATGGAATCCAGTACAGGCGATTACATGGACACCAGCTGCCTTGGATATAAAACGAAGCTGATTTCCATCCCTTCCAGCTCCACCAGGCTGACAATCCACCTGGGACCCACCACCTAATTGTCTATACGCAACTAGTTCGTTTACTATCTTGTCCCGTTGATCCAACACAGGAGCAGCTGCATCTTCTAGATCTTGTTTGGAAATCCACAGGTGATTGTGCGCATCCGTAATTCCCAGGTCGTTTATTCCAATCTCGCCAAGTACTGTTCTGACTTTTTTACTCATCGTTAAGGTACCAATGATACCCTCATATTAATTCCATCAGCCGCTGCTTTAAAAGCTTCCTGTACTTCACTTAAAGGATACCGGCTGGTGACCAGGGCAGAAAGGTTCAACACGCCCGCATTGACCAGATCGGCAGCTTGCATACAATCAAGGGTCGAACATGCAGTAGTACCGGTGACTATCAATTCTTTATAATGCACTAAATTGGAATCAAACTGGATAAACGGATCATCTTTAGGTAGGCCACCAAAAAGGTTGATCCTCCCGCCAACAGCAGTGATCTCCAAAGCAGATTCCTGGGCTGGTTTGGAAGGTGCTGCCACGATCACCACATCAGCTCCCCTTCCATTTGAATTTTCTTTAATAATCGCATCCAGATCATCCGTGAGCGGATCGATTGTCAGATCAGCACCAAGTTCCTCAGCACGCTTTCTCCGAGGCTCGGACGGTTCGCTTACAATGACCTTGGCAGCTCCCCGTGCTTTAGCAAGCAGCACGTGCAGCATACCAATCGGGCCTGCCCCCATGACAACCACAATGTCTCCACTCTTTACGTTTACGGCATTCTGACCGCGGAGTACACAGGCCAACGGCTCGATCAACGCAGCCACAGCTGGATCCTCGCTCTCAGACACAGGCATGACATTACCCTGACTAACTGCAGCCTCGGGGATCAGCATATATTCAGCAAATGCACCATCCATATTGATCCCGATCGCTTTGAAGTTCGGGTCAAGATTATTATTGCCAGAAATTGTCTCCCGGCTATCCCCCTCTCCCATATTAGGCGCGATAAACACTCGTTGGCCCAATTTATATTTTTGGTTCTTATCACCTGCAGCTACGATCTCACCAACTACTTCATGGCCAGGAATTCGGATTGTTCCTTCTGGATAATGGCGATGACCACCATGCAAAATGCGAAGATCTGTACCACAAATATTGGCATTTAACACTTTAATGATCAAATCTCCCGGGCCAAGCTCGGGATAAGATACATTCTCATAACGAATATCGTTAGGTCCATGATAGACCGCAGCTTGCATGGTTTTACTCATTAAGTACTCCTACATTACCTCGCTCAACAGTACCGGCCTTTCTTCCAGCAGTGATTTTGTACCTGCCAGAACCCCTGCAACTGCCCAGCGACCATCCTCTCCATTGACTTTAGGAGGAGTATCCGCTTGGATTGATTTGATGAAATGTTCAATTTCATGGATGTACGCCATTCGAAAACGATCTGGCCAACGCTTGAAAATCGGTGTGACCAAACCAGTATCCCTATCGATGCCTATTGTCAATGCATTATTCTTTAATTCGCCAACGATCATGATCCCTTTTTTACCGATGATCTCCATCCGGGCATCATAACCATAATCACAGGGACAAACACCGGAGATACTACCCAATGCGCCAGATTCAAACTTTAAACTGGCTATCATATTGTCGTAGTAATTCTCTGTATCTACGCCCCTTTCGTCACCTTTAAAATTTGCTACTTCAAGATAGATCCGTTCCGGATTCGAACCCATCAACCATCGCGTGGCATCCAGGTCATGACTGTTTACTTCAGCAAGGTTTCCATTGGATGTTTTCAGATCCCTGGCCCAGGGAGGCGGCAAACCAGGACCGTGTGTAAGAGATTTTACGAGCATCGGCTCTCCGATCTCACCAGCTTGAATGCGGTCATAAGCTAAACTGAAATCTGGATCAAAATGACGCATAAAACCCAATTGAAGATGGGCTCCTCCTTTTTGACAAGCATCAATGATCTGGTCGCATTCCTCAAGATCCATAGCCATTGGTTTTTCAAGAAATACATGTTTTCCATTTTCCGCGGACATCACCGATAATTCTTTATGAGTGAAAGTGGGAGTTGTGATCACCACGGCATCAAACTCTGTTTTCTGAAGTGCTTCCTCCAATGAGGTATACCTGTGATCGATCCCGAATTCAGAACCAGTATCATCCAGCATGGATTGCTGAGTGTCTACCAAACACACAACCTCTCCATCGGGGATATATCTTCGCAGTGTACCTGAATGCAGTTTTCCTACTCTTCCTGCACCTATCATACAAATTTTGATCGTTGACGACATCTAATTCCTTCCTCCTATCTACACATATTCCTCGAAATGTTCTTGCCAGGGATTCTTGCAGTTTTATATAATTTTCGACGTTCACTTGATATTGGTTTTGCTTTGCTAAATCAGGTTTAGCTGGTGGACCAGCGGCAGTTGCATGTCTGTAGGCAACCTCAGTAAGATCATCATAAATCCCGGCCGCTTTGCCAGCGATCATAGCTGATCCCCAAGTGCCAAATTCAGATCTGGAGAGGCGCAGATACGGCACACCAAGCACATTTGCTTTGATCTGGTTCCAGACAGAGCTCTGAGCTCCGCCACCGATAACGCGGGCTTCAGTCAAGTTGAGATTTGGAATCAGTCCTTTTAGGATATTGAGGTAATAGGCATACTCATAAGCAACTGATTCTAAGGATGGCGCGATAAAAATGTTCCTGCCTGTGTGAAAAAGAGAATCCAACCCACGCGCCACGCATTTCCGGTGTTGCAGGACATATCCTGCCCGATAAATGAGGTGAAAAATATAGATCAGCAGAACCCAGGGGAGCCTTGTCCGCCAGATCATCCAATTCAGAATATAAATCTATCTCCCCCTGGGTTTCTCCCCTTATCGCATCAAAAAAGTTATCCCGGAACCATGTCAAAGCCTGGCCACCTCCGGCGATATATGCCAGCGGATGCCACAGCCCGGGTATGACCGACCTCATGGTAAGCAAAGCTCGATTTTTTATATCAGGAGCAAATTCATCAGTGCAACCAGCAAAGACAGATGCTGTTCCTGCCGTATCAAAAACCATCCCTGGCTTTACAATGCCAGCTCCTAGTGCGCCAGCTGCTGTATCCCCACATCCCGCAGCAATAATAGTGCCTTCGGCCAGCCCAAAATCTTTGGCTGCAGTTGTTTTCACTTCTCCTATGACCTGCCAGGGTTCAACGATTTTTGGTAATTTTCCCTGATCTACACCAACCGCATCACAAATCTCGTTAGACCAGCTGGCCTCGAGCGCATTAGTTAGCCCGGAAAAATGAATATAGGTGTAATCAATAAAGGCTTGATCTGCTTTCAGTCCAGCCATCCTGCCAGCTACATATCCCCCGGGCATAACGAATTTTGCTGTTTGTTTGTACTCTTCGGGCCGTTCTTCTTTCCACCAAAGAATTTTTGGGCCGTGGTCACAAGTTGGTGGACAGCCCGTGAGTTTTGTGATCAACTCTCCGAAATTTTCTTCCAGGTATTTGATCTGAGGCTCACAGCGCATATCCAACCAGGAATCAAATTTAGATACTGACTGATAATCCTCGTCAATTGCACCTATACCTGCCATCTGACTGTCAAATGAGATGGCGGCCACATCTTTTGGATCCACGCCGCTCTCGATAATGCAAGTTTTTACTGTGTGAGCTGCCGAGGAATAAAAATCTTCATTTTCCTGCTCTACTACAGCAGGTTCAGGATAATGGATAGGGACATCTACAGTACATTCAGCAATCAAAGATCCATCCGTAGAATATAAAGCTGCCTTTGTGGCGCTAGTCCCAAGGTCAACACCAACCAAGTATTTTTTCGCCATTTCGGATGATCTCCTTAAAACGTTCCGGCATATAATCCTGTAATTACAGGTGCGTTCTCAAAAAATTTTTCTGATAAGGATGGCTAAACCATATAACCACCCTTATCAGATATGTTGATAAAACTAAGCAGCTGCCATGCGTTTGTTCGCGTCATCTACTAATTCACGCACAAATGCAAGGCTTTTTTCAATCATGGGACCGCCCGCCCCTTCACATTCGATGCTTACTACGCCGTCATATTTCATGTCCACAAAAATATCAAAACATTTCTTGATATTGTCAACATTCACACCATCACCAATAGCAGTATTACTGACAGCGATACCCGTCAGTTCACCACGTAAGGATGCGGCCAGGGATTCAGAAACATCTTTGATGTGCACATGGCTGACCTTGTCCTTAAATTTGGTCAAAAATGCAACTGGATCTTGACCGGCAATAAAGGTATTTCCTGTGTCAAAGTTCATGCGCAAGTAAGGAGAATCCACAAAATTTAACATTTTCTCCATGTATTCCGGCTTAGTTGTGTAATAACCATGAGGTTCAATGTTGATGTACATCTCGTAAAGCTCAGCTACTTCAATGACCTCGGAATAGATCTTCTTCATCATATCCAGGGCCTGTTCGTCGGATAAACCATCTGGTTTAAACATGTGGTCTGTTGTATCTATATGAGAGCATCCCGCCAGTTTAGCCCAACGAATAGAATTCAGTATATAAATAAGTCCTAGGGAAGCACCTTCGGGCAAAGAAACTGGATAGGCCGCATCAAGCTGAGAAAACTGCACGCCGTAACCTTCCATTTTCTTTCTAAGCACCAAAGGATCTTCTGTAAGCGAAACATGAGGCTGATAACCCAATCCATGCAGCCAGCTTACCCCATCGATCGTACCGCATTCGATATAGTGAACATCGTTTTCCTGAGCCCACTGCAAGCATTTTTCAAAACTCCAATACGAGCTGTTAAACGCATCTGTATGAAATCCAATTTCAATCATTATTCGGTCTCCTCGAATGCGCTATCAGCAGCATTCCATTTTCTTACTTTGCAATGGGTAGGTTCATTCAGCTGAACGAACCTACCCAGTTGATTAAGGGCGATAAATGAAATATCAATGAAAGTTGCCCGCAATCAATAAAACAATAATCCAAACTGATTAGAGCCCGTCCCTAAAACGGACGGGCTCATAGCATGCATGAACTAGTCGATCACATCCACGTATTTGGTTGTGTCAAGTTCCATCCAGGCATCCGGCCAGTTGGTCATGTCTTCAGCGCCGCTAAAAGCGTAGTACAGAGGCGGCATGTCGGGCAGGTAGTACTGATCCAGATTATCCTGGGTGACATTCGGCTGCGGGACTACCCAGCGGGCATCCACAGGTTCACCCTGCAGGATCATGACGGCTGCCAGAACGGCAGTTCGCCACTGGTAGGTCGGGAAGGTGGGAGCAATTGCAGTCAGATCGTTCTCTTTCCAGAACTTGAGGTAATCCATCTGATCTTCACCAACCATGATCGGGAAGGGCAATCCGGCATCTTCGAAGGCTTCGAGAACACCAACTGCGGTTCCGCCAGCATCCATCCAAACAGCATCGATATTACCAAAACGATCGATGTAGTCTGCAACAATGCCTTTGGTATCAGGATTGCTGTATGCACCAAATTCAACACCAATCACATTCAGCTGCGGATTGACAGCGAGAACTTCCAGGGCTGCGCCCCAACGCTGTTCAAGAACATCCACACCGGGGAGGATACGGAGAGCCAACACGTCACCGCCATCAGGCAAGTTGTCAACGATAAATTGGGCACCGTCATAACCAAACTTGTAACCACCAACGGTCTTCAGGAAGGAGACCGGGCAATCAGTCAGTACACCGCGGTCAAAAACAACCACTGGCAGAGCTTCACAAGCTGTCTCAACAATGGGGGTCAAAGCGTTGGTGGAGTTGGGGGAGACGATCAGCACATCGCATTCACCACCTGCGAGCAGGTCTTCAATGTCAGCGATCTGTTTCTCATCGGAACCCTCAGCATCGACGTGGATGAAGTTCTTCACTAGACCTTCAGTCCGCAGCTGCTCAACCTGCTCACGCATGGTCACGTAGCCGGTCACGCGCCAGGTGTTGTTCACACCAGCGTTGGAGAAGCAGACATCATAGGGAGGTTCCATTTTGTACTGAGTCGTGTCAACTTTGTTGTCCAGTAAGGACTGCAGGTACAAAGGAGCTTCCGGGTTCAGAACATCAGCATCGGTCCAGGCGATTGATTCTTCGTATTCTGCATCGGACCAGAATTCCTGAACAACAGCTGCCGCTTCCATCTGTAATCCTGGGCTCTCAGCTACAACGACTTCTTCTTCAGCCATTCTTCTTCTTCGGCCACTTCTTCTTCCATAACTTCTTCGGCTACTTCTTCTTCCATAACCTCTTCAGCCGGGGCGGCTCCGCCACAGGCGGACAGCGCAAAGGCCGCCACCAGGATCAGGCTGAGCACAATAAACAGTTTATTCTTAAACATTTTTATTCTTCTCCTTGATAGGATTTTTACAATGTAACTTTATCGATCAGTCAATTTTATTTTGGGCGATATCACCTCCTTTATCTTTTCAATATTAGCCTTATTCCCTAGTTCAATCACGTTTTTTCATGCGGAATCCCGCATACGCAACAGCTGCGATGATTATCAGGCCCTGGACTGCATCGCGATATGGTTTTGGCAATCCAAGTAAATTCAATAAACTGACCATCGCTTCCAGAGTCAGCGCACCAAAAGCCACATCATACACTGATCCTTTTCCACCCAGCAATAACACACCACCGATCACAGCCGCTGATACTGACGACATCTCCATACCTTCTCCAGCGGTATAAGAAGAACCGCCATAACCGCCAAGCAGGATACCTCCAATAATTGCGCAGACTGCAGAAATCATAAAGGCAATCATCCTGATCTGTTTGACCTTTGACCCCTGATAACTTGGCCGCTTGGGCATTATCACCGATGGCGAGGATTTGCTTTCCAAGATTGGTTTTATGGAATAAGATAATCAAGATTGCTGCAACCACAATAAGACTATCCCTGACATCGGGAAACGACCGATTAACGGAACATTATCAATATACCCTCTCCCAATGAAACGGTAGGCTTCGGATAAATATCCCTTGGGTGCCCCACCTGTCCAGTATAAACCGCCACCTTTCACCAGCAGCAGCATACCAAGGGTTGCAATTAACGAGGGTACTTTCAGATAGGCAACCACAAATCCATTGACCAGGCCAATCACGATTCCAAACCCGATCATGATCGCAATTGCTATATAGGTATACTCTTCATTGTTGTAAATAATTAATGAACTACCAATGATGGTCAAAGTGACCACTGACCCCTGTGATAGATCGAAACCACCTGATGCCAGGACAAATAATTGACCCATTGCCAGGATGATCAAAGGTGCCGCCCGCCTGATGAAGGCCATGATTCCATTCACTGTAGCGAAGTTTGGATTCAATCGGCTTACACCAAAAGCAACCACAATAAAGATTGGGTAAACTGGTGGGATTTTCCTGATCCACTCCCAGATTTTTTTAATAAATTTAGTACCTTTTTCGGCTGCAGGATTGTTTACAGATGTAGTCATAATTTTCTCTCTTTATGCCGCCTCGCGTTTTGAGCGAACGGAGTAACTGGCTACTGCAAGAATAATAATTGCACCTCTTATTACCATCTTCAAGTACGTATCCACACCTAACTGATTGAAGACAGTATCGATCACGCCGAAGATCAATACACCTGCAATCGTTCCAAATACACCTCCCCTTCCTCCTGAGAGGGCCGTTCCACCAATTACGGTAGTTGCAACTGATTCCAAATCATAAACGCCATCCGGACCCACCCAGGGTGCTCCTGCGCCAAGCCTGCTGACAATAAACAGGCCGGCAAGTACGGCAGTAAGGCTGGAAATGATGTGGGCGATAATGAGCACACGCGATGTCCTCAAACCTGACAGCCTGCCGACAAGTAGGTCCCCGCCTACGCCGTAAAGATGCGAGCCGAATTTTGTCCAGGATAATATAAACCAACCAATCAACACGACCACTGCCAGCAAGATGATCGAAAATGGGACTGGACCTATACTGTCATAACCGAGGGTTTGAAAACCTTTTGGGACAGACCCCATTGAGCCTGAAGAAAAAGTTCCATTTAGAATTCCTTTAATGATCAAACCGGTACCCAGCGTGGCAATAAAAGCATTCACATTCAATTTGGTGATGATCAAGCCATTGATCAATCCCACCACGATACCGATCAGAAGCACCATCCCGATAGCCATCGGTACCCGGGCGGGATCCCCTTGCATGATCAATGAAGTCATCACTGACGTCAGACTGATCGTATATGCAACTGACAGATCGATAGAAGCGCCGATCATTACAAATGTCTGTCCCACAGCAACGATTCCCAAAGCGACTGAGCGGACCAAAATATTTCGCAGGATGGTTGGATTAGAAAGAATATTTCCATTCGCAAATACCTGGTCAAGGAGTAATCCACCAGCAAGAACGATCACCAGGAAATAATATACCTGGGGAATCTTTTTCCAGAAATTGCTGCGTACCCGCTTATCGTTACTTTCCGCAATTACTTCTACGCTCATTTTGTGCCTCCATCGTTTGCAGCAGGTTTGGTTTTTCCATTTCCGTTCTGCTGACCTGTTGCTACCAGCATTATGTCCGCCTCACTAGATGCGGGAGGGAGTTCACCACCAATCGTGCCTTCATGCATCACCAGAATGCGGTCGCTCATACCAATGATCTCTGGCAGCTCTGAAGAAACCATCAGTACTGCCACTCCTGACTTTGTGAGACCGCGGATAATATCGTGAATTCTGGCTTTGGCTTCAACATCAATACCCCGAGTTGGTTCATCAAAAAGAAATACCTCGGCGCCTGATGCCAGCCATTTGGAAAGCACTACTTTTTGCTGGTTTCCACCACTGAGGTCCTGGGCTTCTTTACCATAAGAATCCACCCGGACATCCACTTGCTGTCCCAACTGAGGAACCATACTGCGTGATGCCCTTATACCGTCTGGGTGAACAAAACTCAACAAGTTCTGAAGAGATCGGATGGCCAAAAGCATATTATCCCGGATCGGCTGCATTAAGAGCTAAGCCTTCTGATTTTCGGTCCTCGGTTACAAATCCCATTTTTCGTTTGATCGCTTGATTTGGGGTGTTAATCCCGACTGCTTTCCCAAATAATTCAATTTTTCCTGTTTTAAAAGGGACAACACCAAATAATGCTTGGGCCAATTCGGTGCGGCCTGATCCCTGCAGGCCGGCAATACCAAGCACTTCTCCTTTTCTTAATTCCAAATTGATTTCCTTCAAGAGATCGTTCGATCCATTTTCAACTTTCAGAACAACATCTCCGAACTCTTCCTCCAATCCAAGAGGTGGGAAGTAGTGATCGAGAGTCCTGCCAACCATCATATACACAATGTCTTCAGTATTTACTTGATCGATGGGTTTTGTACCAATGAGAGCACCATCTTTTAGTACAGTGATTTTTTCGGCTATACTAAAAACCTCAAAGAGTCGGTGAGAGATAAAGATTATTGCCAACCCTTTGGCTTTTAGCGTGGAAATCAAATCGAAAAGCAAATTCACTTCTGTATTTGTCAAGGAAGCTGTGGGTTCATCCATGATCAGCACTTTAGCATTCAGCGATATGGCTTTGGCAATTTCCACTAACTGCTGCTCTGCCACCGAAAGAGAGCTCACCATGCGAAGTGGGAGAAATCATATTCTCGACACCAAGTTCTTTTAAGACATCTTCTGTTTGTTTGTTCAGCTGGCGGAGATTGATCACACCATATTTGGATGGTTCCCTTCCCAAATAGATATTCTGGGCCACGGTTCTTTCAGGAAGCAAATTGAATTCCTGATAGATGATACTGATACCCATTTCCTGAGCTTTGACTGGATGGTTGAAGGCAACTTCTTCACCTTGAAAAAGTATCACACCATCATCAGGTATGTAGGCCCCAGCCATGATCTTCATCAAGGTAGATTTTCCAGCCCCATTCTCGCCCACAACCGCATGGACTTCACCGGGGAAAAACTTAACACTAACATCATCCAAGGCCTGCACACCCGGAAAAGCCTTATTTATATTGACTACTTCCATCATGGGAACTTTCTTGTTTTTCTTATCCTCAGCCATAATCTAAATATCTCCACTCACCCTGATTTCTAGTTTATTCCAGGAAAGGATTTTATGAATTTCAATCCATCCCGAGCGATCGAATCCTGATCAGGAGCGATCTCGCGCCAGATGCAAACTGCTCTGGCAATCGATTTCACTTCCGGGGTAAATGATTCGATCACAACGTTGCCATCATAGCCAACATCAACAAGCGCCTCAAATACTTCTTTCCATTTCACCTGGCCTGTTCCCGGAACACCCCTGTCATTTTCACAAGCATGGAAGTGGAATATTCGATCTCCTGCTTTACGAATTGCTGCAGCAGAATCTTTTTCTTCCAAATGCATATGGAATGTGTCCAGATGGAATCCCAGGTTCGGAGCACCTACATCATCAATCAGCTTTAAACCCTGGTCCACAATATTGACCAGGTCCGTTTCAAATCGGTTTAAGGGCTCAAAAGCCAATTTTACTCCCTTCTCTTCCGCGTAAGCTGCCATCTCTTTAATCCATCAACCGCGAACTGCCATTCCTTCTCTCTATCAGCTGGATTTTCCAGACGGTCTTTACCCACTGCAGAGTACATAGGACCGTTGACGACATCTGAGCCCAGTTTTTGAGCTGCATCGATCATCCAGATCAAATAATCCTTGGCCGCCTGCCTTTCAACTGGATCCAGACTGCTGATATTCCGTCCCGGCCCATAAGCACCACAGGTCACAACACCGAGATCGTGTTCTTCCAGAGCTGCTTTCAACAAATCTGTATCAACTAGATCAGGATCCTCTACAGCCACTTCGATCAGATCAAATCCCATTTCTTTCAACTTGGGAATCAGATCCAGGTCTCTGTCTGTAGAAAAAGGTGATCTAAAGATAAAAGTATTTGCACCAAATCTCATAGTCCTGCTCCACCAACCACTTTACATCATCTAATAAATTTATTTATTCCCAGCGGGATACGTTCTTTAATCATCAAAAACCTAAGCTGAGGTTTTAAACTTCGAAAATATTTATCTGGGCAGCAGTCACAACTATAAACCATTTGTGGTTCAAATGTGTCAAACTTGTTTCATTATCATTCCTTCCCGCACTGCTGCCCAGGGTAAATTACTGATTAGCTAATAAACGCTGGCAGCAATTCGTTTAAGGTTTGCAACACTTTTAGCAATTGCATCAAATTCCTGACCATCATAATCCGGATGCAGGGAATCAGTTTCTACAGCCAGGAAACCCTCATAACCAGCATCATAAAGATATTGAGCGATCTTCTGGTTGTTCACCAATCCATCACCTACTGGCGTTGAGGAGAAGAAATACCACTCCCGCGCATCCACGCCGGCCACGGGTTTCAAGATCCTTAATATGGGTAGCGAACACTTTGCTGGCCAATTTTTTAGTTCCTTCAACGGGATCGTCCAGCAATCGCAGGAAATTTCCAGTATCCAGGTTCAAACCCAAATACGGAGAATCCACTCGTTCCAACAGCTCTACACACTCATCAGCTGTATAATCAATATGGTTTTCAACTGCCAGTTTGACGCCATTATCTTCAGCAACCTTGACAGCCTCTTTAAACCAATCCACCAATATATCGATCTGGGGACCATGAGGTTCGAAGCGGAACATCAAGCTGCTGGCAACCACTCTCATCACATCAGCGCCAATCAGTTTTGCATTGGGAATCTGGGCAACCATGCTGTCAAATTCATCCCGGTTTTTCCCGGCTTCCAATCCATCCGGGTGACCCCAGGCATAAACCCGATCAAATCCATAATCATCCAGCTGATCATTCAACCCCTTAAACCAGCCTTTATCAAAGGAAGGAAAAAAGCAGGACTCCAAAGATACACCATCCACATCCAGGTATTTGGCATAAGCAAGGAAGTCTTCCATGGTCATGTTTTTATCAGGAGCTGTCTGATGAGGATACACTTCGCCAAAATATCGGTGGAAACAATAGCTATCGATACCTACTTTCATTTTGCCCATAAGCTTCTCTCCTCAATGATTAAATTAAGTAATTTGTTCTCTTCCAAGTCTCATATCTTCTATTCGAACCCTGACCCATTTACATCAAGGATCTTTTTTGCCAGATCACCAGGCTCATTGACCCGTACTAATTCCGTCTCAAACCGGGAACGATCTCCCCGGTGTAACAGCATGAAAATATTCCATTGGTGTACCGTCTGCCAGATAACTTACACTATTTAATAACAACAATGGAGACCCAATATCCACCTGAAGCTTTTCTGCTTCCACCTGATTAGCAACCACAGCTTCCAGAAATCGCCTTCCGCTTGAGACAAACAAACCATGTTCACTCTCTAAATAAGCATAGAGAGATTGGTTTGTCAGGTCTACATCTAATAAATCCGGGCAGATTTCATATGGTAAGTATGTTGTAACCAAAACAATTGGTTCATGATTCACATATCGAAGTCTATCAATATGAATGACAGGATCACCAGGTTCCAATTTCAAATAGGCTGCCACTTTCGGAGTAGCATTGACCTTTTCTTGTTTCAGGACATCAGAGCGCGGTTGATGGCCCTTAGCGACCATATCCTGATAAAATCCGGTCAATTCCTGGAATAGTCCTTCATGGATCTTGGGTTTAGCAACAAATGTTCCCCGTCCTTTTTCACGAAAAATCAAACCTTTATATTCCAGTTCCTGTAGGGCCTGGCGGATCACAGTCCGGCTTACATCAAAAGTCTTACACAAATCAGCCTCCCCAGGCAGTTGATGACCTGGTGGAAGTTGGTTATTTTCAATATATCCAGTTAAGATTCAATTACCTGGATATAAAAAGGAATGAATGAATTTCGATCTATTGGTAGATTGGGTATCTGGGATGACATATAATGTTGTTATCCTGTAATTACAACTAACACCAATCATATAGTTTTCGTTTTTCATTGTCAAGAGTTAAGATGCAGAAAGTGACTTTTGTCAGTAGAAGAAAGCAAGGCTGCAATCCTTACTCCTGACACATAACACCATCAATAGGTACAATCCACGCGCCTGCCGGTTTCCGAGGATTCGACCATCGCGTCAGCCACCACGCAGGCATTATAACCATCCTCAAAGGTAGCCCCTTCTGGGCCAACATCTTTATCATTCACGATACAATCCAATAAATGGTAAATCTCATGAACGAAGGTATGTTCCCATCCGATCATATGTCCAGGCGGCCACCAATTACTGATCCAGGGGTCTGAACCTTCAGTCACAAGGATATTCTGGAATCCCCTGCTTTCAGCTGGCTCTCCTTCAGCCCATTGAATTTCAAGCTCATTTAAGCGTTCCAGATTCCAGGTGATCGAACCTTTCTCTCCGTTCACTTCAAATACATGATAATTCTTTCTACCACTGGCCAACCTAGTTCCTTCTACTGTACCCAGAGCTCCATTTTCGAATTCGATGACAGATGCAAATGCATCATCAACATCCACAGCACCAGACCCGCTCCCATTCATCAACTTTCTTTCGGGAATGAAATTCCTTAATGTGGACTGCACACTTTTAATCCTGGATCCCAGCAAGAAGTGTCCGATGTCGATTATATGAGAAAAATCTCCCAGCGCGCCTGTCCCGGAGATCTCTTTATTATGCCTCCATAAATATTGAGTATTAAAATGGGGCAATATCCAATCCTGTAAATACATCGCCCGGAAATGATAGATCTTTCCCAGCGCACCACTGGCGATCAAGTCCCTAGCCTTCCGTACGGCAGGAACAAATCGGTAGTTAAAAGCCACCATGGCTTTCACGTTGTTTTTCACTACGGCATCCAACATCCGCCGCGACTCTTCTGTTGTCCTGGCCAATGGCTTTTCACAAAGGATATGAGTGCCATTTTCCGCAGCCATGACACATGGTTCTTCATGGACATTATTGGGGCCAACATTGTCAAATAGTTGGATCCGGTCATCAGCAAGCATCTCTTCCCATTCGGTATAGTAACCTTTATACCCAAATCTGGCAGCCATGTCGAAACAGCATCTTCATTCCTGCCGCATACCGCGACCATTTCAGGTATAGCATGTTGGGGATCCATCATGTATGCCAATTTCTTAAGGGCGTTGCTGTGTGCCCTCCCCATGAAGGCGTATCCCAACATACCCACACCAATTTGAGGGATTTCCAATCCCTTCACCTCTTTAAATCCCATCGATACCTCCTATTCTTCCTTCCAAGAACTCAAATCTTTCCAGCAGCTGATGTAAATTATCAAAAATTGAATCTGGATTTACCGATTGCAGCAGGTCACAGTCATCCGTACCTGTTGTCAGTGCAAAACTAGTAGCATTGACAGATTGAGCGCTGAGTACATCTCTTGTTGTATCGCCAACAACAATCGTGTAAAATTCCGGAAATTCTTTACCAATGATAGTTTCAATCCTGTCTTTTGCCATGGGTACAAGGTCTGATCGGTTGGTAGACTCCTCTCCATAAGCCCCGGCTAGATAGACGTTCGGGTCCAATCCAGCATTGAGTAATTTTAGTCGGGCAGCTTCTGTGTGATTTCCTGTTACCAGTCCCATAACAAAATTCTCATTAGAATTCAGGTATTCTATCAACTGGATCGCTCCAGGCAGGGCGTTGATTTGATATTCTCCCTGATCTAAAATTCCTTTAAATTGTCGAGAAAGATTTGATATAACTCCATCCTTCTTTCTAAAAACTGGTTCTTTCCAATCCCGGCATCAGCCAGGGTATCGACAAATATGGCCTCCTGGGTCCTGCCCCCGGGATAAAATTCATCCAGGTTGCCAGATGTGCCAAATATTGATTCCATGGCTGATCTCGTAGAACGGCGCCCAATTCCTCCCGACGTTAAAAGCGTGCCGTCCAGATCAAATAGATTAATCGCATGATCACTTACGCCCAGAACATATCTCCAGCTTCCTCGAAGATCAAAGATTCCTTCAGGATACCAACAGCCTTCCCAAGACCCTCATCCGGGGACATCATTGCGTCCTCGTGTTCGATCGAAATCACATAGTCATAACCAACCATTCGTAAAGCGCTGATGATGTCTTTCCACGCTTTCAGATCATGTCCGTATCCAATCGAGCGGAAGGTCCAGGAACGTTTTGGAATATCTCCGTAATGTTTGTAGTCATTGCATCCGTTTACCCGTGTATTTATAGGATCAACATAAACATCTTTGCCATGAACATGGAAGATTGAATCACCCAACTCGCGGATCGCAGCAACTGGATCCACACCATTCCACCACAAGTGGCTCGGATCAAAGTTGCAGCCCAAACGAGGCCCAACCGCTTCACGTAATCTCAAGAGGGAGTAAACGTTATAAACCAGGATGCCGGGGTGCATCTCAAAACCAAAGGTGACATTATTTTCCTCGAGGAGAGGATGAATGGTTTTCCAATAAGGAATGGTCACTTCATTCCATTGATATTCAAGAATATCTAAGAAGTGCGGAGGCCAGGCGCAGGTTACCCAGTTTGGCATGGTATCCTTTGCAGCTCCAGCCGGTAAACCAGAAAATCCGTTGACAGTCGGTACATCTAATAAAGCCGCTAACTTGATGGCCTTTTTAATCACGCTATCAGCTTCAGAAGCGATCTTTTTATCAGGATGGACCGGATTATTATGAACGCTCAATGCACTGAGCGTTAATCCCCTGTCCTTGATCTTTCCCTTCCATTCATCTCGTTTGGTTTCACTATCCAGAAGCTCATCAACCGGGCAATGAGGTTGTCCAGGATATCCCCCTGCTCCAATCTCGACAGCTGTAATCCCAAAACTGACTGCTTTATCTAGGGCTTCCTCGAAGGATAGATTCCCCCATAATGCGGTAAATACGCCTATTTGCATTTTGATCTCCTTTACTACAAAGTACGATTTAATCCAATAAATAAAATATCCTGTTCTCTTCGCAATTTTACGACAGTGCTATCTTCGTCAAGAGACACGTCCCCCCAGGTTATGATCTCACCCGCCTTAACCGGCTTGACAATTTTCGCCCCCGGACTCAAGCCTACAGGAAGCGCGTTCAATTTCCGCGAGGTTGAGGCAAGCTCCATCACACCATAATTAGTATAACCACCGAAACGTTCCAGGACCTCTCCTGCCCGTAAATTTTTCTTGGCAACCGTCATCACATCGGCCACGGGGTCATCGAGGGGTTCTAACCATACAGTTTTATCCAGGAATGCTCGGGCAATAGATATTGATGCCTCAAGGAACCACAAATGGTAATGTCGAAAGAATGTAAAATATTTTCCAGAGCCAACCTTTAAGTAATTCAAATCGGCCTGAATCCGGGGATCAGTTACCCGAACCGTAACAAACACACCACCGGACATCGATGGACCTTGCACGAAATCGATATTGCCTGGAAATTGGCTGATTCCGCCGTCTTCCTCAAGTGCAAATATCTTCGAAACATTCTCAAAACCTGCTTCTGGCCCAATCATGCCTCGCTGCATTGGGCGACAGCCAGTCGCGTTTGCCGCACAGGTCATTTCAAACATCGTCTTTGTGCCATCGACATAAGATGCCACCTGTACCGGATCTTTGTCCTGCTTTCTAGCGGATTCTTCGACAAGCGCTGGGGTTGCAGCTGTATTCAACGGATTATTCTTCCCCTTGCCAATCGTAACGACCTCATAGCCCAGACTTTTGACATAGTCATACAGTTCCATAAGGCAGCCGGGTTCATCCCCCGAGGAAACTGAGTACAAAACACCCGCATCCTTGGCTTTTTTCTTCAGGATATGGCCAACTGTCACATCGGCCTCAATATTCACCAATACAATATCTTTTCCATTCTGGATACAGGATTCTGCGACATCTGCACCGATCGCAGGCGACCAGGTGGAATCGGTGACAATATCCAGGGCTTCAATCTGGGAAAGCAAACGAGGGTCAGCCGTGACGACTCTCTTCCCTTTCCTGATCAAATCTTCGATCTCATTCTTATTATCGGACGGGACGATCGTCTCGGCCGATACTCCCGCGTCCAACAAGGACTGGATACCTTCATTTACATCTGCATTAGCGACAACCGAAATCTCCATACCTGGAACATGAGCAAAAGCAGCCAGTAATCCACTCCCCATCCACTCAATTGCACTCGCACCAACCCGGATCGGTTTTTTTTCATTCTCTCTTCGAGCCAGTTTTCGATAAATCATCTCATTCAGCCTTTTTTGCCTTGACTGCTTCTTCTCCAGCTGTTGCAATATCTTCTGCTGTCAAATGATATTTCTTCAGAAGATCCCAGGGATCTCCGGATTCCACATAGACATCCTCCAGCCCAACAAACCGCATGGGTACTGGATGTTGCTCAGCAACAATTCTTGCCACATTGCTTCCCATACCTCCCTGGAGAAGGTGTTCTTCGGCGCAGACGATGGCACCGGTTTCCCTGGCAGCGGCCGCAATTGATTCCACATCCATTGGCCGGATCGTGTGAAGGTCCAGGACCCTGGCCTCAATTCCCTTTTTTGCAAGAATTTCAGCCGCATCCATACCGGCTGATACCATCATCCCGCATCCTATAATCGTCAGATCTGCACCATCTCTTACCACGTTAGCCTTCCCAACTTCAAAAGGCGTGTTCTCCATTGGGTAGATATATGGCATCGGTACACGACTGGACCTGATAAATACCGGGCCTTTGATCTGCGGAGCGGTTTTAACTGCAGCGTGCATGGTCGCTGGATCGGATGGAACAATGATAGTAAATGTTGGAAGCCCTCCCATCAAGGCCAGGTCTTCAATACCCATCTGTGTTGGACCATCTTTCCCAAGCGTAATTCCACCATGACTACCAATCACAGTTGCGTTAATTTCAGACATGGCAACAGCTAGCCTGATCTGATCATAAGCATTGCATAGTAAAAAGGATGAAAAGCTGACAATAAAAGGATAGTAACCAGCTCCTGCCAACCCAGCTCCTATCCCAACCAGGTTGCTCTCTGCAATGCCAATATTGAAGAACCGCTCTGGAAATTCTTGGCGGACATACTCAGCCATAGTGGAATTTCCCAGGTCACCATCTAGAACAACAACTTTCGGATTGGTTTTTGCCAGATCTAAAAGCGCATCTCCAAAAATATTCCGGAGCGGCTTATCGCATAATTTAAGGCCTGCTGTTTTACCGAGCTGCATTGATTTCCTCCCGCGCTAATTCTGCCTGATCCGCATTTAAGGCCCTGCCGTGGAAAGTAAAATCGGCTTCTACAAACGAAACGCCTTTTCCTTTAATGGTGTGGGCGATGATCATTTGGGGTTTCCCTGTTGCTTCCAGTTGTTTTACCAGCTGGAATTTAGCCAGGACCTCTTCTAGATCATGACCATTCACTTCATGCACAGTCCAACCAAATGATTGCCATTTTTCAACCAGCGGCTCCAGTGCCATTTCTCTGCTGATAGGACCGGTCTCCTGGAATTTGTTGTAATCCAGAATTGCCACCAGATTTCCTGTTTTGAAATGGGCGGCAGCCATGGCTGCTTCCCAGATCTGGCCGGCTTCACATTCACCATCCCCAAGCAAGACATATACATGGTATTTCTTTTCGGCCAATCTTCCACCAAGCACATGGCCGATACCAAGGGATAAACCTTGCCCCAGGGATCCAGTTGTCGCTTCTACGCCTGGCATCATACCCTGGATGGGGTGACCTTGTACTGGACTACCAACCTCGCGCAGACGCTTCAATTCGTCCTTGCTAAAATAGCCGGCGTGGGCTAATGCTCCGTATAATAAGGGAGCTGCGTGCCCTTTACTCATAATGAACCTATCTCTTTCATCCCACCATGGTTCTTCTGGTCTGTATCTCAGCACACCGCCAAAATACAAGGCTGTGACTATTTCAACAGACGACCATGAACTGGAAGGATGTCCTGAACCAGCTCTTGTGGTCATCTCCAGAATTTCCAGGCGCAGTTCACGGGCCTTTTCTTTCAATCCTTCATAAGACAATTTATCCATATCAATTCCTCATATTCCTTTTAAGAATTTTTCGACTTCTTTTTTTGTTGGCATAGCAGGAATGGCTCCCCTCTTTAGCGAGGTTAGAGCGCCTACAGCGTTTGCATATTGAAGAGCTTGAGTCATTCTTTCCAACGACAAATTCTCCCGCCAATCATTTAGTTCAACGATCACAGATAACAAACCAGCAACAAAGGCATCACCACAGCCTACTGCGTCAATAGTGTCCACTCTATATGGTGGCACATAAACACCACCGTCCTTGATCTGAAAATAACTTCCCTCTGCGCCCAGGGTGATCACCACAATCTCTGGCCCTGACTTCATTAACTTCAAGGCCGCGTTTTCTACCTGAACGAGATCAGCCGGATTGATTTTATCCACACCAGATAAAAGAGCAGCTTCTTCTTCATTCAATTTCACCAAGTCAATTTCACCAAGCATTAATTTCGCCTGATCCAGAGCCTCTTCAGGGTTCTTCCATAATGATGGCCGATAATTCACATCATAAGAAACCAGAGCCCCAGCTTCTCTGGCGATCCGAGCTGCACTAAATGTTGCTGATCGGACTGGTTCATCTGTCAGACTGACTGAGCAAAAGTGGAGAATCCGGGTGGATCGCAGCATACTCAAGGTCCAAATCATTTTCTGTTAGAAGCTGGTCTGCACCGGGATTGCGGTAAAAAACAAATTCGGCTGAGTTCTCGTCCGGCATGGCAATAATAGCCATTGTGGTTCTTGCATCAGGATCGAATCTTATCCCCCTCGTATCGACATTTTCATCATCAAGGACTTGCTTTAAATAAGTCCCAAAATGGTCCTGACCAAGTTTTCCAATAAAGGCGCTTTTTAATCCCAGTCTGCTGGCTGCAACCGCCACATTGGCCGGCGCACCGCCAGGTTTAGGAATAAAAGACTCTACTTCGCCGATTCGGAAACCAATCTTCCCCGGGAACATATCCATTAATAGTTCACCCAGTGTTACTACATCAAATTCCTTCATATCTCTCCTTAATCCCGCAAAACGGAATGGAAAGTATAACGATCTCCCCTTAAATTGATCCTTAAATACTCAATGGGGATTCCATCTTCTGTGTATGAGATCCTATCGATATGCAGCAGAGGTGCAGCTTCATCTATCTTCAGAAGATCTGCCAGGTATTTTGTTGCGGGTAGTGCTCGGATCTTCTGTTTCGCACTGGTAATGTGAATGTTATATTCATCAGCCAGCATCTTTCTGAGTGATCTATTGGCGTAATCTTGATCAAGAACTCCAGGGCAATAACTGTGCACCAGCAGTGAATGTTCAACACTGAGAGGTTCGTCATCTGCCAATCTCAAACGAACCAGACTGGCAAGTTCTCGATTCTTTTCAATGTCCAGATTTTCGACTACATCCTCTGCTGCCTCGACGATCTCACTTGATAGAACTTGTGTGCCAGGTTTCAATCCCCGTTGGTGCATATCATCCCAGAAACTTACTATCCTGTTGATATTCTGCTCAAATACCGGTCGAGAGACAAAAGTTCCCTGACCTCGCCGCCGGTAGACCAAACCTTCATTCACAAGCAAATCAAAAGCCTGGCGAACGGTGGCTCTGCTCAACTGATAAGCATTAACCAGTTCATTCTCTGTTGGAAGTACATCTTCAGGCTGCCAAATACCTTCCTGGATCTGGTCATGGAGAATTTCATAAAGCTGATAATAAAGTGGCACTTTGCTGGACCTGCTCAGATTTTTCATACCCGGCCCTTGTCAATATTCAGGATCAATCACCCACAATATGTCCTAATGTTCGGACATTATAATAACTATGCGATAAATTATCAACCCTAATCAAGGAAAGTCTATATTTTATAGATAAATGCAGCGAAGTTAGTTCTCAATCCTTCGCCTTAAAAAGCAATAAGCCAGGGTGGAAACTGGCTTATTGCTTTTTCTTTTTTCTTGTTGAAATTTACACTATTGGTTTTCCACAAGCGACCCTAAAGCCACCTGCATTATAACGATGATCCGGATAATACCGACTGCGCATATCGGTATGGGCATATGAGCCCCAATGGTACCAGGACCCACCTCTTAGTACACGACGATCCATCCTGGACAGATCCAGATCTTCAGGGTTCTCATAACAATTCAAACACCATTCCCATACATTGCCGCTCATATCAAGAGCGCCAATTGGCGATATCCCAGCGGGATACATTCCAACAGCCATAGACTTATTCAGCTGATTATGTTTTGTATGTGCCAAACCGTCATTCCATTCCAATCCCCAGGGGAATTTATGGTCCTGTTTGCCGCCCGTGGCAGCCATTTGCCATTCCCATTCTGTTGGCAGCCTTATTTTCAAACCCTGGTTATTTAGTACTTTGGTTATTGGTAACTCTAGATGTTCTTCATCTAAAGTTAATTTGTTGTTAAGCCAACGGCAATAAGCTACAGCATCAAACCAGCTCACATTATCACGTGGATAATTATCACCAGCAAATCTCTGTTCCCCAGGTTCAGATAGTTGGCCTGAATTGACTCCTAAGCCTTCCCACCATTTCGAATTCGCAAACCCATCAGGGGCATCAAGGAATACTTGAAACTGCAATGAGGAAACAGGATATTTTGAAATCAAAAACGTGGGTACTTCAAACTCCCCTGCTCTTTCTATTTCCTGTCTTCCCCCCGGAACAGTTAGAAACACAATATCAGGGAGGTTATCAGTCAATATGCCTATTCCTTCCCGTCTATCTCCAACCTTGTTGATCTGATCGCCTATCCAATCCCGGTAAATATGCGGCAGCTCAATTCGTTCCAACTCTGCCAATAACACATCAAGGCTTTCTCCCTGAAACTGCTCTTTAAACTCATCAAGAGGCAGGATATCAGCGCATTCAACATGAATGGATGATTCAACAGCCAATTTTTCTCTTTCTTTTTCTTCTTTGAGGATATCCAGCAGCATAAATGCAGCGGGAGCGATCAATGCTGAACAGGGGTTTTTTTCATCGGAACCAAACTCCGCATCACGCAATTCCTGACAGATTGTTGTTCCAAATTCCTGGACGAATCGATCTCTTTGTTCGGAAATCAAGCGTTTACACTTCACCATCTTCGCTTCATCATTTGTGGTCCTTCCGTACAGCAAACCGATGATGATAGCCGCGCCGCTCACACCACCACAGAGTTCTTCATGGGTGCCGCCTACACCCCCGCTGAAACCAGTGGAGATCATCTTGATGGAATCATCCACTTCTCCCCAGAGATGCTCACCAACTGCAGCGACAAAGGATTCAGCACATCCAAAACTGACATCCATCATTTGATTGACCTTCTCCCGAACCTCATTATATTCAGGTGAAATCTGCTTGATATCTTGCATTGGTTTAACCATCCCTTAAAATTAACAGCCACGAATGATAGGATTTTCGTGGCGAATTATACTTCATGATAAAGAGAAAACAAACAATAAAAGAATTGACTAATCTGGAAGGGATCCGAGAAACAAATCTACCAGGTCCGGATCGAATTTTCTTCCTTTTTCTTCTTGGATATATTGGATGACTGCTTTTACAGGCCAGGCTTTCCGGTAGGGTCGATCCGATGTTAACGCATCCCAATTATCGGTGATCGCGAATATCCTGGCTGCAAGTGGTATATCTTTTCCTGCCAGATGGTAAGGGTAGCCTGACCCATCCCAGCGCTCATGATGGAACACAGGAATTTCCAGTGCCTTTTCTAAAAAGGGTATTTCCTTTAGAAGTTCATACGCCAGAAGTGGATGTTTTTCAACTTGATATCTCTCCTGGGTAGTAAGAGGGCCTGGCTTATTTAGAATCAGGTCTGACACTCCCATCTTGCCAATATCATGTAATCGTGCACCTCTTCTGATATGTTCAATATCTGGTTCTGCGACATCCATTCTTCTGGCAAGTTTCAACGTAAGATCTGTCACTCGGATACTGTGGCCTTCGGTTTCCTCGTCAAATGATTCCAATGCATTCCCCCAACCATCTATCGTTTGTTCATATGAAACTCGCAAATCGTTCTCGGATTTTATCAATTTTAAATAATTCTTTTCAATGGTGGTTACTGTAATCCATATGATCAAACCAGTTACAACGAGTAGGACAACAACTGTAAAAAAGTTGTGCGGGTAAACAATTACTGCCCCTTCAAAAGGTGAGATCCGTCCGCTGACTGTCAGCCAATATATAAAAGATATTTCCGACAGGGCTAAACCTGTCATAAAGGGGATAAAGCGTTTGCCCATGATCAATCCTGAAATGGTGATCAAAACCGGAAGAATAACCATACCATTGTCATTGATCCCGCCAGCAATGATAAAGTTGTAAGTCACTACAACAGATACAATCACGATCAAACCAATACCCGCAATTTTTATATATCCTTTTTTAAACAGCAGGAACAACAAAATTATAATAATTAGAAGAACTAATATGGAGATAGCAGAAGAATCAATAGAATTCTGTAATACATTGATTCCAATTAAGGATACAGTCACTAAAGCAATCAGAAAGATAGAATTGATCATCCTTGAAAAATTGATCATTTCGTCCAAATTTTTTGATTGCGGGTTAACATCGATCTGATTGATGCTCATCTACTAACCTCTCCCCCACGATCCGCCATAAAGTCGATAAATGCATCCACAACGCCGGGTTGGAATTTCCCGCCTGATTGATCCTTAATATAAGACCAGATCTCACTCATCTCCCAGGAAGGCCTACAGGGCCTTTCAGTTTGTAATATATCCCAACAATCAACAATTGCAAAAATCTGTGCCAAGATCGGGACTTGAGTCCATTTCAGCCCCATTGGATAACCCGTCCCATCGTATCTTTCGTGATGGGATACTACAACTTCCATAGCATCTTCAAGATAATCGATATCCTTTACAATTTCTTGACCCAATAATGTATGTTTATTGAGTAGGGATTTTTCTTCTTCATCCAACATACTCGATTTTAATAGAATATGTTCCGGGATGCCCATTTTGCCAATATCATGTAAATAAGCGCCATTTCTTATCTGTTTGACTGCATCACTACCCAAACCATAATATATTGCAAACTCGGTAGTCAAATCGACCACCCGCTCACAATGGCCAGGATCTTCACGGCGCCGAATTTCCAGAGCCTTCGCCCAGGCTCTGAGAGTTAGCTCAAAGGCATTTTCTAGCTCTTGTTCTGATTGATAGATCTTTCCTACAGCAGTCTCAATAATATCGATCACAACCCATGTCACCAGACCGGTCGAGAGTAAGATCAAAGTTGTTGTGATTGTCTCTTCCAAATGGACTTCAACAGCGCCACCGAATGGCTGGATATGGCCAGATTGGGCCAGAATATAAATTAAAAGCTAATTGGGCAACTGTTATCCCCGTTACGACAACCCCGGAACGTTTTCCAAATAACAGCCCGGAAAATACGATTAACAAAGGGTATGCCAGCATCGCTTCATCAAAAATAGCATGGCCAATGCTGATATTTAGAGTTAGAACGATTGAAACTACCAGATATAAGACCAGGCCGGCGATCTGTGTATACCCCCAATTTATTACCAGTATGAGAAAACCAGACACGATCGCCAATCCTATCAACGACAGGGAGGTCTCCTGGATTCCATTGCCAAGCCAATAGATAAAACTAACGGTCAAGCTACCGAACAGACTAATCAACAACAATAATTTCAAAATGGCTGTAGTGTCCACAATCCTGGCATAAGATGAACCGACAGTGTTCTTCATTTTTCTCAAATTTGGACTGATTTTTTTCCCTACTGTGCATGTATATTGCGCTGGTGCTTAAATTCTATACTAAAAAAAGAAAATATGACCTTATTAGTTAGTTATGTCCAAGGAGGTTAAACGCTGTTTGTCATTTTTCCCGAACAAGTAATAAGGTATTAATTCTCAGTTAATCAATTGGGCGATAATTCACACCAATATTCTTTAAACGCTTTAAATGATTCTTTATCCGCTCTGAAAATGAAATAAAATCCTTACTTGGCCCACTCCAGAGCACTTCTGCAAGGGCACTTGCTCGTGGGTATGCCATATATTCCACTTGATTACCGATTGGCATAAATTCCGTCCAGATATTCCCTTGTCCACCAAGTATATATTTTTGCTTTTCAAATGGGATTCCATCGCAGGGGTCAAATTCATACACCTTCTCCAGTGAAATATATCCACCTAAAGCCGGTGGTTCAATATCATATTTGAGTGATTGATAATAATCAAAATAACAATGGGTGTTGGGAGTCATAACAACTTCATGGCTTTTTAAAGCAGCACTAACACCCCCTTCCATTCCCCGCCAGCTCATTACAGCTGCGTTTGGCGCCAAACCTCCTTCCAGAGTCTCGTCCCAACCAATAATTCTCTTCCCTTTTGAATTTAAATATTTTCCGATTCTTCTAATAAAATAACTTTGCAGTTCTAATTCATCCTTCAAACCTTCTACTTCAATCTTATTTTGGCATTTTGGGCAGGCTTTCCAGCTGTTTTTTGGACACTCATCTCCTCCTATATGGATGAATTCACTCGGAAATAAATCCAATACTTCCTCCAGGATATCTTCCAGGAAAGGATAGAGTTCTATGTTGCCCGGGCAGAATACTTCATCCTGCATTCCCCACCAACATCCCACTTTATAACCTTCACCTTTACATCCATACTGGGGATAAGCAGCCAGGGCAGCTAGGGCATGACCGGGCATTTCAATCTCTGGAACGATACTGATATTCCTCTCTGAGGCATAAGAGACCAATTCCCGAACTTCATCCTGAGAATAAAATCCTCCGTAAGGTTGGTTATCAGCTTTTCCGCGATCATGGGGAAATGGCGTAGATTCCCTATAGGCGCCAATTTGAACCAAGCGGGGGTATTTTTGAATTTCAATCCTCCAGCCTTGATCATCCGTTAGATGCCAGTGAAAGACATTAAGTTTGTGCAGAGCCATCAAATCAAGGAAACTCTTAAGAAATTCCACTGGGTACATATGGCGACTGACATCCAGATGCAATCCCCTCCAACTGAAGGCTGGCTGATCCACTATCTCCAGGCAAGGAACTTTCCACTCTAAACCAGGGACCGGTTCGCTCGATTCGATCTCTAACGGTAGAAGCTGCCGTAGAGTTTGGATCCCGTAAAAGAGGCCCCCTATTGATGTCGAAGATATCTCAATTTGCCGGGGAGTGATTGATAAGAAATAACCTTCTGAAGATATACCCAAATCTGGATCGATCTCAAGTTTGATCAAAATCCCTGTGCTATTCTTCAGACCGATCTTTTCCATTGGCAGCATATAACCTGTCGCAGGATGTAACAAACCAGCAAGGTACTTAGCGGAAAATTCAGCCTTATCCGAGTATAAAATCCGCGTTGAGGAAGTTATAGTGAATGATCCAGAACCAGGATGAATTTCAACAGGGAGTGGAATTAAATTCATATTCACTGCTCAATCACCGCTGGCAATTCGATATGCAATCAGGGCTCGCTCTCGGGAAATTTTATGATCTATGATCGGAGATGGATATCCAGGCACTTTGATTCTTTTCTCCCAGGGCGCATGGATATCTCCTTTCTCCAGATGGGCTAATTCAGGGACCCATTTCCGAATGTAATTACTCGTTGGATCAAATTTCCTGCTCTGGCGGACAGGATTAAAGATTCTGAAAAATGGCGCTGCATCTGTACCGGTTCCGGCCACCCACTGCCAGCTACCATTATTAACAGCTAGATCCCCATCTAGAAGATTTTCTCGGAACCATTTTTCACCCCAGCGCCAATCCACAAGCAGATCTTTTACAAGAAAAGATGCTGTTATCATTCTTGCCCTATTATGCATCCAGCCTGTCTGTTTCAATTGTCGCATACCAGCGTCCACCACAGGAAACCCAGTCAGGCCATCCTTCCAGGCCTGGAAATCGGCCTCATCATTCCTCCAGGGGAGTTGATCATACAAAGAGCGAAAATTCTGAGTTCGCGATTTAGGAAAATGGAACATGATATGAATATAAAATTCACGCCACAATAATTCACTTAACCATATTTGAACCCCTTCAAGGTTTTTCCTGTTTTGATCATGATTCAGTATCTTCATACTATGGTGCAGCGCTGTCCTTAATCCCAAAACGCCGAACCGGATATAGGGCGATAAACTTGATGAGCCATCAAGGTCCATCCGGTCCCGATTAAGATGGTAAAAATCTATTTTATTACGAAGGAAATCCTCCAGGCGCTGTTTCGCGGCTGCCTCACTGGCAGGAAACTGGGATTCATTTTTTCCAACTGGAATCGGATCCGAATCGATATCCGCGATGGTCGGGATCTGGTCAGGGACGGGGATCAAGTCGAGTATGGGGTTGATTCCCAACCAATTTCTCTTAAATGGTGTGAAAACCCGATAGGGTTTATCATTTGCTTTACGTGCCTCCAAGGGATGAAGGCCGAGCTGTCCTTGGATCAACTTCAGCGGCAGACAGCTGCCGATCAGAACACTTCGCAAACGGGCATACGGTGTAAAATCCTCTTCTGCATAAATTGAAGTTGCTCCAGTCTCCTCCATTAAACTTGTGAGGACTTCCACTGGTTTTCCGGTCCGTACAACCAATTTACTGCCTCTAGCATTTAATTCCTGATTGAGAGACTGTAGATTCTGATACAAGAAATGCAGCCTGCGTTCAGGAGCATTTTTCAACAGCAGCGGATCGAGGATAAACACTGGCAGAACAGGAGGATTATCCAGGGCCTTATTGAGGGTCAGATTATCACTTAAGCGCAGGTCGCGCCGGATCCACCAGATTGAGCTCACTATTTAATAAATTCCTTGATTAAGCAATTGAAGGGTTTTGAGCACATCCTCGTTGGCAGGGATATCAGACATGGAATGGCCATAATGGACAAATCTGACCACAGAGGCCATATCTATTACAACCATAGCCGGCATTCGGCCAAGCTTAAATAAATTTACCTCCTGGCCATAAAGCTTCAGTACAGAATGTCTGGGATCAGGCAAACCAATAAATGGAAGATTATTATTGGACCAATAGGATTGGAAGGATGCCGCATCCTCGGGTCCTATAACAACTACGACTGTATCCAATTCTTCAAACTTATCAAAATCATCGCGCAACTGCGCCATATGCCGGCGGCAGAACGGTCAAGCGAAGCCCCGATTAAATACGAGTAGAACATTCTTATCGGATTTGAAATCTGATAAATTGACCTCAGTTCCATCCCAGGCTTCAAGAGAAAAATCCGGTGCACTGACATTCAAGACAATTCTGGGCATATATCCTCTCTAAAAATAAACATAGTATTTAGGTTCATTCATTTCCAATCAGGGACAAACCTTAACATCCAATTTATCTGATCCCGGGCCAACATCCTTCATCCGGGCTGAAAAATTCCAGGAGAAAAGATTTATTGGATCCAATCGAATAGCAACCTCATCGGAGCTATTACCAAGCAGGTTTTCAGCCAGCGCATTATCCCTGCCCCCCAGATACCTGTCCAAAAGCAACTCCAATATTTCTACACCTCGCGACTGGTCAATACTGGCTCGGGCTTGACCACGGATTCCACAATAAGGGGGCTGATCACCGGCAATTTCAAAAGCACATTCCTTGTTATTCAGTAAGTACGTCACTATCTTGGCTTTTTTGCGAGTTGCACAGTACAAAGCCCCATCCAAATAGATAAACCAGAGAGATAGGATCATTGGCCACCCTGACTCGGTCTTGCATGCCAAACGAATAGGAATCCTAACACCTTCCAGAAAGTTCTTATAATCCTTTAGATCAGTCAATATTCCTCCTGATTCCCTGGTTATTTTCAGTTTTTTCCTTGATACCCCGGACAAGGCCAGAGAAAACCAAAGCATGAATGGGATACAACAGATACCAATACAATAATCCTGGCAAACCTTTTGGTGCAAAATAGGCTGTTTGCCGCAAAATGACCTCGCCGTCTTTCCCTAGATCCAAGTCATACTGAAGCCATGCTTCTCCCGGGGTGATCATTTCTGAGCGTAGCCGCAGTTTCTCGCCCAGAAGGATCTCCTCTACACGCCAAAAATCAAGCGCATCCCCTACGCGCAGGTCATTGGGGTCCCTCCTTCCCCTGCGTAGGCCAACACCACCCAAGGCGCGGTCGATCAAGCCGCGAATTTGCCAGGCCCAATTGAAATACAGCCAACCTCTCTCTCCTCCTAGCCCGGTTAGAGTTCGGAATACTTCATCTTTCTCAGCCAGTATGTTGATCTGACGATGTTCAATGATCAGACCTTCCAGGCTGGTTAATTGCACGGGTTCTTGTTCTCCCAGACTCGAAGTGAGAGAATCCGTCCAGCGGGTTTCCACTTCAGAAGCTGCCAATTTTTCGAGAGCAATTTGAACAGCTGTTTCATAATCTACTGGTTTAATATCCGGGAAGATCTCTTTGGCTATTGGATCAGTAACCAGCGCCTCATTTCGCAGTCCTTCCACCAGTGCATGAGCGATCTCTGCTGAGACTGGCGTGACCCAATGCACCCAATATGCCGAAAGTTTTGGAGTAAGGAAAGGCACGGGAACGAGGACTCTTTTTAATCCCCGAACCTCAGCATACCCAATCATCATCTTGCCATATGTAATGACATCTTTGCCGCCGATTTCAATGATTTGATTAAGCGACCGTGGCGTTGTCAAGGATGTTAACAAATAATCCAGGACATCTTTAAGCGCAATCGGTTGCGTCCTTGTAAAGACCCACTTTGGACAAATCATCAACGGCACTCTCTCGGTTAGGTAGCGGATCATTTCAAATGAAATGCTCCCAGAGCCAACAATGACAGCAGCCCGAAACTCAGTAACTGGAACACCTGATTGAGCCAATACTTTCCCAATATCTTGGCGTGACTTTAAATGTTCTGATAAGTCGGCTTGATAATCGCCCAGGCCGCCCAGATAGATGATTTGTTTTACTGCTGCCAATTTTGCAGCCCCGCTGAAGTTCTTGGCAGCCAGCATATCCCTCTGGTGAAAATCAGCGCCACTTGCCATACTGTGAATGAGATAATAGGCTGCCTGGATATCTTTCAAGGCTGATTCCAGGGTTTCATACTCCAGAACATCACCCTTTATGACCTCAACAGCCTCCAGCCAATCCCTGCCCGACAGCCTTTCCGGATCCCGGACCAATACCCTGACCTGGTAGCCCGCTTCCAGTAATGCCGGAACCAATCTTCCCCCGATGTAACCGGTAGCGCCCGTAACGAGGACCTTCATTTCATTTCTAATGATCATTATTATTTAGGCTCCATAGCCTGGGCTTTCAAATCGGATCGTTTTTTCCGATATTCGATGATTGGCAGGTCACCCTGAATCAATTTTTCATCAGATTTAAAAGTACTTAGTTGGGGTTTGTGGGTGATGACCACCCGGCGATCCTGATGCGCGATAATTAAGTTGAACGGCATACCAAACCAGGTTATCAATTTACCCAGGAGAGGAAGCCTTACAAATCTCTGATAAAAACGCAAATACAAGATCGAGTTATTTTCATCGACAGGTGTAAAGGCGATTACTACCCTGACATCATCACTAATGAAGTTCTGCCATAGGTTTGGCATTATGAATTCCAAATGAACGCTCCGGGCATCATCCAAACTGAGATCATTTGGTTTTTTAGGCGGTGAACCGTCATCCTGGCGATTGAATACATATACCAGTAATTTCTGATCTCCTTCCCACTTCACCAAGGGACCATCAATAACGGTATTATTCCCCCGGCCAATTGTATTATGGTGGATAAAAGGAAGATGCACAACATCTAACTGATTTTCAATAGCCCTGGAGTAATGGCTCTTCCAAGGGTCCTGAACACTGCTGTATACAAAAGATTCATCCAGATTATCAAAGAATAGTGGAGGTTGCAAATTTTCCGGGGATTGATGTCCCCACCAGATCCAAATAAAGCCTTGCTCCTCATGGGTTGGATACGTGGACAACACTAACGAGGCTGGGATTCTTCCACCTTTCCCATTGGCCGGGATATGGACACAACGGCCGCTGTTATCATATTCGAACCCATGAAAGGGGCACTGCAAATGATCTTCACATACCTGTCCAAGACTTATCGAGATTCCTCTATGAGGGCAGCGATCAATAGCACAATTGATCTTTCCAGCCTCATCACGCCAAAAGACCAGGTTCTCGCCCAGGCGTGTAACGCCGACCGGTTTATTCCGAACTTGATTTGATTCCAGAACAACATACCATTGATTACGTATCATCTTAAAATATCCTAGTTATACCTACGCTTGCAGCCTTTTACTAAATCTTACCAAATCAAAGGATTAGATTATGCCAAAAAGAGATAGCCCCCAGAGAATTGTGATCGGCATCGGAAGAAGATCTTACTAACTGATTAATAATGATGAAAATATAAATCTCTTGGTTAAAACCCTTTCTTCTGACCCTTCCAGGGTTCTGGGCTGCCAGCTAAAAATTCTTCCACACTCGGTCCTGCCAATTCACCCAAGCGCCAGATACCATAAAGGTAACTCATCACTAAAAGCAAGATCGTATATGGCCAGCCCATTAATGTCCTCACCAACCCTAGAGATGAGGCTGCATTTGAAATATAAAACCATGATTCCAATCCCAACCTCAAACCAAATCCCACCGCCCAAAACAATGTGACTTCTGAATAAGCCGGCCGAATCCTCTCGTGCCAATACCAGTCCAGAGGCCAGCTGCGGGTAAGATGGCTGGATAAAGCTGCCAGAGGTTTTTTAAGTAGTATGCTCCCCAAACAAAGAAGAACAGTAAAGGCGCCAGAGATTAATCCGGGTAGAAAAAATCCAACATCAGAATCACTCAGCAGGGCAAATCCGGCGGCAAGCAAAACTGCCAACAAACCGCTGAGTGCATAGTATAGATTGTCCTTTTTGAAAATACGAACCAGGAAGAATACCACTGCGGTTCCAATCGCAGCCAGCAAGGCTGATCTCAGCCCGAATAAAGGGTTGACCCCTAAAAATATTAGCAGGGGGAAAATTACATCAAGGAATTTTGCACCCCTGCCAGCGAACACGGTTTTTAACTCATCTCCCAGCTCTTTAATTCTATTCATTCGACCGTGTTCCCATCCAGAATTTTTGCCAATCCCCTTCGCTCTGATAGAGAGCGATCAGGGCATATAAACTGGCTGTGAAAAATCCCAGAACCATCATCAATACCACCCAGACAGCGGATTTAAAGTTAATCCCTTCCCGGAAGATTATCCAGGCAGAAAACAGGAAAAACCCAGTATAAAGATCCACCAGGGACACGATACCCCAGGGGTTCTGAATGATCTTTCCTCCATCAACGGAGAAATTCCCAGCAGTGAAACCATACACCAATACTGCAGTCATCGCCAGCACACCGAGAACCGCCAAAACTTTTGCAATTTTCATCTTAATGTTCCTTTATAAAACTAGCAAGACCCCAAAAATCAATTCAACGACAAAACTGATGATATTAGAAGAGATTGCTGAGCGATCTACAATGATTGATATCCCGCGGACCAAAGCCATAGCAAGATAAGTGACACCCAGGATTGTATAGGCTTCCGGGCTGCGGTAATACAGGATAACGGCTCCCAGACCAACAAAAAGTGCTCCCAGGATGGTTCTGATTTCCGTGATGCCTCTTCCGCCATTTGGTTCCAATCCTGTAAAGCCTGGCACCTTGAGCGGCCAGAAAAGGGATACGACCCCGGTGATGATCGTGGCTATTGCCCCAATGATCTTTAAGATTTGCAGGAACATCATTTATCTCCTTTGGGAGGAAACGGGATCAGGACAGAGGTCCCTTTTTTATATGCTTCATAATCAGCCTGGCCGCCCCATTTTTCATCAGCCCGCTTTTCCAGCATAGGCACACCGCTGATGCGTGTTAATAATATCGTGATAAAAATCGGGGAAATCAAAGCTATCCACTGCCAACCTTGTAGAACGGGTAAAGCAATGATCAGTACGCCCACCCATAAAACAATCTCTCCGAAATAATTAGGATGCCTGGACCAGGCCCAGAGACCAGAGTGGATGAACTTTCCATTATTATTTGGATCTTGCCGGAATTGGTTCTTCTGCCTATCCGCAATTGCTTCAATCCCAAACCCAAACAACCAGACCAATACCCCGATCACAAGATAGATATCCAATCCAACCCGTTTGGTCGAGGTGACCACAACCAGGGCTGCCGCAAGGGAAAAAGTCACCCATAAACCCTGAATCGTCCAGGTTTGAAGAAATCTCGGAAATGATTCTTTGATCTCTCTGAAACGTCGATCTTCTCCAGCTTTCTTGATACGCTGGTACAAAAATGTACCCAGGCGCAGGGCCCAAACTGCTACCATTCCCAGTAACAACCAGGATCTGAAATCCCTTTTCGGACTTAAGATCACAGCCAATATCATCACAGAAATATAGGTAATACTGCCAGTCAAGTCAAAATATTTCTCGGTTCTATTTATGTACGCAGGAATAAAAACAATCCATTGGATTAAAAATGCTAATCCAACTCCCAGGGCATAGATAGGCAATCCGCCTACCTTATAACCACCCTGGCTTCCAGCCAGAGCAACCCCCACACCCAGCAATAATATAACTAGAATTCCTAGATAAGTGCGAATATTTTCTTTTTTCATTTATTTTCCTTATTGTTTATTTTGAAATTTTCAGCCATAATTCAGGCTTTTTTAACAACCGCGAAACCTACCGCCCCAGGACCAAGATGGGCCCCGATTACAGGGGTGATATCCATCGAATAAACTACATCTTCAGGCAAGTATTTCTCAATTTTCTTCTTAAAGGCTTCTGCTTTGTTTTGAGCATTGGTATGAACCAAGGCAAATTTCTCGATAGGAAGATTCTCTTCCAGTAAAGAGATCAATCTCTTTTCAGCCCGAATGGATGTCCTGACCCGATCCGAGCCTGGTAAGCCATCCTTCATAGTCAAGATCGGCTTAAGCTTAATCAAACTGCCTATACCGGTCATAAAGCGGTTCATCCGTCCGCTGCGCCTGAGAAATTCAAGTGTATTCAACCCCGCAGTGACAAAGGTACGGGATCGCAGGTCGTCCAATGCCTCCTGGATCTCCAGCATTGATTTGCCTTCGGTTGCCATCCTTGCGGCCATCTCCACCTGGAAACCCGTTCCAGTTGAAAGTTGACCAGAATCCCTGACTGTAACGGGGATTTTCTGATATTCCTTGGCAGCGGTCCTGGCGACATCGACGGTTGCACTCAGGCTCTCAGAAATGTGGATGGTGATGATCTCGTCTGCACCCAGATCCACCAAATCATCAAATGCTTTGAAGAACGCAGAAGTGCCTGGCGTGCCGGTTGTTGGATGAATGGGATAATCAGCCAGATTAGAGTAGAATTCCTGACGCGAGATCTCAATCCCATCCAAATAACCTACGTCGCCAATATTGATATAAAGGGGGATCACCGTAATACCCAGATCATTAATTACAGATTCGGGTAAATCACAAGTAGAATCGGTCACAATTTTTATCGTCATTACTATCTCCTAATATACTTTCTTGTACTTATAAATACTAATAATTAGCGCCAAAACCAGAAGAACAACAGCCGACCATGCCGCAGTTACCACCAGTGAAGAACCAGCCTGGCTGACTGTAATACCGATGAAAGCCCAGATCAAAACCATAACATAAGGCGTATCATTTTCACGCCAAGCCATCAGGATTCCAAGCAGACCTGCAATTCCCAACATGATCACTGCCCAGACCTCTGAAGCTACACCCCAGCCATTCCATTGATAAAGGAATAAATTTTGCGTAACGTTGGCAATAGTTGCAACACTAATCCACCCCAGATAGATACTGAATGGCAATTTAACTAACCATTTTATGAGCCCATCCGTTCCAGCTAGAGCACGATTGATCAACAATAACGTCACCAGGATTGTTAACATGGCAAAAATGGTTATGGAAAATACCTCGTAATGCCACAGGAAAATCCAGATCGAATTAGCCAGACTTCCAAGCCAATAGTATGGGGCGATCTTTTTTAAGGTTGGATTATCAGCTTGGGCTGGCAAAAATTGATAGATTGTGTAAACGACTAAACCCAGGTAGATCAAACCCCAGATCGAAAAAACATAACCTGCCGGAACAAAGAAAATCTCAAAACGATCAGAAATCTCTCCTGTATTGAGCCCATTTAAAGGCAGAATATTGGCCAAAGCATTGACCGTTATTGTGATAATCGTTGCCAAACCAGTGATAATTTGAGAGCCAGTAATTCTTTTCATGGTTGATTTCTCCACTACTATTGAAATATATAATATTTGTAACAAACCAATAATACCCAATATACAATATCGTCCAGTTTTTGTCAAGTTATTTCATTGATTTCCTTGACACTTTACAGGTTCTAGGATAAACTATTGTCGAAATCTATTAAGAGGACATTATGACAATATCCAAAAAACCGCGCTATAACCTCAGTTTGATCCTTCAGGAAACCGGCCTGAAGGCCGATACGGTACGGGCCTGGGAGAGGCGCTACAAGCTCCCCTTGCCTACCCGATCAGAGGGTGGACACCGACTATATTCAGATTATGATTTAGCCACTTTGAAGTGGCTTGTGTCCAGGCAAAAAGAAGGCATGCGCATCAGCCAGGCTGTAAATTACTGGATGGATCTGGTCAATTCTGGAAATGACCCATTACAACAGGGTAAACCCAAATCCAGGCAGGTAGATTCGCTGGCTCAAATGGACGACGATATTAATACAATCGAGGACCTCCAACAAAAGTGGATTGAATACTGCCTTGATTTTGACGAGCCTCATGCAGAACAGATCCTTTCTTTAGCATTCGCTCAATTTCCATTAGAAACAGTTTTATCTGAAGTTATTTTGCCGTCTTTAAATGAAGTTGGCGAGCTATGGTATCAGGGTGAGGTAACTGTTCAACAGGAGCATTTTATATCCGAAGTCGCAATTAATAAGATCCAAACCTTGATCACTGCTGCTCCCAATCCAGTTCATACACAGCGTATTATGATTTCCTGTGCACCAGGCGAACAGCATACGATTGTTATTTTGATCATCACCTTGCTATTAAGACACCGGGGCTGGGATGTTGTTTATCTTGGCGCCAATGTACCCAACAATGATCTGATCAAATTCATTAAGGATACTAAACCAGCTCTCGCAGTTCTGAACGCATCCAGGCTGTCAACAGCGGCTGAGTTGCTGAGCACACTGAATATTTTGATAGAGAATCAAATCCCGGCAACCTACGGAGGATGGATTTTTGAGCAAATCCCGGAGCTGGTAAAAATCATGCCTGCAACATATCTGGGAGAAAAATTACCAGAGGCGATTTCGATCATCGAAGGACTGATCAATAACGAAGGATCCGGGTCCAAAAATGTTCCTTACCCTCTCCAAAACACAGACCTGGTGGAAAGATTAAAAAGATCCGTCCTGAGCTCAACAGCGCCACCCTGATCAATTGGCCTGAGCAACAAAAAACCATAGGCACACTCGATATTTTTGAGGTCAATCAGCAATTGGTCCTGGATATCTCCGCAGCGCTTACTTTAGGAGATATTAATTATCTACAGATAAACCTGGATTGGATCTCCGGTCTGATCAGCACAAGGAAAAATGATCACGACCAACTAATTATCTATCTCGGCGCTTTTTCCAAAGCGATCGATGGCCTCCTTGGCCCAGACGCAAACATGATCATTTATTGGCTTCAAAACCCAGTTATTGGCAAAATATGAGGCACTCGTTATGCAAATATTAATAACTGGCGGAACAGGATTAATTGGAACCGCCCTGAGACAATCCTTGCAGGACAATGGCCACCAGGTAGTCATTGTCAGCCGAAGCACACGACATATAATACCTGGTGTAAAAATTATCCCTTGGGACCTCGAGAACCTGATTTCTGAAATCGAATCTACAGATGTAGTTGTAAATCTGGCCGGGGCCAGTTTGGCTGGAAAAAATCCCTTATCCATACGTTGGACAAAAAATCGTAAAACCGAGATCATCTCTAGCAGAATCCAGGCTGGGTCTAAACTCAGCAATGCGCTGGAACAAGCTACACACAAACCTGAAGTTCTTATCCAGGCATCAGCGATCGGCTTTTATGGAAATCATGGGGAGGATCAGGTTAATGAAAATAGTGCTCCAGGAAATGATTTTTTGGCATCAGTATGTCAGCCGTGGGAAAAGTCGACATCGAATGTTGAAGAATTAGGCATCCGCCGAGTTATTCCTCGCATCGGCCTGGTTCTCAGCGCAGAAGGCGGATTATTGCCCCTATTATCCCTTCCATTCAAAATGTACATCGGGGGCAAAATTGGAACCGGAAGACAGATTATGTCCTGGATCCATATCGCTGATCTTGTGAAGAGCCTGGAATACTTCATAGAAAATCCCCAAACCCAGGGAGTCTACAATATTACTGCGCCTGAAGCTGTCACAAATCAAGAATTTGCATCGCAGGTGAGCAGTACCCTAAACAGACCAACCTGGTTTTCTATTCCATCATTTCTGTTAAAATTGACTCTTGGCGAAGCTGCCACGCTGGCCCTGGACGGTCGCAAGGTGCTGCCAATAAGATTATTAGAAGCAGGTTTTCAATTTCAATTCAATCAATTATCCACCGCATTAGATGATTTGTTCAACTCAAGGAACTAATAATCATGACAGAAAAGAATGGTGAAACAAAAAAAGCATCTAAAACACGGCAGGATACACAAGTACTCTGGATCGGAATTATCGCCAGTCTAATTTTTGTGGGTTTGATCTGGATCTTGGGTCCAAAACTGGATGCGATCCAACTTGACCCGGACCAGGGTGCTTCCTGGTATTACTGGAAACTACCCAATCCCACCTTTTGGACAAGGGCTACCGCCTGGGGATTTTATTTACTGCATCAATTTTCTTTTTGGGGCTTAATCTACTACGCTCAGACCAAAGTGAAAAAGTATAGCACCAAACTTCACCTTGTGAATTATGCTGCTCTTGCTGTTAACGCCTTTTTTATCCTGCTGCGTGTTCTGCAGACTCATCTTTGGTATGACGGTCTGGCCCAGGATGTATCCATCTGGAGTTCCCAGGTTTCTGTGATCATACTTCTGGTCTGGGTATTGTTAATGGAAAACCAGCGCCGGGGAATGTTCTTTGGAAAACCAGTTCCCCTTTCCAAGGATCTAATTCGGTTTGCTCGGAAATATCATGGTTACTTCTTTGCCTGGGCAACAGTTTATACATTCTGGTATCACCCGACTATCGCCACAAGCGGTCATCTAATTGGATTTCTTTACATGTTTTTATTGCTTCTCCAGGGCAGCCTGTTTTTCACTCGCATCCACACCAACCGCTGGTGGATGATCTTCCAGGAAGTTGCGGTCCTGGTCCACGGCACACTGGTGGCAATTATGCAGGGCAATAACATGTGGCCTATGTTCGCATTTGGATTCGGTGGTGTATTTGTGATCACCCAGATGCACGGTCTAAATATCCCAAAATGGCTGCGATGGTCTTTCCTTGCCATTTATATAGGCCTGGCAATATTCGTTTACAGCGGTAGAGGAATCGGCGGTATACATCAGATCACCTGGATCCCGATAATAGACTACTTGATAGTTTTTATCCTGGCAGGATTACTGTGGGGCATAATGAAAATTATTAACAAGTTTTCAATCCAAAATGGATAAGCTCTTCCCTCCATCAAAGAAAATCAATAGAAAACCTAATCATATTATTACGATCAAGATCAGCGAGTGGATCAGACGCAGCTTTCCGCTCTCACCGGAAGAGCAAAGCCAGATATCCTTCGGAGAAATATCATATTTTTTGGTGTTTTTCAGATAGGATTGTGGATCCCTCTCCGAACTGATTCTTATTCCTCAACCCTGCTATAATTCATCCATTATGACAAAATCGACGAGTTTTTTAACCCCAGCATCTGAACTTATTCGAAAACGCTATTCCTGCCGGACATATAATTCCACACCTTTATCCATCGCAGATATTCATGCTCTTGAAGAAAATATACAGGAACTCCCAACTGGACCTCGCTCAGCTCAGGTTCGGATAAAAATAGTTGCTGCCGAAAAAGATGATGGCCGTTCACTCAAAGGACTGGGAACTTATGGCTTTATCAAAAATCCAGCTGGTTTCATAATCGGATCGATAACGGATACTAATGGCGCTCTGGAGGATTTTGGATATCTCCTGGAAATAATTATTCTAAAAGCCACAGATCATGGATTAGGAACCTGTTGGCTGGGAGGAACTTTTACTAAGAGCCGTTTTATGAAAAGTATGGAAATGAAGGAAGACGAATCTATTCCGTCTGTAATTTCCATTGGTTACCCTGCAGATCACCAAGCCTGGGTCGATCGAACTGCCAGAATATATGCAGGATCCGATCGCCGCTTACCTTGGCATGAACTTTTTTTCATAGACTCGTTTCAAAATCCTATATCCCAGGCACAGGCTGGCGCTTATCAAGAACCGCTTGAACTTGTACGCTTAGCGCCATCTGCCTCGAATAGACAACCCTGGAGGATACTACGTCAAGAAAACCTGTGGCACTTTTATCTTCAGCGAACAAAGAACTACCCTTCTCCCGTATTTGACCGTTTGCTGGGATTGGCAGACTTGCAGCGTGTCGATATGGGAATTGCCATGGCACATTTTGAACTCTCTGCTAAAGAAGCGGGACAATCAGGTAAATGGATAATTAATGATCCAGATCTTTCTGGAGCAAAACCCGGGTTGGAATATAATATAACCTGGGTGAGAAATACATAATAAATTATCTTGACCAGTCTAATAATCTGAAAAAGCCATCTATGGAGATAAAAAAATATACATGGACACATTCGATATCTTGTTGTTAATTGCCCGCCCCGCAGCCGGGAAAAGTGAAATTATCGCCCACCTAAAAAACACGCCTCTCGAAAAGCGCATACAGCAATTCCATATCGGCGAATTTGAAGAACTGGATGATTTCCCTATGTTATGGACCTGGTTTGAAGAAGATGACATCCTGACCAGATTGGGACATCCCAGGATCCACACAGACCAGGAAGGTAACTTCCTTTTTGACTATCAATGGGATCTATTGATCGAACGGATCAATCTGGAATACGAGAAAAAAATTAGGGATGAACAAGATTACCACTCCCGTAAAACAATCATTATAGAATTTGCCAGGGGCACATCGCACGGAGGATTTCAGAGGGCATTTAAGCATTTGAGTAAAACTATTGCGGATCGTTTGGCTATCTTATATCTGGATGTATCCTGGGAAGAATCACTTCGAAAGAACCGCGCCCGCTTCAACCCTGAAAAACCGGATAGTATATTGGAACACGGCTTATCAGATACAAAAATGGAATCCCTTTATAAATCCTCAGATTGGGATAAGATCATCGCCGGTCAGCCAGACACGATTCAGATCCAGGGTATTCCTGTCCCATATATCGTTTTCGAGAATGAGGACGATGTCACCAGCCAGGGCGGAGAAATACTCTCTTCACGTTTACATGACAGACTATCAAAGTTGTACCAAAAATATCAGTAAGAAGCATCTTGCCTAAGATTAATTGCATGGAGCATTTGTTATGACCATCTACATCGGCTGCGATCTAGGAGGCACAAATATCAAAGCAGGGCTCGTAGATCTGGTAACGGGCAAAGTCCTTCTTTCTCGATCCATACCCACCCTGGCCCATGAAGGTCAATCCAATGTCATGGAGCGCATGATTGATTTGATCCAATCTCTTGTTCAAGAAGGGAAAGATATCTCACATGGCGTACAAGGTATCGGGGTCAGTGCTCCCGGTCCCCTAGATCTTGATAAGGGCGAAATTGTTTTCCTCACGAATTTTCCCGGGCAATGGAAAGATTTTCCACTCGGAAAAACACTCGAATCTGCTCTTAACTTACCCATATCTCTTCTTAATGATGTTCGGGCGATCACCTACGGTGAATTCTGCTTCGGCGCGGGAAAAGACTTGGATCGGATGGCTTGTTTCGCAATCGGAACTGGTGTGGGTGGTGGTTTGATCATTGACAAACAATTAGTATTGGGTTTTTCTGGGACAGCAGGAGAACTTGGACATATGACCATTAATCCGAGCGGTCCTCTCTGCGGCTGCGGTAATTATGGCTGTCTTGAAACCTACACATCAGGACCAGCGATATCTTCCTTTGCGGCCAAGATTGTTCGCCAAGGTATCGCAACCCAAATAGCAGAAATGGTAGATTTCGATCTAAATAAGATCACTCCAAAAATAGTTGCCCAGGCTGCCCTTAACGGAGACGAAATCGCCTGCGAGATTTGGGATATGGTCGGAAATTCTCTAGGAATAGGAATTGCCAATATTTGCGTTGCGTTTGGTCCCCAACGGGTAGTCCTATCCGGCGGAGTAGCAGCAGCTGGAGATCTTCTACTAAATCCGATCAAAAAAACTCTTCAGGAACGCGTTCATGTTATGCCAATTAATCAAGTTGAGATCGTAATCAGCACCCTTGGTAATGATGCCGGTATCCTTGGTATGGCGAGCTGGGCAGGTTCATCACAAGCCCAGAAATGAACTGATTGAAATCCTCCTTCCTCAACATTCCGCAGCCTATTTTCCGTCCTAATCCGAAAAAATGGTCGTGGATCATGTTAACTTTAACCTTCTCAAATCATGTGATATTCATCATAACTTCCTCAAAATTGAGTGAAGTTTTTATGACATTCTGGTATAACTATACGGTATCTTTGCAGTGCAAAAAATGGTTATTCCACCAAGCAATTAAACTTGAAACGAAGGATCTATTTTTCATCTTAGAACACTGCTCAGTTGTAGGGAGAATTATATGTTTGTAAAAGACCGCATGACACCAAATCCAATCTTCGGATCCCCAGATATGGCAGTTACCGAAGCGCGGGAATTAATGGCAATAAACAAGATCCGCCATCTCCCGATTCTTGATCAAGATCAGAAACTGGTCGGATTGATCACCCAGAGTTCACTCGAGTCAGCTCTGCCTTACGACATTTCCAGCTTCAGTAAATTTGAGATCAACTACACGCTATCACAACTCAAAGTCCACTCGATCATGATCAAAGACCTTTACCTGATCGATCCAGACACGCCCATCGAAGAAGCTGCCATGTTAATGGCTGATAAAAAACTTGGCGCCCTCCCAGTTGTTAAAGACGGATCCCTGGTTGGTATCATGTCAGGAGAGGATCTATTCATAGCCATGACCGATCTCCTCGGATCTCGCAAATCAGGCATCAGGGTTACTGTTGAACAGCCAGATCAAAGCGGTGTGATTGCCCGATTAACAACCGCCATTGCTAAACAAGGAGGTTATCTTGTCGGTCTGTGTTGGCTATTATCCACCTAACAATCCAGATACTTGGATCTCAGTATGCAAGGTGGAGAATTTGGAAAAAGATAAATTAGTTGATGCGATTTGCGAACTAAAAGACACAAATATAGTGGATATACGTGAATATCAGGAGTATGAATGATAAGTGAACATCAGCAACCCGCCGGTTCAGTTTTAGTGGTTGGCGGAGGAATTGGAGGTATGAGATCTGCAATCGATCTCGCCGAAGCAGGTTTAAAAGTTTATCTCATAGAAAAAGATCCGGGGTTGGGAGGAAGAGTTGCCCAGCTGGGTTATATGTTCCCCACCCACGACTGCGTACTTTGCAGAGGAACCTCAGACCACGGCTACGGATGCACGAGGCCAGCCATATCTCCTGCATTTAATGACCATAATCGCCATCCCAATATTGAAGTATTAACTCGCACAGAGCTAAAAAAAGCGGAAGGCCAGGCCGGAGATTTCCGGATCACTCTTGCATAAAGAACCACGCTACGTTGACCCCACCCTATGCACCAATTGCGGACTATGCGCAATAGCCTGTCCAGAACGGTTACCCAGTGAATTCCAAGAGAGCCTGGTCACTCGTAACGCCATCCACAAGAGCGCACCTCGTTCCCTTCCAGATACTTATTACATTGATAAAGGTGATTACTGCGAAGGCTGCAACCGCTGTGTTGATGTCTGCCCCACTAATGCTATCAACCTCGATGAGGAACCCTGGGAAGAGACTATTAAAGGTCGGCGCGATCATCCTAGCAATGGGCTATACACTCACCGACCCGCTTGAATTGGGAGAATATGGATACGGCCGCTATCCCAATGTGGTCCATAGTATGCAGTACGAACGCTACGTGAGCCGCTCTGGCCCAACAGAAGGTTTATTGCTTCGCCCTTCTGATAACACCGCACCGAAACGGATCGCCTGGCTGCAGTGCATCGGTTCCAGGGACCAGAAGCACCCCTACTGTTCATCCATCTGCTGCATGTACGCCACCAAGGAAGCCGTCCTTGCCAAAGAAAGGCTGGATGACGTTCACTGCCAAATCTTCATTATGGATGAACGCGCCTTTAATAAGGAATACAACGCCTATTTCCACCGTTCTACATCTCAATACGGGGTGGAATACACTCGCTGCCGAATTTCTGACATCCGGGAAGACCCCAAAACCAAGGACCTGATCGTGCAATACCCGGACCCGGAAAATGGAGGTCAGATCAAAGAAGATCGTTTTGATATGATTGTTCTTTCCGTTGGTGTCCGCCCTCCCAGTGGGGCTTCAATCGTCTCCAGTCAGCTCGGTTTTGATCTCAACCAATATGGGTTCTGTCAGACCGACAAATTCAATCCACTGGAAACAAGCCAACCAGGCATTTATGTCTGCGGTGCTTTTTCATCCCCTAAAGAAATTGCGGAAACCATCATCGATTCCGCTGGTGCAGCAGGCGATGTAATGCGCATGTTCCAGAATAATCTGGGCACCTCCTATTCCACCCGGGAATATCCCTTCCTTACCGATCATGAATTTCCTCCAGAGACCGATATACAGGGTCAGGATCCCAGGATTGGCGTATTCAGCTGTCGCTGTTATCCAACCATGGAGGGCATCATCGATATTGATGGCCTACTGGAAAAGTCAGCTGATTTCCCGCATGTAGTTCATACAGAAAATATCGAGTATGGCTGTTTCCCGGAAGGGCTTCAAAATATCAAAGACTCCATAAAGAAGCACAAACTCAATCGTGTTGTCGTTGCAGCCTGCAGCCACAGAACCCACGAGTCCTTGTTCCAGAAAACTGTTCGAGAAGCTGGTTTGAATTCGTATTTGCTGGAGATGGTGAACCTGCGCGGTTTTGCTGCCTGGGTACATCCTCACCAACCCGAACTGGCTTCCCGCAAAGGCCTGGAGTTGGTCCGGGTCGGAGTTGGCAGGGCGGCAGAACTGGAACCTATTTATAAATCTTCCATCCCACCCCACAGACGCGCGCTGGTAATTGGTGGTGGTGTTTCCGGGATGACTGCGGCTCTTTCCATTGCCGATTCAGGATACGACGTTGTTCTCATTGAACGAGAGGAATATTTAGGTGGAAACCTTCAAAAAGTCCATTACCTGGTTGAGGGTGACAATCCTAACAAACTACTACGCGATCTCGTCAACCGGATCATCTCCCATGAACATATCTCTGTCATGACCAGAACAGAGATCATTAAACACGATGGCCATGTAGGAGCCTATCATGCCATCCTCAAGCATCACGATGGCTCCCAGACTGAAATTTCCCACGGGGTTACGATCGTAGCTACTGGAGGACAGGAGTCCCGGGTTAACCATTATCTACTTGGTGAACATCCGGCGTCAATCACTCAGTTAGAGTTAGAGGACAAACTGGCCCATCACATTGAAGAAGTCACTGATCTTAAACAAGTAGTGATGATTCAGTGCGTTAAACCCAAAGAAGAAACCTATGAATATTGCTCCAGAATCTGCTGTATCAGCACCATAAAGAACGCTATCCGCCTGAAGACCATCAACCCGAACTGCCAGGTGACAGTGTTGTATAAAGACATCATCACGTATGGATTCAGGGAACAATATTACACAGAGGCCAGAGAACGTGGCGTGATTTTCGCCCGCTATGATGACGATCATCCTCCGATCGTAAATTCAAATAACGGCCAGATCATTGTTTCAATGAAAGAACAGATGCTGGATCGCGAACTGATCCTCCATCCTGATCTATTAGTTCTCAGCACTTCTATCCAACCTTCCAGCGGAACCAACGAGCTGGCAAAATTACTGAAAGTGCCCATCTCCAATGAAGGATTCTTCCTAGAGGCCCACATCAAAATGCGCCCGATGGACTTTATGGAAGAGGGCATCTTTGTCTGTGGCATAGCTCACTATCCGAAATTCATAGAAGAGAGCATCAGCCAGGCCCAGGCAGCTGCTGGTCGAGCAACTACGATCTTGAGTAAAAATCCTTTCCATTTTGGCGGTACGGTTGCAGTCGTAGACCCAGAAAAATGTGTCGGCTGCCTGACTTGCACGCGAACCTGTCCTTTCGAGATCCCGACCATAAAAGCTGAATACACAGGCGTAGGAGAATTGGGAGGAGCGGCTTATATCGAACCCACATTGTGCCACGGATGCGGCACTTGTACAGCAGAATGCCCGGCCAATGCCATTCAATTGCTGAACTACACTGATAATCAAATCATGGTCCCGGACTTCCCAGTCTTGGGAAGCTGGGTGGAATTATGAACGACAAACCGTTTGAACCTGAAATTACAGCTTTTATGTGCATTTACTGCGGATATATGGCGGCTGACACAGCCAGTGCGCTGAGGATCGAGTATCCTGCCAATGTTAAATTAATCAAACTACCCTGCACTGGTAAAACTGATACCAAATATCTATTAAAAGCTTTTGAAGATGGCGCAGATGGCGTATACGTCATAGCCTGTCCAAAAGGAAACTGCCATCATGTTCGAGGCAATGAACGGGGTGAGCTCAAGGTGGAACACACAAAGAAAATATTGGACGATATCGGATTGGGAGGAGAACGACTGAATATGTATTTCTTATCAGGCGGGCAAGGTAAATCCTTTGCGGAAGCCGCGCAGGAAATGACGGATCGCATCCGTGAAATGGGTCCAAACCCACTCCGTAAAAAAGCCTGATTGACCTTCTAATACAAATAATAAACGCCAGCACTTTTGAAAGTGCTGGCGTTTATTATTTAATCACTCTGGCTACTCAACCGGGAAGATTATGTGTTTATTGGTTTTTGGATGTGTGAAGGTTTCAATTTCAGTCTGATATGCCTGAAGGATATTTTCTGGTGTCAAAACCTCTTCAGGAGAGCCAATTGCTTTCAATTTTCCGTTTTCAAGCAGTACTACGCGATCGGCCGTACCAGAAACCTGATTCAAATCATGCATTGCCATCAGAACAGACAATCCTTCCTGCTTGACCAATTTCTTGACCAGTTTTAATAGATTAACCTGGTAACGCAAGTCGAGATGATTAGTCGGCTCATCTAACAGCAATACAGGCGTATCCTGAGCCAAGGCCCTGGCTAGCAGAACTCGCTGTTGTTCTCCACCGCTGATCTCTGCCAGTTTACGATCCGCCAGGGAATCTACTGCTGTTTGTTTCATAGCCCAGGTTACCTTCATCAGATCTTTCGCAGCAGGTTTACCAAGGAACCCCAGGTAAGCAGTGCGACCAAGAAGAACAGCCTGTTCAACTGTAAAGGCGCCACCCAATTGCCTTGCCTGGGGCACAACAGCAAGAGTCCGTGCCCGCTGGTTTGGCGAATAGGAATTCACGTCCTTCTGATTGATAAGAACTTCTCCGGCAGAAGCTTTCAATACTCCACTCAACACTTTTATCAAAGTGGATTTTCCAGCGCCGTTCGGGCCAATCACACCAACGATCTCTCCCTTCTGAACATCCAGGGATATATCATCTAATGCTTTCACTTCCCCGTAATTAGCAGAGAGAGACCGGATTTGAAGAACAGGAGGATTACTGATTTGTTTCACCAGAACACCTCCTTTTTAGCCCTACGTAAAATCCACAGGAAAAATGGCGCGCCAATCAATGATGTGACTATACCCACCGGCAGATAGCCAGGCGCCATGATTGTCCTCGCCACTATATCCGACAGCAAGAGTGTAATTCCGCCACCCAGAATGGACAAAGGGATCAGTTTTTTATAGTCGCCACCCCAAATCAATCGGATGATATGTGGAACAACAAGACCCACAAATCCGATTACTCCTGAAAACGAGACTGCCGCAGCAGTTGTTAATGAAGCTGAAATGATAATGAATATCTTCACTCTTTCGACATTCAACCCAAGCTGCTGGGCTTGTTCTTCACCAAACTGAAGAACATTTAGTGAATGGCCCCCTAATACCAACAGTGTTAAACCTATTGAAAAATAAGGCAGCGCGATCAAGAGCGGTTCCCATCCGGTTACTGTTGAACCACCCAGTAAAAAACTCATTGCCTGTAAAACCATTTCATCAGACACAAGCATTAAAAATGATGTCAGCGCCGAGGTAAATGACCCGATCGCTACCCCGGCGAGGATCAAGGTTGTCAAAGGTACCATCCGCCCAACTTTCGCCAACCTGTAGACTATGGCGATAGTTCCCAGGCCTCCCAAGAAAGCCCCCAGGGGAATGAGATACCTGCCCACTTGTGGGATAGACATCACGATAATAGCTCCCAAACCCGCTCCGGAAGCAACACCAATCAAATAGGGGTCAGCTAATGGATTCCTGAATAATCCCTGGAAAGATGCCCCGCTGCCTGCCAGGGCCATTCCAGTTAGTCCTACTAGGATTGAATGAGGTAACCTCAAATCCAGAAGAATAGTTTCAAAGTATGATGGCCAATCTCCTGAAAATTCAAACCAGGGGAGTTTACCCATCAAAATTCTCAGAGCATTGCCCGGGGGAATAGTCACAGCCCCCAGAGCAATACTCAATAAGAAAGATAATCCCAGTAATAATGAGATCACCAGAAAAGGTTGTTTTTTCATATTTTAGTTATCAAACACTTCAGGGTGTAGAATTTCTGCAACCAGCTCGAACCCATCCACCAGGCGTGGTCCGGGGACACTCAAGATAAAGGGGTCAAACGGTAAGATCTCATTATCGGCTACAGCTTTGATATCACTCCAACCCGCTCGTTCTGATACCATCTCAGGGGTAATGCCATATAGGGCATCTGCCAGTAAAATGATATCGGGATTTTGAACCAATAATTCTTCTGAACTGACCTGTACCCATGAACCTTCAAGGCTGTCTCCCAGGTTCAATCCCTTCGCTCTGGATATGATAAATGAGATGAATGTTCCAGCTCCAGGGGTATAGGGATTGGCGGGATCTGATGCATCCAGTTCGTAAAATACCAGTGGCAAATAATCTACAGAAGACAACTTATCCTCCAGTTCAGACACGCGATCGGTCAAGGAAATAATTAGTTCATCTGCAACATCTTCAGTCCCTGTTAGCACTGCAATGTCACTAATATTTTTATATAAGCCCTCAAAATCTGCAGGATTTTTTTGCCAATAGACAGTCAGTCCCAGATCTCGTAATTCCTGGATAGCATCCTCTGCAAAAATTTCCCCAGCCAGAATCAGGTCAGGTTCCAACGCGAGAATATCTTCTACAGGAATCCCTTCCCACATACCTCCCAGATCCACTGCAGCAACAGCTTCGTCAGGATACATAGAGTTGGAATCCCTGCCGATCAAACGATCACCAGCACCCACGCTGAAGAGGATCTCTGTTAAGGAAGGTGATATGGAAATGATTTTTTGGGCTGGTTCAGCCAGCGCAATTTCAGCACCGAGGTCATCATTTGTAATAATTGATGTTTCAATCATTTCCTCTGTGGGTGCAGCTGTAGGTGGAGTGTCTGTAGGCTCAACGACTGGTTGACTAGTTGATTCAGGCCCAGCTGTCGGCACACAGGCAGATAATGCCATCATTATTACAAAAAACAGGTTTAGTATTACTATAGATTTCTTCATTTTTTCCTTATTGATATAACTGATCCATTAAATAAAAAATCCCTGTCTCGGACAGGGAAGGCACTTGGATATGTTTACACATATTCCAGGTTCACACCTCCTTTCCACGAGAGTGTCATGAACGATCAGCAGAGGCGGTCGACCTGGCTTGTCGAGAAAATAATCCTCGACTTACAGTTGCGGGTCAGCGTCTGAATCACACAGACTTCGCCATTAAGCCATCCCTATAGGGATTACTGGCACCTTTACTGAATTCAATTATTAAACTGCGATCATACTTGATAGCTATCATTCTATTACAAATATTCGCTTTGTCAAATGTGGATTTATTGTACGATGTGAAATCTCATTCCCCAAGAGTGTTACACTTGTTATTGGATGAGGGTCCTTTCAACCATCATTCACTGAAAATCTATGAACACTTATGATGTCATTGTAGTTGGCGGTGGACCTGCGGGTTTAATGGCGGCCGGGCATGCATCCCTGGCAGGAGCGAACACTCTCCTGCTCGAAAAGATGGATTCGCCCGCTCGTAAATTGCTATTAACCGGGAAACACCGCTGTAACATTACCAACACCGCTACCATCGAAGAAACTCTGAAAGAATTCAACCGGGACGGCAAATTCTTAACACAACTTTTTTATCGTTTCTACAACCAGGAACTCAGGGACTTCTTTGATACTTTGGGCGTTCCAACTGTTGAGCAGAGAGGAGGCAGGGTATTCCCAGCCAGCGAAGATTCGCGAGATGTAGTTCGAGCTTTGCTTAAATGGGCTAAAAGAACCGGTGTAACTGTTCTTACGGGCACAGCAGTTCATGAGTTGATCCTAAAAGATCATCAAGCCGCTGCAGTTGTCACAGATAAAGGTTCTTTCAAGGCCAGATCTATCATCTTGGCGACTGGCGGAAAAGCTTATCCAGGCACAGGATCGACTGGTGACGGTTATGCATTCGCAAGATTTGCAGGACATAAGATCCGGCCGCTTCGTCCTGCGCTGGTCCCGCTGGTAACAACAAGTAACACCGCCCGCTCTCTCCAGGGACTTGGCCTGAAGAACATCAACGCCTCCATATTCATCAATAATAAAAAGACCAAACAGCTTTTTGGTGAATTGATGTTCACTCATTTTGGGTTATCTGGCCCGGTCATATTAAGCCTAAGTGGAATAGTCGTTCAAGCTCTGGAAGAAGGTAAAACTGTTGATGTCGTGATCGATTTGAAACCCGCCCTATCACATCAAGCGTTGGATGCCCGTTTGCTGCGAGACATCCAGGAACTGGGTCGGAAGCAGTTCGCTTCCCTGCTCGAAGGACTTCTCCCGAAAAAATTGATCCCTGTCTGCTGCGAGGAAACCGGCATTCCACGAGATAAAAAGAACAGCCAACTTTCCGTCACCGAAAGACAAAAATTACTTGGCTGGTTAAAAGATGATTTTCGTTTTGGAATCTCTGGCCACAAAGGTTTCGATCAAGCGATCATTACGGCTGGAGGTGTAGACACCAAGGAAATCGATCCTGCCACCATGGAATCGAAATTTGTGAAAGGACTGTATTTTGTAGGGGAACTTATCAATGTTGATGCCAATACCGGGGGATTTAACCTGCAAGCCGCTTTCTCCACAGGATGGGCTGCAGGGAAAGCGGCTGGAACTGCCTCCAAAGTTTAGCTATTTACTCAAAAATCACATCAGTCGGCATGCCAGGTTTTAATTCACCCGTTGGGTTATCCACCAGGATCTTGATCGCAAATACTGTAGTCTTGCGGCCTTCTACTGTTTGGACGTTGCGGGGAGTGAACTCCGCTTGATCTGCAATATAGACGACATCTCCCTGAAATTTTTCACCCGGGAATGAATCCACCTGGATTTCCACTGATTGGCCTAAACTTACCTGACCGTAATTTTCTTCGGATACATAAACTGTTAATTTAAGTTCATCCAATGAAGCAATGGTCATTAAGGTTGATCCAGGACCAGTGACCTCACCTTCCATCACATTAAGCGAAAGAACAACGCCATCTACAGGAGATTCCGTATTTAGTTTTTCTTCTTGGGCCAACAGCACATCAAGGCCAGCTCTGGCCTGTTCGGCCATGGCTCGGGCCTGAGTTAACCCTGCCTCTGCAAGAGAAACGCCAGCTCTGGCAGCTTCGACCTGGAGGGATTCTTCTCCAGTTTCAAGTGCCATTAGCTGATCGCGGACATAATCGAGATCTGACTGGGCTGCAGCAACTTTCGCCCGCGCTTCAAGAATATCTTCAGCTGCCTGTGTGTTGAGTTCTCGCTCATAATCAAGTTGAGCGCTTTCCAGGCTAGCAAGAACAGCATCATAAGCTTCTTGCGCCACATCGAGCAGTTCATCTCTCTGGGCTGCACTTTGGGCTCTCTCCAGCGTGTTTTTAGTAACCAGGAAAGCAATCTGTTCAGAATGTAGAGTTTGTTCCACTTCCAGGAAATCCTGGTTTTTATCGGCATTAAGCTCTGCGTAGAGTTTTTCCATTTGGCTTTCCAGGCGCTCTTCGGCCGCAATAACTTCCTGACGGACAATTTCCAGCTGTTCACCCTTCTGGTAATACCAGATCGGCAGGTCAATTTCTACTGGCAAAGGCATCATCCATTCTTGAGCCCTGAAAGCCCTCTCTCCACTGGTTGCGACCTGAACCACTAGTTGGAATTGAAGCTCAGCGCTGATTACCTGCTCTTCAGCAGTGTTCACGCCCGCTCGAGCTGCCTTTAATCCAGCATCTGCACGGGCCTTTTCAGCCTGAAAAATAGCGTCATCAACAGCGATCAGGAGGTCACCTTCATCGACCTGGTCACCTTCCATAACACTGATCTGTTTGATCAATCCACCAATTTCAGAAGCAATTTTAATTTCATCAGCCGCCAAGGTTCCGGAGGCGCTGAGCACATCATCTGCCTTATCACCATTAATTCCCTGGCATCCCGCGGCAGTCATCATAATGATCAATAGCATGATATATAAGTTTCGTTTTTTGATTTTCATTCCAACTCCTGTATTTTGTACTTTACAACCGCTTCCGGAATGCGAGTACACTGGCAACAAAATAGATAATGCTTAATACGATCAACGGCAGCACAGAGGGCCACAAGTACTGCAGCTCTGTACCGCGAAGCATGATGCCCCTGGTTATCTCCAAATAATGAGTAACTGGCAACAGCTCACTGTAATAATAGGTTACAAGCGGCATATTATCCCGGGAGTACATCAAGCCTGATAGGATAATTGCCGGGATCAGCACCACAAAAACAGCAATATACATAGCCTGCATCTGGGATTGGGCTAGATTGGAGATCAACACCCCCATACCAAGAGAGCCCACAATAAATATAAAACTCAAACCTACTAATCCCCAGTAGCTTCCGGCAACTTCGACTCCAAACAACCAACTGCCCAGCCCTAATAAGACAAACATATTTGCTGCGCTCAGGATCAAGTAGGGAATGCTCTTTCCTAACATCAATTCCCAGGACTTGATCGGGGTAACGATAAGCTGTTCCATCGTCCCCTGTTCACGTTCTCTTACGATTGCCAGAGCAGATAGGATCAAAGCCTGAACCTGTAAAATGATCGGGATCAATCCCGGGATCATGAATAATTGTGATTGGCTGTCCGGGTTATATAAGATTTTGGTTAATCCTTCTACCGGCAGCGCCAAACCACTTGCTTGCCCAGAACGGTTGATCTGTTCAACCAGGATTTCCTGGGCGATATTGCCACTGATTGCACTCAACTTTAAGCTGGATGGTTTGAATTTCAGATGGTTCGGACGCGCCATTGATATAAAACTGGACTTTGACAGTTTCATTTGTGTCCACATTTCTGCCAAAATCTTCTGGGATCACCAGGGCCACGTCCACTTTATCCTGGTCAATCAAATTGAGCAAATCATCTGTACTCAAAACATCAAATTTAAAATTGAAATCCCCACTTGCAGTATATTTTTCAACAAATTGCCTGCTGGCATCAGATTTTGAAAAATCTGCCACCGCCATGGGGATATTCTTGCTTTCGTAACTGATGCCATATCCGAGCAATACCAATAGGACACCCGGCAAAGCCAATAATAAAGCCAGCGTCCTCGGGTCTCGCCAGATATGGAAAAATTCCTTTTTTATAATAGTCCACAATCGATCCATCTACTCTCCTTGTTCGCTGAACACACCAGGCAGAAGGATTTTATCTTGTGCTTGTCTGGCGCTTCTGCTGGATTCCACCATGGTAATGAACACATCCTCTAGGGATGGTTCAATTTCTTCCATCCGTTCAACTTCAATGCCATTGTTCGCCAGCAGAGATAGAACTTTATTCTTATCTTTCTTTCTCCGAACGACCACGTGCACAAGAACGCCATGCACGGATGAATCAACTACTTCTGAAAGGCCGTCCAACACTCCCTCGGCCTCAACGGGTCTATTACATTCCAGTTGAAATAACATCCCGGGCAGCTCATCTTTCAACTCATCCGGGCTGGCGTTGGCGATCAGTTTTCCCTGGTACATCATGCCAACCGTGTTGCAATATTCCGCTTCATCCATATAGTGTGTCGTCGCCAAAACACTGACATCCTTCCCAGCCAGATCATATATCAAATCCCAGAATTCCCGGCGGGATACTGGATCAACTCCAGCGGTGGACTCGTCAAGAAACAGCATGGGAGGATTATGGGCGATAGCACAAGCCAGAGCCAATCGTTGTCTCCAGGCACCTGACAAATTCCCAGTCAGTTCATTGGAGTGATCTTTTAACCCTGAAGTTTCAATCAGCTCTGCTATTCGATTCCCACGGATCGCTCTGGGAACACCATATATTGAGGCGTAAAACTGGATATTCTCTCGCGCTGTAAGATCGTTATAAAGAGAAAAATGCTGGGACATATAACCAATGCGTTTCTTGATTTCTTCGGGTTTCTTCGAGATATCAAAGCCAAGCACAGATCCCTGGCCTGAAGTAGGTTTCAGAATACCGCATAACATCCGGATCGTGGTTGTTTTACCAGCACCATTGGGACCCAGCAATCCAAATATCTCACCTTTTGGGATGGAAAAATTTAACCTGGTCAACAGCCGTAAAACCCCCGAAACTTTTGGTCAGATCATTTACCTGGACTGAATTTTGATTCTCAGACATTTGCCGTCCGTTGTTTTTCTACCAGGTGGACAAAAACATCCTCCATGGTCTTTTTTGCGCGGCGGATAAAAGTCACTTCGATCTTTTCCGTTTTCATCTTCCGGGATAAGGATCGTTCCATTTTAGAGAGGCTTCCGTTTCCACTAAAAACCATCAACCGTAAACGATCACCAAGCGGACGCCATTCTAAACTCTGGGAAAATGAATCCAGTAATATCCCGGATAGATTTACGGGGTTTTGCCTTTAACTCTACAACTTCAAAAGGTAATTTTTCAATCAGATCCTGGGGTTCTCCGCTGGTCAACAATTCACCTTGGTACAACATCCCCACCCGATGGCAGCGTTCTGCTTCATCCATATACGGAGTGCTGACAACGATGGTCATGCCCTCCTCTACGATTTTTGCCAGAATGACCCATAACTCTCTGCGAGAAACCGGATCTACTCCTGTGGAAGGTTCGTCCAAGAACAAGACTTTTGGATCATGGATCATGGCACAAGCCAGAGCCAGCTTTTTCTTCATTCCTCCGGATAATTTCCCCGATTTACGATCAGTGAACTTTTCAAGACGGGTAAATTGGAGCATTTTTGTTATATTTTTTTCCCGCTGATCATCATCAACACCATTAATATCCGCAAAGAAATGCAGGTTTTCCAACACGCTCAAATCGGGGTATAAAGTAAAGTTCTGCGGCATATACCCAATGATCTTACGCACTTTTTCAGCCTCAGAACCTGTATCGAAACCAGCAACAGTAGCCTGTCCAGAAGTGGGCAGCATTACAGTCGCCAGCATCCTCAATGTTGTTGTTTTCCCTGCTCCATCCGGGCCTACCAATCCGAATAGCTCGCCTTCAGAAATATCCAGGTCCAAATTCCCCACTGCAGGCACACCATTCTGGGATCGGAACCGTTTTGTCAAATTTTGAGCTTGAACAATAGTTGTCATTTTATTTAATCCTTTTGGTTTTCTACTCCTGTACTGTACTAAAAACATATCTAAAGGCATAGGTGCCAGGGATTAGCTCCTGATGTATATCTGTCATCAATAAAATGACTTCGGTCACTATCCTTTTTCTAGGGGGTGAATAGGCGACCGCGAAGCCAAGGGTTATGTTATGATTTCGATATGCCTGTTAGAAGGAAAAGAACAGAGGTTATTCGGATTTTCCGGTATTTTACGGGGATTGCCATGTTGTATTTTGCGGCTCTATCCCTGTTCACCGCCTGGCAAACCGGAGAAATAATCAATCTCTCCCAGATCCAGTCCTATGTCAATCTGGCTATGAATGGCATCCTTTTTGGATATCTATCCTGGTCCTGGCTTGAGGACAAAATTTCACGCTATTATCTCCCCTTGGCTTTTGTTGCCGCCACAATTCTTCCACTGTTCACTAATTTGATCTATCTGGCCGATCCCATGGAAAGCGCCCAGATGACCATTACCAGGAGCTGGTTTTTATTCCCGATCCTGATCGTCCCCCTGGTTTTGATCGCCTGGCAGTACCGCTTTAGAATCGTCCTGGCATTTATCTTCATAACCACGATTATCGAATTATCCACCCTGGTACCCAGAGTAAAATACATCAACTACGAAACTCTTCCTATCCTGGGTCTGCCGTTGATCCGGGCTTTTGCATTTGGCACGGTTAGCCATGTCGTAACCCGTTTGATAGCCACACAGCGGGAACAGCAGAGAAAACTTGTTGATGCCAATATTAAACTCAACGAACATGCAAATACTCTGGAACAGCTGACACTAAGTAGGGAGCGCAATCGCCTCGCTAGAGATCTTCATGACACCTTAGCCCATACTCTCAGCGGTCTGACCGTCAATCTGGAGGCCATCAAAATACTCCTGGGAGAAGATCATCCCCAGGTTGTGACCCGCCTCGACCATGCCCTGAGCCAAAACCAGGACTGGCTTACGGGATACAAGAAGAGCCTTGAAGGATCTCCGAGTAAAGCAGGTTGAAGACCTGGGATTGAAACTGTCCCTTGAAAATCTTGCTGACCAGGCTGCTGCCCGAGGGCAATTTGATGTACAACTTATTTTGCCAGATATGCTTCCCAAATCATCAATTCCTATAGAGCAGGTTTATTACCGGATTGCCCAGGAAGCCCTGGAGAATATTGTCAAACACGCTCAGGCAAGCCAAGTTACTCTTAAGTTTGGTAGTGGAACAATCTCTGTATTCGATGAATATTCAAGATAATGGAACTGGGTTTGAAACCCAGGAAGAGCGCTCGCTGGATACGCTAGGTATCCGGGGTATGCAAGAAAGAGCCGCTGAATGCGGAGGAGAACTGACAATAACAAGTGAACCTGGAAAAGGTACCTGCATCAGCATAAAGACGGAGTTAAACCATGTTCAAAATTTTGATATGTGATGATCAGGAAATTGTTTGTGAAGGATTGCAGACGATCATTAATGCAGATCCTGATTTGAACGTGGTTGGAATTGCCCATAATGGTGTTGAAGCGTTGGCCCTGATCCCTGAGGTAATGCCTGATTTGGCTTTGATGGATCTAAAAATGCCTGGTATGAACGGCGTTCTAACAACCCGGAAAATCAATGAAACCTACCCGGATATTTTTGTCCTGGTATTAACTACCTATGATGACGATGAATGGATCTTTGATGCCATTCGCAGTGGTGCGGCCGGATATTTATTAAAAGACACTCCTCCTGCAGATTTGATCAAATCTATCAAGGGAACATTAGAGGGAATGTCTTTTATCGACCCTCAGGTTGCAGGAAAACTGCTTTCAGAATATGCCGAAAATTTTGGTAAATCCCAACCGCCATCTCATTACACTTTTACTGAAAGAGAAAGGGATATCCTGACCTTGTTATCGCAGGGATTGTCTAATACAGAAATTTCTGAGAAGTTGTTCCTGGCAGAAGGCACTGTCAGGAATTACACCAGTGTGTTGTTGAAAAAACTGGGAGTGGCTGATAGGACCCAGGCGGCAATCCTGGCAATCCGCTACGGCCTTGTTCCGAAAGATAATGATAAGGATTGAAGTTTATTCCGAGAGCAACTCCCGATAAACCTCGATCATCCGCTTCGAAATATTGCTCCAATCGAATTTTTTTGCAAACGCAAAAGCATCATGCCCCATTCTATAACGAAGCGCTTTGTCCTCTAGCAACCTGGAGATATTCTTACTAAGAGCAATGGGATCCTCTACTGGTACGTGATAACCCGTAACTCCATCTTCAACCAGGTGGATCAATCCTCCCACCAACGATGCGATAACCGGCGTGCCGCAAGCCATTGATTCCAGCGCAACCATGCCAAAGGATTCATAATGCGACGGCATCACCACCAGCTCAGCGGCTGAATAATAATACGGAAGTGTATCCTGGCTCCTTTTACCTAAAAAGGTCACCATATCCCCCAGCCCATATTCATCCCGCAAACCGTTGAGGAGCTTCATATCCTCAAATTCATGACCGTCTTTTCCTTCCAACTCCCCACCGATTACGGCCAAACAGAGATCTTTTCCCAATTTACCATTATTGCGTAAATCATCAATTGACTGCAGTAAGGTCTTGATCCCTTTCAGCGGTTCGATCCGGCCCACAAATAGAAGCATTTTTTTATCAATTGGAGCGCCAATGAATTCTTTGGCTTCGTCCGGGGGAATCGGGTAAAAATGACTCGTATCAACGCCTGGTGAAATAATATCGATTTTCCCAGGATCCGCTCCGTAAAGATCCACTAACTGCGCCTTTTCTGTTGTTGTAGAAGCTATGATCTTGTCCACCCTGTCAATAACCTGTAATTCACCTTTTATTCGGTAATCCCCTTCTGCCTCATCTGCGTTCTGGGCAACTTGCTGTTTTAATTTCCCGAGAGTATGAAACATTTGGATGATAGGCGCGTCCCAAGTTTTAGCCAATTCTTCAGCAGCAATGCCAGACATCCAGTAATGGGAATGGATGAGATCGTAACAGCATTCTTTCTTCCTAGCAAATTCCAGAATGTTTTCCACGAATTCAGGAATATGTGTGACAAGTTCCTCTTTTGGTAGTGGGTATTCAGGCCCAGCTGGAATATGAGCTACACGGTTTCCATATCCCAGATCATGTAAGACGTGTGGCACATGTTCATCCTGAGACCGAGTAAAAACATCCAGATGAATGCCCTCCCTACCCAGGGCTCGGGCAAGATCACGAACGTAAACATTCATTCCGCCAGCGTCTTTCCCCCCCAGGGTTGCCAAAGGACAAGTATGATATGAAAGCAAAGCTATACGCAAATATTCCTCCTGGAAATAGTCCGAACCGGGAAAATCCTCGCCCTTTCCCGGTCCCTTTTCACTCCCGTATGATAGCTGGTATAATTTCCCCCGTCAACCAATAGATATGTGTGCCACCGTAGCTCAAGGGTAGAGCAATCGCTTCGTAAGCGATAGGTTATGGGTTCAATTCCCATCGGTGGCTCTTTTTATTTAAACCCGACAGATTCCCAAATCTGAGTTTTTGATCAGTCAGATTTTAAATACAAGAAATTCATCAGTTGACGACCTGAATGGATTTGGATATATTTATAAAATAACATAATTGATCCCGGATTGTTCACCAGTAAAGCAAGTATTAAGGAGCTATTGATGTCAGAAGAACAGGCACCGTTTGAGTACACAACCTCTGGAAAACTCAAAGCGGCGCAATACAACCGGGAGCTGGCAAGGCTGCAGCAGGAATTAGTAATGCTGCACCATTGGATCAAAGAAAAGGGATTAAAGGTTGTTATTATCTTCGAAGGCCGGGACGCAGCTGGTAAGGGAGGTGTGATCAAAAGGATTACACAACGCCTTAACCCCCGCATTGCTCGCGTCGTCGCTCTTGGCACACCATCTGATCGGGAAAAAGAACAGTGGTATTTTCAGCGCTATGTACCCCACCTTCCATCGGCAGGCGAAATAGTGTTATTTGACCGCAGCTGGTACAACCGGGCCGGCGTCGAACGAGTGATGGGTTTTTGCTCAGATTATGAGTATCAGGATTTTTTGCGTACTTGCCCTGAATTTGAACGTATGCTGGTCCGATCCGGTGTAAAACTTATCAAATATTGGTTCTCAGTCAGTGACGAGGAACAGGAACGGCGTTTCCGGGTCCGTAATACCGACCCAGCCAGGCGTTGGAAGTTAAGCCCCATGGATCTTGAATCCCGTACCCGCTGGGTAGAGTATTCCAGGGCAAAAGATGCCATGTTCATGTATACCGATACTGAAAAAGCACCCTGGTATGTGGTGGATGCCAATATCAAACGTCATGCCCGTTTAAACTGCATCCATCATCTATTGAGTTTATTTCCCTATGAGGACCTCACTCCAGAGCCGATCGAACTTCCCCCCCGGCAGCAGGATACTGGGTATAAACGGCCGCCGATCGACAGCCAAAAGTGGGTCCCCGCCATTTACGGAAAAAACTCTTACGAAGACCTGGTGTGATTTAGGTATTTGGATATGATGGATTAATCAGAAGATTTCTGTGGTTTTCTTTCGTTTAATTTGGGAAACCATCATGCCCGCAAGCATCAAGGAACTCCCCGCTAAGATCTTTGGAGTTAAAACCTCACTCAGGATCAACCACCCCCAGAATACGGCGAAAACTGACTCCAGGCTTAAGATAATTGCTGCAGGTGTAGGCTTGGCGTAACGCTGCCCAACAACCTGGAGCGTATACGCGATTCCGATCGAGATCACTCCCCCATAAAGGATCGGAATTGCAGCAGATAGAACCTGGTTAAAAACAACTTCTTCTTGGAAGAACCCCACTCCAAAACTGATCAACGAAGTAAATAACGATTGAACGAACGATAATTGAAATACGTCCACATCAGGTGAATATCTGGCAATGAACTGTACATGCAGGGCCCAGAAACAAGCACCGATCAGTACAAATCCATCTCCTGGAGCAAAAACCATTCCCCGGGAGGCGCTCAGAATATACAGGCCAATAACTGCCAGAATTGCTCCCAGCCAGGTGAACAACGACCCGCGATCCCCCCACATCATGCCAAGCAGAGGAACAATTACTACATACAACCCGGTGATGAATCCAGCTTTACCGGCTGTAGTGTATACAAGACCAAGCTGCTGAAATGTTGCACCAAAAAACAGGAATAGCCCTGCCACAGCACCAACCAACAAGGTCCTATTTAGATTTCCCTTCTGGGATGCCCCAGTCTGCTTTCGGATCAAGATAATTGGAACAAGCGTCAAAGCACCAATAAAAAACCGGAAACCGTTAAATATATAGGGTCCCATTTGCTGCATGCCTAAACGCTGGGCAACAAATCCCCCACCCCAGATCACTGCAGTGATCAATAAGACCAGATTTGCCTGGACAGATTTATTCTTCATAGTGTTTTTTCATATCCTTGTAACGCATCCTAGTATACACCTGAGGACTCAAAACGAACCGGTCATTTGCATCCTGGATTTTATCGTATACTTCTGGATACGATGTCTAATGAAAACCAGGAGGATTAATGTCTGTCATTCAACAGATACTCAATCACCGCTCCATCCGGAAATATAAACCTGACCCCATTCCAGAGGAACTCCTGCAGGAGATCCTCCAGGCTGGAATTCGTACTTCTTCATCCGGAAATATGCAAACCTACTCCATCATCGTCACCCGGGAGCAACAGCTGCGCGATAAACTTCTTGAGCCGCATATGGGACAGAAAATGGTAGTGGATGCGCCAGTCTTCTTGACCTTTTGTGCCGATTTTAACCGTATGCGTCGCTGGCTGAAACTCAATCAGGCTGCCGATAATTTTGATAACTTCTTCAGTTTCCTCATCGGAGCTATCGACGCTATCCTGGTATCACAAACCGTAGCCCTGGCTGCAGAATCACGCGGTCTGGGTCTCTGCTATCTTGGCAGTACGCTGGCCAATGCAGATGCGATCGGTGAGATCCTGGGACTGCCCAAAAATGTAGTTCCTATCACAGGTTTCTCCCTTGGATACCCAGACGAACAACCCCATCTGCGTGACCGCTTGCCTTTGTCCAGCTTAGTGCATTGGGAAACCTACAAAGACTACACAGACCAAGAGATCCAGGATATTTACGAAGAGAGAGAAATCAAAGGTTGGCAGCGTTATATGAAATCAAAATGGCTCAGGGAACAGGTTGAGGAAAAGGGAGTTGAAAACTTGGCCCAGCTTTATACAGAAGTGAAATACACCCGAACTTCCCACCAGGAATTCTCCAGGAGACTTTTGACCTATCTGGAAAATCAAGAATTCATGATCAACGAGTAGTTCTTGTGGTGGATGAAGACCATTCTGGCGGCAGCCCTCAGAATGGTACAATGACAACATCAAATCCAGGAAGGGTACCATTGGATGGCCTTAACCTGGAACGCAGGAGGACAATATGAAATATCTAGAAAACAAGAACATTGCTGTAATCGGAACCGGCAATATGGCAGGAGCTATGATCGGCGCCTTATTGAGGAATAAAGAACTCAATCCGGAGCAGATCACAGCTAGCGATCCCAATCCGGGACAAAGGGAACGCATCTCGGAAAAGTACGGAGTCAACGTTACCGGGGATAACCGCGAAGCCGTAAAAACCGCTGATATCGTCATTCTGTCAGTCAAACCTCAAGTTTTGGCTGCAGTATCATCAGAAATAAAGGGAAAGATACCAGCAAACAGCCTGGTGTTTTCGATCGTGGCGGGGATGCCCATTGCCACAATTCAAAAAGGCCTATCCCATAAAGCGGTTATTCGAACAATGCCCAATACACCGGCCCAGATCAGCGCTGGAATGACTGTCTGGACTGCTTCCGACGAAGTCTCCGATTCTCAACGCCAGGAAGCTAAAGTCATCCTGGAAGCTATGGGAAAAGAACTATACGTAGAGCATGAGGATTCACTGAACATGGCTACTGCGGTCAGTGGTACCGGTCCAACCTACGTATTCCTACTGGCAGAAGCGCTGGTGGATGCAGCTGTTCACCTTGGTTTTTCCCGCCGAGACGCCCGATTAATTGTTCTGGAAACGATCAAAGGTTCTGTAGAATTTGCAGTGCAATCAGATTTACATTTAGCCCAGCTTCGTAATATGGTTACCTCTCCCGGTGGGACCAGTGCGGAAGCTATCTACCAACTTGAAAAAGGTGGGATGCGAACAATCCTATCAAAAGCCGTCTGGGCTGCTTACCAGAAAAGTCAACTGCTGGGCAAGAAAGCAGAAGACCCGCCGGATTCTCCCCTGCGGGTCGAGAACTAAATCTGCGGTCGATTTGAGTTAATCGCGTTTGCGTTTTTTCCGGCAGGCTGCTCCACCACCGCTGCCGCCAAATATTGAAGACGCGCCAAGCAGGAAGCCGAAAGTATACCAGCCGCCGTTGTTGTGGACCTCAAATACATAAACGCTCTTGGAAAATAGCGAAATTATAAAGGTAAAGGGGGCAATTAAACCATGCCAGAGTCCCATCCAGAACCCTGCAACTTCTCCATCTTCATCAGGTGTATTCCGAAGCTGATTAGGACCAGCAGTACATGCGCTTAATACTAGAGCTAATGAGACCAAGATAAGCACAAAGACAATTTTCTTCATATTATTCCTCTCCTTCTAATTTGTTCTAGTAAATATACGGAAAAATTATGAACTTGTTGTAAATCAATATCTTTTTTTGGGTAATCTATATCAGAACCTGGCTTCATTCAAGTATAATACTTTCACCATGACAAAACGAAATAAATCACTCGTTATCGGTATTGCTGGCGGCACAGGGTCAGGTAAAACAACTGTTGCAGACTATATCCTCAATACAGTTGGTCCAGAGAAAATCGCATTTTTACCACACGATGCCTATTATCGGGAACTTCGTGACCTCTCGGTCGAGGAGCGAGCTCAGGTCAACTTCGACCATCCTTCTTCCCTGGAAACAGAACTGCTGATCGAGCACATCCATCAGCTCAAGGAAGGAAATTCCATCGAGCTTCCCAATTACAATTTCAAGACCCATTCCCGTAAGCCTGAAACCACTACTATCAATCCCCAATTGATCCTGATCGTAGAAGGTATATTGCTTTTCGCGGAACCGGAACTGCGAGAACTTTTTGACTTAAAGATCTACGTGGACACTGATGCAGATGTTCGTTTCATCCGCCGGCTGCGAAGAGATATCGAAGAACGAGGCCGCACTACCGAGAGCGTCATTAACCAGTATATTGAAACAGTCCGCCCCATGCACCTCGAATTCGTAGAGCCCTCCAAACGATATGCCAGTGTGATAATTCCAGAAGGTGGGTATAACCATGTCGCCCTGGACTTGATCGTCGCTCGCATAGAAGCCATGCTACAGGAGCCTCCAAAATGACAGATTTTTCCAATATTGATTCATTCCTGGAAGATAACCTACAGACAAGCCTGACCGAACTTAAAAAATATTGCCAGCAGCCCAGCGTAGCTGCTCAGAATCTGGGCATGGAAGAAACAGCCCGGATGACTGCTGCCATGTTAGAAGAACGAGGGTTTGACGCAAACTTGTATGCTACCGAAGGGTTCCCAGTTGTCATAGCAGAACGGAAAGGCAAAACGGATAAAACCCTGCTATTCTACAACCATTATGATGTCCAACCGGCCGAACCTTTAGACCTCTGGAGTTCACCCCCATTTGAACCGGAAGAGCGGGATGGAAAAGTTTACGGTCGGGGTATCAGTGACGACAAGGGACACTTTACTAGCCGCCTATTTGCAATAGACGCAATCCTGAATGAGGTTGATGAACTACCCTGCAATATCAAATTCATACTTGAGGGAGAAGAAGAAGTCGGCAGTATTCATCTGCCTGATTTCGTAAAAGAACATCAAGATCTGCTTCAGGCAGATGCCTGTATCTGGGAATTTGGGGGTGTGGACCACCGCGATATCCCCATGCAGTATTTGGGACTACGGGGAATTTGTTATGTTGAGCTATCAATAAAAACCGCAAACCAGGATGTACATTCAGGACTGGGTGGATCCATATTCCCCAACCCTGCCTGGCGACTGATCTGGGCCCTAAACACACTTAAAGATAAAAACGAACATATTCAATTACCCGGATTTTATGATCCTATTCTCCCCCCAACCGAGAGAGACATTCAAATGATGGAGGCACTTCCGCCAGTAAGCAATGAGTTCAAATCCCGGTATGGGATTAAAAACTTCCTGAAAGAATATCCTGATGACACAGCGCTTCGGGTTGCCAGTGTCTTCGAGCCAACATGTACGATCTGTGGATTAACATCCGGTTATCAAGGGCCAGGATCCAAAACCGTTTTGCCAGCTAAAGCATCAGCGAAAGTGGATTTCCGGCTAGTACCAAACCAAACCCCTGCAGAGGTCTTAGAACAATTGCGAACCCATCTTGACCGAGAAGGTTTCCAGGATATAGAAATAGATTTCTTGGGGGGTGGACCACCAGCACGAACCGATCCTGACGACGATTTCGTAAAACTAGTTGTAGACACTGCAACTGACGCTTTCGGCAGCCAGATGGAACTGGTGCCCATGGTAGGTGGTTCCGGTCCAAATCACGCATTTGTTACAACTCTAAACTTACCGGTTGTCACTACCGGGATCGGTTATCCAGGTGGAAACGCCCATGCGCCAGATGAAAATATCCGCATCGACCTCTACCTAAAAGGCGCAAAACATATAGCCCGGATCATTCAAGCCTTTGGGGAATCCTGAAAATAATCGAATCTTGATCTGATTCAATTCCTCTAACCAGCAGGTCTATTATCAAAACCTACCGCAGAGTCAATTTATTATGACAAAAAGAACATTAATAGCTTTAGATATTGAAACCACCGGACTGGATTCCAAGACTGATAGGATCATCGAAATTGGAGCAGTTCGCTTCACAGACAAGGGAGTAGAGGCTGAATTTCAGAGCCTGGTCAACCCCGGGATCAAGATCCCACCTTTCATCTCCCAATTAACAGGCATCACGGATGCTATGGTCAGAGGTGACGCGATCCCCTATATTGAAGAAGCGATCAACCAATTGATCGATTTTGTAGGAGATGCTCCTGTTATCGGACATAATGTGAAGTTTGATCTGTCATTTTTACGAGCAGCTGGCGCCCTGAAAAAGAACCCTGCAATCGATACCTATGAAATGGCCTCTGTGGTTCTGCCATCTGAAGGCCGCTACAATCTCAGGGCTTTAGGACAGGTACTGGGTGTGCCGATGAGAGCAACTCATCGCGCCCTGGATGACACCAAGGTTACCCAGGCGATCTACCAGATCATGTTTGATATGATCCAAGATCTACCTCTACCAATCCTGGGAGAGATTGTCCGCCTCAGCCCTGGGCCTGGATGGGGAGGTACTTTCCCTTTCAAATGGGCCTTCGAAGAGCAAAAAAAGAATAATCCTGCTGGCACAAGAGAGCCTTACCAGAATCCTTTGCTATCTCAAGCCCCTCCCATGGAATTGAAACCGATCGAACCCAAGGAGACAGTCAAAGGTTTGGATCTGGACGAGGTATCTGCTGTACTTGAACCCGGCGGTCCATTCCATAAATCATTTCCAGATTATGAACATCGGTCCGAGCAGTTGGAAATGCTCAGAGCTTCATCTAGGGCAATCTCTGATGGTCGGCATTACTTGATCGAAGCCGGCACCGGAATCGGCAAATCTCTGGCTTATCTCATTCCTGCGGCTTTGTGGGCTACAAAAAATCAACAGCGAGTGGTGATCTCTACTAATACCATTAACCTCCAGGACCAGCTTATTAGTAAAGATATCCCCCTGCTCCTTGATACCATGGATTTGAAATGCAGGGCAACTGTATTAAAAGGCCGCTCAAATTACCTCTGCCCCCATCATCTGGAAAGCCTGCGTAAAAGCAAGCCTAAAAACGCAGACGAGATGCGCGTTCTGGGAAAGATCCTGGTTTGGCTGGAGTCGAGTCTAACTGGTGACCGGGGAGAGATCAATCTGAACGGGCCACAGGAACGCCGGATCTGGAATCGGATTTCTGCAGAGCATGAAGATTGTTCTACCGAGGGTTGCTTAAAACGAACAGGCGGCCGATGTCCGTTTTACCAGGCCAGACAGCGAGCTCATTCTTCACATATCATCATAGTCAATCATGCACTCCTGCTTGGCAGATGTCGCCACTGGAAACAGAGTACTTCCTGAATACGACACCCTGATCATCGATGAAGCCCACCACCTCGAAAGTGCAACAACCAATGCTCTCAGCTTCTACACTTCCCAATCATTGCTGAGAAGATCGCTCTCGGTTCTTGGTGACGAGAAGAAAGGAATATTGAGCTGGATCACAAAATTGGGGGAAGACAAATTATCTCCCAGTGATTTTGCCTCTCTTAACCAACTAGTGCAATCGATCATCTCCCGGTCCTTCAAAACCCAAAGCCGCATGGATGATCTCTTCCGCATTCTACAGCTGCTCCTAGAAAGGTCGAGGGGCGGAAGGCCAGCCGGCAGGTACACTCAGCAGGCGAGGATAGAATCTTCCACAAGGGTGTCTGAGAATTTCCGCGGCATCTTACGAGAACAAAGCGAGTGGGATGATGTAGAAAAATCCTGGGATGAGGCCAGGCAATCACTTTACGGTTTACTCGAAGATATCCAAAAACTTTGGGAATCGATCAATGAGTTGCTGGGGAAAAACCGGAGTGATGAATCCCAATATGAAGCGGTCTTGAACGATCTTAGGGAAGCTTCCAGGGAGCTTTACGATATGTATGAAAATATCGATCATCTGGTATTTGAGCCCGATCCCAATATGATCTACTGGATCGAATCACCACCCCAAAAACCAGCCGTGGCCATCCAGGCTGCGCCCCTGCATATCGGGGATCTGATGGAACGTTATATCTGGTTCGAAAAAAGGGCCGTGATCCTTACATCGGCAACTTTAACTACAGCGGGGAGTTTTGACTATATCCGTAATAGACTTGGCGCTAACGACGCAGAAGAGCTTGCCCTGGGCTCTCCATTTGATTATCAGAACTCTGCTCTTCTATATCTCGTGGAAGATATCTCAGAACCAAATGATTACAAGGGCCACCAGCTTGCTCTCAATAGAGGTTTGATCTCCCTTTGCAAAGCTGTAGGTGGACGGACACTTGTATTATTCACTTCTTACAGTCAACTGCAGGAAACTGGCAGATCTATCACTGGACCCTTGGCTCAGGAAGGGATAATTGTCTATGAACAAGGAAGCGGACCATCAGCTCACACTTTGTTAAAGAGTTTCCGCCAAGCAGAACAAGCGGTATTACTGGGCACCAGGGCTTTCTGGGAAGGCGTAGATATACCCGGGCAGGATCTTTCGGTTCTTGTGATTGCCAAGCTGCCATTCAAGGTTCCATCAGACCCGATCGTCGCTGCCAGATCAGAAACATATCATGATAGTTTTCAGGAATATATGCTCCCTGAAGCAATCCTCAGTTTCAGACAAGGTTTTGGTAGGCTAATAAGAACTAAAAAAGATGTTGGAGTAGTTGCAATTTTCGATAAAAGGCTCCTGACCAAGACTTACGGAAATCTGTTCATTAACTCCCTTCCCAACTGCACCATACAACAGGGATTCCTCACAGATCTTCCGGATGAAGCCAGTCGCTGGCTGAATATCTAAACCAGGAACTTGAACTAATCAACATTTTTTGCTATAGTGAAAGCAGCAAGTCATTTTCTTTGTTTTTCACTCTCTATCTCTACACTATCACTCATCATATTCAACGCAGCGGACAGAATTGAGTTCTCAGGCTGAGTAGGCGCACCCCAAAATAATCCTGTTACAAGGGAGGTGTTAGATGGTATGGTATGCTGATACGTTTTGGTGTGATGGATGCGGAGTGGAAATTTGCTGGGAGCCGATAACAGAAGGCCAGCTGATCTTTTGCTGTAGAAAATGCCTCATCGGTGAAAAGTGTGACTGTGAGGACTTTCAGGAAGAGTATCCCTCCAATCTAACCAGCCAGGAAAGCAACTATTCCCAATCTGAGGTATAAAAAAGTATGACCGATTTTAGTCAGCCATACTTTGAAAATGCTTCGTAACATTTGCTTTTTATTCTGGATTTTCTGATTCATCAGGAGGTGATTGGTCTTCTTCTGGATCTTCCTGGCTTACTTCATCTTCTCCGGGATCCTCGTCAGAAGTGACCTCTTCTATTTCCTCCGCATCAACATCCGATGTTGCTGATGGTTCTGATCCTTCTGTATCAATCTCTTCATCCGGCATGGCTTCATTTCTATCCAGCAAAACACCTTCAGACGCATCCTCCAGATTCATGATCCATTCCATTTGTTCAGAGATCGGTACCCGTCTCATACTCAGTGAGATCCGCTCTCTATCTGGATCAATTGACATGATCTTGACGAGGACCGGATCACCTTTTTTGACAACAGCTTTGGGATCCTCCGTGTTTGCATAGCCAATTTCACTGACATGAACCAAGCCCTGCAATCCTTCGGTTAGCTCAATAAAAGCACCGAAGTCCAGGACAGAAACAACCAATCCCTCCACAAGATCGCCCACCTGGAACTTCTCCACATGTTTCAACCAGGGGTTTGGAAGCAAGATTTTTCGGCTTAGGCTTACCCGCTCTTTTTCTTTATCAATACCGATAACTTTCACCTCGATCTCATCGCCAACCTTAAATATCTTTGAAGGGTGTGGAATCCTTTCCCAGTCAATTTCGGATTTATGGACCAGTCCGTCCACTCCATCCAGGTCCACAAAAACACCAAAATCCACAATATTCACAACCCGGGATTTTACTACCGAGTCCATTTCAATCTCATTTAGCCTTTTTAATCGTTGCCCTTTCTGAACAACACGAGCTGAAAAGACAAGGCGGCGTTCTTTCTGGTTCACTTCAATCACTTTAACAGGGAGTGTCTTGCCTATCATCTCGGATTTTATTTCCCCGGCCAACTGTGTGCTGGTTCCTCTCCTGATAGCAGGTATATGTGAATTGGGAATAAAACCGCGCAAATTATCAAATGCAACCAGTAATCCGCCGCGGTTCTGGTCAACAACCTCTAATTCCACCTGCTCATTAGACTGGGCTAATTCATCAGCCTTGATCCAGGTTTTATATGTCAATCCCCTTTGAAGCGACACCAACAAATCATCATCCCCCATAGGAGTTCGGATAACACTGACAAAAATCTCATCTCCGATCGATAGATTATCCCTAATTTCAGGATCAACTCGTTCAATATCTTGTCCGGGAATGATCGCATCTCGTTTAAATCCGACATCAAGCACAATCGAGCTATCCTGGATATCTAGAATCGTACCCTTTAGCATCTCCCCTTGTTGGGGTTTGTCGACATCATAATGGTCAACAAAATCTTGAAACCATCCCGGTTGATCTGCAGTATTTTCTTCTTCCGGTACTTGGTTTTCCTGCTCTGGTTCTGGGGTTATAGTCTCGTTTTCCATGGATTTCTGCGTTTAACTCCTGAAAGTTTTTTGCTGCGGAGTAAATTAATCATCCAAAAACAAATATGCCGCCCGACCATTCCTGAGGCAGCATTAAGGTCCAGCAAATTGGATGAATTACATTTAACTCAACACTTACGTTCAGATTATGACAAACTTTAGATTATTTGTCAATTAATAGCCCTAAATCAAGGATTAAATACATACCCCACACCCCATTTATTACTAATGATCTGGGGGTTTTTCGGATCGACTTCTAACTTTTCACGCAATCGTTTTACATGAACAAATAAACCCTGTCTGGTTCCTTTTTCTGGCCCTTCCCAAACACTATCCAACAGTTGTTCATAAGGCATAATCTGTTTACCCTGCCTGGACATAAAGACCAGCAAGTTGTATTCAATGGGCGTCAAATCAACAGGTTTACCCCTTATCCACACTTGCCTGGTGGAATAATCAATTCTAATCAGATTGGATTGAAAGATATCAGGAGTGAGTGGATACCTGGCGTTAGCACTGCGCCGCAGACAAACCCGGGCTCTTGCCAGAAGTTCTAGAGTTGGAACCGGTTTTCTCAAATAATCGTCGACTCCCAGTTGATAAGCATATAACAGATCACCTGGGTCCGTTCTTTCGCTTAGCATAATAACGGGGATCGCTGACCAGCGCCGAATCCCTTGAGTGACTAGCAATCCATCCAATCCAGGAAGGTTTCGGGCCACTATTATTAAATCTGGATTTATTGATTGGGCCATGTCAAGAGCTGAGCTTCCATCGGAAGCTAGATCTACTCGGTATCCAGCTCCTTGCAGGGTGTCCCTCAGTTGGATCTGATATTCAGCCTGGGCCTCAGCCAGCAGTATCCGTCCTTCATCAACTCCTTCTTGACCCAATGACAGGTCAGGCTTTTGAATAACTTGTGGGCTGGCTTCAGAAGGCAAACTGATCTCAATACTTGACACTGCTTCAGAACTGGGTTCTTTTCTAAGGAAGGTTATTGAACCTCCCTGTGCGTTTATGATTTTTTTCGCCAGGTAGATCTTGATGTTTAGATCCTTCGGGCTGATTTCCTCTTGTTCAGGCGACAACCCAGGTAAAGGAAGCGTCCTCGGACTTTCCACCTTGATAAACAGTTTGTCTTTCTTAATTTCTATAGAAACATCGACTTGTTGTCCTTCGGCATTACTGGATGCGATTTCTTTCATCAAGTATTCCAAAGCCAATCGGGTTAAAGCCGGATCAAGGAATGACAAGGGTGGGTTTGATTTGTGTTCTTGGCCCTCTAACAGCCGATATTCTTCCTGTTTTCCTTCTGAAATTATCTCTTTGATAAGTTCAATTACATATACGGAATCCGAGAAAACCGGTATTGATTCATAAGCTTGGATCAAATTCAGGATAAGGTCAAGGGACTGATTTACCAGATTTAGCTGATCTCTAGCATCCAATAAAAACTCATCCAGGACTTCCGGACTCCATATATGTAAATTATCTACCAGGGCATCTAAATTTCCTTTTGCAGAAGCGTTGTTCTTTCTGGCCTGAACACTCATCTCTTCCAGCATCTTCACTTGACGCAGATAAATAGATTGATCATCGACCAGATCCAAGACAATTCCACCATAGGTCTGATCATCAGAGCCATCAAGGTTAATCTGAAACAACCTGATTACGAGGCAACTATCATTACTTAACCCTAACTTAAATTCCGAATATTGATTTGGTTGTAATCGAGCTCTCGCCTCCTGTATCAAAACGTGGGCTTGTCCAGGATCCTCAGCTAATGATTCCAGGCGGGACCAGAAATACTCTTCCAGCACTGGACTGATCGCCATCTGTTCCTGCTTGAGAAATCCCAGTAATTTGGAGTTAATATGTATAACTCCAGCAAGGGCATCGTGATAAAATAAACCCGCAGGAATATCCGCAGTTAAGTTCATCCAATCCCTAAGATTTTTAGTGGTATTATTTTCCTCCGGGATATGCTCCAGGGGATATTTTTCCTCATTTTGTTCAATTTCCATAAAAACATTCTAGCATGCCCCAAATTTGTCGTCAATGTAAGTGTTTTGTTAGTTTTTATTCTTTTTATCTATTGCATTGTAAGATTTTCAAGGTATACTTGGGGGGAGATAGGCAACTGCGGAATAACCCGCAACAATTTGCGCAAGGCAAATTGCCACAAATTTAGGCCACGAATCATAAAAGGGCGAGGGAAAAAAGGCATCGCCCTTTATGCATGAGTGCCGAAAAGAAAGGATGTGAATAGTCTTGGCTGTACGAGTTGAAACCCGACCTAATGAATCGCAGAAGCAGATGATGAAGCGTTTTCGGAAAAAAGTATCTCGCAGTGGTGTGCTGAGCACAGTCCGCCGCAAGAGATGGTTCGTTTCTAAAAGCGAACTCGCTCGCATCCAACGTAAGAAAGCGATCCGCCGGCGCAAGCGCCGTAACGCAAATAAGAGAAGACAGAAAAAACAAAGCATTCGAACGTATTAAGCCTAGATCAAACGATCCGGATTAAGGTTTTGGGTCAACAGGAGCTTTCACCCCTGTCCCAGAAAATCGTCGAGCAAAACAAGAGGTTAAATGGCTAAGAAAGAAGAAAAAGCGAGAATGGAAGGGACTATAGTAAAAGCTCTTCCTGGTACTCAATTTTTAGTTGAATTGGAAAATGGACACGAGATACTGGCCTATCTTGCTGGAAAAATGCGCAAATACTATATCCGTGTTCTGCTTGGCGATCGAGTGACAGTTGAAATGTCTACTTATGACCTTACCCGAGGCCGGATCGTTTACCGTCACAAAAAAGGGCAGCCCCGTCCACCTACAGAGGAAGCAAAGAAGACAGAATAAGTCTATCCTTATATTGGTTTGTTCCTTTTTAGCGGCTCAGCCCTGAAGTGTATCCGAAGCATTACTCAATGTGATTCACAATATTTGAATCACATGAAATTTTTATTAACTAGACCTGTTCGTTTTTAAAAACCTCTATGGGTAAAACAACTCCTAACTTAACTAACTCTGATAAGAAAACAGTATTAAATCCCATTCATGAACTTATAGAATTAGGACATTCCCAGGGATATATCACCTTTTCTAACATCCTAAATTACTTCCCTAACGCTAAAAAAGATGTTAGCAGCCTTGAAAAAGCCTTTGCTTCTCTGCTCGAGGAGGATATCCCCTACCTTGAAGAAGATGACGAGGAAGATCTGGAAACCCTGATCGCCGACGAAGGGGGCAATGGTAAGCTAGAAGAAGATGAAGATCCGGACGAAGACCTTGAAAATCGCCTCAACAGCATCGACACAAACGACCTGATAGAGCTCTATTTCAAGGAAGCAGCCAGCATCCCGCTCCTCTCGAAGGACGAAGAAAAGGATTTATCCAAACGCATTGAGCGTGGCCGCTTAGCCCGAAAAGAGATGGCCAGGGGTAACGTGCCCGACGACCGCCGAGCCGAATTACACCAAATGATCGAGGACGAATGGACTGCATTGGACCATCTGATCACAGCCAATTCGCGCCTGGTGATCAGCGTTGCTAAAAAATATATGGGCCGCGGTGTACCATTCTTGGACCTGATCCAGGAAGGTAATATCGGGCTGATGCGAGCTGCCAAGAAATTTGATTACTTGCGCGGCTATAAGTTTTCCACATATGCAACCTGGTGGATCCGCCAGGCTGTCACCCGCGCTATTGCCGATCAAGGACGTACCATACGTGTTCCGGTTCACATGGGCGACAAGATTTCTAAGATGTTCCGGATGCAGAATGACCTCAAACAGTCCCTGGAACGCGATCCATCCATTGAAGAACTCGCAGATGCTCTTGACGAAGCGCCAGAAAAAGTCCAGTACATGATGAAGGTCGCTCGGCGTCCACTTTCTCTGGAAATGCCTACAACCAAGGAAGGCGATGCAGTCCTGGGTGATTTTGTTGAGGATCTTGAAACACCGCTACCAGACGATACTGCTACTAAACATTTATTAAAAGAACACCTGGAGGAAGTGATGGAAGCCCTTCCCTCCCGCGAGGTGCGAATCCTCCGCCTGCGATATGGTGTTCCGGATGGAAAAAGCCATACCCTTCAGGAAGTTGGTGAAAAAGTTGGTGTTTCCCGGGAACGGGTCAGGCAAATTGAAGCCCAAGCACTGCGCCGATTAAGGCAGCCGCGTATCCAAAGAATACTGCGGGATTACCTAGAAAAAACCAAAAATTCCTGAACAGCTGTGATAAAATAGCTGGCTGGGCTACCCTCCAGCGGACATGAATACAATTGGAGATTAACATGTCTGAAGAAATAAAGTCATTTAGAAAAGGAGATTGGGTCTCTCATCTCCACCATGGTGTTGGACAGGTAGAAGGGAAAGAAAAAAAATCACTGGGTGATGAAACCAGGGAATATTATAAAATCCAGACCCGTAATGGAGTATATTGGATTCCAACAGATGATTTAGACCCTGAACGGATTCGCCCTGTGGTGAGTGACAAAGCTCTTCAGAAGTCAATCGCAATTTTGGAATCACCGGCAGAAGAAATGGACAGCAAACATACTGTCCGCAAGAACCGGATCAATCAAGTTATAGAAGATGGAGATTTAGTAGGATTTTGTACATTATTGAGAGATTTACACGGTAAAAGAGCCAGTCGACAAATTAAATACCACAGAACAGCGAGCTCATACCACGATCAAGAAGAAAATCGCCTCTGAATGGTCGGCCACCCGTGAAATCTCAGTGCAGGAAGCAAATAAAGAACTTACTAAGATATTGCGAAAAATCAAGCCGTCAGAAAAGGTAACCACCAAGAAGAAAAAATAAAGGCAATTCTGATTGCCAGGAGAATGAAGATTATGGGTAAAAAAAGCATGAAAACACATCAATCCACTGCAAAACGTTTCCGGAAAACCGGCAGCGGGAAGATCCTGCGCACCAAAGGTTATCGCGGCCATTTTCGGCGCCGCAAATCCAGCCGCTCAATCGATGCAATGAAAAGGATGCATGAAGTGGAAACACCTGGTTTAAAGAAACGCATTAAAAGGCTCGCCCCCAAACTTGGTCGGTAATGTAATCTTTCAAAGAATTAGCCGTTTCAGCAGATGGAACGGCTTTTTTTTATAGGTGATATCCAACGCTGGACAATATCTAAAAAGATAAACCTAGGAAATCATGGAAACAGTTAATAATTCCCCCCAAAAAACAAGCAAGCAGTCCAAACCCACTTCAAAAACAATCCCGGGTATCCTGTTACGGTTAATTCTGGTTTTAGTTGCTGGATGCTTGGTCGGTGCGGTGATTTATTTTGCAGCATCCGGTTGGGTTCCTTATTTGGACCAAAGAGTCTTCCAACCTATAGACACGAACCAAGCCATAGTTCAAGAACTTCAGTCCACCCAGAAAGCGCTCGAGATCGAAATATCCTCCCTGCAGGCTACAGTAGACGAGAACCAATCAGGAACTAGGCCAGACATCGAAACTACTCTGGATCAATTATCTGAAGATGTAATTCAAATGCAATTGGATGTGGACAATAATACTTATTATAGTGGCACATTGGCCCCAGCACTGATAGCTACTGTTTCGGCTCAAACTGGACTCAAATTTAAGAAACCTCAGCGCTTTAGCTACCGCCCAGATGAGAGACTCTGGCAACCGTCAGGAACTCGAACTCTTACGGACCCTGGAACTGCTGACCTGGGCTCACCAATATATACTGCATGATAATTATGGGCTGGCAGAAAACGAGCTGGAAGCTGCTCGAGAAATTCTCTCTTTTATGATTACACGGGTTCCTCCTAACCAAAGAGTGGTTGTTCTGGAAATGTTAAACCTGGTAGACCAATGCATAGCAGATCTACCTTCCCGGCCAGCGGTAGCTGCTGAAAAGCTGCAGATTGCCTGGCACATGGGAGTCACTGAGTTCCCAAATGAGTCCTCGTACGATCAAGGTGGGACGGTTACACCCACTCCCGATACCACACTAACAACATCCACCTACACCTACACCTACACAAAATTAACACAACATTACCCAGAGAAAAAGAAATTTCTTTCTCTGGGTAATTAAATTAAGACTACAATAGAAGAGTCCACAAAAAACAGCATTTTCCGGCCTATCGGCAAGGAGTATATTATGTCGGGGATCCTTTGTGCAATCCGCGGTGGGCCATCGAGCCGCCCAACAATTGCTACGTCCATTCAATTAGCCCAGGAAACAGGTGAAGTCATCTACTTTCTTTATGTAGTGAACCTGGATTTCTTGACCCACTCCAGCAGCAGCAAGACCAATAATATTTCCCAGGAAATCCATGATATGGGTGAGTTTATCCTGTTAAGCGCTCAGGAACAGGCCTCTGAGGCCGGCGCTCAGGCTGAAGGGGTTATTCGCGAAGGCCACGTAGTTGAGGAAATCATATCTTATTGCGAAGAACAAAGTCCACGGTATGTAATTCTTGGACGGCCTGAAGAAGAAGGCGAAGATAATCTTCTCTCAAATGAACGCTTACAAACTTTCGCAGATCGGATCAACGAAGCGTGTCAAGCGCAGGTGATCTTCTCTACCGAAAAACACATCCCACCGGAAGAGGACTAGGACTTAACCAATCCGGAAGATTATTCTAAAGATAAAGGCGGCGGTGTGGCCAAAACCAAATTAGCGGGAACCATTCTATTTATATTAGCCCTGACCATTATCCTTTTTTCTATGGAAAATGCATCTGCTGCTGATGTAAATTCAGAATCCTCGTATATCTTTGGAAAAATACAAGATGCTCAGCTTCAACCAGTAAAAGGGGTTGAAGTTAGCCTTGTTTCAGGTTTAGATACAGATATTGAAACCCTTTCCTCAGCTCTCACCCAGGAAGATGGCAGTTATGCTATCCATGTCCCAATTCCTATCCCTGAACAATCAAAACTACTTTTCTTCCGCCATCACTTCCAGCAAATAAGCAACAACATTCCTGAAGCTGATATAAAACAACTGCAGCTGGGAAATTCCGTATCGTTCCCTTTAGTAACATTGGAAAGAGAGATCACGCCCGCGTTCTGGATAGCCGCCTTAATATTTGTGATTGTCTTATTCTTGATAGCTACTGGATTCCTTCACAACACCCTGGCGGCCTTTGCTGGCGCAAGTGCATTATTAGCTATTAGCTACTTAGGCAGTCCTTTTTTACCAGATCTGTATATATTCAATTTTCCCCAAGCGATCACCTATATTGATTGGAACGTGATCTTCCTGATCATGGGCATGATGATGGTTATCGCCGTTGTTGAGAATACTGGTATTTTCCATTGGCTTTCCTACCACGCATACCGAATTTCCGGTGGCAAGATGATCATCCTGCTTACGGTCTTGATGTTGATCACAGGAATATCATCCGCATTTCTCGACAACGTGACCACCATGTTGTTAATGACACCTATTACGGTTCAGATCGCTCTGGCTTTGAATATATCTCCCCTGGTCTTTTTGATTCCCGAAGTATTTGCTTCAAATGTAATTGGTGTCAGCACATTGATCGGTACGCCGACCAATATCCTAATAGGCTCCTTTGGGAACATTACATTCAATGACTTCCTGACCAATCTCACTCCCGGCGTATTCCTGGCCTTTCTTGCCTTAATCGTTTACAGCTGGCTCACTTATAAAAAAGAGCTTACTGAAGATAAACCCAGTTCCCCCTTACTCCTAGAAAAGTTGGAAGAAAGAGGAAAGATAACTAATCCAGAAAACCTAAAAAAGGCTGGCTGGATCGGAGCTGGCATGATGCTGCTCTTTGTTTTCGGTGAAAAAGTCCACTTGCTGCCATCGGTAACTGCTCTGATCGGGGCATCTGCCTTGTTGATCTGGATCAGGCCTGATATCGAGGAAATGATTGGAGCCGTAGATTGGACGACATTGGTATTCTTTATGTCCCTATTTATAGTTGTTGGCGCAATTCAGGAAGTAGGATTGATCAGTGCCATCGCAACCATGATTGGCAAACTTATCGGCGAAAATCTGGTTCTGGCAATGATCGTTGTCACCTGGTTCAGCGCCATCTTATCTATGGTGATCGCCAATATCCCATTTACCGCTGCCATGCTTCCGGTAATCGCTTACTTGACACTGATCATCCCCGGTGCGGAATCAAAAGTATTATTCTATTGTCTCTCCATCGGAGCAGCCATGGGAGGGAACGGCTCATTAATTGGCGCCTCTGCTAATATGATCACTGCCGGCATTGCTGAACGAGCAGGCTACAGAATCTCCTACAAATACTTCCTGAAAAAAGGATTTCCGGCCCTTATTATCACAGTTAGTATCTCGTTGTTGTGGTTATTATTCCGTTTTACATAATGTGTAGAATATTGAATTACCTATAATGATCAAAAGGTTTAAACCACCTCAAAAACTGGATCCAGCTGAATGGGTTATGATGTTAATCAGCTGGATGATTTATCTAGGGGGATTTATCTTCTTCTCAGAAGATGATAATTACTGGGTTTTAATGGCGTTGGGAGCCCTACCCGTATTGATTTCTGCCTGGTCACTAGGCATGGGTCTGGGGGTTATTTCTGCATTTATCAGTATCTTCATCCACCTTCTAATGGAAATTCTTCATCCTGAAAGCATTGAAAGACTGAATACACAGCTCTTCAATCATTTGATCAGTTTTTCTTTATTGGCAATTACGGCCATGTTCATCGGCCATCTCAGGGACCTTCAGCTTAGATCAACAACTGAATTAAACTCTCTATCAGAGAATAACAAGAAATTGATCCGTCTTTCCCAAGCGCTGGAAGCTACCAGCCAACTTACGACCGCCCTGATCACCTCTCAAAATTGGACGGAAAAGATTCCAGACTTGCTGCGAAACATTGGTCTGGCTGCAGGTATCGACCACCTGATCCTTTTCCAATTAACAGGCAATGGCGCAGTAAACTACTCCGGCAACCTCTATCATTACTGGTCTGAGATCCAATCCCGATATCCAGACAGAGATAAAACATTCATCCCGGAAGAATTGACAACCTGGATAGAAACTGCCGAAATGGATCAACCACTGATTGGTATTCTCGACGAGCTTACCAAAGAAACCCGGGAATATTTTTTCCTCCAGGATCAAGGCAGCTATGTGGTATTCCCAATTTTCACCAGTGTTTCCCTGTGGGGTTTTATCGGTTTTGAATCTTATTTGGACGACAAGAAATGGGAAACACCTGAGATCAATACTTTCCGTAGTATTGCTCAAACCCTGGGATCCATTATCTATAAGAAGTTAATCGAAGAGAATCTTGATCTGCGCGCTAAAGAACTGGATTCCCTCCATAAAGCAAGCACGAATATCTCTTCCAGTGATCAGTTGGAAACAGCATTACAAACGGTATTGTCACAGGTCTATGAACTGACTCCGGCGAACAACACCAGCATTTACCTTGTCCAAAATAGCGAATTGAAATTATTTCTTTCACTGGGGAAAAACAGACAGCAAACTTTACCTTTTTCTCATCCGGGTGAAGCTGAACTATCACAGTTAGTAACTCACGACCAATCAAGATCTATTTATTCCAAATATCACACAGTTTAACGAAATCTCACACGAAAATAATGGTCACGAGATCGCTGTGATCTCGCTTTCGTTAAAAGCCGGCTCTGAGGTTATTGGTGTGATAAATATCTGGTACGATTCCCTCCGAACTTTTACACAGGAAGAAAAAACCATCTTGCGCCTCCTGGCGGACCAGGCCACAACGGCAATCATAAATATGCAATTTGTCCAGGCAGAAAGGGAACAGCGCATCCTGGCTGACTCTCTTCGCAAAGCTAATTTACAGCTATCTGATAATCTCGAATTAACCGATGTGCTGGAAAGCATTTTAAAACAAGTTTTATCGTTGGTTTCGGCCCGGGAAGCTCAGATCTATCTATACGATGGTGTAAACCTTGATTTCGGAGCAGTGATCTATGCCAAAGATGTTCAACATGATCCTGTTCACCCTCCCAACACGGGACAGCATTTTTTATCAAACTGCTCAAAGCGGGAATAGGATTCTGGTACCAGACATCCAGGCTGAAAAAAACCTTCAGGATTCCTGGAAAAGCGGTTCACTAGTCAGTTTACCTCTGATTTTTCATAGAAAAGTGATTGGCATTATGAATGTCAGCTTCATTGAGCCGGGTGGACTGGATGAAGGATTGCTGCAGATCCTGGACCTGCTTTCCAACCAGGCGGCAATAGCGATCAACAACGCCCGTACATTCGAAGCTGAACGTGAACAGAGAAAATTAGCCCAGGCCCTTCAACACACCGGCCGGGCAATCCAATCATCCTTGGACCTGGAAATTGTCTTGGATCAGATCCTTACTCAAATTGCCACTGTGATCCCCTATCATGCCGCGAATCTGATCCTGGTCGAGAATGGTGAAATGCGTGTCGTCCGCCATCAGGGATACATAGAAGATGATAAAAACGATATCGGCCAAACAATATACGGGGTTGATATATCCAGATTCGCAACCCTGGTCAGAATGAATGAATCAAAAAAACCGTTGATCATTCCGGATATAAATGATAACCCGGATTGGATCAAAACTGAATCAACCAGGAGAGTTATGTCCTGGGCAGGCGCACCTATTCTCGAAGGAGACCATGTGATCGGTTTCCTTTCGCTTAACAATCACACACCAAATTACTACAACCGTGATCATGCTGATGTCCTCTCGGCCTTTGCTAGCCAGGCCTCCATCGCCCTGACTCACGCTCGACTACACAAGAAAATCCATGAGATGGCGATCACGGATCCCTTAACGGGAATCTTGAACCGCCGCGGATTGGAGCGCTGGGGACAATATGAGATCGACCGCGCCAAACGTTTTAACAGCCCCTTATCAGCGATATTCTTCGATCTGGATAAATTTAAGGTTGTTAATGATACTTATGGACATGATGCAGGTGATGACGTCCTCAAGCAAGTGGTTTCCTGCTGCCTGAGCGTGATCCGGAACATTGATATCTTCTCGCGAATAGGTGGAGAGGAATTTCTGATCATCCTTCCCGAGACATCCCTGCCAATTGCCATCCAGGTAGCTGAAAGGATCAGGCAAACCACAGAGGACTGGGAATTCCGCAGCAATTCCTATCAGATCAAGATTACGATCAGCCTTGGCGCAGTTGAACTTAATGAAGAGATCGACACGCTGGCAGAGTTAATGACCACAGCGGACCAGTATATGTATCAATCCAAACAATCCGGCCGCAACCAGGTTTCCCATCCCTAATTGATTACTAATTTCAATAATTAATAATCCCTTTGCTCTTGAATTTGTTTGACAAAATCATATAAAATTTGTATACTATAACTGACTGACTGGTCAGTTTAATCTCAAAGAGTGGAATATGTCCCCCAAACCTGATGTTTCGGATGAACGCAAGACCCAGATTCTCGATGCAGCCATGGAAACTTTTGCTGAAAAAGGCTTCCATAAAACGCGCATGTCTGATATCGCGGAAACTTCAGGCTTAAGCAAAGGGTCTTTATATTGGTATTTTGACAGCAAAGAATCCATAATCTTGAACCTGCTTGACAGGTTCTTTGAGCCTGAATTAAAGGAATTCAAAGCCATTCTTACAGATCAGCGCCCTGCTCTTGATCGGGTATATCACTATGCTGACCGGGCTGGCCAGGACATCATTAAGATGCTGAATTGGATGCCGATATTTTACGATTTCATTGCCCTTGCCTTCCGTCAGGAAATTATCAGAAAGGCCATCAGCAGATATTACAAACTGAACGTGAACCTGCTTGAGAGCTTGATCCAACAAGGGATCGATGCCGGCGAGTTTCAAACAGAAAATGCGCTGGATGGGGCTATCGCCATCTCAGCTGTTATAGAAGGTACTATTGTGCTCTGGTTTTATGACCCTGATAATATCAACATCCAGAACTATATCAAATCCAATATCCGTTTACTTCTGGAAGGAATAAAAGCGCCAACTAAGGATCGAATATGAAATTTCCAGCACCACCGAGAGGACTTAAAGCCATTCCCTGGCGATTGCCCATCTGGATATATCGTCTTGGTTTTGGTTTTATTATTGGACGGCATGGTCTGCTCCTGACACACAAGGGAAGGAAATCTGGAAAAGATCGACAAAACGTACTGGAAATAATCCACAGCTCTCCTAATGCTGGTAAATATTATGTTGTATCAGGTTTCGGAACCCGCTCGGATTGGTATCAAAACATTATGAATGAACCCTCCGTGATTATTCAGATAGGCACTAAAAAAATGGCAGCCAAAGCAAACCAGCTTAACCCCGAAGAAGCCAGTCAGTTGATCCTTGCCTATACCCAGAAATATCCCAAGAATCTGAAAACCTTGGGTGCAATGCTAGGTTATGAGATCGAGCATACACCAGAAGGTTACCGGGCTTTTGGCAGGGAAATTCCAGTTATCTGTTTTTCAACTTCAAATCCAGAATGACCAATTTCAGGAGCATGATTGTCTTAATTGTTTTAACGAAGAAAGGAGAAACTAATGTCCACTTTCATGCAAGTCCTAATTGTAATCGTTGCTATGATAGTAGTTGGTTTATTAATGGGTTATATCGCCGGTTTGATCTGGAAAAATAAACGGCCAATAGGTGTCAAGGGTGATTATATTGCCGCGATCATTTCTACTGTGGTAGTTGGTTTAATGGACTGGTTTATAATTCCTGCAATGGGATTTGGATCCACATTACAACTGATAGGTGTAATTTTCGAACCTGCGTTAGCAGCCCTGATCGTTCTGTGGATCATTCGCAAATCCAAAGAGTAGACTGGGTCTGGATAGAGGCCACAAAGAGCCTGAAATCAAATACCAACTACATAAAATAATAACAATGTCGGATAAAGAATTCATCAAAATCACCAATCTAACCAGGAAATTCAAGGAGAATATTGCCCTGGATTCAATCAACCTCACCATTAAAGAAGGTGAGTTGTTTGGTTTGGTGGGTCCTGATGGGGCCGGTAAAACGACCTTGCTGCGAACATTGGCCGGACTGTTAGGCATAACCGGGGGTGAAGTGCGGGAAGCTGGATTTGAGCTGCACAAGAATTCTGAAGCAGTCAAATCAAAGATCGGTTATATGGCCCAGGAATTCAGTCTCTATGGCAAGTTATCCGTCCTTGAAAATCTGCAGTTTTTCGGGGAAATGTATGATGTCTCCCCAGCCCAGCAAAAAGAACGCATCCCGGGATTACTTGCTTTCGCCCAATTGACGGATTTCACTGACCGCAGAGCTGCTAAATTATCAGGCGGCATGAAGAAAAAACTCGCCTTGACTTGCACTCTGCTCCATCAACCTCCCATCTTATTATTGGATGAACCAACAACTGGCGTTGATCCTGTCTCAAGAAGGGAATTCTGGAATATCCTCAATGACCTTCACTTGCGGGGGACAACCATTATAGTCAGCACACCCTATATGGACGAGGCGGATCGCTGCTCTCAAGTAGGCTTGATCTATCAGGGGAAGCTCGTGGAATGCGATTCACCTGAGAATATCCGTCAAAAGATCGGGGGCGAATTCATCAAGGTAGTCACACAAGATTGGCAGAAGGCCCGGGAACTCATCCAACCGCTTAAAGGAGTATTGGAAGTTCAAACTTATGGAGAAGCACTTCACATCCTTGTGGATTCTGCCAACAAACGTATAGGACAGATCCAGAAATCCCTCCATAAGGCTAAACTGGATATCTTAGAAATCCGGGTCATAAAACCCAGGATGGAAGAAGCCTTTATATCGCTGATCAGAAAAATGGACCAAACTAATTAATTATGTCATTCCGTCACCTTTGGGCAGTTATCCGAAAAGAACTTCAACACATCCTCCGGGATCGGGGAACTTTCATTCTGGTTCTGGTTACCCCTACCCTGGTGCTGTTGTTGATGACCTACTCCCTAGCAGTTAAGATCCAGCATGTTCCAATTGCATTGCTTGATTATGACCAGAGTGCTACATCCAGAGAATTCATCCACCAGATCACGGCCGGGGACGATCTAGATTTGTATCAAAATGCTGCTTCGATGGCGGAGATTGAAGAACTCCTAGTTAAAGGGAGGATCAAGGCTGCCATTATCATTGGCCCTGAATTTAGCGAAGATCTATTAGCCATGCGGGGCTTATCCCTCCAAATCATTATTGATGGAACAGAACCTGAAACGGGTGGATTTGCTGTAGATCATATTGGATGGCGAGCCGAAGCCTTCGCCAATGACATCCTGGCAGACCAGATCCTGGTGAGTGGAATATCGCTGGACTCCCTGGAACCGATCGACCTCCGGATCCGATCCTGGTACAACCCCAGCCTTGAACCCCGGGTTGACATCGTTCCCGGATTACTCTCCATCGTGTTAGGTTTCCCTGCTTTTTCAGTTGCGCTGACCCTCGCGAGAGAACACGAGCACAGCACTATGGAGCAGCTCTTAGCAACCCCCATCAGTCGGATCGAACTACTTCTGGGTAAGATGATCCCGTATATCCTGGCGGGTCTCGTAAATGTGATCGTGATTCCGGTGATCGCTATGATTTGGTTCAATGTTCCTTTCAACGGCAATTTTTTGGAGTTTTTGTTACTATCCGCAATATTCCTTTTTGCTGAATTGAGCATGGGTATGGTCATTGGTGTCTTCATGAAATCCCAATCAGCTGCCCTGGCTTTATCCTTTCTGGTCGTATTATTCCCTGGCTTCTTCTTGACCGGAATTTTTTTCCCCATCGCTTCTCTACCCGAGATGGCAAGGATGGAATCCATGTTCCTACCTGGGACACACTACGCCATCATAACAAGAGGTGTATTCCTCCCTGGTATCGGGATAGATACTTTATGGCCTTACGCGATTATGCTGATCATCCTGGGATTTGCCTTCACCGGTACAGCGGCTTTATTCTTTAAGAAGAAGTTAGCATGAGGTTCAATATTCATGATTAGAAGAATCCTGGCTCTGGTAAAAAAAGAATTCCTGCACTTGAAAGGTGATTGGTGGTTGCCCGCTTTCATGTTATTTGGCGGAGCTTTGGAATTATTGGCTATTGGATGGGCTACGTCTAGACCAATCACCAATTTACCATTGATGATCTGGGACATGGACAGAACCGCAGCTAGCAGGAACCTGGTGATCTCACTGGAGAACACAGGTGTGTTCGCGTTGACCGAACCTGCGGAATCAATGGATACAATTGAAAACCTGATGGACCGGGGAGAGATTAATGCAGCAGTAATTATTCCTCATGGTTTTTCCAATGAAATCGGAACTATTGGAGGAGATCCTGTTCTGCAGGTGATCCTAAACGGCGCTGAAAGCATTCCGGCCAGAGAAGCTCTCCGGGCTGTAGAAGGTGTAGTCAGATCTCTTGATGAAAAGATCACAATAGATCATTTAGGGATCGATCCTGATCTTTTCAAAGGATTTGATTTTAGCTTGAGAGTCTGGTTTAACGAGGCTCTGAATGAAGCTTATTACACTACCCCTGCTGAGCTCGCGTTAATGCTTGAGTTTACAATCCTGATCTTTGCCGCATTGACATTCTCCAGGGAAAGGGAATTTGGCACACTAGAGCAGCTCCTGGTCATGCCATTTTCCTCGATCGAGATCATCATTGGCAAGTCTATCCCGGTGATCCTGGTTGGTATGTTTGATTTCACCTTGATGTTAGGTGTTGTTCATTTCGCATTTAATGTACCCATTAGAGGATCAGGTCTCCTTTTATTTAGCCTCGCTTTTATGTACACGCTGGTTGAATTAGGTAAAGGAATGGCAATCTCAGTCTTTTCAAAGAGCCAGCATCAGGCGTTTTTACTGGTTTTCATGGTTGGTATGATTGATTTCCTTTTTACTGGATATGCTGCGCCCGTGGAATCAATGCCCAAGATCATTCAGTTCTTGGCTTATTTTGTACCTGCTCACCATTGGCTTGAATATCATGCGCGGGATCACATTAAAAGGATCTAGTATCCTGGATATTCTTCCGAATATTCTCTTCCTTCTGGCGCTTGGGTTAGTGATAGGTTTCTTTTCATTGCAATACATTAGAAAGGCTTTAGATTAGTTATGAAGGACAATTACATCACCATCCAGACATCCGAACTGGTAAAGAAATTCGGTGACTTTACAGCAGTCAACCAGGTCTCCTTTACTGTCAATAAAGGCGAGATCTTTGGATTTCTGGGACCTAATGGGTCTGGCAAGACAACGACGATCCGCATGATGTTGGGATTACTTCCTCCAACTCAGGGCACAATCGAAGTGCTGGGAATACCTGTACCAGATCAGATTACAGATATCCTGCCGAGGATCGGATATATGTCCCAGCAGTTCTCCCTCTACAACGATCTGACAGTTTTTCAAAATTTGGAATTTTACGGACAGGCCTATGGACTGCCAGCAGACACCATGATGCCTGTCATCCAGGAGGCAGTTAAGCTTTCAGGTTTAAATGGTTTCGAAGACACGCCAACCAAAGATCTATCTGGTGGTTGGCGTCAGCGGCTGGCTCTTAGCGCAGCCATTTTGCACCGGCCAGAAGTTCTCTTCCTGGATGAACCGACTGCAGGAGTTGATCCAATCTCCCGCAGGGCATTCTGGGATCTATTATATAAACTGGTCGCAGAAGGAATTACAGTATTTATAACCACCCATTATATGGATGAAGCTGAACACTGCCACAGGCTGGCATTTATCCAGCATGGAGAGATCATCGCCCAGGGAACTCCCACGGATATCAAGCGCGATTCAATGATCGGTGAGGTCCTGGAAATCGACACTACCCAGCCAGAAAATCTAATCAAGATTATTTATGAAGCAAGGGATAATGGTGACGCAAGATCATTAAATGCGGAATTATATGGATCGCTCATTCATATTAACACCACACAACCAAAACAACATTCCAAATACCTTCATACTCTGGCGAAATCAGAAGGTATTCAAATTAACAGTATTTCTGAAATTGAACCATCTCTAGAAGATGTATTTATCGCATGTATGCGAGACAGTAAAATTGGAGGTAATCATGAAGAATAAAATAAATGCCCTTGTTCTCCTCACCCTAATAGTATTGATATTAGCGGGATGCGACTCGATTTCATCAGATATCGGTGGAAACAAGAAACCCGATGGGATCACGGCGTCAGGAGTCATAGAAGCCGATCAGATCACCATCGCTTCTGAACTAAACGGCAGAGTAAAAGAGGTTCTTGTTGAAGAGGGCACAAAAGTAACTGCCAATGATCTGGTTTTGATCTTAGAGGATGACTTGCTATTTACTCAAAAATCCCAAGTTCAAGCCCAACTGGAATCAGCCATAGCACAATTAGACGGGGCGAAAGCCGCAGAAGATGCAGCCCAGGCTTATCTGCGCTCAGCTGAATTGGGTAGTGCGGCAGCTGAGATCCAGTATCGACAAGTATTGGGGCAGATCCAGTATTCCGGAACGGACGACCGTGTTTCTGACTGGAACGAAAGCACCCCCAACCAAATTGACGTTCCAGCTTGGTACTTCCAAAAAACTGAACAAATCTCCGCAGCCGAAGAAGAAACTTCACGCGCTCTGGAATTCTATCAGGATGAATTGGAAAATTACCAGGACACAGTTGAAGATATTGGGAAAGAGGAATTCCAGGAAGCTGAACAGCGCCTGGCTGAAGCCCAGGCAGCTTTTGAAATTGTTGATGCCTTAAATGACCGCCAGGTGGGGTACAAAGGCAGAGAAGAGATCGAAGATTTCATCAAAACAATATCCGAAAATGCGGAGACGGAGTTAAAAGCTGCTCAAAAAGCCTATGATCAAATCTTGGCAGATCCGGATTATGAAGACATCCTTGAAGCTCGAGCCCGGGTATCCGTTGCTAAGGAATTTTACGATCTCGCCCGGGATTATCTCTATCAACAATATACTGGCGAATACTCACTTGAAGTTCAGGCCGCAGAGTCTGTTGTTTATCAGGCGGAAGCTGGTGTTTTCCTGGCTCAAGCTCAAATCTCCCAGGCAGAGAATAATCGAATAAGCGCTGAAACAGCTGTAAAACAGGCAGAGGCTGCCCTCCAATTTGTTGATCTCCAATTAGAGAAATTGCAAATCTACTCTCCAATTACCGGTGTGATCCTCACCAGGACTATCGATCCGGGTGAGATACTTGCCGCTGGTTATTCAGCCTTTTCAGTCGGAGATCTCTCCCATCTAACTGTTACTGTCTATCTACCAGAAGACAAGTATGGACAAATTACACTTGGTGATATCGCAGATTTGACCATCAATTCATTCCCGGATGAAGTTTTTAAGGCAACAGTCATGCGAATCGCTGATGAAGCAGAATACACACCGCGAAATGTCCAAACCCAGGAAGAAAGGCAGAATACAGTTTACGCAATAGAATTAGCTGTAAATAACGTGGAAGGGAAATTAAAACCTGGCATGCCGGCTGATGTTGTATTCCAGCCCTAATAAGATACAAGGATAAATAAAAAGGACCAAATCCCTTATAATGAGGCTTGGTCCTTTTTATATTGAGATTTGTCGTTTCTGCTATTAATCTTCCAAAGCTTTATCCAGCCGTTTCAGATCGATATTGTCTTTTACATAACTAATAAACTTGTCCAATTTTGCTTGTTGTCCAAGCCGGGTCTTACCAAAGATCCTGTCCAGGGATTCAACAGTTTCCATTGTATTACTCGGGACCAAAAGAATGGGCACACACATGTTTTCAGCCTGTTTGATGATCAGGTTACTGGGATGTAGGTTTCCGGTCAGGATCAGGCAGGTAGTTGATGTTTCCATAGCTGCCAGCTGGATATCGGTTCTATCTCCGCCAGTGATCACCGCTTTATTGGGCTGTTTTCGGAACCTGCGGAGAGCAGAATCCTCAGTCATCGCGCCTACCATCAGCGCTTCCACCAAGGCTTCCTCATCGTAACAGGAAGTTAAGACTTCGGCATTTAATATATCCACAATCTCACCAACAGACAGGGCTGCCAGCGTATTATCATCAGGAAGCACACCCAGAATAGGAACACCTTCTTTTTCGAGGTAAGGGACAACCAGATTATTCACAAAACTTAAAGCATGCTGGGGAACCCGATTGATCACAACGCCTGATAGAGAGTTTGGCAGTCTGAATTTCGCCGCCAGGACATCATCCAATAAACAAGCGTCATCACAATATTTCACCACCACAACAACAGCGCTGCCTATTTCTTTTGCTACATCCGGGGTGGCCAGGTTCATCACATAACCTTCCCGCAAACTTCCTCCACCTTCAAGAAGCAGGAAGTCTTTTCTCTCTTCCAGGAACTTAGCAGCTTCCAAGACCTTTGGCATATAGTCGATTTTCTCTTTGCTGGTTAGATAATCCCGCAGTAATTCAGAGGTGACCACAACCGGCGCCAGCTCCCAGGGTTTGGCATTCACACCAAGGATATCGATCACAAATGCTGCATCTTCATCGGCAATTTTGTCACCAATACGATAGGGACGGAGGCTGAATGGTTTTAAATAACCAACTTTTAATCCTTGTTCCTGATAGATCTTTCCCAGGGCCAAGCAGAGGGCGGTCTTGCCCGAATATTTCTCAACTGAAGTGATATATAATGACTTCATTTTTTCTCCTTATTTCTCACTCGCTAAAACCAGTCTCATATCAATGGCTAACGCGCCTTGATCTTTTGGATATACGATAAGTGGGTTAATGTCAAACTCTGCAATTTCAGGGAAATCCTGCACAAGCTGTCCCATCCTTAATAATACATCAACTATAGCGTCTTTATCGACTGCTGGTTTGCCGCGGACACCATCCAGGAGCGCTTTAGAGCGAATCTCCGACAACATTGCCTGAGCATCTAACCTAGTGAAGGGTGCCACTCTGAATGTGACGTCTTTGAGGGCTTCTACGTAAATACCACCTAAACCAAATGTCACCAGGGGCCCGAATTGCGGATCTCTGTTCATACCAATCAGAACTTCTAAACCACCGGGAGGTGCCATTTCCTGCACCTGACATCCCCAGATCTCCGCTTCTGGTAAAAATCTCTCTGTCCGGTAGATCATCAGGTCAAATGCATCCCGGACCTCGTCAGCGGACTCTAATCCCACCTTCACACCACCCACATCAGTTTTATGGAGGATATCAGGAGAGGCGATCTTCATAACCACTGGAAAGCCCAGATCAGCGGCAAGTTTAACTGCTTCATCTGCAGTCTTTGCCAGATAGGATTTCGGGATCTTTAAGCCATAAGCCTTGAGAATATCCCATGCTTCTGCATCGCCGATAGCAAAACGACCATCTGCTTTTGCTCCCTCAATCACTTTCTTAGTTGCCTGTAGGTCAACATCAAATTTTTCATAAACCGGGTCAGTCCGTTCAGTGATCCCCCTGTATTGGGACATGGCCCGAAATGCCAGGGAGGCTCGCTCGGGGAATGAGAAATTAGGGACATCATATTCCCGCAGTACTTTTAATGCCTTCCTCGATTGTTGCCTCACCCATGAAACACGCCAGAATAGGCTTGTCGATCTTATTGGACAATTCCCCAACCGCTTTGGCTGTCTCTGGGATCTCAGTCATTGCCTGGGGTGTTAATACAACCATGATGCCATCTACATTGGGATCTTTTGATACCTTGTCCAATGCAAATTGGTAGCGGTCTCCTTTGGCATCTCCCAAAACATCTACTGGGTTAGCGGCGCTGGCTGCGTCAGGCAGGAATTTTTCAAGTTCCTGGATAGTCTCAACTTCCAGACGGGCCAAACTCATCCCGCTGCGCTCAAGGGCATCAGTTGCAAGGATGCCAGGACCGCCGGCATTGGTGATTATTGCAATTCGGTCGTTTTTTAGAGGCGGCTGGTAACCAAGAGCAAGAGCCATATCAAACATACTTGCCATATCATTGGCACGCAGTACACCAGCTTGATGAAAAGCTGCTTGATAAGCTTGTTCTGATCCAGCCAGAGAACCTGTGTGGGATGAAACAGCCCGTGAACCTGATTTCGTCACACCAGATTTAATGGCAACAACAGGTTTCTTTTTTGTCACTTCTCGAGCAACCTTGATAAACTCCTGACCGTTAGGTAAACCTTCGCTGTACATCAGGATTACATTGGTATTCTTGTCGTCAGCCCAGGCTTCCAGCAAATCAATTTCACTGACATCGGCCTTGTTCCCAAGACTGACAAATTTTGCCAATCCCAAACGTCCAGCTTGAGCCCAGTCCAGGATTGCGGTGCCAAGAGCCCCGGATTGCGACATGAATGCCATCGGTCCCTTGGGTGGGGTTCCTGCCGAGAATGAAGCGTTTATCGGTGTAAATGTATCAATGATACCCAAACAGTTTGGTCCAATTAAGCGGATATTATATTTCTTGGCAATTTCAACCAATTCCAATTCCCGCTCCAACCCTTCCATACCTGCCTCGCGGAATCCAGCGCTGATGATAACAACTGCGGGGATATTCTTTTTTCCACAATCTTCGAGGATTGAAGGTACAAATTTATAAGGGATGACCACAACTGCCAGATCAATATCACCTGGGACATCCTGCACGGAGGGATAAGCTTTTTGTCCAAGGATTTCATCGGCTTTGGGATTGATAGGATATACTGTGCCAACGTCTATATATCCCCCTTCAACCAAGTTTTCCAGAACAGCATATCCGAGCTTTCCTGGCGAGGTTGAGGCTCCTATTACAGCAACTGATTTTGGGGTAAAAAATTCTTCGAGCATATACACTTCCTGACGTTAAATGATTAATAATCTCCTTATTTTGGGCCTCTTTATTATAAAAATACTGACTTTCTGATATCAAAAAAGCTGTCAGCTTTTTACTTCCAAAAGACACCGCGGGACATTATACTCCAAATCATTTTATTGTGTGAAATAGATAACGAAGGAACTGTCCAATCCTGCGATTTGGAGATTTCCATTTGTCACATTGATAAGACAGCTCTCTTGACAGTCGGACTGTGAATTTTCTAAGAAGCTATACCAGCAGGATATCGATCAATAAACATCTGGTCTGCGGTCATCAAAAACTGGCATCCAATCCCGAATCCTGGACACTTCATCTAGATTGATCTCAGCCAGGAGCAGATCTTCCCCTTCTCCTCCTAAAACCAGGAACTCTCCCATCGGATTGATGATTGCACTATTCCCACCAAGTAATGCTCCCTGACTGGTTCCGACTTTATTTACAGCTGCTATATAACATTGATTCTCAATCGCTCTGGCCTGCAGGAGGACTTTCCAGTGCTCGATCCTACGTCTGGGCCATTCTGCAACAAGCAGGATCAGCTCTGCTCCCTGGACAGCACAACTCCTGAAGATCTCTGGAAATCTAAGATCGTAACAGATCGTTAACCCAATCCTTCCCCAGGATGAATCAAACACTGTCACATTTTTTCCTCCTTCGAAATGGATGTCTTCCTGGAGCATTTGGAATAAATGGATTTTTCTATACGATCCAAGCAAATCACCATTTTTCTGATAGAGGACAAAGGTATTAAAATAGTGTCCCTTGTTGTCTTCGATCAAAGATCCACCCACAGCGATCCGGTTTTCCACAGCCAAGTCACTCATTTTTTTAAACCAGCCTTCACCTATTGGGCTGGCATACTTTTGAGTTTGTTCAAGATCGAATCCGCTTGACCACAACTCAGGCAAAAGCACTATCTCCGCACCCATTTCAGCGGCTTCTTTAACCGTATCAAAAACCTTGAGATAATTACCTTCCAGGTCAGCGCTTTTTAGATCCAATTGAGCTAATGCGATGGGTACGTTCATCTTAATTCTTAGGACCTATTGGTCGTTCTGGGTCTGTAATCCATTCGCTCCATGAGCCTGGATAAAGCCTGGGCATATCATATCCTGCTTCAACCATGGCTAGAATGTTGTGGCATGCCGTTACTCCTGATCCGCAATAAAAGATCACTTGCTCGGCTGGAATACCATTCAATAAATTTTCAAAACGTTCCTTTAACAACTCAGCTTTTAAAAAGAAGCCCTGATCATCCAAATTTCCACCATAGGGGGCAGTCACAGCACCCGGGATATGGCCGGCAACCGGATCAATAGTTTCGTTTATACCCCAATAGCGTTCAGATGCCCTGGAATCCACCAATAAATAATCTGGATCCAATCTTATTTCCTCAATAACATTCGTATCAACAATATATTGAGGGTAATCTGCCGGGGAAAACACTCTTGGCTCCCTGGCGATTTCTCCTGTTTCGACGGGATATTTCTCAATATCCCAGGCAGGCCATCCCCCGTCCAAGACAGATGCATTCTCATGTCCTAACCAACGCAGCAGCCACCACATTCTGGCAGCCAAACCGCCATTTTTACTATCATAAATTACCACCTTGGTCGAACTATCAATTCCCCAGGAAGAAAAACGCTCAGCCAAAACATTTTTATCAGGAAGCGGATGTCGGCCAGTTTTTCCAGGGATGATTTCACTGGAGAGGTCCTGGTTAAGATTTATATACAGAGATCCGGGGATATGCCCAGCCAGATATTCCTGATAACCCAATTCCGGTTTATCAAAATCAAAGCGGCAATCCATGATAGCCCAATCAGGATTATTCAGATTTCTATTCAGTTCAGCAGCGGACAAGATAGTTTGAAATGCCATATCACCTCTTCAGGTATTCGCCTAGGTAGGCAAACTAATTTATTCTACGGAAGATAAAGTTTATTCTTCTTTATATAATCAGCCACGCTGTCTATTAGGAAATGTTCAAAAGGAGCGCCTTCGCGTACTCTGTCCCGGATAACGCTGGATGATATCTCAAGCATAACTTTCGGGATGAATATAATTTTTTCTGATATACCCGGCATCACTCTGTCCAATTGATCCAGATCAGTAGATATCTCTGGCCTGGGAGCTACTGCCAATTGGTCAATGGTTGTAAGAAATCGGTTGGTTTCATACCAGTCAGGTAAATCCTTTAAAGAGTCCTCCCCAATGATATATACCAGATCTGCTGAAGGATTTTCTTTTTTCAGGATTTCCACTGTATCTGCCGCATAATGGGGAGGATCGCGTTGAATATCAACTTCACAAATTTCAAACATCCCCAATTCTGCAATAACCAGTTTTAGCATTTCCAGACGATAGATTACTGGGGTAATGATCCTGTCTTTTTTATGAGGAGGTTCAGGAGTAATGATCCACCTGAACCTATCAAGACCCAGGTAGTGTTTGGCTTCTGCTGCAAGGATGATATGACCCAGGTGAGGAGGGTCAAAAGTCCCCCCGAAATAACCAATCCTGGTTATGCTCATTCCTCCCACTCCAATTCATGGTCACCGATGAGCACAATATCACCGGGTTCAACACCTGCTTCTCTTAGCGACTTGTCCACACCCATTGCTTCCAGAATTTTTTGAAATCTCCGGATAGATTGGAAATGTTCCCAGTACGTCATTGCCGCTGCGCGTTCCAGGGCTTTACCAGATATCCGCCAACCACTTTCTGTTTTTAGGATGAAATAATTCTGGGGGTCGCTATCATATCGATAGACCGGCATCTCATCATCGTCGATTTCCACTCTATATTCATATTCCGGAGTTTCTTCCAATAACTGCGCAGCCCTATAAAGGATTGGCCTAATTCCCTGTTTTGTGACAGCGGATATGGCATAAATATCCTTGTACCCCTTATCACTTAGTTGTTCCTTTAACTTTTCCCACTTTGCCTCAACTTCTGGCAAATCCATTTTGTTTAAAACCACAATCTGTGGTTTATCACCCAATGCCGGGTCGAATAAAGCAAGTTCAGAATTAATCTGGGCCAAATCCAGGATTGGTTCGTCTGAAAGCCCATCTAGTAGATGGATCAAGACCCTTGTGCGCTGAATGTGTTTCAGGAAATCATGCCCTAATCCTTCTCCTCGGTGAGCACCCTCGATCAATCCCGGGATATCAGCCATAATTAGCTGGATCTCGTCATCCAGCCCCACTACACCAAGGTTCGGTTGGAGTGTCGTAAACGGATAGGGAGCAATTTTCGGTTTTGCATTGCTGACTACAGAGAGCAAAGTGGACTTCCCTGCATTGGGAACACCAATAATACCAACATCGGCAATCAACTTGAGTTCTAACCTGATGGTTTTCTCTTCAGGGGGTTCACCTTTTTCCGCAATTCTGGGAGCTTTATTTTTCGAGGTTTTAAATCTTGCATTACCCCTTCCTCCACGGCCTCCCTTGGAGATAACGATTTGCTGCCCGTCTTCAATAAGATCACCCATGAAGGTGTCATTTCCCTCATTGAATACCATCGTCCCTGGCGGGACCTTGATTATCAGATCTTCTCCAGATGCCCCGGTTTGATTATTTCCTCCCCCTCTCTTTCCATCTTGGGCTTTAAATACTCTTTGGTGGCGAAAATTCGAAAGTGTATTCTCGTGTGGATCCACCTGCAAGATCACATTCCCGCCGTGTCCACCATCGCCTCCATCGGGACCACCCCGGGGAACAAATTTTTCGCGGCGAAACTGGATAACGCCATCTCCACCTTTTCCACCAAAGACATCTATGACTACTTCATCAAAATACATATAAATCCTTCATTTATCTTGGGCTGTCAATCAGGGTTTTTAGTCGATGCTTAGATGAATTAGATACATTACTGCCAGATTACTACCCAGGTCGAATCAGAACCCCATTTCCAAGCTATTATACCATTTTCATAATTCAGGATTTATTATGGTAAAATTGAAAAAAATCTCACAAACTAATCAAATCAATTCGAATTCTAACGTAGGATTCCCTGGAAAAAATAATGGTTCATCAAATTCCTCGTATTATTATTGGTCGTCTCCCGCTTTATCTCAGAGCATTGAACCGCTTAAAAAAAGAAGGCTATAACTACGCATCTTCCCGTGAGTTGGGAAAGCTCCTGGATATTTCCGCAGCCCAGATCCGGAAGGATCTCTCACATTTTGGAGAACTGGGTAAACGTGGCAAAGGATATGAGATCGAGTTCCTAACTAGTAAACTGAACCAGATCCTGAACACTGACTCAGTCTGGGATATGATCGTCATCGGCGCAGGTGATCTCGGCAGCGGCTTGGCCAGGTATAAAGGATTTTTAAATCGAGGTTTTCGGGTGGCAGGAATTTTTGATGTCGATCCCCAGAAAATTGGACGGCAGATCGGTGATCTTATTGTCAAAGATATCCGGGAAATGTGCGATTTTGTAGCCGAGAAGGGGATCCAGATCGCAATTCTCGCTATCCCCGCTGAATATGCCCAGAACGTGATCGATGACCTTGTTTTGGTTGGAATCACCTCAATACTTAATTATGCTCCCATCTATATCAAAACCCCAGATGGAGTGCAAATCGAACATATTGATCCCGCGGTTCATCTTCAGAAGCTCAGTTATTTTTTGAAATAAATTAATAGACCTTGCGTATATAAAGAAAATCCGTAACCGAAAATTGGTTACGGATTTTATATATATATAAGTGCAGCTTATCTCATGAAATTAGGCTTCGTCGAATCTTAGGGAAAATACCTGGGCCAAAAGCTTTGGATGCGCCTTCAACAACACAGGTTGTTGGATTATCCACAAGGTAAGTAGGCACACCCAATTCTTTGGTTAACAGTTTTTCCATTCCGGGAAGCAACGCTGAGCCGCCGCTGAGCGCGATACCTCGATCGATGATGTCAGATACCAGCTCCGGAGGTGTTTTTTCTAGTACTTTTCGGGCTGTTTCAATGATTTCCTTGAGAGGATCCTGTAAAGCTTCTACGATCTCTCCTGTCGTTAAAGTAAGCGGCTGAGGAAGTCCCGTTACCTGATCCTGTCCCTGGACTTCGATTCCCGATTTTTCTTCCATTGGTACCGCTGCGCCAATCTCCAGTTTGATCCTTTCCGCAGTTGGCTGAGCGATAATTAAGCCATACTTCCGCCTGACATAGGTCGCAATGGCATCGTCCAGGTCTGCCCCACCTTTCCTTAATGTGCCGGCAGAAACAATTCCGTACATCGCCAGGACAGCTGCTTGAGTCGCTCCGCCGCCCATATTTAGGATCATATTGCCCGTAGGTGTGTTAATGGGAAGATCAATTCCAATTGCAGCAGCTAAAGGTTGAGGGATCAAGAACACCTCTCGCGCTCCAGCTTCAAGAACCGCTTCCTGGACCGCCCTGCTTTCCACACTAGTAACTCCATAAGGAACTGTGACCATGATCCGCGGGCGAATCAATCGAATCGACCCAGTCACTTTCTTAATCAGCCGGTCCAGCAATAACATCGTGACTTCAAATTCAGCAATAACACCGTGTTTTAATGGTTGGGTAATTTCAAGGGAGTCTGGTACACGGCCAAACATATCTTTAGCGGCCTGGCCGAATTCAACAATCTTCTGTTCATCTATAGCAATAGCTGCTACAGTTGGCCAACGTTCAAGTAGGACACCTTCCTCGGCGATCATGGTGTAATACGTGCCTAGATCAATCCCAAAATCTTGCGATAAAAATGCCATAAATTTCCTGTTATGCTGATCCCATGCCAGGGGGTCTTGAACGATGTCCGCGTTTTCGATGCTGCTCAGCAGCTTTCAAACGCAAATTTGAACGGCGTAATGCTGCCTGGATACGCATATAATTTTCTGCGTCGGTTGAGCTATATTCACCCAGCAGTTGACTTGCTCGTTCCATGGCTTTTTCAGCCCTATCAATATCAATATCTTCCACATTTTCTGCCGCATCCGCCATAACTAGTCACAATATCAGGCTGAACCTCAATAAAACCGCCGGTGACAGTAAATATCTCTTCAATCATCCCCGGTTTTAACCCGGATAACCCCCATTTCCAGACGAGGATAATAACGGGGCATGGCCCGGGAGAATACCCATTTCACCCAGCGAACCAGGGACGATCACTATGTCAGCGTCACCTTCATATACCAGGCGGTCCTGGGAAACTATTTCACACCGGATTGGCATAACGACAGCTCCTGATCCTAATTTGCTCCAATTCTTTCGGCTTTTTCAACCGCTTCATCGATCGTCCCGACCAGCATAAATGCATCCTCTGGCAGGTGATCGTGTTTCCCTTCAAGGATTTCCTTGAAACCACGGATCGTTTCTTTGATGGGAACATATTTTCCTGGCAGGTTTGTAAACTGTTCAGCGACATACATCGGCTGCGAGAAGAAACGTTCAATTTTCCGGGCTCTTGAAACAGCTATCTTATCATCTTCTGATAACTTCGTCCATACCCAGAATAGCGATAATATCCTGCAGGTCTTTATACTTCTGGAGGACTTCCTGCACGCGGCGGGTAGTCTCATAGTGCTCGATTCCAACGATATTGGGATCCAGGATCCGCGAAGTTGATGTCAGTGGGTCCACAGCGGGGTAAATCCCTTTTTCTGCGATGGATCGCTCCAGGGCAATTGTAGCATCAAGGTGAGTGAAAGTAGCCACAGGAGCTGGATCTGAATAATCATCTGCCGGCACATAAATGGCCTGCATGGATGTGATCGATCCGGTTTTGGTGCTGGTGATGCGTTCCTGCAGGTTGCCCATTTCCGTTGCCAGAGTGGGCTGATAACCAACTGCTGATGGCATCCGACCCAGAAGCGCTGATACCTCAGCGCCTGCCAGACTGAACCGGAAAATATTATCGATGAACATCAATACATCCCGACCTTCATCCCTGAATTTCTCAGCCATGGCTAATCCTGTCAACGCAACCCGCAAACGGGGTCCCGGGGGTTCATTCATCTGACCGAATACCATCACGGTATCTTTCATTACTCCGGATTCCAGCATTTCCCTGTAAAGCTGAGTGCCTTCTCTGGTTCGTTCACCAACGCCAGCAAAGACCGAGTTGCCTTCATGCTCGGTAGCAACTGAACGGATCAGCTCCATGATGATGACTGTTTTTCCAACACCCGCACCGCCAAATACTCCTGTCTTGCCCCCTTTAGTGAAAGGAGCAACCAGGTCAATTGATTTTATACCGGTTTCAAATACTTCCACTTCTGTTGATTGTTCCTCGAATGATGGAGCCAACCTGTGGATGGGATAATATTCGTTTGATACAATCTCACCCTTTCCGTCAACAGGTTGGCCAAGGACATTCATTACCCGACCCAGAACTTGCTCCCCAACAGGCACTCTGATAGGTGCGCCAGTTCCGTCTACCTTCATTCCACGTCTCAAACCAGGAGTTGGCCCCATCGCAACACAGCGAACTTCTCCACCGCCCAGATGGTTTTCCACTTCCAGGACCAGGTCATCTGCCATCCTCAACTTCCACAACCAGGGCATCATAAATATTCGGCAAATTTTCAACATCGAATACTACATCGACCACGCCGCCTTTAATTTCGATGATCTTTCCACTGGCATCTGTCATTACACCCTCCACTCAAATAATCCTTTCAGATTTTTCTACAAATATACAACTATTCCGATATTGCTTCTGCACCACCTGCAATATCGAGCATTTCATTTGTGATTGCCTGCTGTCGAGCTTTGTTGTATTCCAAGCTGCAGCGCGTCTGCCAGATCAGTTGCGTTATCAGTAGCATTTTTCATCGCCACCATTCGGGCAGAATGTTCACTTGCCAGGGATTCGATCACAGCATGAAATACCTGGAGTACTGTGAAGCGCGGTATGATCTCATCCAGAAGTGATCTTTGATCCGGTTCAAAGATATATCCACCAACCAATGACTCTTTGATCTCAAAATCCTTTACGCGATCCTCTGAATCGGGATCCAGCGGGAGGATCTTTTTAACAACAGGCTGATGGTTCATCCGGTTGACGAATTGGGTATAGATCAGGTAAACCTCATCCACTTCGTCATCCAAATACTGATCAACAGCAATATACCCTGCCGGAGAGATATCATTATAAGTTGGCTGGGCAGGCAAATTACTGAACTCAGCCAGGATATCTTTCCCTCTTCTGAGTAGTTGATCGCGACCTCGTTTTCCGACAGTGATATATTTCACCGGAACATCTATGGTTTCGGCCCACTCATCAGCTTTCCTGATCAAATTGGAATTGAAAGCTCCTGCCAGCCCACGATCACCGCTGATAACGATGGCAATATTATTCGTTTTACTTCATCATGTTGGGCCAGCATCGGGTGCAAAGTTGATCGGTCGGGTTGCTCCGCAATATGCTGCAGTACCTGCCAGGCTTTTACTGAATAAGGCCGGGTATCGTCAAGCTGATCAATAGCTTTCCGCACTTTGCTGGCGCTGACAGCTTGCAGAGCCCGGGTCACCTGGGATATATTCTTGACGCTTTTGATACGTTGTTTTACTTCTCTAGCATTTGCCATGTATCATTATCCTGGAGATAACTGGCTTCGTCTTATCAATTAGAGTGAAAACCCTTCCAAGGCACTCTTAAGCTGTTCCTCGATCTTATCTGTGAGCTGTTTTTCTTCCAAAATGGCAGAAAGCAGATCCGGGTGGCTGGTATCGATATAACGATTTAATTCATTCTCCCATTTGGCCATATCATCCAATTGAACCTCATCCGCATACCCATTGGTTGCCGCATAAATCACCACGATCTGATTTGCAACCGGAACAGGAGAGAACTGGGGCTGTTTGAGAACTTCGCGCAATCGCCGTCCCCGGTCCAATCTTGCCTGGGTTGCTTTATCGAGGTCAGAACCAAACTGGGCAAATGCAGCCAATTCTCGGAAGGCAGCCATATCCAATCGCAACTGGCCGGCAACCTGTTTCATAGCTTTAAGCTGGGCATCACCACCAACGCGTGAAACTGAGATGCCAGCGTTAATGGCAGGGCGAATTCCAGAATAGAACAAATCGTTTTCCAGATAGATCTGTCCGTCGGTGATCGAAATAACATTTGTCGGCACATAGGCAGAAACATCACCCAGCAGTGTTTCAATGATCGGCAATGCAGTCAAGGAACCGCCTGTGCCTTTCACTTTCACAATCTTTCCTTTTTCACCGGCCTCAAGATCGCGATTGGCATCACCTTTTGCTAGCGGACCGCTATAAATTTTTCCATTCACAGCATCTTTCTGTTCGGCCACTGACGTCTTCGTATAATCCTCGGGAACGATCACATAATTATCGGCCATCCTGGCTGCTCTTTCCAGCAAGCGGGAGTGCAGATAAAACAAATCTCCCGGATATGCTTCACGACCTGGTGGACGCCTGAGCAGCAAAGATAGCTCACGATATGACCAGGCATGTTTCGAAAGATCGTCATAAACGATCAAGGCATCCCTTCCCGCAGCCATGAACTCCTCGCCCATCGCGCAGCCGGTGTATGGGGCAATATACTGCAGTGCGCTGGGTTCTTCCGCTGAAGCAGAAACAATAATTGTATGCTCCATAGCCCCATGTTCTTCAAGGATGGCAACAGTCCTGGCAGTACCTGCTTTTTTCTGGCCGATCGCCACATAGATGCAGATAACGCCTTTGCCTTTTTGATTGATGATCGTATCCAGGGCAATGGCTGTTTTTCCAGTTTGCCGGTCGCCAATGATCAATTCGCGCTGTCCACGGCCGATCGGGATCATGGAGTCAATTGCTTTAATACCAGTCTGGAGAGGCTCATCCACATCTTTTCGTTCAATCACACCAGGCGCGATGAATTCGACAGGTCGATAACCTGTACTGCGAATGGGACCTTTCCCATCGATAGGTTCTCCGATTGCGTTCACTACCCGCCCGATCAGTGCATCACCTACAGGAACTGAAGTAATACGATTGGTGGACCGTACTTCCATGCCCTCAACGATCTCATCATATTCACCCATGATGATTACGCCAACGTGGTCTTTTTCGAGGTTGAAGGCAGTTCCCATCACGCCATTCTTGAATTGGACCAATTCCTGTGCCTGCACATCAGCAAGGCCCGTTACACGGGCAATACCATCACCAGCTTCCAGAACAGATCCAACACTCTGCACCCCAGCCGTAGGCTGAAATTCATCAATAAATTTCTTAAATTCTGATGTAATTTGATTAATGGATTCAGTCACGATACCTCCGCTGTAATTAATAAAGCAAATCAAAAAACGACTTTCGATCCAGTCATTTTTCTGATCGATATTCTAGAATTTTTTATTATCAAAAAAGATGTTCTGCAACCGAAAAAATGATAACTGATAGTCGGCTTCTTGTCTAGTAAGAGACCTCTCAACTGAAGAACCTGAGGGCGATTGTAAGCCTGGTTTCCAGGTCCATGGGAGCATCATCTGGCAAAGTCTGCAGAGCTGCCTGCGCCTCCAAAACGGAATACCCCAAGGTAACCAATGCTTGCTGGACCTCTGCGTTAATCCCCGCAGTTTCCGGGGAAATCACCATTGCATCAGTAAAGCTGATCCGATCTTCCAGAGTTAACAATATCTTCTGAGCTGTCTTTTTTCCAATTCCCGAGACCTGGGCGAATATCTCTTCCTGTTTATTCAGGACCGCGCGCTTGATCACATCCGGATTATGCGTGGAAAGGGTTTCCAGGGCCAATCTTGGCCCTACTCCATTAACTTTGATTAGCTCTTGGAATAGCGAAACCTCTTCTTGTTCTTGAAAGCCAAATAAAGTGAGCGAATCTTCTCTCACAACCAAATGGGTTAATAGTGATACTGCCTCTCCTCGGCGTTGCGATTGAACCAGGAATTCAGTCACGTAAACCAGATAACCGATCCCCCCAACCTCTACAATCAGGTTGTCTTCGCCTATTTGGATTACTTGTCCTTGTAAACTTGCGATCATATTTTTTCTCTTATAGTAATAAAGGCGATCCCTAGACCAATAACAACCATCAATACCATAATAGGCCAAATGTATTTACGGAGTGCTTTTGACCCGATTGAAAATACCAGGGCACCCTTGGTCAGGGTGTTGGATATTGTGGCAAAAATAATAGCAAATTTACCTGATTCCAGCGAAATGCTTCCTCCGGTGCGGGTAAGATCTGATATGGATAGAGTAATAGCATCTACATCAGCCAAACCAGCTATGATGCTGGTTAGATAAATTCCTTTTTCTCCGACATATATTTCAGCTGCTTTTATAGCCAATAAAACCACGGCATAGATCAAACCAAACTTTATTGCGGTACTCAGTTCAAACGGGTTTGATAAAGCTAACTCTTCTTCATCAATAGCTGCTTGTGAGAAGTAAAGATAACCTGCATAAATTAAAGCGGCCAAACCCATAGCTGTCAAAGCTGGCCAGACAGCTGGAAGGAGTTTATTATTTACAACAGCAATTTCGATCATCACCCGGATGAACATGATGATCCAGGCCACTATGATCGCAACAGCGAATGGCTTTTCCATCCCTGTTTGGGATTTACTGCGTTCTGAAAAGCTCATTGTCGTTGCAGTGCTCGATGCCAGGCCTCCCAGTAAACCGCTGATCCCTAATCCTTTCTTTGGACCAACTACTTTGACAAGGATGTAACCTAAAAAGTTGATCCCAGAAATGAATATCACCATTTCCCAGATCTGGGCTGGATTCAAAACATCAAAAGGCGGAGGACCAAAGGTTTTATTCGGTAAAACCGGAAGTACGATAGCTGTAATCACCGCGAATTGAAGAGTGGCGAAAACATCTTCCCGGGTGATTACTCTTACAAATTGGCGGAACTCCCCTTTTACTGCAAGTAAAACGGTGGTTACTACACCCATCGCAGCTGCTAATTCAATGGATTGGATATAACATATCGAACCGATCAGGACAGTGATAAAAGCCGCAACTTCGGAAGTGAGGCCAATTTCCTCTCTTTCCATCGCTGTCACATAATAAGCAACGATGATCATCATCCCCATCATTCCGATGATGCTGATCAAAATCCAGATTGAACCCAGGGTATCCGCTAAAAACGCCGCTGTAGAGCCAACTAGGCTCATTAACGCAAACGTCCGCGCTCCAGCGAATAAGCCCGTCCCTTTGCTGGAACCATGAGCATACTCCCGCTGCATGCCGATTAATATACCTATCAATAATGATGCGCCAAAGCGAAGGAAAATTGTCTGATCAATCATTGTTGTGTTTAATCAACCCTCGAGTGGAATGCAAATGACAAATTGCGACCGCCAGAGCATCCGCAGCATCATCCGGCCGCGGAACATCTTTCAGGTTTAACAGAAGTTTTACCATTTGCTGGACTTGTTTCTTATCTGCTTTTCCGTACCCAACAACAGCCTGTTTTATAGCTAAAGGTGTATATTCTCCAATTTGTAGTCCTGCTTCAGCTATAGCGACCAAGGCTGCTCCCCGGCCCTGCCCCACGTTTAGAGCAGTTTTTACATTTTTCTGGAAGAATAATTTCTCGACGGCACAGCAATCTGGTTTTGAATCCTTAAGGATCTCTAATAGAGATCGATAGAGGTGCAGCAGCCGGCGAGGTTCATCCCAATCACTTTTTGTGGTGATCACACCATGTGCCAGCCAGGTCAGATCGCCGTTCTTTGATTCTTTAATCAGTCCATATCCGGTAATGGCAGTACCCGGATCGATTCCGATCACTACCCTCGCTTCAGTCATATAAGTTATGCCAGCCCTTCCAGAGCTTCATCACTTATCTTTAGATTCGTATAAACTTCCAGGATATCATCCAGTTCTTCCAGGATATCGATCACTTTCATTACCTGAACAGTACTCTCCAGGTCCAGTTCAACTTCCTGATTTGGGTCCATTCTCAAACCTGAGGCTTCCGGAACGATAGAGGCAGCTTTCAACTTGTCGAAAATTGTTTTAAAGACTTCGACCGGACCTATGATCTCAAAATAATCATCTTCCTCGATCACATCATCCGCTCCTCCCTCGGCCGCAATCTCAAATAAGTCATCAAAACTCAGGTCGCCACAGGGAATATTAAAATAAGATTTCCTGGTGAACTGCCACGAAACAGATCCTTCCTGTCCCATGGTTCCGCCATGTTTCGTTAGAACATGTCGGATATCAGCCACAGTTCGGTTGCGGTTATCTGTAATGCAGTTCAAAATCACAGCAACCCCATTTGGAGCATAACCTTCATAGTGGATCTTCTCCATCTGGGCAGCATCTTTATCTTCACCAGTGCCGCGTTTGACCGCCCGATCAATATTGGAACTGGGCATATTTTCGGATTTTGCTCTATCAATCGCAAGCCGCAAGCCGAAATTGGTTTCAGGATCTCCACCACCTTCTCTGGCAGCGATCTGGATCTCTCGGGCCAGTTTGGTATAAATAGCGCCGCGTTTGGCATCCGTAGCGGCTTTTTTATGTTTGATGGTCGACCATTTTGAATGTCCAGACATGCGAAACCTCCAAAAAACCAGGGGATAAATAATTGCAATTGGAATTCCCAAAAAGGAATTACCTAACAGCCTTTCGGGCTGGTCGTATTATAACATCTGGTACCGATAAGAAAACGATAAAAATCAGGTTCGTTAATCAAGACGAGTCATTCCCAGACTTTCTGCATAATGGACTAATATCCAGGTATTCTGACCTCGTGATTCTCCGATTAATATCAATCTTGCGATAGGCCTGATAGGCAGGACGATATTGATCCATGATATTAAGGTATGTATCTATTGAGATCTTCTCGGCAATGAAGCGAAGGATCTGTCTGTGATCCAGCCAAACCATTTGGCAAAACAAGATGCCGGATCAACAATCCCCTCTCCGCTACTCCGTTGCCTGATATTTTTAAATTCCCTACCTGGCGGTGCATTTCCAAAACGGCTGCCTGATTAACTGCAGGATAAGAAGGAATATCGGAAAAATCACAGTCCGACTTTTTCATCACTGTATTTCATGTCTGGCATATAGATGTCAATGATCCCATTCAGGTATTGCAGTGTTTGTAGAGAATCGTACCCGCCACTATTGTACACAACAGGAAGAGTTAAGCCATCTACTGCTGCCAGGTAGATCGCTTCTGTAATCTGAGGAACTACGTGAGTCGGTGATACAAGATTGATATTATGACAACCCATCCCTTGCAGCTCCAGCATCAGGTTCGCAAGTTCTCTGGTTGAGATTTCCATCCCGGTCAGCTTTTGACTGATATCCGCATTTTGGCAGTAGAGGCAATTTAAATTACATCCACTGAAGAATATCGTTCCTGATCCTTTTACACCACGCAAGGGATCCTCTTCTCCATGATGAGGACCATAACTGCTGACCCAAACCCGCTCACCAACACCACAAATTCCAACTTCTCCAGCAATCCTGTCTACTCTACATTTTCGGGGGCAAATCTCACAATTTGACAATAGCCCAACCAAGGCTGTAGACTTTTCTTCCAGTTCTCCTGTTTGGAGTGTTTTTCGGTAGGCGGGAATATACAATGGGTTCCTCCCTGATCCTTTCATTATATCGGGGAATAAAAGCGATTCACAACACATCAGAAACATAGAAATCCTAGCTTGTATTTCCTGGGACTCTTCGATAGAATCTTGTTTGGAGGTGTGGATTGAATTCCATCACGCGGAAAAACTTTCTCAAATTATCCATGTTGGGACTATTAGGCGCTGGTTTTACGCCTGGTTCTTCTCTGCCTGGAAGCAAAATGACCCGGGGAATCATCGGCAGGATCGCTGCCGATGATAAAGTCATTCACATTTATAAGGAACCGGATTACGACAGTGAGATTGTTCGAAACACCAGCTTTGATGAACTTGTCCACCTCTACTACGAACTGGAAATCCAAGATGGAGATCACCCACTGGCATACTGGTACCGCGTCTGGGGTGGATATTTGCCAGGTGTATATATCCAACATACTCGCTATCGCCTGAACCAACCTGTTGACAAGATCTTCGAATGCGGTAATTTGGCCGAGATCACTGTCCCCTATACCGAAGCCTATAAATTCAATGAATATGAAGGGTGGAAAAAGAAATACAGGCTGTATTACGAAACCACACACTGGATCACAGGCATAAAAACCGGTCCTGATGGAAAACCCTGGTATGAACTGACCTCTCAGCTCGCGATTAATCAGATTTATTATGTGCGCCGGGAGCACCTGCGCCTGCTTCAGGATATTGAATATCTGCCTACCAGCATCCATGTCCCTCCTGAGCAAAAACTCATCACGGTCTCTTTAAAAGATCAAACGTTATCTGCTTTTGAAGGCGATAAACTTGTCTTCAATACAAAGATCTCCTCAGGCCTGGGCCATAAGGAAGTCGCTCTAAATAACCCCAAAGCAACAGCCACCCCTCGGGGAGTTTTCAAAGTCACCTCAAAGTATCCTTCAAAGCATATGGGGGAGTTGATCCCTACCGGCGCACCTGGCAGTTATGCGCTACCTGGTGTTCCCTGGGCAACATTCTTTATCTATGATACTGGTGTCGCATTTCATGGCACCTACTGGCATAATAACTTTGGAAACCCGATGAGTCATGGTTGTATCAATATGAGAAACAGCGACGCAAAATGGGTTTTCAGATGGGTAAATCCTGCCTACGACCCACCTTATAAAAATCACTGCGATTGGTTCAACATTGGCTACGGTACACGGATCGTGATCGATTGATGAAATGCCTGAAAAGCAATCTGTGTTAAAATGAGCCCATGAGCAGCAAGACATTTACCAAGAATAAAAAGGCTTATTTTAACTTCCACATTTTGGATACTTTTGAGGCAGGCCTGGTTCTCCATGGCTCCGAGATTAAGTCTATACGCAATCACCAGATCAGTATCGATCAGGCTTATGTTCACGTAGATGGTGAAGAAGCCTGGCTGGTCGATTCTTACATCCACCCCTACGAACAGGCAAGCGCCTTTAATCACAACCCAAATCGGCGCAGGAAACTTCTTCTCCATAAAAAAGAGATCCTCGACATGTGGGACAAAGTGCGTATTAAAGGCCATACCATCATTCCCCTCCGGGTCTATTTATCTCACGGCAAAGCTAAAATAGAAATTGCCGTTGCCAAGGGCAAAAAGCTCCATGACAAAAGGAGAGATATCGCGGAGCGGGATGCAGAGCGTGATAAACAAAGAGATCTAAGGCAAATCGGACTATAACTTCAACCTCTCTGTAAACTTTGGACAAAAAAATGAGTTTTCCTTCGACCATCGCTGGACTTAATCAACTTCCTGCCGATCAAAAAAGGGAGACTTATGCCAAAATCATTCCTCCTGGGCTCCTGTCCCAATACCAAATAGGGCAAGATCTTAAAGATACTCAAGGGCAGGATCTTTTTGTAATGCACTGTCCTCCCGGCTCATCTAGCGCAGAGCTTGCGCTCTACCACAAAGCTGACGCAAAAGATCCGGCATTATTCGGACATATTATTGATACTATCCATGGACAGCTTCACATCTTACTTTATGGGATGAATGATGTTCTCTCACCCCGTTATGATGTTGACCGGCTTCCTGATGGCACAAAAACCAGTTTCGGTACGAATCAGCGAAACCTGGAAGCAGAACAGAAAGCCCTCGAGGCTGGTTTGGCTCCCGGCCAGATATATCGTGGTCCCCATTTATTCAAGGAATCTTTACACCAGTTTGAAAGTTTTGCCGCCTGCATGGGCCAGGATCTGTTTTTTGTAGAACCGCTCTTTTATCACGTGGCTATTATCTTCGAGAAATATAACTTTCATTACCAGACAGGGAAAAAATTCATGGGCAGGATCAATGATGGGTTTTCAGAAGATGGCGACCTGCTGCCATTACTTGACAGCAGTACACCTTTCCGCTCACCCAAAGCGGCCAATCAGATCCGTTTACGTTCCTGGGCTGTGCATGACAATATCCTCGGGGAACCCTTTACCAACGTTACTATGTACAGATATGTCGAAAAAGAAACTACACCTTGTCAGGACCATACCCTGGACTGGTAATAAATCCAGCAGGTTGAAAGGTCAAACACTATGATCCAGATTGATGGAAACTCCCTCACCATAAACGAAATATACAAAGCTGCTGTCGTTCAGGAGAAAGTAATTTTATCTCCTAAGATCATTCAAAAAATTAATGAATCTCGCCAATGGGTTGAGGAGATAATTTCACCAGGGTGAGCCTGTGTATGGAATCAACACGGGATTTGGAATTTTCGCTGACAAACAAATCTCCAGCGATGAAACCCGATTACTAAACCGCAACCTGATCCTGAGCCACGCAGTCGGGACAGGAGATCCGCTTCCTACTGAAGTAGTCCGGGCAGCGATATTGATCAGGGCCAACACTCTCGCAAAAGGATATTCCGGAGTTCGGCTGATCCTGATCGAAACCCTGCTTGAAATGCTCAATAAAGGTGTTCATCCAGTAATTCCTTCCCAAGGATCGCTGGGGTCATCGGGAGATCTGGCACCCCTCTCCCATTTAGGACTGGTTGTAACCACTGATGACCAAGACTTGGAGGATTTTTCGGGTTACGCAGAATACCAGGGCACTATTTTGTCTGGAAAGCAAGCAATGGATCAAGCAGCTATTCCCAGGATCATCCTGGAAGCCAAAGAAGGCATTGCCTTGAATAACGGCGCTACCTTTTCAGCAGCTATCGCTGCTCTGGCATGTTTTGAGGCTGGAAATTTGTTGGAAATCTCAGATATCGCATTATCGATGAGCTTAGAATCTTTGCTTGGAACATCTGCTGCCTTTGATCCACGCATCCACGAATCTCGTCAGCATCCGGGTCAGATCGCAACAGCTGAACAGGTCCTCCGACTCACCAGGGGAAGCACCTTGCTCGATTCTACGGATAGAGTCCAGGATGCATATTCATTACGCTGCGGACCCCAGGTCCATGGCCCCGCCAAGGAAACATTGGAATTTACCAGTAAAGTCATCAGTCGTGAGATCAATGCGGCTACTGACAATCCCTTATTATTTGCCGCAGGGGAAGCCATATCAGGTGGGAATTTCCACGGGGAACCGGTGGGTATGGTGATGGATTTTCTTGGAATCGCGATGACAGAAATCGCCGGCATCTCTGAAAGAAGGGTCTACCGGTTAACTAACGGCCAGCTCAACGAAAATCTCCCCTCCATGCTAGTGGATAATCAACAAGCCGAAGGCCTAAACTCGGGAATGATGATGCCCCAATATACCGCGGCTTCCCTCGTCCTCGAAAACCGATCTTTGGCAACTCCTGATTCAGTTCATTCCCTACCCACCTCGGCTGCGCAGGAAGACCACAACGCCAACGCAATGACAGCAGCCAGACATTCATACCAAATAATCAAAAATACCCGGCATGTTCTGGCCATCGAACTATATACTGCCGCCAGAGCCCTGGATCTGCGTCTTAGAGAAGAATCCAATAAGAACCCCGGTGTTGGAACTAAAGCAGCCTACCAATCGATCCGGAAAGCCGTTCCTTACCAGCCGGGAGATACATTGTGGGGTCCAGAGATCGACCGTGTCAGGGAAATGATCGTAAGCAATCAACTTATAGATGATGTCAGAAGCGCACTCGATCAGGATTAATCTTCATCCTTGATCCTTACTGAAGGAGGATCCCGTGGATAAATGCCCATTTTGCAATATCCTATCCGGGAACTTAGAGGGGACGTTTGTTTACAAGGATGAGATCTGCGCCGCCATCATGGATATCCAACCCATCAATCCGGGTCATATTCTTGTAATTCCCAATCAACATATTCCAGACTTAGCCGGCTTGCCCCCGGATATAGGAAAGCAGATCTTTGCTGTAGGCCAAAAATTAGCTTCTGCTTTAAGGCGAAGCAGTGTTCAATGTGAAGGTGTAAACTTATTCCTGGCGGATGGGAAGGCGGCAATGCAGGATGTCTTCCATACGCACTTACACGTCATCCCGCGGTTTGAGGGGGATGGTTTTGGCTTCACATTCAGTCCCAGATATGCCGAACTACCCACTCGTGATGAACTGGAGAATATTGGATTTCATTTGAAAGAAGCAATAAAGATCGTGGAAAAACTAGAAGAACAAGACGAAACATTATCATGAACCCAACCCAAAACTCGAATCATAAATTGCTCTCCACGGCTATCCTGGTTTCGGTCTTCTATGTGGCGGCCCAGATGATGGCAGATATTGGCAGCTTACGTATCGTCATGGTTGCTGGCTTTTCCATTGATGCTGGAACTTTTATCTATCCACTGACCTTTACATTGCGGGACATGGTCCACAAAGTTGCTGGCATCAAGATCGCTCGTATGTTGATCTTAGCAGCAGCAGCTATCAATTTAGTGATGGCCCTATTCTTTAAAATCGTGGCGATCTTACCACCTGACCTGGCTGTTGGGTCGCAATCCGAATTTGCATCGGTCCTCACTCCTGTCTGGCGCATCGTTGGCGCGTCAATTATCGCAGAAGTGATCAGTGAGCTGATCGATACAGAAGGTTATCGATTCTGGGTTGAACGAGTCACCCGAAAACACCAGTGGGCCAGGGTATTGGTCTCCAACGCTCTCAGCATCCCAATTGACAGCTTTATTTTCAGTTTCCTGGCATTCTGGGGCATTATGCCAACAGCAGTGGTTTTGTCGATCTTCTTTAGCAATATGATCATCAAGGGAATAACAACACTGATCAGTATTCCGGGAATCTATCTTGGTCCCTGAAAGGTCTTGAAATGTAACATTTTCCAGATGTTATCGTTTAAAATACTAATATATTGACATACAACACTATTCTATTGAGGAAGATCATGAAAAAACGAAACTTGATTACTGACTCTCATCCTATTGGTAATCATCCTAAGCGCCTGCAATATGCCAAATGGGTCCCCTTCAGCGGCCGAACAAACCGCGATCATCGAGAGATCGGTAGCCGAGACTGTAGCTGCAGGACCTGCGGTGTCAATCATAACCGATGATCCAGACGTGTCAGCTACACCAGATCCCAGCTCGGGTGATCCAGCTGCTCCTACTGAGACAAACACACCGGAAGCTGATACACCCACACCGACAAACACTCCGATTCCCTGCAATCTGGGTAGATTTGTAACAGATGTAACTATACCTGATGGTACAGTTTTTGAACCAGGTGAGAACTTCACAAAAACCTGGCGGCTGAAGAATACTGGCTCATGTGCTTGGACCTCAGGATACGATATTGTTTTTTCAGGTGGAGATGCCATGGATGCACCCAGTGCAGTTCAGATCACATCTGGAACGGTCAACCCTGGTCAGAGTGTGGATGTATCTGTAGATCTGACAGCCCCTGCTTCGGCCGGCACATACCGGGGAAACTGGCAGCTACGGGATCCATCAGATGTGATATTCGGGATCGAGAACAGCACAAGCGGCTTTTTCTGGGTGGAGATTAAAGTTAAAGGTTCCGACAGTAGAACCTGCACCGGTTACAACAACCCTGCATTCATCCAGCCAATCAAAATATATGAGCGTTGGAGGTAGGAGTCCCGGTACAAAAGCAGGCATCGCCCCGAATGGAGATGCGATGCGGGCATTTGTGGACTTCGATCTCAGCACCCTGGCGGGTTTAGATTCTGGTTCAACGATCCAGAATGCTACACTCGATGTGAGTGATCATGATGGATTCAGCTGCTTTGAATTCCTACATCCATTGAAAGCCGGGCAGATAAACTTTGGCGCAACACCTCAATATCCAAGTGATTTTAATGAAGTCCCATCAGCAATGCTGTTTTCAGTCCCATCAGCATTGGGGATCTCAGCACCGGTATCGATCACAGGGATCCTGCAAAATTATGTCAGCTCAAATGGAGCGGGGCATTTCCAGTTCAGGATGTGGTTGGATGGAGATAGTGCCGGGGCAGGATTTGCCTGCATGATGGAATGGGCGGATCCAAAGCTCAATATCACCTATCTGCCTTAAAGTTTAGGCCTTTTTAATATACAAGAGCCCTCACTAAGAAAGTGAGGGCTCTTTTAATTACAATCATATAATTAAATTCCAAAGAATAAATCAGTGATAACCTGATCTCCTTGGTTTGGCTCCGGATAGGCCTGCATAAACTGGTCCGCAGATCTTGCTCCCAGCAGCCAAGCCAACCATCGCATAAAACCGCGAGTCAACCCATGACCACCCTGGCTGGCGTGGCAGGCAGAAGCGGCTGCTTTTTTATCTTTGAACTCATCATATTTGATCCGGGCATGAACAGGAAACTCATCTATCGCCATTTGAGTTAGATCGATATCTTGGTTCTTGCCATATTTTCTGGGGTCTTTTCCAAATAATCTCAACAAACGCACATTGAAACGAATGAAATAACGCGGGATGGTGTGGTAGAACAATCTGGCAGCCTGAAACGGAGGAAGATCACTCTGATAGGAAGGATCTCCTGCAAGGGTAAATGCTTTAGTCGCCGCTTCGTGGATAAAGATATGATCCGGGTGCCTGTAACCGCCGATTGGATCGAAAGTTAACACTACCTGAGGTTTAACCTCACGAATGACATCAGCTATTTCGCCGGCTACTTGGTCTAGAGGAGCATTTATCAATGCCTTGGGATGTTTATTTTCCGCTGATCCAGTCATACCTGAGTCTCTGTAATCCAGCATTCGAACAGGTTCGATGCCCAGTTCTTTTACCGCACAGTTAAGTTCATCGACCCTGAGATCAGCAATAGAAGAGTATCCTTCCAGGTACTCCGGATCCACCTCACCGGCCTCACCTCTTGTTGCACATATTAAATGGACATCAACTCCGCTGGCAGCATATTTTGCCAGGGTTCCACCCATACCAAAAGATTCATCATCTGGATGCGCCAACACTGATAAAATTGTTCTTTTCACGAAATAGACTCCCGTTAATAATAAAAATCAGCCTGAATTATAACAATACTACTGAATCAGATATCCTAATTCCCTGATCTTCTTACAAAGATATAATCAAATAACAAACCCAAAACTGGAAGAATATCACTTTTTTCTAAGAAATTGTGTATAACCCCTTAATAACAGTTGACACTTTCCTTAATCCTGCTACAATGCAGAAAACTTGTTTATTCTTTTCAAAATACGGGAAAAATATGGAAAACACAGATAATATCATTATGACACCGGAAGCAGCCATTGCAATCAAATCGCTGATGAAGGAACAAAACCTAGAAGGAAAATCCCTGCGAATATTTATCGCCGGGGTTGGTTGAGGGGGTCCCCAGTACGGCATGTCACTGGATGATAAGGTCAGCGATAGCGACCAAACATATTCCAGTCATGGCGTAAAGGTCATCGTGGATGACCAAACCCTTGCTTACCTACAAAGAGCAACCATCAAATTTGTTGAAGAAAATGGACAGAGTGGTTTCCAGATTGAACAAACCGCACCCAGCACAGCTCCTTCTGGCTGCGCCGGCTGCGATCCCTCCACGGGTTGTGCATAACTGAGAAGAACGAAAACACAAAAGACCAGGCATTTTATAATGTCTGGTCTTTCTATTTAACAAGTTCTCAATCAGGATCGTCTGAGGAAAGATACGATCAAACCGAAGATACCTACAGACACTAACCCCAGTATGATAAAGCCGCTTGGCAGACCCCCAGTTCCACCCGCAATAGGAGCACTCTCGTAAGTTGGAATAACCAAGGGAGGTGGTGGTGTATAGGTAGGTTTCCGGGTAGGCGGTATCTCAGAAATAAACTGAGAAGCCAGGGTTGGATCAATGGTTGGGGTCGTTTCAGGAGTAGGCGTAGGCGGTTTAGGAACTACCGGAAGTTCACCTGTAACTCTAACGTAAGGAGCATAAACCCAGGCAACTCCCTCAGCAACACCAGGATAGGCGATCTTGACCCAGGTTCCACCTTCGGATTTTGCTAAAGCGGGAACTTCCTGGCGGTTAATCAAAACTCCTACTTTCGGATAGAACACATCTGGACCAGATCGAACATTGATCTGATCTTCAGGATCGGAATAAACGATCGCAATAGGTCCTTTGGGTGTACCTGTCACTGTCGGGATGGAGACCGTTGGCTGTTGATATGATCCAGAAGCCTGAACCTGGTTTGTTCCTTCTAGGAACAATACCAGCGCTAGAATAATAAAAGTGATTGAAATGGCTAGGGGAATTTTTTTTACCATGACTGGATCCTTCAAGTTGGGAATCAAGATTTCAATTTTTCCAATGCGGATATAACAAATGGATATAAGAACTCTTCATCACGACTTTTCTTTCTCTCATGACCTCCCCCAGGCCTAGTTCTTGATTTATCAACACGTTGAACGAAGTTTTGGAGTGTAGTCCTTGAACTCAAATAACCAATCTCTCCGCAGAAAAATACTGCCTGTTGGCGCAATGAGACCGGTAATTTCCGATCGTTCACTATACCACTCAAACCAACCCCTGCATAGGAACTCAATTTGAGAATGTTCCTTATCGCTCTCTCAGCAGTTAAATAGCAATCTGAGACTTCCAATAACCTAATTAACTGGATTTTTCCCATCTGATCAAGGGCATTTTTAGCAAAAACCAGGGCCTGGTTAGTAAAGTGTTGGCCTGAAGAATCAAAATCTACCAGGCTTCCAAGGAACTGTATAAGGTGGAAGCGGATTTCCAGGTCTGGCTCGGAGATTCGCGATACTAACAGGGAGGCAATCAAAGGAGACCGATAAAAACCATCGATCTCTTTTAAGTTATCAAGTGAACTTTCTCTAATATTCGGATCGGGAGAAAACAAACCTTCTGTAGTTTCCCACAGACCTTGATCAATATCAAAACCGGACTGATGCTGATGATTATTCATTCTAGTAAGAATACCAAAATATGGCGTCGAAGTATCATTGCTCAGATCAGGATTGGAAATCAAGCATACGAGCTTGGAGTGAATCCAAAAGGGACGTAAACGCGACTGCAAACGACTGGACTCCTTCAGATTCCAGATCCTCAGTTACCTGGTCCATATCTATTCCTGCTTTGGCTAGATTCTCAAATACCTGTTTGGCCTCGTCAACTTGGCTGTCGATGGATCGCTCTACAGTACCGTGATCAAAAAATGCGACCAGGGTTTTGGGTGGAACGGTGTTTACTGTATCCGGACCAATCAGTCCGTCGACATACATGGTATCCGGATATTGAGGGTTTTTAGTACTGGTTGAAGCCCAAAGAGCCCGCTGTTTATTTGCTCCAACTTCCACCAGGGCTGCAAACCTGCTAGCTCCTTCTCCAAATACTTCTTCATAAGCCTCAAAAGCCAATTTCCCGCTTGCCAGGGCGGCTTTGCCTAAAAGATTCTTGACTTCTCCACCTGGAGTTTTAGAAAGGATTTCTTCTAATTGGCTATCTACTTTGGCATCGATCCTGGAAATGAAAAATGATGCCACTGATGCAATTCCTCCAATTTCCTTTCCCTCCCGGACCCTTTTTTCCAACCCGGCCAGATAAGCTTCCATCACAGCCTGATAACGGGTGATGCTGAAGATCAATGTGACATTCACGTTAATGCCTGCAGAAATCACTTCTGTAATAGCTGGCAAACCTTCCAAAGTCGCTGGTATTTTGACCATCAAATTCGGACGATTGACCATCTTCCATAGTTTTTTCGCATCAATGATGGTTTTTTCAGTTTCATGCGCCAGGAAGGGACTTACTTCCAAACTGACATAACCATCCCCTCCATTTGTTTCTTGATACAGAGGTAAAAACATATCTGCTGCATTCTGAATGTCACGAATAGCCAGCTGTTCATATACATCTTCCCGGGATAATCCCTGCTTGGTCAGAGATTCAATATCCTGATCATACTCATTTGATTTGCTTATGGCATTGTTAAAAATACTTGGGTTAGAAGTGATACCCCTGATCTCCCCTCTCTCGACCATACCCGCCAACGTTCCATCTTCTAATAGTTTTCTTTCAATGTTGTCGTACCAGATGGATTGTCCGTTCTTTTTTAGCTCTCCAATAATATTAGTCATCAATTCATTTCCTCTTCTTCAATTTTCCTAATCTTGGTTACTCGTCTAAGATGTCTTTCATTTCCAACATCATTGCCGGAAAATTTGGCTTCCAGGAACTCTTTTACCAATACCTTTCCCAGCTCCGCATCAATAATTCGTCCACCCAGGCATAAGACGTTCATATTATCATGCTCAACTCCCTGCCTGGCACTGTAAGTATCATGGCAGGTAGCAGCGTACACACCCTTCATCTTATTGGCGGTGATACAGACACCCACACCAGAACCACATATTGCAATACCTCTCTCAACTTCCTGATCCTGGATAGCCTTGCCCAACTTCTCCGCAAAATCCGGATAATCAACACTTTCTTCTGAATCCGTGCCAAAATCCACCAAATCATATCCTAGAGCCTGGATATAATCAGCTAAAGCATTTTTAAGCTCAACACCACCATGGTCAGTACAAATGGCTATACGCATTACTCCACACTCCTCAGAAGATCTTCAGTTATTTTTATAACGTTCTCAACTGTAAATCCGTACTCCTCAAAGATCTTTCCTGCAGGCGCGGATGCACCATAACGGTCGATTGCCAGAATCCTGCCATTATCCCCCACCCATTCTCTCCATCCCTGGGAAATACCGGCTTCAACAGCAAGTCTTTTCCGTATCTTGGGCGGCAGCACCAGATCTCGATACGTTTGATCCTGTTCTTTGAAAAGCTCCCAGCTTGGGAATGATACCAGACGCAGATTAACTCCCTCAGCTGCCAATCTTTCTCCTGCTTTTACGATCAGATCAACCTCAGATCCGGAAGCCATTAATATGACCTCCGGCTCCTTGTCGCCCAGATCTGCCAGTACATATGCGCCCTGATTCAAACCATCTGCGCTGCTGTATAGTTCTCGATCCAGGATCGGCAAAGATTGTCTGGTTAATGCCAGAGCGGTAGGCCCATCTCTGCGCTGGATTGCGTATGCCCAGGCCTGGGCAGTTTCATTTGCATCGGAAGGACGAAGGACAACAAGCTGCGGTATCGCCCGCAGCGCCGCCAGGTGTTCAACTGGCTGATGAGTCGGTCCATCTTCGCCAACACCAACACTGTCATGGGTATAAACCCAGATGCTTGGAATATGAGATAAAGCCGATATCCTGACAGCAGGCCGCATATAATCTGAGAAAACCAAGAAGGTTCCTCCATATGGGATCACTCCCCCATGCAGAGCCATACCGTTTACGATCGATCCCATTCCATTTTCACGAACCCCAAAATGGAAATTCCTTCCAGAATAATCCCCGGGCTGGAAAGCTGGTGAACCGTCTATCCAGGTTTTATTTGAAGGTGCCAGATCTGCTGATCCACCGATAAGTTCAGGGATCTGACTGGCAAGGGCATTAATTACCTTTCCAGAAGCAGCTCTTGTGGCCATTCCTTTTGGATCCGCGGGATAACTTGGAACTTGCCAATCTTGGGGCAATTTACCTTCCAGGATCCTTTTTAATGAAGCGGCTTCAGTCGGGTAAACCTCTTGATAACTGTTCGAATAAACTGATTCCAATTTTCCTCTGCTTCTGCACCTGAAGTAATCAGCTAAATGGAAATGTTCTCTGACTTCCTCAGGGATATAAAAACGTGGTTCAACCGGCCAATCCAGATTTTCCTTGGCAGCATTTAATTCATCATCCCCTGGCGGCGAACCATGAGCTGAGGCTGTATCCTGTTTATTGGGCATACCAAAACCAATATGGGTCCGGCAAATGATCAGTGAAGGACGAGGATCAGTTTTGGCTTCCTGGATAGCTTTATTGACTGCTTGAACATCATTTCCATCATCTACTTTTAGAACCTGCCAACCATATGCCTCAAATCGTGCCCCCCGGTCTTCCGAAATGTGATTTCTGTTGACCCGTCAATCGTGATCCTATTGTCATCATAGAGATAGATCAGTTTTCCCAATTTCAAGTGACCTGCCAGGGAGGCGGCTTCAGATGTGACTCCTTCCATCAGATCCCCATCGGTAACCAGCGCATATGTAAAATGATCTATGATCGAGAAATCCGGTTTGTTATACACAGCCGCAAGATGAGCCTCGGCGATCGCAAATCCGACACCGTTGGCAAATCCCTGTCCCAGCGGCCCGGTTGTAGTTTCAACCCCAGGGGTAATACCATATTCAGGATGGCCCGGTGTGCGGCTTTCCCATTGCCGAAAATTTTTGAGCTCCTCCAGCGAAAGGTCATACCCTGTCAGATGCAGAAGCGCATATAAAAGCATCGATCCATGTCCACCGGATAAGATGAATCTGTCCCTGTCCGGCCAGGTGGGATTTTTAGGATTATGCTTAAGGTGTTCCATCCAAAGAGCATATGTCATGGCAGCTGTGCCCATCGGTAATCCAGGGTGACCGGAATTAGCTTTCTGAATAGCATCAGCTGCTAGAAATCTTATGGTGTTAATTGCATCATTGATCAGCTTTTTATCGTTGGTCATTACCATTACTCCAATATATTTAGATGTCTTACTGCTACCAATTCTACCCTACCAATCAGGCACTTTATACTGCAAAAAACCTTTCTTCCAAAAGAATAATAATCTTATATTGGATTTTCAAAAATAAACATAGTCATGATTGAGTGTCATCTTATATTTTACATTTTATATTGTTTCAACCAATATTTTTCTCATTTTTCATCAGTCAATGATGTAAATTGGTTCTATTGTGATTTAAATCACTATGTAAATAAAATCCAATTCACTATACTACAACAGTTCTCTTTATTAGTATATCTTTGTCAGTTTCTAATTAATATCAACTAAATATTTCTCATCTAATCTTGAGCTTTGAGGAGGCTGGCATGACCGATACTTTTAGTTCTCGCCCCCCAACCCTGATTGATAAGGTTATCGCACAAACACCTGGGAAGGCAAAAAATCTCAAAGCCTGTCTCCAGTGTGGAACATGTGCGGGTTCCTGTCCATCAGGCCCAGATATGGACCATAGCCCACGGTCCCTATTCGCCATGATCGATGCTGGGATGGAAGAAGAAGTCCTGAAAAGCAATACTCCCTGGTATTGCGTTTCCTGTTATTACTGCATGGTTCGCTGCCCCCAGGATATTCCGATCACGGATATCATGTATACCTTAAAAAGGATGGCCATCAAGGCAGGCCATTATAAGGAAATCGATCGGGACAAAGCCCCGGAATTCTCAGAAACTTTCATGGACCTCGTTGAAAATAACGGACGAAGTTTTGAGATGGGCGTGGTGATGCGACACCATCTCCGCTACCATCCGATCAGTGCTGTTAAATTGGCTACGGGCATGGGGCTGAAAATGATCAGCAAAGGCCGAATGGATTTTACGCCTACGAAAATCAAAAATCTTCCCCAATTAAAATCCATCCTCAAGAAGGCTAAAGAACTGGGAGGTGAAGCATGAAATACGGATATTATCCCGGATGTTCTATGGAAAAAAATGCCCGGGCATACCACACCTCAACCATGGCAGTTACCAAGCCTCTGGGGATTGAATTAATCGAAGTGGATGATTGGAACTGTTGCGGTGCGACGGAATATATAGCAATCGAAAAAGTTCCAGCATATGCATTAGTCTCCAGGAATCTTGCCCTTGCTGCAGATCAAAATGCCAGCGAAAACCTGGTTGCTCCCTGCAGTGCCTGTTTCTTAAACCTAAAAAAGGTTGATCATTATCTCCAGGAAAACGAGGAATTAAAAGAAAAAATAGATATCTCCCTGGAAGCTGGAGGGCTCAGCTACGAACCTGGTTCGATCAATGTCCAGCACCTGTTAGAAACATTAGCAGTTGACATTGGATATGAATCTATCAAGGAACAAGTAAAAAAGCCCCTCTATAACCTGCGGGTTGCACCATACTATGGTTGTTTGGTCCCCCGGCCAGCGTCAATGGAAAGTTTTGATGATCCAGAACATCCTGTTTCAATGGACAAGATCTTGGAAGTCCTTGGAGCGACGGTAGTTGATTTCCCTCTCAAGGCCCAATGCTGTGGCGGTCATATGACCCAGATCAGCGAGGATACTGCGCTAGAGTTGATCCGCCGTCTTTTGAAAAACGCCGTTGATAACGGAGCAGATATCATCGCTACGTTATGTCCGATGTGCCAGCTCAATCTGGATGCCTATCAGGATGCAGTCAACACTCACTTTGGCACAAAGTTCAAGATACCAATCGTTTATTTCACTCAGTTGATGGGTCTGGCTTTCGATATACCTGCCAATGAATTAGGATTTGGCAAGGAAATTGTCTCAGCAAAACCGGCCCTTGGAAAAATCACCGCAGAAATGCCCCAACCCAAGAGAACACGAGAGCGGGGTAAAAAGAAGACTGGCTTACCTATGCCAATTATGATGGAGGAGGGATAATCCATGACTGATATGAAAAAATCCCCCGCAGAACTGGAAAAAGTTGGTGTTTATATATGTCACTGCGGTTCAAATATCGCCGGGACAATCGATGTCGATGAAGTTGCAAAATGGGCGGAAGGCAATCCAAATGTGGTTGTTTCCCGCAACTATGAGTTTATGTGCTCCAGCACCGGTCAGGAACTGATCGAAAACGACATCAAGGAGAAAGGACTTACCCGGATAGTTGTAGCCTCCTGCTCTCCTCACATGCACGAGAAGACCTTCCGGGAAGCCACAGAACGAGGTGGATTGAATCCCTTCCTCTTTGAAATGGCAAATATCCGGGAACATGGCTCATGGGCTACGAATGATAAAAATGCAGCCACGATCAAGGCCAAAGCATTGGTAAATGGCGCTATAGAGCGAGTTGTCCATCACGTTCCTCTTGAGAAAATTCCTGTCGAGATCAATCCCAATACGCTTGTTGTAGGCGGTGGTATCGCTGGCATTACAGCTGCGCTTGAACTCGCAGAAGCTGGCCACCATGTCTATTTAGTAGAACGGGAAGGAACGATCGGTGGACGGATGGCTCAGATCGATAAAACATTCCCCACCCTGGACTGCTCAGCCTGCATCCTCACACCAAAAATGGTTGACGTTGGTCAAAATGACAATATAACCTTGCTGACTTACAGCGAAGTTGAAGGTGTTGAAGGATATATTGGAAATTTCAATATCACTGTCCGGAAAAATGCCCGCTGTGTGATTGAAGATCTATGCACTTCGTGCGGTATCTGTGAGGAAAAATGTCCTCAAAAAATTGTCGACACAGATTACGGAGCAGGCATCAGCCAAAGAAAAGCCATTTACAGATCCTTCCCCCAGGCTGTACCTGGATATCCAGTACTGGATAAGGAGAACTGCACTTATTTCCAAACTGGAAAATGCAAGGTCTGTGAACAGGTTTGCCCAACCAAGGCGATTGATTTCGACCAGAAAGATGAAATGATCAATTTCAATGTCGGCAATATCATCCTCGCGACCGGGTATGACCTCTTTGACGCCAGACGGATTCCTCAGTACGGTTATGGGCGCCTGCCTAATGTGTTCTCCAGTATGGAGTTTGAACGCATGGTAAACGCTTCTGGACCGACTTCCGGTCATATCGTTTTGAGGGATGGAGAAACCGAACCAGAAAGCGTTGCCATTGTCCACTGTGTTGGCTCCCGCGATCAGAATTACAACGAATACTGCTCCAAGGTTTGCTGCATGTATTCACTGAAGTTTGCCCATTTAGTACACGAGCATCTGCCGGAGGCTGAGGTATTCAATTATTACATTGATATGCGAACCCCGGGCAAAGGTTACGAGGAGTTTTATCACCGCTTGTTGAATGAAGGCACCCACTTCATCCGGGGCCGAGTTGCGGAAATATCAGATGCCAACCATCATGCAGATGAAGAAGGCAAACTTGTTGTCCAGGCTGAAAACACCCTGCTCGGTATACAGCAACGCAATCCCGTTGATATGGTCATCCTGAGCGCTGGCATTCAATCCCGCCATGACGCGGAAGATGTATCTAAACTTTTCAAAATGGGCTGCGATTACGATGGCTTTTTCAATGAAAGACATCCAAAACTCGCACCTGTCGCAACGATGACTGACGGCGTGTTCATCGCCGGCGCCTGCCAGGGTCCCAAAGATATCCCTGATTCAGTCGCCCAGGCTGGAGCCGCTGCTTCACAAGTCGCTAAATTGATCAGCCAGGGAACGGTAATGATGGAACCTGTCCGGGCCAGTATTCGGGAGGACGAATGTTCCGGCTGCAGGATCTGCAATACACTATGCCCCTATGGCGCAATTGAATTTGATGCGGAGAAAGAAGTCTCAAGAGTGATAACAGCTCTTTGTCAGGGCTGCGGTACCTGTGTAGCGGCCTGTCCTTCCAACGTGATCGATGGCGCTCACTTTACCAACACCCAGGTCTATCGCTGAATTGGACGGGATTCTCTGGGATGTAAAGGAAGAAGTATCCGCAAAGCAGGAGGTAATATGAGTGAACAATTTGAACCTGTGATCGTAGGTTTTTTATGCAACTGGTGCTCTTACAGAGCAGCCGACCTGGCTGGCACAGCCCGGATCAAATATGCCCCGAATTTACGGCCTATCCGTGTGATGTGTTCAGGAAGAGTGGATCCTCAATTTGTTCTGCAAGCCCTCCGAAGCGGAGCAGACGGTGTATTGATCGCAGGCTGCCACCCCGGTGAATGTCATTATGTCAATGGCAATATCAAGGCACTGAGGCGCTTTTCTCTTCTGAGAAAAACCCTGCAGCAGTGGGGAATTGAAGATGAAAGGGTCCAGCTCCTTTGGGCATCTGCCTCAGAAGGCACTGTACTCGCTGCCGCAGTAACCCGCATGACTGAAGAAATAAGGGCTCTCGGCCCTCTGCGCTGGGGAGAGAAAGTACTGACTGATGAAGTAGCCCACATGGTTGTTGAGGAGGTATAACATGACAGATAATGGAAAACCAAAACTGGCCATGTACTGGGCTTCATCCTGCGGCGGCTGCGAGATCTCTGTTCTCAATATCCATGAGAATATATTGACCGTGGACGAAGTCTTTGACATCGCCTTTTTCCCCTGTATTGCCGACTTCAAGTATAAGGACGTCCATAACTATCCGGATGGCTATATTGATCTCTGTCTATTCAACGGGGCCATCCGAAATGAAGAAAACGAGGAAATGGCTCATCTCTTGCGAAAGAAATCCAAGGTTCTGGTTGCGTTTGGATCCTGCGCATACGAGGGATGTATCCCAGCCCTATCCAATCTGACCACCAAGGAAGCTACTTTCAACAAGGTGTATATAGACAATCCTTCCATAGATAACCCTGATGGTATCTTCCCCCAACTTGTGACCAAAGTCGACGAAGGTGATCTGACCCTGCCAAACTTCTACCACACTGTAAAATCACTCGATCAGGTAGTGGATGTGGATTATTACATTCCAGGCTGCCCACCGGAACCCCACCAGATCTGGGCTGTGTTGCAGATCGTTGTAGCTGCTCTAACCGCAGGTGGTCCCTTACCGCCAGCCGGCGCCATTATCGGCGCAGGCACAACAGCTCTCTGCGATGAATGCACCAGAGAGAAAAAAGAGAAAACTATCAGTAAGATCTACCGCCCTTATGAAATACAACCAGATCCTGATCAATGCCTGTTGGAACAAGGCCTGATCTGCATGGGTATTGCCACAAGATCTGGCTGCGGCGCTTTATGCCCTTCTGTGGGTATCGGCTGCCGGGGCTGTTATGGACCTCCCGATGGAGTTGAAGACCAGGGAGCGAAAATGTTATCCGCGATCGCATCGGTTCTCGAAGTTGGAGATGAAACCATGGATGAAGATGTCCTGGAAGAAATGATCCAGGAAGCAGTGGACACCATCGCCGATCCTGCGGGAACTTTTTATCGCTTCAGCATGGCGCACTCCATTCTTAAACGTGTCAAGAATGGAAAAGGAGCTGTTTAATGGAAAGGATAACTATTGATCCCATTACCCGATTGGAAGGCCACGGGAAAATAGAGATCTTCTTGAACGAAGATGGGAATGTTAAGAATGCCTATCTGCAAATTCCGGAACTGCGGGGGTTTGAACAGTTTTCCATCGGCCGTCCAGCTGAAGAAATGCCCCGCATTACAAACCGAATCTGCGGTGTCTGCCCTGAAGCGCATCACATGGCTGCCACAAAAGCCCTCGACGCACTCTTTGATGTCGAACCAGCCTCCAGTGGTAAAAAAGCTGCGAGAGCTTTTCTACTCTTCCTTCTATGTCACAGATCATACTGTCCATTTCTATGCTCTGGGCGGCCCTGATTTTGTCATGGGGCCAGATTCAAATCCCGCTGAGCGCAACATCCTGGGCGTTATTCACAAAGTTGGTGTGGATATTGGCATCCAGGTGATCGAATGCCGGAAGAGAAACCACGAAGTAATAAAAATGCTTGGCGGCCGGGGAGTCCATCCTGTAGCTGGATTACCCGGGGGTTGGTCTAAATCCATGACCAAAGAGGAACGGGAGATCATTCTTGATTATGCCCAGAAGAATATTGATTTTGCCCTCTTCAGTCTTAAACTCTTTGATGATATCGTTCTCGCAAATCAGGCATATGTGGACCTGATCGTCTCGGATGCGTTTACTCACGAGACATACTACATGGGTACCGTGGATGAAAATAACCTGATCAATTTTTACGATGGGTTAATACGGGTAACCGGTCCTGAAGGAAAGGAACTTGTCAAATATCCCTCAAAGGATTATGCCCAGCATATCGCGGAGAGGGTCGAACCGTGGTCTTACCTGAAATTCCCCTACTTGAAAGATGTGGGATGGAAAGGATTTGTAGATGGAGTGGACAGTGGTGTATATTGCGCCACGCCCCTTTCCCGGCTGAATGCTGCTGACGGAATGGCTACACCCAAAGCCCAGGAACATTTTGAACGATTTTACGAGACCCTTGGTTCCAAGAAAACTGATGGACGATATGCCCCGGTTCATCATCGCCTTGCAACCCACTGGGCCCGATTGGTTGAGCTGCTTTACGCTGCAGAACGCATGCAGGAGCTTGCCAACGATCCTGAGATCACTGATCCCAATGTTAGACCGATAATTACCAGTACTCCCACAGAAGGAGTAGGAAGCGTAGAAGCGCCTCGCGGTACGTTAACTCACCACTATAAAACTGACGAGAACGGCATTTTGACGGATGTGAACCTGATTGTCGGCACAACCAACAACAATGCCCCGATCGCAATGTCGATCAAAAAGGCAGCCGAAGGGCTGATCAAAGGTGGTGAAGTCAGCGAAGGTCTCCTGAATACTATCGAGATGGCGTTCAGGAATTACGATCCCTGTATGTCCTGCGCGACTCATTCATTACCCGGCCAGATGCCCCTGGAAGTACAAATCAAGGACGCAGACGGTAATTTGATCGAAACCCAATGTCAGTACATTGATTGAGGGATTTGTTTGGTAGAAATTGGAGTAAAATGAAGTAACCAGTGACCAGGAAATCTCTTCTGGAAGCTGGTTACTTTCTATTTATGGATAAAAAAACTCTAATTATTGGCTTAGGCAATCCGATCCTTACGGATGACGGAGTCGGCGTACAAGTTGCTCAAGTATTGGAAACATTGATCGACCTGGATGCCCATCCCGAGCTGACCATCACCGAGGCCAGTGCGGGCGGACTGCGCTTAATGGAAGCGTTGCTCGGATATGACAGAGTGATCCTGATCGACGCTTTTTATCTTGATCCGGAATCTACCATTCCCGGTAAGATCCACCACCTCTCCCTGGATGACCTTCGTGCTATCTCTCCCACTCAGCACAGCACTTCAGCTCATGACACTTCCCTGGTAACAGCATTAGACGCAGCTGAAAAGATGGGATATCAGATACCCAAAGAATTCAGTATTTATGCTGTCGAAGTAGAGAATATCCTCGAATTCAGTGAAACCCCCACCCCAGCGGTGGCTCAAGCTATTCCAATCGTTGTATCACTGATTCTCGAAGAATTTTCCTTCAAAACCCTCTGATATTTTCAATTATTAAGTAATCCTCATGAAGAATGACACCTGCTCCGATATGCGGTTTATGTTATATTTTTAGTATCTATTGATGGTTCCATTTTGATCGGGGAAAACAGACCTTATCTGGAATTCTCTCGATCATCCATCCAGACACTTCTCAACCGAGGGTACCTGCTGAATGGATAACATCAAACTCACTCCTGCTTGAAAATTTTAATAGTTTCGGTTTAAGTCTCACTGTATTCAGCGCAGACGAGGTTTTTATGAAATCTATTTACCGTACGATCCTGATTGTGGCTTTCAGTCTGATTTTGTATTGGCCACAGCTGCAGGTGTTCACGCCTACACAGCAAACCAATCTTCGTCCCCAGAAAGCAGTGACCTATCCCTCCAGGCACCACCTGAGCCAGAGAAGGATACTTGCATTCAATGTCATGTTGATGAGGAATTCACCAATATCTGGACCCCGCTGGGCCGCTGGATCCTTTTTGGAGGAGCTGGTTTGTTCCTGCTCTTTGGGATTGCCCGCAGCGCCAGTGTTTGGCGATCCCGGTCTGAGTGGGTTCCAATTCCAACAAGGATCCTCTCCTGGATTGATGAGCGTTATCAGTTATCTGAATTCATGAAGCCTATCCTGGCAAAACCAGTTCCAGACTGGCAGCGACGCTGGTGGTACTGCCTGGGTGGATTAACATTCTTCCTATTTCTCGTCCAGGGCATAACAGGAATCATGCTGGCCTTCTATTACAAACCAACCCCTTCTGAAGCTTATGCCAGTATTCAATTCATAGAAAATGAAGTCCTGCTTGGATCAGCATTCCGAATGATCCACCATTGGTCTGCCAACGGCATGATCGTATTGGCGTTTGCACACATGCTGCGGGTATTTATTATGGGGGCATACAAACCTCCCAGGGAATTAAATTGGGTTTCTGGCGTATCGCTGCTTGTTATGACGTTGGCCTTTGGGTTCACAGGATATCTGCTGCCATGGGATCAAAGAGCCTATTGGGCAACTACAGTCGGCACAGAGATCGGCGGAAGCATTCCAATTATCGGGGATTTAGCCCTGGTCTTTCTGCGAGGTGGCTGGAGTATTACCAGCCTTACGTTAAGCAGATTCTTCGCGGCTCATATCCTGATCTTGCCCCTTGTTACTGTTACTGCCATGGGGCTGCATTTCATCATGATCCGGAGACAAGGTTTGATGAAACCCCTTTAATGTCATGTCTGCGTTAGGGAAATTGAATAAACGGGAGTAAGCTGATGTCAGAAAATAATCAAGAAAAGGGAGTCCCATTTTACCCGGACCATGTAACCCTCGAAGCCAAGGTTGCCCTGGGAGTGGTTGTTCTGGTTGTAATAATAGGTGTGATCGGCCTATTTTCCCCTGTCGGCCTGGGAGCACCAGCAGATCCGATGGATACGCCATCCCATATCAAACCGGAATGGTATTTCCTCGCCTTGTATCAACTATTACGTTATATTCCCGAAACGATTGGAGCTACTTCGCCAGTCCTGGCCATCGTCCTTCTTAATGATCTGGCCTTTCCTCGATCAGAAACCAGATCAGTCAAAGAAGACTACCAGGATCCGTTTCTGGTTATCCCTTGTAGCAGTCGTGATCATTATTGCCCTTACTATCTGGGGGGAGGTGAGCTAAATGAGTGAGATCTCTCGTCGTGACTTCTTAAATGTGATCAAAAAAGGATTGGCAGCTACTGGATTCACCGCATTATTGGCACCTTTTATTGCCTATCTCTATCCTCCCAGCCTGGAAGAAACCCCTGCGGACCCCGTAAGAGTCGGTACAATCGATGATATCCCGCCTGGAGAAAGCCTGACAATTCCATATGGACGCTACCCGGCTCTCGTGATCAATACAGACCAGGGTTTCCGGGCTTATTCAGCAGTTTGCACACATTTTGCCTGTATTTGCAAATGGGATGTAGCGGACCAGGTAATCCACTGCCCCTGCCATGAAGGTTTCTTTGAACCCTATGAAGGTGGAGTCATCTCGGGCCCTCCACCAACACCGCTGGAAAAGATTTCCCTGACGATCACAGATGGTGAGATTTTCATCGGAGGAGCCGTATGACCACTACAGAACAAAGGATTTCTAAACCATGGTCCCGAATTGGCGATGTGCTTCTCTATGCGCTTGGCCAGCTCCGAACGATAAAAAAGATCTATCCTGGAATAATGCATTTGATGATCTTCTGGGGCGTTATCATCCAATTGATTGGAACAGCCATAAAGATCATGCAGATGGGGTTATTTGTACCCTTTACCTGGCCTTTATTTTCAGAAGGAATTTATTTTGCCTATGAACTGATCATGGACCTTGCAGGAGCTGCCATCTTGATAGGAGTGATCATGGCCCTCGTCCGGCGTCTTGCTCTAAGACCGGACTACATGGAGAACTCTTGGGATGATATTTATGCACTGATCTTACTGGCTTGTATTCCTCTGGTGGGTTTCTTCACAGAAGGGCTAAGAATTCTCGTCTGGGATCCCGCCTGGGCAAGTTGGGCACCAATCGGAAATTGGGTCGCACTACTCCTTCGAAAGATTACCCTCTCCCCCTCCCTTGCAAATTCAATCCACTCTTATATTTTCATCCTGCATGTTGGGTTGGGTTTACTTCTCGCTGCCAGCATTCCTTTCACAAAAATGCGCCATATGATCTTTACGCCAATCCATATATTTATGAAATCTGACAGACCTTCAGGTGAGCTGGAGACCATCCCAGATATCATGAATGCAGATGTTCTAGGCACTTCTACTATTGATGAGTTTTCCTCACTTAGTTTGCTCGCCTTCGATTCCTGCCTGCAGTGCGGCCGGTGTGAGGAGGTCTGCCCCGCTACGAACAGTGGACTGGCCTATTCACCGAGAACTATGTTGCTTATGCTCAGAGAAAACATGGCCTCTGTCTTGATATCCCCTGAAGAAGACACGAAAAATGAACTTCAAACTCAATTACTTGAGGAAGAATTCCTGTGGTCATGCACAACTTGTGGTCACTGTCTGGATGTCTGCCCGGCATTTATCCGCCCGCCTGAGCAAGTTATAGACCTCCGGAGAGCACAAGTCCTCATGACAGGAGATGTCCCTCAGACTGTTGGCGAAACACTGAGGAATTTTGAACGCCAGGGAAACCCCTGGGGTATGCCAACCCAGAATCGCATGGGCTGGGCTGCCGGACTGGATGTCAATGTTCTCTCCCCGGGAGATACAGTTGATGTTCTGTATTTTGTCGGCTGCGCTGGTGCATTCGACGATCGCAACATAAAGGTCACTCGGGCCTTTATTGAGATCCTCAATAAACTTAATGTGGATTACGGTATTCTCGGAGATGCAGAAATGTGCTGTGGTGAAACAGCCCGCAGAATGGGAAATGAGTACCTATTCCAGGTAGCCGCCGAGGAAAATATCGGTGTTCTCTCTGAGATCCAGTTCCAGAAGATCATCACTCTCTGTCCGCATGGTTTGAATACGTTGAAAAATGAATATCCTGCATTTGGCGGAAACTTCCAGGTTCAGCATGCTGTGGAATTCCTGTCTGAGCTTCTGCCCGGTCTCAAATTCCAGGCTTCAGATAACAATGATCTAGGCAGACTCACCTTCCATGACTCCTGTTACCTTGGCCGCTATCACAACATCTATAATCAACCGCGGGATCTGCTAAAGAAAGCCAACATTTCACCCCTGGAAATGAAAAAATCCAAAAGAGAAAGCTTCTGCTGCGGTGGTGGCGGAGGTGCGATGTGGCTAGAAACAGCAGCAGACACTCGTGTCAACCAACACCGTCTCCAACAAGCCCTGGACATCCAAGCCGATACCATCACGACTGCCTGTCCATACTGCTTGATCATGTTTGATGATGCTTTGCGCTCAAAAGGCCTGACAGACGAGATACAGGTGCTGGATATCATAGAGATCCTTAACCAAACACTGGTATAAAACAAATACGGCATCCGTCTGGATGCCGTATTTCTATTTAAGCCTCACGATATATATACAGACTTATAGATTTTTCTTCACTACTTTATCTGCAATCACCAGGAAGATAATGACCAGCAAAACTGGTATCAATGCCCCAAGCATACAAACCAGGCCAAATATCCCAGCTTCTTTCCCGTAAAACAACAAGATCAACCCATCTCCAACCAGGAATACCAAGGCTAAAGAACCGATAACCAAGCGGATCTTGGTGTTTTTTGTATATTCCCTTAAGTCTCTACTCACCTTTGAAATCCCCTCCGGGTATAGTTACATTGCGCAGAATCTCGCGAATCAGATCACCTGTACATTATTCTTGCAGTCTGACAGAAGAACTGAGGATCACACGGTGCTCAAGGATTGATCCTGCCAGTAATTTAATATCTTCCTGAATCATGAATTTTCGGCCGTACATTGCGGCCCTGGTTTGGCTTGCTCGTACCGGAGCACCATTAACCATCTTTTTTATCTCTTCCATACCAAATTTGAAGGATCTCTGCCATGATCCCAAGCGCTATCTCTGGAGGGGTTTTGCCCCCCAGGTCCAATCCTACAGGAGCATGAATTTGGTCCAGCTTTGATTGAGGAAGGCCATCATTCTGGAGTCGTTCAATCCTTTTTTGATGTGTCTTTCGGCTGCCTAACGCGCCTACATAAAACGCTGGAGAGTTAAGAGCAATCTTCAGGGCCGGATCGTCAATCTTAGGATCGTGAGTTAACATCACAATCGCCGAAGATTTAGTGATGTTGATCCTCTGAAAAGCCCCATCTGGCCACTCTGTCAACAGCAATTTGATATCCGGGAACCGATCCTCTGTACTGAATAATCTTCGGGGATCGATAACTATCACTTCAAACCCGACAGTTTTTGCCAGAGATGCCAGTGGGATAGCAATATGGACACCGCCCACCAATATCAATTCAGGACCTGGTTGGATCTTTTGGATAAAGATTTCATTGATCTCAGGAGATTCAATCTGGTGATATACCGCCTGGCCGTTCTTTGCCAGAAATTTCTGTAAGTTTAGTGATTGTTTCCTGGGAAAACTCAAGGAGCAATGAGTCAGATTTTTCGATGATCAGATCTGTTCCAAGATATGTTTCCATCCCTGCCAATACCAGAGCCACACATACCGAGTTCGTTTTGGACAGAGCGGTTTTCCAGATCTCCAAATTCTTTTGATCGAACTGGCGGATGAAAACATCGATTTCTCCCCCACAAGACAAACCCACATCCCAGGCTTGATCATCTCCTACTCCAAAATGTAGTCTCTCTGATTGACCAGACCTCAATACCTGCATAGCAGTTTCAATTACAGCGCTTTCAACACAGCCACCACTAACTGATCCTGCAATTTCACCTGAATCAGTGATTGCCATCCCTGCACCAGCGGGACGCGGTGAGGAACCCCAGGTTTTAATTACTGTTGCCAGGGCAACTGATTGACCATTCTTTAACCAGATCTCTATTTGATCTAATAGATCTCTCATTCGGGCGCTCCTTCAAGCGCGGTTTTTATTCCGGATTTGAAACTGGCTGATTTACCTGATAGGTATACCCTTCCGTCAGTCCACCGCTTTCAAGAATATGTTTCTGGACATACTGCCCACAATTTGAACCAATCCGATTTTCTTCTTGCTCACCGATGCTAATGATCACCTGGTATCCAGCTTCACGGATCTTTTCCAGTTCCGGATAGACCGCAACCTTATTATTTGGATCTACATAGGAAGTCAGACCACTCGATTCAGCCTGGTAGGTGGGATTCAGCGGTGTTACTTTGATCAAGAATCGATCAGGATCGAAGTAATGCAATAGCGCATCAGTATCTATTGGGCTGTTTTCAGCCAACGCGAAGTTCAACGTGATCTTCCTATCACCGGGTCTGTGATAATCCTCTCCGAATTTTGCCATCCGTTCAAACCCCCATTTCTTAACAGGAATAATCTGATCGCGCAGGTCGGGATCGGTAGTATGGATTGAAAACTGGAACTGAAAACGGCCAGTAGGATATATCTGGTTCTTTATTTCGATCAATCTTTCGAAAAAGTCGTCTGTGCCATGGGGAGCGATAGTGGATACTGACGGCATCAAACCGGGGGCATTTATCCTGCCTGGGAGGTTTTCCAGCAGGTCAATTACGTCCATGTTTAGGGCCGGTTCACCCATTCTGGCAAATTGGATCTTGAACTGCTCAGATGGAACAAAACCATTCGGATAGCGTTGTTGAATAAGATACTCGATTTGAGCGAACATTTCAGGTTCAGTCAGTTTTCCCCTGTAATGCCCCCCGGCATCACACATCTGGCAGGAGATCGGGCAGCCAAATAATGTGGATATCATCAAAACCCATTTCTCTTCCCGAGAGCGAGGTGGTTGAACAGCTTCAACACATTCCACCAATCCATTGGGGAATTCCACCACATAAACCATAGCTACTTCAGGGTGTCCAGCAGATGCGACTATCTTCATTATTTATCCTTTCTCCAGAATTTGGGCAATGAGCATTGCAGCCCGGATGCCATCGGCAACTGCAATTGTGGTTTGTCTGAAAGATCCATTCTGGAGATCACCAATTAAAAATAATTTTTGATCTTTCAGAAGCTTCTCCAACCCATCTATTATACTTGGGTCTGCAAAACTATACTCTGGTTCTCTACCAATTGCTGCCAGCAGGTAATCACATGCAATAATCTGTTCCGGAGATTTGTTCTTTATAGAAATATTCAACATGCCTGAGGACGTTTTTGATACAGCCTGTTATTTCAGTATTAGTGAGGTATCGAATCGCTTTGTTAACCTGGATCCTGTCAAACAGCAGTGGCAGCGCTTTGATTTTTGATCCCCTGTTTAGGATCGTCACTCGGTTATTACAGGATAGATTGAGCGCATAATCAAAAGCCGCATCTCCAGCACCAATAATGACGATCTCTTTGTCCTTTTCCCCGATTAGTGGGTACACCTCATAAAATAGAGATTGACTCCAGTCATCTGAGACACAGATCATCAGTTATTTTCTTCGGTTTTGTACCACTCCCAGCGATCAGAAGCTGCGATTTTAGTATTCTTTTATTTGTGACTATGCGAAAATGATTGGCCTCAAAACTAGCTGTTATCACTTCCTCATTCTCTATCACCACACCCAACCTCTCTGCCTGATCCTTAAACAGGGACACTAGTTCTGGTCCTGAGATACCCTCTACAAAACCGGGATAGTTTTCTACCAAATTTGCATTCAATAGCAGGCCGCCAACCAGTTTACGCTCAAGCACCAGAGGATCGATCCCCTGTCGCTTTAGCTGCATGGCAGCCGCTAAACCCGCTGGGCCAGCACCAATTATTACAACTGGATGATTTTCCATCTGGTTGGGATTCATTCCTTGATTATCTGGTCTATGGTAGTCAAGACTGCAACTCCATGGGCCAGGTTAAGTAGCGTGGCTTGATGATAATCCTGATTATATGTCGCTGTTCCATCCACCAGGAAAAACACCTCAAACCCGCGTCCAAAAGCAGCTCGAGCAGTTGTTTCACAGCATAAATGAGCCATCACTCCGCCGATCACAACCTGTTTTACTCCCTGCTCTTCAAGCCGGGATTCAAGTTTGGAATGCATAAATGCATCGTACTGGGATTTCTGAAGGATATCCTGCGGTTGGATTTCAAGATCAGGATCAATATCTATCAGCGCATGATCCTTCAAGAAGCAATTCAGACCACCATGAACCCATCATCCCCGCGTCATCCGTAGTATTAATATGTTGTGTAGCTATCACAGGTCTACCAGCGTTACGGAAATACTTGGCCGCTTTATTCAAACCGGGAATGATAGATTCCCCGCTAGGGACCCAGGCATGAGAGTTTTCATCCAGAAAATAACGCTGCATATCCAAGATCAACAGACAAGCATCCTGAATCTTGAACGGTTGACGGAGGACTTTATTAGGCCTTCCAAATATTTCCAGCCACTGACTGGAAAGGAATTGAAGGTTATCAGGCTGAAAATAGGCTTCCTTCATAAAAAAAATTGTAGCATGAAAAGGGTTCTGAATTTTCCTAAAACAAAGGTTTTATCTAATATATATAATCTTTAAATAAAAAGAAACGACATCAAATATCGATGCCGTTTCCAGATTTCTTTTATTTGGTATTACCGGTAGAACCTTAGGCAGCAACTACTTGCTGTCGTTTCCGTATTTTAGGCAGGTTCTTGGAAATGCCCTGAATGATACCTGGCCAGGTTGTCAGGGAACGAATGATCGCAATGACCATCACTGCTAAACTGACGACGCCACCTGCGACTAATAGACCGGTCTGCACTTTCTTGGTCTTCATTCTCTTGATCATTTCCTGGTCCAGCGTATTTTGAAGCTCAATCACAAAATTCGCTCGCGGTGTGACTGGCTTTAAAACATCTTTCAGCCGGCTTTCGATCTTGAGTAAATCTTTTGTCATCTTCATACTTTTCTCCATTCTCAATTCAATCCTTCTTCTACTGGATAAGCAACAATCCCGACCGTACCCGGGCCAAGGTGTGATGCAATTCCGATTGAAAGTTCCTCCACAAATAAATCTTTCACATTCAAAATCCCTTTTACCTTCTCAGAGATTTCAAGTGCTGTTGCTAGGTCATTGGCATGCATGATCGCCGCATTGATCAAATTCTCACCCATTCTGCGGGACATTTCCTGGAGAATGTACTCCAGGGAAGCTTTCCGCGTCCTAACCTTATTAGCAACTGCCATCGTGCCTTCTTTAATTGTGATGATCGGTTTGATCTTTAAAACCGTTGCTAAAATCATTTCTAACATTTGGACCCGACCACTTTTTTGAGCAAAGTCCAGGGTATCCACAGTAAAGATCACTTGGCTGGTATCCCTGACCTTTTCTAAGCGTTCCAGGATCTCGTCCACTGAAGCCCCTCGCCGATCCATTTCCCGGGCTTCCCGACACATATATCCCTGGATGCCAGTCCCCGAAAGCGTATCGAACGGGATTACCCTGAAGGGGGCATCATGCAACTCTCTGGCAGCCAACACAGCGGATTCATAAGTGCCGGATAATTTACTGGTCAGGTGGATCGATAGGATCACATCACCAGGTTTGGCAATATCCTTGTATAGTTTAATATACTGCTGGGGAGCAGGTTGAGATGTTTTAGGTACCTTTCCCGTCTCTTTGACCCAGCTGTAAAATTGATCAGGAGTCAGATCCACACCTTCCAGAAAAACCTTATTATCCAAATGGACATTGACTGGAATTACATTTATATCGTATTTACTAATCCATTCTACCGGCAGATCACCGGCGCTATCCATTACAATTCGTAACATAGTCTCTTCTCAGATTCCATAATCATCCCTGAGTGATTCCAGGGTCCGATGATACAGGGCTTTTACAGCCCCTTCTGTCCGGTCCATAATAAGACCGATCTCAGTATTTGTTAATCCTTCCACATGTTTCAGGATCAAAAGCTCTTTACGATCCTCTGGTAATCCTCGAATTACGGACAGCAATAATTCTGTTTCGTTTTCTTTCTCTATACTGTCCTCAACATCTCCATCCATTGTGGGTGGAGGATACTGCTCTGACAGAGAAATCTCTTCCGACCGTTCTCTATCCCTGTACCAATTTACAACCAGGTTATGGGCAATTCGATACAGCCAGGCCGAAAAAGGATACCCTCTATCCTCGTATCTTTCAATGTGATGCAGTGCTCTCATAAAAACCCGCGAGCATATATCCTCTGCATCTTTGACATTGCTAGTTCTAAAATATATATAGTTATATATCTGCCCTATATACTTTTCGTAAAGAGCTCCAAAAGCATCTGTGTCTCCATCACAAGCGAGGGAAATCAGTTCACTTTCAGTTATCAGCTCTTGATCAGAACCAGTAATACTACTCATAACACCATCAGCCCTATTAGGTTACTCATCTTGTGAAAGTATATCACAGGCAAATGAGCCTGATTCACAGTTTCAGACGGAAGAAAGCATCCATCAGGTATACTTATAGTGGATATTTATTATCTTCTATTTTACCTAAATGAAAAAAATATTAACCTACCATTCTCAAGAAGAGATGATAAGCTCTGCAGCTGCTCAATTCATCTCAATCGGATTGGCTGCGATCCAGGTTCGGGGCCGATTCTCAGTAACCTTGTCCGGAGGAAACACACCGAAACCTCTTTATGAGATCCTTGCTGGCCCAGAAGCAGATTTATTGAATTGGGATAGGGTCCATTTCTTCTGGGGAGATGAACGCTGTGTACCACCAAATCACCCAGACAGTAATTTCAACCAAGCCAATCAGGTCTTTCTCAAACCCAGATCGATCAAGAATGAAAATATCCATCGTATTAAAGCAGAGCTGCAGCCCGAAGAAGCAGCCCGGCAATACCAGGAAGAGATCCTCTCTTACTTTCAGGGAAAAACTCCCCGATTTGACCTGATCCTGCTTGGCATGGGCAGCGATGGACATACAGCTTCTCTTTTCCCTGGATCAGAACTCGTAATTGGAGACCATCCAAGTGAGGATTGCCTGGTAGCATCCAATTGGGTGCCAAAATTGGATGCCTGGCGAATCACATTCACTCACCACTTGATCAACATCGCCCATAATGTTCTCTTCCTTGTCAGCGGAGAAAATAAAGCCAAGGTTCTCAAATCAGTTCTAGAAGGAACTCCAGATCATAAGCTATATCCATCCCGGTTGATCGACCCTGATGAAGGGGATTTGATCTGGCTTATCGACAATGAAGCAGCGGCAGAACTATCTGAGATAAAATATTCTTGAATCTTGATCTTGATCTAGTTCTGATCCTGGAAAATTCAAGGATCATACGAGGAATCAATATTAATAATGACAAAAGAGAAAATGACGCTGAGCTATCCCCGAAGAAGGTTGATACGACTCATGACTAAGGGGATATTTAGAGCACTATTAAATTTGCTCTTCCGGATCGAGGTTGAAGGCCTCGAGAATTTCCCTAAAAATGGTCCTCTCCTGATTGTTGGCAATCACACTGGGGCCATGGAAGTTGTCCTGCTAAACGCGTATGCTCCTTGCCAGATCGAAATGCTAAGTGCCGCCGACATGCCTGCTGAGAGGATCACTGAGATCATCAATGCCATTTACGGATCCATCCCGGTCAAACGGGGATCTTACGATCGGGCGGCACTACAAATGGCACTGGATGTTCTGGAACAGGCAGGAATGGTGGGCATATTCCCGGAAGGCGGAGTTTGGGAGGTAGGCAAACAGCGAGCGTTACCTGGTATATCGTGGCTGAGTTATCGATCAGGTGCGCCAATCCTGCCAATTGGTTTTAATGATACTGCTGGAGCTATGGGCGCCGGTTTGTCTTTCAAGCGTCCCTACCTCAAGATGTTTATTGGTCAGGTACTCGCTCCAGCTTCAATTCCTGCAGGAATGGCCAAGAAAGTTTACTTCCGGGATCACGCTGCCCAGGTCATGGAGCAGGTTTATAAGTTGGTGCCGATAGAGGACGCCCCTCTCCAGGAGGACATATCTGACGAGAGTTTTGACTTTGAGATCTCATTGAAAGACTCAGCTGGAAATCATGTAAAGCTCCCATCCGATCTTCAACCACAACACAATGTCGAACTCGGTAGATTTTTCCTGCTGCCTCACATCTTGGACATTTTTCTGATCAATCTTGAACTCCCAGTATTGCCCATTAAGAATCTCGCTGCGGATCCCGCCCTGGATGAATTGACCAAAGCCGTCAGAGCTATCATTGATTATCTTGTAAATGAGAACCCCTATATGCTCACATACCGCTTCGGTGTTAGTAATGGATTAGCCATGCAGAAAGGGCTGGAAGAACTTCTTCAAGTTCTCGAGTGGAGCTCTGATAATCATTATCAAACCTCTCTGAGAGCTATCCGGCGTTATTATTCTATCGCTGATCAAAAGGAGATCATCCAACGCGAACAGGAATCAGCTCAACCCTGGATGTGATCACTTTCCGCCCAGTAGGCATCGGCATCCATGAGCGAATCGGATGGCACTTAGGGTTTTTTCCCTGTGATAAAATTAACCATGCTAGATCAGCCTAAACTCGGAGCAACACTTTGGCAAAGAAAAACAATCAATCTGTGATCCAGGCTGCTGGGGGAATCATCTGGAAAAAAGAAGGAACCGAGAAAAAACTCGCTGTTGTCCACCGTCATAAACATAACGACTGGTCTCTCCCCAAAGGGAAAGTAGACCCTGGTGAAAGCTGGAAAAAAGCAGCATTGAGGGAAGTTCTTGAAGAAACTGGATACATCGGAAAACTGAAAAAATATGCTGGAAGTATTTCTTACCTGCTGGATGGCAAGCCTAAAATTGTCCTTTTCTGGCATATGGATGCCAAAACTGAGGATCTTGAGAAAATGAACGGTGAAGTCGACGAGGTCCGCTGGTTGACAATTGCTGAAGCTTCAAAAATATTAGATTACCCTGATGAAGTCCTTCTGATCCAGAGTGGTCCTACTAAAAGAAAAAAAGGAACCTGATCTATGTTCGATATCCTGGTCCTCGGCGCTACAGGTTTTATTGGTGGTCATATTGCCAAAAAAGCACAGGCTGTCGGTTGGAGAGTGCACGGCTTTCGGAGGAATCCAGACAGCGTTGGCCATCTACAAGACCTGGAAATCAAATGGTTTGATGGAAGCCTCGAAGATTATCCTTCACTATTAAAAGCAATGACAGGCATGGACTACGTATTTCACGCTGCTGCCAGCTATCCGGGTGTCTGTGATCCTGCTCTTGTCCAGAGACGCATTCAATCTTCGGTAGATCAAATGAAGAATGTGATCCGGGCCACTCGCGAAGCCCGTATCAAACGATTGATCTATACCAGCAGTTTAACCACGATCGGTTCTCCCCCGGAAAATGAAACCCGGCTGGCAGATGAACGGGATTTTTATATCCCGGGCACCCTGCCAAATAATGCTTACCATGAAATGAAAGCCGCCATGGAAAATTTGGCTCTTGAAGCTTCCGGAGTCGGGTACGACATTGTGGTCCTCAATCCTACATTAGTCTTAGGCCCCGGGGATGTTCATCTCTCCACTGGGGAGATCCTGGTAATGTTTGCCCGTGGAAAAGCCAAAGCCATTCCTCCGGGAGTATTGAATGTCATTGACGTACGAGATGCTGCTGAAGCTCATATTAATGCGGCCAGGACCGGGAAAAGGGGCCAGCGTTATATCCTGGGAGGGAGCAACTATCCAATCGAGGAAGCTGCTTCAATTATTGCAAATATTGCAGATGTTAAACCGCCCCAAATGACCCTACCAACCTGGTTAATGGATGCCTATATCAAAGCAGGAGATATCCTTCCTTTTGTTCCATTTGTGCACGACCATATCAGGGCATATAAACACTGGCAGGGTTTCAACACAGAAAAAGCCCAAAAGGAACTGAACCTAAAATCAAGATTTCTCGAGGAAACAGTGCGGGACAGCTTTAAATGGTTCAGGAATCAGGGGATCGAATAACAAAGCAGATTATATCTATTCGTTTAGCCTATCTGCCAGCTTTTTCTTATACCAGCCATTAATATCCCAGATTTATATTTACGGAATTCGGAATCTGCTCATCTCTGGCTGCCGCATTGAGTAAAACCGCCAGGGATTTCATTCGGAGTAGTTCTGTCTCTCTGACTAACCCTCCCCGGTGTGGGCTGAATACCAGATTTTCCAGTTCGTGAAAAGGATAATCTCCTGGAAATGTATTTGTCTGGCATTCCTCGTCTCTGGATAGTTGTACCAAACATCCAACCCGGCGCCAAACAAATGGCCCTCCTTCAATGCAGAATATAAGCGATTCCTGGTCAATAATTTTCCCTCGTCGAAATATTAACCAGTATCAGGATTCCGGAAGTAAAGCCAATTCCTCTTTACCTGATCATCCCTCTGTCTCATCAGTATAGGTAAGGCCAGGAAGAGGATATCTGTTTGGTAGGTAGATAGCTGTGCAGCTCATCTGGTCTATGAATATCTATACCTGAATCAGGCACGGGAGCTGCAGACGGATGGCCTTGACCTTGATATCCAGGGCTTTCAGAATTGAACTGATCCGGCGGCCGATCTCGCCATAACCAACAATAAAGCCCTTTTCCCTGCCAAAAGCGAGTACTCAACTGGTTCCTGATAGCGCAACTCCCAATTTCCCTACTCTTAAATTTGATCAAAAGGAATAACTCTCTTAGCAGCAGCTAGCATTAGAGTTATTGCCATTTCTGAAACCGAATAGCATTATGATGCAAATTATGTAATTTCAAATGTGGAAATCTCTTGATTGCCGCAAGAGTTTCTGGTGGGATCCCAGTCCAAGGAACAATAAGGATTTTCAGATCATTGAACAGCTGCAATTCTTGATAGGTAGGTCGCCCAGCAACCAATATTGTCGTTGGTTGGTCCGGTTGGATCTCGCCAGTTGTGATGGAAATCTCTTTATCTAATAAGCTATTTAGCTCATTAAGGTGTTCCAGTTCAGGAGGATACAGAAGATGGACATGCATATAAAATTCCTTCTAACTTAACCGGCCAAATTCGCCCGGATTCTAGATATATCCTTCTGCAGATAGCACACCAGAAAATGCCTGGCGGCAATCTGCAAAGCTGCTTTAACTCTCCATTCTTTTGGTTCCGGATAAATACATTTCTAAAAATTCGCTCTGGATCCGGGATTCCACATTTTTGATGTAGAACGTTCATTTGTCAGCTTGATTTTCATAGATCATCGTTCGTAAGCTCTTTGTTTCTTTCAATGTGCCTCTGCCATAAGTTCCAAATTCAAAGGCTCACACCATAGAAATCTTAGATCAGGATATGTAGTTTCCTTCAGGTCGGATAACCCCAATCGACCATATCTCCCTGCATGCTGTAAAACTGATCTGGATCAGCCTTTAAGACACGATTATATTGATACTCCTTTTCCATCTGATGCAGAAGTTCTGCTTTTCGGCCGGAGAATTTATCAGACTCATCTGGTAACGGGGTCCATACCCGGTATGCATATCTATGTGGATGACAGCGCTATAGGAAGAAAATACTCTGGTTGATCATTTTTTTTAGGCAGATAGTCTCCGGCTGATAGTCTTTTCCAGAGAAATACAACCCAGCGGGATTGCTTTGCTGCCCTAGAAGAATTGCTCCCCGCAAACTTTGAACGCCATGTCTGACAATATTCTTAATAACATTGGCATATAACCAATATCTTCTTTCCAGAACAATTTTAAGTGGATGAGTCGGATTTAACATTTGATCGAGTTTTAAATAATCCTGATTGAATTCTACCAGAAACTTTTCTCTGAATCACCATAAAATTGCGGTTTAGGTCTACATTATCCTTGAGTAACCCGGCGGAGATTCGCCATCCCCCAGGGATTGAGAGCATGCACGAGTTTCAATCCTGTTGATTCTGGATCCAATTTATCTGCGTACTCTTTGATAAAAAGGTCCAGCATGGCAGAGCCCACGAATCCCTCCACCCCGTGTAACCCGGTTGTGATCAAGACCAATTTCTCTTTCTTTTTTATCGGTTCTGCTGTGATCCAGTCGATGGATAGGTCTTCGGTTTCCGATATGAAATGTTTATCGAGCGCTGCGTTAGGCCAAATCTTTATTATTTTCTTTAGTTGTTCGCGGAAATAGCTTCTGGATTCCTGGTACGTGGTCGGGAAGTGTATTGATGTGTGATTGTTCATTATCAGTCCTGTAATCTATTATTCTCAGAAGGGTCCATATCCAATTGCCACACCGAGGGCTAAAAAGGCCAGCGTGATCAAGACGATCATACCCCACAGCGGCAGCGTCCAACGCAGCCATTTGGGATAACCCACCACGGTAAGACCCAGCACGATCAACAACACAGGATTGGTGGGATAGATCATATTTGAGAAGCCATCGCCAAAACAATAAGCTGTGACAGTGATCTGGCGAGAGACGCCTACCAGGTCAGCCAGGGGCAGCAGGATAGGCATCATTAAGAACGCTTTGGCTGAGCCTGAAGAGACAAAAAATTCGATCAGCAATGCCAGCAAATAGATCATAACTGCCGAAATAAAGGGATTAGCGCCCTCGAAGAGCCTGGAAGCTTGGAATAGAATGGTATCCATTATCCCCCCGGAAACCACAATAAGTTTGATACTCATTGCCATCAATATCAGGATTCCACCCGGTGCAATACCGCCCACACCCTCGCCCAAGGCTTTCCAGACATCCTTATTATTCGGACTGGCTATCAACCCGGCTCCCAGCCCTCCCAAAAGGAACAGCACACCCACCAAAGGTAGAGCATAATCAGAGAGGAAGGAAATAAAGGGTGCACTGAATAAGATGGCTACAATCAAGATCACAAAAACAAAGAACCAGATCATACCATTTCGCATGGCCGGAGTGATCTCTCCTTGTTGGGAGAGATCGAGGGGTTTGAATTTCTTCTGATTTGCTATAGTCTCATCATAGACCAGGGAAGCTTCGGGGTTTCGCTCCACTTTTTTAGCATAGCGGGTCAAAAAGACAGCAAAGGCAGCATAGATGGCAATGAAGATCGGGATCCGGAACCAGCTGCCGGAGAAAAGGGGCAGTCCGGCCAGTTCCTGGGCCACACCGATCGTAAAGGGATTGGTGATGGCAGCTGAAAAACCGAGGTTGGTAGCCAGGATGCTCATGCCCAGTCCAACCAGGGCGTCCCATCCCAGATAATAGGATAATGATAGTACCAGGGGGACGAGAGGCACAACCTCCTCGAAGATGCCAAAAAAAGCCCCCAGGGACATGAAAAATAAAGAGATCAAGAGCAGCAGGGCATATTTCCTGTCGCCAAACCGAGCCACGATCCGCCCCAAACCGGCTTTGAGAATACCGCTTTTATCTAGCACCGCAAAGGCCCCACCCACCATCAGGACAAATAAGGAAATCACAATCACAAGCGGCTGTCCTCTCCCCATAATACTTCTACGGGGGCGGTGAACCAGCGCCAAATTGGATAGTTGGGCTTGGCGGTGTACTTGAAGCTTTCAGGTTTGATCAACTCCCTGCCGGCTTCGGTTAACCGTTGGTATGTTCCAGCAGGAACAACCCTGGTCAATACTCCAGCGACCATCATGAACACAAAAAGAATGATCACAGATTGGACAAAGGCTTTTTTACTGATCTGGACGCCTGATCTCTCTTCCATGGGGTTCTCCTTTCACTCAACCTGGATAATTACAACTGATTTTATCCCAGTTCTAAGGATTTCAAATGGCACTATCACGAGGAAGATACTTCATTCAATTCCATACACCATTAAATATTCTTTGTTTGTTTTCATTTAATTGAATCTTCATGCAACTCCACTGATGATTCCCCGTATATATCTCTAATGCATAATAATCAAATTGAACATTTCTTAAGGAGAAATCATGACTGAAAATAATATTCCCCCTGTTCTTACGGACAAACCCAGACGGAAACATCACCGATCTTTTTTCTGGCCCATCATGCTGATCTCGCTCGGCGTCCTGCTGCTCTTGTCCAACCTGGGCATAGTCGCCTGGAGCACCTGGAACATGCTGTGGCGCTTCTGGCCTTTGATCCTGGTCGCGGTGGGGATTGATGTACTCTTTGGCCAGCGTTCGGCCTTTGGTGCTATCATCAGCGCCTTCCTGATTCTAGCTCTGATCGCCGTTGTGGCCGGGGCGATCTTTTTCGCCGACCGGCTGCCAATCCTTAACAACCTCACAAATGATGCATCCTGGCAAACATCCCATGTGGAGCACGAACTGGATGATTATGAAACCGCTAATGTATTCATTGACTGGACCAGTCCTCCCGGGTCCCTTTATGCCCTGAGCGACTCAAATACCCTCATCGAGGGTGATCTGACCTACCAGGGTGAGTTGATCTTTGATGTGGATTCCCGGGGTGATGTCGCTGACGTCAATCTCGATACCCGCCTGATCAATAATTGGGGAACACCCTTCCTGGGTAGTCCCCGGGCAAAATGGGAGATCGGCTTAACTCCTGAAATCCCCCTCGACCTCAGACTGGACTCAGGTTCCGGCAGTTGTGATTTCGATCTATCTGAGCTGATGATAGACGATCTTTATCTGGATAGCGGGTCAGGATCAATACATATCGCGCTTCCAGAAGATCAATCCTTCCATTTCGAGATGGACAGCGGTTCGGGCAGTGTACAAATTGACTTGCCAGAAGACACAGGCGTCCGGGTTGACCTCGATTCCGGAAGTGGTTCTTTCAATCCCGGAAATGACTTTGATCTGGTCAGGGGTGAAAAACGTGGTGATGGTACCTGGGAATCCGACAACTACGATTCTGCCAAGTACACCATCGAAATCGATATCGATCAGGGGTCCGGATCGATCACCTTCAAATAAATATAAGCAATCCGGCAGGTGTTAGGTCGTTGATCAGCACCTGCCGGTTTTTTTGTCTCAGATTCCACGTGTTATCATCATGACATGAAATAGGGTACTAGAGGAGAAGTAACTCCAGAAGGTGAATTTATCACCTATGGTATTGGCATTCTATTGATGAAAATGAGGGAGCCTGAATTGGCTCGCGGCAGAGCACCGGTCAGGTAAATTAACTCCAAGCTAATCATTACAAATAATCCCAATGAAAAAATATTCTCTTCCTGTAATCGTTTCGTTAGCCCTATTATTTGGTACGAGTTGTGGATTGATCCAACCTCCAGCGCCGCAGCCAATGTTATCCGCCACTGATATTCCTCCTCTGGCAACTGCTATGTCTGAACTGCCACCTACCTGGACCCCAATCCCAACTTTAACACCTTCATCCACCCTTCCTCCTAGCCCGACCCCCCTGCCCACTCAGGACCCGGAAAATTACCAGATCGGACTGGTAATAACGCCAGTCTCAATTGATTTTCCAGTGGATCCAGCAGGCAGAACAGGCTGGATAATAATGGAAGGGAAGACTGCCAGCATCTCCATCCCCCCATCATATGAAGTGCTGGATTTTGCCGGGGTCTTTATTGAGCTGATGTATGGAGTTATGGAAGCTTTCGCGGAAGGATTTACTGAGTTGGCTCTTGACCTTGGGGAAGAAATGGGAGTGACACCTGAAGCTGATCTGGAAACGCCCGATCTGGGCGAAATGCCGGAGATCGATTTTTTGATCGCTATGGAAGAAGCCAGCCAATCAGCTATCATCCTTGCCTCGGTGGATATCACACCTTCGACCACCACAGAAGATCTGATCAATGAAGCCTTATCAGACAGTGAAGCTGATTTTTCCCCCTTGGATAGGCAGTATTATACTAACGGGCCCTTCCCAATGGAAAGGGTTATCCTTGATGTTATGGATGAAGAACATGGTCCAGGCAAACAGATCATTTATGTCATTCTTGGGGAAGAGATGGGCTGGAATGTGGTCTTTACGACACCTGCTGATCTTTATGAAGAGAATCTACCGTTATTTGAAAGTGCGATTCACAGCTTTAAAACGACAGAATAAATCTCAATTCAATTCACCTAATAAAAGAGGCCATTCTCGTTAAGGAATGGCTTCTTTAATAACTATACATAATACTCTTTATTTGGGCATTTTCTTTCAGCCCATTCGTCCCGTGATGTATGATTCGGTCAATTCATGATCAGGATTTGTAAATAACTTATCCGTGGGATTGAATTCTATCAATTCTCCTAACCAGAATAATCCGGTCCGATCAGAGACTCTTGCTGCCTGCTGCATATTATGGGTGACGATCACGATCGTATAACGTTCCCGCAATTCCCGGATCAATTCTTCAATTCTGCCGGTATCAATTGGATCGAGAGCTGAACAGGGTTCGTCCATCAAGATCACTTCGGCTTCAACCGCTAGCACTCTGGCAATACACAACCTTTGTTGCTGTCCTAAAGAAAGACTGAACGCATCCTGGCTCAAGCTGTCTTTGACATCCTCCCAGAGAGCAGCTCGTTTGAGGCTTTTCTCAACAACATCACCGAGATTAGCTTTATGTTTAGCCAAACCAAGCACGCGTGGACCGTAAGCCACATTATCAAAGATTGATTTAGGAAATGGATTCGGTGTCTGAAAGACCATCCCAACTCGCTGCCGCAGCTCAGCCAGATCCTGATCCTCTCCGTAGATGTCTTTCCCTTCCAGGATCACTTCCCCTTCGAGGCGTGTCCCAGGAATGGTGTCATTCATCCTATTTAGACATCGTATAAAGGTTGATTTTCCACACCCGGAAGGCCCGATCAAGGCAGTCACCTGGCGGGGCAAGATATCCATATTGATCCCGCTGAGAGCAAGAGACGATCCATAGTAGAAATTCAGATCCCTGATAATAAATGTATTGTGATCTTTAACCATAGGAAAAATTATATACTATTTACTTGTAATTCCTATCTTTCACTTTATAATTTGTATGTGCAAAACAAAAAATATATTTTATTTCTAATAATATTCCTAATTCTTACCGGTTGCAGCAGTCAGGGCTCCAGCGCAGAAAATTCCTCTGATCCGATTAGCGTCATTGAAAACAAAGGTTCCGACACTATCGTCAACCTTGCTCTTGCCTGGGCGGAGGAATACCAAACTATCGATCCGGGCGTTCACCTCTCAGTTACCGGGGGTGGATCTGGCACTGGCATCGCTGCTATGATCAACGGCACTGTTGATATTGCCAATGCCTCCAGAAAAATGAAAACAGAAGAGAGGGAGAGTGCGATCTCAAATGGATCTGATCCTGTTGAATTCGTAATTGCCAGGGATGCCATCGCCGTAATTGTCAATCTGGATAATCCTGTAGACAACTTGACTCTTCAGCAAATTTCAGATATCTATAGCGGCATTATCCAAAATTGGAAGGAAGTTGGCGGGGAAGACCGCCCGATCGTGCGGTTGTCCAGAGAGACCAACTCCGGGACTCATGTTTATTTTCTGGAGGAAGTGATCCGGCTAGGAGAAAATGATAACCAGACCCTTTTCGCTCAAAACACACTGCTAATGCCTTCTTCAGAAGGAATCGGCGCGGAGATCAAACAGAACCCGAATGCGATTGGCTATGATGGCCTCGGTTATGTAACAGAAGAATTGAAAGTGATCGGTGTTGCCAGTTCGGCTGAGGAAAACTATATTTTCCCATCTGCGGAATCTGTTAATAATGGTCAATACCCTATCGCCAGGGATCTTTATATGTATACAAATGGTGAACCTGTAGGTTCAATCAAGGAATACCTTGATTGGATCTTATCCCCCCCTGCCCAGGAAATTGTCACAGAATTAGGTTTTGTTCCTATCATAAAATAAGATGCCCACAACAAAAAATACCGGAAAAAAAACCGACACAACAAAACGTGAGTTCCTGATCACCGCTCTAATAAAGGCTGCGGGTTATTCGGCTATCCTCTTTGTTGGCATGATCTTCCTTTTTTTGCTTATGGAAAGTCTGCCAGCATTAAAAGAAGTTGAATTTTCCAACCTGTTTTCATCCCGCTGGTATCCGATCGAAGATCACTACGGTGTTTTGCCGCTGATCGGTGGAACATTGATCATCACCATCGGCGCTACAATGATCGCATTGCCTTTTGGTGTGGGAACAGCAATCTATCTCTCGGAAATCGCTCCCAGATGGCTGCGAGAAACATTAAAACCGCTGGTCGAGATCCTGGGAGGACTGCCATCCGTCGTTCTTGGTTTTTTGGGGATGTTAATTCTATCCCCCTATTTGAGGATTTGGTTTAACCTGCCGACTGGATTATCAGCTTTGGCGGGAGCTATCCTGTTAGGCGGCATTGCTATCCCTACAGTGGTATCTGTTGCCGAGGACGCTTTGGACGCAGTCCCAAAATCATACCGGGATGCTTCCCTGGCTATTGGTGCTACAGAATGGCAAACCATCTGGCGAGTCACTTTACCAGCAGCCCGCTCAGGTGTGCTAACTGCGGTTATGCTTGGTATCGGCCGGGCGATTGGCGAGACAATGACTGTCATGATGGTTACAGGCAATGCACCTATCCTGCCCAAAGGCCTCAGGGACTTATTTTCTCCTGTTCGAACTATGACTGCAACAATTGCGGCAGAGATGGGAGAAGTAGCCAATAACAGCACTCATTATCATGTCCTCTTCTTAATCGGAATCATCCTATTCCTGATTTCCCTGGTAGTTAATGTCACTGCCTCCGCAGTAGTCTACCGCCAGAAAAGAAGCCCGGAACGTATCCTTTCATAATTATGAAACTATCTGCCAGGCAGCGAAAACAACGATTTGGTTTCAGTCTTCTGACTTTGATGACATTTCTAACTGTCATCCCCATCATCGGCGTAGTGGTCTATATCATCTATTTGGGATTTCCTGCCATAACTCCTGAGTTCCTGACTGAGTTCCCGCGGGAAGGCATGCGCGAGGGTGGTATCCTCCCTGCTATCATCGGTACACTTTACCTTACCCTGGGTACTGCGATTTTTGCCGTTCCGCTTGGCATTGGCTCAGCGATCTACCTTTCTGAATATGCGCCGGATAACAGGGCAACCCAGCTGATCCGAATTGCCATCATCAACCTCGCCGGCATCCCGTCGGTTGTGTACGGCCTGTTTGGCCTCGGTCTATTTGTCCTTTTCCTCGGATTTGGGACCAGTATCCTGGCAGGATCCTTGACCTTATCGATCATGACGCTGCCTGTGATCATCAGCACCACAGAGGAAGCCTTACGAGCTGTGCCGCAGGCTTTCCGGACCGTGAGCATGTCGGTAGGTGCAACCAAATGGCAGACGATTAGAAAGATCGTCCTTCCTCAGGCTTTACCAGGAATCCTCACCGGGGTCATCCTCGGATTGGAGAGAGCCGCGGGAGAAACTGCCCCGATCCTGTTTACAGTTGCAGCCTTTTTCCTTCCTAGACTGCCCAATTCACCATTCGACGCAACCATGGCCTTACCTTACCACCTCTATGTGATCTCGACCCAGGTGCCGGGGATGCCAATCAAGATCCAGTACGGGACCGCGCTTGTTCTGCTGGTATTTGTTCTCAGTATGAACTTAATTGCTACAACCATTCGTTCCAGGGCCAGGGCCAGAAGGCAATGGTAATTGATAATCAATGAATAAGATCTCCATCTGCAACCTCTCAGTCTATTATTCTGACGGGGTCCAACCCCTTAAAGATATCAGTTTTGATATCCCTGCTAACCAGATATCTGTGGTATTCGGCCCTGCTGGAGGGGGAAAGTCAACTTTGTTGCGCTGCCTTAATCGCCTCAATGATCTGACTGACCTCTCCCACCAGGAAGGCAGCATCCTTTTAGATGATTTGGATCTACTTGATCCTGGGTTGGACGTGATCCGGCTTCGCAGAAAAGTTGGTATGGTGTTCGCCCGACCTGTTGTTTTGCCCCTTTCGATCCAGGGAAATCTAACATACGGTTTGGAAGTAGCGGGTGAGAGGGATAAAATCCGCCTTCATGAAGCAGTTGAAAACAGTTTACGAAAGGCTGCCTTATGGGATGAGGTCAAGGACCGCTTGGATGATCCCGCTATTGCACTCTCTGGGGGACAACAGCAGCGCTTATGCCTTGCGCGTGTTCTAGCTCTGGAGCCTGAAGTAATCTTGCTCGACGAACCCACATCCGGGTTAGATCCGATCTCCACTGGAAAAGTAGAAGAATCCCTGCAAGATTTAAAACGCGAATATACTATCGTCCTGGTACCTCATTCAGTCCAGCAGGCGGCAAGGACGGCAGACCAGGCGATCTTTTTACTGCAGGGAGAACTAATCGAAGTCAACAGTGGTGAGCTCATGTTTACCAACCCACAAGATCAACGAACCCAGGACTACATACAGGGCAGGTTTGGATGAGGTATACTGGAAGATATTTTATTCTTCTATTGAATATTGCTGTTTTTACTAGATTTAGATGATGGCCCATTCTGGCGATTCTTAGATGCCAGGGGTCTAGAGAGAGTTATTATGACCAGAGATACTAGAGAAACACTGGATAGCAAGATCAGAGAATTAAACGATGCCATAACAGAATTGGCAAGCATTGTAGAAGAGGCCATCCTTGGCAGCGTTACAGCTCTGGCTGAACGTGATATCAATAAAGCCAAAGTCATTTATGAAGGCGATAAGAATATCAATGAAAAGCGCTTTGAACTTGAACGCCAGGCCTTGATCATTGTTGCTACCCAGCAGCCGATGGCAACGGATTTGAGAAGGCTTTCCTCAATAATTGATATCGCTGGAGAATTAGAACGCATTGGTGATTATGCCAAGGGCATTGCCCGGATAGCCATGCGTTTAGGTGACAATCCCCCATTACGGCAGTTGGTTAACATTCCCAAGATGGCCGAGTTAACAGCGGACATGCTTCACCGCGGTATTAAAGCTTTTGTCAATCTTGACGAAGAAGCAGGCCTAGCTATCCCCGGGAAGATGATCAGATCGATGTACTATATAACCTCGATTACCAGGAACTTTTGGAGTTGATGATCAATGACAGGGAGAACATCGACCGGGCCACTTTCCATCTCTGGGTCGCTCACAACCTGGAACGCGCCGCGGACCGGGTCACCAATATCTGTGAAAGGACTGTTTTCACCACCTCCGGCAAATTGATCGAATTTGACCGAACCGATGATGAAACCGATGCATTCTAATCAAGGATTTTAGGATGAGGGATCCATAATGGATCCCTCATCCTTCTTTTTAAAACTATGAAAATTTTCGACGGACACAACGATATCCTCAATAAGATCACCAAAATGCCAGACCCGCTGAATACAAAAGCCTTTCTGGTTTCTGATCCGGGCCACTTGGATTTCCCGCGAGCTTTGCAGGCTGGAATGATGGGAGGTTTTTTTTCAGTTTACACATCAAATCCGCCCTCTGTTCCTTCTGTCGAAGACCGCATGGTACTCAGCGACGACGGATACAGAATTACGCTGGCGCCAGCCCTGGATTATGCATACGCTCACCAATCAGCTTTGCAGATGATCGATCTTTTATTCAAGATCCAGGAAGACTCTCTAGGCCAATTCCAGGTTGTGACCAGTAGTTCCGAGCTGGATCATTGTTTTGAGAATAATATTATGGCAGCCGTTTTGCATCTGGAAGGCGCGGAGCCGATCCAACCAGATCTTGAAAATTTTGAGTTCTTTTATGAAAAAGGAATGCGCTCTCTGGGAATAACCTGGAGCCGGCCTAACAAATTCGGACACGGCGTTCCGTTTGCTTATCCTTCTGGTCCGGATACAGGTCCCGGATTGACAGATGCGGGAAAAGAACTGGTAAAAAGCTGTAATAGTTTAGGAGTGATGATCGATCTGGCCCATCTGAATGAAAAGGGGTTCTGGGAAGTTGCAGATCTATCCTCCCAACCTCTGGTATCCACGCACACCGCGGCCTATACCCTGGTCCCGAAAACCAGGAACCTGACTGATGAGCAGCTGAAAGCAGTAGGAGATAGTGATGGTGTAGTTGGCATCATCTTCTCGGTTAACGATCTCGATGGCGGAAAAAGGCCCAAAGACAATGCACCGATCTCAAAGATCATAGATCATATCAGCTATATTGCCGACTTGATCGGTGTCGATCATGTTGCTTTTGGGTCAGATTTTGACGGCACAAAGATCCCTGCTGAAGTTGGTGATGTAAGTGGATATCCCAAACTTGTAGCGTTGTTAGAAGGGGCAGGATTTAACGTCCAGGAACAGGAAAAGATCTGCAGCCTGAATTGGATCCGGGTTCTGAAACAAACCTGGAATTCCTGAATAACCTATCCTTGAAAAAATCCCTCGCCAGGCAAATTCATTAACTAAAGATATATAATCTGTGCTTTTAAATCAAATAAGCCCTCTGGGGACGTTAAAAGGGCTTTATAAAGTGTTTCTTAGGGTTTGTTATTCAATAACGAGGGACGAAGTCCTTTATAAAGGACTTCGTCCCTTATATTCTCAATCTATCTCTTCCACATCCACCAGCACAGCCTGAACAACCTGGCGCCAGTGATATCCACCGAGGCGATCGTTATATTCTTTGCAGGTGAACAGTGTCAGCCAGTCCTGGTCTTTATGCTGCAGAATACTGTAATCATCTGCCCCTACAAGTTTTGCCGCTCTAACCTGGTAGGTGTACTTAAGTCCATGGGCGTAGAGGATGACCTCATCACCCCATGCTAGGTCTCCCAGGTTGACGAATGGTCCCGGAAATCCACTGGGCAGATAGGCATGGCCGGTGATGACCGTATTACCATACCAGGAAGGATAAGCAGTTCCTTCCAACCAACCGGCTTGATTCCAAAGCCAGGTTAGATCCCATCCACTATCCGTCAGCGGAACGCTGACGATCGAAACAGATTGGTCCAATTTAGGAATTTCTACTCGTAATCCATCCAAATCGTTGTATTTTTGATCATCTTTCTGAAGAGGAAGATCTGTCACAACCCCAGGTGCGAACCCCGTATCCGGCAGGGCCGGAATCCGGATAGATGCCCCATCTACAATACCGTAGATATTGATATTGCTTGCGGGATCATACCAGCGTTCTGTGGAGAGTAAGTTATATGAAGATTGAGGCACCAGCGGGATTACAATACTGGGCGTATTATAATCACCAGGCAAACTTGACCAAGCCAAGGATGCTTCATTGGTAATGGATTGATTGCGTTCGGTCAGTCTGAAGTCAGGATCGAGCATAACAACAATTTCAATAACGGAGTTCACCCCATTATTCAGAAATTCATCCCACTGGATGAGAATTGTTGGGTCGCCGGTAGTAATGATAGCAGTAGGTGCCTGACCACTAACATGGGTTGCCGATTGGAAAATCAAATCGTCGGGGATGATATCTTGCATTTCCACATCAAAGGCCGAAGTTTGACTTCCTGGCGCATGCTCAACAACCAGTGTGAAGGTTGTGAGCTGTCCGGGATAGAGAACTGTAGGCCCAGCATCTTTTGTTAATGTCAGATCCGGTTCAAGTATATTTACACCATCGGCTTGATCGTCAAGCTGACCGGAATCCCAGATCCACTTAGCCTCGTTATCTAGGGAGGTGTTGATCCACTCTGGTTGCCCAGGCTGTCCAGCACAACAACTTCATAAGTCAAGGTGACAGTGGCTAATCCGGATCCAGCGTTGGTTAAATCCCCAAAATCGAAATCAACCTGGCGTCCGTCAAGCGCGGGATCTGCGCTGCCAACAGGAGAAACCAAGGCGTTGGAACAGACTTGTGAAAAATCTGTTGTGGAGCCAGCACCGAAATCAGTGGATAGATTTGGGCCAACCGCTGGATTAGGGCTGACAGTCAGATCACAATCCAGGTATGCCAATCCCAGGTCAAGGGTATCTACCAAGTGCAAATTGTTTAGGGTTGTAGGTGGAATAGCCAGACTAACCTGATAGGTTAAGATTTCCCCTATCGCCACATCTGGAAGTGAAGTTACATTGTGGAACTGATCTATCAAAGTTTTGCTAAGATCGTAAACAAAAATATCAACAAAATCAGATACATCCAGTCCATCTCTAAATTGAAGAATTCCAGTATTTCGTAAAGGGTTACCATCGTAGTTGCTTGCAACATTCAAAACTTCAACCGTGACTTCAACAATAAAACTATCGTTGCTTGAATTGCCATCTGCAGTGGTTTGGGTATTCCCAAAATCCAGGGTTATTCCCCCCCCCTGAACCTGGGGTTATTGATTCTATTGGTGTTGGATTTAATAAACCGTCGAAACCCGCAGTATTTACTGCGTAGCTTACATATGCCAAACCAACAGGAATGTCATCACTGACAACCAAATCTCTTGTTAATCCCTCAGGCAGGGTGATGAGCAGGTCATAAGTAAATATATCTCCGATAACATATTGGGAAGAATTGACTGTCTTAGCTATTTCAGGTACATCCAGGGTGTGATCTTCATCATCAGAAGTTGTATAGTCATTCACCGCGGGAGTACCGCCTCCATTCCTTTCTCCCTGGGAGCCGCCTGAATCGTCCTCATGGGTGGTTATATCATTATCATTAACTTCTGATCCTGTCGGGTTTGAGCTGGTGCCTTTCTCTCCGGGCAGCGAAGTCCAGCTAACCTCGGCTTCATTCTGCAAGTTGTACCCAGCCGGTACATCATCATCAAGTACTCCATTGATCACCACTGTGATCGTTTTACCGGGTCCAGGCAGGTAGCTATTAAGGTGAGTTCTTGACCGGAAATAGTTCCACCATCATCACTATATACAGTGTTATCAAGACAATTTGGATCTTGATCATCATTAACACTTACAATGGATAGGCCATTCACGTAGGTATCAAACTCATCAGTTACGGTAATTTCAAATGCAGTAGATTTATTTGCCCCCGAGCCATTATTGCTGATCAACAGGGAATATTGCACTGGATCACCAGCATCCATAGGTGTTATTGACAAGTCTTTTTCCATTGTAATAACTGGTTCGGCAATAACGATATCTGAAGAATTTGAAGTTTCAATTATTTCGCTTAAAACTGAATTTCCATCATCATTCTGGTCAACAAAAACAGAAAATGTGTTGGCAACGGAAACATCGATCTGATTTGCGTCGACATTGGTAACCAAAGCGTTAAACTCAATCACAACATATTCATTATCTAAATCTGTTTCGGAATTTATTATATTACCGAGTTTAAAATACACATCTGTCCCGGAACCATAGGTATCAGAATTTGTGCCTATATTATCTGAAATATAGTCATCAGTGAGAACAAAAGAAGGAGTAATTGAGGCGAGGGGGCCAGTTGTAAAAGCCGCCCCATCCGTAATCCCGGTTATATCCCCAGCTTCTGTATCCTGAGACACCAGATTCCCCAGAGCAGTGGACACAAAGATCACCTTGGTGGTCCCATCATTTATGAACATCAACCCATCCGGGATATTATCCCGTAAAATCACGTCTTTGCTGGTGCCTTCCGCAAGGCGTACTTCCGTCCGGTAGCGGACAATTTCACCAATAGCTACCTGATTGGTGCTGGTGAATATTTCTGATGTTTCTACAACAGATTTCCCGGGGGATGGTTCAGAGATCTGGATGGTTTCCCTGCCGATGTTTTCATAATCGTTTACGCCCCCCTGCCCGGTGCGTTCGCCAGTTTCTGTGCCCTCTCCACCGATAGAGGTATTCTCGTCCATACTTGTCCAAGTGGCTACAGCATCATTAGTAATTACCTGTCCCGTATAGACCGTAACCTTCAATACGCCGGTAATTTCAACAGTGATAACTCTACCAGGCACCATATCAATAGGGGGAGCAACTAGGGTCAGAACCCCTCCACCAATTGTAAAATCTGTGGGTTTAAACCTCCGATTGGATCAGTCACACCGGTTATACCAGGGGTAAAATCAATATCGTCTGGCAGGATATCTGACAAAACCACTTCATAAGCCGTCGGTCGGGTTGCAACTGCAGTAAACCGGATGGTATACACTACGCTGTCCCCTGCATCTCCGCTATCTCCTAAACCGTTAACCACTACAGATTTATTAACATTGATCTGCGGTTCGATCACTATCAAATCAGCGCTGGCCGGTGAAGTCTGGTGTGTATCGTCAGTCGTGCTGGCAATTCCATCTTCATCCCAGGCCATGTAGGCAGCATTGGACAGCACATCTGTATGCTCGTTGGAAGCCACATTCAATACCAAGACCGTATAAGTCAGGATGATAGTTTCTGAGTTGAATTATCTCGATTGATATTAGTGAGTGTACCAAAATCAAAGGTTAAGGTTTGCTCATCACCAACTACGCCGGTTCCGGTGACAGTAGGGGCAAAATCCGTAATATCTAAGAATCCAACTCCAGAGTCTTCTGAAGAGGTTAATTGGGGTGTACTTGGCGTAGATATCACAAGGCTATCCAGGCTGACAAATCGCAGTCCTGCTTCCAAATCATCAACCAAGTTGCTGAGCTGCATCACTCCTTCAGGAATGGTCAGCACAACCTCATATTGGGCGGTCTCGCCGATCACTGCCTGGGTGTCATCGTTATTGTCATCTGGCAAAGCTATATCTATTCCGGTGTCATAAAGAGTTTTTGCTACACCTGGAACAGCAATGGTTGTTGTCATAGATGCTGTGAAATCCGCATCATCTCCGGTAAAATCTGGGCCATCTTCGATATTGGCGTAATTATAGACTGTACCGGTATTCACCAATTCTGCCAGCGGACTGATATCATCATCAACCTGCAGGTCATAGATCAATATGATGTTTGTACTGCCATTTGATCTTGATACTTCTGGCAAGCACCTATTCCGTTCCCGGGATAGGTGTTAATGAGAATTCCAACCCACCTCCAAGCAAATCATTTCCATCTCCACTTGGATCTCCTCCACATTTTCTCTAATCCCAGATAAGGAATTGGCCCACCATCACCTCTGAACACCCTGAGATTTAAACCAGAACCTCCGCTGGGGATGGAAAATCCTACAGGCAAGATATTCTTTATTTTATATCAAATGCCCCATCAGGCCGTTGCCCAGATTTTCAATGACCAGGGCAAAACTGACCAGGTCACCCGCATCGACATCGGTAATCGCACTGCTGATCGGGTTATCTGATAGACCATCTGAACTGATAGTACCTGCCCATCGGATCCCAGCACTGGCCGGAGTGGTAAAAGGAATGGGCCGGGAGGAGCAGGTATAAATATCGCATTGGGGTTACCGGTTGCGACCGCGCCCTTATCTAACACTAAGTACGGTTCATCTAGAATAAAATCAATAATTGTATTTTTAAACCGATCCCGAATTGGTAGAACCTTCAAGTACCTCCGACTGATTGGTGAAATATAATCCATCCGCATAAGGCTCAGTATTAACAGTGATGGTAAAAAAAATATCAACCTTTTGCTAAATCACTGGAGTCATCATAATCACCATATTCGAATTTTATCGAGTTTGCTGCAACATCACTGCATGACAGAATGGGATAATCGAAGAATAATCAGAGAAGGTATCACCGGTATCCAGGCAGGCGAGGCCGGAAGTCGGAATGTCAGGCGAAGCCGGCAGGATTTGTTCTGCAGGCGGTAGATTTCACATTTCCCAAAGTCGCGATTGGCCAGGGCCAGAGGAACATACCAGCCTGTCGCCATTGAAATCATCCACATCCAGAACTGGCAACGGTAAGTAATCAGTGATAGCTAAATCTTCGACATCACTGGTGGTCAGGTCATAGGTCAGCTGGAACGTGATCTGGTCCCCAGGCTGAACATGGATCGGGTCTGGCAGCCCAGTGCTTCCATTAAGGGCAAAGAGGTTTTTGTTCAATTCATCACGGGAAATCTCCAAACCCTCATCACTGTCATCAGCCTCAATTTGAGGTGAGAACGGATCAGGAGCGAGGGTTGCATTGTCCAGCACTGTGCCCACGATATCGACCGAATTGCTGAACACATCCCCTTGATCAACGCTTTCATCCCCTGAAGGATAGGTATCCGTAAAGTTTTCCAGGATCACTGTCCGGTAGATAATGGTCACTTCTGTTGCGTCATCGTCATATGCAACACAGTCCGCAGTCCCGCCTGCCACTGGCACACAGCCACCCAGCAGCCTGGCGTCACTCCTGCGGGTAATCAACTCATCAGATAAGCGGAACGTTAGAGTTGTGGAGCCATCCGTACCATCCCGTCGATGATTTCAGGGCCTGAATACCCGATCTCAGATTTATCGACTGTAAAATTAGCCACATTGAAGGCGGCTGTGCTGAGTGAGAAAACCATTGCCGTTTACCTGCAGGGTAGGAACAAATGAACTGTCAAAATGCTGACCATCAAGGATATGAAATCTGTGATCTCCAAATCCTCGAAAGCAAAAAAGTCCGATACCTGGATCGTGTAGGTATACTGCAGCACATCCCCTGGTGAATTGATCGCGATCAGAAATATTGGAATGGGCCTTTTGAATAGCAAGCGATTTATCGGTCAGTACGTATTCCGGTCCTATTCCCCCCCCAACAACATTGTCGATCCCGCCTGCATCGCGCCCATCTATTGGTATCCAGTCACCCAAAGCAGAAGCATTATTGGGAGAACTAACATCATTACCAGACGCTGGGGAGATCACGCGTGTAGTTCCAGCATCATCACGCGGTATGTAAAAATCAAAAGACAAGCGTTATATCATTTCCTGGTTGGCCTGTAATACTGGCAAAACGACGGGTCAGAGTACCCCCAGGCGTCACTGTGCTCTTGGGGTGCTGATCGCGGTGGGTGTGGCAGGCACACCATGTACTTCAGCGACCAAATTACCGATATACTGCACATTATCAGGAAGCAAATCGCTCACATCCAGTTCCGTCACAGTTTGATTAGCGGCAATGTCCACGCTGATCGTAAACGTCCGGGGGAATTCGGTCCGGTGGCAGGCTCCATTTTCTTCTCCTGAGTATGATTTATCTCAAGGTTAGAATTGTCGGTGTGATATCGGCCTGCGCAGGTGGACCTCTCCAGGTATTTGAATTCAAGCCTGGCGGGAAATTGCGGGAATCGCATCACAGCACCAATTGTCCAATGGGTCCCCCCCAAAAACAAAACCGCCCCGGGCTCTGATCGATAAATCTGTTCCCAGATCGGCAAATTCACTCAGAGACGCATTAAATATGACAGGGGCAATCGGCTGTTCTGGCACAAATGATCCGAATGGAAGCAAGCACGATATAAAAGTATCGCCCGTTGTGCCTTGAATGATCTGGTAATTTCCAGTTGTATCCCGGTAGAAAGGATGTACGACCTCACCGCTGGCATCAAAAGTTAGATGTCTCACGTTAAAATCCCTCTGGAGATGCAGCATATTTGCTGCCAAGGGGCAGCATTAAAGAAAATTCCATCTTGGAATATCATTGCCGGCGATCACCGTCTGCACCATTGGTCGGCAAGACCACGTCAATAAAAGGCCCGTATCCAGGTGCATCTCCAGAATTCGAGAATATTGACCGTAACAGGAAAATCCCTCCCCGATCATCACAGTAGTGGAAGGAACCTCTACTGAAATGGATGCAGCGGCCGCAATGAGCGGTTTTGCTTCTCTGCAGTTTTGAAGGAAGGTTGGCAGGATGCTGGAAAATAATACTGAGACCACAGCCAGAATTCTAACCCAGCGGAAGTTTTTCCATTGTGCTTATGCTTTGCCCCGATTGAATTTCATGATTTCCCTTCGATGAGATTGACTAACTTGAAAATTATAACATCTTAGAGGAAGAAAATGGTTCAAAAGAGACTTCAAAAATCATCAGGGTAAGACACCGCTTTCTTTACGCAATAATTTACCAGGAAGCAGCGAAAGGCACAAGGTGTACCATGCTCTCCCGTACCATGTTACAATTTAATCCCATTTTTTTCCACGCTACAATAAAAGGTAAATCTAATGAAAAATCTATTCAAATGGATTAAAAGTTTCTTCTTCCCCCCGAAGGTACTCCCCTCTGGCTTCGACTGGCGCCCTATGTCTTCTTGGGGATACTCACTCTCTTCGCCCTCTGGGGCGGCGCTTATGCCTGGGAATACACAAATTCACCAGAATTTTGCGGGCAAGCCTGCCATACGATGCCCCCTGAATTTACTTCCTATCTCGCCTCACCCCATGCCCGGGTAGATTGTGTGGATTGCCATATCGGCGAGGGTTTTATCACTGAGCGAATCACCCGCAAAGCTGGCGACCTGAAACATGTCACTGCCTCACTATTTAAAACCTATGAATATCCCATCCAGGTCAAACATATGCGGCCAGCCAGGGAAACCTGTGAATTATGCCATTATCCTGAGAAATTTTCAGATGACAGCCTCAGGGAAATTGTCCAGTACCGGAATGATCTGGAAAATTCAAGTTTTACAACTTATCTGATCTTAAAAACTGGCGGCGGTAGTGAAAGGACCGGCCTTGGCCAGGGAATTCATTGGCATATTGAGAACCCGGTCTATTTTTTCCCCCTGGATAAGGAGGAGCAGCAAATTCCTTATATCCGGGTTGACAGAGAAGATGGTTCCAGTGTCGAATATTTCGATATCACGAGTGATTTTGATGTCCCCGATAAACGATGATGATCTAAAAGAAATGGATTGTATTACCTGCCACAACCGGATCACTCACCTGGTACCCTACCCCGAAGATACTATCGATCAATTACTGCAAAGAGGCCTCATCAAATCTGATATCCCTGAGATCCGTGAAATCGCATTAGAAACCTATTACAAAGAATACACCAGCCTGGAAACAGCCTTGGCATCGTTCGACCTGCTGGATTATTATTACGAACAAAAATTTCCGGCATATTATGAACAAAACAGTGACAATATCACCCAGGCGATCGAGGAATTGAAAACATCCTATCAAAATTCTGTCTATCCTGAACAGAAATCCGACTGGGCATCCCATCCCGACAATATCGGGCATGAAAACTCACCTGGTTGTTTCCGGTGCCATGATGGTTCACATTTATCCGAAGAGGGAGAAGCCATTCGGCTGGAGTGCAATCTCTGCCATGCAATTCCGGTAGTCGCGGAGGCAGGAGATTTTCTGACCGAGATCGAGATCAGCACAGGCCCAGAACCTCAAAACCACCTCAACACAAATTGGATCTCTCTCCATCACCTGGTGTTTGATTCAACCTGCAGCAACTGCCATACCACCTCTGATCCAGGCGGTACCAGCAATTCTTCTTTCTGCTCCAACAGCGCCTGCCATGGAATAGCTGGGAATTTGCCGGTTTTGATGCTCCGGCCTTACGGGAAACGATCCTGGATATGCTGCCAACCCCCCAGCCCACCCCAGTTCCTCAGGAGTTCCTCAGGATCCTCAGGATCTCAGTTATACAACTAACATCAGCGATATCCTGTTTTCCCGCTGTGGGGTCTGCCACGGAGAAAACCCCCAGGCAGGATTGAGCTTTTCTAGCTTCGAGAGTTTATGGCAGGGAATGAAAATGGCCTGGTGATCCACCCGGAGATCCTGGTGGGAGTTTGTTGCTGACCAAAACCGAAGGAACGGGATCACACTTTGCTCAATTCACTAACCTTGAAAGATCTATCATTGAGAGCTGGATAGATGCGGAGCAGTTGAGTAAGACCGACTGACAAACAACTCACCTTCAAAACCCAGATTGTATAACTGCAATCCGGTTTCTTTGCATGAAATTATTGAATAAAAAAAGCCCCCTGCATAAAACGGGAGGCTTTTAGTTCTTATTCTACTTTCAATGGAACTTAGGGTCGGGTGAAACTCCGGTGCTCCCACCCACAGCCTGGATGCTATCAATCAAAAGCTGGATGATATATGCACCGTTGTGAGCAAATCCTCCCGGATCCTTGGATGCATACTGGAAGTTGTAGGCAGCCTTGAGGGAATTGGGTGTCCAGGATTATAAGCATTGGGGTAAATCGCTTCACCAGGTCCTGATTCTCCATCTCCATCACTGTCATTGAAGAAATACGGATAGGCATGGGAATCATAGACGAGCGCCAGCCGTACCAGCAGCCATAAGACTGCAGAGCGGCATAAAGGGCCTCCTTCAAAGTGGCGATCTCACCATAAATACCTTCTTCCACATCACCATCACCATCGTAATCCACATCGGACTTACGGATATCTTTGACATCTTCCCTCCCCGTGGCAGGTAAACAGCTGTCCGTCTTCACTTCCAGCTCGTGGGCATCATGGCAATCTGTACAGGTTGCAAATCCTCAACATGTTCAAAATAACCCCTATAGGTCTTTCCGGCGAATTCGTAACCGCCCTGAACTTCTGTACCGTAGCGGGAAGCACCGGCAGCGAAGTAATGGACATTGATGAAACCGAGTTCCTCAGAAACTGCATTTGCCTTTAACCAGCAGTCGCTTTGTCCACACTCTACCGTGAAGAACGTCCCTGGTGGCAGGACATGCACAAACCAGATTCATCACCAGCGGCTACCGCAACTTCCGCGCCGCTGGGGAAGGTCACAGAATCCACTGCATACCTGGCCGGCCATTCTTCTCCGCCGTGGCAGGTCTCACACTGCAAACCATTGGAGATTGGTCTGGGTAACTTCCACACCTTCATTCAGATAAAATGGCAGGCCTCTCTGCGCTGTGGCAGCGGCGCAGCTGGCCTGAACCTCGCCATCCTCATCCCAGTGGCGGAATGCTTCGGCAGATCCCGGAAATGGCCGTGGTCATCCCTGTAATCCTTCAACCAGGGCAGCTATCCAGATCAGCGATCGAATCGTACAGCAGCTGGATGATGTATTTTCCACCGTGGGCAAATGCACCCGGGTCTTTCAGGGATACCTGGTAGTTATAAGCTGCCTGGAGCAATCGCGGCGTCCAGGTAGCATATTGATTGCCATAATTGGCTTCATCTTCTCCAGCTTCGCCATCCCCATTGGTATCAATGAAGAAGTATGGGTAAGCATGGCTGTCATAAACAATGGCTGCACCTGCAACATCAGCCGAATAGGCCTGGATTGCGGCGTATAGAACTTCCTGGAGACCGGAAATTTCTGTAGCAATACCTTCCTCCAGATCGCCATCGCCATCATAATCGACCGCGGAGCCTTCCATGCGGTAGTGCTGGGTTCACCTTCACCATGGCACATCACGCAGCTGTCGACCTGGACTTCCAGGGTATGGGGGCTGTGGCACTCAATGCAAGTATCAAAGGATTCCACGTGGGCAAAATTGCCATCGTAGGTTTTACCTGCATATTCATAACCACCCTTGGCCAGGGTTCCGTATTTGGAAGCTGCGGCAGCATAATAATGGACATTCCGGAAACCAAGTCCTTCAGTTACTGCGTCCAGATCAACATCATCCACATCTTCAACACCAGCGGTTTCCAAGATCTTGGCATTAACACTAACAATGGATTCTCGGCCCTGGTGGCATTCCATACAGCGGGCCTCGTCACCCAGGCCAGTCAGTTCCAGACCGGAGGGCATAACCACACTGTCTTTCTTCACTACCTCAGGATTGTGGCAGGCAGCACATTGCACACCCATCACATTGACGCAACAACCTCATTTTCAATCGTACCAGCGGCACTTCCATCTCCACCATGGAAATCAATATAACCAGCAGTGGAGTGGCATTTTACACAGTTGGCTTCAACCAGGCCATCATCTTCCTCATCCCAATGGCGGAAGGCTTCAGCAGCGCTGTCAGCATGGCCTGAGCTGCCCAGGCAGCCTCAAAAGGAACTTCTCCACCCAAAGGTGTGGGGCAATCGATTTCAGGGCATTCAGGACAATCAGGGCAATCTGACAACAGGCGCTTCGCTCCCGAGCAGCTGGCAAGAACCAAAACTGCGTGACAATAACTAATAAAACAATAAAATTCTTTCTCATTTCTCTCCTTGTTAAAGAGTTGGACGGATTGCAACACCATAGAACAAGATAGACTCTCAAAATAAATTCAATTCACATAATGATTGTGTGCCGAAATGCACAATACGTCATGTGACTATTGTACCCTTTTGACAGGTATCGCTTATTGTATTTGCTTATATGTATAATAATTTATTATTATCGCTTGGGCTTCAAAAAGCAGAACTTATCGGTGGAACTGTCCGAAATTGTTTAATAGTGTGGAAATCCCAATAAAAAAAGCCGCTGAGATTGCGGCTTTTTTGGGATTTCACAAATGAAATATTACTAATTATTAGTTGTTTCACAGCCGATATAGGTATCGGTTCCATCACCACCATCACAATGATCCTTACCGGGTCCCCCGATAATCACATCATCCCCGTCCCCGCCTTCCAGTCCCCCAAATATAAAGAAGAACCTATTGTCCCCACCGCCACCCAGAATGCAATCATTCCCAGCTCCACCCTGGATCAACGCATCGCTTTTGGCAGTGCCCAGGATCAGTTCATTCGCGCCTGTACCACTCTGGCCTGCGCCTACATCAACAATATTGGTTAGGCCCATGCCGGCGCATTGCGGTGATGAACAACATAATCGGTAAGGCAATTAAAAATTCCATCATCGCCTGGCCCCGGGTTTTGTTTTGGAATCTTGGCCCTATACACAACATATTTTCCCGCTTATATACGCTAATGGCGTGGAATAATATATATCCACGCCAATTCTCAATTAAAATCAATCGCTCTCCCCTTGTATACCAGAGGAAAGCGAATTTTGTTTTTTTCTAGTTGGAAACTACATGCAGCCAGTCGGCTGCCAGAACATCAACGCTCTCATCAAAGGTGCAGGTCCAACTGGTACCAGCTTTTTCACAATTATCGGCCCAGACTACCTGGCCCTTTTCTGCTACCGATACTCCGGCCATGATAGCCACACCAGACTGCTCGATATCAAAATTCACAGCAGTAAAAGTTGCAGGGTTATCAACATCAAGGGTGTAGCTGATCTTTGAAACCTGGTAAGCTGATTTCACACCATAATCTACACTCAGGATGCCAGCGCTGGGGATTGTGTTGCCTTAGCAAAACCGTAGGTTGCCGCAGCAATGACCAGGGATAACGAAATCAGGCTCAGAATGCTTAGTTTGGTCCGTCTCTGTTTCGTCATGAGCTTTTTTCCTTTGTCCATTGATAACCGATAATCTGAAATAAATTGGACTTCGCTATCAGTGTAGCACCCTTGGATTTTTCCACAACCCATCTAACCTATCAACCCTGTTAGGTTCTATTCAAATCATCAGAAAAAGGGGAAAAAAGCGGTTATCTACCTTACAAGAAGGTCATTTTTATCAATTTTAACCAAAAAATACCCTCTTTTGAGGGTATTTTTTTGGTTAATATTTATTCCTGATCTCAGGGTGAGGGTGTCCAGGTGGGCTGACAGGGGTAATTCGATCATCTGGGGGACAAGCAGGTGTCCAGGTCGGTATCGGTGTTTGTGTGCTGGTTTGCACCGGTGTATTGGTGGACGTTGGCAGCGGTGTCCTAGTGCTTGTTGGCAGTGGAGTTCTGGTCGGTATTGGTGTATTTGTTGGCCAGGAGGTATGACTTGGCACTGGCGTATTCGAAGGTGTCCGTGTAATTGTCGGTGATGGCGTTATTGACGGAGTACTGGTCGGCGGCGGTGTGGTGCTGGGCAACGGTGTATTTGACGGCAGCGGGGTATTGGTCGGCGGAGGTGGTGGTGATGGGGTTGGGGTCGTTGATGGAGTAACAGTCGCTGTCCAGGTTGCTATTGATCTCGGAATAGCATTGCTGGTTCCACTGCAGCCATTCTGAAATACACCGACAAACCGAAGTCAGAATTCTGCACGCCGGTTAGCGTCCGCCGCCGCCCCAATCACTATCAAAATCAATTTCCCATCGTATAATGGTTCCGGCATTAAACGGAACACTGCCATTCCAAATCGAAGATGAATAGTAATCCCGAGTTCCTCCCTGTCCTTCACCCGGATATAGGCTCCGCTCCATTTGTACCAGTCCATATTGAGATTGGAATAACCATTTGCATGCACCATATTCCTCTGCATAATCCCAGAAGAACTCAAGGGATGACTATGTGCTATCAACAACGTCATCATTGTTAAATTATGCATAGCATTAGTCGTAATTGCGGAATGAGAACCCTCCCAACGTGTATAAATTACAATCCGGCGTGGGAGTAATGGTTGGTGTGGAGGTCTCAGTGGGTGTAACTGATGCAGTTGCTGTGGGCATGTTTACAGTCACACCTTTGTGGCAGCCATCATCAAATTCCAAGTCCACGGAGGTATTGCCTTCCAGTCCGATATTCTGGGGTTGGAATAAACCAATATAATCACCAACTCCAGCAGGAGCCATTTGAATACTTGGTGAAGGGTTCCAGTTTGTTGGCGGATTTGTATCGTTCAAAATATCCCAGCTGCTGTTATTAAAACTAGCAGCCCAGTAGTACCGACCCGGGTCATTCTTTTCCCATTGCTGATTCGCGGAAATTAAAATGGATCGGGACCGGGTTGTTATTCCGAATAGTAACCGATGCAATATGATAGCCAGATGTCCAGTACCCTACATAACTGTTCACAACCTCGATTAGATCACACTGAACCGGAATCGGTGTATTTGTTGCCGTGGGTGTCAGTGAGGGAGTCATTGTTGGTGTGATCGTCGGTGTATCGGTGATCGTCGGAGTTTGAGTCCAGGTCGGGGCAGAAAGAATGGGGCCAGACACACCAATCAGACGTGAGGTCCGGAATTTTTCAACGATTCCATCCCGATCAGCATTCAGAGCAACAGAAGGCCAGATATTGCTGATTAGCGGCAGGAAAATCGGGTGCTGGTGTTCAACATGAACCTTGACCCGGTCTCCAGGGCCGCCGGCATCATCCATCAGCTGACTGCTAACGACGTCATAACATAAAGGGATGGCGTAGTTATTATAATCCAGCACAAATTGATTTCTGCGGTTGCTGCAGGTCGTAACGTGGAAATAACCTTTTTCGTTTTCCATACCGATAAAAGCTAGATTATGGCTGGAGAGATACTGTTCATAATCCCCTGCTACAGCAGGTTCATCCATAAACCGGTCCCTCCGCCAGTGGTTGCATCCTGAATGGAAAAAAACCGAGCCAGATCGATTAATTCACGTTCTTTATCAGTTTTATCTGCGTTTGTATAATTATTTGGTATCAAACAATCCTGGGGATCTCCTCCAAAAACATCCGCATTAATATAATCAGCTCCCAGGTTATTTCCGGCTTGCACACAATAGAGATCGTTGAACTCTCCAGTCACGGCATAACGGATCCCAAATCTTGCCGCATTCTGTACAGCCATCCAGGCAAAAGTCAGGCGAGCAAACTCAACGATCCCGAACAAGATGAACAACAAAATCGGTAAGGCAAGTAAAAATTCCACCATTGCCTGGCCCCGGGTTTTGTTTTGGAATCTTGCCCCTATACGCAACATATTTTCCCGTTTTTATAATAATAGCGTGGAATGATATTTATCCACGCCTATTCCTTTAATTATCAATCGCTCTCCCCTTGTATACCAGAGGAAAGCGAATTTGATTTTTCTAATTGGAAACTACATGCAGCCAGTCGGCTGCCAGCACATCAACGCTCTCATCAAAGGTGCAGGTCCAGCTGGTACCAGCTTTTTCACATTTATCGGCCCAGATTACCTGGCCCTTTTCTGCTATTGATACTCCGGCCATGACAGCCACACCAGACTGATCGATATCAAAATCCACAGCAGTAAAAGCTGCAGGGTTATCCACATCAAGGGTGTAGCTGACCTGTGAAACCTGGTAAGCAGATTTCACACCATAATCTACACTCAGGATGCCAGCGCTGGGGATTGTGCTTGCCTCGGCAAAACCATAGGTTGCCGCAGCAATGACCAGGGATAACGAAATCAGGCTGAGAATGCTTAGTTTGGTCCGTTTCTGTTTCGTCATGAGCTTTTTCCTTTGTCCAATGAAACCCGATAATCTGAAATAAATTGGACTTCGCTATCAGTGTAGCACCCTTGGATTTTTCCACAACCCCTCTAACCTATCAACCCTGTTAGGTTCTAATCAAATCATCAGAAAAAGGGAAAAAAAGCGGTTTTCTACCTTACAAGAAGGTCAATTTTTGTCTATTTTAACTAAAAAAAACCCTCTTTTGAGGGCATTTTTTCAATTCTACTTATTCACGATCTTAGGGTGAGGGTGTCCAGGTGGGCTGACAGGGGTAATTCTGATCATCAGGTGGACACGCGGGTGTCCAGGTTGGTATGGGTGTCGGTGTGCTGGTTTGCACCGGTGTACGTAGTGGACGTTGGCAGCGGTGTCCCAGTGCTTGTTGGCAGTGGTGTATTGGACGGGTACAGTGTACTTGTAGCTAGCGGTGTAAAACCCGTGGTCGGTGTACTGGTAGGCAGCGGCGTATTGCTCGGGAGAGGCGTGGGTGATTTCTTGGGTGTATTGCTCGGGATAAGCGTCTCTGTTGGCGTCCCGGTATTGGTTGGCAATGATGTTGCTGTGGGTGGCGGGGATGTTGCCGTCGCAGTGCCTGTCGGGGTTGGTGTCGGTGTATTGGTAGGCGGCGACGTCGCTGTAGGCGTCCAGGTCACGATTCCTTTTTGAATGGATGTTTGGCTGAGCTGGCACCCGTTCTCAAAATCAATGATCAAGCCAAAGTCTTCTGCTGTAACACCAATAATGGATCCACCTCCCGGGGCTCCATCAAAATCAATCCGGAGAGCATAGGCATTTCCGTGATTAAATTGGAGAGGTCCTGTCCATGAGGCAGGCGTATCGCCCTGAGTGTCCGTCCAGGACATCATGTCCTGTCCATTTCCAGGCGATCCAGAATCTCCCCAGCCCCAGGCAGAAATCCCATTCCACGTAAACCAGTCTACAAAAATATCTTCCCAGGAGGTGCCTACCACCTTTTGTTCGAAGTAGGTCCAATCAAAGCGAATCCGGGTCACCCGGGTGTCATTCCAGACGATCTCCGTTGGTGACCATGATCTCCTGCTGGTGGCTGTTATGGAAATCGAACTCCACTCAACGTATACGCGTCGCAATTTGGAGTAGGCGTAAGTGTCGGTGTTGGGATATCAACCGAAACCCCTTTAACACAACCGTCATCAAACACAAGGTCTGCTGAGGTGAGGCCAGTCAAAGGAACATATCTGGGTAAAAATAGTCCAATATATTGACCTACCGCTCCCGCTCCTAATTGGACAGGCGCTGCGGGAATCCAGTTCGTATCCGGTACACTATCATACATAAAATTCCAGCCGCTGGAATCAAATCTCATGGCATAAACCGATCTCGCTGGATCATCTTTGGTCCAGATCTGATTGGCAGAATAAAAATTGATCGGCACCGGATTGTTGTTGGTGATCGTCATTGATTGAATGTAATAACCCGAGAGCCAGTGGCCGGCAAAACTGTCACTGACCTCAATCAGATCACATTGGACCGGGATCGGTGTATTGGTTTCTGTGGGGGTTAGACTGGTGTGGGGATAGTGTTGGGGTTGGTGTATCGGTCGGTGTTGGGGTCAGGGTCCAGGTCGGGGCAGAAAGAATGGGGCCGGACACACCTGCCAGACGAGAGGTCCGGAATTTTTCAACGATTCCATCCCGATCAGCATTCAGAGCAACAGAAGGCCAGATATTGCTGATCAGCGGCAGGAACATCGGGTGCTGGTGTTCAACATGAACCTTGACCCGGTCTCCCGGGCCGCCTGCGTCATCCATCAATATAGGAACAACAAAGGGATCTTCAAGGCATAACGGGATAACAAAGTTATTATAGTCCATGGCATAATCACCACCACGGTTGCTGCAGATCGTAACGTGGAAATAACCTTTTTCGTTTTCCATCCCGATAAAAGCTAGATCATGGCTGGAGAGATACTGTTCATAATCCCCTACTACAGCAGGTTCTATCCATAAACCGGTCCCTCCGCCAGTGGCTGCATCCTGAATGGAAAATAATCGAGCCAGATCGATCAATTCACGTTCTTTATCGGTTTTATCTGCATTTGTATAAGAATCCGGGATCAAACAATCCTGGGGGTCTCCCCCATCCGTATCCGCTGCAACATGATCCCCGCCCAGCAGATTTCCCGCCTCGATACAGTAAATTGTTTTGAACTCACCGGTCACGGCATAACGGATCCCAAACCTTGCCGCATTCTGCACGGCCATCCAGGCAAAGGCTAATCGGGCAAACTCTATGATACCGAATATAACAAATAACAAAATCGGTAAGGCAAGTAAAAATTCCACCATTGCCTGGCCCCGGTTCTTATTTTTGCCCTTAATAAAGTTTTCTTCTCTCATGATGACCGACTTCTTACTAGCTTAACGACGTGGTTAAGAACTCTTCCACGCCTTCATCCTCCAAAACTAAGACAAAAGCTTCCCATGAGATTCTTATGGGAAGCTCGTATTTTTTATTTATTGGACAAATAACCAATCAGCTTCCAGAACGTCAATACTCTCCTTGAAGGTGCAGGTCCAGCTGGTACCAGCTTTTTCACAATTATCGGCCCAGACTACCTGGCCCTTTTCTGCTATTGATACTCCGGCCATGATAGCCACACCAGACTGATCGATATCAAAATCCACAGCAGTAAAAGCTGCAGGGTTATCCACATCAAGGGTGTAGCTGACCCTGGAAACCTGGTAAGCAGATTTCACACCATAATCTACACTCAGGATGCCAGCGCTGGGGATTGTGCTTGCCTCGGCAAAACCATAGGTTGCCGCAGCAATGACCAGGGATAACGAAATCAGGCTCGAGAATGCTTAGTTTGGTCCGTTTCTGTTTCGTCATGAGCTTTTTCCTTTGTCCAATGAAACCCGATAATCTGAAATAAATTGGACTTCGCTATCAGTGTAGCATTATGAACAATAAGTTCAACCCCTTGAAACTAACAACCCCGTTAGGAAACCGACTTTTTTCATTATTTTGGAAAATAATGGCTGATTTCCCTACTAGAGGGTCAATTTTTGTCTCTTTAACCAAAAAATACCCTCTTTTGAGGGTATTTTTTTCAATAATATTTATTCCTGATCTTAGGGTGAGGGTGTCCAGGTGGGCTGACAGGGGTAATTCTGATCATCAGGTGGACACGCGGGTGTCCAGGTTGGTATAGGTGTCGGTGAGGGTGTTCTTGTGGCCGTTGGTGGACTAGTCGGTGATGAGGTAAAAGTTGATGAAGGAATTGGAGTGATAGTAGGGGTCCCAGTATTGGTCGCCGTGGGTGTGATCGGTGTATTCGTTGGCTGTGACGTATTGGACGGAATCGGTGTATCTGTAGCCGTAGGCGTATTTGTTGGTGTTCTGGAAGGCGTAAACGTAAAAGTTGGCAGCGGTGTATTGGTTGGCAGCGGAGTATCCGTCGGCGGTGGCGGAGGTGTTGGTGTCCAGGTTCTGGTTGGCGTGGAGGATGGCGTCCAGGATATGATTGGCCTGGCAACTGGGTCTCGCCGCAGCTGGCAGCCGTTGGCAAAATCAATGATCACGCCAAAATCGTCGCTGACAACATCAGATAAAGGTCCTCCGGCAGCCCAATCAAGATCAAAGTCGATCTCCCAGGTATATGAACTTCCAGCATTAAAAGGCACAGATCCACCCCAATTGGTTGGCGAAGATGAGTCAAAAACACCATCACCGTTCCCACCCAGGTGGATGTAACTTCCGCCCCACCTGAACCAATCAATCATTAGGTCGGGATAACCGTTGGCAACACCATAGGACTCGGCATAATTCCAGTTTAGCTGGATCTGATCAGCCACGGCATTAACCACATCACCGTTGGTAACAGTCAAATATTGGATAGCAGTATTGCCGAAAGAAAAGTTACTCATGGAATAGGCGCTGCAGTCAGGAGTTGGGGTTATTGTAGGTGTTTCAGTGATAGTCGGTGTCAAACTCACCGTTGCTGTAGGCATATTTGCAGCAATTCCCTTAAGGCAATTGTCATCAAATTCCAGGTCGACAATAGTATGTCCCTGGACAGGTTCTGCCACCGGTTTGAATAAAGCCACATAATCACCTACAGCCCACCTGCAGCCAATTCAATCGGAACTGCTGGATCCCAGGTCGAGTCCGGGAACATATCATCCAGGATGATCCAGTCGCTGAGGAACTGCATGGAATATACATAGCGGCTGGCGGGCAGTTTATCCCAGGCCATATCCGCCTTATGCAAGTGAACAGGCACCGGGTTGTTATTCTTGATCCTCACTAAGGCACCATAATATCCTAATCCGTATAACCCAACCGAACTGTAATCAACCTCGATCAGGGCGCAATCCACAGGGATAGGAGTTGCAGATGCCGTTGGGGTAGGCGTAATGGTTGGCGTATATGTGAGTGTGGGTGTCGGTGTAATGGTTGGAGTCTGGGTCCAGGTAGGTGCAGAAAGAATAGGACCAGACACACCAAGCAAACGGGAAGTGCGGAATTTCTCAACAATACCATCACGTTCTGCATTCAAAGTGACGGAAGGCCAAATATTGGTCAGAATGGGTAAAAATAGGGGGTGGCGGTGTTCAACATGGACCTTAACCCGGTCACCCGGACCGCCGGCGTCATCCATCAAAACAGGAAGAACTAAGGGATCTTCAATGCATAACGGGATATCAAAGTTGCCATAGTCCATGACAAAATCGCCACCACGGTTGCTGCAGATCGTAATGTGGTAAAACCCTTTTTCATCAGGCAGGCCTATAAAGGCTACATTGTGGAGGCCAAGATACTGTTCGTAATTTCCCGACACATTGGGGCGCAGCCATAATCCTGTTCCTCCCCCTATGGCTGCATCCTGAATGGAAAATAAACGAGCCATATCGATCAGCTCGCGTTCTATTATTCGTTTTTATCCGCGTTGGTGTTAGGTATCGGGAATCATGCAATCCTGGGGGTCTCCCCCATCTGTATCAGCTGCCACATGGGCTCCGCCAAGTAGATTTCCAGCTTCAATGCAGTAAATTTCCTTGAACTCGCCAGTTACAGCATAGCGAATACCAAATCGGGCTGCATTCTGAACAGCCATCCAGGCAAAGACCATCCTGGCAAATTCGATGATACCAAAGATTATAAACAACAAGATCGGGAGGGCAATGACAAACTCTATCATTGCCTGACCCCGACTTTTATGTTTCAAATGAGATTGATACCTCACTTACCTATTCTCCTGATTGATACAATTTATCAGAGTAAAGGCAGTATAACATATTTCTGCATTTTATATACAATTTTGAAAGGTAGCAGACTCCTTTATTGACTGATCCGGGTGAAGATGCTGCCAGCAATCTGTGCAAAGATCTGGGAAAGATAAGTAGAATTGGGAGCGTAATAATACTGACCGCACGAGGTTTGGTGAGCTACCCCATCACAAGGATCAGAAGCGCCAGATTTTCTAATATTATCCATCCCGATATTGGCCATATACCTTAGTAATTCCTCGCCAGTATAGGGGGGGTTGCCTGCTTTACCCAATCCAATTGTATAGATCGCAATAGCGTCACCCAAAACAGGTTCAGAGGGGTTCGTAGAACCCATCAAAGCAACCCTATCTGTAATATCATATGCGTAATCATCAACATCATAAAGTGGTGTATTATTACCAACCCACGATGAACCTGGAGGACATTCCGAACTATCAGCATGAAAAGGCCCACAATGGCGGGTTGTGGGATCAATGTCATTACAAAATGGGATCGTCCACATATCATTATTAACACTACCCCCGCAAAAACCATTATCATATCCAGCTGGAACCGGGTTATTAGCATCAGAGCTATCCGGTAAGTCACTCGCATTGGTTCCACCGTCTGTTAAAAACACGATTAACCAAACGGAATCAACTCTACCTTGACTGTGTAATATATTCCCTGCTAATCTCATACCACAACCTGTACAAGTAGTGACAATTGCGTCATCGAAACCTACAGGTACACCTGAAACATAATGACCATCGCCATTAACATCCATTGGGTTCATATCACCTAAACCCAAATTCCCGAACGCATTATAATAATCAGCGTCTGGGTCATCATTTAATGAAATTGAATCTATTGCACTTTTTACCGCTGTATGATCCGCTTCGAGAAATACAGCTGTCGCCAGATCTGGATCAATTATCGTAGCCTTACTGTTAAATGTCACTATAGCAATTCGGTCATACCCATCGAAGAGTTTGTTGACCATGCCCTTGGCGGCTATCTTGGCCTGGAGAAGAGGTTCGCAGTCATTGGCCGAATTGCATGCTGAAGGATCAAAATTAATACTATATCCAGCCGTTTCTGATCCCATAGATTCAGAAGTATCAATTACCAGTACTATATCCAGGGAAGCCGCTTCACCCACAGAATGAGTAGTAATGGGAACTGACTGGACACCAAAAAGCTGCAGGAAATAAACCGGGCTGTTTTGGGTAGCCTGCACCCAGGCCAGTTTCCTTTTATTTTCTCCTGGACCAGGACATAAACTGGCAAAATTTGTGGGTAACCCACCATCCTCGCAGGTATAGGTTTCCAGCGAGGAAATATCAGCTATATGATTTAATACCAGCATCTCCCGGGCCGCCCCGTTGATGGCAGCTTTACGCTCGGCTTCAGATTTTTCGCTATCCTTAATATTATTGGCAGCTGCAACAGCGGCTGCATCTAATCCTCTTTTCAACCGAGTGAAGTTCAAATATAAAGTTCCCGCATCGGTGACCAGACCTGCAAAAGCCAGGATTGCCAAAAAAGCAACCGCTGTGATAACGATTGCCTGTCCCCGCTCAAAATGGTTTCTCTTTCCCTTTTGTTTTGTTTTTCTTGTAAAAAAACGAGAGAACTTTTCTATAGGGATATATTTTCTTCTTCTCATAGGTACCCTTCATACTTTAAGGTATAAATGTAGGAGTGGGAGCAGCTGCAGGAGCCGGCATAAATGCAAATGCATGCAATGGTACCGGGTTAGGTAATAATTGATTCAGAATTGGCAAGTTTAATAATTGTTCATGGCAGTAAAAGATCTCAACCAAAACACTGCCTTTTGCCGTTGGAGCTGCAGGGGGTACAGGTGTCCCTGTTCCAACAGCAGGGACAAGATCATAATTGCCTTCAAGCTCCAAATCTTCGATGAAAGGAGTTGAGGATTTCGGCGTCCCATCACAATTTCTTGTCCAATTATCTCCATATACAGACCATACTGCATCAGATCCATTTGGCCAGCGCTCGACTACATTATTATCAACTATCGTAAATACAGAGATGGTTACATCATCTGTGGCTGGGTTTAAGGCTAAGTCTGAGTTGAAGGGAATCCATCTGAATGGATCGGTGCCTGGTTCTGTGATAATCACACAAGCAGTATCATAATAATAATCCACGATGGAATCTCCGTTCCCGTCTTTATCTTTGCACGCGCTGTACGGCAAATTTGAGCTATCATCCACTTCCCGCACATATGGATCATGCTCAGAAGCAAAACGAGCTGCTTCCTTTACAACATCCACCATAGATAGATAGGAATAGATAACTGCCCCAACTTCAACAAAACCCAATCAACAAAAACAATAAAATTGGCAAAACTATTGCCAATTCGACAAAGCTCTGTCCGGAACTTTTGCCTGAAAAGTGGGATTTCAACCAATTCATAAACTTATCCTAATTTAATGCATTCATTATAACGACAGAAAACCTCAGCGTCAAACTGCTAGGCCTGGTCTAACAAAACTGTAAAGACCTAAACCTTTTTACATGATTTTAGGTAAATTTATCACATCCTGCTATGATTATACGCTTATTTAGGGTTGTATTAGCTGACAGTTTTGTTAAACACGATTAAATAAATTGCCCTGTTAGAGTAAAATTGAAACAGGAGAATGGTGGTGAAATATGAAATCGATCACTTTGAATATCCAACCGACAGTCGAAGCTATCCGCGATCAGTCCATCCTGGAAGAAAATGGCATCAGGGCAGTGGTGGTCCCCTACCATAAGGCGCCTTCATTTTACGTGGGAGATAACCAGATCTCCGAGCTGTTAGTCATGGACCATCAGGAAAAAGAAGCCAGGGATATTTTGGGCCTTCCGGATGAACTGTCTGATATTTCCGGCTAATTAATGTCTAACAATTCACTGTCATTGCGAGGAGAACGCAGTTAATGACGAAGCAATCTCGCCAATATAAATCTGGTATATTCTCCTGTTCTTTCTATGTATAGGTCACAGAACAATCCTGCTCACTGATTAATCAGTTGATATTAATCCATCCAAAATCAAATTCAGATTGCTTTAGAAACTGCTCTTCCTGTCATGATAGGAAAGAGGACAGTTCGGTGATCACCAGCCCTCAGGCCAAAATAGTACTGTCATTGCGAGAAGCCCGAACGAAGAACGGGCGACAAAGCAATCTGTACTTCATGCACCCGCCAATGTCTTATAAGGGATACATTCTTGGATAGGCGAAGTATCCTGCCCCATAATTAACTCATTATTGATTTTGATCTCAGTGTAATTTGATTCAGATTGCTTCGGAAGCTGCTCTTCCTCGCAATGACAGGAATTGTGGCGAGGGTGTTTCTTTTATTTCATAAGGCGAATCGCATCCCGGGGGCAAGCTGCAATACAATCGGTGCAGCCCCGGCAAAGGGAAGGGTATAAGTCCGGCATTTCCCCGGGAGCTTCCTGGCGGAGGACTTTCTTTTCACACACTTTGGCGGCCGCGCATATCCCATCATCACACGATTCCGGATCGCAGCGCTCGTAGTCCAACAGGACCTTAGGCTGAGGCATCCATTTCCCCGCTGGTACTTTTTTGAAGTTGTTCCATTTCCTCTTCCAGATCTTCCAGAGTTAACAACATAGCGGTTGGAATTGAATGGGCAGGCAGGGACTTCTTCAAATCCTCGATCTGCTGCTCAAGTTCTTCCAACCGCTGTTGTGTAGTCATACCGGTTTTGGTCCGAAACCAATAAAAACAAAAGTCTATTCTTCAGTTTGATCCGGGCGTTCTCTTCGTTCAGGACGCTGTCTGCGTTCTCGGCGCTCAGGACGAGCAGGCCGGTCCCGGCCACCTTCCTGTCCTCTTCTTTAGGAGCCCTTCGGGCAGCCTTCTTTGCGGCTGCTTCAGCTATTGCCTGCTGTTCCAGGGCATAATAAGTCGGCCTGATCTCAGCATAATACGAAGCTGGTTTTAAGAGGCGATCCTTATGATGGATATTATCTGCCATCCGATCATAAGAAGCCAGCTCATAATCATGGTCCATCTTGATAGCATCGAAAGGACAATATTCCGCGCAGTATCCGCAGTTCATGCACAGGTCGATATCGATAGCAAAATTCGCCGGTGTTTTTAACGGTTTCCCGGTTTCCTTATCTTCTGCGCGGGTGATCCAGATACACTGGGATGGGCAGACCTTACTGCAGATCCCACAAGCAGTGCAGCGGGGAACTTTCTCCCCATCAACCTCTTCGTAAACCAGGAAAGGAACATAGCGGAAGTTCTCTGCTACCGGAAGCCTCTCCTCCGGATAGTTCACGGTGAAGATTCCCTTGGTATCATGCGTCATGCGCTGCCGGACACCATCTTCATTATAATAACGTTTCCGACCGGCTTTAATATCCTCGGCATATGTGTCGTAAATGTGTTTCAGGGTTACGCCCAACCCTTTGACAATCCCAAATCCTTTCATAATCATCTCCAGTGACCCTGCAGCCCGTTAGCGGTCAACTTCTCCCAGCACGATATCAATTGATCCTAGAATGGCAACCAGGTCAGCCATTTTTTCTCCCAGACTCATTTCTCGTAATCCAGTCAGGTTGATAAATGATGGCGCCCGGACGTGATAGCGATAGGGGTTGTCAGTTCCATCTGATACCACATAAAATCCCAGTTCGCCTTTTGGCCCTTCCACGCGTCCGTAGGCTTCACCTTTAGGCATCTTGAATTTATAAGCAGGTTTATTTGCCAAGACCTCTCCCTTGGGGATATTGTCTATCGCCTGCTGTAGAATTTTTATACTTGACCGGATCTCGTCGTAGCGGATCAAGAAACGGTCATAAATATCGCCGTGATACCGAACTGCTACATCGAAATCAAACCGGTCATAAATGCTGTAGGGGTCTGCCCGGCGGATATCATAAGGCACACCCGATGCGCGCAGCACCGGACCAACAGCCGAAAAACCTATGGCCTGTTCAGGAGTCAATATACCAACACCCTGGCTGCGGCCCTTCACGATCTCGTTTTCAACGAGGTAACGGTCCATTTCATCCACCTGTCGCGGAAGGCGTTCATAGACCATATTCCGGATATGCTCTTCCATACCTTCAGGAAGATCGCGCACAACACCTCCGAATCGGAAGTAATTGCACATCATCCTTGATCCAGCAGCGGCTTCAAAGATGTCCAGGATCAACTCTCGTTCCTTAATGGTATATAACGCTGGAGTGAAATAAGCGCCCAGGTCATTCAAGAAGAATCCGATCGCCATAAAATGATTCAGGATTCTGGTTAATTCCGCCATAATGACCCTGATGTATTCGGCTCGTTCCGGAGGTTGGTACTTCTCTCCCAGAAGTTTTTCAACTGCCACCGCATAAGCAAAGTTATTGCTCATGGAACAGAAATAATCCAGCCGATCTGTATAGGGCATATTCATGGCGTAAGTGTTTCGTTCACCGATCTTTTCATGGTTGCGGTGCAGGTACCCCATCACAGGTTCAAGATCTATAACTGTCTCACCCTCGAGTTTTGCCACCATCCGAAAAACACCATGGGTTGATGGGTGCTGGGGACCCAGGTTTACAATCAACTGTTCTGTTTCAATACCGGGGTCATCCTGGGGGATAACGGCTGTTCCCGTGAAAAGCAGCTCCTCTCCTTCCGGGATCCAAGTTTCAGGATTAAAACCTTTTGGATACTCAATATTTTCTTTATAGGGATTATTCTCTTCTATCTTGGATACTTTGCCTTCGGGCCAGCGGTCCTCGTATGGTTTGAATTCTCCCTCAAAAAATACTTCCTGCCAGTCTTTTCGTAATGGATGTCCGGCAAATCCTTCCCACATCAGGATTCGCTTCAGGTCTGGATGACCCTCAAAACGAATGCCAAGCAGGTCCCAGGCTTCCCTCTCCTGGAAATCTGCCCCGGGGAATAAATCCACCAGTGATGGAATCACTGGATCCGAACGCGGGATCTGGACCTTGATCTCCAAAATTGCGCCGCCTGTGGATTTGAAGAGGTGGTATACCACTTCCATTTTTTCTTCTGAAAGATAATCCACTCCGGTTACAGATGTATAGAAAATCATATCCAAATTCATCCCGGAGAGCTTCCATCAAGGCTAGCAAATTCTCGCTTCCAACCAGAAAGCCATGATAGCCTTCCCGCTCATCAGCACTTAGCCAATCAGGAAACCGGTTTAATATTTCTTGTTCGTGAGGTTTGATCTCAATTATTTGTTCATTCATGCCTGGGTTTCCTTTTCCTGCGCCTTTTTCATCAAGTTAGGAAAATCTCTGACATCGATCAGGTCCGGACCGAGAATAGGTACGGGGATGCCCTCATCCGCTTCTTTCTGGTACCAGCTGACCTCTTTAATGGATTGGTTATCGATCATTTCATGGATTTTCATAAAGCCATAAATTAGTGCTTGCGGTGTAGGAGGGCAGCCAGGAACATATACATCTACTGGTATATATTTATCAATACCAGCGATGACGTTATATCCCCTTTTGAATGGTCCACCCCCAGAGGCGCAGGCGCCCATGGATAAAACATATTTTGGTTCTGGCATCTGGTTATATAAACGAACAACCTGGGGAACCATTTTCTTGGTGACTGTTCCGGAAACGATCAACAAATCGCATTGCCTGGGACTGGGCCGCATGATCTCCATACCAAAACGAGCCATGTCAAATCGGGCCCCGGCGGTGGCGATCATTTCGATAGCGCAGCACGCCAGACCAAAGAACATCGGCCAGACAGAATAACGCCGACCCCAGTTATAAATTCGGTCCAGTGTTGTTATCGCTACAGTGCCTTCCAATTCGGGGGGAATATTATATTCAGGTTTGTTTAATTCACTCGGCATGAAAAACGCTCCTTGCAGTGAAACTAGTGATAATTTGTACAACTTCCCTATTATATTGTCCTATCCCACAGCTTGTCAACAAATATTTATACAAAATTTCTTTTGTTTTATTAACCCAAAAATGATATACTCGAAATATGCAAAACACCAGAATTGGCATCCTGGATTATCTTGATACACATCCCGGTTCTTCGGCTGCAGAAATCGGCAGATTTCTGGACATGACACCAGCAAACATTCGATATCATCTGGCAATTTTAGAGAAGGAAGAACTGATCCAGGTATCCGGGAAGCGCCCGGCGGGTGGATCAGGTCGCCCGATCCTGCTTTATAATCTAACCTCTCAAAGCCTGGGGGATAATATTATGCCTCTTGTCGGCGCTATTCTGGATGCGCTGACTGAAGGAGATGATTACCATCTGATCCTTGAACGGATCATCAGCCATCTTCTGGAGGATTTTGACATTGAATCAAGGAATCAGATCACATCGTTTAATCAGGCAGTGGCTTTCTTAAATGACCATCATTATCGGGCAAGTTGGAAAGCAACTCCGGAGGGCCCTCAGATCGAACTGAGACATTGCCCCTATCAAGAAATCGCTATAACCCACCCTCAATTGTGCCAGATAGACACACAATTCATAAGATCGGTTTTTGATCTGGATCTTGAGTTAATCCAAAAAAGGGAATTTGGAACTAATCCCTTCTCTCCCTGCATTTTTAAACCCCCTGCTGAACAGTAAGAGAAGGGATTCAACCTTCATATCAATGGTCGTGGTCATGATCATGACCATGACCGTGCGCTTCACTTTCTGCGCAAGAGGATGCTCCTGAGATCTTCCCTTCCAGGTAACAAGTCACTGCGTTCTCGACCGTGCCTGAAGCTCCAGTAGCGGGTTCAATCCCAAACTGGCTGAAGAACTGGATCGCCCTTCCACCCATCCCACCGCTTAACATCACATCAGCTTTCTGGTCATTGATAAAACCCGGGACCTGTCCTGGTTCGTGAGCTGCATAAAAGGGATTATCGATCACAGAAACCGATTGGATATTACTATCTTCTACCTCAACAAGGGCAAAAAATGGACAGCGTCCAAAATGGTGGGCTACCTGGCTTTCCAATCCTTGATTCGTATCTGCTGAAACTGCGATTCTCATATCTATTCTCCTTTGATTATCCTGTTCGTTATTTAATTTGGATCAATTCTTTTGATCCTCTGGTTTGATTGATAAACACCAATAGTTTTTCCCAAATCTTTTTGATCGCCTGTGAGGACTGTGCTTCAGGATCATACAATGTCACTGGTTGGCCCTGTATCATCGCTTGTGGCACCGTCAGATCATAGGGAATATCCCCTAAACATTCTATTTCTCTCTCCTGACAGAAAACCCTGATTTGTTCTGCACCTTCAGGATAGATATCCGCTTTGTTGATACAAACTGTTACCCGCACGTCAAAATGTGTTGTGGTCTCCAAAACCCGCCCCAAGTCATGTAAACCCGCCAGAGATGGTTCAGTAACAACCAGAACTACATCAGCACCAGACACAGCCGATATCACCGGACAGCCAATTCCGGGAGGCCCATCTATCAGCATCAATTCGGCATCGCCAGTCTCCATTTCTTCCTGCGCCAGTGATTTAATGAGAGCAACCAATTTACCAGAATTTTCCTGGGCCGGGTATAAGTGAGCATGAAAAAACTTGCCATAGGGCGTGTTAGATATATACCACTCCCCTGCTTCCTGCTGCTCCATTGAAATTGCCTTTTCCGGGCATTGATATACACACGCTGCACAGCCATCACAAGGAATCGGGTCGATTTCATATTTCCCATCTTTGAATGTCACAGCGTCATATCTACAAACTTCCTGGCAGCGGCCGCAGCTGTTACAAATATCTTGATCGATCAGCGCAATGGCACCACCAATAAAAATCTCCTTTCTAAGTTCTTCAGGATTCAACAGAAATCCAAGATTAGCTGCATCAACATCAGCATCAACCAGGATAGCGCTTTTTCCAGTTTTTCCTTGGTCATAGAGGTGGCAAAAAGCAGCACAGAGATTGGTTTTGCCAGTCCCTCCTTTGCCGCTCAGTATCAGGAGTTGTGTCATCCTTCTACAACCTCCTCGACCAACAATCGGATCCCTTCGTAAAGTTCAATGAATCTCTCCTCGAACTCAGGGTAAATATCTAACAAGGTATCTCCCCTTGCCAGTCCCGAACCGATCTTTTGGTCCAGCGGGATAGTCATCAAGATCGGGATCTTCTTCTCCTGGCAATATCCCTTGATATCTGTCTCTCCTAAACCATCTCTATTGATGATCACTCCTGTCTTAATTCCCAATTCAAGGCCAACCTGGTGAGCTTGTTTCAGATCATGTAAACCAAACGGAGTTGGTTCTGTGACCAAGAGTAAATAATCTGCTTCCCGGATGGATTCCACTACAGGGCAGGATGCGCCGGGAGGGCAGTCTATGATCTCCAGCTGGGGAGAATTACCTTCTTTCCAGTTCTTCAAAGCAGAGATGACAGGTACAGCCATGGGTTCACCTGGATTTAACAAACCATGTCGTAATTGGACTTCTTTTTTTCCTGCTCCGCGTTCCAGGATCCCAATGGAATTGGGAATTTCCCGGATGGCATTTTGAGGACAGTTAAGTGTACAGCTGCCGCAGCCGTGACATAAAGATGGAAAAACTGTCGGGATTTCTTTAAGCTGAATGATCGCGTTATACTGGCAGACCTCAGAACAGATCCCACACCCATCACAGCTTTCACTATCTATCTCAGGGATATAAACCGGCACATCTTTGGACCTTCTAAAATCAGGTTTAAGATAAAGGTGGGCATTAGGTGCTTCCACGTCACAATCACTCACCAGGACATTATTTTCCTGCTGGGAGAGTGATTCAGCCAGCGCTACGGCCACGGTAGTCTTCCCTGTGCCCCCCTTTCCACTGGCTACGGCGATCCGTATCATTGGCGGCCGCCCCTCCCCATACCTCTACCGCTTCCTCTACCACTGCCCCTACCACTCCCCTACCACTTCCTCTTCCGCTGCCATTATCATGCATGCCCTCTCCACTAGGGCCTGAAGCCTTTCTCAGGGAACCGTCCTGTACCTGTTCAAGCAGCTCTCTTGGTGTTCCTGAACTGGCCAGGTAAGCATTAATCCCACCAGCTTCCAGGGCTTCAAAGGCAAAGGGTCCATATCTTCCGCTGATCACAACTTCCACACCCTGACCGGCAAGATATTGAACTACCTGAGTCCCGGCTCCACCCTGGGCGTTTACTGCAGGATTACTGATCTTTTCCCAGTTATCCCCGCCTTCATCAACGATTAAAAAATAGGCACAGCGCCCAAAACGAGGGCTGAATTCCTTGTCAGGATTTCCCGATGTTGTTGATATTGCTATTTTCATTTTCTTTCCTCCATTAAATGGTTTTCTTATATCTTTCTGTAAGCTGACTGATCTGATCCCGGATAGCTCCCAGGTTATCGATCCATACTCCTAGCTGGATCTTTCCCTCTTCCAGGATCCGGTAGACTCGCCTTTTAGGTCCTTTGCTTTCTTCATCATCCCACTTGGATCCGATCAATCCCAAGTCTTCCATATCTCTTAAATCTCTGTATATGATGCTGGAATCCAGACACTCTGAATCAAAACCCAGCGTTGACAATTGCTCGAATAACTCGTAGCCATGGGCTTCTTTTTCAGACAGCAATAATAACAAACTGGGGCGCAGAACCAAACGCATTCCCTTTCTACGGCGCTGTCGACAAGGCCCGGTTTCTGCAATTCGCTGCCCAGGCATAGATACCTCCTGTGTCATTTTTTTATTACAACACGGGAAGTATAGTCCTCTATCTGTATTTTGTCAATAGATGGAATAACTATAGATATGTTACACTAATAGACTGTTAATTTACTGCTGTAGGTAAGGATGGCATCTCTGGACCGGATTGTACCCATTAGATCTGCCAGCGCTGATAAAGTGGCTGTCCGGTCATCCCAGGGATATTCAGTTTCACCAAAACACATCGACTGTTCATGGCCTTTACCACATACCAGTACAATATCCCCCTTTTGAGCCAGATCCAGTGCGAACTTGATCGCCCCTCCCCTGTCGGGAATTCGCCAGAAATTCTCCCCCTCTACTCCCTCTTTCTCCATCATGCCAAGCCGCCATCTCTTCCAGGATACTATCCAAAGATTCTGTGCGGGGATCTTCCGCAGTCAGGACTGTCAGGTCCGCCAGCTCGGCAGACACTTCTGCCATCAATCGTCTTTTTTCTTTATCACGCAATCCCGCTGAACCAAATACTGCGATCACTCGGCTATCGGTTAATTCTCTTCCTGCAGATATTGCCACTTTTAGCGCATTCGGTGTGTGAGCGAAATCTACCACAACCAGGAAATCCTGCCCGAAGTCTATCCTTTCCATCCGGCCTGGAATGCCGGAAAGGTTGCTGATACCTTGCTGAATGGATTCCCAGCTCAAACCCAAACCGGCCGCACAAGCCCCTGCTGCAGCCAGGCAGTTGGAAACATTATATTCCCCTATTAGCGCAATCTGAGCGGAAATCCTGGAACCAGTATTGACGAGTTCAAATTGAATCCCGTCAATCTGGTTTTGGATATTCTCGGCCATAATATCCGCATCTTTTTCATCCCGTATAAAACTCTTATCCAACTCTTCCAGCTGGACAATATCTGTTAGCGCAGATACAGGATTGATCGTCTGCATTTAGCACAGCCATCTTATTAACCTGTTTGGATTTAGCGGCAGACGGGCAACCAGGCGAAATAGATCGCCTTTGGCCTCCAGATAACCCTGGTAATCGCCATGGTAATCCAGATGTTCATGAGTAATATTAGTTACGACACCGATATCGAACTCACAGGCTGCGACCCTCTTCTGGGCCAGGCCGTGGGAAGTCGCTTCCAGCACTACGTGAGTGATTCCAGCCTGTACCATTTCTGCCAGGTAGTGCTGCATATCCATGGCTTCTGGGGTTGTGACATGGAATCCTGTATCTAGAATTTGATCACCTATCACCGCATTTACTGTAGATACCAAGCCAGCCCTTATTCCAGCAGCTGACAGGATTTGATGGATCAAATTGACTGTCGTGGTTTTTCCATCAGTCCCGGTTACGCCAATAACAATTAACTGGCGGGCGGGAAAACCATACCAGGCGGCAGCCAAATGCGCCAGTGCTTCCCTGGTATCTTCTACCTGCAAGTAAGGGACTGCATATTCATGGACAGGATGAGAACCAACCAACACAGCAGCGCCTCGTGAGATCGCATCAGGAATATAATCATGTCCATCAACCCGGGTACCTTGTACGGCCAGGTATAAATCACCCGGATTTACATCCCGCGAGTCGATTTTGATTCCTGACACCAGAACTTGATGTTCTGGTAGAGAGTTTAGAAGGGAGATTTCCTGAAACAGTTCGTTCAGATCCCTCTTATCGATCACCACAAAACACTCCTCTACTGATGAGAAAAACGCCCGGATCAAATATCCAGGCGTTTTTATTGTACACTAGAAAACCGCAGCTAAATCAACTGAACAGCGATCGCATTCCAGAAAGCTGGGCAGATACAGAATGATCGTACATCTTGTCATCAATACGGACGGTCAAACCACCCAACAAGTCTGAATCCACCTCAAAAGCGATTTCTGGTTCGCCAGCTGTTCTCTTTAAAATATCTTTTTCTATGACCTCTTTTTCTTTATCAGTCAGAGGTAAGGCACTGGTAATAACTGCTGACTTTCCTTCAAATTTTTCGCCTTCAAGGACAACAACCTTTCCCGATTTTACGCTAGAGAAGAATTCGTCAACCAGTGCTTTCTGGTGTTTTTCATCCAGGGCAGCGCCCAATAGTTTCTGGGTTGCTGCAATTGCCAGGATCGCCACCTGATCGCGAACACCTTTAAGCACCTTTTCCTTCTTCCCCTTTGGCATCTTCCTGGGCTTTTTGAATGATCTTTTTAGCTTCTTCTGAGGCCTCGTTCTTAATGGATTCAACCCGGTCCTGGGACTGGGCTACAATCTTTTCAGCCTCTTTTCTAGCTTCAGCTAGAACGGCTTCGCGTTCCTTGCCAATTTCCTCCCGCACTTTAGCGGCGGCTTCAGTATCTTCCACCTGTTTTTCCAGCATTGCCCGGCGTTCGTCGAGGCGCTTTTTGGCAGGTTTCCAGAGAAGAACGGTCATCAGACCGAACATCACCAGGAAATTTACTATTTGGGATAATAAAAATGGGCCATTGATTCCCATGGCTCCTAATGCTTCGCCCACAGTAACCTCCTTAGTGCACTACCAGGGGTGTAACAGGCACGAACTTAATTGCCAGCGCTACAACCAGGGCATAAATTGCAATTGCTTCAGCGAATGCAATGGCCAGGATCATATTTGTAAGAACATCGCCAGAGGCTTCAGGATTTCTTCCAACTGCCTCCATGGCTTTGGCAGCCAACAAACCGATACCGATTCCAGGACCCAGAGATCCCAATCCGATGGCAATGGCTGCAGCTATTTGAGTTGCGGCTTCATACGACATGCATTTTCTCCTTTAGAAATCTACCTTAATTACTAATGATGCTGTGTTGCCATCTGATAGAAGATCAGTGACAGGATTGAAAAGATCAACGCCTGAATGGCGCCAACAAATAATTCCAACGCGATAAATACATCCACAACCAGGAAGGCGGTTAGGAAGCTGATGACCATCAAAAGCACTTCCCCGGCGAAAACATTGCCAAACAACCGGAAGCCAAAGGAAAGCACTTTGATCAATTCACCCATGAATTCCAGAATCCCTGCAAAACCATTAGCAAAGGAAAGCACCGGCTTCAGCCAGCCGCTGTCTGGATCTGCGCTGAAGTTAAAGAACTTCTTGAGATATTTTCTTCCCTGGAATTTGAACCCATAGTATTGGGCCATGACCTGGGTAATAATAGCCAACCCGACAGTTGTGCTCAGATCCGCAGTTGGCGATCTGAACAGCGGGATAAGCGTTTCTACACCATTATGCTCTCCCCAAACGCCGATCGATCCCATCCCTGGCAGCAGGCCAGACCAGTTTGCAAACAGGATAAAGAAGAAAAATGATCCGATCAGAGGGAAGAATAATCCTGCATTCTCCTTTCCAACCGTAGTTTCGACGAATGAAAAGACACCTTCATAAAGCGCATCGATCGCAACCAGCAAACCGCTTTGTTTGCCTGTCTTTTCCTCTTTCTTAACCGCTCGTGAGTAAGAAAAAGCGATGATGATCAAAAATAATGATGTAAATATGGCTGTTGGAAGCGTATTGGGAATGCCATGTTCAAAACCCGGGATCGGTAAATGCAAGGGTAATAGCTCTGCTGCCAGACTGATCGCGGGAAGTTCTTTTCCCGGCATGATCAAGCCGTAACCTACCAGGGCTAAAGCTGCAATACCAATAATGAGCTTAACTAAACAACCACTGCCTTTTTTCTTTTCCTGTTCCTGTTCCATACGGATTTAATCTTCCTTTTTTCTGTCTGCAAGATGTTTTTTTACTGTTGTCTGTACCCAGCGATAAACAAGATAAACGCCGGCGCCAAAACCTGTCATGGCGAGTAAAACAGAAAATAAGATTACAGTATTAAATTGACGATCAATCAATAATCCTACAACAAATCCTAATATGACCGGGAAGGCAATAAATAATCCTGCCTGCCCTGCTACAGACAATACCCAGATCCGATCCTGCCATTTTGTTTCCTGGTTGGTCTGTTCCTCGCCTGTATTCAATTAAAACTCCTGATGGAAAACCTGCACCTGTTGTATTTTACTCACAAGCCAAAAAGATGTCAACCAGACAGGTTTTCCCAGATAATTTCTCAATGCTAATACTTCATGTCCTGTGTCAAGATCACTCAGGAAAGGACCAATTTCAAAGAGGTCTGAACAAAATTGATGAAGGGTTGAGCTAATATACCCATCAACAAAGTGAAAACACATGCCAGAACCAGAACTACGGATAGAGATCCCGGTACTTGGATCTCCTCACCGGCTGGTTCATCCAGGGGTTGGAAGAACATATAGCGGATTACATTTAGGTAATAAAAACCGGCTATCACGCTGTTGACAATCGCAACCAGCGCCAGGAAATAATATTCCACACGCAGGGCAGAACCAAAAACCAGGAACTTGCCAACAAAGCCGCCGGTGCCGGGAATGCCTATCAGGGATAGTAAAAACACTACCATGGTGCCGGCCAAAAACGGAGAACGTTTGATCAAGCCAGCATAATCTTCTATTTGATTTGAACCGGTTTTATGTTCAATAGCAGTGACGACTGTAAAAGCACCTAAATTAGCCGCTAAATAGACCAAAAGATAGACCAGAATGCCGCTGAGACCGTCAAAAACAGTCCCTAAGGCACCGCTTTCCCAGGAGACTAGCCCAATCATGAGATAACCTGCATGGGCGATCCCTGAGTAAGCTAACATGCGTTTGATATTCTTCTGGCTGATGGCTACCAAATTGCCCAGCGTCATACTGATAATCGATAACCCTGTGAGCATAGCCACCCAATTCATCTGGAAATCCGGCAGCGCGGTTATCATCACTCGGATCAAAATAGCAAAACCGGCTCCGATCGAACCCACGGCCAAAAAGGCAGTTACCGGGGTTGGGGCTCCTTCATAGGCATCTGGAGACCACTGGTGGAATGGCGCGGTGGCTGTTTTAAAACCGAAACCTACCAGCAGTAGAACAATAGCTGAATACACAACCCAATTCAGAGATGGATCGATCACAGCCAATCCTTGGGCAATCTCAATCAGGTTAGTTGAAGCAGTAGCACCGTACAAAAGGGACATACCGTACAGCATCATGGCAGAAGCCAGCGAGCCGTACAAGAAATATTTGATCGAAGCTTCGCTGCTTTTCGGGTCATGCCGGAAGAAACCGGTCAGGATGTAGGATGAAATACTCAGCAGCTCAAAAGCGATGAAGATCATCACCAGGTCAGAGGATAGGGCAAGGAGCGAAATGGCGAAACTGGCTAAAAGGATGAAACTGTAATACTCACCCTGATAAGGTGATTTTACTTTCATATATGCCATAGATAGCAATGTGATGAAGACTGCTACCAGGGAAGCAAAGATCTGGAAAAAGAGAGAAAAAGAATCCAAGGCGATCATACCGCCCAGGACAGTAATCTCTTCAAATTCCATCCAGCCATACTGATAAATGGAAATTCCCAGAGAAATAACTGCTCCTGTTAGCGCCAGGTACGGCAGCCATTTCTTCTCTTTGGAGCCCACCAGGTCGATCCCAAAAACCAGCACAACGCTCAAGAAGAGGACCAGCTGCGGGAGTAGAAATAAGAAAATTTGCACGGTTATTGCCTCTCTTTCTATCGCATTAGAAGTTGCTGACCAAGGCTGTCGAAACAGCGTTCAATAAACGAACGATCAGGGAGGGATATAAACCAATCAAAACCATTAATATGACCAATGGCCACATGGTGACTTTTTCAAAAGTCGCCATGTCAGTGATTTTTGCATTATGAGTGGCAGCATCCCATTTCTCCTGGTCAAACTCGCCCAGGAAGACATGCTGGATAACTTTCCAGAGGATATATGCAGCTGTGAAAACGAGCCCCAGGATACCGATCATGGCAAAGACTGGGATAATCGCGAAGGTTCCCCGGAATACGAAGAGTTCGCTCCAGAAACCTGCCAATCCAGGAAGACCCAGGGAAGCAAAACCAGTCACCATCATGATGCCGTAGTAATAAGGCATCTTTGCGCCCAATCCACCGAAGTCTTTGATCTGGCGGGTGTGGGCCCGGTCGTAAATCATACCAACCAGGAAAAACAACCCACCCGTGATGATACCGTGGGTGAAGAGCTGCAAAGATGCGCCGTTTAAAGCGATGATTGCGCTTGTCTGCTTCTCCTCCCTGCAGTGCTATGCTGGCAGCCGCCGCGCTGACACCCAGGGTGACATATCCCATGTGGCTCACGGAGGAATAAGCGATCAACCTCTTCAGATCCCACTGGGCCATACAGACCAGGGCACCATAGACAATGCTGATCACCGCCAGGATGGGGATAATTGGCACATTATAGGAGAAATATCCAAATTGTTCTGGGAACATCGGTAGCACGATACGGATCAAACCGTAGGCGCCCAACTTAAGCAAAACGCCGGCAAGGATGACACTACCAGTAGTGGGTGCTTCTGTGTGGGCATCCGGAAGCCAGGTGTGGAAGGGGAAGATAGGCACTTTGATGGCAAAACCGATAAAGAAAGCCCAGAATGCCACTGCAGCCAGTGTGAAGTTCCCGGCAAAGGGCTGGCAGCTGCTGCCTCAAGGATGTTGAAAGTCCCAGTGTTCAGATAGACAGCGATGATTGCCAGAAGCATGGCCATACTTCCTGCCAGTGTGTAGAGGAAGAACTTGATGGATGCATATATCCGTCGTTTCCCGCCCCAGACACCGATCAAAAGGTACATCGGAACCAGACCAATTTCCCAGAAGACATAGAAGAACACGAAATCGAGGGAAACAAACACGCCGGTCATACCAACCTGGAGAAGCAGGAAAAGGAAATAATATTCCTTGACCCGGTCCTTGATAGTATAGATCGAGTAATAAAGACACAAGGTGGATAATAACGCGGTCAGTACCAGCATCATGGCACTGAGTCCGTCCACACCCATGCGGTAAAACGCGTCGATGGCCGGGATCCAGGAATACTCTTCCTTGAACTGCATCGTTCCCGGATCAGCTTGGACCACGAAGTAAACATAAATGGCCAGGGCCAATGGGATTAAACTCAGTATCGTGGAAACCCAGCGGATCAGGTTTTCTTTTGATTTCGGGATGATCAAAACGATCACGGAAATCAACAATGGGACAAAAGTGATTGCACTCAAAACTGGAAAATTCATCATATTCTCCTCGTAATTCGATTTGGCCTAAAAGGCCAGGTAAATGCCAATAATTGCCAGCATGGATATCAGTAGGATCAACAAGTAGTTTTGGACTTTGCCGGTCTGGATTGGTCGGAAGATTTTCTCTCCGATCCATCCTGTAACATCGGCGATTCCATTCACAAAACCGTCCACTACTTTCAGGTCAGTAATTCCGCCCAGGTCTGATAATTTCACACCTGAGAGACCGGTGAAATTGACCAGGCCATCAACAACCTTCTCGTCAAATTTATTGAAGATATTGGAAATGCCGCGGGTGACAGCGCCAACCCCGTTAACAATTGGGTTAATCACCCAGTTGTAATCAAAATTATAGAAAATATCTGCCAACTTGATGGAGCCGTTGATAAATATGGCCTGCATAGATCTCGTCAAAGTAAAAACGTTTTTGCATGGCTTTATACAGCCATCCCAAGCGAATTTTTTCCATCCCTTTCTGTAGGGGATCCATCTGACCAGCCACGAGGGGTTTACGGCCATAAACCAACCAGCCTAATCCTAAACCGCCGACAGCCAGGCCAGATGATAATAACATTACCGGAATGCTCAACGGAGTTGAGGCATATTCATGACCCACAAAGGCATGGAACCAGTTGTTACCGTGTCCTACGATTTCCTCCGGGATACCCACCCACCCCAGTGTGATGGCAAAGAAAGCCAGGATGATCAATGGGTAAGGTCATGGTATTCGGTGTTTCATGGGCATGCTCAGAGTGATGGCTGCGCGGTTTTCCCAGGAAAGTCAGGGAGATCTGGCGGGCGGTGTAAAATGCTGTCAGGAAGGCAGCAATGGTCAGCAGCAGCCAAACGAAAAATGGCCAGGATGCAGTGCCGTAATGTATGAATTCTTCCCAGGCATGAGCCAGGATCTCATCTTTGCTCCAGAAACCTGCTGTAATAAGTGGGAAACCAGATAGCGCTAATCCACCTGCCAGGAAGGTCCAGAAAGTTTTGGGCATCTTCTTTCTCAATCCACCCAGTTCCATCATATCCTGCTCATGATGGCAGCCGATGATAACCGAACCGGAACCCATAAAGAGTAGTGCTTTGAAGAAAGCGTGAGTGATCAGGTGGAAAGTGGCGGCCACATAAGCGCCAATACCGAGAGCTGCGATCATATAACCTAACTGACTAATCGTGGAAAACGCCAGCACCCCTTTAATATCATTTTGGGCGAGGGCGATAATAGATGCAAATATTGCGGTAAATGCTCCAATAAAGGCGATCACTCCCATGGTCGGGTTATTATGCTCCAGCTCCACAACAATATTCAAGAGCGGGAAGATCCTGGCAACCAGGAAAACGCCTGCGGAAACCATGGTCGCTGCATGGATCAGGGCGCTGACAGGAGTGGGGCCTTCCATCGCATCCGGCAGCCAGACATGCAGTGGGAACTGGGCTGATTTACCAACCGCACCTCCAAAGATCAGGAGAGCGATAGCAGATGCGGCTGACCAGCCGCCGAATATCGGCAGAGCCGGGGTCTCAGCCAGGTGAGTCAAAAATTCATGATTGAATAATGTATCTGCATAGCTGAGTGTTCCAGCCTGGGAATACAGGTAAATAATACCCAGCACCAGGAATAGGTCGCCGACTTTGGTGACCAGGAAGGCCTTCAATCCCGCCTGGCGAGGAGTGATCTTGTTTGGATCATCATAATTCTTCTCAAACCAGAACCCGATCAACAGATATGAACATAAACCCATGATCTCCCAGGACATGAACAGGGTCAACAAGTTTTCGGAAATCACCAGGCCCAGCATGCCAGTGGCGAAAAGTGCAATGTAAGCAAAGAAACGGGAGTAGTTGGGGTCAACTTCATCCGTGCCATATCCCATGTAGCCCACTGCATAAATGAAGATCATCAAACATACAAAGGGCACCATGAACAGAGCTATTGCCATTAATGGATCGATCCAATAACCGATCTCAAAAGTAGTAATCCCTGTCTCAAACCAGGGTACAGATTTATGAATGGGGTGCTCACCCAGATGAGGTGTCCCAATGGCGCTGAACACCACTCCCCAACCCACCAGCCAGGACAGCACCATCGAGCCGATGCTTAAACTGTGGCTAAGTTTTCTATTCCCCTGTGTGAACAGGAGAATGATCAAAAAAGCCAGGAAGGGGAAAACTGGAATGATCCAGGTTATGTTGAAGAAGAATTCTTTCATATATTTCCTCTTTTATTCTTTCAATAAATCGATCTCTTCCACAACCACGGTATCACGGTTGCGGTAGATCGCTATCACCAGGGCCAAACCCACTGCAACCTCTGCAGCTGCCACGGTGAAGACAAATATCGCGAAAATTTGTCCGGTTATCTTGACAGGATCGATATAGCGCCAGAATGCAACCAGGTTGATATTAACTGCATTGAGCATTAGTTCGATGCCCATCAAAATTCCTATCGCATGGCGGCGTGATAATACACCATATAACCCAATACTGAATAAGGCCGCTGCGAGGACTAAAAACCAATTAAGAGGAATACTCATTCTGCACTCCTTGACTCTTGATCATTCTCCCGTCCGATCAGGATCGATCCAACCAGGGCGGCCAGAAGCAAAACTGACGCGATCTCAAATGGGACCACATAGGTGCTGAGTAATTCCTCACCCATGAGAGTGATTGGGTCTTGCGGAACTGCCCCTTCGGTTACAGGCCAATTGGCGCTGTAAACGAGCCACCCAAGGACTCCAAAAAGAACCAGGGCACCCAAAGCAGACCAGATCCACTGCGCATTGCGTTGCTCCATATCCTTGCTCATCAATCTGCGGGTTAACATGATCGCGAAGATGATCAGAATGGCGATAGCACCGATATAGATCAGAACCTGGATCACTGCAATAAAAGGTGCTTCCAGGAGTACGTAAACACTGGCAACACCCACAAAAGCAAGCACCAGGAAATAAGCGCTGTGGAGAACATTTTTATTCGTCACGACAGCAATAGCTGCACCAAGTGTCACCAGGCTAACTGCCGCAAATACAAGTACTGGTACCATAGAATTATCCTTTAAACGCTTACTTGCTTTCCGTGCCAGGCGGGACGGCAACGGGCCTGGATGGGAAGGTTTCCCGTTCGACTTCTGGCTGGGCTTTACCAGCCAGGAAAAGCGAAACGAACAGGATGAAAATATTCAATCCGAACATGATCCCAACATAAATCCATTGGGCAAGGTCAAAGTCCATCATAACCCGGTCAGCAATTGCAACCGCTACCAGGTTAATAAAAGAAACTGGAATAAGGAATTTCCAGTTCAGGTTAAGCATTTCATCAATTCTTATTCGGGGTAGTGAGAGCCGGATCCAGGAGATCACCAGATAAACCACGAAGGTTTTGATGTGAAAATAGATAAAGCCCAGGATTGGCCATTGAATAGCCATAGGTCCACCCCAACCACCCAGGAAGAAGATCGTGATCAACGCACCTACTGTATATTGATGGAGAAACTCAGCAACATAGAACATACCAAACTTCATGCCAGAATACTCGGTATGATAACCAGCTACTAATTCAGATTCAGCTTCTAATAGGTCAAAAGGCGCCTTACCAATCTCGGCCATGGAGGAGATCAGGAAAACCAGGGCTGCAAGAGGGGCTACGATCAGGTACCACCAGGGTTGCTGAGCGCTAATAATATCCGACAACTTCATGGAATGGCTCAGCAATACCGGAACCAACAGGGAAACGACCATAGGGATCTCATAGGAAATCAACATGGCTACAGAGCGGGATGCACCCAGCAGGGAATAGCGGTTGTTGGATGACCAGCCTGCCATCAGTATGGCCAGGATGCCAAATGAACCCACAGCGACGATGTATAAAACACCGACATGGACATCAGCTCCAATAACATTTACTGCAAATGGGAAAACAGCCCAGATCGCCAGGACAGAGGCTATAGCGAGAACAGGCGCAACATTATAAAAACCCTTTTCCGCGCCTTCCGGTGTAATGTATTCCTTGGTGAAAATCTTGATAATATCTGCAAAAGACTGGAAAATCCCAAAAGGTCCAGCCCGGTTTGGCCCAAATCGATCCTGGATGCGTCCTGCCAATTTTCGTTCGACCCAGATCAGGGCAATCACGATCACAAAACAGATGATGACTACCAGGACACTCCCAATGAGCTTGGAGGATAAAGAGGGTAAGTTCTTGTGATGCACCCCACCCTAACATCAAGTTCTCGAGCCAGTTTTCAATCAGGTTAATCAAATCAGCCATGAATATCTCCTGCAAATACCTGGCGTTCTATCAGGACCAGGCCAGCACGCCTTTTCGCATCGCGTAGATCAGGCCTGCAAATAGAATAGCGATAAATACTACACCTTCAATAACTGCATATAACGGAAGTTTCCCCAGGGAAACCGCCCAGGGGAAAAGGAAAATCGTTTCAATATCAAAGACCAGGAAGATTAGAGCATAGATATAATATTGGGATTTCAATTGAACCCGAATATTACCTTTCGTCTCAATGCCGCATTCGTAAACTTCTTCTTTACGTTTACTGGATTTTTTAGGGGAGATGAAGGCGGGAAGGCCAACTGCTACGATAGGAACTGCTACTGCTACAACCAAAAAAATTGCGATATACACCCAATAAGAAAGCATGTCTTCTCCTTGCACAGAAGCTGTTCATGAATTCACAATCAACTCTTCACATTAAGTGAAAATTTTACCACAGAACTCATCAGGTTTTTTATTACAAAAGACCCTTCTTGAAAAGATTTTCTTATTCATGGAATAGGTATTTACAATATCTCTAATGATCAAGTTTCAGTCAAATAATAATTTTCCTAAAGATCGATTAGAAGATTTCCACCAGTCATATAAAAGGAAGATACCGGTCGGCAAATAACCCTGGGGTTCCTCCTGTATGCCAGAATAAAACCCGTTCCCCCTTCTTGAAAAACCCATTCCTCACCAGATCGATCAACCCAGCCCCTGCCCGTCCTGTATAGACCGGATCGAGCAAAATACCTTCATTCGCGGCAAAAAGGTGAATGGCTTCCCGATCCTTTTCATTCATGATCCCGTACCCTTCACCTGTGTATTCCGCATTTACCAAAATATCATTCTCTGATAATTCCATTCCTTGACCCATCTGACTTGCTAGATCCTGAACGATGGATATCACGTTTTCCTTGAGTTGGTCTTCTGTTTCATCCACACTGATGCCGAAGATCTTTGAATGATAATCCAGGCCAGCACCTACAACCAATCCAGCCTGAGTACCACCTGAGGATGAAGCAAACACTATCCAATCAGGCATTTCATTTTTCATTTGATCGTGTAATTCTTTATAGGCCTGGTAATAACCATACGCACCCACCGCATTGGATCCCCCATAAGGGATCAAATAAGGTTTTTTACCATCAGCCTCCGCACCATCATAAGCCTTCTGAAGTGTTTCATCCCTGTTGTTCTTTTCTGTCCAAATGATTTTTGCTCCCAGGATCTTATCGAGGAAGAGGTTTGCCGAAGCTTGTTCAGGTTCTGGTCCAACCAGCACCAGGATGCAGGCCAATCCACATCGGGCAGCGGCGGCAGCAGTTTGACGGCAGTGATTGGATTGGGCTGCTCCAGTAGACAAGACCAGTGTCAGCACCTCCTTCAACAGCCGATGCCATCAGGTATTCCAACTTTCGTGTTTTATTACCACCAAAAGCCAAACCTGTTTGATCGTCTCTTTTGATCAGCAATTCTGGTCCACCCAAAAGTTTGGATAAACGGGGCAATTTTTCTATAGGGGTTGGTAAATGGGCAAAACTCAATTTTGGGAACATACCCCCTCCTTACTCAGGATCAACTATTTTGGATCTTCTGTACTGATTCTCCTGGTTCGGCGATTTCCAAACCAGCGCATTACCTCTAATAATCTGGGGACCCAGTTTGTATATAAGCGATAGATGAAAGGTTTGGCAGGATAATCCCAGGCACCCATCGTCCGGACAACCTCTCCCCCATAGCCTCGCTTGAAACGATAAACGCCCCACATTGAATCTGATTCATCAAAAACGTCTGGCGCACCCCACATATCATAGATTTTGCAGCCCTGGGATTTAGCCCAGCGCATTGCTTCCCACTGGATCAAATGTGGGGCCATTTTTTCGCTGTGTTCTGGCAGGGACATCCCATGTAAATACCAGGCACGATCACCAAAGCGGAAAATCACTGCTCCTGCTACCGGCTGGCCCTCAAATTCCGCTATCAAGGGTTGAGCAATTGGATCTTTCATAGATTTTGATTTATCACCCAGGAAGGTCCGCCACAATGTCTGGTAATAATCTTCACTCCGGATCGTGAAATCTCCCCGAACAGATGTATTGGCATACATTTGGTAGAGGTCAGCCAGATCTTTTTCATCCCCATGGCGGATTGAAATCCCTTTGCGGTCTGAAAGCCGGATATTGTATCGAGTTTTAGATTTCATCCTGGCCAGGATCTGATCCTCATCTTCCAGCACATCAACCAAGCACAGAATTGCGAAACTGGATCTGATCCTTCGAAAACAGCCAGCCCCGCTGGCCAAGTTCTTCCATGATTTCCAACCCAATCGGATCCTCAATGGATCCTTCTTCTCCTGGCACTCCCCTTCCGAGCTCAAGATCAGGATCGATCTTCAATTGGATCGCGTTTGCCTTTTTCGTGTAAAGCTCCAGATCTATGAAATATTTGCTCTCTGTGAGATTTGATTCGTCCAATCTGCCAGTAAAGGTCCCTTGGGAGAATACATTACTGAAATTCCAGGCAGGACCTGGCGTTCCAGGATCAAAGCTGCTGCCGCAGTGTTTACATCGGTGAATTGCCCAGTCTCAGATACGATCAATTCCAGCCCTTGATTAGCAGTTTGCCAGACCAAGAAATGCGGCTTCCAACCTGAATGGCTTTTTACTTCTGCCCATTGGGAAGTTTGCAGTAGATGGGGGTTTTCAAACCCACTAATGATCTGATTCCAGGAATATTGAGCCATTGGATTCTCTTAACCTGCTTTAACTCTGGCCCGGAGAGTGTACAGAAAATATAAGGCCGGATGATAAACCCTGTCCCAGGGTCCACAAACCCTTTTCAGCTCACCCCCAAATCCACGTTTAAAACGGTAGACACCCCATAAGCCATCATTCCGTTTAGTGAATTCTTTTTCCAAAGTTTCAAAATCCTCGTCCGGCACACCCCAAAGATCATAATTCAGGCAGCCTCGCTCTTTGGACCAACGCATGGCTTCCCATTGCACCAGGTAAGTGGGCATACGGTCACGATGCTGATTGGATGATGCGCCGTAAAAATACCAACTACGGTTGCCCTTTATAAACACCATAATGCTGGCTAATGGGAGACCCTCATATTCAGCAAGGAATAGATGGCATTCCCCACTCTTCTGGAAAAGTTCAAAAGCACTTCGATAATATTCTTTAGTATGGATGCCAAAGGCAGCCCTATCAGAAGTACTTTCCAATAATCCATAAAAGGGTTCCACATCATCCAGCTGGCGGATAGTAATACCTTTTTTCTCAGCCAGGCGAATATTGTAACGGGTCTTGGATTTCATACGAGCCAGAATCTCATCTTCGGTACCATCCAGGCTGATCAGAATTGTTCGAGGTGGTTGAATGCTGTGGGGACTGATTTTATAACCCACGGGTGGTGAACAGGCCGGGGAATCATCCTTATGCCAGCAATCTGGTTCAATTTTCAAGAAAACAGCCTTTCTCTGACGACAAAGGTTATCCAGATCATTCTGAAAACCTGTCCAATCAGGATGACCAAAAACATCTCCCTCAGGATGAGATTGGACCACGTGGAAGATAGGCCACTTGATAACCCAGGGGAATCTTCTGGAATAAAACCTGAGCACCCAATTTACCATGAATAACCCAACAGCTCTCCCAACCAAACTGGGATTTCAGTTCTCCCCAGGCTGGGCTTTGCAGTATATGAGCCTGTGGGCAGTCATTAATAAATTCGTTCCATTGCTGGTGGGATACTGAGGGCATAAGTTTACACTATTACAAACTATAAGGATTGAATTTACCCGGAAAAGGATCCTCTCATCCAGGCAGCTGTTTCATCCAGCCCATCAATAATACTGGTGGCAGATGAAAACTCGAGTATTTCCCGAGCCTTATTGGGATTACCCAAGGATCGATAGATATCCCCCGGTCTGGCTTCCTGGAATGAGGGTTGAATTTTCCTGTTATAGATGGTTGACAACTTTTCGATCAGATCCAAAAGGTTGATCTCTTGACCTGAACAGATATTGAATACTTTACCTGGCGCTTGACGGACTCAGACGCTTGTATATTTGCCTGTACAACATCAGCGATGTATACAAAATCGCGGGTTTGCAATCCATCGCCAAAGATTACTGGCTCACCCTCATCTTCCAGGTTTTTAATGAATATCGGGACAACAGCCGCATAATCCGAAGCCGGGTTCTGGCGAGGGCCATAGACATTAAAATATCTCAATGCAACTACATTCAATCCCAGATGTTTGGTAAATTAACGAGCGTAGATCTCATTGATCGATTTTGAGGCTGCATACGGAGATAACGGATCCGGTTCTTCATCTTCTGAAAGGGGTACTGCTTCATTCTCACCATAGACAGCCGCACTGGAGGCCAGCACTACTCGTTTGACACCAGCCGCTCTGGCCGCTGCAAGTAATTTTCCCGTTCCATTGACATTGATATCAAAACAGGAATCCGGGTCTTCCATAGATTGGGGAACTGAAACAAAAGCTGCCTGATGAAAGATAAAATCAACTCCATGGACAGCCTCTCTAAGGACCTCGCTATCGCGCAGATCCCCTGTGAGTAATTGTATTTTCTCAATATTATGTTGAAGGTTTTCTCGTTTTCCTGTTGAGAAATTATCCAGCACCCGGACTACATCACCACGAGCCAGCAAAGCATCAACCAGATGCGACCCGATAAACCCGCCGCCACCGGTAACTAAAGAGGTTGGCATAATATTTATTTTCCTTTTAAACCAAAGATCGTAGCGGGTGTGCCTAAGATAATGCGCAGATCCAGTAAGTATAGTCCTGTTCTTGATGTAATATAGGTCGTATTCCAATTTATCGATGGTTTCATCCACTGTTTCTGGGTAGCCATAATTGATTTGAGCCCAACCAGTAACTCCTGGTTTCACCAGCAGTCTAGCCCGGTAAAAAGGAACATCTTTTTGAAGATTATTAATCAGGCTGGGCCTTTCCGAACGTGGACCAACCAGACTCATTTCACCTTTCAGAACATTGATAAATTGTGGGAACTCATCCAGATGGGTTCTTCGAAGGAATCGGCCAATCTTGGTGATTCGCTGATCACCATCACTGGCCCATTTGGCTTCGCCGTCCACTTCAGCATCTTTGACCATCGTCCTGAACTTAATGATCTTGTAGGGTTTTGCGCCCTTGCCCAACCTTTCTTGGCGGTATAAGATTGGAAGTCCATCGTCCACGAAGATCAAAAAAGAAATTGGGAGGTAAATAATCAGAAATATCCCAACACCGATCAACCCTCCCACGAGATCCATGATCCTTTTAGCAACATGATAAGTACCACTTGCACTGGTATCATCCACAAAGGACCGCAGGATCCAGTCCGTTTCCAGGATGCGAATGGGGACTGTTTGATTCAAATCTTCATAGGCCACTGGCATGCGGGTGATTTCTACACCCAACTCCTGGGCATCTAGCACCGCCTGGAATGTAGCACCGTTGATCGCTCCTGTAATAGCTACGATGACATCTGAGATTTTTTCTTTTTTGATAACGTCCAAAAGGTCGGATCCTGATCCCAATACTTCGTACCCTTCTATCTCTGCACCCAATTTATCAGGGTCATCATCAATAATGCCAATGATGTAATATGGTTTGGGGTCTATTTTATTAAAAGACTCTAAGAGGATATTCCCTGAAACCCCACCACCGACAAGCAAGACCCGCGGCAAGAACAATTCCGTGGTCAGGACTCGAATATAAAAGAATCTCCATAACAAAGTAAAGATAACAGAACTGATAATAAAAACAGCTACACCAGTTCGGGGAAGAGATTCCGGAGGTGATGTAAAGTAAATTCCTAAGTAGAGAACCGAACCAATTAGGGCTGCTGTCGCTACTCCCTGAAAAGTATGGGCCCAACTGCTGGCCTTTCGCACATCATGCAACTCGATCATCAAGAAGAGCCAAATGAATGGCAGAAGGTAGAACCAACCCGGTACCCGTTCCAATATAAATGAAACAGTTAAACCATTTGGTTGGGATTGATTACCCCAGATCCATAAAGTTACTACCAGTGCAAATATTTCCGCTAGGACATCACCATTCAACAACATGACCCGTCTTTCAACAAAACGGAAGCGGAAGCGGCGTTCTTTTTGAGGATCAAATGAATTTGGACTCATAATTTCTCAGGTATGGAACCTTTTGGTTTCTTGACTATTTTATCAAAAGAAGTGCGAATTAGGCTCCATAAAAACCCACTTCCCCATGAAAAGTGCATTGTCGCGATTGCCAGAGGCAATCCAAATACAAGAAAATCCTTATTTTTCGAAAGGGCTGCCTTAGTTCCAGCGTATATCAAGGCTGCACCATAAATGAACGCTTCAATGAAGAGCAACCAGCGTGCCCATAAAAACCAAATACTCAGGAATCCCAGGCCAATCCAGCTGAGCACAAAAAAACCGGATAGCTGGCGCCAACGGAAAGTATCCGGGTAGCGCAGTAACATAATTAATTTCCAGTAACCGTAATTCCAATATTGGATAGCCAGGTCCTTGAAGTTAGATCTAGCAACATAAGAAGCCGAAATATCCGGATCAAGCCAAACTTTTCCACCATTTTTTCTGACCCGAACATTGAATTCGTAATCCTCATTGATTAATAAGGTCTCATCATATCCACCGATCTTATCGATCAGAGATTTATGATAGGCACCAAAAGCAACTGTGTCAACCTCACGAGCTTTCGAGCCAATCCGGTAACTGGCATCTCCTACACCAAGGGGATGTCCGGCTGCTACAGCGATTGATTGAGCTACCCAACGCTGATTGGCAGGTTTGATCTGGATAACCCCACCCACATTATCCCCTAGCCCCGCTTCTAAATCTCTCAGGCAGTATTTAATATAGTTGGGATGAGGAAACGAATGGGCATCCATACGGATAATATAATCGCCCATAGCAGCTTTGATCGCCAGGTTCAATGCGGCAGATCTATTTCTTTTTGGATTATCTATTACTCTGATCTTCAGTTCCGGTACACCTTCAGCGAATTCCCGGATCTTAGCACGAGTCTTATCCTTTGACATGCCATCAGCGATGATTACTTCCAGGTCCGTTAGTGGGAAATCCTGCTCACAAATAGCCGCCAATAGATCCTGGATGGTCTTTTCTTCGTTCAGACAGGGGATGATCAGGGATACTTTCATAATAAGGTTCATTCCATTATATCCATCAGAACTGTTTGGTCATCAGCTTTTACCACCGGGATGGTTACCTCAAAAACTGAACCTTCCCCCAGAGTGCTCCGGACAGAAATCGCACCTTCGTGAGCCTGGATGATCTGCTGGGCAATAGCCAAACCTAATCCGGTTCCGGGTTTGCTTTCTTCTTTACGAGATCCATCTACTTTATAAAATCTCTCAAATATCCGATCTAGATGTTCCTCCGGAATACCTTTTCCGCAATCAATGATCTCAACATGGGCCAGCCCTGCTTCACTCCTGGCATTGAGTTTTACAAAGCCGTTTTCCGGAGTGTGTTTAATGGCATTATCCACCAGATTAGTGAAGACCTGCGCCAAGCGGTCCTCGTCACCTACACATGTAGGCAGTGGATCTGCATCCAGACTAAGCTTCACTCTGGCTTCTGCAGCCTGAGGAATTAGCTGATTGACCACATGAGTGAGCAATTTACTCAAATCAAGCGCCTTACGATCCAGGACTATTGTACCGGCATCGAATCGAGCCAGATCAAGCAAATCTACCACCAGTCTGTACATTCGGTCTGCTTCGGTTTTAATTATCCCTGCAGCTTTTGTCAGGGCAGGGCCAGAATCCACAGTACCATCCAACATAGCCTGGGAAAATCCCTGAATGGAGGTCAAGGGAGTTTTCAATTCGTGGGAAACGTTAGCCACAAAATCTCGCTGGGATTGCTGGGATGCTTGGACTTGATCGATCATCTCATTATAAGCTCCAGCTAAAGCCTGAACTTCATCCGGACCTTGCAGTGGAATTTGCTGGTATTCTCCATTCGACAAATTGCGCGAGGCCTCTTCAATGGTCTGTAATGGCCTGACTATCCAGTTCCCCATCCAAGCCGCAAAGATCACAGCCAGAACAAATGCTACTAATCCAGCTCGAAGGAATGAGGGCAAAAAATCTTCCCTCAGTGTCTCCCTGAGTTGAGGACTGCGTAATAATTGTAAACCGCCCTGGCGAGGAAGAACCAATAACCAGAAGATCTCCTTTGGGCATAACCCAGGAACTGTACAACCAGGTTTTGCCATCCATGTCATCAATTTGGCCTTTCATTTGGAGAGAGAGATCATCATTTGCCCAGATGATGGCCGGACTCTCCGGCTCTGAATCCAGGATAGTATCCTTTTCAGGACTGAAGAGTATCAAACGAATAGCCAGGGAATCACTGATGCGATTGAGATATTGCTGGTAATCCCTGGGAAGGATCGAGCGTTCATTGATCTGGCGCTGGATTACAGTCAAGGCGGCATCCAACCTACCCAAGGCTTGGCGGTCGATCAGGGGGTGGCGAATAATATAAACAAAAATCCCGATCCCAAGGATGCTGAGGATCAGAAGAATGATGATGGCGTAAGTCAACCACAACCGAGCACGCAGAGAAGTATACATGGATTATCGGGTCCACAATATTTACTGGACCAACTTATATCCTACCTTGGTAACTGTTTCAATTTTTACATTGGACCCGGATAATTTCTTTCGGAGGTGGCCAATGTGTACATCGACAGTGCGTGTATTTCCATAATAGTCATAACCCCAGGCCTGATCCAAAAGCTGATCCCGGCTGAGGACAATGCCAGGATGCCGGGCCAGCGTGTATAGTAAATCGAACTCCTGAGTTCTAATTTCGACAGGCTGTCCACCGATCCGGACTTCTCTGCGACGAGGATCGATCAGGATATCCCCAAACTGGATCTGTTCTTCATTTGTTAAATCACTCGTGGATTGAGCTGCGCCGCAGAACTGCCTTAACTCTAGCAACTAATTCTCGGGGGTTAAAAGGTTTAGTAAGATAATCATCCGCTCCCAGTTCCAACCCCAAGATCTTATCTATATCTTCGTCCCGGGCTGTGAGCATAAGGATTGCCACCGGATCCTTCTTTCCTCTTAAAGTGCGGCAAACTTCCAAGCCATCAACTTCAGGCATCATCACATCCAACACCATTAAGGCCGGCCTCTGTTTCTCAACTGCATCAAGAGCGGCTTTTCCGTTTGACGCAGTGATAATGCGGTAACCTTCCCGTTCGAGATAGAGTTGGGCCAATTCGATTATATTGGGTTCGTCGTCCACCAGGAGGATCAATTCACCAGTCATAGATTATTTATTATTTACTTAAATAGTATCAATCTAGCATAGCGATTGCTTCTATTTCCACCAACCCATCTTTTGGAAGACGGGCTACTTGGACAGCGGAGCGGGCAGGAAATTTCTTTGTGAAATATTCCCCGTAAACTCCATTCATAGCCCCAAAATCATTCATATCAAGTAGAAACACTGTAGTTTTTACAACTTTGGACATTTTGGTTCCAGCGGCTTCCAGAACAGCCTTTATGTTTTCCAAGGCTTGGCGAGTTTGCTCTTCTATTCCACCCTCAACGAAATTTCCACTGGAGGGATCTATTCCTAACTGACCGGCAGTGAAAACAACATGTCCGGCTTTCACAGCAACTGAATATGGGCCAAGTGCTGCTGGAGCTTTATCTGATTTCACAATCTTTTTTTTCATGGGGATTTTTTCCTGTTATGTAAACTAGATAGATGAATATTGAGATACCGTTCCTAGTATACCCCATTCCCTTTTTCGTTATCTGACGGAAATCCCACGCTTAAAGGTTATCTCATATTGGCTATACGCAAAGAAAGCTGTGCTTTTCGGACTCCCACAGCTTTCTTAATGACAGATTATTATAAGCAGTAATCCATTAGCGGTCAAGTGATATCATATCACCTATAAAATCGCCTTCCACTTTACGTTTTACACTACGATATTCACCAACCTGCCCGGTACCACAATAACCTTCCTGATCTCTTTTCCTTCCAGGTATGGCTCCGCTCCAGGGCTGGCCAGGGCGGTCTTTTCAGCTTCTTCCTTGCTGATATCCACCGGGACCACAATACGATCACGCAGCTTGCCGTTGACCTGAACGATCAGGGTGATCTCCTCCACTGCCATCAGCTCAGGATCTGCTTCTGGCCATTTTTGGTTGTGGATCGAATACTCATTTCCCAATTGCTTCGGTCCAGAGTTCTTCCGCAATATGTGGAACTGCCGGAGCCATCATCAGCAGATAGGTTTCCAGTATTTCGCGCCATTCCGGTGAATTGACCTGCGCCATTGCGTTTGGCATCCACCATATTGTTGAGCAGCTCCATCAAAGTGGATATGATGGTGTTGAACTCTACCTGTTCATAGTCCCTGGTTATATTATCCAACGCAGTGTGCAGATCACGTTTGATATCCCGCATTATTTCTTCGCCAGGATCCCCACCCTCCACTGGTTCAGTATACAGTTTCCAAACCCGATATAGCCAACGCTCAGTGCCGCCGATACCCTGGCTGTTCCAGGGTCCACCCAGATCCCAACGGGCGAAAAACATCAAGTAACTCCTTACTGTATCAGCGCCATACTTATTCACCAAATCATCCGGAGCAACAGTATTTCCCCGGGACTTGGACATCTTCTCGCCATCCTCGCCTAGCACCATACCCTGGTTCCGGAGCATGGTCATCGGCTCGTGGCCTTCGGTAATGCCCATATCCCGCAAAGCTTTGTGGAAAAAGCGGGTATACATCAAATGCATTGTGGCATGTTCTATACCTCCCGTATAGAGGTCCACCGGCATCCAGTAATCATATTCTTTCGGATCAAAAGGACCCTGGTCATAATCCGGGCTCAAGTAGCGCAAGTGATACCAGGAAGAACACATGAAAGTATCCATCGTGTCCGTTTCCCTTGTAGCTGCCTTTCCGCAGCTTGGACAGGTTGTGTCCTTCCAAGTAGGATGCAGCTTTAATGGGCTTTCTCCAGTGGGCTGCCACTCAACATCATCCGGCAGCACCACCGGCAGATCCTCATCTGGGACCGGGTTCCAACCGCACTCTTCACAATAGATCATAGGAATCGGCGCGCCCCAATAGCGTTGGCGAGAGATCAACCAGTCGCGTAATTTGTAGCTGATCGCTTCTTCTCCCAATGCCTTCTTTTTCCAGCCAATCGATCACCTTATCCAGGCCAGGATTCTTGCGCCCTTTGTCTTCAGTCACAGCCGTGCCATCAAACTGAGCGCTATTGATCATCAAACCGGGTCCCACATAAGCTTCTGCCATGGTATTTCCATCAAAGTTCTCACCCTCTGGCTGGATCACTGGGATGATCTCCAATCCAAATTGGCGGGCAAAAGCAAAGTCGCGCTCATCATGGGCAGGAACAGCCATAATAGCGCCAAAGCCATATCCCATCATGACATAGTCAGCGATCCAAATCGGTATACGGGCGTCATTAACCGGATTTATCGCATATCCACCAGTAAACACACCTGTTTTCTCCTTATCCACAGAGGCGCGCTGGATCTCGGTTTTCAGGATGGCGTCCTCCCGATATTCTATTCACAGCTTCTTGTTGTTCATCAGATGTGACCTTTTCTACCAGGGGATGTTCCGGGGCCAACACCATAAAGGTAGCTCCCCATAACGTATCAGGCCGGGTCGTGAAACACAGTCAGATCTGCGCCATCTTCAGTTTTGAAGATTACGTCAGCTCCTTCTGAGCGGCCCACCCAGTTAGTTTGCAGGGTTTTAACTCGGTCCGGCCAATCGATCTGTGAAAAATCGATCAGTTCGTCGGCGTAGTTGGTGGTTTTAAAGAACCATTGTTCCAGATCTTTCTTAATGACCGGGGTGCTGCAGCGTTCGCAGTGGCGGTCATCACCATGGACCTGCTCTCGCGCCAGAGTTGTATTGCACTGGGGACACCAGTCCACAGGGGAATATTTTCTGTAAGCCAGATCGTGTTTGTATAGCTGGATGAAAAACCACTGGGTCCAGCGGTAGTATTTCGGATCCGAGGAGATCATTTCCCGGCGCCAGTCAACCATCGCGCCCATCCGCTTCACTTGGGATCGCATGTTCTGGATGTTTTTATAGGTCCATTCCCTGGGATGAATTCCGCGAGCGATAGCCGCGTTTTCTGCCGGAAGGCCAAAGGCATCAAATCCAACCGGGAACATGACATTATAGCCCTGCATCCGTTTGAATCGAGCCCGGGCATCTGAGGGAGCCATGGCATACCAATGTCCAGTGTGCAGGTCACCCGAGGGATAAGGCAGCATTGTCAATGCATAATACTTCTCCCTGGATTCATCAATATTGGCCTCATAGAGACCATCGGCTTCCCATTTTTTTTGCCACTTGGACTCAATCTCATTTGGGTTATATTCTCTAGCCATAGTTCACATCCTTCTAGTGAAAACCTGAAAAATAAATATCAGATTGATTGCTTAAAACAAAAACCTTCGCCGGTCAGGGACGAAGGTCTAACTCCGTGGTACCACCCTGATTGTGACGCCTTGCGCCACCACTTGGGGCTGCTTTATCGGGCAGAATCGCTGCTCCTTACTTGATTTCAGGGGCAGATCCACGCAATTTTGCGTGCCAGGCGAGTTCGATTTTTTCTGGTGTTCTGCAAACACCTCTGGTGAAATTTTCAGCCGCTGATCTCACCTCTCTGGCAGATAATCTACTACTCCCGGTTTATAAATATATGGGCACTTCCTTCCGGAAGTGCCGTTGTGTGTGGACCCAGTGAGGCTCGAACTCACGACCTTCTCAATGCCATTGAGACGCGCTCCCAACTGCGCCATGGGCCCGGAGATTATTTGGTGATATTTTACTCGTTTACGGTGTCTTCGTCAACCGGAGTGGACCTGGCGGGATTCGAACCCGCGACCTCATCAGTGCGATTGATGCGCGCTCCCAACTGCGCTACAGGCCCATTTTTTTTGCCCCAACATTGTACTTGAGGGAGGATTGAATGTCAATCGGAGGAGGACTGGGGACCGGAGACGGAAGAGAGATGAAGAACCGAGAACACAATACTTGTATCATAAATTAGCACGACTATAAGAATCATCAGGTTCAACAGCAGCTCTCGCGATAATCAAGTCCGGGAGAGTTGGCACTCATCCCTCGAGAACGTTTTATGGAAGCTCACAGTCTGGTATACCGGATAATCGTAGCTGGAAAAGGAAAAGCCCCCTCTCGGGGGCTATAGATTATAGCCCCGGCACTCTTGCCAGGGCTATAATAGGTACTAGATATGTCACTTAATTTGATCTTCCCTGTCCTCGGCCCTGGGGTGCTGCGTTCATTCCCATACCGCCACCATTTCCGCGAACAGCAGTGCTCGCCATCAGCTCATCATATGCTTCCTGGCTCATGAATTGAGGTTGATAACTTTCTCCGGTCTGGCGTTCATAAGTTCTCACGAATGACTCGCAGATGATTGATAGAACCATTAAGCAAATTCTGTATAAACCTCTGATCAAGGCTCCATCTTCTGTTTCTGCCAGATAGTTCTGCAGATCCAGGATATCAATTTCCTCGATCGCTCCTCCAACCAGCAAGGCTTCTTCCAGACTCAAATTACCGCGTTCCACAAGGTCATCATATAAAGTCTGAAGTTCCTGATTTTCAAACACACCTTCTCCTGCATCTCCAACAGGATCTTCAAGATCGGACATTTCAATCAGGGTTAAAACCGAATCCATATGGGTATTTTCACTTCCGGCGATATTACTGAAAATATTCATACCCCAGCGTTCTGCCAGGGCCAGATAAACATCCCGAGCCAACTTTTCCTCTTCTCGCATGAAAAGAATTCCCTGGATTTCCGGATCCGTCAGGTCGCCATCAGACAAAGCTTCCAAAGTATCTTCATGGATTTCTTCATCAGGTCCTTGTCCTTGAGAAATGGCTGAGACTGTCTGTATCAATGCCTTCTTGGGTTTGATCACTGCTTGCTGAAGCCAGCGGTGCCGCCGCACAGGATGTGAGTATCAGGACAAATCCAACCAATAAAATCATTCTCTTTTTCATTTTATTCTCCTTGTATATACCACTAATGCATACAGGATACTCCCCAGAGATTAAGGTTTTATTTATGAAGTGTTAAGGAATCATTTGGATGAATCGCGTTCCTAAAATCTGGGCGATAGGTTATTTACGACCCAGTATTGATCCAAACTCTATTTGTCAGTTATCAGAGTATTATCTTGAGATCCGATCCAGATAATCGACAATTTCAGGATTCACTTCATCAGGTCTTTCATAATGGACCAGATGCCCGCCATCCTCCACGATCCTGATCTCTAGCTCTGGAAGAATCTGCTGGAGAACATCAATCTGCTCTGGACCGATGCTCTGATCTGCTGTCTCCCCAGATCAACATGACCGGCAGGCTGGTTTTATGAAGATCCTGGTATTCCACTTCCGGATCCAGCTTCACCAACTCATGGATTGTGGATAATAATGCCCTGCCTGTTCCCTTGAACTGCATCTGCTCACGGTATTTTTCTTCCCAATCGGGAAAGTTTTCCGGATGGGTGAAATCATCTGCTTGAATTTTTGGCAGAATTATTGGTTCCATCACCGCAGACATAAGATATTCCCCCACTCCTGGGATATTCAGAGGAAAGATATCTCGGTTGGTAGTTTGAGTAACCACCGGAGAGAGAAGGATCACACCAGCTACCTGGTCCGGATTTTTGTGCGCATATCGGGCAGCAACCGGTCCTCCCATAGAGAGCCCCACAACAGTCACAGGCTCATTCAGTTTCAAGCTGTCTATCAAGCCCGCCAGCTGGACTTCAAATAATGTTATATCGTATACCAGATTTGGACGATCAGAATATCCCCGCCCATAAAGATCATATCGCAGGGTGCGATAACCATTTTTATTCAAGAATGCAGTTGTTGGTTCCCAGACATAGGCAGGGACTGAAAAACCATGGGTCAAAACCACCAGGGGACCATCGGTCGGGCCTTCAAGATAATAATGAACTACACCTTGATCCAATTCAATAAACGAACCCCCGGCCTCATCCCTGGCGATTTGATCCAGTTCCCTGTTTTCAACCCCGTTGAAAATCAATAAACCGCCAAGTAGGAGAAAAAGGCCAAAGAAAATTCCCATACCCCATTTTAAACATCCTCTTCTTCCCCGCATCTGATCTCCCTCTTACTCTATATGCTGGACCCTTCAATTATAGCTTTGATATAAAACACCGAATGAGACAAATCAAGATAAATTACTGAGCCATCATAGGATCAATCATAATCGAATCCCGGGAACTTTCCCTGCACAATCCACGTCTATATGGTGTAATCAAATCAGGAGAAACTTATGAAAAAAAATCTTCTAATCATTTTGTTTTTAAGCGCTCTCTTTCTCAGCAGCTGCGGGATCTTCCCCATCAATAAGAATGGCGGTTTGAACGGAACTGCCTGGACTTTGGTCAGCTCCAACGGGAATTCACTACTTCCCGGCTCTAGTATGACTGCTTATTTTGAAGACGGGGAAGTGAACGGGTCCGCCAGCTGCAACCATTATTTTGGAAGTTATCAAACCAAAGGGATCAGATCCAGATCGAAGGCCTGGGTTGGACAGAGATGGCCTGCATGGATCCAGAAGGTATCATGCAGCAGGAACAGCAGCTGATGAGCCTGTTCTCCCAAGCAGCCAGCTTTTCTCTCCAGGGACAGGTGCTTCAAATCACTACTTCTGCTGGAGAGTTATTGATCTTTCAATATCTCGAAATCCAGGAATAACCAGCTACTATTATTGAATGTGAAGTAGGAGACGATGGGATCCCCAAAGGCATACAACCTTCACAAGGATCTCAATCACTCTGTTCCCATTTAAAGGAACTCCAGCACCAGCAGCCTCCTCGATCCAGACAGGATTAATCATCTCCAGTAAATTCAAATTGAGTTATCATAACAAATACAAATAACAGATATCAATCAGACATAAATTTATTCAATTTCTCCCATAATGGAGTCATGATGTCTATAAATATTCATCTAAAACGCCAAGAAAATCTACAGGCCCTCTTGAAGGAAAGTGATCTGAACGCAGTCTGTTTAAATCCCGGACCGGATCTTTCATACTTGACCGGTTTGGATTTCCATTTGATGGAACGACCTGTAATTGGAATATTTCCAATATCCGGGGATCCGGTATTCATTCTTCCTGAATTGGAAGGAGCCAAGATCACTTCTCTGCCCTTCCCAATCAGACCATTCCTATTTAACGAGGACCCTGAAACATGGACAGGAGTGTTCCGATCTGCCCTTCAGGAAGCAGATCTCGTTACGGGCAAAATAGGGGTTATCCCCCGCCGGCTTCGATTGCTTGAACAAAATTATCTGCAGGGTGCCGCTCCAGAGATGTCATTAGAATCTGCTCAACCGATCCTGACCCAGATGAGAAGAATTAAGAGTGAAAATGAGATTAAATTCATGGTTGAAGCTGTCCGGATAGCCGAGTGCGCCCTTTCAAGCACGATCATGGCCATCAAACCAGGCGTCACTGAAAAAGAGATCGCTGGCCGTCTGGTGGGGCGTCTGCTTCAGGAGGGCTCTGACCCTGAGCTGCCATTTTTTCCAATCGTTTCTTTTGGCGAAAACGCAGCCAATCCCCACGCAACCCCAACAAACCGCGTTCTCAATCCCGGAGATATCATCCTGATCGATTGGGGGGCAAGCCACCAGGGATATTTTTCTGATATCACCAGGGTTTTTGCCATGGGAGATTTACGTCCCGAAATCGATCAGATCGCAAAATTTGTACAGGATGCCAACGCAGCTGCCCGAGCTGCAGTTAAGCCGGGAATCCCTGCCAGCGCTGTCGATCAAGCTGCCCGCCAGATTATAGAAGATGCCGGCTATGGGGAATACTTTTTCCACCGCACCGGTCATGGATTAGGGCTAGAAGCTCATGAAGAACCCAATATCAGCCAATTTGATCAAACGATCCTGGAACCAGGTATGACTTTCACCATTGAACCTGGAATTTATCTTCCCAAACGCGGCGGAGTACGAATAGAGGACGATATTGTGGTCACCGAAGATGGTGGATTATCCTTAACTAGCGCTCCGCGGGAATCTAACTCAGCTGTTGATCGAAGAGTGATCTTACCCACCACAGATCTCAAAGACAGGAGCAAAAAATGCTGGTAAAGAACACTGAACCTTTTTATTATCCAGGCAATGATACGGGCTGCCTATTGATCCATGGTTTTACCGGTGCGCCAACTGAAATGCACCCACTGGGTGAATACCTGGCTGGATTTGGGTACAGCGTTCTCGGTATTCGCCTGGCAGGCCATGGAACAAAGATAGAAGATATGAACCGCATGCACTGGCAAGATTGGTCCGCCTCAGTTTTAGATGGATGGCATTTACTTGAGTCAACCACAAAGAATATCTTCTTAATTGGATTGTCCATGGGGGGCGCACTGGCCTTATATCATTCTTCATTCCTTCCAGTAGCTGGCGTTGTAGGCCTATCAGCCCCATATGAAATCCGATCCGATCCGCGGCGAATATTATTACCCTATATTTCCTGGCTAATTCCGTATATAGAGAAAGGGGATTCCGATTGGCAGGATCCGAAAGCAAAAGAGAACCATTTTTCCTATGACCGATATCCTACTAGAGCTATTCTGCAGCTCTCAGATTTACTTAAGAGCCTTGCGGACAGCCCTTCCCAAGGTCAGCGCACCCGCCCTATTAATGCACTCCAAAAAAGATATCGGTGTCCCACCTGAAAATCTAGATCTGATCTATAACGCCCTAGGCACCCCAGATAATATGAAGCAGAAAGTCCTTCTGGAAAACAGCGGTCATGTTATTACTCGTGACCAGGAGAAGGATACCGTCTTCCAAAACGTCCAAGCATTTATCGCCAACACGATTAACTCCAGAACATGACAAAAGACTTTATCCTGGTCACGGTCAGCCTGATCATCTGGGGGGTGGGTGAAGGTGCATTCATGTATTTCCAACCCCTTTACTTACAAGAGTTGGGAGCATCCCCTCTGGTGATTGGCAGCATCCTGGGGGGCGTAGGGCTGGCGATGACTCTTTTTCACATCCCTGCTGGTTTCCTGTCAGACCGTTTAGGCCGCAGACAATTAATGTGGACCGCCTGGGGCATGGGTGTGATCACTACTGGGATCATGGCCGCAGCCAGGTCTCTGGCTGTATTCTCAATCGGGATCATCCTTTATTCAACGACAGTATTTGTGGTCGCCCCTCTGAACAGCTATATCACCGCAGCCCGCGGCAAATTAAGCGTTGAACAAGTTCTGACAACCAACAATGCTGGATTTTACTTGGGCGGAATTGCAGGACCTCTAATTGGGGGATCATTGGCGGAAGGGTTGGGAATAAGGTCGATCTACTTTTTTGCTTTTGGCTGTTTTATCATCTCTTCAATAATTATCATTTTCATCAAACCTCAGCCAACAGAAGTAAAACTTAAAAATCCTGCAGGAGATTTGCTCAAAAATAAGAGGTTTATCTCTTACCTGCCTGTGATATTAATAATCTACTTTGCACTATTCTTTCCCCAACCCCTGGCACCCAATTTCCTAAAGAACCAGCGTTTGATATCTCTGCAAACCATTGGCATCCTCGGGGCAATTACAAACCTGGGGAATGTATTGATCAATTTGCTGTTTGGATTGCTGCCACCCCAGCTCGGCTTGATCCTGGGACAATTATTTGTGGGAATATTTGCAGCCCTGGTTTGGCAATTTACCCAGATGCCAATCCTTGTACTGGCTTATTTCCTATTGGGAGGATATCGGGCTACACGCTCACTATTGATCGCCCAGGTTGAAAAGCTGGTTCAACCCGCGAACCTTGGCCTGGCATATGGTGTTATAGAAACTATAACCGGGATCGCTATGATAGCTGCTCCCCCTACTCGCCGGCGCTCTCTACACAAAGGATCCTAATTCTGTATTCAGCTTCACAGTGATATTAATTATTCCAACTATTCTTCTCACCTTACTTTGGAGGAAATTATCATGGAAACCTTAATCGAATTTATTTCTTCCCGTCTCCATCTGGTTTCAAGGAACATCTGACTGGTTAGTGACGATCTTCCAGGGGATTACTTTCCTGGGGAATACAGAGTTTTATATCCTAATCATGCCGGCGTTATTCTGGTGCATAAACACCACGCTCGGCATAAGGATCGGGATTATGCTCCTGGTAGGTGGTGGCATAAATAGTATTCTGAAGTTCTCCTTTCAATGGCCGCGTCCCTTCTGGGTAACCCCAGCCGTGACCAATCTGGCTGAGGGTACTGGTTTTGGATTTCCATCCGGCCATGCCCAGAACGCAGCTGGCATCTGGGGATTAGTAGCTGTTTCTGTCCGGAAAAACTGGATCCGTTGGAGTGCCCTGGCCGCTATTCTGTTGATCGGTCTATCCAGGATAGTTCTCGGAGTTCATTTCACGCACGATGTATTGGTAGGTTGGATAGTTGGAGGATTGTTATTGTGGTTATTCCTCAAGCTGGAAAAGCCTGTCATTAATTGGTTCAAACGCAATAGCATGGGAATTCAAATTCTAGCGCTGGTAGTCATTACTACCTTATTGATTCTACCCGCCGTCCTGCTCGTGCCGCCCTTCAACCCACCTCCAGTCAATCCAGAATGGATTGCGGGGGCTGGTGAGGTCATCCAACCCTATAGTTATGACGGGCTGCTCACAACGTCCGGCTCATTCCTCGGATTAGGTTTGGGGGTGATCCTACTGTACAAGACTGGAAAATTCAGCCATGAAGGCAAAGTCTGGCAGCTGATCCTGCGCTACCTGGTTGGGATCATCGGTGTTCTTATTCTGTATATGGGTTTGGGCTCAATATTTCCTGATGATATTTCACTCGTATCTTACGCACTTCGATTCTTCCGTTATTTCCTCGTAGGTATTATGGATCTCTTATGGCGCCCCCAAGGTCTTCTCCTGGTTGAAATTAACTCAAGGGTAATCTTAAGGATCATCATAATCAAAACAAAAAGCCCCTGCAAAAAAATGCAAGGGCTTTTTTATCGTTAGTGTAATGAATTCTATTCTTCTTCTTTAGTATTCGCCGCAATTACTTCTTGCGCCAAGTGAGTAGGCAGTTCCTGGTAATGTGCGAATTCCATCTCGAACATACCTCGACCACCTGTCATCGATCGCAAGTCCGTTGTGTAGCGCTGCATTTCAGCCAAGGGTACCATGGCAGAAACTACTGAACGGCCACCATTGGTATCCATACCCTGAACCCGGGCTCGCCTGGTATTGAAATCACCCAGGATATCGCCCATATTCTCTTCTGGTACAGTCACTTTAGCTTCCATGATCGGCTCAAGCAGAATGCCGCCTGCTTCCTTGAACGCCAACTTGAATACCTGGCGGGCCGCGATCTCAAATGCAACAGGTTTGGAATCAACCGGATGTTCTTTGCCATCAATAACGACAGCCTTGACGTTCACAACCGGGTAGCCAGCCAATACCCCTTCTTCCATGACAGTCTTGACACCTTTTTCAATGGCGGGCATGTAATTCTTGGATATTGCACCACCGAACACTTCGTTAACAAACTCAAATCTTTCCTCCGGCAGTGGTTCCAACCGCATATGTACTTCACCAAACTGGCCTGATCCACCAGATTGTTTCTTGTGGCGGTATTGGGCAATGCCATTTCTGCTAATGGTTTCCTGGTAAGGAACTTTTGGAATTTGAATATTCAATTCAGTCTGGAAGATATCCTTGGCCTTACGAATGGCCACATCAATATGCTGGCCACCCATACCTTCCAGAATGGTTTCTCTGGTTGTTGTATCCTGCTTCCAGGATAAAGTCATATCTTCTTCACATAATCGGCTCAAGGTCGGACTGAGTTTAGCAGAGTCCCCCTGGGCAGCGGGGATGACCGCCACACGGTAAAGGGCGGTAGGGTAAACCGGCACAGGTAATTTGACTGGATGATTCGCATCTCCCAGAGTATGTCCAGTAGAAGTGACATTCAATTTCGGAACTGCTACAATATCACCAGCATGAACGTTCTTGATATCATCCTGGTGTTTTCCGCGCATGACATTAATATTGCCAAACCGTTCTTCTTCTTTTTCCTGGCAATTCCAGACCTTGCTGTCAGAGCTGACAGTGCCGGAATATACCCGGAAGTAAGTGATCTTTCCAACATAGGGATCGGCAGTGGTCTTCCAAACATATCCAGCAAATGGCCCAGCATCTGAACATGCCAGTTCTTCATCGCCCTTAGCACCTTCAGCAGTTACTGCCGGAACTTCATCCGGAGAAGGCATCATTTTATTGATCGCATTTAATAAGGGAGCCATACCAACACTCGCTGTTCCTGAAGCGACCAGGACTGGAGCAAATGACCTGGAAACAACCGCATTTTTCAGGCCGCTGAAAATCTCGTCTTCAGAAAGGGTTTCACCTTCCAGGTATTTCATCAGCAAATCATCATTGCCTTCTGCAGCAGCTTCGATGATCTCCATCCGGAGTTCTTCGACCTGGTCTGCATACTCAGCTGGTATATCAACAGCTATCTTTACCATCACCTTTATAGGCTTTGTTTTCCAGGATATCGATCACACCACTGAAATCCGCTTTTTCTCCCCAGGGCAGCTGGAGAGGTAAAAGGCGCATGGAAGTCATTTGCCTGACAGATTCCAGTGCCTTCTGGAAATTAGCATTTTCGCGGTCCATCATATTGATGATAACGAATCGGGGAAGTTCGAATTCATCAGCAAAATTCCAGGCAATTTCGGTACCTACTTCAGCACCTGAAACCGAGTCAACAGGAATTATTACGCCATCAACAACACGCATGGCAGAGATCACTTCACCAACAAAATCTGTATACCCAGGAGTATCCAATATATTGATCTTGATATCCTTATACTCGACTGGCACAACTGAGGTTGAAATTGAGATACCTCGTCGCTGCTCTTCATCCTGGAAATCTGATACAGTTGTCCCTGCATTGATTTCTCCAAGGCGAGTAATGGCACCAGTGAAAAATAACAGTGATTCCGCCAACATGGTCTTTCCAGATCCACTGTGAGATGCCAGAGCGATATTGCGAATGTTTTGGGTTGAATATTCTTTCATTGATTAAACCTTCCTAAGAAATTTTGCTTTCTTTTTTAATCCAGTGATCACAGAGGCAGTTATATAATATACTTTAGACTTGGACAGGACCTCTTGTTAATTGACTACACGATTTTATGACATCATGCTCTCCTTGTCAAAGAAAAACTGGGTGATTTTTGTTCTTATTTCAAGATAGGGTCAAACAAAGGTTTATTGGACAAGCCTTCTCATTCATCAGGGAAATCAAAAACAAAACTATCATGTCATCAATCTCGATCCAGAATATCGTCAAACAAACATCTGTCATCCAGCATTTGATGACTTTACCCAAGGTGGCCAACGCCAGTACGTCAGGCAGTACCTATCAAGCCTTAACAGCTGATCTGAAAAAGAATATCCATCATTCAGCTACAGCAATCGATAATGTCCTTTACCAACGGGAGGCAACCCCCGCTGATCTGGCCATCAGATCCCGAAGAGCTTATCAATGGCTAAAATACCTGGATAAACAGGATAATCTGGCTGCCCATCTCGACGCGCTTCAAAGAATCAATCTTTTCCTGCCAGCAATTAATCCTCTCCCAAAATATAGAAAATTTGGATTTGAATTCACTTTTTATCACACCAGCGCTCTGTTCCAGATCCAGGGCAAAGCTTCTCAGATCCAGATCACTGGTCAGGAGAGTTTAACTACTGCTCCAGATTCTGTGTTGATCGCCCTGCTGGAAACAGCCCTTGGAAAACCTTCCCAATCAAGCAAGCAGCAAATCCGGGATCATACTTTCTCCCCTGCATATCAGTCAACCCGGGAATATTTGGAATATCTGGGTATCCCAAAAGGAAGTTTCTCCAAAGGTTCGGTCCATGATCTGACTGAGAGTTTTAACCGAGTGAACCTGGCCTATTTTAATGAGCAGCTATCAGAGCCTCATCTAGTCTGGAATAAACGATTAACCGTTAGGAAATTTGGGCACTATCAATGGGATACAGATACCGTGATGGTAAGCCGAACCTTGGACCAACGTCGGGTGCCAGAGTTCGTGGTGGATTATGTTATGTATCACGAACTTCTGCATAAAAAAATGGGAGCACGCTTGGTAAATTCCCGCAGGATGGTCCATACCAGCGCATTTCGTGAGCAAGAAATGAAATTCGCTAAGCTCGATGAAGCTCAACGGTATCTCAATAAGATATCCAGAAAAAAATAACCTGATCCATTGACCAGGTTATTTTCTATCTCATAAAGTACTTGCCTGAAAGCTTATCCCTCTGATTTCTCTTTATGCTCTCGAACCAACTCTCTTCTTAAGAGTTTGCCTACATGTGTCTTTGGCAATTCATCCCGGAATCTCGATTTCAGTCGGGAATCTTATACTTTGCCAATACGGTCTTGACACCACTCTTTCAATTCAGCTCGATCAAGTGTGTGTCCTTCATTCAACACGATCCAGGCCTTGACCGTCTCACCTCGTTTTGGATCGGGGACTCCGGCCACACCAACATCCTGAATAGCCGGGTGGTCCTGGAGCACTTCTTCCACTTCCCGGGGCCAGACCTGGAAACCACCCGGTTTGATGAGTTCTTTCTTGCGATCTACGATGTAGAAGTATCCCTGCTCGTCCATGCGGGCAATATCGCCTGTATATAGCCAGCCATCTCTCAGAGCGTTACGAGTTTCGGTTGGCATATTGTAATAACCCTTAAAGACCTGGGGGGCTTTCATCACCAGCTCTCCAATTTCTCCAACGGGCAGTACCGTGACACCATCGTCAAGATCTATGATCCGGGCATCCACATCCGGGAATGGCAAACCAATTGAACCAGTCCGGTTCTCCCCGAGGTTGGGATTGCAGTGAGTGGCTGTGGGCGTTTCTGATAAACCATATCCTTCAAATAACATACCGCCAGTCAGTTTTTCAAAAGTCTCTTTGGTTTCCCTTAATAAGGGCGCTGAACCAGAGATACAGGCCTTGATCGCACTCAGGTCATATTTGCCGGCTTTCACGTCAGCGTTATTATTGATCGCATTGTAAAGAGCAGGCAGCGCAGGAAAGATCGAGGTCTTGTACTTCTGAATATTGCTTAGCAGATCTTTCAGATCGCGAGGATCAGGGACCATCACTAACGTGGCACCTACAGCCAGACCGTAATTCATGCCAGCAACCATCCCATAGACATGGTAAAGGGGAATGGCCATCATCACCACTTCTTCCCCCATAACTGCGGTTCGGATCCAGTACATCATTTGAATGGTGTTGGCAACCAGATTGCGATGCAGGCCAATAGCCGCTTTAGGGATGCCAGTTGTGCCACCGCTGTATTGGAATATTGCCGTATCTTCCGGTCCGACATCAACATCTGGTCTTTCACGGCCCTGATACTTTTCCATTAAGTCCGGCAGCCAGATATCATTATCCCTTAAGGTTACCCTGAAACCACCTTTCTTTTCTTTTGCCAGGGTAAAGAGCATACCAAGCAATGGGGGCAGAGTTTCCTTAATATTTGTACAAATGATCTGTTTAATGCCGGTCTCCTTCTGGATACCTTTAACCAACTCATAATAGTTGCTCATCAGGAACACTAATTCCATGCCGGAGTCGTTCGCCTGGTGAATGATCTCTCTTCCGGTATATTGCGGATTGGTGGCAACCACAATCCCACCAGCTTTCAGGACAGCAAAATAAGCCATCACAAATTGAGGTGTATTGGGTATTAATATCCCTACCCTGTCACCTTTTTTCACACCCAGATCAACCAGGGCAGCGGCGAGCTGATCAGTGATTTGGCTCATTTCACTGTAGGAAATTTCAGCTCCTTTAAATATGGTACAGGGTTTATCTGGGAATTTTTTTGCTGAGTCTTCTAGAAAATGAAAAATGGGGACGGCCGGGTATGTAAGACTTGTAGGAATACCTTCATCGTAATAATCATGCCAGGGTCGGTGCTCCATCGGATTCCTCCTCCTTCGACAAGATTGCTTTGGCTAATCTCTCAGTATAACAAATTTAGGATAAGAAGTGTTGGATTTCGTTAAGAATCTCATCAAATGGATCAGCTGAAGCTGAAAACCAGATGATATTGGGATCTTCATCGCTGAACCAGTTGGCTTGCTGTCGAACATATTTACGGGTTTTGCTTTTTATTTGGCTGACAGCTTCTTCCATTGTGCTCTCCCCTAAGAGATAATCTGCCATTTGTTTATATCCGATGGCTGACATGGCGGAAGATTCTGGAGTGTAACCTGCATCAAGCAGGGACTTTACTTCTGTTACCAATCCTTGATCCAGCATCATTGCTATCCGCTGGTCGATCCTTTGATATAACTCATCCCTGGGACGTATCAGACCAATTTGCATGATCCTGTAGGCGGATCCTGTTTTTCCCCTCTGCCCTGAAAATTTCCTACCTGAGGTCAAGATGACCTCAAGAGCCCGGATAATCCTTCGCAAATTTGGACCATCAATTCCTGCTGCAGCATCTGGATCCAACTCGGCCAGACGGATGCGCAGGCCATCTATCCCTACTTCTTCCGCCCAATGATTCAAGGTTTCCCTCAATTGAGGATTAGGTTTCGTTTTGGGAAGATCCCACCCCTCCACAACTGCCTGGATATACTGTCCGGTCCCGCCAACGAGGAAAGGCAGCGATCCCCGCTGATGGATATCTTGAATCACTTCATGGGTCCGGGATAGATAAAGCGCCAAACTCCATTCCTGATCTGGCGTAGCGACATCTATTAAGTGATGCGGTACTTGAGCGAGTTCTTCTCTGGATGGTTTTGCGGTGCCGATATCCATTCCTTTGTAGAACAACCTGGAATCCGCAGAGACTATTTCTCCCTGGAATTTCTCCGCCAGCCGAATAGCAAGGGCTGTTTTCCCCACAGCTGTCGGACCGACAATAACGATCAACGGTTTCTTATTCTCTGCCATTATTCATCACAACATTATCAAAATGTTCAATTTCCGGCGGCTGGTCTTCACTCAACCTTTGGATGGCGATCACATCAATCTGCCAGGCATCTCCATATTCCGGTTGATCCTGCAAATATCTATCTATTGCTTTTATCATATGGTCCCATTTTTTTCGTGTGAAAGCTTCTTCGGGATAACCATATTTTTCACTGGTCCGGGTTTTCACCTCAACGAAGATCAGGATCCGTTCCTCTTTCTCTTCCCGAAGGGCAATTAGATCGATCTCTCCTTCCGGCGTATAAAAGTTCCGATCAACGATCGAGTAGCCATTCCGTTTAAGATAAACGGCAGCAATCTCTTCACCCCAACGACCAACTTCCTTATTATTCATCATCTTCACAATATCAATCTAACCAGGATATATTTTAGTCTAACACACTGGACCCTCTAAATAGACACTCACGATCACTGACTTAAAGGTAGAATGAAGCTATGGATAATATCAGGAATCATCTACCTGATCTCAACCGGCTCAGTATTACAGTTTCTACGATCTTATTGGCCTATACATTGACACATTTTATGTCAATCCCCCCCCAGGAAGTGGGATTTACGCTTCTAGGGATCTTCTTCAGTGTGCGGATAAATTTCTCTACACTTGTATCTATTCTGGTTGCCGGATTAACCGCTTCAGGATCCGCCTGGCTGCTTCAGGATCATCCAGCCAGGGGAGAATATGACAATACGATAATCCACTGGCTTCTCCCATCCCTGACATCATTGGTTCTTATGCTGGCGGTCAATCAGCTTCCATTCAATGCCACTTGGTGGGTTGCCACAGCAGCCAGTGGTCTGGGATTGATCCTGGTTATTATTGCAGAGTATGTTGTACTAGATCCATCCAATCGTTTTTTTATTCCTGCCGAAATGGGAATCACTGCTCTTTCTGTTGTCTTATTTCTCATCCTTGCAATCTCCCTGCACGCTACTGAATCACGTCTGTTCTACAGAGTACCTGTGCTCAGCGCAGCATCCTTGTTGGTTTATTTGCGAGTTGTTCATCTCCGTCAGAGAGGAGTCTGGGCTTTAAATCAAGGCTCAGTACCTTTCCTCCTGATAGGCGAACTCGCAGCCGGCCTTCACTATCTACCAGTCGGATCGATCGGTTTTGGAGTTGCCCTGGCTGGTCCACTGTATGCCTTGATCGAGATTAGTGATGACCTTCCAGATGGGGAAGAGAAGATCCCGCTTGAGAAAGTTTTCTGGCCTGGATTGATTCTAATCCTCTCATGGGGAATTGCGTTTTTCATCTGATCCGTTTCCCAAGTGATAGTCCTGTGTTAACTATAATGTCCGATAAATAATACAATTGCAGGAGTTGTCCCATGTCTATCCTTTTACAAACCGGTATTCTTTTGGTTGCTTATATATTGGGATCTATCCCATTTGGATTTATCCTGGTAAAAGCTTTCACCGGTAAGGATGTCAGGAAAGTCGAGAGCGGTCGCACCGGCGGCACCAACACAATGCGCGCGACTGGTTTTACACTCGGATTTATTACTTCACTGCTTGATATGTTAAAAAGCGCCGCAGCTGTCTGGATCGCACGGTATTTCATTCCGGATGGATATTGGCTTCAAGTATTTGCTGGCTTCTTTGCGGTAATTGGCCATAATTTCTCAATCTTTTTAGTTGAAAAGGATCCGGAAGGAAAAATAAAGCTTGGAGGAGGTGCGGGGGGAACACCTGCAATTGGAGCCATCGTTGGTTTCTGGTGGCCCAGCGTTTTCATCCTTGTTCCTGCAGGTTATTTGATAGTGATGGTTGTTGGCTATGCCTCCCTGGCGACCATAAGTTTGCCGCTGATCGGAAGTTTTATCCTCCTGCTCCGATTTTTATATACGGACCAACCCTGGGAATATATATTTTCCGGATTATTATCAGAGATTTTGATCGTCTGGGCACTACTGCCAAATATCAAACGCCTGTTGAATGGAACTGAAAGGCTGGTTGGATTTCGAGCCAAGAAGAAAAAACAGGAAGAGTAGTTCCAATAAAAAGCCCTCGCTTCTGCGAGGGCCTTTTGTATTTATATAGTACTTCGTTCTTCAATATAATCAGGAATCAAAACCCTTAGGCTCTTCTCCGTGGACTTTTCGATAAAGATGCCGTAAATTCTGTTGATGGATCTCTTCTGCAGCTCCACCTAATAGAATCCGGCTTTTTCCACAGACTTCAATGTCCTTTTCCTTTAAGTACTTCTCCAGGGTATTCGTCCAAAGCTGCATCCTGAACGATCTTATCGATTTTGTCCAGGTAATTGATCCTATCCTTGATACTGGAATTCACTTCACCACGCAAGATCACTTCTCCGTGACCTTGGACCACATTCTCTATAGTCATGGATTCTATCTTATTCAGCGATTCGCGCATGACTTGGGGATCACCGTCAACAGTATGGGGAATAGGCATCCAAACATCCCCCGCAAACAAGACCTCATCTTCTACAATATAAACTCCAATCCCATCAGGACTGTGTCCTGGCAGCTCGATGAACCTCAAGGTTTTATCACCAACAACCAATTCCAGGACACCTGCATCCAATGTTAGATGCGGTAAAACGATCTGGGTTTTCTGGAATACTGAGTCCATTTCAATGGCAGTTTTCAGGGAAGCAGCACCAAATTTCTTTAGGTACTCCCTGCAAAGAGCATGGCTAAGAACATAAGCTCCAGGGAAAAAGCAATTTCCCCAACTATGATCCGCATGGTAATGGGTATTGATCACATAACGTACTTTCCGTTGTAATTCTTCCTCAATGAATTCTCTGATGGCCAGAGTCTCTTCAGGAAAAGCCAGGGTATCAATCACCACTGCCCAATCCTGTCCGATCACCGCGCCAGCATTTACTTGTGCATAAACATCGCTTTGGAATGTATAAACGTCATCTGCAACCCGTTCCCGGTGAATCATAGACTTTTTATCCTCCCAGATGAATATGTATTGTAAAAATCGATCATTTTCCCGCCTACAATAACCCAAAGAATAGCATATTCATAGGGTGAAAGTCAAGAAATTTTAAGGTTCGTTTTCTGGGATTTATAATTCTGTGCCATGATACCAGGTTAGAAGATCCCAACGATAGCACAAATCCTCTACCATGTTGACTTGCTGTCTGACTACAGGTATAATGCGGAAAATTGAAAAAACGACCCATAACCGGGTAGAGTACAGGGAAAACCGCTGGTAGAGAAGGGAGGCCACTGGCTGAAAGCCACCCTCAGCGTAACCTTTGGAATGTCCCCTGGTTGGTCTGCCGAAGAAATTTGACCACAAAGAGTAGAACGGCACGGGTGAGCCCGATACAGCGAAATCCTGTTCATCGAACCAGGAATTAAGCGTGTGTGTTCAAAGGACACACAAAACGAGGTGGTACCGCGGAAGGCATAAAACCTTTTCGTCCTCAGGGATGAAAGGTTTTTTTTATTAAGATTAGCGGAAATATTTTAGATCTTTGATTTAGATCCGGTTTGATCAATTACAGGATGGTGATAGATATGCTTCCAACGAAATATGATTATAAATCCGCAGAAGCACGGCTTTATAAATTTTGGGAAGATAATGGTTACTTCAAACCTACGAACGACCCCAATCTTCCTGGCCATGATCCCACGAAAAAACCATATGTGATCAGCATCCCGCCACCCAATGTTACCGGTGTTTTGCACTTGGGTCATGTCCTGTTTGTGACTCTGGAGGATCTGATGATCAGGCACCAGCGTATGAAAGGTGTTCCCACACTCTGGGTGCCAGGAACAGATCACGCAGGGATAGCCACCCAACTTCAAGTGGAAATGAAACTTAAAGAGGAAGGCACTAGCCGTGAGGAAGTAGGCCGGAATTCCTTCCTTGAAGAAACCTGGGCCTGGAAAGAGGAACACGGAGGGAAGATCGTAGAACAGATCCGCCGGCTGGGTGCCTCCTGCGATTGGAGCCGGGAGAGATTTACCCTGGATGAAGGCCTTTCCCGTGCGGTTCGGGAAGCATTCGTACACCTATACGAAAAGGATTTGATCTACCGTGGACCGCGCTTGATCAACTGGTCTCCTACCCTACAAACTGCGGTTTCAGACCTCGAAGTGGAACATACCGAGGAAAAAGGAAAACTGTATTACTTCAAATATCAGTTGGCTGAAGATCCGGATCAATTTATCCCAGTTGCCACAACCCGCCCGGAAACCATTCTGGCCGATACTGCAGTTGCAGTTCATCCAGACGATGATAGATATAAGAAATATATCGGCAAAATGGTGCTCGTTCCCATTCTTGGACGAGAGATTCCAGTGATCGGTGATGAATACGTAAGCGTCGAGTTCGGCACGGGAGCGTTAAAGATCACACCCGGGCACGATCCAAACGACTACGAGATCGGATTGCGACATAACTTAGAACTGCTCTCCATGCTGGATAAAAAAGCCAAAGTAACCGAAATTGGCGGTCCATACGAAGGGCAGGACCGTTTTGAAGCCAGGAAAAACCTATGGCAGGATATGAAGGATGCCGGCCTGGTGATAAAGGAAGAAGATTACCTCCACCAGGTTCCCCGGGCTCAACGTGGAGGAGAGATCATCGAACCCATGATCTCCACACAATGGTTCGTGAAAATCGCTCCTCTGGCAGAAAAAGCACTCAAAGCCGTCAAGGACGGAGAGATAGAAATCATTCCCGAGCGCTTTAAGAAAGTCTATTACAACTGGATGGAAAATATCCATGACTGGTGCATCAGCCGCCAGCTTTGGTGGGGACACAGGATTCCTGTCTGGTATTGTGATGATTGCGGAGAACTCACTGTCCCAAGAGAGGATCCAACATGCCTGCCAGGCATGTGGAAGCAAAAATATCCATCAGGATCCTGATGTGCTTGATACTTGGTTCTCATCCGGGTTATGGCCATTTTCTACCCTGGGTTGGCCGGATGAAACACCAGATCTAAACTATTATTTCCCCACAACCATGATGGAAACCGGTTACGACATCTTGTTCTTCTGGGTGGCGAGAATGATCATGTTCAGTCTCGAACTAACCGGGAAAGCTCCTTTTGAGATCGTTTATCTCCACGGCCTGGTGATGGATGAACATGGCCAGAAAATGAGCAAATCCAAAGGCAATGTGGTCGATCCTATTGATGTTATGAATGATATGGGCACGGATGCCGTCCGTTTTACAATGCTGGTAGGTTCCACTCCGGGGGTCAATACAAACCTCAGTCTGCAGAAAGTGGAAGCCAACCGAAACTTTGCCAATAAGGTCTGGAATGCTGGGCGGTTCGTTCTTGGAAACCTTGAAAATGCCCCTCTGCTTCCCCAAGCTAAAGCTGATTGGACCCTGGCTGATTCCTGGATCTGGGCTCGAATGCAGCAGCTGATCCGGGATGTTGATCGTCTTTTCAACAACCATCAATATGGTGAGGCCGGACGTTATATCTATGATTTCTTCTGGAGCGAATATGCAGATTGGTATCTGGAGATATCCAAAAGTCAGATTGCCGAAGGCGGGGATCGCGCATATTATACGATTGAAACCTTGATCAGAGTTCTTGATATGTGCATGCGCTTACTGCACCCATTCACACCATATATCACAGAAGAACTCTGGCAGCATTTAAAAAATGCTGTGTGTAATTCTCCCCTCAAGGATCGGATGCCGGATTGGGGCGAAGCTTTAATGATCTCTGCTTGGCCTGAGCCGCGCGCTGAAGAAGACTGGGAAAAGGAAAAGGTATCGGACTTTGAACTTATCCAGGAAATCGTCCGAACCATTCGTAACTTGCGTGCAGAAAAGAATATCAAACCCGGAAAGTTGATTCCTGCTAATTTAGTCTCGAGCACATATAGTGATATGCTGGAAAGGGAAATTAGAAGTCTAATAACGCTGGCTCAGCTGGATCCGGAAAAAACAACCATTAAAAAAGTAATGGATGAAAAGCCTCAGAACCAGATCGCTCTCGTGGCTGGGTCTGTGGAAATTTACCTACCTTTGAGTGGATTGATTGACCCCAAAGCAGAGAATAAACGTCTTAGCTCTGAGCTCAAAGAACTAACGGAACAGATCAAAAGATTGGAAGATTTATTGGCCAGCCCTTTTGCAAAAAAAGCGCCAGAAGCTGTGGTTAATAAAGAAAAAGATAAACTGGCAGGATACAAGGATACAGTTCTGACGCTGAAGGAGCAGATCAAAAACCTGAAAGGCGTTTAAGGAGAATTATGAGTACAAAATTATCCACCTGGTTGATAAAAGTCTCAAAAAGCTGGACCATGATGCTGACCTTGCTGATCATGGTTCTATTCATGATTTTGGTACTTCCAGGTCAGGCAGCCTCAGCTGAAGAAAATGCTGGTGGCAGCATATCACCAGATACTTCTTTTTTTTATGGACCCGAGGATCTGATACAAGCGGCTAAAGAATATGGTGAAGAAGGAAGACAAGCTTATATTCATGCACGTTGGACCTTTGACCTGATTTTCCCTCTCGTTTATATCAGTTTTTTGGTGGCCGGGATCAGCTGGTTCTATCAATATCTGGAAAACCCGATTGATTGGATAGGCTTCACTAATCTTCTGCCACTAGCAGCTGGCCTATTTGATTATTTGGAAAACATCGGTGCATCCCTGGTAATGGCCTCATACCCTACGTTAATGTCCGGACTAGCACTGGTAACCTCGATTTTCTCAGGAGTGAAATGGCTGCTGATTGGAGCAAGCTTCCTGGCTTATTTTGCCCTCGCTGGGGCAGCACTGTTTCAATGGATACAAGGAAAGATAAGAAAATAAAATTAGTGTAATTTTCACCTATTCAAAAAAGAACCCCTGGATTATTCCAGGGGTTTTTTATTGGCAGTACAGGTTTAGATCAGAGCAGTCAGAAGTTTGTTTTTGTGAAATTGGAACTGTTCCTGAGCATTTTTGATGACTTCGTCTGTGATCTTATTGATATCCTTCCTGTCCTTTACTCCAAGATCATCAAGGGTGACAGGTGGGCCAAAAGACAAATTGGGCGAAACCATTAATTTCCCAGGAACCAGGAGCTGGTACATCACCTGGAAAAACTCCGACAAACGCTGCTTGTTCACTCTTCCCCTTCTAAACAGAGTTGCCGGGTGATTAATATATTTTTGTGATAATACACCACTAATCATTGAGACAGCCAATTTTGTCTGTGGAACGTTCCTCAGGAACAACCCCAGGCTGGATGTCCAGCGAGTAAGCTCTACTTCAGAGCCGGGCATAAAGGCCGGGTCCGGATCCATGGTACCCCTGGCGAAAACCAGCAAAGTACCTCCGTTCTTTAAATGTCTGAGGGCGCCTCTCGCTGCACTCATCCGATCATGCGTGTCATGAGAGGAAAATATCATATGTTCACTTGTATCGGGAAGCTTTTTTACAAATGGAATATCTGATGAAATGATCTTCACATCATCCCTTGGGATTTGGGAAGAGATCACCAATGAATCATAAGCGCCAGGATGGTTGGCAGCGATCACCAACGGTCCTTCTTTTGGTAAATGCTCCGTACCCAATGCTTTCACCTTGTCAACAAAATGAGTAATAAACCAGGCAGAAGCTTTTTGCCAACCTTCCTGTACAACCCGGTGTTCGAAGATTGTCGCCAGCTCAGAGAAACGTACCATCGGTTTCCATACCAGTGGTTTCAGGAACGGCTGAGCAAAACCATCTTTTCGGAAACCGAGGGATTTATTCAGCTCAAAGACAAGATCATTGGCCAGTGTTTTTGTTTTCTTATCTAGATCATCCATAAAAGCTCACTTAGTAATCTACCTATACATATTATAGATCGTTTCAGCTTTAAAGTAAGCGCAGTGATCTTCACTCCGGCCTGGATTAGAAAATCTATGGAACGATCATCCTTGTATTCCTTGCCATATACGATTTCTGATATGCCAGCATTGATGATCGTTTTCGCGCAGATGAAACAAGGTTGGTGAGTCACATATATTATTGCACCTTCTGTAATGACACCATGAAGGGCCGCCTGAATAATAGCATTTTGTTCAGCGTGCAGAGTGCGAACACAATGTCCATTATCCATTAAACATCCTACTTCAGAGCAATGAGGTAAACCCCGTGGACTTCCGTTATAACCCGTAGTTAATATGCGTTTATCGCGTACAATCACCGCCCCAACTTGCGCTCTCTCGCAGGTGCTTCTTTTAGCCACCTCATGGGCGATATTCATGAAGTACTCATTCCAGGTAGGTCTTTTATCCTCAGCTGCCATTTTTTACTCCTGATCAATTTCCTGACAGAAATCTTATCCCAGGGTCACTTCTTTATTTAATTTGAAATCCAGATTTAATGATCGCCTGACTGAGATTCGGCCTTGATGGTTTACTGCATCGCCTGGCAGAATGTTCCATCCACCCGTAATCCTCGGGGTCCCGATCCGCTCGATCAACCTGGCGTCCGCCGTAAATTCCAGTTCCGACCATAACCTGATCATACTCCACTAAATACTCCAGATCATTCTCCTGGTAAGTTTCCCAGTGCAAAACCGCCTTTAGGGGAAGCCTCGGCCTGATCATAGGCTTATCCTTAGCCCATCCCAGAGTCATTCCACAAACCGGGAATACCAGTTCAGGCAATTGGAAGACCTCTCTAATTCCCTCCGGATCGTTTCGCAGGGCACCGATAAAGCAAAAACCCAGGCCCAGGGATTCAGCTGCCAAAGCTGCGCTTTGCATGGTTATAGCCGCATCCACAGTACCGACCATAAAATTCTCCATATACCCCGCTTCTATTTCATAACCCTGGTGATCACATACTCTTTTCAACCTGCTAAAATCTGCACACCATAGCAAAAAAACTGGGGCCTGAGAGATATGGGATTGTCCACCACTGATTTCCTGGACTTTTGCTTTTTTATCCAGGTCTGTGGTGACAATCACACTATAGGTCTGCAAATTCGATGAACTTGATGTCCGCTGAGCTGCGGCAACGATCTGATCAATCCAGCCTTCTGGCACCGGGTCTGTTTTATAGTTTCTGACAGATCCATGTTGATGAATTAATTCAATAGTCGGGGTAGTCATAAATTTCCTCTCTGGGATCGTTCCGGGGATGATTAGATGTTAGATTTTAGAAATGCGGGTGGGGAATCAGCTCAACATTCACTGTAACCACAGGAATAACATTTCCGACAGCCTTCCTCATTCACCAGTGCCGCCTGTCCACATTCCGGACAAAGATCCCCAACCTCCAACCAGGTTTCTGGCTGGCTGATCTCTTCGATTACCTCAATCTCTTCTGGAGTTAATTCCTGGAATTGCCAGCCAGTATTTTCCAGGTATTCCTGCAGAGCCTGGGCAATACCATCGGGCAGGGATCTGACCCGATTTGGGCCAAAACCTGTTGGGCGGCGGCCGCCAATGCCGGCGTACTGCTGATAAACCTCTTCTAAACGCTGGCGGGGAGGAATAGGTGACGACATCCTGAGGATATAAGACAAGGATCGGCCAATGGCCTCTGATACAGCCGCTGTATCCGACCCAGCTTTTGCTGTGTTTATAAATATCTCAAAAGGCTGGCTATCTCCATTCTCGTTGATGGTTACATAGGTCTTCCCAAGAGGAGTCTGGATGCTGTAGGTGTACCCTTCTAGATGACGCGGCCTGGGTTTCTTCGTGCTTTGCCATTGTTGGATCTGTGTCTGGACTTCCTGGACAACTGGCATTTCTTCTTTCTTACCTGTTTCAAGAACTACTTTATCCCTGGAGCCGGTCACATAAACAGTGATTCCTTTGCAACCTGTTTCCCAGGCCAGAATATAGGCCTGTGAAACATCCTCAGGTTGAGCTGAGGAGGGGAAATTAATGGTTTTAGATATGCTGTTATCAACAAACGCCTGGAGAGCAGCCTGAACTCGAATATGCTCTTCAGCAGTGATATCACCAGAAACAACAAAAGTGTTGGCGATCTCTTCCGGCAATGAGTCAACCCCCTGGCAAGTTCCGGTTTCAAGGATAGTTGTGATGATCTCATCTTTTGTAGAAGAAGGCAAATCAGATCTTTCAAGGGCTTGAGTGAATAACGGGCTGGTGTAGATCAGGTCAATTTCACCATCGCTTTCAACCACATGGCGGGTATATGCCAGTGCAAATGCAGGTTCACATCCATAACCCTCACAACCTGACACAGTCGCAATTGTTCCAGTAGGGGCAACAGTGGTCTGGGCTGCATTACGGATCCCGTGTTTTTTAATACCCGTTAACAATTTTCTCCCAATCAAGAGTTGGTCGGCCCCAATCATTTTGATAGCTGATGATCGATTGCGGAACTTCCCAACTTAAGTTCTTAGGATCATAACGGCTGCCTTCAATAGCAGGAAAAGGTCCCCGTTTTTTTGCCAGATTGATGCTGGTTAACATGGCATGATAGCGGATGAATTCCATGATCTGGGCAGAAAATTCCTGGCCGGCTTCAGAGCCGTACCGGACACTCGCCCGGAACATCAAATCGGCTAAACCCATAATACCCAACCCGATTCGCCTGGCTCGCATGGCTGCTTCCTCTAATTGAGGAACCGACGGCACATAAGCGTTTGCATCAACGACATCATCCAGGAACTGGGTTGCAGTTTCAACACTCTTCCGGAGAGCCTCCCAATCGGGTATTCCATCATCTGTTCCATGCTGACTAAGATTAATGGATCCAAGGCAGCAGTTTTCATAAGGGCCGAGATACTGCTCACCACAAGGATTAGTAGCTTCCAGGTCATACAAATGCGGAATGGGATTTTGCCGGTTGGCGTGGTCAAGGAATAATAATCCTGGTTCGCCATTATGGTGGGCATGATAAACGATTTTGTTAAATAGATCCCGGGCTCGAATGGAACCGTAAACCAGGATATTGATGCCTGCTGCTTCAGCTTGCTCTAAAGTGCCATTGAATTTGCGATAGGCTGGATCCTTTACATCCGGGAAACGCAGTTCCCAGCTGTCATCATTAATTACCGCTTCCATAAAGGCATCTGTGATGCCAATTGATATATTAAAATTAGTGATCGCGTTCTCATCAGTTTTGCAGGTGATAAAGTGTTCGATATCAGGATGATCCACGCGCAAGACAGCCATATTCGCACCCCGGCGAGTTCCACCTTGGGCGATCTCTCCAAAAGCTTTATCATAGACCTTCAAGAATCCAACCGGTCCAGTTGCATGGCCGGATGAAGCTTTAATCAATGATTTGGTGGGGCGCAACCGCGAAAAGGAAAATCCGTTCCCACCGCCAGTTTGCTGGATCAAAGCAGCATCCCTTAACGTTTGAAAGATGCCGTCGCTCCACTTACCCATATCATCACTTATGGGTAGAACAAAACAAGCCGCTAACTGACCAAGGGGAGTGCCTGCGCCTGTGAATGTAGGTGAATTGGGTAAAAATCGTTTTGTCGCCAGCAGATGATAGAATTCCCGGGCGATTTTATCTACATCACCACCCCACTTCTTTTCTTCAACTGCGATATTATATGCCACACGCCAAAAGGTTTCTTCTTTACTTTCTGCCAGCTCGCCGTTCTCGCCTTTCCGGATATAACGTCGTTTGAATACTTCAAGGGCATTTTCTGTCAAATTGACATCCGCCAACCCTTTTGGCAGTGATGGAATAGGATTAACGACGTTAATCTGTTCTTTGGGATCGACGATTTTTGTCATCTACGAGGCTCCTGCACATGAAAATTAAGACAAAATTACTCAATCAGCTTCCACACCGATTTCTTGTAAAATACCCCCATATATATGGGTAGAGTTGGATTAATCCCTTATATATCTGGTTGAGTGGTCGTATTCTAGCATACCCATTCTGATCTAGCAACCCACAGTAAAGCGATTCACCCTTAAACTTTTCGAGCTAACATTTTTGTAAGGTAGTGATAGTATCCAGTCAATAGTTTTTGTCCTGCGTATATCTATTCCAAACCTTGTTATTGCAGAATTAGAGATCCGGACCTATCTAATGCAATCAATGTTAAAATAGGTCATCTACTATTAGATATGGAATAGGAATATGACCAATCACCCTGAAATCTTCACTCTTGATCTGAACTTCCAGAACTGTCCAAATGCTATTGCCAGCTATCTAATTCCTCATCAAGAAGGTTTGACCCTGATTGAGAGCGGCCCCGGATCGACTCAGAATGATTTGGATAGAAATCTGCAAGAACTTGGTTATAGAATTGAAGAAATAACCCATGTGCTGTTGACCCATATCCATCTCGACCATGCTGGAGCAGCTGGTTGGTTAGCTAAGCAATCTGGTGCAAAAGTATATGTCCATCAGCGGGGCGCTCCTCATCTGCTGGACCCTTCCAAGTTATTGGCTAGCGCAACAAGGATCTATCAAGACAAGATGGATGAGCTCTGGGGAGATTTTCTCCCTGTTCCCAAAGAGCAACTCGTTATATTGGAAGATGGAATGGAAATCCAGGTTGGCAGTTATACTTTTCGGGCTCTGGATACACCCGGACATGCCAACCATCATATGGCCTTCATCCTGGATGAGATCTGTTTCAGCGGTGATGTAGGTGGTGTTCGGATAGCTTCTGCTGGAGAAAAACACCTGCGCATACCGATGCCTCCACCTGAGTTCCATCCACCCAGATGGCGGGAATCTGTAATCAAACTAAAAAAGGAAAAGATCACCCGGATCGCCCCAACCCATTTTGGTTTCTTTGACGATGTTGAATGGCATTTGGATTCTGTACTAAACGAATTAGATGCTGCTGAAGAATGGATGCAAATGATTATGCCTAGAGAGTACCCAATTGAGGTCCTAAGAAAGGAATTTCTAAACTGGGTAAAAAATCGCTCCTTGGAATTGGGGGTTGGAAAAGTCACATTGGATGCATTTGAAAAAGCCAATCCTTCAGGTATGTCAGCAGATGGCATGAAACGATATTGGGATAAATATATCAATCCAAAATAATCCAATCTGATTTATGCACCATCCATGATTTCCACACCAGCTCGGATTACTCCGGGCTGGTATTTTTTTTGGCGTTTACATGATCCTGCGAATGCAACTTTATCATTGACCTTCCGTATATCTTATTGAAAATAATCCCCTTGCGGGTTCTTTATCATTTTTTACTAAGGAGTATTTATGTCCACAAAAAGAAAAGTCCTGTTGATCTTTATCCCTATTTTTCTAGTATTGACGATAGGATTTGGATTTGCAGCGACTGCAAAAGCCGTAGAGTTCGACGAGGATGGCATTCTCGAAGAAGGAGAGATCATCGATGATGATCTTTTTATCGGAGGTGACATAGTTGAGATTAATGGCACCGTAAACGGCGATGTTTTTGCATCAGGCTCTATCGTTAAGGTTAACGGCACCATCAACGGCAGCCTGGCTTCAGGGGCCCAGACCATCTTGATCAACGGAAAAGTGAGCGGAAGTGTTTATGCCGGGTCCATGACAATAACCCTTGGGCCGGATACAGAAATTGGCCGGAACATGTTCTATGGCGGATTTAATCTAAACGCAGAAGAAGGGTCCATTATCCACCGCGATCTTTTAGTTGGCGCATATCAGGCTCTGCTTTCTGGTGAGATTGGGCGAGACGTGCAAGCTGGTGTTGGTGCTCTTGATATTACTGGATCATATTGGAAATAACGTCCGTGCAGAAGTGGCCAGTCCCTCAGATGGACAGCCTCCCCAAATCTACCCCAGTCCTCCAGGGATCGATACCATCGCTCCATCTGGTATCCGCGTTTCTGAAGAAGCAGAGATCGGTGGATCACTGTACTATAAAAGTTCCGAGGATCAGGCCAGGGCTATTGCCATAACTCCTCCCGGCGGGATCGAGTTTGATTATGATCCGCAGGTTAATCCCAATGTTGATACACCTGATTCCGACGAGATTGGATCCAGATTGGTAGGAGCCTGGCTTTTGAAACAGGTTCGTGTCTTCATCACCTTAATGCTGTTGGGCGGTCTGATAGTCTGGCAATTACCTGGATTGTTAAACAAAGTCAGTGAAAAAGCAGAAAAAGAAGTAATGCCATCCCTGGGTTGGGGTTTGGTCAGTATCATGGTAGTTTACATGGGTGCTTTACTGGCTGGCGGATTGATTATCGCAGGCGCAATCTTCTTTGGTGTTATAACCCTCGGTGAACTATCAAGAGTTATATTGACAGTTGGCTTCACCAGCTTAGGTTTGATTATGGCAGGATTTGGATTGCTGGTTTCTTACGGCAGTAAACTTGTGGTGTCCTACTTAGTTGGTAAGCTGTTGATGAGATGGTTAGCACCAAAATATGAAGATCAGCCAATCTGGTCGATGTTGATTGGTATATTCCTTTACACATTCCTGCGAGCTATACCTCTAGGATTCGGTCTAGTAATTGGCATCTGTGTGACATCTGGTAGGTATCGGCGCTATGTGGCTCACTTACCGGGATCATGGCAAACCTGCATCAGTCAAGGAGTAATACTTCTCCACAACTTATGCAACCGTATCTGGAGTAAGAAAATAGAAATAGCCTGGAGTTACTCTCCAGGCTTTTTTTAATTATTATTGCTGTTTCAATCTCCCATTATCTGGACCACAAGCTTGCGGTGTCTTGAGCGATTATCAAAATCGACCAGGACAATCGATTGCCAGGTACCCAGGGTCATCATTCCTTCACAAATTGGAACTGTCAGGGAGGGTTTCACCAACGCAGCCCGGGCATGACTATGCCCATTTCCATCCCCCCAGCGTAAATTGTGAGCATAAGTCTTATCCAAAGGAAGGATCTCGTCAAATAAACGCTGCAAATCCTCAATACATCCGGATTCATATTCCAGGGTAGTTAGTCCACTTGTCGCTGAAGGTGTGAAGATCGTGACCACACCATCCCCTACCCCGCTATCGGCGATGCAATTTTGGACAGCGTCGGTGATATTGATCACATCGCCATTCCCTTCAGTATCCAAGGGGATATATTTTGTCACAACAGCCATATATCAGGTCCTAGGCCAATTCCAAGTAGCGGCTGATTTCCCAGTCAGTTACTCGGGTTCGGTATTCATCTACTTCAGCCCATTTTGCCCGGCTGAAAACATTACAGATCACAGGTCCCAGGGCAGATCTCATTACTTCACTGCTTTCAAATTCATGCATAGCTTCTGCTAGTGATCCTGGGAGAGATTCGATCTTCTTTTCATCCCGTTCCTCTTTTGTCAGATTCCAGATATTGAGGTTATGCAAAGATTCCGGGCAAACCAGATCGTTTTCGATACCATCCAGGCCAGCAGCTAGCATGGCAGCAAATGCCAGGTAAGGATTAGCGGATGGATCTGGGCAGCGCAATTCCAGGCGCACAGATTTACTCCGTCCAGTAGTATATCTCGGTATGCGGATCAAAGCAGATCGGTTGATCTGGGCCCAACCAATGTAAATTGGTGCTTCATAACCAGGCACCAGCCGCTTATAGGAGTTAGCCGTCGGTGCCAGTACTGCTGACATACTGCGGGCGTGTTTCAGCTGTCCGGCCAGGAATTTGTAAGCCAGCTCAGATAAATGGTGTTCATCTTTATCGTTAAAGAACAGGTTCTCACCATCTTTACTGAAGATAGACTGATGAGCATGCATCCCAGATCCGTTTACACCATAGATCGGTTTAGGCATAAATGAAGCGATCAGGTTATATTTTGCCGCGATGGCTTTTACAGTATATTTCATGGTGATCACGTTATCAGCAGCTCTCAATGCGTCTCCATATCGGAAGTCGATCTCATGCTGTCCGCGGGCGACCTCGTGATGACCCATCTCAACATCCAAGCCCATTTCAATCAACGCATGCATTAATTCATTTCTAACCAGGGTTGCTTCATCACTAGCTGAAAAGTCAAAATAACCTCCAACATCATAGGGAACAGGATGGATATCCTCAGCACCATTCCTCTTGAACAAGAAGAATTCAGGTTCCGGACCGATATTAAAGATCCATCCTTTTTCATCAATGATCTTCAGGACCTTCTTTAAAACTCCTCTTGGATCTCCTTCAAACGGATCACCATCAGGTTTATAGATATCACAGAATACCCTTGCTCTCCGATATTCATCAGGACTCCAGGGAAGGACCGCATATGTTTCAGGATCCAAGACCAAGCGCATATCACTTTCCTGAACCCGGGCAAATCCCTCAACCGAAGATCCATCAAACCAGACTCCATCCTCCAGCGCGGTTGCCAGACGTTCGGTAGTGATATCAACACTTTTCACGGATCCTGTCACATCTGAAAACTGCAGTGAGATGAATTTAACATCATCTTCTTTCACACGTGAGATCAACTCTTTATTATCCATTACTCCTCCTAGACTGAATAGATCGCAACCCTGAAAAAGTTCTAGTCTCAAACAAGGACAAATTAAAAGAAAAACAGCACAACTGGGTGTGCTGTTGAATAAGGCAATAGTGTTGTCAGCATACCCTTCCCTGTTTAGATATCAGAGTTACTTAGATAAACAAAACTCCAAGCCAATAAAGTGATTTTTGTCCCACCCATCACTAGGTGGATTTGAATCTCTTTTTTCCGGGAAGGATAAGGCAGCCCATGGCGGGGCTGCGGAGGCATCCGCTGATCATTCGATTTTCTCTGCAAGATATCTGCAGATTAGCATTCCCCTTGCGGGGAAGACCTCCACCTCGTCACCTCAATAGATGAGGCTCAGTCGCTAATATCCTTGATATTCAATTGTTAAGTTACTGGGCTGATTTTAGCAGGGGAGCCAATTTTCGTCAAGAGGAAGGCAAGTGCATCATCAAATTGACCAAACAGATTGGATAATGCATGTCATCTTCCGAATAAGAATAATTTTCATTGGCAGAATAGTGAGTAAACTTTACAGTTACCAGGCTAACAGATATAATCTCCTCATTCATGGGGGTGGTTGAGTCCCGGTGGGCTCCCCGGTCTTCAAAATCGGTGGCGGGTCGTTATGCGAGCCGCGGTGGGTTCGACTCCCATTCACTCCCGCTCCTCTTTATCATTAACCAACACCCTATGAATCAAATCAATCTGAAGCTGAAAATCCATTTAAAGACTGAGATTTTCACTCATCTCGTTGAAGAAATCTTAGAAATTGATCATTACATTCTTGGTGATACCAAGGATGATTTCCTGATCCGTTTCATTGGGAAGTTAACACAACCCTCAGAAGATGCCCACGACTACCTGCTAACCTCCCTTACCTCTCATCAGATCACTCCTTGGTTCCGAGCGGTAGAGGAAAAAATCGAAGTAACTTTCAGGAAAACCATCTCCAGAGCAGAACCACCCAATCGACGCATTAACTATCTGTTATTCCTGGTAACGTTTGTCAGCATTCTATTTGCAGGCATCATAACTGTTTACGATGGCCCCCAAACTGCGAATATTGGCCTGATCTGGGCTCATTCGAAACTCCATTTAGGAGAAGCCTTTGCGTTTTCTATCAGTTTACTGAGTATTCTGACTGCTCATGAATTCGGCCATTATTTTGCTGCCCAATTCCACCGAACCAAAGTTACATTACCCTTTTTTATTCCTTTTCCCCTAAGTCCATTTGGAACTATGGGTGCTTTCATACAACTTCTCGAACCCCCAAAAAATAAAAAAGTGCTCCTGGATATTGGGCTGGCCGGACCTCTAGCTGGTCTTATCGTTACTATACCAGTGTTGATCATTGGATTATCTTTATCAGTGGTGGAAGAGATACCGGTTTTATTACCAGAGAATTTTGCTTTTGAAGGAAATTCTCTGTTCTACCTGGGAATGAAATTCTTGATTCACGGAGCCTGGCTGCCGGAGCCAACATCATTCAACGGTATAGCCCCGTTTTTCTACTGGGTAAGATATTTCTTTACTGGACACCCGATCCCTAGTGGGGGGCTGGATGTGATCATCCACCCGGTTGCCTGGGCTGGATGGGCGGGTTTATTAGTCACATCTCTGAATCTGATTCCCGCAGGCCAATTTGATGGTGGTCATTTGATTTACAGCCTTTTTGGTAAACGGTTAAAATGGCTCCGACCCTTGATCCTGGCCATCTTAGTGATCCTGGGATTTCAATGGTCTGGTTGGTGGTTGTGGGCATTTATGATTCTACTTGTAGGCAATCGTTATGCGGAACCTTTGGACGAAATAACAGATCTGGATCCAAACAGGACGAATCCTTGCCTGGATCGGATTGGTGATATTCTTTCTGATCTTCATGCCTGTCCCCTTGATCACGATTTAATCCCTGTAAATGAAAAAAGCAATCCAGAGTGGATTGCTTTTTGATGATTTAGGTCAGTTCTAATATTAGTATCTTTTCTTTTGCCTCTGCCTTGTCTTTCTTCTCGGTCTTTTTCTCTGACTCAGCAGCCAGGCTGGGTTCACTTTTATGGTCCTCAGAATGCCGTGACTCCGTCCCAGATGGAGACCGGTTATCTGTAGCGTAAAATCCTGATCCCTTAAATACAATACCCACCGGCAAGTAGACTTTTCTCAATGTCTCTGTCTGGCATTCAGGACAAATCTTAAGAGGTTCATCCGAGAATTTTTGTCTGCGGTCGAATTGAACGCCGCAGCTATCACACCGATATGTATAAATAGGCATTTTTTGTCCAGTTGATCGCGTTTTAACAACGATCCGTTAACCACCGAGCATTATAGTACTTCCAAACAGTAATAGCAAGGGAGAAGGGTTCCTCCCAATCTTTTCTTATAATTATTATATCTTCGGAGCTTTTCAGGGCCAAGATCAGGGTGTTGGGGACAGTGTTGGCGTAAAAATAGGCACCAGAGTGTCTGTAGGAGTTGGGGTTTCTGTCGCGGTTGGGGTGCTCGTTGATGTAAAGGTTGAGGTTGGGGTCAGGGTAGGAGTAAAAGTATATGTAGGGCTGGGAGTTGCGGTCGGAAGTAATTTTTCTGCAGCGATATATTCCCATTCATCCGGCACGTAAGCCAGCGGCAGACTGATCAGGTTGCGCCAATCTGCAATTGATTCATCAAAACTACCTAATTCCTCATACGCCAATGCCCGCCAGTAATAAACCTGGACCTGATCCTCTTCATCCTTGGTTAGATCATCTAGCGATATTTAAGTAAACCAGTGATAAAGAAAATTGTTGGTTTTCAAAAAGGACCTTCCCGAGGAATAGGGTTGCATCAAAATCCTCCCGATCAAGATTCCTGGCCGTAAAAGCGTCATCGACCGCTTTATCGAATTGACCTAATTCCACATAGATCTGCGCCCTTGTTTGATACAGATCCACACCCTCTCCCCCTAATGATACAGCTTTATCCAAAAGCTCTAAAGCGTCATTAACATCGTTTCCTGTCAGGTAAACTGCTTTACCGAGAGAATAATAAAATACCCAGGTTTTCTGAGGATCATAAGGTTCATAGCGCATCAACAGATCCAGTGCCTGGACAGGTTTTCCAGTTTCAAGACTGACTCTCCCATAAACCAGATAAGATGGCACATGGTTGATGTCATATAACAAAGCGGACATGATCGCTTTTTCAGCTTCTGGATAATCCTTCAATTCCAGTAAAGCTTCAGCGCGAAAATAATGAGCCAGAGGGGATTCAGGTAAAAACAGGATCGCCTGGGAAGCATCTTCATAAGCTAGTTGGTATGATCCTTGTTCAAGAAAATACTTTGCCCTGGCTAGATAGACCTCGCCAAAAGCAGGATCCAGGAGCAATGTTTGGTCAAGATCACCTTTGATATCATAAGAGGGATCCAATACTTTAGTGATCAAAGCCCTTCCGTAGTAGGCCGGGGCAAAGGCTGGATCCAGGAATAAAGCTCTGTTGTATTTTTCAAGGGCTTCATTATATCTACCCAGATTCCGTAAAGCCTCACCTGTCAAGTAAACGATGTCGGGCGTTTCCAGTTGTCCTTCTGTTTGGAGTAGATAGGTCAACATGGTTTCGAAATCACCCTTTTGATATGCATCAAGAGCAGACTGGTATGTTCCATATCCGGGATGCGGGGTTAACACATATGCTGGTGTGGGAGTATAAGTAGCATCCAGGACCTGCCCTATCGGAATTTGCAGAATAGGATTTGGTGTCCCGGTCAATACTCCCAAATTAGGATCCACTGATGGGGTCCAGGTCATTGGTGTGATTGTTAAACGAGGTGAGAAGATCGATCGAGTCCCTGGAAGAATTCCACTAAAAACCACAGCCAACAAAATGACGAAAACACCCACTCCCAGGGGTACTAACTGTTTATAGTTATAGCGGCTCTTCTTCTCTTGTTTTTTGGATTTATCTTTCTTTCTAATATCCGGTAATTCCCGCGTCCAATCCTTTTTCCTGATCTCAACCGGGCGTACACTTCCCGGGTCAACAGCCCCAAAAAGGATCAAACCCAATCGAGCTTCTTCATTCCTGTGATCGAGTTCCAGCACCTTATTCAGGCAATAAATGCGCTCCTTGTTTGATTCAACAACAGTGCTCATTAAAAGCCAATATTCGATATTATCTTGATCTTCTTTTAATAAACTTGCCAATTGATCACGCGCCTGAAATCTATCCCCCTGCTCCAGGGCGAGTTTGGCCAGAATGAAACGTTTATCTTCTGCCATCAATGTACCTATCCTGTAGTCGCGGCATAAAGAGAGTGTAGCATAGGCCGCCTTGCCTAACAAGAGAGGGTATAATGCTCCACATGACGATTAAAGGGTCCAATTTGGCCTGGATTCTGGGCATTCTTGTACTTCTAACTGCTTGTTCACCTGGATCACAAAATGCGCCTATTTCCACATTGACGATCGCACCTCCAGTGAATCCATACCAAGCAAAAACCAGCACGCCCATCATCCCTACAGCAACTGTTCCACTACCCACGGACCAACCACTGATTCCAACACCGACCCCATTCAGTCATACCATACAAACTGGAGATACTCTCTACGGTATCGCCATTCAATACAATATCTCGTTGGATAAATTAGTCTCTGCTAATCCGGGGGTGGATACCAGTCTGCTGTCAATTGGCACGAAATTGGTCATCCCATTTTCAGAAGAAGATGAGCTTTCTGTTCCAACGCCTACTCCCTATCCAGTCCCGTTTACAGAACCTGTCTGTTATTCCACGAAAGACGGCGGAATCTGGTGTTTTCTGATAGTTGAAAACACCCAGAAACTGGTCCTTGAAAATTTATCAGCATCATTCAATCTCTATGATCAAAATCAGGAACTGGTTCAAAGTGTAGTTGCCATTCCTCCCTTGAATACACTCTTCCCGGATCAAAAGATCCCACTCGTGGCTTTTATCAAACCAGCCCAAGTTGACCAGTACAGGGTCACCGGGACATTGTTAACCGCCTTGCCATCTGAAAGAACCGAGCCGTTGACAGCGATCACAGATTATTCTGTCAAGTACTCCCAGGAAAACACAGTCGCCCAAATCTCCGGAATCGTTGAAGTATTGGCAACAGATGTTGACAGCAATGAGATCTGGATTGCTGCTGTAGGGTTCAGCGCCGGAAAACCAGTTGGCATCCGGAAATGGGCCAGCTCAGAATCAGTTGATCCAGAAACATCTTACCCATTTGATATACAACTCTACAGCCTTGGCCCCCAAATCGACCAGGTCCTGCTGCTGAGTGAACTTCATTAACACAAAAACCGGAATCGCTTTAGAGATTCCGGTTTTAAATTATTCACTTTATACGTTAGGGATTTCCCCAGATCAAAAAACTATCTCTTTCGCAGAAATTTTCCCCATATTTATTCGTAAAACAGACCTGGTAGGGAATCGTCTCGCCGTTTTTTGCGTTGACTGGATCCAACCTGAAGAAAGCACATCCTCCCTGGTCCGTAGGTGAGCTCTGGTAGGAGATCACTCCATCCTGGGGAGTTTCCAGGATAAGTTGGGTGTTTAAGTCCTGTTGGGGTTGATTATCCAAATGAGCACAGGCGCCGATTTCCTGGACTTCCGATGAAGATAACTGGGGATAGAGCTCCCATATATCAAGAGTAATCTCTGGCTCCAACTCCGGCTCCTCTACAGCAACTTCTGCTGGAATTGTGGTGAGATCGTTGTCTGTATTCCCCCAAATCAAGAAGCTGTCTTTTTTACAAAATTCCTGGTCGCCCAAACCCTGGAAACAGACCTGATAATCCACTGTGGTTCCATTTGCAGCCTGGATCGGTTCTAGCTCAAGAAAAGCGCATCCACCTGAGTCTGTTGGATCGAAATAGAAAGTAGAAGAACCCTGACCCTCGGTCTTCACTTTTATCTCTGCTTGTACATTACTCAGAGGGGTCCCTTCTTCATGGATACAGGCCCCTATCTGTTGATTCTCTTGTAGATGATATCTGAGGCATCTGCTCCCAGATATCCATTTGTATATTCCTCACTACCGGGGTTTCATTTTTGGGTTTTCCAGCATCCCGATAAAAATCTTCTTTATATTTTTGTCCCTGGGGAAGGATCCTCACCTGCTGACCTGCGTCCGCCGCCGCATCAAACAAGAGGCAATAATTCTCAAAACATTGCTGCGACACACCACCCCGGATCTCTTCCAAAGGTGTGATCGGTTCACCGGAAATCTCAAAACCGAAATAACGATCGATAAACTCCATGAAATAAGTAGGTATATAATATCCATTCCCATTTTCAATCTCACGGAAATAGTCCTCGGCACCTTCTTGTCTGGTCTGGTAATTCTGGTCAATTCGGTCTAAGAGGGATGATACTGGCCGCAAGGAAACACCCATTGGGCTAGCAGGGTCCTGGAATAAAACTATGTTCTTGAATATCTGCTCAATGCTTCCATCTGCTGCGTGGTATGCGGATGAAATCGTATCACCAGTGAACGAGGTCCCAAATCGGGCAATCGCTTCCCCAAACGGTGATTGGACTTCCTCTGCTGTAGAGGAGCTTATACCAGCATTTTGAACACCCGGATACTGGGAACACTCACCAGCACATTTCCAGAGACCATAGGGCATTAGATGCACTGTTCCAGGGGGGTCATCCTCAAACCTGAAGAACCCCATATTCTCAAAATACTGCTCCACTTGTCTTTTGTCCGGATTTAATCGAGCCCTCGTTAATGGCAATCCTACCCAGCGGTCTCCCCCCATCTGATCATAAAAGTGGGAAAATTCTACTGGAACGACAAATCCGTTCAAATATCGTACTCCTGGATTTTCTGGATCTTGGTTTGGCAAATCAGAAAAACCAGCCTCTATTCCAACTGGGTCCAGATAGTACCTGGGAGAGTGATCAGGATCATAGATCATCACTACTCCATCAAAGTACTGTTTTTCCTGATTTGTTCCTGCCAGATATTTCTTATTGGAAATTGGTGGTCCGAGGGTTTCTTCCCCCTGAAGACGTTCATATAAGTCACTAAATCGTGGATCAACCAGATAATAGCCAGCATTATTCCCCTCGGATCCGGAACAAGCGGAAACTATCCCCACAATAATTAAAATTAGAAGTAAAGTGACTATTTTTTTGAACATATTTTATATATAGAACGTTCTGAAACTGCAAGAATTCATACAAATCTTGTCCTCTGATTTTAAACGATAAGTTAGATATACGCAATAGCTATTCCCTTTCTCGAGGCAAGCATCACAGAACAGAAATTATGCTCAGGATCACTTCCAAGCAGGTATTTTTGAATCCCTGCCAGCATGGTGTCCGGGATGTTTCAGTGTATAATTGCTGGTGATCAAATAAGAGTAATTCAGATCCATTTTTAAACTGCGGAGGAAAGCAGGAATGATAGAATCCAAAGATTACCTCAATAGCCATACAGTAGTTGCCACATACAGCTACCAGGAACAACCTGTAGATAAGGGATATGCCAACCGAACCCTGCATGTCGATCTGAGCCAAAAGACAATCAGCGAAAAACCTGTCACTCAGCAAATGAAGGATATTTTTACCGGTGGACGGGGTTTCGCCCTCTGGCTATTATGGAACGCTGTCAATGATGACAGTAAATGGGATTCCCCGGAAAATGCCCTGGTAATCGCCAACGGCCCTCTCTGCGGGACTACAGCATATCCAGGGATGGGAAAAAGCACGGTAGTGACCTTATCTCCCCTGACTGGATCGGTAATAGATAGCAATGGCGGCGGTTTTTTTGCCCCTTTCTTGAAATTTTCAGGGTTTGATGCCCTGGCCATCACAGGTAAGGCTGAAAAAGACCTGATCCTGGTGATTGATGGGAATAATCAGGAGATCCGCTTGGAAGAAGCACCAGAGGAAGCACTCAACACCTACCCCCTTGCCGGGATCCTGACTGAAATGTACGCAATCGATAAAAAAGATCAGAAGAACGTTTCAGTGATCACCTCAGGTGAGGCAGCAAACCATATTCGTTATGCCGGATTAAATATCAGCTTCTTCGATCCCAAAAGGCAAGAAGTACGAGTTAAACAGGCAGCCCGCGGTGGTTCTGGCAGGGTATTCCGTGATAAAGGTTTGAAAGGCATCGTCGTCCGCTATTCAGGCATCAGTGGATCCAGCAATAACCCAGCCAAACCCGATCTGATCCGCAAAGCTGGCAAAAGGATCAATACCGAGATCACAAAATACGACTCCCACCAGAATAATATGCGTGAGATCGGCACTGCTCACCTGGTAGAGATAATGGATCATTTCGATCTTCTTCCGGTACATAACTTCCGCTATGGCAGACACCCTGAACATGTGGAAATCGATTCCACCACCTGGCAAAAAGCATTCACCCAGGATAAACGCATGGATAGCTGCTGGCTGGGCTGCACCATGGCCTGCTCCCACGCTGTGGATGGATTTAACCTCAAGACAGGTCCACATAAGGGAGAAAAAGTCCTCGTCGACGGACCGGAGTATGAAAATGCCGCCGGACTGGGCTCCAATATTGGCGTATTCGACCCCGAAGCAATAATCGAAATGAACTTTTACTGCGATACCTATGGAGTAGATACCATCTCATTTGCCAATTCGGTCGCATTTTGCATGGAATGTTACCAGGAAGGCATCCTGACCAAGGAACAAACTGGTGGCTTGGACCTCACTTGGGGCAAATCAGAGAGTGCTCTCGAACTCCTGCACCAAATGGCCCGGGGCGAAGGATTCGGTGTGATAGTAGGCCAGGGTATCCGTTATATGAAAACCTATTTTGCGGATGAATTTGGCGCAGACCTGGCTTTTCTGCAGGACATTGGCATGGAAGTCAAAGGCATGGAAATTTCCGAGTATATGACCAAAGAATCCATTGCCCAGCAGGGAGGATATGGGATGGCCCTGAAAGGTGGACAGCATGATGAAGCCTGGTTGATCTTTATGGATCAGGTGGAAAAACTGCTCCCCAGTTTTGAAGATAAAGCAGAAGCACTGCATTACTTCCCCATGTGGAGAACCTGGTTCAGCCTTCATGGTCTTTGTAAATTACCCTGGAACGATATCAAACCCATCGATAATAAAGAACAGGACCAACCTGAAAGGATCCCGGAACATGTGGAGAATTACACCTGGGTCTACGAGGGAGTCACGGGGAATGCCGTCAAACCAGAAGACCTGATCGCACAGTCCGAACGAGTATATAACTTCCAGCGAGTGTTTAATCTTAGAGTTGGTTTCGGCACCAAAGAACATGATTATCCCCCCTACCGGGCAATGGGTCCTGTGACTGCTGATGAATATGAATCCAGACAGGAACGATATGACAGCCAACTAAAAGACCTGGTTGGGCATTGACCCTTCTGGACTGACAACGGAAGAAAAATTGAAGAAAATCCGGAGCTACAGAGAAGAACAATACGAGAAACTGATGGAAGTTGTTTACAAACGCAGGGGTTGGACCTCAAACGGGATCCCCACTAAGGAAAAACTTGCCAGCCTGGGAGTGGACCTGCCCGAAGTAATAGCTGTAGTTGAAAAGAACAGCTAATACTAAGCTTGATAATAAAAAGAGCTCCTGACTAAATAATTAGCCGGGAGCTTTTTTTATTAATTATTATCTTTCGTTTGCTCACTCTTCAGGTTGATCATCTTGATCTGATAAATATTTCTTCTTCCAACTGAAAAGCAGGTTTAGCGCCTCCAGGGGGCTGAGTTCATTCATATCCAGCTTTCTCAATTCACCCAACAACGGATTAGTTTTCGGGAATAAGGCCATTTGCTGGGGATTCTCAATATCCTGGGTGACAGCTTTTCCAGAAGATTTCTCAAGCTGCTGCAGGATCTCTTCTGCGCGTTGGGTCACCGTTGGCGGCATTCCTGCGATCTGTGCCACATGGATCCCATAGGATTTATCAGCACCTCCAGCAGCGATCTTATATAGGAAAACCACTTTTCCATCAATTTCACTGACAGATATCCGATAATTCCTAATTCCGGGAAGCAGCTCCGGCAATTCGGTCAATTCGTGGTAATGGGTCGCAAATAGGGTTTTTGCTCTTTTTTCAGGATGATTGTGAATATATTCGATCACTGCCCAGGCGATAGATACTCCATCATAGGTGCTTGTGCCTCGCCCAATTTCATCCAGGATCAACAAGCTGCGTGAAGTAGCATGGTTTAGAATATTGGCTGTCTCAACCATTTCAACCATAAAAGTAGATTGCCCGGCGTGGATCTCATCCTGGGCGCCGATGCGCGTGAATATACGATCGATCAAACCGATCTTCGCCGCCTCTGCCGGCACATAACTGCCCATTTGAGCCAATAACACTATTAATGCTACCTGTCTCAGGAATGTTGACTTCCCTGACATATTTGGGCCGGTCAAGATCCGGATACGCTCTCCGTTTTCAAATATTGTGTCATTGGGGACAAATCCGGTACCTCCCGGTGTTTGTTCAACAACCGGATGACGTCCCCCACTGATCTCTAACAAATCCTCTTCGACAACTTCCGGGCAGACATATCCCTGGCTTACTGCAATTTCAGCGAGGGAGGCCAGAACATCAAGGTGGGCCAATACTCGGGCACTTCTCAACATTCGGTCCACCTGGATCGCCAGCCGTTCACATACTTCCAGGAATATGCTTCGTTCAATATCCTTGATCTGGTCTTCTGCATTAAAGACTTTGATCTCATAATCTTTAAGCTCTGGCGTGACATATCTCTCCGCATTCACCAGGGTCTGTTTACGAATATAATGTTCTGGGACAAGCTCAGATTTGGCTTTAGTTACTTCGATATAATATCCAAAGACTTTATTATGACTCACCTTCAAGGTTTCGATCCCGGTATTTTTTCTTTCTACCGATTCCAGATTGGCAATCCAATCCCTGGCATGTTTTGTAGAGGAAAGTGTTTGGTCTAGTTCTTCTGAATAGCCGGTTTTTATAATGCCGATCTTTCCCAGCACTGAAGGCGGATCTTCCACAATCGCAGAATTGATCAATTCAAGAGCGTCAGAACAGAGGGAAAACCCACTAAAGAGCTCTCCGAGATATTTATCCTTTTTAAATTGATCCGGGAATAAGGATCGCAGCCCAGGAAGTTGAGCCAAGGTTTCCCGAATGCCTACCAGGTCTCGTGGTTGAGCAGTCCCTCCGGCAACCCTATTACCCAATCTTTCCAAGTCCTGGAAGTCTTTAAGTTTTCCCTTAATTCTGCGCGCAGTAACCCATCATTAAAGAACACGGTCACACCCTGATGCCTCTTCCTGATATTCTCCACATCCAACAAGGGTTTACTGACCCATTGGCGGATCAATCGTTTTCCCATGGGTGTGACAGTTTGGTCCAGTATTCCCAACAAGGATCCTGCAGCGGTCCCGGCCCGGATAGTCTCCGTTAGTTCAAGATTGCGGCGTGTAGCCGCGTCCAGGGTCATAAACTCTTCCAGGCTGTACCTGTTTAAGCTGGTCAGTAATTTCAGCGAATCTGCCCTGGTTTGGGACAGGTACTGGAGAATAGCTCCAGCTGCTCTAATAGCATATGGAAAACCTCGCACACCATATCCATCCAGGGTTTTGACTTTAAAATGGGTTTTCAGCACATCAACACAGCGCTCCTCTTCAAATCGCCAAGCCGGGAACGAAGTGAAATGAGCGCCTAATCCTTCTGGATCTATCTTCAGGCTTTCGGGCAATAAGGCTTCAGCTGGATTTAATCTGAGAAGTTCCGATCTTATCAAGTCTTCCAGGTGGTTCTCCTGGATTTCTGTCACAGCAAATTCGCCAGTTGTGATATCAACATAGGCGATGCCGGCTCTTTTTTCATCAAAGACCAAACTAGCAAGATAGTTATTTCCATCACCTGGAAGCAAGCTGGATTCCAGGATCGTACCAGGCGTGATCACCCGGACAACTTCCCTCGGCATCAATCCATCAACCGGGACATCTCCCACCTGATCGCAAATAGCGACATGGTATCCCTTATCGATCAAACGCGACAAATAATTCTCTGCAGCATGGTGCGGGATTCCAGCCATAGGAACCCTCGTACCTTTACCAACATTGCGGGAAGTCAATACGATATCTAAAACTCGGGATACGATTTCTGCATCCTCATCAAAGGTTTCGTAAAAATCCCCCAGTCTGAAGAATATGATCGTTCCAGGGTATTGTTTTTTTATATCCAGGTATTGCCTTCTTACCGGGGTATCTCGCTCTTTGGACATGACCCAATTCTATATTGAGAGGGTGGTAAATCACAAGGGATAAAGTCTCACATCTATCCAATAATGAGAAAACGAGAGAAATAACTAATAGATTGCTTGAATTTTTCAAGTTTCATGTTGTATAATAATTTCTGTATGTAAACCATCCGCCTAAATAACTTTTTAAAAGGAGAATAGCTTCATGGCTAGCGTAACGTATGACCACGTATATAAGCGTTTTGACGAAGTAGTTGCCGTCAATGACCTCAGTCTTGAGATTGAGGATAAGGAATTCCTGGTATTAGTTGGTCCCTCGGGCTGCGGGAAATCCACAGCGCTGAGGTTATTAGCTGGCCTGGAAGACATCTCTGAAGGCACCCTGAAAATCGGTGACCGGGTTGTAAATGATGTCGCCCCAAAAGACCGGGATATCGCAATGGTTTTCCAGAGCTATGCTCTTTACCCCCATATGTCTGTTTATGACAACATGGCCTTTGGATTGAAACTGAGGGATTATCCCAAAGACCAGATCGCTGAACGGGTAAATAACGCCGCTGAGATATTGGGCATAACTACTCTGCTGGAAAGAAAACCCCGCCAGCTCTCCGGCGGCCAGCGTCAGCGTGTTGCCCTGGGCCGGGCCATTGTCCGTGATCCCCAGGTCTTCCTGCTCGATGAGCCTCTCTCAAACCTTGACGCAAAACTGCGCGTTCAAACTCGTGCTGAAATCACCAAACTGCATAAGCGATTGGAAACCACCTTTATTTATGTTACTCACGACCAAACGGAAGCCATGACAATGGCCAGCCGTATTGCCGTCATGAATCATGGTGTGTTAATGCAGATCGACTCGCCCCAGAATTTGTATGACAGCCCAAACAACCTCTTTGTGGCGGGATTCATCGGTTCTCCTGCAATGAACTTCTTTAATGCAGATTTAGTCCAAGAAGGCGAAGACATCGTCGTAAAAACCGGATCCTTTGCAGTAAAAGTACCACCAGATCGCCGGGCCGCATTAAAGGGTCATGTTGGAAAAACTGTCGTCTTTGGACTTCGCCCAGAAGATATTCATGATCCCAACTTCGCTCCACCAGCCATTGTTGCCCAGAACGTGGAGACCGAAGTTGATCTGACTGAATTAATGGGGAACGAGATCTTCCTGTTCTTAAAGAGCGGCGAGGATGAATATGTTGCCCGCGTTGATCCGCGTACAAGCTACAAAATGGGTGACAAGGTTACTATGGCTTTCAATATGAACAACATGCACATTTTCGATAAAGAAACTGAGCAGGTTGTTCGGTAAGCTGAAACAAATAGCAAGTAAACAAAACGTCTCCTCGCCAACAACTTGCGAGGAGATGTTTTCATGTAGGAGGAGAAATGCCTTATTCGTATTTAAAACCTTTGTTGGATGATAACGGGTCAAAAATTGTCTTGCTGGTATTGGACGGTCTGGGTGGGATAGCCACATCCCCGGACGGTCAAACCGCCCTGGATAAAGCCAACACACCTAACCTGGATAGGTTAGCCAAGGATGGTACTCTCGGCCAAACCATACCTATTCGCTATGGCATCACACCTGGTTCTGGTCCAGCCCATCTGGCGCTTTTCGGTTATGAACCCCTGGAATTTGTGATCGGCCGCGGCGCTTTATCTGCATCTGGCGTCAATTTACCTGTGAAAGTTGGTGATATCGCCGCTCGCGGTAACCTATGTACTCTTGATGGGGAAGGAAATGTCACTGACCGTCGGGCTGGCAGGATCTCTCAGGAAGATGCTGCTCCTGTGATCGAAAAACTCAATCAGGTCCAGATTCCAGGTGTGGAAGTAGAAGTTCGCCAGGTGAAAGAATACCGCTTTGTGATTGTAATGCGAGGTGAGGGTCTGGATCCTGCTCTAAATGACACGGATCCTCAAGAAGAGGGCGTTCCACCCCTGAAGGTTGAAGCCCAAAAACCTGACGCCAAAAAGGCTGCCGAATTGATGCAGCAATGGATCGCTGAAGCTTATAAAACCCTGGCAGATCAGCCGATCGCCAATGGATTTCTTCTCCGGGGTTTTGCAACAGATCCCGGCCTGCCTTCTTACGAGGATGCCTATCAATTGCAGGCTGCCTGTATAGCTGAATACCCTATGTATAAAGGCGTTTCCCGATTAGTAGGAATGGATGTGCTCGATCTGGTTGGACCAGGTGCGGAAGGAGAATTTAAAACCGCAGCAAAACACTGGGATGAACATGATTTCTTTTTCATTCACATCAAAAAGACTGACAGTTATGGGGAAGATGGCAACCTGGATGCCAAATCAAAGATCATCGAAGAGGTAGACCGGGCATTGCCGATCCTCCTGGACCTCAAACCGGATGTCTTGATGGTAACAGGAGATCATTCCACACCCGCACTATTAAAATCCCATTCCTGGCACCCGGTACCGTTTCTAATGTGGGCTCCGAAAACACATCGGACAGACTGGGAAACAGCATTTAATGAAAGAAATTGTGCCCGGGGCGGCCTGGGTACTTTCCCTGCTGTAGAGACCATGTCCCTGGGCCTGGCCCATGCCAGAAGATTGCAGAAGTTTGGCGCCTGATCGATCACTATCTAAAAATAAAAAGGCAGCGACCGAGCGCTGCCTTTTTTTATTTAATCAAATATATCTCTAGCCCTCTTCATCATTTTCCGGGATCTATTTTCATCCTGGCTGGCAAAACCCAGCCCAACAATATTCCCCCCGCCAAGGTCAGGATTCCAAATACCAGGAAGATATCCTGCCAGAATTGGACGGGGAAAAGCCGGATTAGAGTATCTGAGTAGAAAAACAACCAGCTGTCACCTTCAAAAAAGAGCAAATGGAAATTCGTAAATAAAGCCTGGAAACTAATCAGGGTTAAAAACAGGATCATAACCAATATCCCTGCAGTTATTTTCCCTCCCAGGAAAATCGCATTTAAATAAATTGTCTGCCAACCTCTCGACCGGGCGATCAAACCACCAAGGACATATACAGCTGCTGCTCCATAAAATACTTTGAGGACTCCCTGAAGCACGATCTTTACATCTTCCAGATGGGATAACTCTCGGTCAATATAGATCGGATCTCCATTTTCAAAAACCAATTGCTGAAGATCCTCAAGGGTATTATTGCTGATCAAGTAGCGCCGGGTCTGATTGCCAAAATCCAACCGCTCCGCTGTAGTAAAGCCGTAACTATCATCTGGAAAACCAGGCCGGCGATATTCCAGGTTTGTGAATATCGGACTGAGCAGTACCAAGATCGATAAAACACTGATAATTATCGGAATAGAAAGAGTGACAAGGGCACTGAATAGCTTTTTTTATTACTGTCATTAGTTGCCTTCTCCCAGCAAGGCCGGATCTGCAAAGATATTGCGTAACACCATTTGGTTGGTGATCCTCTCAATTGGAGCTTTATCATCAGTAAAGACCATCCCGCCAGAAGGTAAAGGGCGTTTGCCTTCCAGGGCAATTCGAATAGACTCGATCAGGAGCGGATGAGTATCATCCTTCTGCCAATAAGGAGATGTAATTCTCTTCCAGATTTTCCCAGCTGGTAGGTAGAACTGTAGCATAAATAATTGAATTATATGTTCCCGGCACATCCATCACATGTACTGATGGAAAAACCGTCTGAATTGTAGCAACCAAACCCGATAACAGCTTATCGTCCTCGGGAACCCGTCCGACATTCAATACAAGGGCTCCATTTGAATCCAGGTGGTTGTAAATTTCTCCGAAAAATTCCTTTGTTGTCAAATGCCAGGGAATATATGGCGGCCGATATGCATCAATGCTGATAAGCGTATATTTTTCCCCTGAATGGGCCAAACCCCAGCGGCCATCCTGTGCGATAGGATTCAGGTTTGGATCCGTCAGGGCAAAATATGTCTGTCCGACATTAAGAATTTCCTGATCAATTTCATAACCATCAATTGGAATAGCGCCAAATGCAGCTGTAGCCTGTTTGGCTGAAGTTCCTGCTGCCAGACCGATAATGGCCATATTCTTGACATCTCCAGTTGTGAAAGATGGAGAGTTGAAAAAAGGAGCCGGCAGGACCTGCATCCAGGTCCCCCAGTAAGCTAACTGATCAGGATGGTAAATGGAATGGATACCCTGACCTTCGTTTAACCGTAAATATCGGTAACCATCCTGTTCCAAGACCTGGATGTAGTTATAGGAGGATTCCTTTTCGTAGATTTGGGCAGAGTGTGTCTTGACTGGGCCACTTCCCCACAATGAAAGCCAAACCAATGATCAAAATTGGCATCCAGATCCACTTCAGAATACTTCTCCACCCTTCAGACAGGAATAATCCGATCAGAGCCACAAGTATAAGAACCAATGAGAAAACAACAAAAGTCAATCTGGTACCCAACCATGGGATTAATAACAAATCAGGAGTGAATGTTCCCAGAAAAGATCCCAAAGTCGAAATTGCATAGATCCGTCCAGCTGTCTTGCCAGCGTCCTTAGAATCAGTCAGGACCAATCGAATGGCAAAAGGTGAAACTGTTCCTAGCAAAGTAATAGGAACTACCAACAACACTAGCACAGCACCAAAAGCACCAAACAGTACTCCGACCTGGAGTTGATCAAATGCATCTGCTGCTGCATATAAAACAGGCCTGGCGATAAAGGGAATGATCCCCGGCACTAAACGCACCCCAGACCAGAATTGTATAGAATGTTTTGTAATTGGGATTTTTATCAGCCCATCTTCCACCCAGACTGTAACCAATTGTCAGGTAAATAAGGATCAAACCGATAATGGCTGCCCAGACCAGGTTGCTGGTTCCAAAAACACTTCCCAGCAAGCGGGAGGCAGCGAATTCTATGCCCAGCGTGGTCATACCGGATATAAAAACTGTCAGGTATAAAAAACGTTTCATGAGTTGAAACCAGATGAGTTTTACTCAGCGCCAAGCAGGAAGTTTATGGCAATAGCTGCCAATCCAGCCAGCAGGGTCTTGAACCCGTAGCCGATCAAACCTTTCTCAGACACTTTTCCCAGAAACATACCCAGGGCAAATAAGCATAATAGAGCTAATCCGCCAGCTAAGGCATAACTCAGGACTGGATTTTGGATAAATGATCCTAAAAACAGTGGGGTCAGAACGATCATCGCTGCCAGGGCTGGAGCGATTCCATCGACAATAGACACAACTATCGCAGCAAATCGGGATGCTCTTCCGATCGATGTCTCACTTTGGTCGATCAAAGAGATTTTTTGTAAATCCGCAAGTTCCCGCTGCCGTTCAGCAGTTTCAGTCAGGTATGCGCCCCATAAACCCGAGATCCCCATGGCAATAGATGTGGCAATGCCTAGTTCGGATGGGGATGGAAAGATCACGGACTCCGGCCAGGTAATTGCCAGCCAGAACGCCGATGGTTGTCAATACACCATCAAAGGCATTCATGGCAAAATAACGCCTGGCAATTTCTGCAATACCGGCGATCTGGTTATAGTTTTTAATTTCTTCCAGGAATTCAGCTATGGATGTCCAGCGTAAACGGTTGTTATTCATTAACGGTCTTGATGGGTTTCAACTTCTTCAACAGTTCTCTTTCCAGCAGCTACCTCATCAATCGAATGAACAGCTCCCCCATTCTCAACGATCAAGTCATGCAGTTCCTGGTAGGATAACTGTTCTCCCTCGACAGTGATTTTTGCATTCTCCACATGGTGATCAATTTCGTAAATCGTGATGTTGACACCTTCCACACCTCTCAAGGGTGGAAATCTTCCGCACCAGGTCAACAATATTGGGTTCCAAGGGTTTTAATACATCCAGTACCATTCGCCTTAAGTTGCCCATTTCTTTCTCTATCCTCCACGGTAGTGGTTTATTTCTAGTCACCGGAAAGGTTCCAAATAGTAGTCTCCGGATGAATAAACCGTACAAATTCTACCATATCCATGGAAAATAAATCGTTTTCTCATGCTAAATAAAATCATTCAAAATCCAACAGACAATAATTGCCTGACTGAATTCTTGGTACTAGCCCCTGCTACCAACAATCCTGTATAATATTTGAGATGAACAAGATCAGATCACCGATTCTATTCTCAAAAATTTTCAGCACCGGCCGCTGCTATCCAGGCGGCTGCCATAATCGGCTGCGCAGCCGCCTCAGATACATCATCAGAGCCGGGCAGCACAACGCTGGATTGATTAGCTTGTGATAGAACGATTTAAGATCTTGCCCGGACAGCAGCATTGTCCGGGTTTTGGTTTTATAAAAAGTGTATGAAGGGATAAATATGGGTAAAAAACCGAAAACCGGGAATGAAATCAGACAGTCATATATTGATTTCTTTATTGGCAAAAAACATAATTTTGTGCGCTCATCCTCGCTAGTTCCAGGAGGAGATGCCACCTTATTATTTACAAATGCAGGAATGGTTCAGTTCAAGGATGTCTTCCTGGGAACGGATCAACGGGATTATCAACGAGCAACCAACTCCCAAAAATGCATGCGCGTGGCCGGCAAACATAACGACCTGGAAGATGTCGGGCAGGATGACACCCACCATACCTTTTTTGAGATGATGGGCAATTGGTCCTTTGGTGATTATTACAAAAAGGAAGCGATCTCTTATGCCTGGGAACTATTGACCGAGATTTGGGAGCTTCCAAAAGATCGCCTCTATGCAACAGTTTTCAAAGATGAATTAGGCCAGATCCCAACCGATGATGAAGCGGTCAAATACTGGGAGGAACAACCAGGGTTTTCAATGGACCGGCTCTTTTACCTTGGAAGAAAGGAAAATTTCTGGGAAATGGGCGATACGGGTCCCTGTGGCCCCTGTTCCGAGATCCACTACGATCTCCGGCCTGAAGAGGGTCCAGTCACCGATAAAGACGTATTGGATACAGACCGATTTACTGAAATTTGGAACCTTGTCTTCATCCAATACAACCGTAAGGGACCAGAAGTACTGGATCCCCTCCCCAATAAACACGTAGACACTGGATTGGGCCTCGATCGAGTAGTGGCAATCCTGCAGAATGTCAATTCCAATTATCGGACAGATCTGCTATTACCCCTCGTTGAAGCAGTTCAGGAATTGACCGGTGATTCGGATCAAGAAAGAGATCAGAACTTCACTCCCTACAGAGTAATCGCGGACCATGCCCGGGCTGCCGCCTTCCTGATTGCAGATGGTGTCGTACCCAGGAAATATGGGGAGAAATTACATCTGCCGGATGATCATCCGACGAGGATACCGTTTTGGCGGGCATTTAGGTTTACATTCCCCCTTCCTGGGACATATTGCTGAACTAGCAGTCGATCTCTACCAGGAGGCCTATCCAGAACTCAAACAAAACCGGAAGATCATCCTTAATACGATCGCCAGGGAAGAAGAACAGTTCCAGCAAACACTTGAAAACGCGACCCTCCACTTGGAAGACATGATAGCAGATCTTGAACCTGGTGATATTCTCTCAGGAAGTAGCAGCAGTGATCTATATACTACATTTGGTTTGCCCCTTGAAATAACACGGGATATTGTCAAGGAACGCGGTATAGGTGTTGATGAAGAAGGCTTCCAAGCGGCCATGGAACTGCATCGATTAAACTCCGGCGCGGGCCACGCCATGGGTGACCTTGGCGGAGAGGAAGTAGAACTTTACCGGAGAGCTGCTAAGCGACCTGCAAAAAGATAATAAATTGGATTCTGGCGGTGTTGGATACAATCCCTACGATGAACTAACTGTCCAGGGCTCGATCCTGGCCTTGATCAAGGATGATGAAATAGTTAAATCAGTCAAAGAAAAAGATCAAGTTCAGGTCATCCTTCCAAACACATCTTTTTATATGGAATCTGGTGGCCAAGTATCCGATACCGGGACTATTGATGGAGATGGTTGGTCAATTGCTGTTCAGGAAATTTATCAACCAGCAGCCGGAATGATCGTCCATAGAGGTGTTGTAGTGAAAGGGACACCAAAAACAGGCGATCAAGCAACAGCCAAAGTGGATCAGAAACGTCGCCAGAATATCATTCGGAATCATACTGCAACCCATTTGCTTCACGCTGCTCTGGATAAAATCGTCGGCGAACATGCCCGCCAGGCAGGTTCCCTAGTAGCACCTGATCACTTGCGATTTGATTTCACACATAATCAGGGATTGACCGATGAGCAGATATTGGCCGTTGAGGAAGAGGTCAACCGCCGCATTTTAGAAGACCACCTCCTCAACATTAAACTTAAGCCTCTTCAGGAAGCCATTGATGAAGGCGCCCGGGCATTATTCGGTGAAAAATATGGCGATGTTGTTCGCACCATCAAGATGGGAGATTTTTCCTACGAGCTTTGTGGTGGTACCCACTGCAGCCGCAGCAGTGAAGTGGGTTTATTCTTGATCACAAGTGAGGGAAGCACAGCAGCCGGAATCCGCAGGATCGAAGCAGTGACCGGTTCTGAAGCATATAAACTGGTTCAATCTCGCTTCCAGGAATTGAAAACGGCTGCCAAAATCACTTTCCACAGGACCGGATCAGCTTGCATCCCAGGTGAGTGCGCTGCTTGATCTGCAGAAAAAAGCAGAGAAATCCAGGGATAAACTATTGCGAAAACTAGCGGTAATTGAGTTGAAAACTGCCCTGGAAAATCTAGAGCAGGTAGATGGGATCAATTTGCTCACAAAGATCCTGGACGAATCTGACCTGGATACAATGCGCATGGTAGCGGATCGTTTTCGCCAAGATGTACCAGAACGGGGAATAGTTGTTCTGGGTACTGTGATCGATGGATCACCAAGACTTATCGCAGCTGTGACAGAGGATCTGATCAAAGAAGGGATCAAAGCTGGAGACCTGATCAAACACGTCGCCCAGCAAGTTGGAGGAGGCGGTGGAGGCCGCCCCAATCTCGCAGAAGCCGGCGGGAAGGACCCGGAAAAATTGCCCGAGGCCCTGGATAGTGTTGCTGGTTGGATCAAGGAAAAGAAAAAATAGTTGATATATTTGGGATTGAGTCCCATGAAGGGACTCAATCCCTGCCCAATTTTAGAAGGATACGATTTTCTCAGAGGAAACCGTATCCTTTATTTGTTTTTGGTACAATAACTTCCGTGAAAACCCAAATTATTCAGCTTGAGGCTCATGACGATACTATCTCCGTGAGAGATAAAATGGACTGGTCTCAGACGCCGCGAGTCCTTCTTGTCTGGCCAGAACGGGGGAAAGTTCTTCGCAATCGGCTTGATTTGATCTTGCTGGAACGGTATTGCTCTTCCCATGGAAGCCAACTCGCTTTGTTGACCCAGGATGCTGAAGTGATATTTCAAGCTGGCGAAGCGGGGATTCCAGTTTTCCAATCCCGAAAAACCGCCCAGCTGCAACCCTGGCGAAAATCCTTCCGTGAGTTCAAACGCCGAGAATTAGAGGATAAGGTAGTGGAGGTCCGGGATAGGGATCTTTTTCTGAGGGATGACAAACCTGTTCATAAAGAGTTCCAACCCTGGACCAGGATCTCGATTTTCATCGGAGGAGTTTTAGCTGTCTTGGCCATTGCAGGGATGCTATATCCCAGTGCAACGATAACAATCGAAAAGGAGATCAACCAACAAAGTCTGATCGTACCAATCCGGGCGATCATTGGTGAGGATCAAGTCCAAATCTCAGGACAGGTTCCAGTCCAGGAACTAGCAATCGTAGTAGAAGATCAGCAATCCATTCCTACCAGCGGGACTACAGCCATCCCGTCCGAGTATGCCCAGGGAGAAGTAGTTTTTACAAATCTTGGAGAAGAAGCCATCACCATTCCTGTGAATACTATTCTAAGCACAGATTCAGGAAACCCTGTTCATTTCCTAACCGCAGAACCAGGAATAGTGCCTGCGGGTGGAGGTGAGTCGATCACTATCCAGATTACAGCCAATAATCCCGGTATATCAGGGAATGTTTTAGCAGATCAGATCACTACAATCAGCACCTCCTTAGAAGCCGAAGTTGCTGTCAACAATCCTATACCCACTAGTGGTGGAACAGATATATTTATTTCGGCTCCAAACAGTTCAGATCAGCGGCGTCTAAGTCGGAATTTATCTTTCAGATTGAAAGAATTAGCTGCTCAAGAAATCAGTGAACTCCTGACACCAGGAAGATATATTGCTCACTCCTGACTTGGAGAATTTTGAAACCATTGAAGAAATATTTACTCCTGAAGAAGGCTCACCTGGAGATGTATTGCATTTGGAGAAGAAAGGCCAGTTTTTAGTTCTTTACACATCTGGAGATGATTTGCTCTCCCTGGCAACCGATCTTGTGAAAGCCCAATATCAAGAGGAAAATTACGAACCATTATTAGAGAGTATCACTATATCGCAACTCTCTTCCCCGGTTCCAGGAGTCACCCAATCCTATACCTGGAGGATGGAAGTATCCTGGAATGAACGGAAAATCATGGATCAAAACGAGATTTTGCAAATAGTATTGGGCAAAAAACCAATCGATGCGATGAATCTTCTCCAGGAGAGTTTAGATCTCGAGGTTCCACCCCAGATCAAATTATCACCCAGCTGGTGGTTGAGGATCCCAGCCCTGCCGTTCCGCATCAGTATCAGTGAGGGAGAAAGTTAATCCATGGATAAAGATCCCGGTAGAGTACTGGCGGTAGATCCCGGAGAAAAAAGACTGGGGATCGCCATCAGTGATCCAACCCAGACAATTGCTTCTTCATTATGTGTTATCGAGCACGAAAATAGAAATAAAGATGCCCTGGCAATTTTCGCTCTGGCACAAGAACATTCCGCTGTATTGATCTTGATCGGTCAACCACTGGATTGGGATGGTTCCCTCAATCCTCAATCCAGCAAATCTATTCGCCTGGCAGAAGAGATCCAGACCCTGGGAGATATTCCAGTTAAACTCTGGGATGAATTTGGCAGCACACAGAAAGCCCAGGACTCAAGACGGCAAATGAATGTATCCCGCAAGAAGAGATCAGGCCATCTAGATCAAGTTGCTGCTGCTGTAATATTACAAACCTTCCTTGACCACCAGATCGACCAGGAGGCTGATTAATGCCGAAAAGTGAATCCCGAGGAAAAGGTTTTTTGGTTCTATTCATCATGCTGTTGTTATTGGTCGCCCTTTGCTTATTGGCCGGAATTGCTGCCACAATACCAGCCCGGACCGCAGAGTTATTTGGTCCACCGTCCGCGGGTCTTTCAACAGTAAAACTCTATCAACAATCTATTGTGCTACTGCTCTCAAAAAACGATCTATTTGAAAGCGGCATTGAAGAAAATACCGAATTCCTTTTTCCTATAGAACAGGGTGATTCCCTGGACCAGATTCTCACAGGATTAACTCACCTGGGTTTGATCCGCCACACCAGTGAATTCAGAGCTTACTTAATATATTCAGGCATTGATACTCGAATCCAGCCTGGAGAATACCTTTTCAGCCCTGGGTTGTCTGAACTGGAAGTGGCCGAAATAATCAGCAATCCAACCACTCCCCTGACCACCGTTTCAATCCTGGCAGGTTGGCGGGCAGAAGAGATCGCAGAAACCTTTGCCCGACCTTGGCCTGGATCTAAATCCAGATCAATTTCCTGCAAATCGTACGGGAAGAAAATAAGGAAGGATATCTTTCACCCGGAAATTACCAGGTATCCAGAGATATCAGCGCAAATTCACTCGTAGATCTTTTCTATGAGCATTTTATCGCCCAAATCACCCCGGAAATGGAAACCAAGATCAGCGAGCAGGGATTATCTCTCGATGAGACAGTCATCCTGGCATCCATTGTCGAACGTGAAGCAATTGTTGAGGAAGAAATGCCCCTGATAGCATCAGTATTCATTAACCGACTTGCGCGAAGGTCTAAATCTGGGTGCAGATCCAACTGTACAGTACGCTTTGGGGTATAACGGAACACAGGGAGTTTGGTGGACTAATCCACTCTCGCTAGATGATCTGAAACTTCCATCTTCCTATAATACTTATGAAAATCCAGGATTGCCCCCTGGGCCAATCTGCAATCCAAGTACAACTGCGCTGGGTGCAGTTGCCAATCCAGCCCAAACAACATACTTATATTTCCGGGCAGCATGTGATGGTTCAGGTCTCCATATCTTCGCAGAGACTTTCGAGGAACATCTGGGAAATGCTTGTGAGTGATTAGGAAGTAATGTTATTAATTGTGTCGTAGGATATTTGAGGATACGGTTTCCTTCAAAGGAAACCGGATCCTTTTATTAGTTATGCTGCTCAACGAACCCGTTCCCGGGTCCGATATTAAGTTAGAGGGTAGTTCGTTTTAAATCCATTGCGCCCGGACAGGCAGACATCGAAATTGGATAATCTTTGTTATGATCAATAATCTAATTCTCAAACCAGGCGATACGAGCGCTGGCAGCTACAAAAATGCTACCTGTCACAACGACAAGTTTTTTGCTTCCTGCTAATTCGAGTGCTTTTGTTCAATGCCTCCCCTACGTTTGAGACTGTCTCCCTGGAACAATTATAATCTTCAGCTCTCTTGCTTAAGTCCCCTGGATCCATCGCACGGGGATGATCAGCCCTGGTACAGATTAAATGGGAAGTCCTGGGAAGGATCTCTTGATACATTCCATCCAGCTGTTTATCTTCCGATATTCCAAAAACGAGGATGAGGGGTAGATCTGGAAAATACTCATCGAGTGTTTCTCTGAGTTTTCCCATCGAGGCTGGATTGTGGGCTGAGTCAACAATTAGCGGGGGCTGACGACGTAGGATCTCGAATCTTGCCGGCCAGTTCACTTCTTCGAAACCCTGTAAACATAGCAGAATTTTCTATCGGAAACCCTTTGGACCGCAGAGCATCCAAGGCTGCGTAAGCTGTTACTGCATTGATCACCTGGAAATCACCCAGGAGAGGGATCTGGAATTTTTCTTCAGTATTGTCCGGGTTCTTTCAGGCTAAAAACTTGACCATCCAGCGTTTTAGAAAGGATCTCAAATGGATATCTAAGTTCAGCCTGGATCAGGTCAGCTTCGTTTCTAACTGCAATGTCCTTAAGCACAGAAAGGGCTGATCTCTTCCTGGGGAGCGCAGATTACAGGAACCCCTGGTTTAATGATGCCCCCTTTTTCTGCCGCAATTTGTTCCAGTGTATCACCCAGGATCGATACATGATCCAGGTAAAGCGAAGTGATAACCGATACTTCTGGCATGATGATGTTGGTCGCATCCAATCTGCCACCCAGGCCTACTTCAATTACCGCTAGATCGACTTTCTCCCGAGAGAAATAAAGAAAAGCCAATCCGGTCATAATTTCAAATGTAGTCAACTCAGGAACGGATGCTACGGCAGGCTTGATCTCTTCAACATATTCGACCAGGATATCCCTTGGTATTGGAATTTGATCCACCTGCATTCTCTCCTCAAAATCCTTCAGGTGGGGGGAAGTATACAGACCAACCTTGTACCCGGCTGTCTGCAGAACAGAGGAGCAAAACGCACTGACAGAACCTTTACCCTTACTGCCGGCGATGTGAATGGAAGGAAAATCGGACTGGGGAGATCCTAAAATCTCCATGAATCGGACCATCCGGGTTAGATCGAAATTTTCAGGTTTGAGATTATCCTGATGGGTCCGGCTGAAATCCACAAAACTATAGATATAATCGAGCGCCTGTTGATAATCAGAAGACATGTTCATAGGAAGGATTTTATCCTTTAGAAATCCTCCAGACAAGGCTTGAAATAAATTCTTTGAGAATTGGCTATCCGAAATGATTAAGGTGATATGACGGAAATCATCCTTGTTAGAATCAAAATATAAGATTATGATATAAAAAGTAGCGTTTCAATATAGCTGATAAGATCATTATTCAACCAAATTTCATCGATCCAACTCAATAGATTGTTCATGATTATCAATGATTGGAAATAAACCTTTGTTATGAACTTTTTCAGTCAAATCCCAAAATACAAAAAACAAAGGAATTTCAAAGGAGGTGTTACCTCAAAATATTGATTTAACCCCTTTTGGCCAGACAGTTTTATCCACCCAGATATTTAAGGAGTTAGAAGAATGAAAAATAAACGGTTTTATTGGGTGCTATTAGCCCTCTTGATCGTAGGTTCTCTCTTGATTAGCGCTTGCGGCGGCCCTGCTGGAGAGAGTGAGAATAAACCCATCAAGGTTCTTTTTGTCCCATCCGTTGATGTTGACTTCATGATCGCAGGCGGCGATTTGATTGAGCAGGCTCTGCATGAAGCAACGGGTCTATACTTCGAGGTCAAGTGTTCCAACTTCCTACGCAGCCACCATCGAAGAGATGTGCGCTTCCCCGGATGACACCGTTGCCTTCATCCCTGCCATGGGTTATGCCCTGGCCAACCAGCTCTGCGGCGTTACACCCGGACTGGCTTCCGAGCGCTACGGCTGGAATGTCTACTGGACCATGTTCGTCGTCGCCCGCGACAGTGATTTCCAGACCCTTGAGGATCTGGAAGGCGCTTCCTGGGCTTACCCCGATGGCGCCTCCACCTCCGGCTACCTCTATCCGCAGGCTCTCTATGCTGATATGGGTATCACCGTTGGCGAGACCATCGAAGCCGGTGGACACCCGCAGGCAGTCAGAGCCGTTTATAACGGCGAAGCTGACTTCGGCACCGCCTACTTCAGCGCCCCCTTGCTGCCGGAAGGCTCCTGGACCGTTGATATGGCCCCCGACATCCCCGATGAGTTGATTCCTGACTGCGGTTTGAATGATGAAGGCAAACTGTACTGCGGTGAATACCGCGTACTCGATGCCCGCGCCGCCATCTCTGAGGAAGCACCGGATGTGGTCCAGAAGGTCCGCATCCTGGGCTCTCTCCCCCGAGATCCCCAATGACACCATGTCATTCTCACCGGACTTCCCCGATGACATGAAGCAGATGATCATCGAGGCTGTTACCGCTTATGTTGGCACAGATGCCTGTGCTGAGACCCTCTGCAATGAGAAATTCTATGATTGGACCGGCGTTGGCCCCATCTTTGATGAGAACTTCGACGGCATCCGCATCATGATGGAAGCTCAGGGAATCTCCCTCGAGAACATCGGCGAGTAATCTTTACGCCTCAGATTGAAATTAGCCCCGGATAAAATATCCGGGGCTAACTTATATGGAAAACTATGCTAGAAATAAAAAACCTAACGAAAGTATATGAAGGGGGTACCCAGGCTTTGACTGATGTAAGTTTTTCTGTCAAACCGGGAGAATTCCTGGCCGTGATCGGCCTGAGTGGATCTGGCAAATCAACCCTGCTGCGCTGCATCAACCGACTGATCGAACCCACCGAAGGGCAAGTCATCTGGAATGGAGAGGATATCACTGCGGCCAGCCAGGATGAAATGCTGCGCATCCGCCGCAAGATCGGCATGATCTTCCAGCACTTTAATCTTGTCTCCAGATCCAAGGTGATCACCAACGTATTGGCAGGGAGATTGGGATATGTTAACCCTGCCATGAGTTTGCTGAATCGCTTTCCAAAAAGTGATCGTGATATGGCGATAAAACAATTGGACCGGGTCAGCATCGCTGACCAGGCCTATAAACGGGCAGATGAACTCAGTGGCGGGCAGCAGCAGCGCGTTGGCATAGCCAGAGCGATGGTGCAGGAACCAGACATCATCCTGGCAGACGAACCTGTTGCCAGCCTTGATCCAGTATTGGCCCACAGCATCATGCAGTATCTGGAAACCATCAACCAGGAAGACGGTGTGATGGTTTTATGCAGCCTGCACTTCCTGGACCTGGTACATCGTTACGCAGATCGGGCAATTGCCCTCAACGGCGGCAAATTGATGTTTGATGGACCTCCGGAAGAAATTGATGACGCAAAATTTAAAGAAATCTACGGCAAAGAAGCTGAGCGGGTAGGTTAACAACTATGGATAATAAAAAACCATCTCTTTTACGGTCACTTGGCATCGCTCTAGGAGTAGTCCTGGTGATTGTAGTATTCGCCTATGGCGTAAAGGTTACCGATGTTAACTTTGAAACTACCCGTTCTGTAGACCGCCTGACCTCATTGAAAAGGGTTATTCGAGCTCTCGTTAAACCAGATATTATTGAATATGATTATGATGATAACTGTTGTAGAAATCCCATTTTATCTACCCTGCCCTGAAGGGGAGGAAATTTCTGCACCTGATCTTGATCAAAGCCAGCCCTATATGCTGGCCAGCGCCTACTGCGCTTCCCCACAGGAGATCGTTCAGATCACAGGGAAAAACTTCCCTCCCGATACTAAAGGCCCGGTGGATTTTTATACTACCAGTGGTGTAAAAAAGACCCTGGGGAATTTCAATTCAGATTCGAATGGGGAATTCCAGCTGGATGTCGAGCTTCCAACCAGGCAGCCCCTCGCTGAAGCCCAGCAAATTATTGCCACTATTCGAATTAATGTGGGCAGCCCAATGTTTACTGAAACTGCCAAAGTCACCTGGGACAAGATCATTGAGACTGTCTTCATGGCTTTGCTCGCTACGGCTATCGGTACTGCCTTGGCAATTCCTGTCAGCTTTATAGCTGCCCGCAACTTGATGGCAGAGAATAAAAGCCCGTTAACCAGCATTGCCTTTTCGATCATAGGTTGGCCTCTTGGTATCTACCTGGGATTAAAAACCGCAGGATTGGCCCGGCAACTTCTCACTCCTTACCTGGAAAGTCCAGCTATAGCTGCTATAGGGCTGGTGATTGGCATCGTTTTGGTCGTAGTTATCCTTCAGTGGGTTCTAAAAGCTGAAGATAAAAAGCCAGGATTCGATGTGATGAATATCATCAAGATACTGGCTTATGTTGCGGCTGGACTTGCTGGAATAGCTGTGATGTTATTCGTTGAGACTCTATCCAGATCGATCGGCCTTGCGCTGGTTGAACCACTGGGTCCGTTTGGATTTATGGGCAACTTCCTCTATCAAATGGGAGAAGCCGCTACCTTGATCATCCCTGCTTTTGTGGCACTCGGTTTAGGAGCAGTTGTTGGTGGTACTCTGGGCAAGATCGGTCAAAACATCAGTGATAAATCTCCTGCCGCCGTGGTTAAAATCGTCAATATCGTTGGAACCACGATTGCTGGTGCATTTATTTGCCATTGATTGGCGCTGGTATCAACTGGCTCTATCAAATCGATAATCTTTCGAAGACGCTTTACTGGCCTGCAGGCATAGGCGCTGTAATTGGCCTTGTCTTGGCGTTGATAGTCAAACCCAAACAAGCCCTGCCCACCGGACTGGTCATCTACTTCATCACCCGAACGATCCTCAACGGCACCACGATCAGTAGAATCCCTGGTTATGGCCATTGTCTTCGTGATCTGGGTGGGAATCGGTCCTTTTGCCGGTTCTCTGGCTCTGGCGCTGCACACCCTGGCAGCCCTGGCAAAACTTTACTCGGAACAGGTGGAAAGCATCATGCCTGGTCCACTTGAAGCTGTTCAGGCCACAGGAGCAAATCGCCTGCAAACAATTGTCTATGCGGTTGTTCCCCAGATCGTTTCCCCTTACATATCCTTTACCATGTACCGCTGGGATATCAATGTGCGCATGTCCACCATCATCGGTTTTGTGGGCGGCGGCGGTATCGGCTTCCTGCTTCAGCAGAATATCAACCTGCTGGATTATCGGGCAGCCAGTGTCCAGATGGTGGCAATCGCTGTTGTAGTTGCCACAATGGATTATGTCAGCTCCGTCGTTCAGGGAACGCATGGTCTAAGATCACAGTATCCCTCCATGCTATTGAACAACTCATCCCGGAGCTTTGAAAGCTCCGGGATGTTTACTTAATGGTAGACTAGGTGACATGAAAAAGAAGCTTGAAACTCTGCAAAATGAACTTTCAAAAATAACCAATACCCTGGTGGCTTTCTCAGGCGGTGTGGATAGTACCCTTCTAGCCAAACTTGCCCTGGATATACTGGGAAAGAAAGCTACAGCAGTCATCGTTACCTCGCCTACTTTGCCAGATCGTGAACTCCAGGAAGCTCGGGAGATTGCTGCTTTGATTGGAATAGAATTACTTGAAATGTCGAGTGATGAGATCGATCTTCCAGAGTATTACGTCAATTCTGATCAACGCTGTTATGTGTGCAAGGATCACCGTTACCGGATGCTGCGGAAATATGCTGCCAAGAATGATTTTCAAACTATCCTGGATGGCAGCAATGCAGACGATCTCAGTGACTATCGACCCGGACACAGAGCTGTAAAAGAACAAGGGGTTCGCAGCCTTCTTCAGGAAGCCGGTTTTTCGAAGGCCGAGATCCGAAAATTGGCTAAAGAAATGGATTTACCCAATTGGGATAAACCTTCTTCCGCCTGTCTCGCATCCAGGATTCCCTATGGAGTAAAAATCACTTTGGATCAATTAACCAAAATTGGCAAAGCCGAGGAATACCTATATCAACTTGGCTTTCGCCAGCTGCGAGTCCGCCACCACGGGGATATAGCGCGAATAGAAGTTCCCCCGGAGGATTTTAATAAATTACTAAATGACAGGGAACAGATCAATCAGAAACTGATAGAGATAGGGTATTCTTATATTACTCTCGATATTCGTGGATTCAGGTCTGGCAGCTTAAATGAAGGATTAAAGAAAAATGGATCAAATTAAACTGGAAGAATTACTTTCCTCTGTCAAAGAAGGCGAAGTATCTGTTGAAGATGCGTTAAAACGCCTTGAATCATTACCATTTGAGGACCTTGGATTCGCTCGGCTGGATCTTCACCGCGATCTGCGGCAGGGCCTTCCTGAGGTGGTCTTCTGCCAGAACAAAACACCGGAACAGATCATAACCATCATGAAGAAACTCTGGGAACACCATGACCATGTCCTGGGAACCAGGCTTTCCCCTGATGCTGCTGAAATCATTCTAAAGGGACTTCCCGAAGCCAAATATGACCCAATGTCCAAACTGCTGCAACTTTCCCGGGGAGCATTGCCCCAGCCGGACGAGGATGCTCCATATGGAATGGTAGTCTCAGGAGGCACTTCTGATCAACCAGTCGCTGAAGAAGCTGCAGTAACCCTGGAATTCCTGGGCAGCCGAGTGATCCGTTCTTACGATATCGGCGTTTCAGGAGTTCATCGCCTATTTGACCAGCATGCGTTGCTGACCGAAGCAGATGTGATCATCAGTGTTGCTGGAATGGAAGGAGCGCTCACTAGCGTTGTTGGTGGCCTGGTCTCCTGTCCGGTTGTTGGCGTGCCGACTTCAGTTGGTTATGGCGCCAATTTTCAGGGTGTCTCTGCTCTACTGGCCATGTTAAATGCCTGCGCCCCGGGGATCGCTGTGGTGAATATCGATAATGGATTTGGTGCTGCGGTATATGCTCATTCAATTCTGAGGAGAATTGGCAAATGAAAGTACTTTACTTTGATCTAATCGGCGGCGCAAGCGGCGATATGATCCTGGGTGCATTAATTGATGCTGGTGTGCCAGCCGAAAAATTATCTGAGATGCTGGCTGGTTTGAAATTAGATGAATTTGAACTGAATGTAACCCCAATAGAAAAAAATGGTTTTCAAGCTACCAAGGTAGATATACAGGTAGGTGAACAACCACCTGAAAGACATTTGAAAGAGATCCTTGAGGTGATCCGAAATAGTTCACTTCCAATATCGATCCAGAATCGGGCGATCCGGATCTTTCAGAAAATTGCTTCTGTGGAAGCCGGTATCCATAACAAACCAGTAGATCATATTCACCTCCATGAACTGGGCGGTACAGACACTATAGTTGATGTCACCGGAGCACTACTGGCCCTCGACTTCTTAGGAGTGTCTCACATCTATGCCTCCCCGATTCCTCTTGGCAGCGGATTTATTAAAGGCGCTCACGGCCAGATCCCCTTACCAGCCCCAGCTACCTTGGGCTTGTTAAAAGGTTTGCCTGTAAGGAAGACCGAAATCAAAGCCGAACTGATCACACCTACTGGCGCTGCCTTGTTGGCTGATCTTGTGGAAGATTTTTCCCCTCCCCCAGAAATGAAGATCGAAGCGGTTGGATATGGGGCCGGAACCCGTGATCTGCCTATACCAAACCTGCTGCGAGTGATGATTGGTGAAACAGCAGAAACCGGAAATCAGAGCAGAGAACAATTGATCCTTTTAGAAAGCAATCTGGATGACCTGAATCCGGAAATCTATCCTTACGTGATGGAATCATTATTTAATGCAGGAGCGCTGGATGTCTGCCTTGTTCCAGTTCAAATGAAAAAGAACCGGCCAGGTACGCAGATACAGGTCCTGGTTGAGGTCCAAAAAGCAGAAGATATGAGGGATATCCTTTTCCGGGAAACCAGTACATTGGGTATCAGGCAAACGCAGGTTGACAGATTTTCGCTCCCCAGAAATATTCAGGAAGTATCAACCAGCTTTGGAATAGTCAGAATTAAGGTTGCAGGGGAAGGAACCAAATTTCAAAAAGCATCTCCCGAATATGAAGACTGTCAAAAATTAGCCCGGGAGAATGATATCCCCATCCAGCAGGTCTACCAGGAAGCGGTCAAAGCCTATTACGAACAGAATAACTGACCATTTTTTTCAAAAGAATGCTAGCCGCTCTAAAAAATAACCCACTTTCCCTCCATATTAAGATTTGGTTAGATTTCCTGTGGAAATATCCTCTCATGGTACAATTCGCACGTGTTAAGAAAAGAAGAAAAATGATTCTATACCTATTGCTGCTGATAATTATCATCCTGGTTGGCGCACCGCGCGTTATTATGGTTCAGCAGGCAGGTAAACAGATCCATTCAGTAGAAGATGTTTCCCCAGACCCGGTAGCCATTGTATTTGGCGCAGGTTTAACCTCTTCTGGCAGCCCTACGACTGTATTGAAGGACCGGGTGGAAACCGCAGTTCTCCTTTACCAATCCGGAAAGGTTGAAAAAGTCCTGATGAGTGGAGATAACCGCTTTATCAACTATAACGAACCAGGTGCAATGAAAGCCTATGCCCTAGAACTTGGTATGCCTGAAGAAGATATTGTGCTGGATTATGCCGGCCGCAGAACCTATGATACCTGCTATCGGGCCAGGGATATCTTCCAACTGGATAATGTCATTCTGGTTACTCAGAATTTCCATTTATCCAGGGCTTTATACACCTGCAAAGCATTAGGATTGAAATCTGTAGGAGTCTCTGCAGATCTACGGACTTACCGAGCAGAAGGATATTGGAATATCCGCGAGATCCCCGCCTGTATGATGGCTTTTTTCCAGGTCCATATCACAAAACCTGAACCTGTTTTAGGCGATAAGGAACCTATCTTCTCTTTGGAATGAATCCTGCACTGTTAAATCTGATATAAAACCCGATATCAGCGAAAAGCTGAGGAGTTTAGTTATGAAAGTGTCTATACGTAGTATTTTGGTGCTCATTTTAGTCGCAATCCCCCTCTCCGGATGCGGGATCAACATTGAGCTTCCCTTTAACACAGAGCAAAAAACCGGGCCTTCGGTGACCGATTTCATCCAGGTGCCAATTCCAGATGCCCCTACTCCACTGGATGTCAATTTATCATTTGGCGCTGGAAAAATGACCTTGCTTCCCAACCCAGGAGAAGATCTGCTTTCTGGTACAGCTACCTATAATGTGTCTGATTTTAAACCCGAAGTGACGGTCGATGAAAATGGTGTCACGCTAAAACAGGGCAACCTGAAATTGAATGCCATACCCACAATTAATGAGACCATTAAAAACGATTGGAGTATCGCCATTAAGAACCACCCAATTGAATTAAGTATCAAAGCTGGGGGATACAGTGGTGATTTTGAATTCGGCGGTTTGGCTATTACCGATTTGCATATTGCAGATGGGGCAGCCAATGTAAAACTAAAATTTTCTACCCCCAATACCATCCCCATGAATGCGTTCCGATATGAAACAGGAGCCTCCAATATCACCATGGATAAATTGGCTAATGCAAATTTCCAAACCATGATCTTTCAAAGCGGCGCAGGGAATTACAACCTGGACTTTTCTGGTTTGCTGCAGCGAGACACATCAATATTCATTGAAACCGGGCTCAGCCGGTTGGTCATCAGCGTTCCGGATGGAGTGCCCGCCAGATTGAACTTTGAAGGTCCCTTTTCCAAAGTGATCATGTCAGGAGATTGGCAGCAAGAAGGGAATGAATACTACCTTGAAGGCCAGGGTCCGCGGCTGAACTTTACCGTTGAAACAAAAGCCGGTACTGTCACCCTGCAAAATCCGTAAACACCAGGAATAATTCTGGCATGGATTGAAGAAACCCTCTCTATTGACAGGGTGCAGGCCCTCGTGTAAACTTAGGGTATTGGCTATACGAAAGGATTTCAGAGATGATCAACGAAGGCGCCTTCCAAATCAATCCCAGGATCACTCTCGCTCCCGCCCTCCAGGCCTGGGAGATCTATCTGAATGATCAGGGAAGTTCACCCCATACTATCACTGCTTTCCTCGGTGATTTACGGCTCTTTGCCTCCTTTTTGCCCCCTGATCGCCAGGTCGGTGAGATCAGCCTGGCAGATCTGAACAACTTTTTACGCTGGATGGAACACGAACGTGATGTACCCTGCAGTCCAAAAACACTTGCTCGAAGAATTACTTCACTGAAATCTTTCTTCCGCTGGCTGCATGAAGGTGGAGTGATTCCCGCTAACCCGGCAGAACAAGTTGTTCAAAAATCTGTCCGGAGTCCCCTTCCCGAAATTCTATCCCCGGAAGAGATCGAAAACATCCTGGATACTGCCCTGGCTTACCGCCAAAAGCCTGATCCGGATCTACGCTCCTATTTGTTATTTACACTCATTCTAGAAACCGGGATTAAGAAGGGAGAATGCCTTTCATTAAGCCCTAATCACATCCAGCTTGATGCTCCAGATGACCCACTGGTTTTTATCCGCTACGCCAGCCCCGACAACCGATATAAAGAAAGAAAAATAAAACTCAGCCAAGATTGGATTACAGCTTATCAGGAATATCGCCTCCACCACAATTTAGACGATCGCCTTTTCCCCTGGTCTGCCCGCATGCTGGAATATATCCTGGAAGATCTGGGTAAGGACGCAGGTATTACTAAACGCGTCTCATTCTCTATGTGCCGCTGGAGCTGCGCAGTTGAGGATTGGCGATCAGGAATGGAACCAAATAAGATCAGGCAGAAATTAGGAATATCAGAAGTGCAATGGCGCGAAATCAGCCGCAAGCTTCAGATCTTGAGCAAAGATGAATCCTCAGAAGAAGATCCCGAGGAAACTATATCCTGAGATAATTCCCACTATTTTTTTCGGCGGATGAACTTCAGCTCCACCAAAGACTCACTCTCCCTGGTAATACTCGCCTCTTGACTTAACCTTCCCCCTGGCACCCAGAGAATCATATCTTTTCCACTAATCAAAGGCCAGTCTTCCCGATATGGAGCTGGGATTTTCTCATTAATCATCATATCCGACACTTTCATTGAGCTGCCCCTCATTCCAAGAGGCTTGATCATATCACCTTCCTGGCGAGGTCTAAGTACAGCATCCCCTGTTATCGCAGATTTGTCCACCCAAACCAAGAAATCCTCACCCGGGATCTCAATTCGATCGTATTGATCCGGCGAATACTCAACTGAAGATATGATCAAGACCCAATCGTTACCCAGAGAGATCTCTCCTTGTTCAGGAATCTGGATATGATTATGATCCAAGAGTTGGGGAAACTGATTTTTGACCACATCTGTTTCCCAGGTTGATAACACAACCATTTTGGGTGATTGAGAAAGATTGACCTTGGCCACCCAGTTTGTAGATTTCCGGGTCGGCGTCCGGACAAAATCCAGGGCGGCTTCTACTTGCAAGAAGCTTAATTCGAGGTAATCCGGGCGAAGGTTCTTTAAAGCTTTGCGGATCAAACGTCTCTGGACGGCCACTGGATAGTCCAGCAGTTCCTCCCGGACAAGCTGAATATAACTAGCCCCCTGGCTGTGCCGGCAGGTTTCCCAGGCAATATCGCAAAAATACTCCAATGCTTGATCTTCAGCAGATAATATCTGAGCTGTTTGAAGGAGTCGTTGATGGAATCCAGGGGTGAGTTTCTCAAGCTGCGGGACCAAAGTATGACGAATCCTATTGCGAAAATAGATTTCATCCTGATTAGATAGATCTTCGATCACTGGAAGTTTATGTTCCGTCTGATAGGCAACCAATTCGTCTTTAGCAACCTCTAAAAGAGGTCGAACAAGCGGGATCGTTTCATGCCAGGGATTGGGGATACTTACAACCTGCATCCCGGATAATCCCTTGGTCCCAGCACCTCTTAGCAGGTTCATCAATATGGTTTCTACTTGGTCATCCGCGTGATGGGCAACTGCCACAGCTCCAGCCATTTCTGTAATAGCCACCTCAAATAAGAATTGGTAGCGCAGAATTCGGGCAGCTTCTTCTATCGAGTACCCACCTTCACTAGCAAATTGCCGCACATCACCAGATCCAGACCGGAAAGGAAGACCCACATCCAGACAATAAGTTTGGATAAACTGCGCTTCCTGATCAGATTCTTCTCGAAGTTTATGATTGAAGTGAGCAGCTATGGGTGCATAACCTTTCTTCTGCATAGCGTGCAGAAGGACCATACTGTCCACTCCGCCAGAGATACCGACAACAATGGGCGGTTCGATAATTGGAAGTACTTGCTCAAGGGATTTGAATACCATTTTCACATTATAATCTATGGTATATTCTATTAACAAGTTTTGGTCATGAACCCTGAGGTGCATCATGGCACAAACGATTCTTATCATTGATGATGATATTGATACCTTAAAGCTTGTAGGTATCATGCTAGAGAGGAAAGGTTTCCGAATCCTGGCCTCCACAACGGGGGAGAAAGGCCTGCAACTGGCTAATAAGGAATATCCTGATCTGGTCCTTCTGGATGTAATGATTCCAGATATCAATGGTTATGAGATCGCCCGCTCCATCCGATAACAACCCAGCTACTGAAAACACTCCCATTATCATGTTCACTGCCCGCAGCCAGGTGGATGACAAAGTAGAAGGCCTGGAAGCTGGAGCAGACGCATACATCACCAAACCTGCCCGTCCCAGAGAATTATTCGCCCAGGTCAACTCCGTCCTGAAACGCTCTCCACAACGCTCCTCAGCTTCCTGCAACTGTAGTTGCTAGACAAAGGCACCTTGATCGGAATTATTTCCGCCAAAGGGGGGATTGGCAACTCTACCCTGGCAACAAACCTGGCAATCGAAATTCACAATCAATCAGATGAGGAGACCATTCTTGCTGATTTCAGGCCTGGTCAGGGAACAATCGGGATGGATCTTGATATACAGAATACCAACGGCCTGATCAAATTACTGGATGAAGAACCCGGAACTGATATATCAGATTTCTTTCCAGATGTATTAATGGAACATAAATCCGGAATAAAGACCCTTTTATCATCCCATCATCCTTCGGATTCCAAATACATCACTCATGTAGAACAATTTCATCAGATCGCTAAAAAGCTCCCCTATCTGGCTACCTATACCATTCTCGACCTTGGGCCATCATTAACCCCTATCAACGCTCAAATCCTTCCAGAATGTGATAAGATCCTGATCTGCCTGGAGCCTTCTCCTTCTAATATCACCCAGACCAGAATCCTGATCCAGGACCTGATCAACAGCGGGATTGGTGATGGACGTTTCATCACAGTCCTGATCAACCGACAGCGTTCTGGTGTGCAGCTCAGCTGGGAACAGGCTGAAAACCAATTAGAAAGGAAGATCGACCAGAGTTTTACACCGGTACCAGAACTGGCGTATCAAGCAGCAGCAAAAAATATTCCCATTATTCAGCGTCCTGAAGAGAGCATGACGAAAGAACAATTCCGTGACCTAGCGAAATTGATTCTGGATTAACTGTATTATGCTTCCCACCGTAGAACATAATAACTTGATCCAAAAAGCCTCTGACCTCATCAGCCAGGCGAGCTATTGTGTCGCACTATCTGGAGCTGGGATATCCACACCTTCCGGTATACCCGATTTTCGTTCACCGGGCAGTGGTATCTGGACAAAATATTCTCCAATGGAAGTCGCTACCCTCAGCGCTTTTCGTTATTATCCTGACCGTTTTTACGATTGGCTGCGGCCATTTGTCGGCAAGTTATTCGCGGCAGACCCTAATCCGGCTCATCTCGCCCTGGCCAGACTTGAAGAGAATAATTTTCTCCAATCCATTATCACTCAGAATATCGATGCCTTACACCAAAAAGCTGGATCAAAGAACGTTATTGAAGTGCATGGGACCTATCAAACACTCACATGCTTGGGATGTTACAAGCAAATCAACACCAATCCAGAAATTCTCAACTCTCTTCTGAAGGACGGAAAAAAACCTTATTGCCCCCATTGCGGGGAACTGATGAAACCAGATATCATACTTTATGAAGAGCAGCTCCCGGCAGAGAAATGGAGATCTGCCCGTCAAGAGACTATGGCTTGCGACTTATTATTAATTCTGGGATCCTCTCTAACAGTGACACCAGCCTGTGATCTACCTTTATCAGCCCTCGGGAATGGGGCAAAAATCATTATTCTAAATTATTCCCACACTCATCTTGATGATCAGGCTGCTGTCAGCTTACAGGGAAACCTGGCTGAAGTCCTACCTCTCATTACCGCAAAGGTACTTAATGAAAAAGAATAAAACTAAACCGACCCTGATAAATAGCTATCAAAAACTGATCAATATTTCTTGTGACCTGGCTTCGGAATTGGATCTCAATATCCTTCTTTCCAAGATCGTGAATGCAGCCAGTGAGGTTTCCGATTCGGAAGAAGCTTCCATCCTGATGTTCGATCCTGCAAAAAACACTCTCTATTTCCAGGCAGCGACCAATCTCGATACCGGACTCAAACGCGGCCTGGTTGTTCCGCTCGAGGAAAGCATCGCCGGCTGGATCGTCAAAAATCAAGAGCCGGTTATCGTCGATGACCCCCAGAAAGATAAACGACATTTTAACAGCATCGACTCAATCACAAATATCAAAACAGATTCGCTAATGGGTATCCCTCTCTTGTCCAAAGGAAAAGTGATCGGAGTGCTTGAAGTGATCAACAAACGGGGAGGAAAATTCACCCAGGAAGACCAGGATGTGATGCTGGCTTTGGGAGCACAGGCCACAGTAGCAATCGATAACTCTCGTTTATTCCTGCAGTCTGACCTGATCGGTGAATTTGTACATCAGATCCGTACACCACTTTCAGCCTTGAATGCAGCTACACATTTGCTTAAAAGCAACCGTGTAGACGATCAACAAAAGAAGAAGATGATCGATATCATGGAAGCGGAAATTGAAGCGCTGTCTGATATGTCAAGCGCCTTCCTGGACCTGGCTCGTTTGCAGTCCGGAAGAAAGCAGTATTCCGTCACAGAATTCAGCATCCGCGAGCTGCTCACGGAATGTTACGATATCTTCTACTCAGAAACCCAACACCAGGCTATCAAATTCAACCTTGATATACCAGATACACTCCCTCGAGTCACAGGTGATCGAAAACAGCTTAAACAAGCGTTTACTAATTTACTTAATAACGCCGTCAAATACAATCATGAAGGGGGTGAGATCACCCTCAAGGCCTTAGCAAAAAAGAAACAGGTCATCATCTCGGTATCTGATTCTGGAATGGGTATCCCAGAAGATGAGCAATCTCTGATCTTCGAAAAGTTCTATCGTGTTAGAAGCCATCGGGACCAGGTTCCCGGCACAGGTCTCGGGTTATCCGTTGTAAAACAGATCGTCACCGACCATGGTGGTGCAATTACACTTACCAGCGAAGTGAATGTAGGTACTACTTTCACTGTTACTCTGCCAGCGGATAAATAAGAACCCATGCGATCTTTCCTGAAAAAGAACTGGATATCAATCCTTCTGTTTATTGTGATCTTGATCTTGGCATATATTGCTTTTTCACGTGAGGGCTGGCGTTTGGTGTATGAGGGAATTATTAGTGGAATCACTATCTTAGTACGAGAGATTCCTCTGCTAACAGCCGCCTTTTTAACAGCTGGTCTTATTCAAGCCCTGGTAAAAAAGGAATTTATTACTCGCTGGTTGGGACAGGATTCCGGCCTAAAAGGGATCCTTCTAGCTTGCCTGGGAGGCGGTCTCATACCAGGAGGACCTTACGTCTACTACCCTATCGCTGGCGCCCTCTTATCCTCTGGCGCCGGATTGGGAGTCCTGGTTGCTTTTGTAACTGCTAAAAATCTCTGGTCAGTATCCAGGTTGCCCTTGGAATTTGCCATCCTTGGATCAAGTATCACCATTCGGCGCTATCTGATCACTTTTTTGATCCCACCGCTGCTTGGTATTCTGGTCGAATGGATCTTCGGAGGATATATTCAAAAAATCAGGGAGAATGTTCAAGAGTGAATACTTCTACGATCGTTCTCTGGATTATCACTCTGACCTTGTTTTTATTCAGTTGGAAAAAAGGGGCAGATACAGTCAAAAAGGGAGCCCAGCTAGCCTGGTCAACCACAAAGAAGAATGGTTTGTTAATTATTCTGGCCTTTATCATTGCGGGATTTGTATCAGTGCTCTCCCCCGAAGACCTGGTGACCGCCTGGATCGGGCCAAATTCAGGCTGGCGTGGCATCATCTCAGCCGAATTCTTAGGTGCTCTGCTTCCGGGTGGGCCCTATGTTGTTTTCCCCATTATAGCCATCCTGGTTCAGGCTGGGGCCGGTCTTGGGCCAGCGATCGCTCTAATAACCAGCTGGTCAACCCAGTCTTTACTAACAATCAGTTTTGAACTTCCTTTTATGGGGTGGCGTTTTACAGCCATTCGCTGGATGATCGGACTGCTAATCCCCCTGTTAGCTGGATTCACCGCGATATTATTATGGGGATAATATCTTTATAACGGCATTCCTATAATTCTCCCGGGTCCAAATCCATCCAATCTGATAAACGATCGCGAATCTCCTTTTCAAGGTCCTCCAGCAAAGCCTCGGCCACTTCCTCATTCTCAGCTTTGGCTGTTAAACGCACCAGGACAAAACCCTTACCGGCTGCCAACCCTACGGTTGGATTTGATAGTTCTTCCAGATCACTGATCAAAGCATCAATACGCGATTCGCCAATTTTCTCCACACGGATATTGCGGATAAGGATCACACCGGTCAAGCCATAGTGTTTGGTGATCCTGGGTACAACTTGTTCTTTGACCATCCCTTCCATCTCTTTTGGCACACCTGGCATAGCAAAGATCAGGGTATCCTGGATCTCCAATCCAATGCCTGGAGCTGTCCCTCTGGGATTTGGAAGGCTATCTGCCCCGGATGGTAAATACGCCTGTTGCTTGTTATTTTCTGGCGGTTGAATGCCGTATTTTTCGAATCGACGAACGATCTCATCCCATAAATCTGTATGAAATTCCAAATCGAGATCAAAAGCCTGGGCAATAGCATGGCGGGTTGGATCGTCAACAGTCGGTCCGAGTCCTCCGGTCAGGATCACAATATCTGCTCTCTGTACACTTTCCAGGAGCATTCCGGCAATTCGATCAGGATTATCTCCAATCATGCCTGTCCGGTATACGTCTACGCCAATCTTCCGCAAAGCAAGAGCGATCTCCTGGGTATTGGTATCGGCTATCTCCCCCAACAACAATTCAGTTCCAATGGCTATGATTTCTGCACTTGGCATATTTTAGTCTCCAGAAATAAAAAAATCCTGTGGTGTATTTTAACACCACAGGACTGTAAAGTAAAAATATTCCTGTCTTAATCGATCCCGAGATAGGCCTTCTGGACCATTTCATCCTTACGCAGGTTCTCGGCAGTGTCCTTAAGGACAATTTCTCCTGTCTGTAGAACATACCCACGGTCAGCGACAGCCAGGGCCACAGTAGCATTCTGTTCTACCAATAAAATAGTAGTGCCGGTCTTATTGATGGCCTGGATTGTCTCAAAAACACTTTCTACCAGAATAGGTGCCAAACCCATGGACGGCTCGTCCATTAACAACAGCCTGGGGTTAGCCATTAAGGCCCGGGCTGTGGCAAGCATTTGCTGTTCCCCACCAGACAATGTTCCCGAGACCTGTTTTTCCCGTTCTTTCAAACGAGGGAATAACTGATACACCCTGTCCAGATCATCATCAAATGTAGACCGATCCGGTTGGGAATAAGCCCCCATGTCCAGATTTTCAAAAACTGAAAGCCTGGCAAATATCCCCCGCCCTTCCGGGACCATCGTAATTCCTTTATATACCAGTTCATGAGCTGGAGTTTTTGTAATATTCTCACCTTCAAAAAAGATCTCTCCCACGCGGGGTGGAACCAATCCGCTGATAGAACGCAAAGTGGTGGTTTTTCCGGCGCCATTCCCCCCGATCAGAGTCACAATTTCCTTTTCTTCAACGGTAATTGAGACACCTTTCAGGGCATGAATATTTCCATAATAAGTATGTATGTTCTTTACTTCAAGCATAGCCATAATATAAATTCTCTTTGAGAGCTGTTTATGCTGATCCGCAGCTCCCCGGCCTAAATAGGATTCAATTACCTGGGGATTCTTTTGAATCTCTCCCGGGGTTCCCTTGGCAATTAACTGACCAAAGTCCAAAACATAAATGAACTCGCTAATGCCCATAACTACTTTCATATCATGTTCGATAAGTAGGATGGTAATTCCAAGTTCGTCTCTTAGATTTTGAATAAACCGCATCATAATCACTGATTCATTGGGATTCATACCCGCAGTCGGCTCATCTAACAGAATGATCTTTGGATCATTTGCCAGTGCCCGGGCCATTTCTAATCGGCGCTGTGCACCATAGGGCAAATTCCGGGCCAACAAATCGCCTTCCCCTTTTAACCCCACAAAATTCAGTAGATCCTGTGCTTTCTCAAGAGCCTCTTTTTCTTCAGCCCTTTGTCTGGGAGTATGAAGGAACGCATCAAACAAATTGGATTTTAGCCGGGGATGTGCTCCAACAAGAATGTTCTCGAGAGCGGTCATCGCCGGGAATAAACGGATATTCTGGTATGTTCTGGAAATCCCTTTTTTAGTAATGCGATCGGGTGATAAACCGACCAGGGATTTTCCCTGGAATAACATATCTCCTTCATCAGAGGGATAAAATCCAGTGATGCAGTTATACAGGGTTGTTTTTCCGGCACCGTTGGGTCCAATAATGGCATAAATCGATCCCTCAGGAACCTGAATGGTGACATTATCTACAGCTGATAATCCCCCAAATCTTTTAGTAACTCCACGGGTTTCTAAAATACTCATATCTAACCCTCTTCTCCAACTAAACCTTCTTCCGGCGGAATTCCGCCCCCTTCATCTTCGTGGAGTTCCATCATTCTCCTCGGTGCAGGCCAGATACCTTCCGGACGTATGATCATCATGTATACTAACAAACCGCCAAATACCAATAGTCTGTATAGTTCCAGCTCCCTTAGAATTTCAGGAAGTCCTTTAAGGACAAAAGCTCCTATGATCACACCAGGTATACTACCCATGCCGCCTACAATTAACAGCGATAGAACATTGATAGACACCATTAAGGTATGATCTGCAGGACCCGTGTACTGATTCCTGGCAGCGAATAAAGCTCCTCCCAATCCGGCAAAAGCAGCACCGGTGGCAAAAGCCATCAATTTATAATACAGGGTGTTGATACCCATGGCCTGGGCAACGGTTTCGTCCTCACGCATTGCCATCCAGGCTCGACCAACACCGTGAATCCTGAAGATAATTCGTAAATAAGAATTATCAACAGAATGGCTAAACGATTATCAGATATAAATATAAGATACTCATATCTAACCCTCTTCTCCTACTAAACCTATCTTCCGGTGGCAATTCCACCCCCTTCATCTTCATGAAGTTCCATCTTTCTCCTCGGCGCTGGCCAAATACCCTCCGGACGTATGATCATCATGATCACTAACAAACCACCAAATACCAGTAACCTGTAATAGTTCCAGTTCCCTGAGAATCTCTGGCAAGCCCTTTAAGTACAAAAGCTCCAATAATCACACCAGGTATACTACCCATACCTCCTACGATAACAAGCATAGTACATTGATGAAACCATCAAATATGATCAGCAGGACCCGTATACTGATTCCTGGCAGCGAATAAAGCTCCTCCCAATCCGGCAAACGCAGCACCGGTTGCAAAAGCCATCAATTTATAATACAGGGTATTGATACCCATAGCCTGAGCAACTGTTTCATCTTCTCTCATTGCCATCCAAGCTCGACCAACCCGAGAATTCTGAAGGTAATTTGTAAAAAGGATTGTCAACAGAATGCCAAGGATAATCAAATATAAATAAGACTTTTCACTGTTCAAGGATAGTCCAAACAAGACTTGGACCTGCAATATCCCTGATTCCTTGAGGACCTCCAAGGTAGGGAGCCATCATGTCACTTCGGATCAAAACCCGGATGATCTCTCCAAATCCAAGAGTTACGATCGCCAGGTAATCTCCTCTCATGCGAAGCACAGGTATACCAAGAAGAATTCCTGCGAAAGCGGCAAATACCACGCTAAGGATCAGAACTGGCCAAAATCCGATTTGAAGAGCAATCGGGGCTGGAGCTGTTAACAAACCAGCTGTGTAGGCACCAATAGCAAAAAATGCCACATAACCCAAGTCAAGCAATCCAGCCAGACCAACCACGATATTCAACCCTAATCCCATCAGGACATAAATACCGACAGTTCCCATGGCATAATTCCAATACTTCCCCAAGAACTGGGGCGTAATAAATACCACAAGTCCTAAAAGGCCATACCCGATCCATTTGGATCTGGGATTTTCTTTATATTGCTTTGCCAATTTGGAATCCAGTGTCTTCCCTTTAATACCAGAACTTGCTTCTGGATGAATTCTCCGACTTGTTTAGCTTCATACCAATAAGCCAATAACGCTCCCAGGATTCCGAATAAGAAGAATATGCCAAAAGTAAATAAAATACCTGTAGTGAGATCTCTTCCGTAGAGTAAAAATTGGATGGACAGGTGATCTAGTTGGGCTAGGTAATCTCTCATTGCAATATCTAAACTGTCCAAGAAACCCACCAGAAGGATAAACCCGGAAACGAGTAGAGCCAATGATCAAACTCACCGACAAGCCAGAAACCAGGGCTGGTTTCCAGTTGGACCTATCAGATGCTGTTGCCTTGGATCCTGCCCACAGGCTCAATATTGCAAATAAAATCATCAAGCCGCCAGTATTCCCTGTGCGGGTTCTAGATTCGAGATTTACAAATTCCCCTAAGATATCAGATAAGGTTGATGTCAGACCAAATAAGATCAAGAATGATGATCACTATCGCAAATACTGAACCTAACCGCAAACCTTGTTTAATTAGATCCTTCATCAGACTTTCTCCTCCGATAATACTTCACCTACAATGCCTGAGGGTCGGAAAATCAATATCAGGACCAGGATGGAAAAGGCGATCACATCCTTAAGCTGGAAATCCAATCCCAGAGCTGCTGGTCCAACAGACTCAACAATACCCAGTAATAGACCTCCAACCATAGCACCAGGAATGTTCCCAATTCCTCCCAGCACAGCAGCGGTAAAAGCCTTTAATCCAGGAATAAAACCAACATAGTGGTAAATGATCCCATTATGTATGCCCCACATCACACCCGCTGCACCACCGAGAGCACCGCTGATGATAAACGTATTGCTGATAATTTGATCCACATTAATTCCCATCAAAGCAGCCGTTTGTTTATCTTCCGCTACAGCCCTCATGGATCTACCATATCTTGTCCTCATCACCAGGGTATAGAGGCCGATCAGGAGCAGCAAAGACAACACAAATGTCAGTGCACCCGTATAGGTAAGAATTACTTCCTCTCCACCGATCGGGATGCGCCAACCCTGACTCCGTGCCAATGACATAGGATTATAATACGTTCTTCGTTTTGGTCCGAACATAACCTGGGCAGCGTTTTGCAGGAAGATTGAAGCACCAATGGCGCTGATCAACGGAATTAGTCTGGGTGCCCCACGAAGGGGTCGGTATGCGATCTTCTCCAAGAAAATAGCCAGAAAGAGCTGCCATAAACATACCAACAATAAATGCCAGCACAACAGAGATGATCTGGTAGGAATCCAAAAAGCTCATTCCAGTAGCAGCTACTGGGATGGATTTGAGGGCTTCAAAGACAAAGTACCCTGAAAACGCACCAATCATCATGATTTCGCCATGAGCGAAATTGATCATAAAAAGGATTCCATAGACCAGCGTATACCCGATGGCGATCACAGCATAAACGCTGCCGATGATCAATCCACTCAGGGCAAACCTCACCCAGGTATCTGGTCCATAAACGCCTGAATCTATTACTGTATACAACCGCCAGCCAAGAAATGCCAGGAATAAAATTGAGATAATGACTTGAGTTACCTTGAAGGTATTTATTCGCGAGGTTGTTTTTTTCGGTTTGGGATCACTCATAATATGTCCTTCTTTTTCATAGATCCTAAATCAGACAAACTTATTATTACAGAGTTTAGCGAGGCAAGCTGATCTAGCTTGCCTCGCATATTTTTACTGCGATTTACTACTAGACTTAATGGCTAGGGAATAACCCAGGCGCCATCTTGTACTACCTGGAAGGACGGGCCAGAAGCATTGCACTCACCGCCGTTGCAGGTCAGAACACCAGTCAAACCCTCATAACCAGCCAAGCCATTAACTGCATCAACCAGAGCTTCTCGAGGAATATATAGACTTCCGTCATCGCCGAGGATGGCAACAGATTTAATGGCCTGGATCAGTGCATCAACAATGTCATAACCGTGCCAGGTGAAGGTTGAGATCGCGCCAGGAGGATCACCATAGACGCTCTCAAAATAGGCATCGAACTCAGCTTTAGCAGCGCTTTCTAGCGGTGCGCCTGTGGCAGCGTAAACACCTTCTGCCTGAGCACCAGCCAATTCGATAAATGCTGCACCATAACTGCCGTCATCACTGAAGAGGATGATGTCCTCCATACCAGCAACGGGCATACCCTGGGCAATCACTGCACATTCAGGATAATATCCACCAAAGTAGATTGCTTCGGGATCAGAGGCGCCAATATCAGTCAAAACAGCACTGTAGTCCGTCTCACCAGGAGTGATAGCTTCAACGGCAACAACTTCACCGCCAAGACTCATAAACACTTCCTGAACCTTCTCAGCAACACCCTTTCCATATGCATCACCATCGTGCATGACAGCCAGTTTGGTCACACCGAGAACATTGTAGAGGTACTCTGCGGCGAACTGTCCCTGCAGGTCATCGGTGAAGGGGATGCGGTTGAAGACATCCTGGTCACCTTCTGTCAGGTCGGCACGGGTTGCGGAAGGGGAAAGCATCGGCAGTCGGGCTTCATTGTAGATGGGGATTGCAGCTGCTGTGGAACCAGAGAAAGTGTGGCCAGCAATTGCCACCACATCAGGATCAGAAACGTAAAGGTTCGCAACAGAGGCGCCACCTTCACCACTTCCCTGAGTATCCTCTACCAGCAACTCAAAGGTAAATCCGTTGAATTCACCAGCATCATCGATTGCCAGCAAACCGGCATTGGAGATATCAGTACCAAAGGCTGAGTAGTCACCAGCCATCGGTCCGGCATAACCAATTTTAATTGTGCTGCCTTCTTCGATCACGGCGCATACAGATTCATCGGGGTTTTCGGCACAGACATCAGGAGCTTTCGCTGCGCCACCGCAAGCTGCCAGGATTAGACTGGCGGCGATCACGATACTAAATAGTATAATATCTCTTAGACATACTGTTTTCCTCCTTAGGAAAATTTCATAATTACTTAATATATATTACGGGTATTTTTTTTATTTCCAATTCACCTCCTTCCAAATTTAATGAAGAAAAAAATCCTGTACAAGTCAAAATAATAGACAATTCTGATCTTCGACAGCTGTGAAAAAACGGCTACTCGAAAAAGATCTACCTACCTGCTGCTCGTACGATCGGGATTTCCCTTTCATCTGATAGGGTTTTACCCGGTTATTTTATATACGATTCAAAGGTACAAATAATCTAATTAATTAGAGATAAAAGGCATTTAATTTTATTCTGGGAATGTGATAATGGGAAAATTATCACTTGGAAGTGGAGTATAACATAATTCGAATATATATCAAGGACTTGATTGTCTTTTCAATCGAAAAGATTTACTTATAACATAATGGCTTAATTCTGGAGTTGGGATGCTTCCGTTTTCCTGCTTTCTATGATTAGTGGGGAATAAAAATCATTCAGGACGGCCGCTGCAAACCACTTGCCGGAAGAGTAAAACCACCATCTACCAGGATAGTTTGTCCCCGGATCATGGACGCTTGTGGAGAACACAAAAACGCTACGACTGCTGCCACATCTTCAGGTATGACAATTCGCCCCGCGGGTGTTTGTTCAGCTATCTCTTCTAACAGGTCTTCATCTTGCATGGTATTAAAGTGCTGTAATGCCTCTGTATTGACAATCCCGGGAGAAACTGCGTTCACTGAAATATTCCTTGACGCAAATTCTACTGCCATGTAACGGGTTAGAGCTTCTATTGCAGCTTTACTGGCGCCTACAACAGCGTATTCCGGCAGGACCCGAATGGATCCGGGAGAAGATATGCTGACGATCCAGCCCCCACCCCGTTTTTCCATTAGTGGAACTGATTTTTGAGCCAGGAATAAGTATGCCCTGGCATTGATATCCATAGTCCAGTCCCAACCTTTGGGACGCTGTTCCATAATAGGCCGGTTATATCCCGATCCAGCATTACTGATCAGAATATCCAGACCGCCAAAAATCCGACCTGTTTCAGAAATCAGGTTCTCCAGATCATCCATATCCCCCACGTTGGCTTTGACAATCTCAGACCTAACTCCGAACTTCGATATTTGATGGGCAGTTTCTTCAGCCGGCTCCCGGTTGCGGAAGTAATTCACAACGATATCAGCGCCCAGAGAAGCAAAATGCAGTGCAATCGCCTTTCCAATCCCCCTGCCAGACCCAGTGATCAGGGCTGTCTTACCGCGAAAAAAGTCCTCATTCATAAACCTCTCCTAAGACTGATTACCTGTATTCTAACAAGGTGTATTCCAAATTACCAGAAATCTTTATTTTATTTTGAACTGCTTCAAGCCTTTAAAAACACTAATTACACAGAGTTGTCCAAAACATCCGTAAAGACATACTTGGCAGCGGAAAATTCATCAAAAAAACCGCTATAAATTTCATCTATGACCTCTTATTCATAAGGTTGATAGGGCTTGTGATTAATTGCACTTATTCAAATCCTACCTCAATCCTATACTCTCAATAGTCATGTAGTTAAGTAATCGTTTAATTGATTGAGAGTTTCTTATGAACCCAATTGAGATCACTGAAGCTCAGGAACAGGCAGAATTTTGCGCCATATTGGGAAACGCCCACAGGATCATGATCGTTTGGGCTCTTAGGAAACCGGGAATTAACTGTAAGCGAGATCTCTGAGGAGATTGATGCATCAATGCAGAACACATCACAGCATTTACGGCTGATGAAAAACAAAGGTGTTTTGCATTCTCGTAGAGATGGAAGGGAAATTTACTACAGGCTTGCAGATACAAAATTCAATCAGATCTGTCCAATCATCTCAAAGAACAGTTAATTAAATATTTATTATCAATCGATAAGGAGAAAGAAATGTCCCCAGAAGAACTAGAAAAAATTGTCGCTGCAGAAGTAGTTGATGCCCGGGCAATGGCCTGCCCCGGACCATTGCTGGAAGCCAAAAAAAGCATCGGAAAAGTAAAAATTGACGAAATACTCGAACTTTGGGCCGGTGATCCCAATACCAAAAATGATATGCCCCGCTGGTGTGCCAAGGTTGGACACGAGTATCTGGGCGAATACAAGCCGACGGATACGAAAGACTTTTATTCGCCGCAAGAAATAAAACGTACCATTCCAAGTATCCCGCAGTTATTGTCATTTTGCGGGATACTTCTATGCCTGCATAGAGGAAATTATTATGGAAAATCAGGTCAGATTGCAACACACCAAAAATTCTCATCCTTGCAACCACCTCGGGAGGATATGCGGGAGCAGATGCGGTGGGACAGTTACATACAGACTATCCCAACAACACCTATATCCTGCCAGTGCTATGCCCCAGCATGTTTAACGAGGAGTTTTACCTCAGGATCTTCAAACGAGGTATTGACGGCGTGATCGTTATGTACAGCGGCACAGACAGTCCCTATAAAGGTGGCGCTGAACGAGCAGCTCAGTTGGTCAACAAAACCTACCCGAAGATGAAAGAACTCGGAATAGACACCCGCCGCTTAAAATTGGCCGCAATTTGTACAGTCTGCACCAAACCCTTCCTGAAGGAAGTCAATGCGATGAACCTACTTCTATATGAAATCGGGTTCGTTAAAGACGAAATGGCAGCTTTTTCTAGTGGTGAAAAGGTTGCTGCCTGAAGGTCCCTTATCCATGATTATAAGATTTTTTCTGACACAGTCGCACACAAAAGAGGAGATACAACCTTGAGAAAAATTCAAGTGGATGCTCTTGTTGTTGGCGGCGGCATTGCCGGTATGCAAACTGCCCTTGATCTTGCAGATCAGGGATACCAGGTCGCATTGGTGGAAAAGGAAGCCAGTATTGGCGGCAAGATGATTGCCCTCAGTAAAGTTTTCCCAACTCTGGATTGCTGCAGCTGCATCACAACACCTAAGATGTCTGCCGTAGCCCATCATGCCAATATCCAATTACTTACTTATCATGAGGTTCAGAACCTCACGAAAACCGGGGAAGGTTTACACAGCTGAAGTATTGAAAAAACCCCGCTATATCAACGAAGAGGATTGTACAGGCTGCAGGCAGTGTGAATATGCCTGCCCGATCAATTTACCGAATCCCTTTGACCTAGATTACGGCGCAACCAAAGCCGTCCGGGTGCCATTTTCCACTGCCATCCCTCAATATGCAGTCCTGGATATTGAGAACTGCATCCTATGTGGCAAATGTGAAAAAGCCTGTCCTGTGAATTGTATTGATTTCACTCAGCAGCCCGAGACGATCGAAATTGCAGCTAACGCTATCGTCCTGGCCACAGGATTTGAAACTACTTCACGCCTGGCCAAAAAAGAGTATGGCGCAGCAGAAAATCGTAATGTCATCAATGCCATGTTCATGGAACGCCTTCTGGCTCCCACCGGTCCTTACGGCCGTGTGATCCGCCCCGGCGACGGAAAAGAACCAGATTCGATCGCCTATATCCAGTGCGCCGGATCTAGAGACGCCACCTTGGGTGTGGAGTACTGCTCCCGGGTTTGCTGCATGTATGCCATCAAACAGGCTATGCTGCTGGCTGGATCTCTCCCCATGGCGGATATCACTATCTATTACATGGATATCCGAACCTTTGGCAAAGGATACGAACAATTCTATCCAAACCGCCAAAGCCATGGGCATTCAATTCATCAAAGGCAAAGTTGCTTCCATCAAACAGGATGAAAACCAGAACCCTGTTCTGCGTGTGGAATTGATAGATGAAGGATCCCAAGTAGTTGAGAATACTCACGATCTTGCTGTCCTTTCAGTGGGTTTGCTTCCTCAATACGATCCGGAAGCGATGTTCAATGTTTCCCTGGGGGACGATGGATTCATCAATATTCCCCAAACCAACTCATATCCCTGCCTGACTGAAAGGGATGGAATATTCGTCGGCCGGCACATCAGCTGGACCGATGGATATTGTAGACAGCATCGTCATGTCCGGTTCTGCAGCAGCGGAAGCGGCTGCTTATATTGAATCCCTAAAAGAATCCCCGAGTGTGAATAAAGAAAGTGAGGATGTCTATGCCTAACAAAGAAAATGAAGAGATCAAGATTGGCGTATACACCTGCTATTGCGGGGGAAATATCAGTGATGTTGTTAATTGTGAATTTGTCAGAGAGAAATTAGCTGATCTCCCCAATGTAGTTGTCTCACGAACCAATATGGCCATGTGCTCCGACGCTGGGACAGTCAATGATCGAAGAGGATATCAAGGAAAAAGGCGTTAATCGAGTTGTGATTGGCGCTTGTGCCCCATCTCTTCATGAACAGACCTTCCGGGCAGCTGTTACCAGAGCAGGATTGAACCCTTATCTGTACCACCATGTTGGTATTCGAGAACAGGACAGCTGGGTGCATAGAAGTGACTGTGAAGGCGCAACCTCCAAAGCAATTCGCTTGATGTCAGCCGGTTTAGCTAAAGCCAGGTTGCTTGATCCCCTGGCCCCGATCCAGTTAACCGCTGAAAAGCATGCCTTGGTCATCGGTGGAGGTATTGCTGGACTGAAATCTGCCTATGATATCGCCCGCCGGGGACTCCGAGTTACGTTGGTAGAAAAATCTCCCTTCCTGGGTGGCAGGATTGCCCAGTTAGATACCCTTTTCCCAACCAATGAAGATGCTAAAGATACCCTTCATGACCTGATCAATAAAGTAACCACCCATCCCAATATCGTGATCTATACGCAGGCCCAGATCAAGAATGTAACTGGATACGTAGGCGACTACCAGGTACAGATCCAGCAGGAATCGCGCGGTGTGGATGATACCAATGGTGAAAAAGTCATGGCGGCCTGCAAGCAAACAGTCCCAGACGAATTCAACTATGGTTTAACTGACCGAAAAGTGGTTTACAAAGCCTATCCCGGCTGCTATCCGCACACTCCCGCAGTTGATTGGGAAAACTATGATGGCTCTCCGATCCAGGTGGATGGCAAAGATATTGTTCTAAAGAATGAACCCGTCTCCATCCCCCTCCATGCTGGCGCGATTGTTGTTGCAACAGGATTCGATCCTTACCAACCACGTCAGGGAGAATTTGGTTTTGGTGAAATCCCAGAAGTTGTCACCCTGCCGGCCCTGATCCGCTATCTAAGTCTGATGAAAGATGGCGAAAAATTATCTTGGAATGGCCACCCTGTCCGTGATATCGCCATGGTGCATTGTGTTGGAAGCCGTGAGATAGATGGTGTCCATGAACCCCAGGAAGACGGGAATGTGAACGATTACTGTTCCCGGGTTTGCTGCACAGCAAATCTCCACATGGCTAATACACTCAAAGAACGTTTCCCGGGACTGAATATCTACGACCTGTACGAAGATATCCGAACCTATGGACGCGGCCACGAGCAATATTATATTGACGCCCTTGAGCAGATGGTCCGTTTCCTGCGGTTCCATGGTGATGACCGACCGACCGTTAAGAAAGCTGAAGCGGGCGATACTCACCCCGTCCTGGTTGAGATGCGTGATCATCTCACCCGGGGAGAAGAACTGGAAATTGCAGTAGACCTGGTCGTACTGGCAGTTGGCATTAAACCCCGGGATATTGATGACCTGGTGAAAATGCTCAAAATCTCCCGCGGGAATGACCGCTTCCTGGCAGAGGTCCACCCCAAACTCCGACCTGTTGAAACCGCTGTACCAGGGGTGATCCTGGCAGGTACCGCCCAGGGACCGATGACGTGTCAGGAAAGCTGCGCGGCGGCCTCTGCAGCTGCAGCAAAAGTATCTACCCTGCTCAGTCTGGGCAAGGTAGAACTGGAACCTTTTGTGGCCGAGGTCGACCCTCGAAAAATGCACAGGCACAGGTGAATGTGTCACTGTCTGTAATTATGAAGATGCCATCGCGGTCAAAGATGTTGAACTGAATGGAAAGATGGTGAAACGAGCAGTTGTCTCTCCTGCAAACTGCACTGGCTGCGGCTGCTGCGTTAGCGCCTGCCCCAACCAGGCCGTAGAGGTCCAGGGTTGGACCATCCCACAGTACGATGCCATGCTTGATGCAATTGCTCTTGATATCGATGAAATGATGGAGGTTGCACAATGAGCGATAAAGAAGCAGCAAAAAAGCGAACTCAGAACCTCAAGGAGTTGCGCACTAAACACCAAGAAACTGTAGATCGGACCCAGGCACTATTAAAGGAGCAGGGCAAAGTCGAGCGAGGGATCTTGAAACTGATCAAGGATGAATCGATGACTGTGCCCACAATTGCCTCCCAGATCGAACTGCCAACCCATCGTGTTTTATGGTTCCTGACAGCTTTAAAGAAATACGACCTGGTGCGGGAAGACGGTATGGATGGCGAATATGTCCTTTACAGGCGGATGGAGGAGTAACAATATGGCCACACGAGTGGACCCTACTTTAATGCATGACCTCAAGGAATTTGGGGCCGTAGATATCGAAAAATGTTTCAACTGCGGCAACTGCACCGCGATCTGCCCCCTGACAAGTACAGATCATCCCTTCCCAAGGGATATGATCCGCATGGTTCAGCTGGGATTGAAAGATAACCTCAAGGAAAGCATTGACCCATGGTTGTGCTACTACTGCGGAGATTGCTCCCTAACATGCCCAAAGCAAGCCGAACCTGGTGAGACCATGATGGCTGTCAGGCGCTGGTTAACCGCGCAATATGACTGGACCGGCTTGGCTGGCAAGTTTTATACCTCCAAACTATGGGAGTTCGGTGCCATGATCATTACAGCTATCTTTATCGTTATTCTGGCTGTCATTCTTCATGGACCGATCGTAACCAGCTCCGTTGAGCTGAATACCTTCGCTCCTGTGGAATTGATGCACACTGCGGACTGGATAATGGCTGCCGGCCTGGTTTTCTTTATCGGAACCAATGTCCTGCGCATGCACCACATGGTCATCAGCAAAGGAACAGCTGTCAAAGTTCCGATCTCAGTTTACATCACTGAAGCCTGGCATGGAGTTCTCCACCTCCTGACTCAGATGAGATGGAGTGAATGTGCCGAGGATGAGGATGATGAAAAGGAAAAGAACTACAAACGATTGCCCTGGATCAACCATATGCTGATGGCCAGTGGTTATGGTCTGATGCTGGTCCTGGTAATGTTCTTCCTTCCCTGGTTACAAACCGATGAAATTTATCCCATCACCAATCCTCAACGCTGGTTGGGATACTATGCTACCGCTGTTTTGCTATACGGTGCGGGATCTGTGATCATAGGACGGATTAAACAGTCAAGGCCGCTTCATAAATTCTCCCACCCCAGTGACTGGATCTTCCCCGTTCTTTTGATCACGGTGACCCTGACAGGTATTTTCCAGCATACCTTCCGGTATCTGGGTTTGCCTCTGGCAACCTACTATACCTATGTGATCCACCTGGCCGCAGCCTTCCCAATGTTGGTTCTGGAAGTACCCTTTGGAAAATGGGCCCACCTATATTACCGACCTCTGGCGATCTATTTCCAGCAAGTCAGGCTGAAAGCGGTTGAGATCAGTGAACGGCCTAAAGAGGAATTAGTTCCTGCAAGTCAATAGGAATTAGAGATAACACGAACTGCATTTACGAAATAGTATTACAAAAAAGGATATATAGATGACTGAAGAATTCCAGACCGAGAAGATTGTAGTTGTACTGAACAACGATAACGAACAAAGTGTCATGGCTGCTCTGGTTATGAGCGCAGCTGTAGCTGCCACAGGTGATGAAGTACTGTTATTCATCCAGCCAGGCGGCGCAAAGATCCTCAAGAAAGGCGCCCTGGAAAAGTACCAAAACCTCAAGGGCCAACCAGATCCTGTAGATCTTTTTGATGCCATCCAGGTCCTGGACGGTCGGGTGATCCTCTGTGAACTCGGTTTGCCGATCTGGGACATGAAAGAGGAAGATCTGGTTGAAGGTGTGGAAGTCATGATGGCCTCAACATTCCTCTTTGAAGCGGAAGGCGCCAAAATGTCCTTTAGTTATTAATGATTGGGATTCAAATTCATCATCCATTAAAAAAGGAGAGTTAGTCGAATGAGCGAAGTATCCCCCACTAAAACCCTGGATGTCTGTGGAAAGATCTGCCCTTACCCTGACATGAACACCATGACCACACTGAAAAAAATGGAAAAGGGTGAAGTCCTGGAAGTGCTGCTGGATTATCCACTTTCAGTGGAAAGGATTCCGCGCAACCTCAAAAAACAAGGCCATAAACTGATCGAAGTTGAACAATTGGATGGACCCAACCACCGTATGCTGATCGAAGCACATGGATTGAAATAGTATCAATAAAAATTAGTCAAGGAGAGAGAGATGGAAGCTGTATTAACTGGATTATTTGTAGGTGTTTTGTTTGGTTTTGTTCTGCAGAGGGGACGTTTCTGCATGAACTCAGCCTTCAGAGACGCTATCCTGCTGCAGGACAACGTCCTCCTGAAAACTGTATTCGCCGCACTGTTGGTTGAATTGGTCGGATTTGCGCTTATGGATGCAGTTGGCGCCATTGCCATCAACCCCAAACCTTTCTGGTGGGGAGCAAACCTGCTGGGTAGCTTTATATTTGGTATCGGTATGGTTCTGGCTGGCGGATGTGCCAGCGGCATCACTTACCGTACTGGTGAAGGTATGGTTGGTTCAATGACTGCAGTTCTCGGCCTGGCCACAGCTGGTTATATCACCGCTTCTGGGTTCCTGAAACCCTTCAAAGCCAACCTGCAAGCTGCCACAACAATCTCCGGAGCAGATGACAAAGCTTTGACCTTGCATGGAATCCTGGGTATGGACTACACCACCCTGGCGATCATCCTTGCTTTGATCGCTGTTGTGGTTTGGTACTTTGTTGCCAAATCCAAGAATGAAGAATGTGAAGCTGACCCGGGTTGGGGCTGGCTGAACACAGGTATCTTGGTCGGCCTGGTTGGCATTCTGGCCTTCCCGCTGTCCGCCGCTGCTGGCCGTAACTATCCACTTGGCATCACCGCAGGTTGGATCAACATCGTCCAGGTTATATTCACAGGTGCAACCTTTAATTGGATCGGAATGCTAATCATCGGTATTGTTGTCGGAGGCTTTGTTGCCGCTCTGATCTCCAAGGAATTCAAATTCCGTATGCCCAAACCTCTTGTCCTGCTTCAAACCTTCGCAGGCGGTCTTTTGATGGGATTTGGCGCAGTAACCTCTGGTGGCTGCAATATCGGCCATCTGCTGAGTGGTATTCCCCAGCTTTCCCTGGGATCCATCTTAGCTGGTGTATCGATCTTCCTGGGCGCGTGGGCGGCATCCTATGTGATGTTTGTTCTGCCCCAGAAAAAAGATAACTAAGAATTAATGAATAGAGTCCGGGATGAAAATTCCCGGACTCTTTGTACTATAACAAAAGGAGCTAACTAAATGGCTAAAATGGCAATTACCTGCAATGGCGATGGACCTGCCAACATCATGCCCACCCTGATCATGTCGTCTTCAGGCCTGGCACTTGATAATGAAGTTGTGGTGTTTATTTGTCCCGCCGGCGCCCGCTGGATGTTGAAAGGCGAGCTGGAAACACTGGGCACCCCCAAGGGTCTACCCAATCCTGTTGAGTTATTTGATACGATCATGGATCTTGGCGCTGAAATGATCCTGTGCGAACTGGCACTTGAAAACAAAGGTATCGATCCCAAAGATCTGCGCGATGACAGGATCAAGATCACCAAAGCCCCACCCTTCTTGATGGAAATCGAAGACGCCACTATTACCTTTAGTTTCTAAATTCTTGGGATCAAGCTGCAGATATTAAATAGATAAGGGACTGGGTCCTTTTGAAGGACTCAGTCCCTATTTTCTTTTAGCTCCAATTTCCCTATAGATCTCGAATAGTATAGGACAAATCTCCCCTGCTGGCCAATTCAATCAGATCCTTATTGGTTGGATCATGGATGAATCCCCAGAACGCATCCGCCGGTCGATGAGACTCTTTAAGCCGTTTCCGAACCATATAGATAGTACGTACCAGGTTTATCCCATCTACCGGGATGGCAATTACATTACCGCGTTCAATAGCACATGCAGCCGCCAGTTTGGATACAAAGGAAATCCCATAACCAGCTGCTACTGTACGGACGATGGCCTCAGCATTGCCAACCTCCATAAAGTTGTCCAAATCATCCAGGCTGATATCATGTTTGGCAAGTTCAGACAGAACGATTTTCCTTGTGCCGGATGTATCTTCCCGCATGATGATCGATTCTCCTAATAAATCTTCGGGGAGGATCTTATCCCTGGCCACAAATGCGTGGTTTCTTGGTACGATAACTGCGATCAAATCATGGAAGAATTCCTGCAATTCGATTTCCTTTCCGGGAATCTCATAACTGACCACACCCAGATTAGCTTCTCCTTCCAATAAGTTGATAGCAACCGAGGCTGGAGTGCAGCGCAGCAATTTAGTTCGAACATTAGGGTGCCTGATAGAAAACCTAGCTGCCAGATGGGGAAGAACGTACTTTCCAGCCGTTGTGCTGCAAGCAATTTGGAGATTCCCAGCCATGCCTTCCTTTAACGATTCCATCATCTCTTGCATTTCTATGGAATCTCGCATCACTCTCCTCGCCCAGGGAACCAGTAATTTGCCTGCATCGGTAAGTTTGATGGAAGAGCCCTGGCGTTCAAACAGAATCACTCCCAGGTCATTCTCGAGAGCTTTAATATGATGGCTGATAGTAGGCTGGGATAAATGGAGGTTCCTGGCAGCTTCCGAGAAATTCAAGGTCTCGGCTGCATGCAAAAAGGTTTCGATACGCAGCAAATCTACCATAAATACATCTTCCTAGATAATCCTTAGTTTAGTTTACCATAGCAAAATTACAGCATCATTCTGCAATATGTCCTGTTAAGACAAAACAGGCTTACGGAAACCTGTAAGCCTGTTTTGAGATATTCTCAGGTAAAACTAGGGCATAGCGTATTCAACCACCGGGTAACCTGCATCTACCCAGCCGCCAAACCCACCGCTATCTTCCAGCTCATTGAGATAAAGGATGTCAATCAATATAAAGGCTCCCAAAAGATACAACGGGGATTCCTAGAAGCCTAAAATATACTCCTTAATCGCAGATAAAATTTGAAAAAGAATATCCACCACAAATAATAAAAAATTGCTCTCTTTATATAAGCAAATATCATGTGTATGTATGTTTAGAATTACATTTCATTATTATCTTTCCTTATCATACCTATAATCTAATGCTATCATATTTAATGGTTTAGATTACTTTCTCTAATGATTATGTGCTAACATTCACAATGTAGAACATATGATTCCATCTGCTAAAGAGAGGTTCATCTAAATGACTAAAAGAAAGTATTCCCCTGCCCTTGTATCCGGCCTAATTATTGGATTACTTGCCATGTTCCTGTTCACTGGAATTGTCTCGGCAGCACCCAATTCTCAAGGTGATGATCCCCCTGAAGAAATTCTCACTGACAATGATTGTGTAAAATGTCATCGGAGATGTGGCAGGGAGTTTGGTCTCCAAGCCCCCATGCCCATGCCTATGATGATCCTGTTTTCCAGGAGCAGTGGGTTGGTTTGGGCACTCCGGATACCTGCCTGGCCTGCCATACCACGAATTACATTTCATCCACTGGAGAATATGAAACATGAGGGTGTTTCTTGCCAATCTTGTCACGGTACTGTCACAACTAATCACCCCGATCAAGGTGGTACCAACCATCGTTGATACTTATTACTGCGGTTCCTGCCATACAACAACTTTGAGTGAATGGCGCAGTACAGGCCACGCCTCTGGAGATGTAGACTGCATGGACTGCCATGATCCCCACAGCCAGAAACCACTTATTTGATAATCCCGATGATTTATGCATCAACTGCCACCGGGAAGGAATGGGCGATTATCTGAACGACCTTCACGTTCAGCAAAATATCGGATGCGTGGATTGCCATGCCCTAGTAATTCCACCTGATGTTAGCCCTGAAGATGGCATTGTACCGACTGGGCATGCGTTTCACGATTTCACCTCAAACTTGTGTTGCCTGCCATACAGACGCATTACATGCAGGTTTTACTCTCCCCGGTTATGAAAATGGGGCTGCTGATGCAACATTCCATGCGCAGGACACAGATGAAGGGCAAGAAAGGACGAAGGCGCCCAGCCGCTGATCAGAAACCATTCGGTAAACAATCGACAGATATCCCAACCAGCAGATCCAGGCCCTGGAGACTGCCCTGGCCAGCAGCCGGTAAGCAATTTATTCCAGGGTGCTGTGATCGGCCTAGTCCTGGGCGGAAGCACCGCCTGGTTCGTGGGCCAGAATCTTCGCAGTCGGACAGATGAGGAGGAAGAGGAAAATGATCTCTAAAAAGGGATCTCTGGAAAATCTACTAATAAGAAATCCCTGGTATCACGAAAGGAATTTTTACAGATCGCCGGGTCGACAGGTGCAGCAGCGCTGGTCACTCAGCTGATCACATCGGGACCCCTGTCCCCAGATGCGATCCAAGGTATTGGCGAAAAAACCCATGGCGAAGAAGGGAAATCCGAACATTCCTGGTGTATGGCTATCGACCTCAGCAAATGCATCGGCTGCCAGTACTGCCTCTGGGCTTGCCAGGCAACCAATGATGTTCCTGATGATGACATGCGCTGGAATGTGGGACATCCCGAGCGTACTGAAAGCGGAACAGAGTTTTTTATGACCAGACCCTTGTCTGCATTGCGAAGAAGCTCCCTGCGTGAAAGTCTGTCCAGTCGGTGCGACCTGGAAGCGCAAAGATGGCATCGTCACCATGGACTACAAACGCTGCATTGGCTGCCGCTACTGCGAAGTTGCCTGCCCTTATGATGTCAGGCGGTTTAACTGGGAAGTTATCCAAAAAAGAAAATCCCTATCAACCCACCTGGGGATCGCCGGAAATTGAGCGCCGGTCCCGGGGCGTGGTGGAAAAATGTACCTTCTGCAGTCACAGAATCGATCGCGGGCTGGCCCAGGGATTAACGCCGGGAGTTGACCGGGAAGCCACACCAGCATGTGTGAATATCTGTCCTGTGAACGCCCGTGTTTTTGGTGATCATAATGATCCAGAAAGTCCGGTTTCTATTTTTGTTAAAGATAATGAAACCTTCCGCCTGAGGGAGGATTTTGGGACAAAACCCAATGTTCATTATGTCCGCCCTGAAAAGGAGGAAGTATAGATGTTTAAATTTGATCTTTCCATTCCTAAAGAAGGCCGAGAGCGTGCCTGGTGGATCTGGATCGGTGTTCTTGGTTTGATGCTCGCCGTTGGTAGTATTCGGCGCCATCCGGGTTTTTGTCAAAGGTTTGCATGTGACTGGTTTGTCTGACCAGGTCCCCTGGGGTCTTGTGGATCACCCAGGACCTGAGTTCTATCGCAACAGGAGCCGGTGCGTTCACATTCTCGGCAATTGTTTACCTGTTCAGGATCAAAAAATACCAACCCATCGCCCGTGCCGCTGTTTTTGTGGGATTCCTTGGGTATACATCCGCCATGCTTGCCCTGGCCATGGATATCGGCCGGCCAGACAGGTTCTGGCATCCCCTGGTTTACTGGAATGTTCACTCTGTTTTATGGGAAATCACCTGGTGTGTGATCCTTTATTCCATCGTGCTTGTGCTGGAATTCTTACCGATCCTGCTCGAGGGTAAATATTTTGACCGCTGGCCTAATCTTCGTAAGTATGGTGATCTGATCCACAAGGCATCACCTGTTTTTGCCGCTATCGGATTGGGATTATCCCTGCTCCATCAATCCTCCCTGGGAGCGACATACGGCGTGTTGTCAGGAAGAGCTATCTGGTACAAACCTTCCCTGCCGGTGATGTTCATTCTCTCCGCTATTGCCGGAGGGATATCCATGACCCTGTTGTTAACCATTTTCGTCGGCAAACTGAACAGACGGCAAATTATCAGCCGGGAACTGCAGTATGATATCTCCCGCTTCGCTGGATATGCCCTTCTGGCCTACCTTTATCTAAAGATCTGGGATTGGGCGGCTACTTCCTATTACAGCACTTCTCCCGGTACAACCGAGGCTCTGGCATTACTGCAATCAACCACTCCTTATACCCGAACCTTCTGGTGGATTGAGATCGTGTTGGGCGGCATTCGTACCGGCCATCATCCTGCTAAATGCAAACTTCAGGAAAAATGATCGCTATACGATGCTGGCGCTGGGAGCAATCATCGCAGGAGTAACAGTAAATCGCTGGAATGTAACCCTCTCTGGATTGGTCGCCCCGCCACAGTGGTCCCCGGGTGTACTTGGCAATTTGATCACAGTTTCCTACCTGCCTACCTGGAATGAGATCATAGTTTCCATCGGTATCATCGCTTACGCTTTGCTTGCTTTCAGTTTTGGCATAAAGTACCTGCCAATCTACCCCAAAGACGAAGAGGCAGCACATTAACCTGGTCTCGCATTGAGTCATAGGAAATCAATAAACGCTTCAAAATATATTGAAGCGTTTATTTTTATCAGAAAGGATGATTTTTCAAACAGGACTGTTTATTCTAGTTTTAGAAATTGAAATTAGAGGGTCAGAATCGATTACCCATAATAATTTCTTTTGGATATAATAATGATTACTAATAAATTATCAAGTATCCTCCTAGAGAATCCCATGTTAGATGCCCACCAACTTAACATATTTCTGGTCGCCGCAGATACTTTGAATTTCACCCAGGCTGCTGAACGGCTGCATATGAGTCAACCAAGTGTCAGTCAGCATATTCGGTCCCTGGAAAAACACTTTGAAGAGGTGCTTTTTATCAGACAGGGAAGATCTTTGATCCTTTCGGATGCCGGTCGGGTATTGATCCCAATGGCCCAGCAGTTCGTTAAACAAAGCACCAGGATCAATGAAGCCATGTCATCCCTAAAGGGGCATATCAAAGGCAGGATAAGCATCAGATGCAACGCTCTCACTGGAAGATATAAACTACCGGAATTCTTTTCTCAATTCCACGATTTGTATCCCGGAAGTGACAATCGCCTGCCAGACTGATACCTGTAATTTTCCTCTTGAATACCCTTCGTAGTGGAGATATTCACTTCTTATTCACAAATCTTGAAAATATAGTCGAGCCCTGCTTCCAAGTCTCAACATCTGCTGACGGATGAAATTATGCTGATCACACCCAAAGATCATCCCTGGGCAAAACGCGAATTCATCGAAGTTGAGGAACTGCTAGGAGAAAAATTTATTCTTCCCGCAGCGAATACAAAAACCTATATGAAAGTAAATGAGGCTCTGGCATCCAAAAACCTGTCCCTCCTTCAGCTGGATTCTTTCCTGACCCTGGACAATGCCGAAGCTATTGCCCTCTCTGTAAACAAAGGTTTGGGTCTTAGTTTTAGCTCCACCACAATTTCATCCGCGATCAGCGAAACTGTGGCTGTTCCAATTAAAGATATCAATATCAAACAGGGTTTATATATTGCCAGGGACAAAACTCAATTGACCACTGCAGCAAGAGATGCCTTCTGGGATTTCATAACCACCGCCCTCGAAGGTTAAGATATCTTTGTTTTAAAGATGGGCAAAAACTAATAAACCGATCGTCTATTCCAACAATCCTCCCCTCGTTTTCCCACTCCCATACTGAAATCTGGACTTTTTATTTCACATATGTCACACAAACTGTCACAACCCCCTGGGCTAGACATGTTACATTTGTCACTATCTCTTTATTTCCAAGTTGTTATAATCTTCACAAGCCTATATATTCCTATATGTACATATGTCTATGAACAATAATCCCCTTGCCCAAGAAATCAATCAGCTGCATGCCAGGATCTGCTCCGCAATTTCAGAACCTAATCGGATATTATTAATTATATGCTGTCGCTGAAACACCCCAAAATGTGAACAATCTGGCAGAGATCGTGGGTATCAGTCAATCTGCGGCTTCACGCCACTTAAAAGTCCTCCGCGAGAGGGGATTGATCCAGGCACAGCGCGATGGGGCCCAGGTGATCTATTCTCTGGCTGATAAACGTTTTATTCAAGCTCTGGACATACTCCGCGAGGTTATGCTGGACCAGTTATCACAGCAAGCTGATCTAATTAAACATAACCAATCCAATGAGAGGTAGTCTATGAAACCATCCAAATTCAACTGGATATTTGGTGCCGTTTTTGTCCTTTTTATAATTGTGATCCCAATCGTGATCTTCTTCCCCCGGGGAGAAAAGCCGATCAGTTCGGATCCCTGGGATAATGTGCCTTTAAAAGTCCCCCACACCGATCACACAGCGATCATTGAGGGCCCTTTTGAAACCGGTCAAGAAGTCACCAGGGCCTGCCTGGAATGCCACGAAGATTCAGCTCAGGAAATCATGGCAACAGCACATTGGACCTGGGAAAGCAAACCCTATCAGATAGAAGGTAGAGATAACACTGTCACAGTCGGGAAAAAGAACTCGATTAACAATTTCTGTATCGGAATTCAGGGCAACTGGCCCAGCTGCACCTCCTGTCATGCAGGTTATGGATGGGAAGATGCTAATTTTGACTTCAATCAGGAAGAATTTGTCGATTGCCTGGCATGCCATGATAATACCGGCACATACGTGAAAGGCCTGGCCGGCATACCGGTTGAAGGTGTAGACCTGCTGGAAGTCGCCCAGAGCGTCGCCGCTCCAACCCGTGAAAACTGCGGCAGCTGCCACTTTAATGGCGGCGGAGGTAATGCGGTTAAACATGGTGATCTGGATGAAACCCTCTACTTCCCGCCTTCCAATGTGGATATCCATATGGGTGAACATGACTTTATGTGCACTGATTGCCACCAGACAGAAAGCCACAACATTATGGGACGATCGATCTCCGTCAGCCTGGATAATGAAAACCAGACCTACTGCATTGATTGCCATGACGAAGGCTTGCACGAGGATGACCGCATCAATGCCCATATTGAGTCAGTTGCTTGCCAGACCTGCCACATTCCAAATGCGGCAACCAGGGATGCAACCAAGATGTACTGGGATTGGTCAACAGCGGGCAGCGATGAGATTGAGGAAAGCGTTCATACTTATTTGAAGATCAAAGGCAGTTTTGTATACGAAGGCAATTTCACTCCGGTTTACATGTGGTACAACGGCGGCGTAGCCGAACGTTATATCCTGGGAGATATGATCGATCCGGATCAGCTGGTGCACATAAACCTGCCAGCAGGTGATATCACATGATCAATCTTCCAAGTTTTTCCCTTCAAAGTTCATACTGCCAAACAACCTTATGACACTGTAAATAATATCCTTCTCCAGCCAAAAACTTTTGGCGAGGGAGGTTTCTGGACCGAATTCGATTGGGATTTAGCCCTTCAGCTCGGTGCAGATATCACCGGCCTGGATTACAGCGGCCAATATGGATTTCACTGAAACGGATATGTATTGGCCAACCACGCACATGGTCAGAGCAGCTACGGAAGCTCTGACTTGTGATCAATGCCACGGTCCTGAAGGCAGGATGGATTGGGAATCACTGGGATATTACGGTGATCCGATCGATTGGGGCGGCCGTTTCCAGTCCAATAGTTATCGACCCTAATAAAGGATGCAGTTGATATGGGCAATCAAATAACACGACTCAATAAATATAATAAATTGCTCCTCATAACAGCAATTTCTTTCCTGATCATCCTGGGTGCTGTCCTTCTAACCCAGGGAGTTGTCTGGGCGAGCCCGGGACAGGAAAAAACCGAACAAGCCTCTCCCCTGCACCCCTCTTTCCCTTTCCTCGATGAGGCAGGGGATAATGTCTTGGAAACAGGCAATCCAATTTCCACAATGAATACCTGTGGGGCATGTCATGACACAGCATTCATTGCTGACCACAGTTACCATGTCAGCGTTGGGTTAAATGATATCTCCCAACCAGGTGAAACAGTTACAGAAAGACCCTGGGATACCTCCCCAGGAGTGTTTGGTTCCTGGAACTCAATTGAGTATCGCTACCTCTCACCCCAGGGTGATGACAGGATAGACCTGACCACTCCAGCATGGATCCAGATCTATGGATTACGCCATATCGGAGGCGGTCCTGCTCATATATGCCAAAAACGGAGAACTTCTGGCTGATCTACCTTACAGCAGCACCAGCTTGGAAACCAATATCGTCAACCCGGATACTGGTAAGTTGGAACGTTGGGATTGGGATAAATCTGGCTCAGTTGAAATGAACTGCTTCCTGTGCCATATCCCGAGTCCAGACAATAATGCTCGGGCAGACGCCCTGCAAAGTGGGAATTTCAAATGGGTCAACACCTCCACTCTGATCGGCTCAGGTATTGTTATCTATGAGCGGGGATTCCTACATCTGGAATGAAAGCTTATTTGACGAAGACATGGAAATCCTTCCAGAAGCGATCCAGATCCAGGATCCAACCAATAACAACTGCGGAGCATGTCATGGTCTTGTGCATGATAATGTTGAGGATCCCCTGGTTACACTGGGCTGCGCCCCTGAACGCTGGAGTACGATCACGACTGGACAGATCATCTCACCCCAAAAGATGTCCGATTCAGGGATGAACCTGGCCAATAAAGAAACTCTAAATCGATCCTGGGATGTACACGCAGAACGTTTATTGAACTGTGTGGATTGCCATTATTCGATTAACAACCCACTCTATTACCAGGAATCAGAGACAACCAGGCCAGATCACCTGCTGTTCGATCCTCGCCGGGTCGAGATCGGTGAATACCTGGAAAAACCTCTCCACCAATTTGCTCGGGGAAACAGCGCCCAGAGTATCGTAGCTCCTGAACTCAATGACACCATGAGGACCTGTGAGTCCTGCCATACAGTCAGACAGCACCCATGACTGGCTGCCGTATCTCGAAAGCCATCTGGACGTTCTGAGCTGTGAGTCCTGCCACATTCCTCAAATGTATTCATCAGGCAACCAGGTCCATGACTGGACAGTACTGCTGCCCGGAGACCTTCCCCGGCGAGAATGCCGTGGAGCCGAAGGTGATGTAAACACAATGGGTTCCTTACTGGTTGGTTTTGAACCAGTATTAATCCCCAGCCCAGATATTGACGGCAACATGAGATTAGCGCCCCATAACCTGATCACAACCTGGTTCTGGGTCTACGGTGATCCTCCCCGTCCTGTGATCCTGGCCGATCTGCAGGCCGCCTATTACGAAAATGGCGGTTATCACCCAGGAATTATCCTGAGATTTGATGAAAATAAAGATGGAGATTTGACCGTCGATGAAATGGTGATCGATTCCCAGGCCAAAGAAGATTTTGTACGAGACAGATTGGCTCTACTGGGGCTTTCCAATCCCCGGATCACGGGAGAGATTCAGCCTTACAGCATTAATCATGATGTTGCCAGCGCAGATTGGGCCCTGGATGACTGCACTGCTTGCCATGGTGATGATTCCCGGATCACACAACCGATCAAACTAGCTGCCGCCTCCCCTGGAGGTAACTTGCCAGCTTTTGTATCGGGCACCGAGAGAAATCTAGAAGGTGAGATCAAATTTAATGATGATGGAGAGATTTTCTATTATCCAGCAGCAGCGGCCGATTCGCTGTATGTCTTTGGCCACAATCGCCTTGCCTGGCTGGATTGGATCGGTTTAGGTTTGTGTGCTGTTGTTTTCCTGGGTGTGATGACCCATGGCGGATTAAGAATCTATTTTTCTTCCCGCAATCCTGCCTCATCAAAAACCAACAAAGAAAATTTATATGTACGGGGCTTATGAGCGATTGTGGCACTGGTTGCAAACAGCGGCGATTGTGATCCTGCTGCTGACCGGATTCATAATCCACAGGCCCGACTCGTTCGCTTTTATGAACTTCAGGAATATGGTCCTGGTCCACAACATCATCGCAGCAATTCTTGCTGTCAATGCTTTCCTGTCCTTGTTCTTCCATCTAGCTACAGGAGAGATCCAGCAGTATATTCCTCGACCGCGTGGTTTCTTTGACCGCACTTTTGTACAGATCAAATACTACCTGCTGGGTATCTTCAAAGGTGAACATCACCCCTTTGAAAAAACAACTGACAAGAAGTTGAATCCTCTCCAGCAGATCACCTATTTCGGGCTGCTGAATGTGCTCTTACCTCTTCAGGGCATCACTGGCGCCCTGATGTGGGGTTTACAGCGCTGGCCTGGTCTGGCTGAAAGGCCTGGGAGGATTGCCCATCCTGGCTCCCTTCCATACCATCATTGCCTGGCTGTTTGCAGCTTTCCTGATCCTGCATATCTACCTGACTACAACCGGTCATACTGCTGTTTCCAGCATTGAAGCTATGATCACCGGTTGGGAGGACATTGAGAGTTAATCTCAATCGAATTGTATTTTCCAAGTAAAAAAATGGCAGATTATAAACTCCGCCTAGAAAAGAGAGACTAGAAATGACAGAAAATCAAAAACCAGAAAAACAGAAATTTCGTTTGAAGGATCTGTTCAACAGGCCTTCTAAGCCTTATGCGAATCCTTATCTTGGTGGTGTTTTATTGGGCATGGTTCTATTTGCCTCTTATTTCATCACCGGTAATGGATTGGGTGCTTCCGGCGGTACTCAGCCGCATTGCTGCCTTCATCGAGGATCTAATCGCTCCCGGACATATCGACCAGGTCCCCTATCTGATCAATATGGCTGGTGGTCAACTGAATCCTCTGGACAGCTGGATCGTGATCGTGACCGCCGGTGTATTGATCGGCGGATTCACTTCCGGTGTGATCCACGGTCGGACCAAATTTGAAACTCATAAAGGTCCCAATATATCCAATCAGACCCGCTGGTTATTCGCTTTCTTGGGCGGGATCTGTTTCACTTACGGCGCTCGCCTGGCTCGTGGATGCACCTCCGGACAAGCTCTTTCCGGTGGAGCCACACTTTCCGCCGGCAGCTGGGTGGTAATGTTTTCCATCTTCGGTGGTGCCTACGCTCTGGCCTATTTTGTTCGCAGGCTGTGGAATTAATAGGAGAAAATAATGATACCCTTTCCCCTTCATCTAGAATCCTTACTTAGTAAACCTCTAACATATCTGGTCTTTTTATTGATCGGATTCCTATTCGGATATGTTCTGGAGATCTCTGGTTTTAATCACTCCCCCAGCCTGGCATCCCAGTTCTACTTCAAAGATCTGCGTGTGTTCAAAGTATTCTTCACAGCAATCGTTGTGGGTATGCTGCTGCTATTCCTAAGTTCTGCAGTTGGGTTGTTGGACTACAATCTGATCTGGGTTAACCCCACATATCTTTGGTCCGGCATTGTTGGCGGATTGATCATGGGTGTTGGTTTCATCCTGGGAGGTTTCTGTCCCGGCACTTCTCTGGTCGCGCTGGCAACGTTAAAGATCGATGGCATCTTCTTTGTCTTGGGCGGCCTGGTTGGTGTTTTCATCTTTGGTGAGACTGTCGATTTATACAAGTTTTTCTTCAACGGCAGCTACTACGGCAGATTAACCTTGATGGATGTCTTCAACCTTCGGACCGGGATCGTTGTCATCCTGGTAACTTTGATGGCAGTATTCATGCTCTGGGGTGGAGAACAGCTGGAAAAGATCTACGGAAAAAAGGATCCCAAAAAAGCCCCCAAAGCCCGCTACTATGGCGCAGGTGTGCTGGTGATCGTAGCAATCGCAATCGCGATAATCGGCCAACCCACCACTGCAGATCGCTGGAATAAACTGGAATCAGTCCGTGGCGATGACCTAAAAAACAGAGAAGTATACATCCATCCCGGCGAGCTGCTGGATACTTTTCATGACCACAAACTCAACCTGGTTATGATCGATGTCAGAAGCGAAGCCGACTATAATCTGTTCCACCTGCTTGACGCCGAGAATATCACACCTGAAGAAATTCCAGATTCAATAGATGAGTTTTATTGCCATGCCGGCCAATACAGTGTTTGTGGTGATGAGCAATGACGAAGTGACCTCTACTGAGGTCTGGAAAACATTGACCGCCCAGGCGGTCCCGAATGTGTATATCCTCAGCGGCGGGATCAACAATTGGTTGGATACCTTTTCGACACCCTATGAAGAAGGTATATGCGGAGATACTACTGAAGCCGGCGTAGAAGAATTGCATTATGAATTCGACGCCGCGTTGGGATCGAATTGCCCGGCTGCCTATCCCGATCATGATGAATATCATTTTGAATATGAAAAGAAAATCGAACTAGATCTAAAACGAGCACCTGTTGGTGGCGGCTGCGGATAAAAAAGGACATTGAATAAGGGACTGAGTCCTGCTAGCAGGACTCAGTCCCTAAATAAAACAAAAAGCCCTCCAAATATGAGAGGGCTTTACTTTTAATGACAATATTCCTATCCTTCCAGCAAGGCGTCAATTTCTCCCCTGATGGCATTGAGATCTTCCAACCCCAGGTATACGATCGCATACCGGACATAGGCCACCAGGTCCATTTCCTTCAACCCATCGATCACCATATCCCCCACAACTCTGGAAGTAACTTCTATTTCACCCATCGCCTGCAGGTCAGATTCCACATCACCAACCAGGCGCTCAATATCAGCGGCAGAAACCGGACGTTTATCACAGCTGATCTGGATTCCCCTACTTAGTTTTGCTCGATTAAATTCCTCTCGGGTACCGTCTTGTTTCACAATCAAGGGTGTATCCAGGATGGCCCTTTCATAAGTACTGAACCGTTGCTCACAGTTGAGACATAATCTGCGGCGGCGAGTCCCACCACGTTTATCATGGGAAGTATCAAGCACTTTGGAATCATCATCTTTACAATAAGGACATTTCATTTGTATTATCCTGATCTGTCTGGATGGCAATCAATGTGATTTTAGCATACATCAGCATCCCTCACTAGGGAAAACCATCCAATATCATCGACTCTTTTAAAACCGTTCTCCTGCTGAAAATTCAGCAGGAGAACATGACCAGACAACATCCAACCCTACCAGGAGGAGGCCAGTTCAGGGTGGATATCCCCGTAAATACAAACCCAAGAGAATTCTTGGACCCAATCCAACTAATTTCATTTTTCAAGTCACCCAACTCATTTACCGATTGCGATTTCGATTCCTTAAGAAAGTCGGAATATCCAGGTTCTCGGTATTTAAGGAACGCGGCACAAATTCCAATTCCCGCTCATCTTCTTTTTCATTTCCAACAGGGGTTTCCACTCGGGAGCGACGTCCCGCCATCTGCATGATATTTGTGGGCATGCCAGTTGTTTCAAAACCAGTAGCAATCACTGTCATGCGGAATTTATCCTGCATGGAAGGATCGATCACGGCACCGAAGATCAAGTTCACTTCGGGGTGGGCTGTTTCCTTGATGATGGCTGCAGCTTCATTGACCTCGAATAAGGACAGATCAGTGCCGCCAGTGACATTAAAGAGGATGCCACGGGCGCCATCAATAGTGATATCCAGCAGATCGCTGGACATTGCCTGCTCGGCAGCTTTGACAGCGCGGTCTTCCCCGGAGGCTTCACCAACAGCCATCAGGGCCGCACCACCCTCAGACATGATCGAGCGGACATCCGCGAAGTCCAGGTTGATCAAACCAGGTACGGTGATCAGCTCGGAAATGCCCTGGATACCCTGTCGCAGAACATCATCGGCCATCATAAAGGCTTCCTGCAAACTGGCTCGTTTATCTGCGATCTGAAGCAGGCGGTCGTTGGGGATCACGATCAGTGTATCCACCTGTTCCTTCAGGAGGGAGATACCTTGATCCGCAGTTGATACCCGGGTGTTTCCTTCAAACGTAAACGGCCGGGTGACCACACCGATGGTCAGCGCGCCAATTTCTCGGGCCGCCTGGGCTACGATCGGGGAAGCTCCAGTTCCAGTTCCACCACCGATACCGGCAGTGATGAAGACCATATCGGCACCCTTCAGGACGCTGTAGATATCATCAGCAGATTCCTCAGCTGATCCACGTCCGATTTCAGGATTGCCGCCCGAACCCAGTCCGCGGGTCAGTTTATCCCCTACCCGGACCTGAATTGGTGCTTTTGAACGCAATAACGCCTGCGCGTCGGTATTGACAGCAATGAATTCAACCCCGGTCAAACCGGCATCGATCATCCGGTCCACGGCGTTGCATCCACCTCCGCCAACTCCAACTACTTTTATTCGTGCAAATGATTCTGTTTCTTTGATCGGGTCCATAGTATTCTCCTCTGTACTAAAATTCTTCCTGTTGCAAGGTCATTGTTAAGGCAGTAAGCGCCTTAGGAAATTTGAAACTTTACTCCAGCTGATATTATCCTGGTGAATTTGTTTACGGTAGCTGTCCTTTTCATAAGATATCGTATTCATTAACACCGTCCATTCTAATAAACCAACGCTCGTAGCGAACGCTGGATCATAAAGCTGATCGGTCATACCCAATAAATTCTCAGGCTGGGCGACTCGGACCGGCAGATTGAACATCTTTCTGGCAAACTGACTGATTCCAGGTAAGGAACTTGACCCCCCTGTCAACACCATACCCGCAGGTAATAATCCATCATAACCGGAGCGTTTGATCTCCTGGATCACATAACTGAATAACTCCTCCACCCTGGCTTCAATGATCAAAGCCAAATCTCGTCGGCTATATTCTTTCAAGGTTTCATCCCCAAAGGGACGTATTTGGAAAACATCATCCTCACTGATCTCTGACCGGATGGCATGCCCATACTCAATTTTGACTTTTTCTGCCTGTTCCATGGACAGACTCAACCCGTGGGTAATATCAGAAGTGATCAGGTTACCGCCAATGCCCATCACCATGGTATGCCAGACATCACCATTGATATATATGGCAATATCAGTCGTTCCACCACCAATATCACAGACCACTACACCCATTTCTCTTTCCGTTTCAGTCAATACAGCTTCAGCGGATGCAAGGGGATTCAGCACAAAAGCTTCTACCTCTGCGCCAGCTGTGTTGACACACTGCTCCAGGTTATCAAGCGAGGTTGAGGCCGCAGTGATAATATGCGCTTCCACTTCCAACCTATAACCATGCATCCCGATCGGTTTATGGATGCCGTCCTGCCCATCCACGCTGAAACCTCGCTGAATGACATGGACAATATCTCTGTTATGAGGGATTGAAACAGCTTTGGCTGCATCCAGAGCCCGGAAGACATCATGTTGATCGATCACTCCCCCGGTGACTCCACTGGCTCCATGGCTATTGATTGATGAAACATGCGAACCTGCCAGACTTACCTGGGCAGAAGTGATTTCCAGTCCCGAAGTTCTCTCTGCCTTATCAATAGATCGTTTGATAGCTTTGCAAGTAGAGGCAATATCAACCACAACTCCCTTCCGTAAACCTCGGGAAGGCTCAATACCAACACCCAAAATGCGGAATTTATTCTCCGCTTCTACCCGGGCTACCAAGGTGCAGATTTTTGTTGTGCCTACGTCAATACCAACGATGATCGGTGCGTCCTGCGTACTCATTGTTCCATCCTGAAATAAGGCGAATCGATAAACTCAACATTAATCATCCCGGGAGTGATCCTTTTACCCTCCAGGTATTCCACCAACGATAGATATACATTCATCTTTTTCTCTGCATCATCATCATTAAATCCAAAATATACGATCCATCCCCGGGTCATCTTTCCATCCCAGGCCGTGATCCGTATCATAGATCAAGTCCACATTCTCTGGGATGTACCCTGCCAGGGCTGCTACACTGTCAACTAAGCGGGGATCCACAAAACGATCCTTTATTGTTGGTGGCAGCATGGCTGAGTTCACTTGAACGACATCCAATCCCTCATCCAGGGGTTCAAAAGCAACCCCATTTTTATCTACCCATCGGACATGACCATCCCAGTTCCAGGCCAGGACAGGATAACGCTCCACAAGAGAAATTGAGACAGAAGCCGGCCAGCCAACCTGGATGTCAATATCAGATAGAGCGGGATACGTAATCTGCAAATCCCTCTTTACTCGGTCGGGGTTGATGAAGAAGATCGATGAGCCAGTAATATTAATGGCCTGGGCGATCTCTCCTTCTGTAAAACGTTCCAATCCCTGCATTTCGATATTTGTTACTGTGAAAAGCCCTGATTGAGTAAACAGGATCAAACCCATTAATAAACTGATCGTTATCACACCCGAAAGCACCCGCCATTTATTATGAACAGAAGGCACAGCAGGAAGGCGGATTTCCGCTCCGGAGGCGATAGCAACATCCACTCGACGACGGGGTATTGGCCTGTTATCAACTGCAGCAGTATTAACACCGATCTCACTGCGAGAAAGAACTGGAGGTGTCCTGCGCGAAGTTACAGCGGAGGATCCCTGCCGATCTACTCGGGAATTCCTGGACTGCCCTCTTCTCTCTGTTCTGGTGTTGATTTGTTTAGCCATATCCTGTCTTAACCCTCAAACTCATATTTTCTAACCAACTGATCCTTTTCCTCTTTCCTTTCCAAAGCCAACCGGATCAATTCATCGATCAATTCCGCATATGTCAACCCGCTGGCTTCCCACAGTTTGGGATACATACTGATGGGAGTAAAACCAGGAATGGTGTTGACCTCATTGAGGAATATCTCATCCGTTTCCTTATCCATCAAAAAGTCCACCCGGGCCATTCCTTCACAGTCTATTGCCTGATACGCCCTCAGAGCATAATCCTGCAATAATTCAGCCTGTTCCTGGCTGATGGGAGCGGGAATCAGTAATTCCGAGCTGTCATCATGGTACTTGGCCTCATAAGAATAGAATTCCGCCGTTGGCCTGATTTCTCCCGGGATTGAAACTCGAGGAATCTGGTTGCCCAGCACACTCAATTCGATTTCCCGTGCATTAATTCCTTTTTCAATTAATACCCGGCGATCAAAACGGGCTGCTTCCTGGATGCCGGCAGCAGTTTCTTCAATATCCCGGCATTTTGTAATTCCAACAGAGGAGCCCATATTGGCCGGTTTTACAAATAATGGATAATTGCCAAATTTTTCCACTCGCTCGAGAACCCGATCCATTGATGTCAATTCTGATTGATGAACCAGGATAGATGGCGCAACCGGGATATGATTGGCAATCATCACATCCTTGAAGAGGGCTTTATCCATCCCTACAGAGGAACCCAGAACCCCAGCGCCAACATAGGCCAGATTATTGAGTTCAAACAACCCCTGCATTGTGCCGTCTTCCCCATAGGATCCGTGCAGCACCGGGAAAATAACATCAAGATCCGCAAAGACCTTCAGGATCTCATTCCCTTGCACTGTCTCCACTGAATAAACCTGTGATCGGGACGGTGTTGGGAGCATTACCGCGGAAATCAGGTTTTCTTCAGTGCGGTTCATCAAAGCAGTTAGCACGTCCTCACCTACCAGCCAATCTCCTTCCAATGTGATCCCGATCTGGGTTACCAGGTATTTATCAGGATCCAGCGTATTTAGAACAGAGTTGGCCGAACTCAGGGAAACTTCATGTTCCCCGGATCGTCCTCCAAATAAAACTCCTAACCGAATTGGTTTTGCCATACTAATCCTTAATTCCAATCTCCAATAAACTGGATTTCCAATTCCAGCTCAACACCAAATTTCTCATAAACCTGGTCCCGAACCTGGGCAATCATTGAAGCGATATCAGTAGCGGTGGCCTTCCCTTTATTGAGGAAGAAATTTCCATGTAAAGAGCTAATCTCCACATCACCTACCCGTGTTCCCTTCAGTCCTGTTTCTTCAATTAATCGGCCAGCAAAATCTCCAGGCGGATTCTTAAACATACTCCCCAAGCTTGCGCCTGAGGGTTGGGAGGATTGGCGTTTTTCCGCTATAGCCGAGATCTTCCCTTTTACAACAGCAGGAGTGCTTATTTCCATCTTAAAGGTCGCACTCAGGACAACCGCCTGTTTTTCACCTGTTTTGATGACACTTGACCGGTAGTCATATGCAAATTGATCCACCGACCACTCCGATCGCTGAATATTGTCCCCTGAAGGGTGCAAGATATCTGCCATTTCCAGTTTTTCAGCCACATTTGAACCAAAAGCTCCCGCATTATTGACCACAGCCCCACCCACAGTGCCTGGAATCCCGGAAGCCCATTCCAGACCGCTCCAACCTTTGGATCCTGCCCGGCGGGCTAAACTGCCAAATCTCGCTCCGGATTCTGCCCACAAAAGAGGATAATCACTATCTTTATCTAGAAATTTGATCTCCTTAGCTTCATTGATCAAGACCAATTCTCGGATTCCCGCATCACTTATTAAAGTGTTCGCTCCTCCACCCAGCAGCATGAACGGGATTTTTTCTTCCCATAAGAAGCACACATATGCTTCAAGGTCCTGCGCATTCTCTGCAGTTACCAGGTAATCTGCCGGTCCGCCCACATTCATCACTGAATAACGGCTCAGCAATTCATCCTTCTTTAACTTACTGCCAAAGAAGGATTGCAGCGAATGTATTTGGGAAGAAGTAAAAACTGGTTTTTTCATCTAGTAAACCTTAAAGGTCCTTGATCCTGGCCAATACTTTGTTAACAACTTTTGAGGACAATTCCTCACCATTATTAGGCAGTTTATTCAGTTCCGCCTGCAGTTTGGGATCTTCCCTCACAACCCATTCGAGGCGTTTTTTTGTTTCAAAAATAACATCAACTGCGTGATCTAATTCATCTGGAAGAATTCTTGCGGTCATAGTTTATCTCCTCTCTAGAATCCTGCCTGGGCAGACAAGTGTTTCTCGATCTGTTGGTTAATTTCAATTGCGTCACCCGCTGTAAATACCAGCAGCAAATCTGCGGGCTGCAATTCAGCTTTTAATAGTTCAACCGCCTGTTCAATCCCCGGAATGTGCTGTACCCGGTCATGCTGAATGGACGAAACCAGGTCTGAAATTCGGAAGCCTTCCGGTTTACTTTCTCTGGCCGGAAAAACATCCAGCACCACTACTCGATCCGCCTTTTCAAAGACTCCACAAAACTTATCAAATAATGTTATTGTTCGGGAATAAGTATGCGGCTGCCAAACAGCCCAGATCCTTCTGGTGGGATAGGCATCCCGAGCGGCCTGCAAGGTTTTCATAATTTCAGTCGGGTGGTGGGCATAATCATCTACGATCAATACACCCTGGTATTCTCCCCGGATATCAAATCTCCGCTCACTTCCCTGGAATTCACCTAAAAGCCTGGCAATCTCCTGTCGATCCAGGCCCAGTCCATCAGCAACTACAAATGCGGCCAGAGCATTCAGGACGTTATGTTCTCCAGGGACCTGGAGTGATACTGGCAGAGTACTCTCCTGCCCGTTCGCCTTAATCCGAATCTCAAAATCGGTTCCAGCGTTGTGATTAACTTTCAAATTTTCAGCGGAGTAATCCAGTTCATTTCCCGAAGAACCATAAATGACTAACTTCTGATCAGCAGAAAGCAATTTCTTTAATCGCAGCGCGCCAGGGTCATCACCACACAGAACCAGACTGCCATCCGGCTTCAAATTCTTCACAAATCCCTCAAACGCTTCATCAAAGGATTGGGAAGTGGGGAAGATATCAGGATGGTCATGTTCCACATTGGTAATAACAGCCCGATCCGGGTTCAATCCCCAGAACATATAGTCATATTCATCTGCTTCGATCACAAACTGATTTCCCTTGACCTGATCGGGCGTTTGTGCCAAGGTTTCTCACAACACCGCCGACAATAAAGGAAGGATCCATTCCCAGGCTAGAGAGAATCCAGACTAGCATGGACGTTGTGGTGGTTTTTCCATGACTGCCAGCCACAGCAAGAACCTCTTTATCAACCAGCATCCGGCCCAGAAATTCAGAACGTTTCAACACTGGGATCTCCGCTTCGAGGGCTGCCTGCACTTCCACATTATTCTCTGGAATTGCTGAAGATCTGACAACCAGGTCTGCACCAGATATATTCTCTGCCAAATGGCCCAAGGTAACTGTTCCACCGGCTTTCTGCACAGCCTCAAAGAGGTTGGATTCAGTAAGATCCGACCCGCTGACTGTGTATCCTTGTTCCAGTAAAACCGTGGCAATTGCGGACAAACCAGTTCCTCCGATTCCGATAAAGTGAATATGCTCCATCAAATGAACACCACCAATACAAACATAAAAGCCACAACTACAGCAAAGAACAGACCGATCTGATTGCTGGCAAATACAGGCGGAAAATAATTCAAAATGTTAATTGCAGCTTCTCCTAACGGAGTACCCGGTTGGGGTGCCAAGATTTCTGGTCCAAACGGATAATGTGCTGCTGCCATATACCACCAGAGGGTGCCCATAATGAAAAATCCACTCATCAAACCCATCACCGCACCCAATAAAATATCCTGAATTCGTTCCCTGCGTGCCTTATCCCGGATCACTGCCAGTCGGGGTGTTTGATATCCAAAGAAGGATAGAATGAAAACAATTGTCGCCCGGGACCAGAATTGGGTCCTCAGCTCTTCTTGAATTGCCAGGGGCATTGACTCAAAAGTGGCACCGGCCGGCATATTTTCTACTCTTGCCAAAACTTCCCCGAATGGGACCATATACTGTGTATACGTTTCCAGCACATAGATCAGGAAAAGCGCCAAAACCACACTGAAAACCACCAGCAATTCCTTGGCCCAGCCACGCATGGCTCCAATCAGGCCAAAAAGGATCACAAACATCCAGAATGCTGACAGGATGGAAATCATTTCTGATCCCCTCCTTCTTCTTTACTTCGGGCCAAAGAGATCAGCTCTTGGGCAATCGTCTTTGCCGCCCCGGGTTTCGCCATCTCCTTCAGGGCAGATTTCATTCGATCTAATCTCTCCTGATCCCTGATCAGTGATAACACTTCGGGTAAGCAATCTTTCCTTTAATTCTTCATCCCGGATCATCATTGCAGCATCACGATCAACCAGGTATTTTGCATTTGTTTTTTGATACTGCCAGGCATGTGGATAAGGAACCAGAATCGCCGGCAGTTCAAATATTGGATATTCACCTAAAATGGAAGCCCCACTGCGGGAGACTACCAGATCAGCACTTCTCAAAGCAGCGCCCATTTCCTCATGAAGGAATGGGTAAGCCCGGTAATTATTTTGCCAGCTCTGCAGGTAATCTATCCCGATTTGTTTTAATCCCATCCCAATCCAGCGTCCCTGTAATATGCACTACCTGTATCTCTTTCAACAGCTCTGGCAGGATGGCTTCCAGTGCCTGATTAATGGAACGAGCTCCTTTGCTGCCGCCAAATACTAGAAGTATTGGTAAATCAGGTGATAGATTTAGGCTCTCGAGAGCCTGGTCACGGGTCCAGGACAACATTTTGGAACGAACCGGATATCCACTAACTATGACCTCTTTCCCTGCCGGAGTGAATTGTCGACTTCCCTCAACAGATAAAGCAATTCTAGACACCAGGTTTGATATGGTTCTGATCGCCAGTCCGGGTTCAATATCTGGGATAAATACCAAGCTGGGTTTTGCCCGACCAGCAAAAGCAGCTGGTACTGCCAGATATCCACCTGTGTAGAACAGCACATCCGGCCTAAATTCCCGAATAATCCTACCCGCTTTGAGATATCCCTGGAATAACTTAGCCAGATTTCCAGGCAGGTTTTTCACTCCCACACCGTGTAATCCCGCGGCGGGAATAGTTTTATATTCGATATTAAGTCTGGAGATAATCTCTCCTTCCATACCGTTTTCTCCACCTACCCAGAGCACAGCGTCAGCCATCTCTCGGGATTGGTTAAGATCGTTTAGTGCCTGGAGGACGGCTAAAGCCGGGTACACTCCCCCGCCTGTCCCGCCCGCGCAAATCAACAACCGCACCTAATGACCTCCGTTCTTGTTTTCTGCGTTCCATTTCTGCCATCCTGGCAACACCCAGAATGATTCCAACTGCCGATAAGGTAACCACAAGATTAGAACCTCCCTGGCTCATAAATGGGAGCGGGTTGCCTGCTACCGGAAGCAGCCCGATGATGACTGCGATATTCACATATGCTTCAAATACGATCCAGAATACAAGCCCGGCCACCAGGAGCGATCCCAGGCCATCCAGAGGCTTTTTTAGCAATCACCATGCCCCGCCAAAGCAGCAAGGCATATAAGATAACCAATATTGCTGAACCCACAAACCCCAACTCTTCGCCTACAACAGCAAAGATACTATCCGTATGAGGAACAGGAAGCAGGACCAGCTTGGCTACGCCTCTACCAAGTCCTACACCAAACCAGCCGCCATCTATAAAGGCGGTAAACGATTTGGCTATCTGCTCAGAACCAATGGTATTAATATCTCTGATACCCACCCAAAAGTCTGTTATCCGTTGATAGACTTCTGGTTTTTTCAAGGCCACCAATGCTGAGCCCAGACTCATTGATATCACCAGCAATAACAAGATCTGCATAAGAGATCCACCAGCCATATAAAAAAGCAGCAAACCCAGTGCAAAAACTGTCACTGCAGCGCTAACATCTGTTTGGATGGCAATTAAGCCTCCCACTAACCCCAGGATCACTGCCAGGGGAATCAAACCAAAGTGGAATTTTTTGATCATGTCACCTTTGGCTTCGAGCCATACAGCCAGGTAAATTACAATGGTCAGTTTTGCCAGCTCAGATGGCTGAACTGACTTTCCGCCGAAAATGGACCGGTCGCCAATAAATAAAACCAACACCAGCAAACCAATCGTTCCTACAATTGCCAGAATGGCCAGTCGATTTTTCGCCCAGCGGTGGTAATCCATAAAATAAAGGACTACCGCAACTCCTAGCCCCAGGACCAACCACAGTAACTGGCGCAGGAAAAAGGAATTGACATCGTTTGAAACCCGCCAGGATACATCCCAGGAAGCGGAATAGAGCATCAGCAGCCCAAAAACAAGCAATGCTGCTACAATGCTCAAAAACGGAATATCAATTGCCAGATCCAGTCCAGCTGGATCGGGTTTCAGTTCAGTTCGTTTACCCATAATCTGAACTTCTCTCCTCTTTCTTCAAAATCAATAAATTCATCAAAACTGGTCCCGCCTGGTGAGAGCAAAACCACATCTCCTTTTTCACAAATCTCCGCTGCGGCCTTGATGGCTTCCTCTAATCCAGAACATTTATGGTAAGAAATCATTTCCTGTCCCGGACTCAGCTCAGCGATCAGGGATTTTTCGATCAGATCAGCAGCTTCGCCGAAGAGGATCAAATACCTGACCCGTTCTAATACCAACTGCGAAAAATCCTGCCAGGGCAAGTTTTTATCCCGTCCGCCTGCCAGTAAAACCAACGGTTCCTGGAATGAATTCAACGCAGCAATCGAGCCCTTTGGAGTAGTCGCTTTGGAATCATTCACCCAATCCACCCCACCCCACTTCCGGACAAGCTCTAACCTATGCGGAACACCTTCCAAGGCTTCCACACCTTTTAGCATTGCCTCTACCGGAAATTCTGCAGCGGTAGCGATGGCACAGGCAGCCAACACATTCATCTGATTATGAGCACCCCTCAATTTGATGCTTTTATTGGAGATCAATTGATGGGATTCTTCCCCATCCCAATAACAAATCCAATCCTCTTCCAAATATGTCCCAACCTGTCCATTTTCTGGTTTCTGGCGGCCAAAACTGATCAGCTGTCCCCGGACCTCATTTTGCAGCGCCCATGATCCCGGGTCTTCTCGATTCAGGACAGCAATATCAGATTCCAATTGAGCTTCCAGGATCCGGGCCTTTGCACGGGTATAAGCCTGCATAGTACCGTGCCGATCCAGGTGATTGGGTGTGATGTTTAGAATACAAGCAATTGTTGGCGAAGTGCTCATTTGTTCCAATTGGAAACTGGACAATTCCATGACAGCAATATGATCCTGCTCCATCTGATCCAAATCACTGATCAGGGGGTTTCCAATATTCCCACCGATCCAAGTTCGAGATTCTTCAAGGGCAACTCTGCCATTTTTCCGACCAATAAAGTGGTAGTTGTTTTTCCAGCTGACCCTGTGATACCTATCACCGGACAGGGAACCATTTCCAGGAAGATCTGGGAGTCATTCGTGAGCGGAATACCTCGTAATAGCGCTTCCTGAACCAGCGGGATCGTTAAGGGAACGCCACCGGACAATGACAGATAATCTGCCTCGTCCAATAGCTCAATCGGGTGTCCACCTAGGACCCAATTGATCTCGCCTTCCTGAAAATCGCTGATTACGTCTTGAAGCACTTTTGCATCCTTATGATCTGTAACTGTTACTGTTGCCCCGTGAGCACTAAGATATTTTGCCAGAGCCAATCCCTGACGGGCGGCTCCCAGGATCACCAGGTGTTTGCCTTGATAATCTTTATTCATCACACTAATGACAGCGCTATGCCCACTAAACCTGCTACCAATCCAATTAACCAGAACCGCTGAACGATCTGGGTCTCACTCCAACCTAGTAATTCAAAATGATGATGCAGTGGCGTCATTTTAAAGACACGCCGGCCTTTAGTAAGTTTGAAAAATACTACCTGGATAACTACACTTAACAATTCGCTGAGTGGGATTATGCCGATGATCGGCAGAACAGCCCATTGCCCGGTCATCAACGCCACTACGGCCAAAGTCGCGCCCAGGGCAAGAGAACCAGTATCTCCCATAAAAAGCTCCGCCGGGTGCACGTTGAACCACAGGAATCCGAAAATTGCTCCGACCAAGATAAAACAGAAGCGGGCCAGGTAGATCTGCCCCTGGATAAGGGCAATCGCCCCGTAGGCCGCAAAAGCTGTGGCGGAGATCAACCCCGCCAGCCCATCTAAACCGTCTGTAAAATTGACAGCATTTGAAAAACCCGCAATCGCAATCACTGCAATTGGGAAGTACCAGAATACCTAATTTAATCTCGAAATCAATCCCTGGAAGATACAGCTCAGGAACATCCAACACCATACCGCAGCACCAAAACAGTGGCGATAGATATCGCTAACTGCAGAATGAGTTTGGCCAGGGCAGATAAGCCCATCTCCATCCCGAATTTCTCTCAAACTGAACCAATCGTCAATAGAGCCGATCAAGGCAAAGGCTCCAAATACGACCAACGGCACCAAAGTTGAGTTGCCGAAAATCGATACACCAAATACTTTTACAGCATTGAACAGGATGGTCAATAAGGCCAATGGGAACATGATTAAAACGCCACCCATTGTGGGAGTGCCTAATTTCGATAGATGACTTTTGGGTCCGTCAACCCGGATATGCTCACCAATCTTTAGCATCCTCAATACTCTGAGCAGGGGCTGGCCCCAGATCAAAGTTAATAAGAACGAAAAGGCTGAAAGTGCCAATGCCATCGAGGTATTATTCATGATCCTACCTCCAGGGCTGCTACTATTTTGTCCATCCTCATGCCTCTTGATCCTTTTACTAAAACGACATCATCTTCCTGTAAAAATTCATTCAAAAAAGGAATCACAGCAGTGCTCTCTGCAAATGAGTGAATTCTTTCCTGTTTCAGCCTATTTTCAGCTGCTGCCCTGGCAATGATATTTGCTCTCTCACCTACTGTTACCAGAACATCTGCCACTTCGGCTGCCCGGATCCCAACCTTCATATGCCCCTGGTGTTCATAACGGCCCAATTCCAGCATATCTCCCAGAACAGCTATCTTGCGGCCATCCATCTCTTCTAGCAAGTTCAGGTCTGCCAGCATCGATTTTGGAGATGCGTTATAGGTATCATCCAGGATCAAGGCTCCACTAGATGACCGGACCGCAACAAGGCGCAGCTGGGTATGTTCTGATCTCAATCCACGCCCAATCTCCTCCCAGGTCATATCCTTCAACCAAGCCTACGGCCGCTGCACGCAGAACAGTATGGACAGAGTGCCTGCCAATCAGGGGAACTTTCAGATAAATGCTTTCTCCCTGGTAATTTAGTCTGAACTTGATACCTTCCAACCCCAATCCTTCTACTTCATCTGCCCAAAGATCGGCATTCGGACTTAACCCATAATAAAAGATCCTTGCCTGAGTTAGATCCGCCATCGCACGGACTCGTTCATCATCATAATTGAGGATAGCCACACCTTCTGGCCCAGCCGGTAAAGCCTGGACTAATTCTGATTTTCCGCGGGCAATTTCATCCTGAGAACCTGCTCGTTCGGCATGAACAGTGCCGATTGTGGTCAATACACCCACCACGGGTTGGGCCAATTCGCACAGAAACTCAATCTCTCCGGGCACATAAAAGCCCATCTCGAGTACTGCCCGTTGATGCCCCGAACTCAAACGCCAGAGGGTCATTGGTAAACCGATCTCATTATTCAAATTGCCCGAATTCTTCAATGTGCGGTAGCGTTGTTTTAACACTGTTGTGGTAAGTTCCTTTGTAGTGGATTTACCAACACTGCCGGTTATAGCGATCACCCGCAGGTCCAGTCGTTTCCGCCATTCTCCAGCCACTCGCTGAAGCGCTTCCAAAGTGTCTTCTACCAGGAGACAAAACGGCACTTCAACTTCCTGATCCAGATCAAGATCCGACCCCGGCCGGCAATCAATGACCCGGAGCTGAGGATCAACTGCTCTATCGATCAATGCAAATGAAGCACCTTTTTCAAACGCATCGCTGACATAATCATGACCATCAGCTGTTTCCCCCTGCATGGCTACAAACATGGATCCAGGTATCAGGGTGCGGGAATCTATACCCACATCGGCAATGATCTGATCTGCCCAGCGGGACGTTTTTCCTGTCAGTACTTCAAGTACCACACCCAATGTAATCATCGATCTATTCCTCTAAAGCCACTCTAACTGCATCCGGCGGAATGCCCAGATGAATGACTAGTTTCTCAACCACTTTTCTAAATACTGGCGCTGCGATCTCCGAACCCCAAATGGATGCTGAAGGTTTGGAGATCCAAACATAAACCAGGAATTGGGGATCATCAGTAGGTCCCCAACCAACGAATGATGTATTTGTGGCTGTACTCTTATATCCCTGTCCGGGGACGTAAATTTCTGCGGTACCTGTTTTCCCTGCCAGGCTATAACCTGGAACTAGCGCCAGGGAGGATTCATTCTGAAGGGATTCTTGAAGCATATCCGTTAACGTTTGGGCTGTTTCGGCAGTAATCGGATGACCCACCACGGTTTTTGGAGGTGTATAACGGTAACCATCATCCACAATGGAGTGGATGATCCGGGGAGCCACCATTTCACCGTTGATTGGCAATGGCGGAAATTGCCTTCACCATCTGCATGGGCGTGATCTCTATGCCCTGTCCAAAAGCGTTGGTTCCCAGTTCGGAACGAGTATAATCCGGGCTCCAGTAGCTTTTCACCAACCCGGGGGCTTCTCCTGAAAGTTCTATACCGGTCATCTGGCCAAAACCAAAATCCTGGAAGTAGTTATAAAACTGCTCAGACTCCAGTTCAGTTGCCACCCAAGCCAGGCAGACATTCAGAGAATTCTGCATGCAGGAGGTCATATTCTGAGGACCCCAGGCTTTTTCGTTCCAGTTCTTGATGGTCACGCCGCCGATCTCGATCTCACCTTCGTCGATGAATTCGGTATTTGGTTCCACAACTCCTGCATCCAATGCGGCAGCCATGGTCAAAACTTTCACAACTGAACCTGGCTCATAAGATCTAATAGCATAATTGAATACATTCTCGTGGTTGTTGATAATATCCAGGTACTCATCAGACCAATACTGATTGATATCCGCCCGGGGGGATGAAGCCATCGCCAGGATCTCCCCGGTTTGAGGGTCCATCACGATCACTGTACCCGCCAGGGCGCCGGTTTTCTGAATGGTTTTATCAAGGATGTTCTCAACATCAGCCTGAAGCACACTGTCAATAGTCAAAATGATATTTGCTCCATGGTCCGGATCAGGGGCCTGATCAGCTTTATGAGGATCCCACAAAGCCCACAGGGTCCGGTCATTGCCGAACAGTGTAGAATCATATTTTTCTTCTATGCCCAACTGGCCTTGTTTTGTATCTCTCATTACAAATCCAATAATATTTGACGCCAGTTTCTTCTCTGGATAGGACCTGATCAGGTGAGGTGTACAGCTCACTCTGATTAAATGAGAACAATCTATCACCTCTACTCTTTCCTCAAGTGAGATGGCAATTCCCTCTAGATGGTTCACCATCAACCAGCTCCCGCGGAATCCCCGCGTAATAGTTCTCTACCAGAGCCAGAAAATTGAGCAGGTCCTCCTGAGAAGCAAAACGCTCAACGGTGATATTTTTAGTTAATGGCCTCGGTTCCTCTCGCAGGAACTCCAGCAAATACTGATTATTTATTCCAAATACTTCAATTGCCAGATCAGCCAGCATTTTTACTTCTTCAATCTCACCTGACTGATAAAAATCACTGAAATTGACATCCACCGCATAGACTGTCTGATTTCCAGCCAATACATGTCCGTTGCGGTCCAAGATCAATCCCCGCCGGGAAGCTGCTGTCTCCCACTGTCCTAATAAACTGGAGCTAGGAAGATCACCGCCATTCACAGTCAACTGAATGCGCACCATCTGAGCGATAATAGCCAGCCCAAACAGGCTAAACAACAACGCGATGGTTATGAAACGCCAGTTGTAGGTGATCTTTTCGTTCATAAACCCTCAAAGGGTCGCAGAATATTATTCAACTGCTCCCCTACCCAATCAATCAAACTTTGGTGATATTCCAATAAATTCACATTGATCACAGCCGGTCGGGTATCTTGCTGGATCTCAACATGAGTCTCGGGTCCCTGTTTGTATCCTGGCACCGGCACATAAAACACCTCTCCCGGATACGGAGCACGGAAACCCATCTCTACGGCTTTTAATTCCATCACATCAAAACGTGACAGTTGAGCTATCTGGTTGCGATAATTCACGCCCTGATAAACCAGCTGATCAATTTCATCTTTGGCTTGCTGCAGCTGCCTTCCCATGGAAACCACTCTGGCTGAAACCACCAGGTAAAGGATCAACATAACCGCAGCGATCACAATCGCCATAAAAACACTACCGATGATCTGGAGTTTTTGGCGCCGTGGCGAATTCGAGTAGGCCTGGTTCAAGGATTCTGTCATAACTTGTGCCTGGTTGCTTTCCTCTCTGCGATTACTAAGTATCCTTTAATTAATTGCAAGCCCTGTGCCACTCAATCTAAAAAATTTTTTCTGCTGCTCGCAGTTTGGCGCTTCTGGCCCGGGGATTTTCATGAATTTCCTGATCCTCGGGACGGATCGGACGTCTGGTTATCTCTTTGATCCTTGCCTTATGTCTCACACACACAAATCGGGATCTCTGGTGGGCAAATACAATCTTTACTTTCCTGGCGAAAATACCTCTTTACTATCCGGTCTTCCAATGAATGGAAAGCAATGACTGCCAACCGCCCTCCTGGTTTCAATACTTCCAGCGCCGCGGGTAAGAATGCCTCTAAGGCATCCAACTCATTGTTTACGACAATTCTCAGCGCCTGGAAAGTTCTAGTCGCAGGATGTATCTTTGATCTAGTATGTGGGACAACGCCTTTAATTAACTCTGCTAATTCCTTTGTCGTAGCAAGAGGGCGGTTGGCAATGATTGCATCGGCAATTCTCCTGGAAAATTTTTCTTCTCCATAAGTGAAGATGATTTCTGCTAATTCTTCCCTGGTGTATTCATTTACCAGATCAGAAGCTGAAAATGATTGGTTAGGATCAAATCGCATATCCAGAGGAGCATCGTATCGAAAGGAAAATCCCCTTTCCGGCGTATTCAGCTGCATGGACGACAGACCCAAATCTATCAATATGCCATCGACGGTATGCCAATTTCTGTTGTTAAGGTGCGAAACCAATTCTTGATAAGAACTATGTATTAGTGTGACCCGGTCCGAAAACTCGGCCAGATTACTCTTCTGCTAAGGCCAGTGCTGCCGGGTCCCGGTCGAAACCTATCAACATCCCGTCCGGAGCACTTCTTTCCAGTATTCCCCTGCTGTGCCCTCCTGCACCTATGGTGCCATCAACATATAAACCACCAGGTACTGGATTTAAAACCTCTAAAACTTCCTGGAAAAGTACAGGCACATGCTGCATTGGATATCCTAAATATCTAAGGCAGCGAATCTTTCCGCGTTGGAATCGGCATCCTGAAGAAGCTGATTCTGGGTATCCCAGGCATCTGGGGACCAGATTTCTAAAGCTTCTCCCACACCCACTACAATAGCTTCGGCGGATAAATTGGCGACATCCCGAAGGTATTTTGGGATCAGAATACGCCCATTGCTGTCTATATCCACCTGTTGAGCGGTGGAGAAGATCAGACGCCGGAGTTGACGGGCTGTAGGATTGGTGGAACTCATCTCAGTGACCCGCTCATATATGGATACAAAAGCGGCTTCCGGCAGGACCCGCAAGTTTTGATCAAAACCCTGGGTTAAATAGATCGTACCGTCCAGCAAATCTCGAAAACGGGCTGGTACAATCATCCTGCCTTTATCATCTAAAGAGTGCCGATATTGACCTAAGAACATATGTTCGGTTCCCTTTATTAAACACAGATCGCCGGTTTCCCGGCGAACCACTATTTACCACTTTCACCCACAATTTACCCACAGTATATATGAAAGTACTGTTTTTTGCAAGGAATAACCCACTTAAAAAGGCATTTTTTAACGATAATTGGCTCATTTTTGGCCTTAATCCCCCACTTGGCCTGTTTTTAGGTCATTCTCATGCTGATAATTTCCTTATCCTCCTTGATGAATAAAAATGCCATCAGGAAGGGATAAGCTATAATTCTCCCTATGACTGAGACCTTTCCACTGACAACCTGGCGCCTGATCCTCTCCGATCCAATGCCTGGCACCCGAAACATGGCTATTGATTCAGCTATCCTGGCCGCGGTGGAACGCGGAGAAGCTCCCCCCACCCTGCGCCTGTACAGCTGGGACCCACCCTGTTTATCTCTGGGATACAGTCAGGCTTATTCTGATGTTGATTTACATCAACTCTCAGCCAATGGTTGGGACCTTGTTCGCCGTCCAACCGGGGGGCGGGCTATCCTTCATACCGATGAGCTGACCTATGCGGTGATCGGACCGAAAAGCGATCCCCGACTGGCAGGCAATTTAATGGATAGCTACCAGCATATCTCCACGGGCTTTGTTCGAAGCCCTGTCCCAGATGGGATTGCCTGTGGAAGTGCATGCGGGGAAAAACCCGGAGGCCCATCACCAGCCAGTTTGCTTTGAAAACCCATCCGATTTTGAGATCACCGCAAATGGGAAGAAGATCATCGGCAGCGCCCAAGCCCGTAAAAAAAACGGTCTGCTCCAGCACGGCAGCCTCCCCTTGATTGGAGATTTGACTCGAATTACCAAAGCCCTTCGCTACCAGACAAATGCTGAACGCCAACAGGCCGGTGAGATACTCCTTCAGAAGGCGGCAACCGTTTATGATGTGCTGGGCATTGAGATCAGCTGGGATCAAGCTGCTGAAATATTGGCTAATAGTTTTTCCAGGGTCCTGAACCTCAACCTGGTAGAAGGGGAATTATCTTCTGACGAATTGGATCACGCCCTTCTACTGGAATCTGAGCAATTCGGACATCCGGCCTGGACCGAAGGCACTCCAAGAAAAGAGTGAATTAAATGGCAATTGGTTTACTTACCCTGCATTTGAGCATTCCCATTTGTGCTTCCCTGAAGGAAAAGAGAAGCCAGTTGAAACCACTCATCACTCGACTGCAGAGAGAATTTAACGTTTCGGTGGCAGAGCTAGACTACCAGGACCGCTGGCAGGAAGCCTTGATAGGGTGTACCTATCTCAGCAACAGCGGTGCCCATACACAGCGCAGTTTACAGAAAATTGTGTCCTGGGTAGAAAATCATTATCCCCACCTACCAATCATCCAAGAACGAATCGAATTGATCTAAGGAGAAATTATGGATCTTTTATTAAAAGGGAAAAAAGCATTCCTGGCTGGTTCCAGCCGGGGATTGGGATTTGCAGCAGCCAGGATCCTGGCAGAAGAAGGCTGCCGGGTTGTTATCAATGGACGGGACGAACAACGCCTCAAAGAATCAGCTAAATTCCTCCAAAGTGAAACCGGAGCTGAGATCCATTACCTGGTCGGGGATGCAGCCAGCGCTGACGGCGCCCAGGTTTTAATCAATAAAGCAGCAGAGAAACTGGATGGATTGGATCTACTGGTCACCAATACTGGCGGTCCTCCCTCAGGGAAATTTGAAGCTCATTCTGAAGAGGTATGGCAAGAATGCCACTAACTCTGGCGTTCTTAAGCCACGTTCGCTTGATCAGAGCTGCCCTGCCCTATCTAAAGAAATCCAGTTCGGCCAGTGTGCTGACCATTACATCTTATTCCGTCAAGCAGCCCATCCCCAACCTAATCCTTTCAAACAGCATTCGGGCAGCCACCGTAGGCTTAACCAAATCACTGGCACTGGAACTGGGACCAGATGGGATCCGATTCAACTCAATCTTACCCGGTTGGACAAAAACCGAACGAGTCCAGGAGACTGTTGGAATTCAGAGCAGAACAAAGCTGGCTCAACAGTGGAAAAGGAAATGGACAAGATCACAGCTGAATGCCCTCTAGGACGGATGGCTTCCCCGGACGAGATCGGCCGGGCAGCTGCGTTCCTGTTATCACCCGCATCCTCCTATATCACAGGGGTGATGTTAACTGTAGATGGCGGGATGGTTAAGGGGACGATGTAGAAGTATGGACGGATGAAACGGGATGACGCTGCACAAGACCGGAGATCGAGGAAGGGAGTGATGAGATGGGGATCTGTTCAAGAAATGAAAAAGTAAACAGTAATCAGTGTTCAGGTATCTTGATTCTTAATCTGATCACTGACCACTGAATACTGATCACTAATCTATACCTACACTAAACGCAGGATTGTTTTCGCTTCAGACCACAGCTCTTCCAGGCTGTAATGCTCCCGTTGATTGGGAGAGAAGATATGCACGATCACAGATCCGTAATCTGCCAGCATCCAACCGGAATTGGATTCACCTTCTATGCGGGCATTTAGGCCATACTTCTTTTTGACCTCATCCTCAATTTCTGACATCAGTCCCTTTACCATCCGGGAACTGGTCCCTGAGCAAATAACAAAATAATCAGCCAAGATTGAGTTTTCGTGGATATCCAACAAATGGATATCTTCCCCCTTCTTATCATCTAACACCTTGACAATAAAGTCCGCTACTTTCCTAGTTTCCAGAATTCACCTCGTATCTAATCATAACTGGGGACCTGCCCCATCCTGTTCTGTTAATTTGGCAGAGAAGAGCCGGGTATATTCCGCCCCATCTGGTTTTAGATCACTTCGATATAAGTGCACTGCTTCGATTCGGGCCACACCAATGAATCCCACCTGGAAATCATGTAGAACGGTGCCCACTGTTCTGACATCCCGGGCCGAGGCCTTACGGGAGATCCTCCCCAAAGTCAAATGGGGTGTAAACTCGTATTTATCATAGTTATAGCCCAAGCGAGCCACACCATCTTCAATCCCACGCCGGAGATCAAATAAATCCGTCGGCGCTTCAACTCCGATCCAGATCACTCGGGGATGGCGTTCTTTAGGAAAAGCTCCAATGCCGCCAATACCGATCTCCATCACCTGCCTTTTGGAGGCTTCTGATTGGAGGATCTTCTCCACCATGGCGATGTTTTCTGTGGAAATATCACCCAGGAACTTCAGAGTCAGATGCATTTTAGTAAAATCGACCCAACGCACAGGCGTCCCAGGCATTTTTTCCTGGAGCTGAGATGAGATCTGACCCAGAGCATCCAGAACACTGGTTGGTAAATCTACTGCAATAAAAGTCCTAATGACATCAGCAGACATTTTCTCTCACTTTTTTTCTGAAGAGAAGTATTTTCCTTATTCGATTTTTTCACCAGAAAATGGACGGTCATCCTGGGCGAATATTCTTCCTGATGAAATTGTACTATAAAGTAATATCCGGAACTTCTGTAAAGGGTCCCTTGTATCAATCCCCAGCTTCATTCGCAAAACGGATCTTCTGGTAAGCTTCCGGAGTATCTACATCCACCTGGCTGGCCAGATCATCCCATGGAATGGTAACAGGTTGATATTTATCAAATAATGTCCTACCGCCAACATCTCCTTCCAACTTTTCCAGATCAGTGAACACACGTTGGTCAAAAAGCACAGGATTCGCCGGTTTTCCATCAATAGTTGGCAGGATGATCGGGGCTGGATTTCTGGCATGTTTCTTCATCAGCTCTTTAATCAGCTCTACCGGGATGAGGGGTTGGTCTACCAAGTTAAAGATTGCCGCACCAATATCTCCCGGGAGAGACTGGATAGCTGCCCGAACAGAAGAGCTCTGCCCAACCTGCCAGCCAGTATTGCAGACGATTTCAACCTCGATCCCATCCAGTGCCCGGGAAACGCTATCATGGTCCGCTCCGGTGACTACTACTACCGGAGAACAACCAGCCGCTATAACTTTTTCGGCAACAAATTTCACCATGGGTTTCCCAAACCAATCCAGGAGTTGCTTTGGTTCTCCAAATCGGGAAGAACCTCCAGCTGCCAGAACGATCCCGGCAATCCGTTCATGGACCTCCAACAGCATCTGGTCTTCCAGCACGGAAAAAGCGACCGCTGAGTAATTGGCCAGCAAAGTATCTAGCTGGGGATAAAATGTTTTCCAATTTGGGAAACTATCGATCTGGTTGATAAGCAAGATCTTCCTGGCATCCGCTGGGATATTCTTCAAACCACCCTGCGGGGATGTCAGTGCTTTGACCAGGTGTTCACTTTCCAATCTGGCGCCCAAAGGCAGATCTACAAGAGAAGAATAGAATCCCTGGTCTGTGGACCCATTCTTCAGTAAGCGGTTTTCCCAGACCGGACAGGCCGATCACAGTTATCACAGTATTAACGAACTCAGGAATGACCGGTTCATGCTCAGCGGGGGCTTTGATAGGCAGTTTCCTGGCACCATCAGCCTCAATGATCATGGGGCAATTCCAGGTATCCGCCAAATCCTTCAAGCGCTTCCATAATTTCCGGGGCCGGACTACCTACCCGGTTTTCTTCTACTTGCGGACCGGTAAAAAGCAATAACATTCCAGGCAGATCCTCAATCGAATCTGGAAGATCATCAAGGTCATTCAAGACCCAATGATGATCCGCAGCATCTAATTGGTCCAATGCCATATGAGTGGAAGTCGTACAGATCACCCGGGTCCCAAAATCCTGGGCCAGCTGGAACATCAAGGTGGTTTTTCCGCCCGACCCTACCAGGGCAATTTTTGAGTTTTGATCTAATCGAAATCTGTGGTTTAGATCCATAATCCAGACCTTAGATCCGGGCAGGCCAGAATAGCTTCCAGCACACCTCCCCCGACGGCCCGAGATTTATCCGATACCAGAGTGCAGATCGTGGGGTCATCACGAGGGTCGACATCTCCGATCTTCATCCCCTTTATTACCTGGGTGCCGGGTTTGATCAATCCCCGTAAAACGCCATCGAAGGGAGCCAGAACTGCCTGGCTGCCAACTAAAGCGATCACAGTGCCGTTCTTGACCTTGTCACCGATCTTTGCTCCGGTGACCAGTTTTCCATCTTCAGGAGCCCGCAGGACACGTTCTGCAGCAAAGCCTTGGACCACACCCGGGATACCAGTATCTTCCTGGGGTGGACCAGCCCAAATAACCCGGCCCAGGTTGTGGCCCCGATTGGTTTCGATCACCGCATGGCAGTTCTCTCCAGCAATAAAGCCAGGTCCCAATCCTATTACCAACGTGGCCAGTTCTTTACCTTCTGCAGGTGGTTTTTTCCTCATCCGGGCATCCACCACAACATCCGGCCGGACCTCTTTCAGGCAAGCCAGGTCCGGGTCGACTAATACTGGGATATTTCCAGCCCGGACAGACTCTTTAACTTCTCCTGGAGTCCGGATCAGTACTGCAGTAATGCCTTCAACTTCCTTGCTCCCATCAGTTACTGCCTCTGCAAAGGAAACTGTACGGCGAACAACCAGAGGGATGGGCAGTTCAGTGAGCATAACATCAAAACCAGAATGGTGTAAACGAACCGCTACTCCACTAGCCAGATCACCACCGCCGCGGATTAGAACCAGCACAAATACCCTCCTCAAATAAATTTAACCTTCTCAAGTATTTTAGCATGACCTTCGCACACTTGCATTTAGAATGATGTAATATCAATCTCAAGAAAATACGAGAGAAATGATATCAATTAATGGCGAATAAAGTAGGAGAGATGTACAATGCTAGGTAAAGTATCGAAAAAATGATTAGTGGTGAGGAAAACATGAAAAAAGGTAAACACCTGCTTTGGATAACGATCTTCCTATTGATCACCAGCTGTAAAGGCTCCGGGGAGATAGGCGACCCACAATCTTCGCTGGGAAATGTTCCGGTAAAAATCCTGATCAGCGAAGTGTTCACTGGCGTGGAAGGTAATAACCAGGCCGACTTTGTTGAGCTATATAATGCTGGCACTACAATCGCTGACCTGAACGGATATATCCTCTGGTACCAGTTGAACGATTCCAGCGAGGAGATCATTCTTTTCCAATGGACAGAAGAAACTTTAGTTCCCCCCCTGGGATATTATGCCCTGATCCAGTCCGGGCAGCTCTTTCCCATCCAACCTGATGGAAATATCACCCAGCCCTTGGTCCCAAATCGGGGCGGATTGTCTCTACGCAAAGACGGACAGGTTGCTGACCAGATCAGCTGGGGTACCGGTCCTGCAGTTATGGTCGAAGGCATTCCCGCTGTAAAAATGGAGCCGGGGTTTTCCTTGCAGCGCCCTCCTGAAACTCTTTCAAGCGGGGGCGGAGACACGGATGACAACAGTATCGATTTTTCTCTCAACAGCTCTCCATCTCTGGTGAACACCGGCAGCTCCAACAATCACGAATTAGCAGATCTGTTAAAGCTCGATGTGAGCTTCCCTTATCAGGTCAATCCTGGAGATGAGTTCACAGTTGAATTCCAAATCCATAATCAAACAGGAAAGGATCTGAATAATAACCTTCTGTCCATCCCCCTCCCGGATCATATCCTCCTCCAGGAAAACGGGGAAGGGTTCCAGCGAGATGGCAATTTGATCACAACCAGAATATCTTCCATTGAGGATGGTGAAACTTTTATTGGCTCCATTCCGCTCCAGGCCGAGTTTACATTCAGCGGATATACGTTCCGCAATGTCTATCTTGAAGCTGGAAACTGGGTTCTGCCTGCCTTTGCAGCTCCATTTCATGGTGAGATCGGAGGCGGGGCTATCCCTATCAGCACAGCCAGGGAGTTAATTGACAAAGAAGTGGTCGTTGAAGGATTCAGCACAATGTATGTGGGCGGATTTTATGCTGGCAGCGGAGCCAAATTTTATGTTGAGGATGAAAGCGGCGGTGTCCAAGTTTACGTCTCCGGCGCAGGAGACTCACTTGTGATCCCGCTAGGATCCAGGGTCCAGGTACGTGGAAAAATTGAGTTATATCGGGATTCGATCGAACTCATCCCTTCCTCAGAAGATCTGATTGAAATCATCCAGCCTGGAAACAAGGATTCCCTCCAAACACCAGAACAAACGGCTCTGGATACGATCAACACTGAACCTGAATATTTCCCGGGGCGGTTGGTCGAAGTCGAGGGTCGGATAGCCCGTGTGGAAGAGATGACTTACAGCTTTGAAGTCGATCTCTTTGATGAGTCCGGCAACCTGGTGTCTCTTTATATCGATAAAGAAACCGGCATCACTGTTGAAGAGATAGAATCCGACCAATATTATCAGATCACAGGCATTATGGAGTTGTTGGACGGGAATCTGAGATTGTACCCCAGGCTGCAAAGTGACCTGGTCAGAATTTATCCCCCAGGCTTATATATCCAAGCCCAGCCACCCACGACTGCTAGCCCTGGAGATCCTTTCAATGTGATCTACACAGTGATCAATCGCGGAGATGATCGTGATACAAACCTGGTCGTCCAGGCACCTCTTGATTCCCAACTGGAAGTGACCGATATCCAGAATAACGGCTACTTAGAAGGGAACACTGTGATCTGGGAGATCCCGGAAATAAGCGGCAATGGAGAAATGATCAACCTGGAATTCCAGGCAAAACTGCAAAGCAGCACCGAGTTTGTGAGATTCGGTAATTACCAGGTTGTCTCTGATACCTACCAAGAAGCTGCTGGAGGAATTGAAACCTACACCTTCTCAGGAGACTCCGTTCCTATCTGGGCAGTCCAGGGTAATGAATCCAGCTCTCCCTATATCCTATCCACTATCACAACGGAAGGTGTGGTCACCGGAATCTTTCCAGACCTAGAAGGTTTCTGGATCCAGGAACTTCAAACAGATAATGATCCCAATACATCTCCAGGTTTATTCATCAGCACAGGTCCAAATATGCCCGAGATTGCTCCCGGAGATCTGGTTTCAGTTACCGGCCGCGTTCGGGAAGCGTTCCAGCAAACCCAGCTGGATATCACCTCCCCTGCTAATGTTGTCGTTCTCGGAAGCAGTTTCATTCCTGTCCCAACGGCCCTGGATCCACCAGTAGATAACATTGAAAGCCAGGCTTATTTTGAAGCCCTGGAAGGCAGCCTTGTATCTGTAACTGGTTCTGCACTGGTAGTGGGTCCAACCACGCGCTATGGAGAATATGCAATAGTTCTTCCCAAACATGATGTGTCCCGCGTCTGGCAGGGTCAGGATCAAGGCATGTTGATCTTTGTGGATGATGGCAGCAGCGAAACATATGAAAACAGGGACAATCAGGAAGTATTTACTGCGGTAGGCGATACAGTCTCCGGGTTGGTGGGCGTTTTGTCCTATCTCCTTCGGCAATTACAAGATCGAACCTACTGCAGCCTATGCTGTTCAGAACCAGCTCCCGGAAATCATCCCCTTAGACTCCCTGGAGACAGGTAAATTCAGTGTTATGACATGGAATGTGGAAAACCTGTTTGACTTTGTAGTCCCCCATCCCAGCAGTCCTCCGCTGCCAAAGGTAAGAGAATATAAGCTGAGTATCTCGCGGGTGGCCCAGACCATCCAGGCCGCAGGTTTGCCCACTGTGATAGGCTTCCAGGAAGTTGAGAACCTAGAGATCCTGGAGGATATCGCTGCCGATCCACTTTTGGCTGAGTATGATTATCAGGCAGCTCTCATAGAAGGGACCGACAGCCGCGGCATTGATGTGGGATATTTGGTGCGCGGAGATCAAGCTAAGATCATCAGCATTGTCCAGTATCCTGCTCCCGGCAATATCACCAGCCGACCTCCTCTGATGATCGAAGTCGAGTTGGCAGGATCAGGTGAAAGCGTGTATTTCCTAAATAATCACTTCACGAGTATGAGTGGTGGTGAAAAGGCCACAGAACCACGGCGTAATGCCCAAGCCGCCTGGAACGCCGACATCGCACAGGAAATTCAGGAAGAGCACCCCGGAGCCCTGCTGGCTGTGATGGGTGATTTGAATTCCTACTACAGATCGCTGCCCCTGCAAACCCTGGAAAACTCCGGATTGATCAATCTCTTCGATTGGCTGGAACCAGAAGAACGCTACAGTTATATTTATGAGGGATCCTCCCAGGTACTGGATCATATCCTTGTAAATGAAAATTTGGAAGCTTACCTGGTAGAGGTTTATGTGCTGCACTGCAACGCTGATTTCCCCCTGCCCCTCTCAGATGATGAAGGGTTTATCCACAAATCCGATCATGACCCGGTAATAGGAACGTTTTTAGTGCCGTAAGGTATGGACTTAAGTCCAAAGAGAGGCGAAGCCAAACGTCCTTCTTCAAGGACGTTTAATAACCTGTTGTCCCAGAAAGATAGATAATACAGACCATTTCCGTGCTTTGAAGAATGACGTCGGCGTGGGCCGACGTTCGGACTTCCAGTGAAACAGGAAGCCCCCTCTTGGAATTTCAATCCTTATATAAAGAAAAACACCTGCTGGTTTGAACTGAGCCCCAAAAACAGGACACGAAATAAAAACACCTCTCGTATAATAATAAATACAGGAGGTGTTTTTGTATGGCCAGGAAAAAAGGCAGTAAAGACTATCCAATTGAAACCAAACTTGAAGCAATCCGGCTCAGAGAAGAGGAAGGATTACTCTATCGGGAAATCACAGAAAAACTGGAAATTCGTGATCCAGGCAGAGTGAAAACCTGGATGAGGATCTACCGAAATGAAGGGATAGGGGGACTGAAGAAACCCCGCCGAGGGAGACCTAAAAAGGACCGTGACAGTCTTGAAGCCACGAATTGAGCAGCTGGAAATGGAGAATACCCTTTTAAAAGCATTGGCTATCGAGCTGGGAGAAGAATTGCCAGAGGGGCTCGATATAGAGCCATATACCGATATAGAGGGAAATTTGGAATAAAGAGAGCTTGTGATTGTTTTTGATGTGTCCCGCTCATCCTATTATGCCTGGGTGAACAGGATGGACCGACCAGATCCAGACCAGGAGAGGATGCAGTTGGTACTTGAGGCTTATGAGAAATCTCGAAAAACCTATGGATACAGGCGAATCCAGATTTGGATTGAGAAAGAGCATGGTATCAAAATCAATCACAAATCGGTCCTGAGACTTATGAGAAAGCTCAATATTCGCTCTATTGCCAGGAAAAGAAATCCTTACCGACATTACCAGGAGCGCCATAGATTGATCCACGCTATCCCCAATCTATTGAGACAAGACTTTAAGCACCAATGGCCCCAATCGAGAAATGGGGTACAGACATTACCTATATCAACACAAAAAAGGGATTTGTCTATCTGGCTGTCATCAAGGACTTTTTTGATGGAACAATCCTGGGACATGCACTATCTAGAAATTTATCTCCTCAAATGGTTTTGCAGGCTGTTCGTCTGGCATCTTCTAACTCTCAGGCAATCGAAGGAGTTATTCTCCAAAGCGATCAGGGCTACCAGTTTCAATCATTTGCCTATCGTTCCCTGACCTCTCAATTTGGGATTGTCCCATCCATGTCTCGCAAAGGGAATTGCCTGGACAATGCGCCAACCGAAAGTTTCTTTTCACATTTGAAGGAAGAATTACTCCGTCATATCAAAATTGAAGATTTTTATGAAGCTGTTCAGATTGTGGATGATTACATCCATTTCTACAACTATGACCGCATCCAGCTAAAAACAAAACTGACGCCCTTGGAATTCAGACGTCAGTTTGTATAATTAGTTATGAGAGGTTTTATTTATTTGTCCACCTTTTGGGGTGCACTCCAGTTCCCAGCAGGTGTTTTAGTAACTCAAGGTTCTATCTTATTCAAGTTCCGCTACCAGCTCAGCAGCGGTGATGTTCAACTCGGCCAGAATGGCATCAATTGCTTCTGCCGATTCTGCTGCATAAAGTTGAGCTGCCGTATCTCCAACTGCCCGGCGGACAGAATTCCAGGCCGGGAAAGTTTCTGGTTCACCCTGCCCAATGGCTGCAAGATCCAAACTTGATTGGTACTGAGGAACGCTTGCCACATAATCAACCAGCATTCCCTCAGTGGAGAATTTTGTCGGCAAATAGCCACTCATCTCGACCCAGTCAGCCTGAACGTCCGCTGTGGTGAGATACTTCAAGAAAATCCAGGTAGCCAGTTCTTGTTCCGGTGTGGATTTCAAGATACCAAAGGTCTGGACATAGGAATCAGTTCCTTGACCACCATCAGGTCCGGGAGCAGCTATGAAACCCCATTCGTCTTCATTCTCGGCATCTGCAAATGCGTAGCCGTAGTATTTCAGACCGGCGGTAGAGCTCAAGGTCACCAGAGCCAGGCGCTCGGCTTGTTGGGGATTGGGGTAGCCCTCAGCTTCATATGTGCAGCCTGCGTCACGAAGCTCATTGATATACATTGCTGCAGCTTTGGCTGCAGGGGTGTTGAAGTCATAAGCAGTGCCATCAGCATTTAGTTCAAGCCCACCAAAAGCATGCAGGAAAGTCAGGAAGTTTGAAGCACTAGGAAACCAGACCATACCTCCTGTGCCGTCATTATCCGGGTTATCGTCATTTGCATTGGCTTCTGCTGCTGCGCACAATTGTGTTTTTAATTCTTCCGGGGTCGTGGGATATGCGTCAAAACCCAATTCTTTCGCCCAGGTGAAGTTGTAAACCAACACATTGGTCGATTGAGTGATAGGCCAGGATAATCGCCGTCCATCACCGGTAATACCAAATGAATAGATTCCGGGATAAATATCGGCGATTTCATCTTCAGTTAAACCAAATGTCTCATCGGCCACAAACGGGTTAAGATCAACAACCAGATCTACTGTATCCCAGTTATATAGGGCACTTGTATAGGCCTGGACGAGCTGGGGCAGGTCTCCTGACTGGATTCCTGCGTTCATAGCATCTTCCAGGGGGTCATAATCACCCTGATCAACTGAAGTAACGGTAATGCCATATTCATTACTGGCATTGAATTCTTCTACCAATGGCTCAATAAGCAGAGCCAAATCATCACCTTCACCATAAACGTGCCAGAAATCAACTGTGGTGCCGCTGAGGTCCAGCATCGGTTCTTCTTCTACCTCAGCCTCTTCCTCTTCTTCAACAACGGGTTCTTCTACTTCTTCCACGACTGGTTCTTCTGTCGGTGCCGGGGGAGGCGCGCAGGCGCTCAGCACCATTGATAACACCAGCAAGGAAGCAAATAAAATAGTGATCAGTTTCTTAGGCATTTTTTCTCCTCAAAGATATTGTCTGGTAAAACGGCCAATCAATTAATATGATATGGGACACCACCTCCTTTAATCAGAAGGAAATATATAAATACTTTATCCTTTAAGCCCACTGCGAGCAATACTCTCTGTGAACTGTTTCTGTGTGAAAAAATACAGGATCAGGATCGGGATAATGGTTATTAATGCGCCTGCCATAATATAGTGGATTTCCGTTCCGGATTCTGTGACAAAGTTCATCATACCTACAGAAATTGGCCGCCATTCCGGCGTGTTGGTCACCAGCAAGGGCCAGGCCAGCGAATTCCAGGAGCCTATAAAGGTCAAAACAAGAATGACCATCATAGGAGCTTTGGACAGCGGCAGCACTACCTGGAATAAAAAGCGCAAATGTCCCGATCCATCAATGCGCGCAGCATCAAAGAGCTCATCCGGGATCTGGGCAAAAAACTGGCGCAGCAGGAAAATGTTAAATACGCTACCCATAAAGGGCACAGTCAGAGCTGGCCAGTTGTTGATCCATTTAATTGGGCCGATCCGACCCAACCAGGTCACTGTCAAAAAGTTAGGGATTATATTTACCATGGCAGGAACCATCATCGTACTGAGTAAAATACCGAAGATCAGGTCCCTTCCAGGGAAATTTATCCGCGAGAACCCATAGGCAGCCAATACACTGATACTGACACTGCCAATCAGGGTAATCGCTGTAATCTTTATGCTGTTGAAAAAATATAAAGAGAATGCCGCTCGATCCCAGGCTTCCAGGTAGTTCCCCCACTGAGGGATCTTGGGAAAGAACTGAGTTCCTAAGGCTTCGCCGATTGTCTTCAAGGACGTTGAGATCATGTACACAAATGGCACCAGAGAAACAACAGCCCCAACGATCAAGAGTGTATATACAAGCACCTTTATTATTGGCGAACGTGTAAAGATTCATATCCGCAATCCTTCCACTTACAAATAAAACACTTTTGATCCCTGGAAACGATTATTGATAATCGTCAAGCCCAAGATAATAGCGAAAAGAACGAAAGCCATAGCTGATGCATAGCCGTAACGTAATTTCTCAAAGAACTCCAGGAAAATGGCAACGCTAAAAGTATCTGTCGTACCCAGAGCCAGACCTTCCCTGAATACCCACAAGGTAGCAAAGGCTTTAAAAGTACCAATTATTGCTATCAGTGAGAGAAAATATGTAGTTGGTGATAAAAGCGGGAAAGTAACATATCTGAACACTTCCCACTTGCTAGCCCCATCAATTTCTGCCGCATCATTTAATTCTGTTGGGATATTTCCCAACCCCGCCAGATAGATAACTGTGTCATAACCTACATAAGTCCAAATGGAGTGAATCATAACCACAACTAAAGCCAGGCTGGGGCCTGCCATCCAGGAGGGAAGATTAATTCCCAAAGCTTCTCCTAATAGCAGATTTAACCCCTTTGGATTCCTGCAGCCATCCCAGCCCTTCCCCTCCAAAAGCTCGGATCACTAGGTTGATCAGCGATGTATCCCTGTTAGCAAAGAGCTGACGGAAGATAGCCGCACTGGCAATAAAGGGAGTGACATAAGGTAGGAAAAACACCATTCGGAAGAATTCGGAACCCTTCAGCTTTTGAAATAGTAGGATGGCTAAAAACATTGATAAAGAAAGCTGCAGCGGCACAGTGCCTGCAGAGAAGAAAACAGTCACCTTTAACCCATTCCAGATATCTTTATCTCCGCCTGCCAATAAAATTGGAATTTCTCCCACAAGAAGCCAACCACCTGTCATAAAGGTGAAAGCCCCCAATATCCGAAGCCAGAATTTCCAGGTTTTTCTGGCCTTGGGTGCCGAATTCCAACTTAACCAGCCCAAGACCAATAATATGATGCCCCCGGATACGACAATCACCTGGGGCCAGATTCCAGGATCTGTATTTGTCTCCAATGCGATCTGGTAGGCCTTAACCACTTCCTTATAGGTGAAATATAATAATCCCAACCCGGATCCAAAAGCGATCCAGATCAAAGTGAATTGGCCTATGAAAGCGGAGCCCTGGGGTTTTTTATAGAGGATCAATGCAAAAACACCAACAACAACCGCCGCAATCAACACTACCGTAAAGTAATACCAGGCATAATACACAGCAGGAGCGTAGAAGGCGTCCCGAATCAACTGTGTAAATAATTCACGGGTCTTTTCGACCCCCAATATTTTTCGGGCGATATCCAGGAACTCCGGCAGCTGGTACCAGAAATAGCGCAGAAAATAAAAAACTGCCCAGGCATATAAAAGACCAGGTAGTGCCAGAAGCCAAGGTTTCTGGTGGGATTCCTTAGCATTCTGGATCAGCTTCTTAATAAGGAAGTACACACCAATTAATGCTCCGGCTCCAAGGAAAAAACCAGCAACGTAAGCCAGGTTGCCAACGGCACGGATATAATTACCCAGACCCACAAATTCTGTCCGGACGATGCGCCACTTATGCAGGCTGACAAAGAGAGCGAAAGCTACCGGGAAAATCCCAAAAGTGAAGATCAGTAATAATGCCGGGGTTACAAATAAATACCCCGTTAGCGACTCTCGAAATTGGCGCAGTTTACGAGGTGTGAATATTTTCTGGATCCATTCTTTGACTGCTGCCGGCCAACTCATCAACACGTTCTCCTGGTAGGAAATTTGATGTTCATTATCCGGATTTTCTTGAACTTATTATAACGTCAGAAATATTATTCTAACTTAAAAAAATAGACTAATTAATGGTATCTTTGGCACTATTTTGATATCAAAGCCAAATACCATTCCAACTCCAAAGGGATATAATTTATATTATCTAGATCATTCAACTCAATATAGGACACAAGAATTGAAAACTGAATCCGCAATTACCTCAAATCATATCCATCAGGTCCTGGAATGTGGAGATTTTATCGCTCCCGAATACCTCGACCGATCGATACTTAACATTCCCGCCAGCGCAGCCTATCTTATGGACGTACCAGGTTTTAAGCATAATCCTGTGGATCAGACCTTGTTAGATCCCATCCGGGATGGTGTAAAGAATGTCATATTGGTCTTGGTTGACGCGCTCGCCTTTCACCGCTTGGAAAAATGGTTGGCAGAAGATGCAACTCTACCCTGGAATAAGTTGCTGAAATCAGGATTCCTGGCCCCAGCGACCTCGATCTGCCCCAGCACTACCTGCGCCGCCATTACCTCCTATTGGACTGACAGCTCGGCTGCGGAACACGGAGTCATGGGCTATGAAATGTGGCTGAAAGAGTTCGGTATCACAGCTAACATGATCTCACATAAGCCTATCACCTATCGCCAGCCTGGTGGTGATCTGACCCTGGCCGGTTTTGACCCAGAAAATTACCTTACAGTAAAATCAAACTCAAAACACTTCCTGGATCATGGTGTAGAGGTCCATGCCTTCCAACATTATGCGATCAGTAATTCAGGGCTATCCCGTATGTTCATGCAGGATGCAAACCGGCATGCCATCAGTTCAGCCCCAGATTTGTGGATCAGCATCCGTGAGCTGCTGGAATCGAAGAAGGATACCTCAAAGTATATCTGGGCATATTGGGATCGATTGGATGGAATTTCCCATCTACATGGTCCGGACAGCGAAAGGGCCAAGGCAGAATTCGTGGACTTCAGCCGTAATTTTAAGACCTATTTCCTGGATAGGCTTGATCCGGATATTAAAAATGATACTGTGGTCATGCTAGCAGCTGACCACGGCCAGATCACAACTGATAACACAGACGACCATTATGACTTGAAGAACCATCCGGATTTTACTGGAATGCTGCATTTGAAACCGACCGGTGAAAACCGATTAGCCTATTTGCATATCAGGCCTGGGAAAGTTGAGGCAGTGAAAGACTATATCGAAAATACCTGGCCAGATCAGTTTTGCACCATCGATCCGGAAGAAGCCGTGACCGGCGGACTATTTGGGGCAGGCCCTATCCACCCTGAGATCTACAGCCGCCTGGGCGACTTGATCGTTGCTGCAAAAGGAAACGCTTACTGGTGGTGGGCCAGCAAACCCAATCCATTGATCGGCCGACACGGCGGCCTGTCTGCTGAAGAGATGCTGGTGCCGTTTTTGGCAGCCAGGTTGTAGCCACCAAAAACATATTCCTAAATTTCACCTCCCACAAAAACCGACCTAATCATTACACACCGGAATGATTAAGTCTGATTCCTGGATGACTTTGGAAGTCGTGAATTGCTGGTTATCACTGGCGTAATAATATGCGGTCCCGTTCGGGATCAGCGCAACCACAATCCCGCTATATCCATACATATGCGGTACCCAAAAACTACACGATGAATCCCGGGCAGATGTATATTGATCTGCCCAGAAGGCATTATTATAGCGACCAGCTCCATCCCTAACGACGCCCCGATCCTGGGGATCTTGCTGAAGCGCTGCCCTAAGCTGGACAGGATCCAAGATTTGTTTACCATTGATCTGCCCTTGATCGTTATTCAAGAATGTTGTCAATTTAGCCAGATCATCCGGAACCCACCAAATCCCATAACCTCCGACCGGCAGTCCCTGCCAGTTATTATCTTTTGTTCTCACAGATGAAAACACACCCGGTCCCATATTCAAAGGTTTGTAGATCTCGTCAATCACAAGCTGGAATATATCTGCTTGATCACCTTCAACACCCTTTAAATAATTTTGCATCGCTGCAGAAAGTATAAAAGTATCAAAGGTCCGGTAGACCCAGACTTCGCCTGGAGAAGAGCTATTCGGCCAATTGAACGCCGCCTGGATCCTCTCTTTATAATAGTCCTCATTCCAAAAAGGATCCGTGTCCCAATGTTCTTCATCGACCATTCGTTCACTGGTCTCATAATTCCCAGTAGCCATATCCAGAGTGTGGTTGAATGTGACATTCTCCCAATTCCCAGGGCTCTGTGAAGCTTCCGGAACGTAGTCCTTGATCAATAACTCAGGTACAGGCTGCTGGTATTTTTCTACCAGGCGCATCAGCACCAAACTGGCAAATGCTGATTTCGCAGTGGAGTAAGATGGCGCCCGGAGATACTCACAATAGGGGTATTGCCCATAACGGGTTTGACAGCCGCCCAGGTATTGGACTCCATTGATTACAAAACCATACCATGTCATTCGCTCCTCACTGACCCCGGATCCAAAAGCTGATAAATCAATATCCGGATAGTCCTCTTTCAAGGCTTCGATCGGTTTTGTTGGAAATCGGTTCGTTAACTCTTCTGAAAAATTCCTTTTGATCTTGTCTGAACTCGTTACTTTTTCGGGATAATAAACAGCATCCAGCAATCCCCATAAATCCAGGCTGGTGCTGATGGTTGTTTCCTGGGTAACCTGGTACCAGACTTTGGAAATCGAATCATCATTAAATCGGAAGCTCATTGTCCCGTTCAGGATTGCATTGGATCCTTTCCAGGTTAAGGCGAAAGGGAAGGAAACACGAGAATAACCTTCATCCCCTGGTTCATTCCATACTCTGCCGGGTTCAATATGATAATTCCAGGAAGGGTGATCGGTAAGGATCAATCCCCTCTGGACCGGAATCAGAAATCCATCCTGCTGGACAAAACTAAAATCAAATTCTGGAATATGGATGGTTTCGTCACTCAGAGGGCCACCAAAATAAATCTTCCTATCTCCATTCTTAGTTTCTCCAATTAATTCCAATCGCCCTTCGAAAATGAACTCAGGAGGAGGAGCATTTTGGGGTAAAGTGAGGGCAGCTTCATCAACTGGGCTGGAATAGATAAAACCCTCTAGCAGTTCTTCCCCTGTTAATATAGTCCTCGCTCCAGATCCATCAAATACAAAATCTGCAACTAAAACAGGGGATTCTTGATCATCGTTCTGTTGGCATCCAGAAAAGAGGAGAACAACTAACACAATTCCGAGCAGAAATATTCTCTTCATAGTACCTCGCGCTGAGTTATTGGGAGAACTACTAATTTAATTATAGCAATACCTGTACTAGTCTCCATGGCTCAAAAGGATGATTAAAAGATATCTTCCAGTATGGTTAAAAATTAAATCTCCCCTACCATTTTCAAGGGAGTATTTATTTTAGGATTATTCAACACCTCAGAACTTTTACTTATCACTCAACGGTAGATGTACCGTTCTCGGTCCCCGGTCCTCCGCCCGCCTGCTTTTTTCCCTACTCCACCTCGTATCCATGCTGAACCCAATTATTTATACCTCGGTCCAGACTGTGTACTCGTTCAAAACCGGCGTTCTCCAGTAAATAGACCGCCTGGAGGCTGCGGTTTCCGGAACGACAGTAAACCAGGATGGTTTCGTTCTGGGGCAATTCCCCGGTGCGGGCTCCCAATTGTTCAAGGGGAATCAAGGTAGCACCCGGTATTTGGCCATCCTGATATTCCTCAGGTGTGCGCACATCAAGTACAAAAACACCATCCTGATAGAGTTGGTATGCATCAGGAGCGCTTACAATCAGCTCCCCGGCTGCGGGTTTGGTGGTGCAGGCAGCCAGACTGGCCCCGATCAGGAGAATAATGACCAGAGTGTAAAAAATACTTGTGCGGAAGAATTTTTTATATCTGGTTTGATTTGGCATTGTTGGATTTAAATTCATAATGTGTTTCCCAATGTTAATTAGATGTATAGATCCCGCCTGGAATAAGCCAGGTAAGCGCCGACCATTGATACAACAATGATCGCCAAGGAGATCCAAAGGTAGACAGGCTCCAGCCTTGATTCATGCATGAGCAGGGCCGGATCAAAATATTTAAAGGGTGTGAAGTATTTCAGGACATCGTAGTCCTCATTCAGACCGGCAATGACCGAAAGAAAATAGGTGCCCAGCAAGATCGAGATCGCAATCGATCCAGCCCTTTTGTGATTTTTAATTGCAGCACCCAAAAAGATTCCTACTGTGAGGAAGATCAGCTGCATGATAAATATCGCAGCCATACCCAGAGCGACAAACTCACCAAATCCCGGCTCAGGATCGTAGCGGGCGGTATTTGCCAAAATAACACCCCAGGTGAATAAGGCCAGTAAAATTGAATTAGTGATCACCGCGGCAGTCTTCGCCGCGATCAGGGTGCCTCGCCGGACAGGCAGCGTAAGGGCAAACTCAACCGTTTTATCCCGTTCTTCCTTGGAGATGATATCACTGCCCCACATCACTGCCGCGATGGACAGAATCAGGCCAATGAATACGAACATCACCCCAAAAAATCCTTCTACTGTTGTCAGGTTAAATGCATTCATGCTGAAAGCATCCAGCATGGCATCAGGTAAACCATCCATTACGGCCAGCAGTTCAGGATTGTCCGCATATCCCTGGAATTTGGCAAAACCTACGGTCAGGAAAAACAGGCTGATTCCGCAGTAGATCAACAGGGATTTAAAATTCGCCTTCAGTTCTCTAATATAAATTCTCATAATCAATTCTCCTTCCGCGGCTATACCGCGGAGGCGATATTGCGCTTTTTATACAGCAAATAGCTGGCTGGTATGGCGATAAGGATTACCACCACACTGATCAGTACCAGGGGATCGTAAGATCCATTAGTGATGATGGCATTGGGTTCAAAATGTTTGAAGGGAGAGATCACGTCGATCGTATCATCACCCAACATTCCACCAAACGCACTAACAACATACATACCAAACGCCAGGGCCATGGACAGCGGTGTGACTGAACGGACCCTTTTCATCAGTAATGAGATCAGGATACCGACTGCAAGGAAAAACAGCTGGAATACCACGATGGTCCCCAAGAGCATGACCAGCAGTTTTATTATCGATCGGAGGGCCGTCATTCAGATAATTGATCACCAAGAAGCTGCTTGCCCACACTGATAGATTAGTAACGGTCAGGGCTGAGATCGCAGCCAATAATTTGGTAGTCATGATCTTTGTACGGCTCACCGGTTTTGCCAGTAAAAAGTCCGCTGTGAATTCTCTTTCTTCTATCGAAACCAGAGATATGCCGTAATTTGAGGCCTGGATCGCCAGGCAGATCTGGCAAAAGAGGAACACCAACCCGAACATCCCCAGGATCGATGTGAAATTCATATCCGTCATGCCAAAGGCAATTAATAATTCCTCCGGGAAACTGGCCAGCAGTTCATCCATCATGGGCAAATCGTCAGCGATGCTGTAAAAAGCGACAGATAAACCAGGATCATCAAAAAGATAGAAATCGACCAGGTGGCGACAGATTTCAAATATGATTTAAATTCATGTTTGAATATATTCATTAATCAATCCTACTCGTAGTAGTGAAGGAAGATCTCTTCCAGGGTCGGTTCTTCAATGGACACATCTGAGAGTTTGATGCCGCTGATTGTTTTGGTGATCTGGTTGATATCCCCTTTAAAGAAGAAGCTCAACACACCATTTTCACGCTGAAGATTGCTGATTCCGTCAAATGCAAAGGCTTTCTCGTCCAGATTATCAGCCGAAATGCGGATCTTCTTGTAGTTCTCTTCTTGCAAAGTCTTGATATCCTGGATTTTGATGATGCTGCCTTCTTTGATGATCGCTACCCGGCTGCAAAGACGCTGCACCTCACCCAGGATATGGGAGGAGAAAAACACTGTAGCACCCCGCTGGTTCTCTTCCCGGATCAGGTTAAAGAAGTTCTGCTGCATCAGCGGATCCAAACCGGCAGTAGGTTCATCCAAAACGATCAGTTTGGGTGAATGTAAAAGCCCCTGCACGATTCCCACCTTCTTTTTATTGCCGTAGGAAAGATCATCGATCCGGCGCTTGAGATCCAGCTCCATGATCTCCGACAGTTCATACAGTCGTTTTGTGCAATCTTTTTTATAGAAACTGGCCGAATATTTCAGCAGATCCAAGACCTTCATGCCTTCGTAATAGAAGACCTCGGAAGGCAAGTAGCCGATATCCTGGCGGATCTCCGGACCATATTTGATGCAGTCCTTGCCAAAGATCTTCGCTTCGCCGCTGGTGGGATAGATCAGGGACAAAAAGAGGCGGATAGTGGTGGATTTCCCGGCACCATTGGGACCGATAAAACCGAAGATCTCCCCTTCATCAACGTTAAATGAGACATCTACGATGCCCCTGGCCTTGCCGTAATATTTGGTAAGGTTGTTGACTTCAATAATGCTCACTGGTGGCTCCTTCTCGTTCTTATATTCGTCTCTCTAATTATAAAATTCAATACTCGGGCAATTATACCAATTTCAGTATAAAAAGATATAGACAGCGTTCGAAATTATCCACTATGATCAAAAAACCACCCTCTGGTCAAGAGTGGTTACCAAGATTTAGGACTACTTCTTTCTAAGAATAAAAAGAGGGCTGACCGGGGTCAGCCCTCTTGGGATTAATTTATCAGATGATAATTATTTGTTTATGGGCCGTCGCACGAGTTAGCGTTAAGGTTCCATTACATCCATCTGCTACGTGCGCAATACATTGTCGCTTATCGTAATCCGAACAGGTCGGCTGTGATGCTGGTGCTGGTGCTGGATCTGGATCTGGACTCGGCTTAGGATCAGGTTTTGGACAGGGCGCCGGCTGGGGGTAAAACGCCAGATCCTTAGCCCGCCAATCAAAGTCTTCGAACTGGGAGAGGTCCAGATTGATCTTTTCATCCAACAACCAGAGATAACAAGGAACTCCTTGGGCATAGGTTAATTTCCACTCAGAATTCCTGTCCCGGCCGAAAAGCTCCACCAATGATTCTTCCATGAGGATGTCCACCACAGGACCGATCGGGTCCGGGCAGATCCGGCAGTACTTAGTTTCCGGCAGCCTCGGCATCAAGAAAACACGGTCATATTCATCCCATCCAAAATATACCTTTACATCTGAAGTTCCGGGACCAATTTCGATCGTCTTATACGCGATATTTTGGTTTGTGCGAGGATCCGTCCAGATTCCATGCATTAAGTTTGTTGATCCATAACCAGCGATTTGGTTGCGAGTCACGGATACGCAGTAGGTTCCTGGTGCTAAAACATTGAAAATATATCCTCCGGTTTCCTTATGGTCCAAGCCAGTGGAAGGACACGGGCCGCTTCCTAGGTCAACCTCTACGCCACTCAAATTGGAGTCGGGTGGGTAGGTCCGCTCACCATCACCAACCAGGGTCACGCCGTTTTTATCCACCTTACATCCGGTAGAGCTCAAGCGCATACCAGCTGCATCTCCAGTGTAGGCGCACTGATCATGATAAATGAGCACATTGATTCTGGCGGCATCGTCTGAAATATAGTGATTCTGCCAGCAGTTCACATCCGTGACCGTATGGAAACTCCAGGTATCAGACCATGGACCGACCGTACTACCATCATTGGCAGCCACTCTCCAGAAAATGGTAGAACAAGATGGAAAGCTCTCATAAATATGCTGAACGTATGGCTCAGTGGTCGTTCCGGAGAAAACGATATCTGTGAATCCATTATCAGTTGCAAACTGATAATCATATGATATGGGTAGACAGCCACCAGTGTACGACCAATGGAAATCCTGAAGACCCCCATGACCAATCCAATTATCAAATTCTTCAGACCCATGAAGTCTAGGATACTCCAATTCCGGCGCGATCAGAGTCTCCCCAGAACAAACGGGGCCGGTAAAGAAGTACTCAGGTTCCGAATATTCACCATGGGCACCCGGTTCTTCAGAAGACCAGACGTTCTCCGCTCTCCCAAACCAGTAGTAAACCCGCCCAGGGAGCAGGCTGTCGCCAGTTAAGGTATAGGGAACGTCAGTATAGGCTACATCTGTATATGCAGTGTCTCCCCCATATTGAATATCCTCTCGAATATAAAGATGATATTCGTCTGGATCACAAGAATCACTTCCGTGCCAATCAAATTCTGGAGTCAGGGAGCTTACCAGAGCTCCACCTATTGGGCTGTCAGCAATAAATTCAAACGCCTCGACCGCGGCATTGTCGCACCTACACCCGGAAATAAATAGAACGATTATAGAACTAACGATGATCCAATGGATTTTTTTGGTGGACATGGGCTTCTCCTTTATCTGGTTGCATCTTTTCTGATTTGGATGACTGTGAAAATTTGTCCATCCTTAATTCTTAAACGGAAATTTCAGAATAAATGTTACATACATCAGTATGTAAACCACACCAATCGTTCTACCTTGAGATAATTCGTTTTCTCAAGTATCTGGGTATGCCATAACCCGGATCAGATATTCGATTAATACCAGTAAAGGGATCTCAGCGGAAAGAATTTTGCTGAGAAATAGCAGATTAATATATCATAGCATAATTATCCGGTTGTCCAGACAAGTACAATATACAAAATCACTTCTAGATTAGAGATGAATATGACGCTTTTGGCAATTAAAAGAACAATGCCATCTGCATTGTTCTTTTCAGGGATACAAATCTTCAATTTCTAAAAAAATATACAAATTAAGACACTTCAAAAGCCCATTCACCTGCTCGCATCACGGGTTCCGTTGTACCATCGGGGAGAATTCCATCCACATCCATTTCCCCGGAGCCAAACATGAAGTCCTCATGGATAATGCTTTCATTACCGCCCGCCTCTTTAAAATCGTCCTCGGACATCTCCGTTCCACCTGTTAGATTAAAACGGTAAGCATTGCCCAGTGCCAGGTGATTGGAGGCGTTTTCATCATAGAGAGTGTTCATGAAGGACAAGCCCAATTGGGATATAGGTGTTCCGTGGGGTACCAGGGCCACTTCTCCAAGATACTTTGCGTTCGGATCACTCTCTAGAATATTTCCCAGGATATCCTGACCTTTCTTAGCCTTGAAATCCACAACCTTGCCGCCAGAGAAGGTCAGAGAGAAATCTTCAATCAAAGAACCCTGGTAAACAAGTGGTTTGGTCGCCGTCACAATACCTTCAGTTTGTTCACGGTGCGGCAAAGTAAAGACCTCTTCAGTAGGCAGATTGGAAGCGAAGGTTATCCCTCCTCCAGTTTTATCCCAACCACCGATCCAGAGGTGCCCCTCTGGCAAACCAACCTTCAAATCTGTGCCTGGTCCTTTGAAGGTCATGGCCGAATAATTCTTGGCCGTCAGATATTCTCCCCTGATCATGATCTGATCAAAATAATCCTTCCAATAATTGACAGGGTCTGGTTGATCAAGGCGGCAAGCTTTTATTACTGCTTCCCATAATTTTATTTCAGCCTCAGTTTTGGTTGAATCTGGAAAAACAGCAGCAGCCCACTCAGGAGTCGGAGGGGATACAACGCACCATTGAGTTGAATTTTTGGCAATCATCTCCATGATCGGCTTGAAGTGTTCAGAATAGATCCGGGCAGCTGTGCCAACAAGCTTCTGGTCCAGCCCTTTAAATAGGTTCGGATCCCGGCCGCTGATCACTAAAGTTGCATCTCCATCTTTCATGGAGTTAGTCCTAGCGTCAATCATCCAAGCAGGAAACTCCTCAAAGGAATCCCCGGGGGCATGCGCGACCCTGAGCCGTTTAATCTGATCATCGTCCCATAGAACGGAGACCAATTCGCTACCGTTTTGGTAAGCGCATTTAACCACCTGCTGAACCAGGGGCGCGACCCCCAACTGCCGGGCCACTATGAAAAGTTTTTGTCCAGGTTGCAGGTTCAAGCCAACCCTGACAATCAGATCGGCATATTTCTCCAGGACAAGGTTGTTATCTTTTTTATCCATTTGCATATCCTTCATGTTTAAGAAATTTCAACATACAATCGTTCTTATTCTTGTTCTTCTGCTGATAATTTCAGCTGTTTTTTTATAAATTCGACTTGCGTGTTTTCAGGGGAAAAGAGATATAACAAGGCTTTTCCGTCCCGTTTGGCCAGACGGACCTGGTAGAAGAGGAAAGTGTTGGAAATTACCCTGGTACCTGGGCGCAGTTCACGCAGCAGCTTACCTTCCAGTTCTTTGTTTGTATTGGGCAGTAGATAACAAACCACTACACCGGCATCGTGTAAATCCTGCTTATAGAAATTCCCCAGGATCACTTTTACCCGGCTTCTTAAGCCAAAGATGGTAATAACCAGCTGACACCAGAGCCAGAGCAAGGGATTCAATTCTATACCCACCACCCTCGCCTGGTATTTTCGGGCAGCAATAACAGCGATTCGGCCGTCTCCGCAGCCCAGTTCATATACCAATTCATCCGGCTGGATCTCAGCCAGATCAAGCATTTTATGGATCATCTTGAATTTAGTTGGCACCCAGGGCGAACCTTTATAATTGGTCCAGGATAGTGAGATGATCAGGATCAGGAAAACTGAAACGAGGATAACGATGAATACTATTTCCATCTGATTAATAACACCTCAATCAAAATACTGGGATATCGACTCTCTTTTACCCAGGATGGAGTGAACCTTTTCCAGCTCCACAGGAATATTGATATCCTGGGGGCATTTTTCCACACATATTCCGCACTCAGTGCACATAAAAGCATTGCCATTGGGATTTTTTTTGTCCAGTTTTTTCTCTGATGCAGCCAGTTTGCGGTAGCTGCGGCGGGTTTGAAATCGCCGGATACCACTCTGCTCTAAAGAAAGGGTATTCAGGATAGCAAAGTTCTGGGGAATATTCACCCCATGAGGACAGGGCATACAGTACTCGCAGGAAGTGCATGGCACCAGAATCTTCTTGCGGTAGATCTCTGCCAGCCGGCCGATCACCTCATTCTCTTCCTCATTGAGGGAGTTGATCCCGGAACGCTCAGCACTGTCGCAGTTCTCTATTACCTGCTGCATATTACTCATTCCGCTCAAAACTGTAGCTACCTCAGGTTTATTCCAGATAAACTGCAGAGCCCAGTCTACTGGTTTACGGTGGATAGAAGAGGAATCCATGACTTCAATCGCTTCCGCTGGCGGATTGGCCAGGGTGCCGCCCTTAACAGGTTCCATCACTACTACGGCGATGCCCTTGCTATGGGCATATTCCAGGCCATCGGTGGTGGCCTGAATGGCGGTATCCATATAGTTGTACTGGATCTGGGTCATGTCCCAATCGTAATAATCTACAATATCTCTAAATACCGGCTGGGTATCATGGAAAGAGAAACCGATATGGCCGATCCTTCCCTGGCGCTGAGCTTCTTCCATTTTATCCATCAAGCTTAGCTTCTTTTAATTTTTCAAACACACCTGCATTCATTGAATGAAACAGATAGATATCCAGGAAATCAGTTTGCAGCCGTTCCATCTGCTGGCTAAGGAAGCGCTCAAAATCCTCGGTCCGTCGTACCAAGGGCATAGGCAGCTTGGTAACAAGCTTGACCTTTTCCCTGTAGCCGTCCTTGAGGATCTCACCCAGGAATTTTTCACTTTCCCCCAGGTGGTAGAACCAGGCGGTGTCAATATAGTTGATACCGCGATCTATACCATAACGAATGATGCGTTTGGATTCTTCAAAATCCGCCCCCATCAAGCTGAATTTGCGTGATGGCAGGCGCATGCATCCAAAACCCAGTGCGGATACTTCCCAATCCAATGATCCCATTTTTCTGTATTGCATACGAATAAAACTCCTTATTACATAATTAACCATTGGTTATTGTATACCAGTTTTAAAAATAGTTAGAACTGCTCTTTGAACAAAGAGCAGTTCTAATTTCTTTTAGTATACTGACCTTCCCGGTCTAGATTTTTTCAGGGAGGATATATATATATATTCTACTTATCCTACATCATCCTCAGGTATGAGTTTGAGATTGGTTTCCTTCAGAGCGGTTAGCAATTCCCCTATTCTTTTTAACTCATCATCACTTAGAATTTTCCAGGCTCCGAAATAATTCTTATTAGTCTCATCTTCGGCTTCATCGCGGATCTTCTTACCTTTAGCGGTCACTACATAACCATCATCCCCTAGCTCGATCCAGCCGCGTTTGACCAGACCTTCCAGGGTTGTCTGATAATTATCTGCGGTGTACTGACGATAAGGCAAACGTTCAGCCAGCCCTTCAGCGGTGGTCGCATCACCATTCCAGATAAAAGTCAGCACCTCCCAGGTATGGCCGTCCACCTCTGCAGATTTCCAGGCAGCGATGTGGGCATCATCCCGGAATGCATTCAAATCATCTAGATGTTGATCCACCTGGGCCAGGGTTCCATGATCAACTTGGATGTGGCCTCCGTACGATGCATCAAAACTAATCTTCCTAGCACCCAGGTCTGTCTGGCTGATGGAATCCACCAGCTTAGACATCAGAGAGCACAGCTCCTTTAATTGCTCGGCAGGTAACTGATTGACTTGATTTAGATGGCGTAAAAGGCTTTATGCACAGTTTCAATGGCAGATGATCCTTTCTGGGTAGGTTGATATTCACCTTCTCCAATTCTCTCCAGGTAGCCTGCTGCAACCGCATCCTCCAGGATTTCCTGGACGGAGTCAGGGTTTGCATATGGATTCCTTAATCGGATAAGATCAGCGGAGATCGGTTCAGGCGCCAGATTAAAGGCCAGAAATAAAGGTTGGTAAAAACGCTGCTCTGAAAAATACTCTTCGAAAAGCGGGCGCATCACATCCCGGGCCAGGGGGTAAATGGAAGCGGATGTCTTTCCAAAAAGCTGGAATACACTCTTCTCGTCTCTCATCAGTTCCTCCATATATATCAAAATAATAACCTGATTATAACTTTTATAATATTTTAGATTGGAATTTCATTTCCCACCTCCTACTTGAGAATGGAAAATGAAAATCGCTCTCTACATTTCGGAGCGGTTTTTGATCATGGATTGATAATACATTCTTTTTTTACTCCTCCACTCCGTCTCGTTGCCAGGGCCAGGCACCCACTGTGAGTTTGCGGATCTGGAAGAAGATCAGCGTCAGTTCAAAGGCAACCACGCCAATCGCTAGCAAAACCATAATGTTCCAAATGTCTTGGCCTTCTGCAACAGCTTTACCCGTTCCATCCAGGTAGGTAAATAGAAAAAATGGCTCAAAGGGCTCCAATAAGGGGGTGGATCCTGCCAGATTGCTGCCAAAATAACTAACTGTCAGGATGGCAGCAGCAATCATGGTAGCAAATCGCCGACTGGAACAAAAGGCAGCCAGGAACATAGCAATCATGCCTAGTGCAAATACAAAGGGCCAGGATGACCATTACAGCATTTAACTATATCTAATCCAACCAGATCCGTTTCAATCTGGCTCTTTATGGCCTCAAAAACTCCCCAGGTGACCCCGGATACAAATAGATAGATCAAAGCTACAGAAATTGACAAAGCCAGGGCTTTGGCGGTGACGATCTGCCAGCGGGGCAAAGGCAGGGTGACCAGCATTTCCAGGCGGCCATCCTCTTCTTCCCCGGCCAGTGTGCCGGTGCCGTTACCGATTGCGAAGATTCCTGCCACTAATGGGAAGAAGACGATCATGATCGATCCGATCCAATCCCCAAAAGTACCCAGGCTCATGCCCATGGCTTGATATATCTCCAAGTCGGCAAAACCAGCCATTTGATCGGCAACCGAGGGGTAAATACCAATATACATAAGCGGGAAAAAGCACAGGCCCAATCCCCAACCGATGATGGCATTGCGCCGAAATTTTAATTCCTGGACCAATAGTCTAAACATGGCTGCCTCCCTCATCCTTGCTGTAGTAGGCCAGGAAGATCTCCTCCAAGCTGATGTTGTGAGTTTCGATGTCTTTTACGTTGTGTTCAGCAGCGGCTTTAGTACTGCCGGTAAATTCTCTTTAACTTCAAGTGTGATACTGTGACGATTCTTTTCCAATTTTGTTACCCCAGCGAAATTAAATACATCCACAGGTGGTGGCCCATCAAAGATCATTGTCATCCGGTTCATGCGCTGGGCAAATAAGTCCTCAACCCGCTGGGTGGCCACCAGCTGGCCATCGCGGATGATACCTACCCGGTCACATACTGCCTGCACCTCAGAAAGGATATGGGAAGAAAAGAAGACGGTCCTTCCATCAGCTTTGGCTTCACGCACCATTTCCAGGACGGTTTTTTGCACCAGGGGATCCAACCCCCCTGTGGGTTCATCCAGGATCAGCAAATCAGCCCGGTCCATAAAGGCAGCCACAACGCCGACTTTCTGTTTATTACCGCGGGAAAACTGGCTGATCTTGCGGCTGGTATCCAGATCCAACCGTTCCGCCAAGTCCTTCCAGTAGCCATTTGAACGGGTATCTTTTCTAAGATACTCATACATTTCAAAGAATTCCCGGGCTTTCATGTTGGCGTATAAAGCCAATTCGCCTGGCAGATAGCCGATATGTGTGCGAATTTCTACGCCATCATTCTGGCAATCAAGGCCAAAAATTGTAGCCTGGCCTTTTGTTGGCGGGAAGATATCCAGCAGCACTCGCTGGGTGGTGGTTTTACCGGCCCCATTAGGGCCCAGGAAACCAAACACTTCACCCTTCTCAACCGACAGGTTGACATCCAGGATGCCGCGATGTTTACCGTAATAGACGGTCAGATCACGGGTTTCAATTACATTTGTGCTCATGAATATTCTCCATTTGTTCATGGTAATTGGCATTGAACAACTTTCAATACCATGACAATCTTATCATAAGTAATTTTTCAAAAACAAATTCCTGGAATTACCGATTGGATAAAAAGAACTCCGCTGAGCGGAGTTCTTTATCTATGTCTGATATAAATCTTCAAAATCCAGGATTTATTATAGCGATTCGCTGCAATCCTGACAAATTTTCCAATCCGATTCGACGGTCTTCGAGCAGGAGGGACAGGTGATTTCCTGATAATGTTCACAGTTGGAAAGAACACTGGATGGGCAGCAGCTGCCTGTACCGATAATCTACCCGGGCTCTATCGAACGCACATCCATTGCGGAGCGATTTGAAGACAAGTCGTATAAACTGGAAAAACTTATTTGGGATAAAGGGAATATAACCCAGCAAGTGGAACCCCACCCATTACCGCCCCAATCGAAGTTGATGATCTCCGTCCCTGTGAGGGACCATCCTCCTGATCAAGTATTGATCCATATTCGGGGGCAGCTGTCGCCTATCAATCCCAATGCCGTAATCAGAATTGAGCTTACGGGACATCGGTTTGAACAGATCCAAAGATCGATCCCGGCTGCGAGCCACCGCGCCTCGATCAATGAACATTTCATTAGGGTTTAACCTGGAAAGTCCAGCTCGTAGATAAAAAAACCACCTCAGAAGGATGATTTTTTTGAGTAGACGTTAATGGACATCAGCGAGAAGGGTGTTCTCCATTTCCCCATCTCGCAATTTCAACCATGGGGGTTGGAGATTTCGAACCGGTTTCTATTAGGATCTGTAGAGCCCTTCTGGAAGAACCTCTACTTTCCTTATCCGCTGGAGCTTATAAATTGGAGCCCCCCTCCTCCAGGTTTTAATGGGAAACAGTTTTGGAATCGGTCTCAGATTTATCCTTCTTCTGGCGTCGTTTTTCCTTGATGGTGAGTTTAGCCTTTTTTTTGGTCTCGCGCTGACCTTTGTCTCGTTTTCCTTTTTCAGCCATTATTTATGAACCTCCTTTGGAAATTGATAGTATGGTTCCTGCTTTAATCATAGCATTAAAAACCCTTGTCGCTCCGCGGGTAAGGTATCCAGGAGAGTGTCAGCAGTTATGCTGAGGTCATGCCATACCAGGTGGATGGACCCTATTATCTGCTCGATCATCAAACCCCTATCCTGTCATTTATAGGAAGATAATACAAAATAATTAGATCCTTGATAATAGAAGTATATTAGATATATTCGGGAAAAATAGCAGACGCACATTGTTAGATATTATTAAAAGCAATATCCGCTTGATAGGATCATCAAACGGATATCTTAGTGGATAGTATTCGTCTCGAAACAAACCTTGATATTTTATCCCTTTAGAGATCCTGCTAATAACCCACGCAGGAAATAACGACCCAGGAAGATATAAACCAGCAAGGTCGGCAGTGCCGCCAGAAGGGATCCGGCCATCTGCACATTCCAGGAAATAATTTGACTGCCGGCCATATTATTCAGCGCCACAGTTATGGGCCATTCCGTATTTCCAGTCAGGATGACTGCAAACAAAAAATCATTCCAGGCGGATGTAAATTGCCAGATCAGGACCACCACAAAACTGGGGATGGAGATTGGCAGCAGGATAAGCCAATAAATCTTCAACATACCTGCCCCATCGATCTTGGCTGCTTCCAGCAATTCCTGGGGCAAACTTGCATAGTAATTTCGGAAGGTCAGCGTTGTTATCGGTATCCCGTAAATGATATGCGCCATTGCCAGGCCTGCCAATCCTTTAATTCCCGCCGCTGACATAAACTGCACCAGCGGGAATAATGATGCTCTGGTAAGGAATGAACATGCCAAACAGGATAAATGGGAAAATAATGTCAGATCCACGAAACTTCCATTTTGCCAGGATAAATCCATTGAGTGAACCCAACATCGATGATATCAGGGTGGCCGGGATCACCATCATAAAACTGTTTTTCAGGGATGGCGAAAGAACCTTCCAGGCTTCAATGTAATTGTCAAAGGCGATGCCTTTGGGCAGATTCCACATGGTTTGCAGATCTATTTCCGCAAAGCTTTTAAAACCGGTAACAAGCATGACATACATTGGCAGTAAATAAAAAATGACCAGCAGGATCAGTGGGACGTAGAGCCAGTTTTTTCCAAGATAGAGTCTTTTCATTGCAGGTCCTCCGTCTTCAATGTATAGCGAATATAGGGGATGATCAATATTGCTACACTGATGAGCAGAAGGATGCCTATTGCAGCCCCTCGTGCGTAGAATAATCCGTCAAAGGTCGTCTGCCACATATAGATCGAAGGCACATCAAGGGGGAGCTGTTTTCCGGCGATGGCGATGATCAGATCAAACACTTTTAGGGACATATGTCCCAGAATGATCAATGCGCTTAAAGTTACGGGTGCAATCAAAGGTAGGATAATGTGGCGGTAAAGCTGAAATTCATTGGCGCCGTCAATTTGAGCGGCTTCCTTCAACTCGGCCGGGACGGATCTTAACCCGGCCAGGTAGAGGGCCATTGTATAACCAGACATTTGCCAAATAGCAGCCAGGGCAATGGCAGCCATACCCCACTTGGGTGTGTTGTACCAAAGATTAACCAGAAAATCCAATTTAAGATTGGTAAATAATAAGTTCAGTCCGCTCATGCGTGAGCCGGTCGCGGAATTCATCAACCAGCGCCAAACAACACCGGTGACAATATAGGAGATGGCCATCGGGAACAGGAATAAACTGCGGAAGAATCCTTCCCCTCGCAGCCCCTGGTCAAGCATTACAGCCATCAAAAATCCAAGAATTATACTTCCCAGTACAAAAACACCCGTAAAGATGAGGGTATTCCGGATATCTACATGAAATCGAGGGTCAGAAAACAAACCGATATAATTCTTGAGGCCAGCCCAGGTGTAATCTGGATTCAATCCTTTCCAGTTGCTCAGTGATACACGAATGGACCAGCCAATAAAACCGTAAACAAAAATCAGGACTGCTAAGATGGATGGAGAGATCAGGATAATGGAAAGATAGCGGTCTTTATTTTTAAACATAAATTGACCTTGTTCTGAGGATAAAAGATATCGAGGCTCCAAAAATCGGAGCCTCGATGTTTTTAAACTTGTCTATTATTGGCAGGGGCCAGATGCGACACAAGCAGCAACCAGCGCTGCCTGGAAAGTCGCCACATCAGGATCTGCGACAAAGAGACCTAAAGCGGTATCAATTTCTGACTTCCAGGAGTCATTGGCAACCACACCGTGGGTCAATGAACCAGAAACAATGTTGCTGGCCCAGTCATCCATGGCAGACTGCAGATACACACCAAACAGGGAAGGATCACAGTCCGTGCGGGCGCAGATTGAGCCTTTAACGGGGTTAAAAGCTTCCTGACCAGCCTTGGAGCCGGCAATCTTCAACCAGGCTTCAGCGCCTTCGGGGTGCGGGGCGCCAACAGCTAGTGTGAAGGAGTCAGACAGGAACTGGAATACGCCAACGCTTCCAGGAACAGGAGCCCAGCCGTAGTCAGTGTTCGGTTCTTTTCCAAGTTCGCGGAAGTAACCTTCAGCCCAGTCACCCATGACGTTAAAAGCAGCGTCGCCATTGATAACGAGCTGGGCGGCGTCCTGCCAGGACAAGGAAGCTGCGTCAGCATTTGTGTAGGTCAGAGCTTTTTCGAAATCGTTAAGGGCAGCTGTAACTTCAGCGCTGGCCCAATCAGTTGAACCACTCCACAGGCCATCGTAGGCCTCGGATCCGAGGGAACCAAGCAGAACGGTTTCCATCAGGTGCAGCTGGGTCCACTGCTCGCCAAGGGCGAGAGGTGTCACACCAGCGGCCTGGAGGGTATCCATCGCAGCAAACCAGTCGGCCACGGTGGCGGGAACAGCTACGCCATTGGCTTCCAGAACTGCGGGGTTGTACCATAACACATTGGCGCGGTGAATGTTCACGGGAACTGAATAGATATTGCCGCCATCAGAGATGAGCGGGATCAAAGTCTCGGGCATGACAGCCAGCCAGCCTTCGGCTTCATACAGGTCATTGAGGGGCTCGATCTGGCCGCCGGCAACATAGGTGCCGATCAGCTCTTGTCCAGCATGTCCCTGCCAGCTATCGGGCGGATCGCCAGCCTGCAAACGGGTAGCAAGTACTGCACGGGCGTTGGTGCCGGCGCCACCGGCAACGGCTGCATTAACGAACTCAATGTCAGGATAATCGGTACCAAAAATACCGATCATTGCTTCCAGACCTGCAGCTTCACCACCACCGGTCCACCACGAGAATACTTCTACCATCTTCGCTTCCATGGCAGGTTCTTCAACAGCGGCTTCTTCCGCGGGGGCGGGAGTGCCGCAAGCGGTGAGCACAAGTGCCGTTAATACAAACACGGCAACAATGCTTAACCAAAATTTCTTAGACATATTCTTCTTTCTCCTTTTTTTGAATAGGATTGAGCAGATAGGATAACACATTTCGAACAATATCTTCCTCCGAGACATCACCTCCTTACCACTTTTTTGGTAATGCTCAAATGACCACATAACCATTATATAACAAATTTTGCAAATCGATTTCCTTCAAAAGGAGTTACTCTTTAGATCATTATCTATATGATTTATAACAAAACCGCTATTCTTTTCGAATAGCGGTAGTATTTCGAGTGGGCAGTATTGGACTCGAACCAACGACCCCCTCCTTGTAAAGGAGGTGCTCTAACCAACTGAGCTAACCGCCCATTGTGCGATTATTATACCAAGTGGGTTTGGAAAAAGTAAATAGTAAAAAGTAAATAGTAAGTAGATTTAATAACTAGTGGATCCAAATCTAATCATTTCCATTTACCACTCACTACTTACCGGAGTGAAAATTGCCAAACCACTCCTCCTGTATGATAAACTCATTCAAAGCATAAAATCGTAAAATATGAAAATAATCCGCTACCAAACCCCCCGCAGAAAAGCTGGCTACGGCTGGCTGCTGGATAATAAGGTCGGACCCATCAAGGGTGATATCTTCGGTACTTACCAACGTGGAGAAGCCAAAACCGCCCTGGACAAGGTCCAGCTTTTAGCCCCGGTTGTACCTGGAAAGATCATCTGCGTGGCCCGAAATTATGCCGCCCATGCCACAGAACACAATGCCGATGTCCCCGAACTTCCGGTTCTTGTTCTTTAAGCCACCCACCGCTGTGATCGGACCCGATGAAGCTATCGTTCTACCACCCCAGGCCCAACATGTGGAACAGGAAGCTGAATTGGCAGTAGTAATCGGAAAAGCTGGCCGCTGGATCGAACCCGCTGACGCCAAAAACCACATTCTCGGTTATACAATCGCCAATGACGTTACTGATCGAGTCTTCCAACGGGAGGACCTGCTTTGGACCCGGGGCAAAGGTTTTGATACCTTCGCACCCATCGGTCCCTGGATCGAAACTGAATTCAACACCGCTGATGCTATTATTTCCTGCCGGATCAATGGTGACCTGCGCCAGATGGCATCCACCCGGGATATGGTTTTCCTGGTGGACCAGTTGATCGCTTTTGCCTCATCTTTTATGACGCTTTTGCCTGGTGATGTCCTGCTGACCGGTACCCCGGAAGGAGTATCTAAACTGGAAGCCGGTGACATAGTAGAAATTGACATCGAAGGCATCGGAAAACTCACCAACCCTGTAATTCAGGCGGAGCGTGCTCAGTGAACGTTGATATCCACGCTGGTGTAATCGCCGCCACTATCCTGACCGGAATCTTTTTCCTAATCAGTATTATCACCGGCGCTCAAACTATTCTGGCCAGCCGCAAGATCAAATTCTTCAATCTCAGCCAGGACCAGAAAAGGCGTGGTTGGTGGCTGATCGTTTTGGCTCTTGTCTGGGCTATCCTGGGTTTCCTGGTTTACTTTTATGGCGAGCCGGTAGCATACACGATCATCAGCCCCTCACCTACTCAGCCTGCCAGCCTGACCCCATCCATCACCCCATCCGCATCAACGACACCAACTATCACCGAGACACCCACCATCACCCTCACCCCGGCCGAATCCTATACTCCCCAACCCAGTTCTACACCTCACGTTCCGATTGCCGTGGAAGCTCGTTTTGAGGGTAAGCTTACTCCGCCGGCAGAAGCTGCATTCAGCCCGTTGGTCTTCTCCAATATCGGGCTGGATGATGATTACAATCCCATTGGCCCTGGGATCCAATTTACAAATCCTGTGGGCCACCTATACGCGGTGTTCAGCTACGCTCTGACTGGAGGATGATATCCAGTGGAGTGCGCTCTGGTACAGAGGGGATGAACTGGTACATTATGAAAGTATGCCCTGGAATGGGGGCAGCGGCGGTATTGGCTACACGGATTGGGATCCAGCGCCGGAACTGTGGCTGCCTGGTGATTATGAAATACAGATATTTCTGGGAAAGGACTTTTATATTTCCGGGATATTCACAGTAGTAGGCGATCCCCCTACTCCGACGGTCACTCCAGTTCCTTCAGTAACCCCGACCCCCACCCGAACAGTCCCCCCCACAGTGACCGTGTCCCCCACCCCTTGAATTATCCAACTTTAGATCCTGGATAACTCCACTGCGACCCTGGCTGCAATGCGGGCATTATTCAGAAGTAATCCCAAATTTGCTTTCATACTCGATTTTCCTGTCAACTCACTGACTCGATTTAGCAGAAAAGGCGTTACTTCCTGGCCGTGAATATTATGTTCTCCGGCGTCTTGCAGAGCTTGGTCAACAGCCTCCTGCATGGCTTTATCCGGGAGGGCATCTTCCAAAGGAGCTGGCACAGCCAACAGTACGGCTGAGTTCACTCCCATCGCCCAGTGCGCCCTGGCCAGTACAGCAGCATCTTCCGGATCCTCTACCTGGGCAGTAACCGGTAAACCGCTGGAACGGGCGTAAAAAGCTGGGAAAGTCGAAGTCTGATATCCCACAACAGGAATTGAGAGGGTTTCCAGAGTTTCCAATGTGGCTGGCAAATCCAGGATCGATTTTGCTCCGGCACAAACCACGATAACTGGCGTTTGAGCCATAGTATATAGGTCAGCCGAGATATCATTAGGAGCGTTGCGGTGCACACCGCCAATCCCTCCAGTCGCAAAAACCTGGATCCCAGCTCTATGCAAAGCGGTTATTGTGCCTGCTACCGTAGTACCGCCATTCAGTTTCTTCAGGGCTGCCCGGGAAAAATCCCGCCGGCTGACCTTGATCACATCTCGATCCTGGGACAAGAGCTGAATATCGGCCGGATTCATACCAATCTGGGCTTTGCCACCTAATACTCCAACCGTAGCCGGGACAGCACCTTCTTCCCGGATCAGGTTTTCCATGGCCTGAGCCAATTCAATATTAGCAGGATACGGCAGGCCGTGGGTGACTACAGCGGTTTCTAACCCTACGATCGGTTGCTGGTTGTCCAATGCCTGGCGGACCTCTTCGGAAAAATGAAGTTCGTGCATGCAGCCCTCTCAAATAAGACTAAAACAGTATATCAATTCTATCATTTTCCCCCCTCCAAATAAATTCGAATTATTTTCGAATGAAATCAAAAAGAGTTTTTCCTGATAAAATCAGTGTGAACATATCATTAAAATCTACTGAAGGAAGAAATATGAGTAATTTTCCAGGAAAAGGCAAAGTAGCAGTCATAAAAACCTCCCCAGAAACAGTGTTGGAGGATTACCACAAACTGATGGAAATGGCCGGTGTGGAAGATGCCCTGCCCGATAAAAACCTCCAAACAGGATTGAAGATCAACATCTCCTGGCAGACTTGGTACCCGGCCTGCTCAACAACCCCATGGCAGTTGGAAGGAGTCATCAAATCCCTGCAAACCCGGGGATATAAGGATCTCGTTGGTGTGCATAATGACACAGTTGTAGTCGATACCAGCGATGGAGAAGCCAATAACAAACACAAAGCGGTCACGGATCAATATAATATCCCCTGCTTATATCTATACAACCAGGAATTCGAATGGATCGAATTCACACCAAAAAACCATAAATACCTTGTGCTTGATAAAGTCTATCCCGATGGTGTTTTGATCCCCAAAGCCCTATTGGGTATGAATATCATCCAGCTGCCTACTGTAAAAACCCACGTTTTTACAACCATCACCGGAGCAATGAAAAATGCCTTCGGCGGGTTATTGCACCGCGAGCGACACTGGACCCATGCAGTGATCCATGAAACAGTGGTCGATCTTTTAGCCATTCAACAAGAGATCCATCCAGGTCTTTTTGCTGTGATGGACGGCACCTTTGCCGGCGATGGACCCGGACCAAGGGCTATGCGTTGGCATGAAAAAGATATTCTGATTGCTTCAGCTGATCAAGTTGCTATCGACGCAGTCTCTGCCAAACTGCAGGGATTTGATCCGATGGACTTAAAATTCATTCGCCTTGCCCATGAACACGATCTTGGAGTAGGCGATCCCAGCCAGATTGAAATTGTTGGCTACGATATCGACCAGGAAAAATCCTGGAATTTCGTGCGGGAAGATACGCTGGCCAGCACCGGTCAGCACATGATCTACCATGGCTGGCTTAAGCCTCTTGAAAAGCTGCTTTTGCAGAGTCCGCTGGTGCCCTGGGCATATTTTGCCAGCAACTTCTACCATAACGTTTACTGGTATCCATTTATTGGACGGAAGCGAGTGGAAGAAGCCTTGAAAACAAAATGGGGCCAGGTCTTTAAGAAGTATGGCGATGGGAAAGTCGTCATGCCCGGTATGGAACGCAAAACCATCTACCAGGCACTGGTAGCTATTCTTCTGGCGGCCGCGGCCTTGATCGCCATCCTGGTAGCGATCTTTTAAATTCTATGGATCAAAGCAAATCCATCACCCGGCGGTTGATCGCCGGGTTAATATTCGGATTCCTGGTTTTCCTGGTGGTGATCCTGGTCGGGGATCTGCAGCAGGTCAGTGATCAAGTTATCCATTTTAAGTGGATCTATTTCCCCCTGGTCCTGCTCTTAACTCTCTTTAACTACATCCTGCGTTTCTTCAAATGGCACTTTTACCTGGGTCAAGTTGGCGTAAAGGATTATCCTTTGCTAAAAAGCGCCCGTCTATTCTTTGCCGGATTCCCGTTAGCTGTCACTCCTGGAAAAGTGGGTGAAGCACTCAAGGGAGTCTGGCTCGAAAAAGAAACCGGGCTGCCAGTATCAAAGGGAATTTCGGTTGTGCTGGCTGAGCGCATCAGCGACGGATTGGGTGTTTTGATCCTCAGCACCCTGGGAGTAATCGCCTATCCTCGCTACTGGCCAGCCTTTGCGATCGTGCTCGGTGGACTTATAGTTATGATCGTGATCATCCAGATCCGACCAGCTGCTTTATGGCTCCTGGAGCTGGCTTCCAAACTCCCTCTCTTGAAAAAGATCTCTGGGGAATTGCGAGAGTTTTATGAGGGCAGTTATGCCCTGTTCAAACCTAAATCCCTCCTGGTAGCAGTTGGGCTAGGTACGGTTTCCTGGCTGGGAGAAGGTATTGGGATGTATTATGTGCTGCGGGGATTAGATGTGCCCGGTGGTTGGGAAACTCTATCGATCGCCATCTTTGTACTGGCGTTTTCAACCGTAGTTGGAGCGGTCTCCGCTCTACCTGGCGGTCTGGGCGCCGCAGAAGCTTCCATCGCCGGCATGTTAGGCCTGCTCTTGGGATTAACCAGAGATACTGCGGCAGCTGCTACATTATTGATCCGCTTTGCCACCCTCTGGTTTGCAGTTGCCCTGGGGTTGATGGTATGGGGATTTTCGAGGAAGTTGTTTTTTGGATCAAAAAAGGAATCTTAATCACAAACTCAGATTCCAAATCGTCTCTTGTTAGAAATTCAATTACAATCATTAAACCTACTCATATCATAAATGGGACGAAGTCCAGTACTTACTTTAGGATTGAGTCCTTTTGATAAGACTCAATCCCATTCATTTCAACAAGGAGAGCTGCCATGTCAAAAATCTCCAAATACCTAATGATCAGTCTGTGTGTAATATTAACTGCCTGCAACAGGCCTCAAACGCAACCAAAAACTGTTCCTCCCGATACTGAAATAATCGAGCAGGTCACAGATACTCCTCAAGGCGCCACGATGGTATCAGAGACTGCTACTTACACACCTGATGCTCAGACATCCGATCCTTCCGAAACACCCCCGCCGGATGATCCTCCAGCTGAACCGACTGCGGATTTGGATCAAGTCATCACTGGAACTCGCATTCCTCTTTATGGTGCAGGAACAGAGATAACCATTCTAGAACTCACCATGGTAGATAATTTGACTGGTTGGGGAATCGGAGTGGCAGACATAGATACTCACCATATCTTTAGAACCGTCGATGGCGGGATAACCTGGCAGGATGTGACACCTCCTCAACCTCTTGTCGTCAATAATGGTGGATTATCAATGGCAGAATATGGTGCTTGGGATGCAGAAAATGCCTGGGTTGCTTATGGAGGGGCTGAGTATATTTGGGCAACTTCAGACGGTGGATTAACCTGGAAACCGGCTCCCGTAGCGTTTATGACCACTTATGACGGTATGTTTTCTATCCTTGATGAAAATCATGTCTGGTTCTACCAATTCCTGGAAGGCGGTATGCAGAAAGTCTACACTGCTGTAAACCGATCCAGTGACGGAGGCGATACCTGGGAATTGTTATTGGATCCTTATGATGATACATCGATCCAATCATTTGATAAAACTGGTTCAGCATTCATCTCACCAGAATATGGTTGGTTGACCAGGGATTTCCGCGGCGTAGATCCTCATGTCCGGATCAATCTGACATCTGATAGTGGAATCACCTGGGACTCAGTGGAAATTCCTCCTCCTCCCCCACTACCAGATCTATTTCAGCATGATTTAGCTGGCCTATATGATCCCTACTTAATTTCCTCGGGGCATGGATATTTTAGATTATTTTCCCGCTACTTTGAAAATGATCTAGATCGTCGACCGGGATTTTCTTTACAAAACCAGCAATAATGGGGCAGACTGGGAAATTCTGGAAGCTCCCAGGGGTGATTTCTACTATATCAATGACCTGGTGATCTTCTCAATCGGCAGGGAAATTCACAAATCCACTGATGGCGGTATATCCTGGCAATTTGTTAAAAGCGTTAACTGGGATGGCAAATTCAGTTTTGCAGATCAGAATAACGCTTTAGCTGTAGCTTACGATCCAGATGACGATGAATATGCCCTAGTAAAAACCACCGACGGTTGTAAATCCTTCACCATCATCAAACCTCAGCTGCTTGAACCAGGAACAACCCGTTAATTTAAGAGGGACTGAGTCATTAAGGAATGACTCAGTCCCTTCTTGATAAATAAATCTATCTCAATAACCCCATATACTCAGAGATCTCTTCCAACTCATCAAAACGCCAGGTCAGGTCAATGACCTTGTCCTGCTGTTCTTTGCTGAGCACTGCGCCCGCGTTGGCGCGGAACTTGGAAACAACCTCATCATCGCTCATTGGATTCAAGGGAGAACCTTTGGCGTTATCCACCTGGGCTGTGAAAGACTCACCAGCTAGATTTGTAATGGTCACCCGGGCTCGTTTCACTCCCGGGAACATGGCGTCAATGTCCGGATCTGCAATAACTTTGATCTTGCCTAACAAGTCCCAGATGCGTGGATCCTTGAGTTTCTCATCACTGAACGAGGAAGGAAGCACATTGCCATCGGCAACTGCAGCGGCGACCACATAAGGTAGACTATGATCGGCTGTTTCCTTGGTTTTTGGTTTGAATTTGCTGGGGTCGGAAAGGATATCTGCCCCACGTACAGTGGTTTCCACCAGGATCTCGCTGATATCCTCAGCAGTCAGGTTATGTTCCTGGCAAACTTGCATGGCGGCACTGATGGGTTGATGCGTAAGTGCTTCGGTCGGGAAGGCCTTATAAGCACACTTGGTGATCATAAAATCCTTCCCAAGGTCTTTCAGAATCCACTCCGGACGCCATTCCACACTTTCAATGACCTCAAATACACCTTCTTTTCCTTCAAAGACTTCCACAGGGCCTGAATAACCTTCTCTGGCGATCATGGCGGCGATCACACCTGCCTGAGAAGCCAGGGGAGCAGCTGTGTTTTTCATATTTGTGAGATGCCCGGCCACTACCCCACCCAGGGTAAAGTGGCTGCTGCTGCTTATACCTACTGCGGCGACCATCTCATCCAAATCCAAATCGTATAATTTTCCAGCCACCACAGGGCTTACAAACTGAACCAGAGAGGCATGGTGCCAACCGATCTCACGCACACCAGGGTGAGCCGCATGACACCAGCGCAGCATCAGCTCATAATCGATGATGATCGCTTCCAGGACTTCTTTTCCATTCTTCCCATTTACTTCCCCTGATGCCAGAGCGGTGCCGATCAGATCTGATGGATGGGATGGATCTTCTTCCCAGTAGATATCGTTATAATCCATGGCTCTGGTCAGAAGGCAGTTCATCAATGCTGCGTTAGAAGCATTGGTTTTATACTCACGGCCGATCACTGAAGCTTCAGGTGTGCCGCCCAATTTTTCCGTAAACCGATACATGGCCTCCATGTCCTCGTTATTCACGGCAGCCAGGGCGCAGCCCATGCTATCCAGTAAAAAGCGTTTAGCTTCCCAGATGGATTCTTCAGGGATGTCCTCGAACTTCAGATCCAATGCCCATCGGGCCATTTTCCCGCTTAGTGAGCTCATATTCACTCCTTACCCGGTTTTGATGTTTTCTACAGCCGTTCGGCTACCGCATTGGCTACGTCGATAGTCGTATTGTCGCCACCCATATCGTAGGTCTTGACCTTCCCATCCAGGATCACTCCGGCAATGGATTCTTCCAGCGCCTGGGCTTTTTCAGTTTCTCCCAGCCAATCCAGCATCATCTTAGTGGTCAATAACATTGCATTGGGATTTACTTTATATTGTCCGGCATATTTTGGCGCCGAACCATGAGTGGGTTCAAAGACCGCCAATTCATCGCCAATATTTCCTGAGGAAGCAAATCCCAGGCCGCCTACCAGCTGGGCAGAGAGGTCGGAAATGATATCCCCGAACAGATTACCTGTCACAAGAACACCATAATTTTCAGGATTCTTTACCAACCACATCACCATGGCGTCAATATTGGTTTCCCAGAGTTCGATCTCAGGGTATTCCTTCTGAATCTCCCGGGCAACACGAACCATCATGCCGCTGGTTTCCCGCAGCACATTGGGTTTTTCAACCAGGGTCACTGTTGGGTAGCCATATTTCTGGGCATATTCAAAAGCCCGGCGAATGATTCGGTCCGCGCCGCGCATGGTGACTACGCGGGTGGTCATTGCCATGTCATCGCCAACCACATCGTCGAAATTTCCCAGGGCAGGTGCATATTTCTTCATCATCTCCCGCAGCTCATCTGCCACCGGGTGGAATTCCACCCCACTGTACAAACCTTCCGCATTCTCACGGAAGACCACCAGATCGATATTATCCCGATAATTGAGGGGGTTCCCGGGATATGCCTTGCAGGGACGCAGGTTGTAATAGAGCTGAAGCCTCTGACGAAGCCTCACGATCGGGCTCCTATATGTCAATCCTTTTCCCTGAAGTTCAGGGATCAATTCCGCTTGAGCTTCGTTCTTGGGTTTGGATGTGATAGCGCCAAACAATCCGCAGTCCACGGTTTTGAGCAAGTCCATAGTGCGTTCCGGCAGGGCTTCCCCTTCAGTTTTCCAGAATTCCCAGCCAATATCCCCATGAATATATTCCGCGTCCAGTTTGATCTTATCCAATACGATGCGAGCTGCCTCCATAACCTCCACTCCAACCCCGTCTCCGGGCAGCCAGGCGATTTTATACTTTGCCATATCCAAATCTCTCCTCGATATCTATTTGTTTTCCTGCAAACGTTTTTTTGTATAGGGAATCAAACCCCCGGCATTAAATATTTCCATAACTGCTTCCGGCAAGGGAGGAAAACTGATTTCCCCAGCCTGGCAGCATGATATGTCCTTTTTCAAGATCTATTGTGACATTCTCACCATTTTCGATCGCATCCACAGCCTCTGGGCAGACAATTGCTGGCAGAGCGTTATTAAGGCAGTTGCGGTAGTAAATTCGCGCGAAGGATCTGGCGATGATGGCACCTAATTTAGCTTCGCTGAGGCAGACCACTGCCTGCTCCCGGGAAGAACCGCAGCCCCAATTGGTTCCACCCACGATCACATCCCCGGCCTGAACAGAATCGGCGAAATCCGGATCCAGGTCCTCGAGGGCATATTTGGGCATTTCAGCCGGTTCACTAACCGTATAAGTATATTTTCCCGGGAAGATCACATCAGTATTGACATTGTCTCCGTACTTCCACACCTTACCTTGAATTTCAGCCATTATTTACTCCGATCACTTTTATAGATTCGCGGGGCTTTCAATCACTCCCGCCACAGCTGAGGCAGCCACTACAGCCGGGCTGGCCAGGTATACTTCGCTTTCCTTGGTGCCCATCCGGCCCCGGAAGTTGCGGTTGGCAGTGCTGATCGATACTTCGCCCACGGCAGGCACACCCATATGGTTGCCCATACACGGCCCACAGCCAGGACTTTCAATCACCGCTCCGCTTTTAAAAATGTTTCCAGATAACCTGCCTGAAGGGCTGCCAGGTAGATCGCCTCTGAGGCTGGGATCACGATCATCCTTCTCCCATCAGCAATCTTTTTTCCTTCCAGCACTTCCGCGGCGGCCGCCAGGTCATCCAGGCGTCCATTCGTACATGTGCCCAGGAAAGCCTGGTCAATATGTGTCCCGCGGATCTCAGAGAGCGGTTTGACATTATCAACAGTATGAGGGCAGGCAACCATCAGTTCTATCGATCCACCTTCATACTCAACCTCCCGGGCATAAATGGCATCCTCGTCGGGGTAGACAGCTTCGTAATCCCGCCGGGCCCGTTCTTTGAGAAAGTCAAATACTTTCTTATCAGGAGGGATATAGCTGTTTTTGGCGCCCATCTCTGCCATCAAGTTTGTGAGTGTGGCCCGCTGGCTCAGAGGTAATGCCTGAATAGCTTCACCATGCCATTCTACAGACATATAAATCGCGGCATCTGATTTGAGGTCGCCAATGATTTTTAGGGCCAGGTCCTTGGATGTCACACCTTCCCTCAATTTGCCCGAGACTGTGATCTTCAGACTTTCCGGCACCCGCAGCCAAATCTCGCCTATAGCCCAGATAGAGGCCATCTCGGTCCGGCCAATGCCGGCCGCGAACGCTCCCATTACCCCTGCGTGGGGTGTATGTGAATCCGATCCCAGCACAACCTCACCGGGCAGCGCCAGGCCAGTTTCCACCAGGATTTGATGGCAAATACCCCGGCCAACATCATAAAAATGCTTAATGCCTTGTTCCTTCACAAATTCCCGGATAATACGGTGGTTTTCCGCATGTTTCGTGCTTGGTGCCGGAGTGGCATGGTCGATGATAATTGCATGCATATTTGGATCAAAAACCCTCTCTCCACCCATTCGCTGGAAGAGCCCGTAAATGGGTGCTGTATTGTCATGGGATAAAATGACATCGGGCTTAATCTCCACGATTTGGCCTGGGACCGTATGGTCCAATCCTGCTTTTTTGGCTAATATCTTTTCTGCAAATGTCTGGGACATATTTATCCTGTATTAGATCTTGTTCTTGAACGAGTTCTATATTTCCAGCCGGCTTTTAAAGGGCAGGAAGGTCATAAAATCAGCATGATGCACAATATAAGCTTCAGTGGAGCGCTTGACCAGATTGCCTTCCCCTGCATGGGCGGCAATAATATGGCAGACTTCTGCTGGTACACCGCAGCTCTCAGCCAGGGATACACCCGAAAAGGGATGTCGCAGGTATTTACCATATGTGCCCTGGAAGGAATTGCCCTCTTCATCCAGTTCATATTCGAGTAATTTTCCAACATCCGCCAGGATAGCTCCAGCTATAACCACATCCAGATTGATTGGCAGTTCCTCTCCAAAGAAGTCGATCATTTTCAAGGCACTTTCCTGGGCAACATGCACCACACAACGCTTATGTGCCATAAAACTGACCTTCAGATCCGGCCCGGCCAAGAGAGTAAAAGGTATACGCTGTAGGTCATCTGCTGATAGTACACTGCGCTCCAGGGCCTGTTCCCAGGTCTTGGTCGTAACATCCCGCAGCTCGTTGTCCTCAATCCATGCTAATTCCGGCCAGAGTTTTTCAATATTCATATTTCCTCGCGGTTATTCAATTACTTGATACACAACATCGATCACAGTACCGTCCACCCAGTTGATGGCAGCGATCACCTTTTCGCCCAATTGGACAGGTTCAGGTACTCCGCAGATCCTTTCACCTTCATCTTTTAACTCATCAATTGTCATGATCGGCAGTTTGGAGTTGGCCGTTTTTTCCAGCAGGTCTTTCCGGCGCGGGTTGATGGCAATACCCCTCTCGGTAACGATCACATCGATCAGTTCACCAGGACCACAAATAGTAGTGACCTCATCGCGGATGATTGGGATCCGGTCCCGGAAAAGCGGGATGGGCAGGATCACGGTTTTGCTGAACAGGCAGTTCTGCCATCCGCCGATGCCGTGCAGCAAGTAGCCATCTGAGTGAGTAACGACATTAGCGTTATAGTTCACATCCACTTCAGTGGCACCCAGGATGACCACATCCACTATCCCGGCAAAATTTCCCTTGCCGTGATAGTTGTAGCTGGTAAAGGGGCTTGTATTGACGTGATGGGGATTTTCACGCATTGACCGTACGCCTGCCAGGTCAAAGGTTTGTCCATCAAGAATGTAGTCGATTAAACCTTCTTCCAACATATCCACCAGGTACTGATTACTTCCGCCCCGGGCAAAACGTGCTTTGATGCCCTTCTCGCGCATGATCTCTCCAAAATAATTCCCGATCGCCAGGGATGTGCCGCCGGCGCCAGCCTGAAAGGAAAAACCATCTTTGATAATGCCCACCTCATCACAAAACTTGGCAGTCAGTTCAGCAATGAATAATCGATCCGGGCTGCGGGTAATTCGTGTTGTACCGGAAATAATTCGTTCCGGAATGCCGATATGATCCACTTCCACTACATAATCCACATAATTTCCCTGGATCTGCCAGGGAATACAGGGAAATGGGACCAGATTATCAGTGACAACGATCACCTTGTGAGCATATTGGGAATCCGCCAGCGCAAAACCCAATAACCCGCAAGCCGATTCTCCTGTCAGGCCGTTAGCATTACCAAAAGGATCAGCTGTTGGTGCGGCGATGACAGCAATATCAATCACCACTTCACCATCCTGGACAGCCTGGTAACGCCCACCGTGAGAGCGCAATACACCTGCGCCTCTCATATGGCCCAAGGAGGCGAACCTGCCCAGGGGACCATTCATGCTGCCTTCAATATGATGGATGGTGCCATCTTTCAGATAATCTATAATCGGTTCATGGCAGGGAAAGGAAGCTGAAGGAAACCAGATCAGGTCCTTGATACCCATCTCTGAAGCCACCTGGAAGATCTGGTTAGCGACCAGATCCCCATTCCTGAAATGGTGATGGGTGGAGATGGTCATACCGTCCTTGATGCCGGCGTTTTTCAAAGCCGTTTTCAAGTTCTTGACCTGTTTGTTTCCATCTTCCGGATAATTGGCTGAACTGGGAAGCGGAGGAGCATAACGTTTGCCATCCGTAATGTATTTATGCACACCCTGGAAAGGAATGACCGATTTTCCGTTTATCTTCTCCGGGATCATGCGTCCTACAGCATTTTTAACGAATTTTGATGCCATCGATTCTCCTCACTTTTTCCGGAAGATCAATTATTCCTGATCGTTTTCTTTCCAATTTTCCTGGATCAATCCAGCTTCCAGGGCCATCGTTATCGTATTCTGGGCTCTTTTCACTACAGGCGGATCTATCATTTTCGATCCCAGGGATACAACGCCCAATCCCTTTTCTGTTGCATCATCAAAAGCTAATACAATCTTCTTGGCTTTAGCAATTTCAGATTCTGCAGGAGCAAAGGCCTCATGAATAACTTTGATCTGTCGGGGATGGATACAGCCCATGCCGTCAAAACCCAGGGATTTTGCTTCTAGCACCACTTCCCGCAGAGCTTCCATATCAGCTACATCAGAAAATACCGAATCGATCGCCTGGATCCCGGCAGCTTTGGCAGCATTAACCAGCTGATTACGGGCATAAAAACTCTCCCGGCCTTCCCGGGTCCTCTGGACTCCCAGGTCTGCAGTATAGTCCTCCAAACCAATAGCCAGAGCAGCCACACGGTCTGAAGCAGCTGCAATTTGATAAGCATTCACCACTCCAAGGGCGCTCTCGATGATTGGCATAATATGAACCGGATGATCATGTCCAGCCTCGGTCAGGATCTGGGTGATCTTCTCGTCAACCGCTAGTACCTGATCGGCCGTTTCACATTTCGGCAGCAGGATCAGGTTGACATAATGCGGCACCACGTACTCGAGATCCTCGAGTCCAGCCGGAAGCTGATTGATACGGACCATACGCTCCGCACCATAGAAATTCAGTCCCCGTAATGAGTTGCGAACCACCAAGCGAGCTTCCGATTTTTTATCCACCGCAACAGAATCTTCCAGGTCAAGGATCACCCCATCGGGTTTGTGAATACCAGCATTCAGCATTAATTTAGGGGAGTTTCCCGGGAGATACAAACGCGATCGGCGTCTGTGGTCTTTTTCAGTGCTAGTTCTGATTCTCAGGGATCATATCCAGCAAGAACTCATCTTCTGATTCGAGACATTCTTTTACTGCGGCTTCAATGCGGGCAGCCAGGACCAGCGAGATCGCCCCACGATCAATGATCTCCAATTCTGCATGTTCCACATTATAAAAATCCAGAATTTGGAGAGCCAAATTCCGGATAGAGTTTTTATAAAGAGCGTCAACTTTGCTGGAAAGGACAATCTTCTTTCCCCCGCTTTTTTTAATTTTCAGGGCAGCATAACAATCGGAGCGAATATCAGGCCCTTGATTCCCTGCGGTTCCTATTTGAGCCAATTTGCCCTCCATATATCAATAATTGATCCAGGGAAAACTTCTCGTCTTCAGGAGCTGTTACATACTCCTGATATAAGGAAAAATTATAACTTATATCTAGTTATGACACAATTCCCCCATGTCAATTCCGTTAAATATGATCTGCAGATTTTAACCCAATCAGAGCTGGGATTTCGCTTGACACAGAACAGATGTTCGTGTACAATCATGACTAGCACAAACATTCTACTTTACAGATTTGGCACGGGAGGTCAGTATATGGCTCCGAAAGCCCGAAAACAGTTAAAAGAACGTCATAAACAAGTCCTGGACGTGATCCAGGAATATACAGCGAAACATGGTTATGCCCCTTCCTACCGGGAGATTTGCGCCCGGACAGATATCACTTCAACATCAATGGTGAACTATTATCTGGAGCAGCTGGAAGAAATGGGTTATATCGAGCGCAGTGAAAATATATCCCGCAGTTTGCAGATCAAGGATGCCGCTCAGGATAAGGTCAACAAGGTGCTTGGCAATGTTAAACAGACTGTCCAGGAGATTTCCAATTCGCTGACTATTCCGATTATGGGACGAATTGTGGCCAGTGAGCCCTTACCTATCCCCTCATCGGATTTTGCGCTTTTCGATGCTGAATCCAATATTGAGGTCCCGGAATCATTAATTCCCTTCAATATGCAAAAAGAAAACCTCTTTGCGTTGGAAGTGGATGGGGACTCAATGATCGATGCTATGGTTAACGATGGCGATGTGATCATTATGAAACCTACCAAGGAAGCCAGAAATGGGGAAATGGTAGCTGTCCGGCTCAAGGACCAAAACGCAACCACCCTGAAACATTTTTACCGCGAAGGGAATCGAGTCCGCTTACAGCCCGCCAACCCCACTATGGATCCCATTTATGTAAATTCATCCTCAGACCTTGAGATCCAGGGTAGTGTGGTTCTGGTCATTCGTCAAATGTAAGCTTGGGATAACGAGGGAACGCTTCACCCTCCTCATCTAGGGCCGCTTCCTCCCCGAAGCGGCTCTTATATTTAAGGACAATCCTCGAAAACAGACCCATCCAGCATGACTCCCGGAGAATATAGATCACCATTTGATCCGTCCACCTCACCGTGCAGGACCAAAGGTAAGGCTCCCATGATATCGGGAGACCTGGTCAGGGATTGATTTTCACCACCTTCCGACCCGAATTGGTAAAACAGCCGTTCCTCCCCACTCTCGTCACCGAGGGAGATCGCATCACCGGTATTATTCAAACCCAGGCTGCTAGCACTGAAGATCAAGCTGCCTCCAAAATCACCCATTGGGTCCCCACCTCCAAAAACCAAAACTGCACATCCTGCCTTCAATATAGTCCCATCCGGGAAAATAAAACGAGGCCTCAAGGAATCACTAATAGACCATCCGCTCAGGTCCAGATCATTTTCTCCAATATTCACAAACTCCAGGAACTCATCATCATCGCTATGAATTTGGCCGTCATTATTGGCATCACCCAGGACTAGATCTGGATCTGCGTGGATCTCATTCAGGAGAATCTCCAAATCTTCCAGAGAGACTATGGTACTTGTGACCGTCGGCGGAGGGGAGGGAGTAATCGTCGGCAATGGCGTTCCAGTCACAACCTCGGTGATGGTTGTGGTTATTATTGGATAGAGTGTTTTTGTCGTAGTCGGAGAAATAGTTGTATAGGGGGTATAGGTCAAGGAAGAACTGAGAGTAGTCGATGGAATATGTGTAAATTCCACTGTTTCGGTCAAGGGTAAAGATGGTGTTGGCGATATGATAGGCTGCAGGCTCGGTTCTGGAACCGGTGTGGCTGTTTTTGTGATTATCAAGGTAGGACTCTGAGACGGAATTATTTCCACTGTAGGAGTTGGCGTAGTCGCGCACAAGGTTGTAGCTGATCCTGTTGGCGTAATACTGGCCGTTCCGGAAGGAAATGAAGAGGGGCTTGATGTGAAAGTTGATGATGGCTCCAGAGTAGGTAAAACAACCAGCGTTGGTGGAGTTAGGTCCAATCGACCCGGAGAACCTCCCTCCCTTTCGCGCCAATCCCCTCCCTTGTCCCGGTCACTTTCTGGTGGATACCTCTCAAGGCTGTGTCCTTCTTTAGGAGCCGGTGGAGGATCAGAAAATCCCTCAGCATTCGAATTTCCGTAAACAAGCAGGTCGACTACCCCATCCCAGGGGTCAAGCACAAGGACCTCATCCCCATTATTACTGAACTGGATTCCGCTTCTTCCCCAGCCAGAATAAGGTAACAGATCCGGTATCCTGGCATCGCTGTCTTCCATTTCAAAATCGGGTAGAAAACCAAACTCCATGTAAAATGCCTTCGCCTGACGGGCTACGACCAATACTTCCTGACTCTGAATAAAATACCCATCCGGGAATCTAAGCATACCTTCATTGCCATTTGGTGAAGTTTCATCTCCAAGTTTAATGCCAGTCATGGATTGGGCATATGGTTTGGGGTTATAGATCTCGACCCACTCCCCATCAGGTTCTTTACCTGTTGGATTAGGATAGAACTCAGAGATCAATAAATGGACCGGGTAATAGGTAAGAGATGGGATGATAGTTGCAGAAGGTATTAACGTACTGGCTGGAGTACCAGTAGTGATTACTGAGGGAGTTCCGGAAGTGAAAATATCTTAGAGTTACTGTTAATGGCAATTCTGCAGATATAGTCCCAACCAATAAACCTGGGGAAGTTTTTCTCCCCACTACTTCAAAGTCATATCCCTCAATCAAATCGAGTAAGTACCCAGAGGTATTCTGCCGTAATATTCCTACCGGGTTTTGGACCAGATCTCCACTAGACAAATTTACCAGGACCTTAAATTCCTCTGAGGTGGAAAGTTGAAGAGTAATGGACTGATTTTGTAGACAAAACATCTGAAGGGTCGGATCAAGATCAAATAGAGGCAGGATTCGGGGTAGATCCGAATCCATAAACCCTTTGATGAATTCTCCCTCCGGGAAAGAAACCAGCATGCCTTCCCATTTTTCATACTGGAAGCTGTCTGGATCTAAGAGAAATTCTTCTACCAAATTGATCTTAGGAGGAAGATCATTCCCCAAAGAGAGGATCTCCACCTCAGACTGGTCACACATGATCCTAGTCTCGCCACCGATTTCCTTAACCAGCCCCTTTACCCGCAATTCATCCCCCAGGTGCACAAAATCCCCGAAGTTCTCTCCCTCAACGAATATACCCTGCGAGCTGACATCATCTGGCGGACAGTTCCGATCAACCAGGAAGAAACCCGCGGGGATACTCCCATCCAATTGAGCACTAACTATGCCTTGAATGGTGACTTTTTTACCAACAAATCTTGATATTTCACTATTTCCCTGCACCTCACAGATCGAAAATCTTTTTGGGGCAAATCTACTTGCTCCCCAGATCGATCCAGCGCCAATTACGATCAATCCCAGGATAATAATTCGGGTAGTTTTTCCTCCAAAGACAGGCATATTTTCCCCCTGTTAAATGCCAAATCAAACAGTTTTTCAAGAAATCCTTTTTTTTAATATCTTACATTTCCACTATAGAGAATTCCGGTTATCAAATCAAGGGGTTTAGCGGTTTTTATTATACGGATGGGGTTTCCTTTGAGGAAATCCTATCCTCTATTATCAATAAATTTTGCTGGTATAATCTATCTGTTAGAAAAAAGGAGTTAATAGTGGCATTTTCTCCCTTCGATTGGCTGTTGGGATATTTCTCACTTGATATTGGAATCGATCTGGGAACGGCAAATACCCTGGTACACGTCAAGGGTAAGGGTATCGTCATACAAGAACCATCTTGGGTAGCAATTAATAAACGCACCCGGGAACCCATTGCTATCGGCTCCGCCGCAAAAGAAATGATCGGCCGTACTCCGGCTGATATCATTACTATTCGGCCCCTGCGTGATGGTGTAATCTCCGAATTTGAGATCACCCAGGCCATGCTGGAATATTTCATCGCCCGAGCCCATCAACAGAGCATTGTGCCTGTTCCGCGACCGCGTGTAGTGATCGGTATCCCTGCTGGCGTAACAGAGGTCGAAAAAAGGGCTGTATACGATGCAGCTATGGCTGCTGGTTCCCGCAACACCTACTTGATCGAAGAACCCGTCGCAGCTGCCCTGGGTGCAGGACTGCCCATCGATGAAGTTGGCGGCAGTATGATCGTAGATATCGGCGGTGGTACATCCGAAGTTGCCATCATGACTATGGGCGGCGTAGTATCATCCCGCTCACTGCGAGTAGCTGGGGATGAGCTGGACGAGGATATCATCCAGTATATCCGTAATAAATACAACATCCTAATCGGTCAGAGATTAGCCGAAGAAACAAAAATCACCATTGGATCCGCTTTCCCTCTAGCAGAAGAAAAAACCATGACCCTGCGGGGTCGAAATCTAGTGACCGGGCTGCCGGATTCAATTGAGATCTCATCGATTGAAATAAGAGACGCGATATCAGATTCCGTTCAGACTATCATAGATACCGTCCGTGATGCCCTGGACGAAACCCCACCTGAGATATTGGCAGACCTGATGGATAACGGCGTTTGCCTGGCAGGAGGAGGATCGCTTCTGCAAGGACTGGATCAACGCTTGACCGAAGAGCTCCAAGTCCGAGCCTGGCTGGCCGAAGACCCGATCAGCTGTGTGGCCAGAGGCGCTGGTGTCGCCCTGGAAGATTTGGATAAATGGAAGGGATTATTTGTCGGCTTGGATCGCAAAAGCGCCCAAAGAGATTAAAATCCTGGAACACCAAACTATCCTGCCAAACCCCGAAATTCTTTTCACGTTAATCAGTTTCGCTCACTACTCCGGGAAGCAGTAGAATGAATCACCTCACCCCAGTATGAATATTCGATTTCCAAAATCACTTCGCATAATAGCTCTCAGCCTGGTAGCCATCGGCATTCTTGCACTGGCACTCAGTGGCGTTTTCACCTCATTTTCGCGCTGGATAGTATCCCCGCTTACTTCCGTTCAAACCTGGGTTTCTCTCCAATACCAAGGTGTCGAAAATTTCGTCTCCGCCTCTCAGGATATCCGGGAGATCCGTCAGCAAAATACTGAACTCGAGGCTGAAAATACCCGCATGCAAGCCCAGATCGTTCAATTGCAGCAACAGTTAATCGAGTTCGAGATATTATCAGCCTTGCTGGAATTTGCTCGGGCGAATCCAGAACATCAATATATTGGCGCCTCGGTCATCGGCCGGGACCCGAGCCCTTTTTTGAACTATATAATTATTAACAGAGGATCTGATGATGGGCTCAGGCGAGGCATGCCAGTAGTCACTCAGAACGGCCTGGCAGGCCGTGTGGTACAGGTCACAGCCACAGGTGCCAGAGTAAGCCTGATCACCGACCCGGTTACAAGGATCAATGTGCGTGTGGAACCATCCAGGAGCGCTGCTGTTTTGACTGGCTCAATTACAGGAGATATCACTCTCGAGCAAATTCCACAGGATGACGATGTTAATCCCGGGAACCTGATCCTCACTTCCGGCTTGGGAGGAAATTACCCAGCCAATATCATTGTTGGTCAAATTACCAGCGTTCGCAGCCGGGAGAATGCCCTTTTTCAGAGTGCATCCGTGCAGCCTGTGACAGATTTTTCCGATCTGAGCATAGTGCTGGTGATCACTAATTTTGAACCTGTTGATTTCACCCCCTTGATCCCTGAATCAGGCACTCCCTGAATTGGATCGATACCCAGATTATGTCATTGATATTAAGCATTCCCACATTAGGACTAATAGCCATCCTGCAATCTGCTGTCGTCAGCAGGCTGCCGCTGAATCGCGGTATTGCTGATCTTGTCTTGGTTGTGCTGGTAGCTATAGCTCTGCAGAAAACTGTCACGACTTCCTGGCAATGGAGTATTGTGGGTGGTTTATTCATGGACTTTCTCTCCGGATTACCATTCGGGATCTTTACAGTAAGCTATTTACTCGCAACTGGCCTGGCATTGATCATCCGGGACAGGATCTGGCGATTTTCATTCCTGATGCAGCTCCTTGTAGTATTTTTTGGTACCATGTTCTCTCACGCTTTATCCTTCATTGTTCTATTCCTCCAAGGAAGCGATATATCACTTGGTACTGTGTTACAGGTAGTCACATTACCAAGTGTCATCCTTAACTTCATGATCTCCCTGCCTATATTCATTCTGACCCAGGATATCCTGGAACAGATCAACCCTCAGGAATAATATGTTATCTCCTATATCCTCCCACAATAAAATTAAAAGCGGCCGGATCCTATCCTTTGCGGCCGTAGTGGGAGTTGTCTTCCTGGTCTTCATTTTCCGCCTATTTTCCATCCAAATCCTGAATGGGGATTCTTGGGTGGCTGCGGCGTTGGAAAACCGCTTGCGGGAGATCAGCCTGGCCCCTACCAGGGGTGTGATCTTTGATCGCAACGGAATCGTATTAGCCCGCAATGTCGCCTCTTATAACGTTGTGGTCCTAGCAGCCGATCTTCCTGATGATGAAGGATCGATCCAGAATATCATCCGCTCTCTGGCGGAATATATCGATACCCCAGTTACACAGGGAGATATCACTCCCGAAAATCCATTTGTGCCTTGCGTTTCCGATCACGGGATCAGCCAGATCATTGAGTATGGAGAACTGAGCTCCCCCTATCGTGAGGTCAAAATTTCCTGTAATATCCCCGAAACCACGGCCAGGATCATTCAGGAGAAGACCATGGATTGGCCGGGGATCACCCTGGAGATAGAAACGGTCCGGGATTATCCAACCGGTTCATTGACAGCCAACATCATCGGCTTTTTAGGACCGATCTCCAGTGTTGAAGAAGGGTATTACACCGAAAGGGGATTTGTCACCAATCGTGACAAGATCGGATATGCCGGACTGGAACGTTTTTTTGAATCTATACTCTCTGGTAAACCAGGTAAGCGAGTTGTAGAAGTGGACGTCGCCGGACGGATCATACGTGATGCAGTACCCGTGATCTCCTCCCTTCCAGGACAGAATATATACACCACGCTCGATACCCGGCTGCAGCAGGCCGCTGAGTCGATCCTGTTGGATGAGATTGGGGGTTGGAACGCATATTTAGGCGAACTTAAGGATTACCAGCGGTGTTGTGATTGCCATGGACCCCCAGACCGGGGAGATATTGGCTATGGTATCCTACCCCACCTACGAGAACAACCGCATGGCCCGCATCATCCCGGCCTACTATTATCAACAGCTGAATTTGGACGTCCGCAACCCGCTGGTAAATCAAGCTGTTGGCGCGGAACTTCCGGCGGGATCTGTATTTAAGATCACCACCGCTCTGGGGGCTTTGAACGAAGGAGTTGTTACACCTGATCAAGTTATTACCACGCCTCCTGAAATCCAGCTGGCAAATAAATACACACCCAATGACCCCGGCAACAGCAAAACCTATGTGGATTGGAAAGATGACGGCTTTGGAGAGCTGGATTTTATTGGCGGTATCTCAAACTCCAGTAATGTTTACTTCTATCAACTGGGCGGCGGCGACGCCGAGGAACTGGGCACAGGGATTCCTAATGAAGTCCCGGAAGGATTGGGGATTTGCCGCCTTGGTACCTATGCCCGTGCTTTAGGTTACGGGGACTACTTGGGTATTGAGCTCCCTGATGAAGCGAACGGCATTGTGCCTGATCCTAAATGGAAACGTATTGCTCATGGTGAGAACTGGTCCACCGGAGACACCTATATCACCAGCGTGGGACAGGGATTCGTAACAGCCACTCCTCTACAGATCCTTACATCCGCGGCCACGATCGCCAATAATGGGATGTTAATGCAGCCAACCGTCATCGAAAAAATCACCAATGCAGAAGGTGAGATCGTTCAGGCTTTTGAGCCAGAGATGAAATGGGATATAACCCAGGATCCCGTTATTGATATCTACTCGGCTCCAACAAGCGCCGGTGGATGTGAAGCAAAATTGACTGGAGAAACAACCACTGTTGAACCATGGGTTGTTGAGAAGATCCAGGAAGGCATGCGCGCCGCAGTAACTGGCGGAACCCTGGAAGATGTCTTTGAGAATATCGGCATTGCCGCAGCGGGAAAAACCGGCACAGCTGAATACTGTGACACTTACGCCAATGAAAAAGGTCTTTGCATTCCGGGCAGCTGGCCTTCTCATGCTTGGACCCTCGCCTACGCACCTTATGACAATCCAGAGATTGCCGTAGTAGCCTTTGCCTATAATGGTGGTGAGGGCGCCAGCGTAGCCGGTCCTATCGTTCGAAGAACCATCGAAGCCTACTTCGAACTCAAGACCATAGACAGCAGAGCAGTCCTCCCCTGAGTTCTCATGCTATAATTTTATGAAGTGCTTAAAACCCATTTTTTTGGCGGTTTTAATGACGGAGTAGACCCCATGAAGACGCAAGAAATCGAGATCAAAGGTATCAAAAACGGGATTTTAATCGAGCTCAAAGATGGTGAATGGGAAGAGCAAAAAGACGCACTCATTTCCCATATTGATGAGAACCTTGCTTTCTTTAAAAGCGCCCGGATAGTCCTCGATGTCGGAGATCGATCCTTGAAATCTCCCGACCTTTCAGGTCTTCGGAACACACTGTCAGATCGCGATATCAAATTGAAAGCCGTATTAAGCACTTCTTTAGTGACCGAACGAGCTTCCCAGGATCTGGGTTTGGAAATCAAATTGGATGAGTCCTCCCCTGAACCCGAAAAATCGCCCATCAATTCAGTGCTGGATGGAGACGAAGCTGTTTTCCTCCACCGCACATTGAGGTCAGGTCACAAGGTTAAATATCAAGGTCATATTGTCGTTTTAGGGGATGTAAATCCTGGAGCTGAACTGATCGCCGGTGGAAATATCATCGTTTGGGGTCGTTTGCGAGGCGTTGCCCATGCCGGCGCCGGAGGAGATACCAGCGCAGTGGTGTGCTCCCTGGATCTATCCCCAACTCAGCTGCGAATTTCTGATAAAATCAGTGTCTCTCCACCCAGGAAGGGAAAACCCCGTCCAGAAATTGCTTATCTGGAAGATGGACAGGTTACAGCCCGGGATTGGACTGCAGGACAATAATCATTCAATAGGAAACCTTTATGAGCGCAAAAGTCATCACCATCACATCGGGAAAAGGCGGGGTTGGAAAAACAACCGCCACAGCCAATATCGGGGCAGCCCTGGCGACCATGGGCCAGAGAGTTGCTTGCATCGATGCCGATATTGGTCTCCGCAATTTGGATGTGGTTCTTGGTCTGGAAAATAGGATCGTTTACGACCTGGTTGACGCAGTAGAAGGACGCTGCCGCTTAAGCCAGGCTATGATCAAGGATAAACATATTCCGGACCTTTACCTGATCCCTTCCGCTCAGACCAGGGATAAAACCGCGGTCTCACCTTCGGACATGATCCGCATATGTGATGAACTGCGGCCTGATCTAGACTGGATCATAGTAGACTCTCCCGCTGGAATTGAACGCGGATTCAAGAACGCCATCGCTCCAGCAGATCAGGTCATCGTAGTCACCAATCCGGAAGTATCAGCGGTCAGAGATGCGGACAGGATCATCGGGATTGTAGAGGCTGAGGAAAAAGGAACCCCTAAACTTCTCATCAATCGCCTCGATCCGGAAATGGTAAAACAAAATAATATGCTTTCTGCTGATGACGTGGTCGATTTGCTGGCCATTCATCTTCTCGGCATCGTTCCGGAGGATAAGGCGGTACTCATCAGCACTAACCAGGGCACACCCATCGCTCTCAATGATAAGAGCCTGGCAGGACAAGCCTATCAGAATATCGCCCGGCGGCTGATGGGCGAAGAGGTCCCCCTGCTGGACCTGGATAAAGGCAGCGGCTTCTTCAATCGGATTTCAAGCGTATTCGGATCAGGAGATTAACGGCATGGATAATTTCATTAATCGCATCTTTTCAAAAGAACCGAGTAGCGCTGACAAAGCAAAAGACCGCCTGAGGCTAGTATTGATCAACGACAGGACGGATCTCTCGGCCATAGCAATGGATAGTCTAAAAGACGACCTGCTGGAGGTTCTATCCCGCTATATTCAGATCGATCCTAAATCGATGCGGATCGATATCACCCAGGAAGGCCGCCAGCAACGCTTGATCGCGGATATTCCTATATCAGGGCCTGTAAGTCGGAAGTATTAAGTTATGCGACCTATATCCTGGCGCTATTTTGATTTCTGGCTGCTCGGCGCCGTGGCATTTCTGACCATATTTGGCGTAACAATGATCCAGTCTGCTATTGCGGGCAATATTGAACTTGTCGAAGCCAACACCGTCTTCAAGCAGATCATTTTCGCTGGAATCGGTTTTGTCATCATGGTTATCACCGCCCTGATCGATTACCGCTACTGGGGCGCATTAAGCACGGTACTATTTCTGGTAACATTTGGATCTCTGGCCCTCCTCTTCCTCGTGGGCGGCGCCCTATTCGGCTCTTCACGCTGGTTTGCTGTTGGTCCAATCCTGATCCAGCCTTCCGAGTTAGCCAAGATCACCATCATTCTGATCCTGGCAAACTTCTTTTCCCAGAAAATTGACGAGATCAAAAAACCGCGCGTCATTATCCAGAGCCTGGGAATCACTTTCCTGATCGTTTTCTGGATAATATTACAACCGGACCTCAGTACCTCGATCGTGATCCTGGTATTGTGGTTCGCCCTGTTATGGGCCAGCGGTTTGGATATTAAACAGCTCTTGATAGCCGGAGGCGCAGGCGCTGTCGCCCTGGGAATAAGCCTCCCGCTCATGTTATTGAATTATGATCCCGCCAACACAGACACATTGATCAAGCCTTATCAGCTGGAAAGGATCATCAATTTCTTATTCCCCGATCAAGAAGCCAGTTTTGGGGCCATCTATAACGTCCAGCAAGCCCTGATCAGCATTGGTGATGGGGGATGGATCGGCCAGGGGTATGGAAGCGGCTCTCAAGTCCAGCTGCGTTTTCTAAAAGTCCGGCACTCAGATTTCATCTTTTCAGCCCTCTCAGAGGAATTTGGATTTGTCGGAGCGCTGATGGTGATCGGAATTCTAGCCTTTATCATAGCCCGCTGCTTAAGGGCAGCCCGCTTATCAAGTGATACCTTTGGCGCTTTGATCGCTTATGGAGCCGCTACACTGATCACATTCCAGACCATAGTCAATGTTGGAATGAACCTGAACCTGCTTCCTGTTACTGGACTGACTCTGCCTTTTGTGAGTTATGGTGGCTCGTCTCTTATGACCATGTTCATAGCTATCGGACTTGTGGAAAGTATTGTCTTAAGACACAAAGATCTTGAATTTTAAATCTAATTATTATTACGGAAGAGCAGCAATTATGTCTAAAACTCAAACACCCGCTCGAGTACGTTTTGCTCCCTCACCAACAGGCCTCATGCATATCGGGAGCGCCCGAACAGCTTTATACGATTATCTACTAGCCCATCAGACTGGTGGTGCTTTTGTACTGCGGTTCGAGGATACTGACCAGAAACGCTATCAGGAAGACGCCGAAGGAGATATTGCCGGCGCCCTGGAATGGATGGGCATTCAGCCAGACGAAAGCCCTGTGCAAGGTGGAGATTATGGCCCCTACATTCAATCCCAACGGGCTCGAAATTTACCGCAATCACGCCCAAAAATTGATAGATAGCGGGGATGCTTTTTACTGCTTCTGCAGCTCAGAAAAATTAGCGCAAACCCGAGAAGAACAAACCAAACGCAATGAAACACCTCATTATGACGGTACCTGCCGAAATCTTGATCCAGATAAGGCAGCAGAACGGATCGAAAAGGGAGAATCCTATGTGATCCGTTTCCGGGCGCCTGTTGATGGGAAAACCACAGTCACTGACCTTCTGCGGGGAGATATCACGGTCGATAACAGCACCCTGGATGATATGGTTTTGGTCAAATCCGATGGAATGGCTGTGTATCACCTGGCAGCAATGGTGGATGATCACCTGATGGGCATCACCCATGTCTTTCGAGGATCTGAATGGCTGCCCACCTTCCCTATACATGCCCTGATCTATCGAGCTCTGGGCTGGCAGGAACCGGTCTGGGTTCACCTGTCTGTTCTTTTAAAACCAGACGGCAAAGGAAAAATGAGCAAACGCGATACAGAACTGGCCCGGGAGCAGGGATTCCCGATCTTCATTAAGGATATGGAAAAGTTGGGTTATATCCCGGAAGCCGTCAATAACTGGATCGCATTAATGGGCTGGAGTTATGACGATAAAACCGAATTTTTTACTCTGGAAGACCTTGTAGAGAAGTTCAGCCTGGAAAAACTGAATCCCTCCCCTGCTGCGATCAACTTCAGCAAGTTGGACCATTTTAACGGCCTGCACATCAGAAATCTGGACCAGGCTGATTTCGCAGCCAGGATCAAACCCTGGTTTGAAAAGGCAGGCTACACCCCGGAAGATAAGACCTTACTACAAGTCGCAGGTGCTATCCAAAACCGCACAAAAAAACTCACTGAAGTAGTCGATATGGCCGGGTTTTTATTCCACGAGAAAGTTGAAATATCAGTGGATAGAATTGTCACTGAAAAACTGAGTGCTGGGCAGGCAGCTGACGCTGCGGGTAAGATCCTGGAGATCTTCCAGGGGTTGGCTGAGATCAATCAGGAAAACGCTGAAACCCCGCTCAGGGATCTGGCACTGGAAATGGAGTTAAAGGCTGGTCAGATTTTTGGCTTACTGCGTGAAGCCCTTGCCGGACAGAAAGTTAGCCCGCCGATCTTCGATATCATTCCTATTATCGGGCGGGAAGTTGTATTATCACGTTTGGAAAATGCCAGGGATATTCTAAAGAGTAAATCGTAAGTAGTAAGTAGTAAATCGATAATGCTGTGATTGGGGTGAAATCCAAAATCACTACAATCACAAGCACAATAAAGTTTAATAGTGAAAATAAAAACGCCCGGAACCGGGCGTTTGAGATATATCAGAAAAAAACAGCTAGTCTAACTTTCTTTAGCCAGGCTCTAGCCTCTTCTTCTTTTACAAAGATCCTGGTATTGAGTCTCGCATTTCTGGTGACATTTCCTACAAATTGATAGAGTTTCTGAGCGTCAGGGTGTATAAGGACAGCCGTCTTTTCTGTGGGGAACGTAGGATAAACCTCCTTGTTCCGAGCCAAATAGAACCATTCTGCCATTGAGTTTGTTATGGTCGCCCTGGTGATATCACAAAAAATATCATAGCCAGTTTCAGCAGCCTGGCTCCGGGTTTCAATAATAATCTTTTCCTGCTCAATTCTATTGAGTACACCCTGGACTACTAAAAGGATCAGGCACTTTTCATCATCTTCTGAAATTTCGTATGAAAACTTATCCATCTTGTGACCTACTTGTCCTATCAATTCATAATAACTCGCTACTTCCAATTTTTCAATATTCTAACTTAGACTTTATTGATTCTAACTAGATGCCTTTTTATATTCCACAAACGACTATCCATACTAAATCTCATAATTCAGAGAGTAATCAACCAGGATCTCTCCCCCCTCAGGTGTGACCCGGTAAACATCCTCAAACCTGACTCCCCCATAACCAGGGATAGCCAGGATCGTATGGCCAATCGTCATCACCATATTTTCTTTGACTTTTGATATTTTTATGATTGGGCAAGATCGTCGGGGCTGGTGTCTCTTCAAACCGCAATCCGATTCCATGGGAAATCCCACTCAGGTGGTTTTCTTCAAACCCGTTCTCTATACAGATCCCCCTACCAATTCTGTCTAGCCTACCCGCAGTGACTCCCGGTTTTAACATCTCCTTTGTGGCTTTGTTGATCTCAAAATAAGTATCGATCAGCTTCTGCTGTTTTGGTTCAGGTTTCCCAACCACAAAGGTCCTGGCCAGGTTACCACAGTAGCCCTGGTATTTGGGCGTCAGATCGACCACCACCAGGTCTCCATTTTTGATCTTTTCGTGGTCTACCTTTCCATGGATCCAGCAGCTGCGGATCCCGGAGTTGATGTGGATCGGTGTGCTGGTGCCAGAAGCTCCGGCCTTCATCATTGCATAAGTGATCTCCGTGGCCAGTTCATGGCCAGTCCGTCCAGGTTCCAGCATTTCCTTGAGTCGGTCCATACCCAGGGCCGCAATCTTTTGGGCCTGGCGAATTTTTTCGATCTCTTCTGGATCTTTCACCATCCGCAAGGGGTCCATCACTGGATCAGAAGGCACCAATTCCAGTTGCGGGTTCAGTTTCCGAAAAAGGTCCACCAAGAATGCCGGAGTCTGAAACCACATTTGCATACCGACTTTCATTCGCTGATCATCTGGCAACTCCATCTGGGAGGGAAACTCATTAAATAATCTCCGGAAGGATTTGCTCACATTGGACATCTGCTCCCCAACATGAGAGAAAACTTTGATATCCTCTTCTCCCAAGGCTTTCCGGATTTCGTCTTCCTCAGCTTTAAAACAAATAAAGATCGGCTCACCAAAAGCGGGGATAATCGCCCGTGGTTGAACCCGCGTTTCACCAAAAAAGTACTGGTAGTCATCCCGGGTCATGATCATAATCCCGACCATGCCCTGTTCACGCATCAATTCTTGGGCTTTACTAATTCTTTCACGGTTAATTTCCATTATGACTCCTTCCGTCTCGCGTCACCTCTCTTCGGTCTTTTTCATCTCCCGGTAAAGAAACCAATTTCCTTCTCGGTCAGAGGCATCCTTCGGCGCCCGATCATAATAGAGATCAAATATCTGTCCGTTTTTCGTTTGAACTCGGAAATAGAAACGCCCCACACCCCAGGAACCGCGCCGTAAGGCTTTGGCCATATTGGCTGGTCGCATATTATGGGTCATATGACCCGTGCGGCTGTAGTCATGCCACTCACCAAGCTTATTCAACCACAGAATAAGGTGTCACCCTTCCAGATAAACCTGTCCGGACATGGCGGTTTTTTTTATGAACCGGTTCTTTGTTAAATTCAATTTCGATTGCAGAGCCAATAAAATGCAAAGGTTATAATCCATATTAGATAATAATTATTTTATTTCAAAATCTCATTTCAGATTGATTATAGAAATAAGTTAGACTCTTTACCCTGCCTGATGATCAGGCCAACAATTAATCGAAAGACCGGTCAGGTGGCAAAATCAATAAAGGCACAAGGAGGACCATAGCCCGGTTATAAGCGATCTCTACTTCGCTTCCTGAGGTGGATCTACAACCAGATATCTGCCGGCGGCATAACATCCTTGCCGCAATATGATCCAGGACCATAGTAAAAAGCGATCCATCTTCCGCTCAAAGGCTAACAAGGATAACTCCCTTCCATCCAACTGGAAAGTAACTTCTCCTTCCGCCTGTGTCAGATAATCTGATCCATTCTTGCGACGCATCACTACGTTGAACCCTTCTTCAAACGGTTTATGATTCCTTAGTCAGATATCTTCTTTTATTGGAAACCAGGGCACCGAAAGTTTTTCCGTTCCTCACGTTGATTATCCCAAACACGAATACCCAACCATCTTCACGGTGATCAGCATGAAAGTCATTTTTCCTTTGATCTCTGTAGGAGAACCGGTCGTATCAGGCTCCAGAATAGCTTCCTTTGGATTTTCCCCCTCTATCAGAAGGTCCTACAGTCCAGATCCTATTTTGACTTGATCCTTGAGAATAAAAGCCCCTGATGATTATGTCAGATCCAGGAGGTAATACAAAATGATTGGCCAATCCTGTACCAATATTGTTATCTCCTTCCTCCAGCCAGAACAATCCAGCCAAGGCAGAGCCAGCTGTCTATGTTAGTTTTTCATCCATAGAACTGCGCCACTTTTCAGTTTTCCTGGTGATATGGATCCATTTGTCTTCCTTATAAAATGAGATTATTGTTCCTATTGGGAATTCATTTTCATCTAGGATAAACGATTTCACCATCCTTCATCACCATCAATCTTCCCGGGTTCAAGATCTGTCCAATTTTCATTTTTCGTTAGGGGGTGAGATGCGATCACAAAACCCCTCTGGCCTGGGCTCTTTTCTGCTGCCAGATCGATCTCCCAATCCTCGTCCTTAAGGGACTTAACCCCAAATGGTGATATCCGTTCTGTGAGACAAAGTCCGTTATGTCCTTCCTTATCGCGATATATGTAGAGATGCTCACCTTCGGAAAATAACAAGTTCATCTTGCCCAGTTTGTTGAATTCCGTTAGTACTCTCTCAATTTTTTTGTAATCAGTGAATTGGATCTTATCAGCGGACAGCGTAGTAAGGAGAGCGCAGAAGATATGTTCTGAGTCTGTTTCGCCTACAGGAATGTAATTCATTTCCTTCTTATCCAGAGGAAAGGATTCCATTGTTCCGTTATGGGCCAGAATTACCTCTCGGGAACGAAAGACTCGCTTAAATGGATGGGTATTCTGCAGGGTGTGGTTGCCACGGCTCGCATCCCTGACATGACCAATAAATATCTGGCTCTGGAACAGATCATAATCCCGCACAAATTCCGCCAGTTTGCTTTCTTGGGCATCTATTGCTTCTTTTAATATCTGGCAAGCTTTTCCCTCGTACCTGGCGATGCCCCAGCCGTGAGGATTCCCTTCACTGCGATGCCTGAAACCACGAAATGAGAACGACGGAGATACAGGTAATTTGAAATTTAGGCCAAGAAGTTCACACATAACCGCTCCGATGAAAGTCTATTCTGTTACGAGATTGCCAATAAACCTTTTTATACATTTATCACCCTCTCAGTTTTAAATCAATCACCTGATTTCTCAATGGATGAAAATCAGCTATCTGGCATTCTATAACGTCACCATCACGCAGCACTGCCGCGCCGGGAGTCCCGGTTGAGAGTATATCCCCAGGCAGCATGGTCATTATTTGGGAATGATATGAAACCAAATAATCAAGCGGAAAGGTCATGTTGCCGACAATATTTTCGGCTTGAATTTCGCCATTGATCACAGTCCGGATCGGGAGCTGGGGGAAATCATCCACTTCGTCGAGGGTATAAAAGATCGGTCCAAAACTGAAAAAAGTATCAAAGCTTTTTGCCTGGGTCAGGTTGCGTGGATTTCTCTTTAGAATATCTTCTGCCGTCATATCGATTATGGTTGTAAACCCGGCTATTACTGATTGCCAATTATCCCGATTTACGTTTCGGCATTTTTTTCCAAAGATCAAACCCAGCTCGGCTTCGCCGGTGGTTCTTTGGGAAAGCACTGGTATATTGATAGTATCGTTATGTCCGATGATGGTTGTATCAGGTTTCAGAAAACTGGCCGGTTCGGAATCGGGCAGTTTTGCAGACAGATCCTCGGCATGGGCTTTGTAATTTAAACCTATCCCCCATATCTTTCGCGGCCGCCGGTACAAAGGCGCATACGAAACTGAATCCTGCGGAATAGTCAGCTCTTTAAATGCATCAGAGTTTTCAACTCTTTTTGTTTGAAACCATAACTTGATCTCTTCTAATTTCTCTTCCGTGAGAATGGATAATAAATCAACAGGCCAATCATGATCAAATCGCTGATTAATGAGAGGGATAGGCAAATATCCATGATCTGTTTTTATACAGGAAACTTCCCCTTGTTCAAGATGTATTGAAGCTATTTTCATAATTCATTTCTATCTGAAATTTTTATTTTCATTTACTTTCTGAACCACAAAATTCCTTAATATAGAAACATATAATACTTACCAAGATTAATTCTTATCGTTTAAACTCAATCATAATCCATATTGATAATGCTCTCTCCATTATGTCCACCATTGAGAAGATATTGATAGGCTGATTGTAATCCTGGTCTTGAGCGGAGCACTCTGCAATAGGGAAGGTAAAGGCCAGGGATCAAGGCAGGCTATTTTTTTCATCTGTCCTGCCAGTCATTGCATATTTCCAATATTTGATACCATTTGTAGTGAACTCAGTTACACATTGCATTCCAATTTTTTCAGATACACGCCTGGAGGCTTCATTACCAACCCGGATTAGGGAGATTAATTGAGGAATATGAAGATCATCAAAAGCATAATCACGAACCGCCTGGCCAGCCTCGGTTGCATAACCCTGATTCCAGTAATTACTGTTAAAATCATAGCCCAGTTCAGTTATTAGAGCTCCATCAACTTCCATATGCTCAAGGCCACAATCACCAATTAGAAGGTCCTCAGATTTCAGGATGACCGAGAAGAGACCGTATCCATGGACATCTTGATGGTCTAAGTTCCTTCGAACCCAATTACTCATTTGATCTCGATTAAAGGGTGTGGTGTTAAATGATGCCATAACCAATGGATCACCAAAGATACCCAGGAGTCCATCAATATCTGATAAACGCATCCGACGCAGGGATAAACGTGGGGTTTCGAGTTGAAAACTATTCATTTTATATTTGTCTTCAGCATACATAATTTTCACACTATTCCTTCCAGATTATTTCAGCCCAATGGACAGGATGATCCGTTGCTGATTCAGGGGGCAGAATATATACAGGATCACGCGCCTCCAGTAATGGGGATAAGAAAATGTGGTCAATCCGATTTTCGCCAGACATGTCTGTGCCATCCGAGCCAATTTTGGATGGATAGACAGATTCCCAGGCATTTGTATACTCACTGGCGATCAGTAGATAGGCTTCCTCGTAATCCCGTAAGTTGTAATCTCCCAGGGCGATGACATTGAATTTGCCTTTTGCACTTTCCAGGAGAGATTCGGCCCAAACCATCATAGCTGTATCCGAGCCATCCGGATGGACGTTGTAGATCGTAAAAAGCTGTCCATCTATTTCAATTTCAGCCACTGAAGTACCAATCTCATCCTGGTCACTGAAGGTGAATATCGTTTGTGGATTTTGAAGAGGGTATCTTGATAAGATCGCCGTTCCATATGTCCCGGTGATCGGCGTCGGTCCATAATAAGTGTAGTAGCCCATCTTCCCTGCGTAATAACGCACAAAATCATTATTGTTCAAGGAAATCCGGCTCGAGTCTGATTCCTGTAAAGCAAGGATGTCCGGCTCAACTTGCTGGATAAGGGCCAACTGCTTTTGATAAGATCTCTCGCCGAAATCATCATTTGCTTGCTGGATGTTGTAAGTCATGACTACGAGCGATCCGTTCCGGGGTTCAAACGCTTTGATCCGAGTGGAATACAGCGCGCTACCTACAGTTCCTAAAAAAACGATAGATAGCAGAGCAAACCATCCCCAGGAAAATGCACTCTTGATTTCTTGTTTCATTTCCTTCCTGTTCCAACCTTTACAGTCCGATGAACAGGGTGATCAGCCCGGCCATCAGCAGGTATGGCAGCCAGAATTTATTCCGGAACCAGGGACTGACTGGCTCAATATAACCCCACACATTGGTGAAGATAAACATAAAGACCAAAACGACCAGGGAGAAACTGCCCAGGAGCATCCCTGGGATCAGATCACGGGGTCTTGGCTTTGCTTTTATGATCTGGTAACAGAAGACCCGCAGGTCAAGAAAAATGACCGGGAAGAGCAGTAACATAAATGCCAATGGCAGCTGCTGGGTCCAGGTAGGAGGGGTGACCACAATGGCAGGAGAATCCGGGGTTTGCGGGAAAGGAACCCGATGGGCAAGAACAGTCATCAGCAAAGATATGGTGAATAAAAAGTTCCAAATCAATAATAATATTGGGGGGATCTTTTCCATCCATTCCAATTTGCCAAAGGATAGGCCGACCCAGATCAATGCCTGAAAACTGACAGCCAGAACGACCCATATGTAATCTGCTTGTGTCCAGCGGGCGATCACCGACGGCGCAGAAAAGGAAAACCAGGACAGACCAATGACCAGGAAAATTCCTATCAGAGCTAGCGTAGCAGGGCTGGTCTTGGTTGGAGCATTATCCGCAGTATTCCAATCCAGCAAGGTTAGTAAATAACCCAATGCTATTCCCAAAGTCCAGCCAATCCAACTTCCCTCCGAATGAAGGGAGTAATCCAGGCCGAAATTAATTGTTCTCAGGAAAGTTGAAAATCCTATCGCCAGGGCAAGTCCGGCAGAGATCCACAGGCTGGGATACACACTAGAATCCTCTTTAATTTTGGCAGTGATCAGGAAGGGAAATAGCATTAAAGCAGCACCCGCGCCGACCCCGGATGCGAGCATCCTTCCCAGAGTATTACAGATAGGGAGTAAGACCACGCGCCAAGAAAAGCAAACCAAATAAAAACCAGACAGTCTGAACTGGCCGTTTTTTAGGGTAAATAAATAAGAGAATCGGTGAAAAGAAGAACAGTAATCCCAGCGCCTTCTCATCCAGGGATGTATTCATCAGATCGAGGATATAGATGGATTCGACCAGTGAACCCGCCATTTGAATGAAGAAAAGAAAGAAGATGGCAAAGGCAATCGCAATTACATATGGTTTTTTCATATCTGATTGCTCCATTTTTATCTGAGTTTGATAATTCTATCCTAATCTTTACCTAACGGATGAGCTCACCTGCCTCATAGGAGCGCAGCGGAAAAGCGGTTAGTTGCAGCGCCTTGTTCGGCATTCTGGTCTATGCATCAAGAACTCAGATTGCATATATTAAGCAGTGATTCATATATTTCATCCTTTTTTGTGGCAAAAATATTGCCCCACGCTTTTAAATCTTCAAGCTGGCACGGATATGTGGCAAAGCGTCGCCAATCATGGATACCACCATATTCCTTTATAGGATGCCATTCCGACACAATAAGTCTATAACCATGCCCAACGAGAAAGTCAGCTAAATCATGAAATGTATAGCCAAGCTGAGCAGTCTTGGAGTCTTCAAACTCGCATAAGATCAGATGCGGTGAAGATTTGAGCCAAGGAAAGCCCCGAAGAACATGCAAATCAAATCCCTCGGTATCGATCTTCAAAAAAGTGACTTCTTCATGCGTTAGTCCGTGCTCATCAAAGACGTTTTCCAACGTCGTAACTTCGATTTCTTCTGCAATTTGGTGGCTAGAGTGAAAAGATGATAGCCCGCTAATGCCGGTCGATTCTTCACTTCTGTAGAGAACAGCCTTCTCCCGTGGTTGATCCGAGACTGCTCGAGCATCGATAATCACGTTCTGTGAATCTCCAAAAGACTCTACAAGCTTCTCGCGATTCTTTGAATCTGGCTCAAATGCAATCACTTGCCAACCACTAAGTGCAAACGGTGACAAAATGCTGCCATAATGTGCCCCCACATCTATCATCAGACCTTTGAATGTGTCTGCATCAAGAGCGTCAAATGCAATTTTTGATTCATCAGGTCTGTACGTACCGTAGGCATATTTATTCGCTACGTACCGTTTGAGTGACTTTACGAGGGCGATAGGACCTTCGCTCAGTAGAATTTTGGTCGCTTTTCCAATCTTGCTTTTTGTATTCATCTCAGGGTTTCCTTTTTTTGAATGCCGAACGGTAATTATCTTTCAAATGTGCGATATGTTCTTAGGCGTTTTTTGCTATCCCAATCAGCATTCAAACCTTCCATTATGAAATCTACATCCGGGCAGCAGATAAGGTTAAATATCTACGATACTAATAAGGGAAATGAACAAGAAAAGTTCGATATTGCTTATTATCAATAGGCAACGGTTTCCTCTCACGGAAACCGTTGTCTGATCATTACTTATTTCTGAAATTGTTTTTCGATCTTGGCCCACGAGTCTCTCAAAGCAATCGTGCGATTAAAGACCAGTTTTTCCTCTGTGCTGTCTGGATCCACACAGAAATACCCTACCCGCTCAAACTGGAACCTGTCCCCTACAGCTGCACCTTTCAAGCTGGGCTCCACCTTGGCACATTCGATGACCTCCAGCGAATCAGGGTTGATATAGTCTGTGAAATCCCCTTCAGCTTCTTTCGGAAAGGGGTGGTTGAAAAGCCGATCATACAACCGCACTTCGGCGTCCAGGCAGTGACCGGCGCTGACCCAATGCAGCGTGCCTTTGACAGCCCGTCCATCAGGCGCATTCCCACCCTTTGATTCAGGATCAATGGTGCAGTGAATCTCAACGATCTCTCCTTGCTCATCCTTAACCACATCCTGGCAGGTAATTAAATAACCGTAACGAAGACGGACCTCACGACCCGGCGCCAGGCGCCAGAACTTCTTATGTGGTTCCTCCATGAAATCAGCTCGTTCGATAAACAGCTCCCGGGTAAAGGGCACTTCTCTAACCCCGCGTGAGGGATCATCCGGGTGATTGGGGAATTCCATCATCTCCACCTGATCTTCAGGATAATTGGTCAACACTACCTTTAGCGGATGTAATACTCCATTGACCCTATTCGTTCGCTGATTGAGATCATCGCGTACAAAATGATCGAATTTGGAATGCTGAATGGTGCTCAGTGACAAACCCACCCCAACATGTTCAATGAATTTAATAATCGCTTCCGGGGTGATGCCTGCCCGGCGCATACCCGCCAGGGTGATCATCCGGGGGTCATCCCAACCATTGCACATGGCCCTCTTTCACAAGTCTTACCAGCCGGCGTTTGCTCATCACGGTGTAGGTCATATTAAAGCGAGCAAACTCGATCTGCTGGGGATGGAAAATATCCAGCTGATCCAGGAACCAGTCATATAGCGGCCGGTGATTCTTATACTCAATCGAGCACAGCGAGTGGGTCACACCCTCCAGGGAGTCCGACTGGCCATGAGCCCAGTCATACATAGGATAAATGCACCATTGATCACCAGTACGATGATGTTCCTCATGCAGGATGCGATACATGACCGGGTCTCGCAAATTTATATGTGGGGAAGCCATATCGATCTTGGCCCTCAAGACCCTGGCTCCTTTTTCAAACTCACCCGCTTTCATGCGCTCAAACAGATCCAGATTCTCTTCCACTGACCGTTCCCGGTAGGGACTTTCCTTGCCCGGTTCGGTCAAAGTGCCCCGGTACTCCCGGATCTCATCGGCGCTGAGGTCATCCACATAGGCTTTTCCGGCTTTGATCATCTCCAGGGCATAATCATAAAGCTGCCCAAAATAATCCGAGGCAAAGAACAACCTGTCTTCCCAGTCATACCCCAGCCATTTTATGTCTTCCATGATGGCATCGACATATTCTTCTTCTTCTTTGGCAGGGTTGGTATCGTCAAAACGCAGGCTGCATACGCCCCCAAATTGCTCCGCCACACCGAAATCCATGGCGATGGCCTTTACATGGCCAATATGCAGGTAGCCGTTGGGTTCTGGTGGGAAGCGGGTCTGCACCCGGTCGAAACGCCCTGAGGCCAGGTGCTCTTTGATCATATCCCGGATAAAATCTGATAATTCGTTTTCTTCAGTCATGCTTTAATCTCCTCACTAGCAGAGAATGTTTACAACTTCGATAAGGAACTTATCTCCAAATTTTAGCATACTCTAATCATTTGATTTGACTAAGGTCCTCAGAAATGATAAAATTCCCTTCGCTGGTGGGGGCTCGTCTAACGGTAGGACGGCGGTCTCTGGAACCGTAAGTCGGGGTTCGAATCCCTGGCCCCCAGCTTTCAACCCCGAAAGGTTTTCGGGGTTTTTCCTTTAATAACATTTCATTTTTCTTAACACTAGTATAGAATAAGATATAGTAAAATCTCAAAGGAGATTGATTATCATCCTGAGGAGGGAAAGATGGCAGATATTGTAGAATACACAATTTATGGCGACGACTTGCAGATGGTTGAAATTCAGCTGGACCCGAATGAAGGTGTCCGGGCTGAAGCAGGAACAATGATTTATATGGAGCAAGGAATTGATATGCAAACCGGCACAGGCGGCGGCATCTTCAAAGGTGTCGAGCGTATGTTCACCGGGGAAAGCTTTTTCATTACCACGTTCCTGAACACCGCGGCAGATGTAAAACGATTGGCTTTTGCAGCTCCTTACCCTGGCAAGATCGTTCCCCTCGATATGACTGCTTTAGGTGGAACCTTCATCTGTCAAAAAGATTCCTTTTTATGCGCTGCCCGGGGCATAGAGATCGAGATTGCCTTCAGTAAAAAGATCGGTGCAGGCCTATTCGGCGGAGAGGGATTCATCCTTCAGCGCCTGGTAGGTGACGGCCTGGCTTTTGCTCATGCCGGAGGAACTATTATCGAAAAAGAATTGGCTGCAGGTGAGATCCTGAGCGTGGACACCGGCTGCCTGGTAGCTTTTGCTCCCTCAGTGGATTATGACATCCAAATGGTCAAGGGCTTCACCAATGCCCTATTTGGTGGTGAGGGATTATTCCTCGCCAAGATGACCGGCCCTGGTAAAGTTTTCCTTCAGAGCCTGCCTCTTTCCAGATTGGCTGACCGCATCGCGGCCGCTGCCAACCTCACAGCCCCCACTGGTGAAGTTAAAGGTGCAGCAGGATTGGGCGGAAAGATCCTGGGTGATATCATTAGCGGCTTATAAGGATTGGATAACTGAATGAAAGATAAAAACCAAAGCATCACTTTATTGTGGTTTGCCCGGATCTGTGGATTGATCATCAGCGGAATCTGGTTATTCCAGATCATCAGCTCGATAATTGAAGGTGGATTTCAATCCTTGCACCATCAGGCATCAACAGGAGCTATCTTATTCCTGTTGATAACCACATTATCCATCGGTGTGCTTCTTGCCTGGAGTAATCCCATTATAGGAGGTAAGTTCATCATTGTTCTCAGTGTACTGCTGAGTATCTTCATATATTTCTCAAATCCGGACTACCGATTGATTCCAATCCTCTATCAGGGATTGCCGTATTTCCTGGTTGGTTTGTTATTCATTCAATCACAGGCTGCCAAACAAGAAAAATAATTAGTCCCCCAGAACGGTCTTGGACTGCTCCCAGAGCTGATCCAATTCCTCGAG